>JAKLIX010000009.1 GCA_022709385.1 Bacteroidota bacterium | reverse complement strand
ATAAACAGGGTATTGGCCGGGATTTGTGGGTGTGGCGGTATATGTGACACTTGCTCCGGCACAGACTGCCCCGGAAGGATTGGCCTCGATAGCGACTGACACCGCTGAGATCGGAGTCACGGCTGCGCTAAGGGTATTGGAGCTTGCGGGGTTGTTGGAGGTACAACTCAGGGAGGAGGTCAAAATACACTGTACCTGGTCTCCATCCTGGGGAGTGTAGGTGAAGGTACTGCTATTTGTTCCCGCATCCGAACCGTTCACTTTCCACTGATAAACAGGAGATTGACCGGGATTTGTTGGGGTGGCGGTGCATGTGACACTTGCTCCGGCACAGACCGCCCCTGAAGGATTGGCCTCGATAGCGACTGACACCGCTGAGATCGGAGTCACGGCTGCGCTAAGGGTATTGGAGCTTGCGGGGTTGTTGGAGGTACAACTCAGCGAGGAGGTCAAAATACACTGTACCTGGTCACCATCCTGGGGAGTAAAAGTGAAAGTACTGCTGTTCGTCCCCGCATCCAGGCCGTTCACTTTCCATTGATAGACAGGAGATTGACCGGGATTTGTTGGGGTGGCGGTGCATGTGACACTTTCTCCGGCACAAATGACTCCGGCGGGTGTGGCTTCAATGGAGACGGCAACAGTCAGTGTCGTGGCCACATCTGCAGTGATCGTATTGGAGGTTGCAGGATTATTGGAAGTACAACTCAGCGAGGAGGTCAAAATACACTGTACCTGGTCGCCATCCTGGGGAGTGAAAGTGAAAGCACTGCTGTTCGTCCCTGCATCCAGGCCGTTCACTTTCCATTGATAGACAGGAGATTGACCGGGATTTGTAGGGGTGGCGTTGTATGTGACACTTTCTCCGGTACAAATGACTCCGGCGGGTGTGGCTTCAATGGAGACGGCAACAGTCAATGTCGTGGCCACATCTGAAGTGATCGTATTGGAGGTTGCAGGATTATTGGAAGTACAACTCAGGGAGGAAGTCAAAATACACTGTACCTGGTCGTCGTCCTGGGGAGTAAAAGTGAAAGTACTGCTGTTTGTCCCAACATCGAGACCGTTCACTTTCCACTGATAGACAGGGGATAGGCCCGGATTTGTAGGGGTGGCGTTGTATGTGACACTTTCTCCGGTACAAATGACTCCGGCGGGTGTGGCTTCAATGGAGACGGCAACAATCAGTGCTGTTGTCACTTCGGCAGTGATGGTATTGGAGCTTGCCGGGTTGTTGGAAGTACAACTCAGCGAGGAGGTCAAAATACACTGTACTTGGTCGCCATCCTGGGGAGTGTAGGTGAAGGCACTACTATTTGTTCCTGCATTCAGGCTGTTCACTTTCCACTGATAGACAGGGGATTGGCCGGGATTGGTGGGGGTGGCGCTGAATGTGACACTTTCTCCCTGGCAGATCACACCAGGCGGCTGGGCTGAGATGCTTATTTCGACCGGATTTAGTGGAATAACAGTGATGTAATTATTCTTGGTAACTGAATTAGAGGCATTTCCTTTGAAAATCTGAAGTGTCACATGGTAATTTCCGGCAGTGGTATAGGTGTGGACCGGATGTTGCAGCGTTGAAGTATTGCCATCGCCGAAATCCCATAGCCAGGAGGTTGCACCTCCACTCGACAGATTTGTGAAACTGATCTGTTCAGCAACGCACGGATTGACTTTGCTGGCAGTAAAATCAGGAATGAGTTGTGTACCTGTGATATTTACATCATCGATGTAGAGGTTATTTCCATAATCGTTAACGGCTACGAATTCAGCCCGGATTACCTCACCGCAATAGGCATTCAGGTCAATGGTTTCCGTCCTCCAGTGACTGGAGCTTGACGGAGTGAACTCGCTGGTCGTGGCAGTTCCGGTTGCCAGAACGGTTCCCGTTTTAACATAAGGTGTTGCCATCCAGGTTTCTCCGCAATCACTGTAAATCATTACTTTCAGCGAGTCCTTATACGAAGTGCTGTATGGCCGGTAGGCTACCTTAAAGGTCAGTTGTGCTGAGCCATATGTCTCAATGTTTACAGGTGGTGTGATCAGATAGTCATATTGTCCCCTGCTCGCATAGGAGTAAAACCTTACGTACGGGCTTTTACTGCCCGGGCTGTTTCCGCCCACACTGCTTTTTATGGTCCATGTAAGCGAATTATCCGGGTTTTCCACTGTCCAATTGTTCGTGGAAAAGCTGTTGCTTTCGAAATCATCGGTAAATGGCGGGTTCACTTCAGATAAAACAGTGATGTAGTTCGTAAGTGTCCGGCTGTCGGATCCTCCCGGCCCGGTGATATTGAGTGTGACTGAATAATTACCGGATGCATTGAACTGGACATGAGGGTGTTGTGAATTACTGTTGGTTCCGTTTACAAAACTGACAGTGGAAGGACTGAAACTCCATGTCCAGCCGCTGGGTCCTCCTGATGACAGGTCGGAAAATTGAACGGTCTGCAAAGGGCAAACGGATGTCTTATCCGCGCTAAATCCTGCTGCCAGGGGAACGATGACATCGAATGAAATGGTGGTTCCAGCCACACCGACATTGCTTATGTTTAGTGCGGCCAGGCTGGCATCGGCAAAAAAACAATTCGGATTGGTGGTATTGTTGAATGATGTCCTGCCAGTACCACTGCTGAAATGAGCCTGGTTCAGATTCCCGTTGCTACTGGTCGTTCCGTTGACCCTGTATAGATACACTTCATCCGGAGGACCTTCTGCATTGCCATCCCCGGCCAGGGTGTTGATCCGGTAGATGAGCAGTCCTGAGCCGGGTATTGAACTCTCAAAGGTGCCTGTCTGCCTTCTGTATTCGAGGATAAAGAACTCCGTGGTGCTGTTGGGTGAATTGAGCCTGTAAAGATTATTGGTCGAATTGGTGACAGGATTAAGCGTAAACGTTCCAGAAGTGGAGATTACCGGGACTGTACCGATCCAGGTGCCGTATTTATACTTCATCCAGGCTCCCATGGACTGCGGGGGATTGGAGGTGGTTTCCATGATGTCCCATGGTCCCACGGGATCAATTCCGTTGTCGGTATAATGATACAGATCAGGTGCGCCCAGGGAGTGGAACATTTCGTGGCACAGCACGCCGTTACCGCTTCCGGTGAGGAAGGTCTCGAGCTGGAAATTGTAATCCCAAACCTGAACACCATTAATGGTCGCGGTTTCAGTATATAAAACCCAGCGGTGAGGCCAGAGCAGGTCGCTCCAGGAAGTATTGCTCCCCCGGATGATAAAACATACGTTGTCAACATAACCGTCATTGTCATTGTCAATGTCAAGGCCGCTTGGTACCATCCCGTCTATAAAATCGACTGCATCAGCCAAAAGGCTGTGCTCTCTGGTGGTCCGCTGCACATCACCAATATAACCCCCGGGATTCGTAACAACGTTGTAAGGCATATAATAACTGCGGGGATGGGAATCCTGATAACTCACGATGACTGTTCCCGATGGTGTTGGATAATAGGTGGAGGTGATGGATAAGGAGTTAAATGAGGCTTCCTTAAAATAATTATACATGGAGTTGGCCGAGGGCGCACTGTTATTGAACATATCATCGTAAACGCTGAGACTTGAAGGGAATTCCGTCTGATCGCTGAATCGGATAAAAACTACTATGTTATTGATCGATCCGCTATTCAGCACCTCGGCCGGACCTGTCTGCGGCTTGGAAGGTGTCCTTTGCAGGAAATCACTCCTTAACCGCAGTTTCTTTGCAGCAGGTATGTCAATGCCAGGTACCAGCCCTCCGTCGGTTGCATCTGATATTCCCACAATCAGGCTTGTCGGCACCAGGGAATCTCCGTCCAGCATGGCATACATATAATAACCTGTGGCAGGGTGCTGGATAATGGTGTAATTATTGGCATCATGAAGCCGCAGATAGTACTCGTCACCGCTGATGAAAACATGGATCTCCAACCCGCCGGGTTGAGTCAGTGTTACAGGAATATCCTTAAAATAAGCAGCATAGATGTCTGTTGTTAAGGTAAAAATTCCAATCAAATTAATTAAAATAATGATAAGCAGGTTTTTAAAGCTTTTCATGTGAAATTGAGTAAATGGGATTGTACAAGTACCAGTCGATAAAATCCACTTTGGTTTAATTGAAATTAACCTACTAAGATAAACCAAATTCATTTCGATCTGTATGCTTCAAAGATTTCTATGCCGGATAGGAGGTTTAACGCAGCGGTTCCGGACTTCAACCTCAAATGGAAAGGAATGATCAGATGAGGGAGGGAATGAAATCTCTTTTCCGTTTTTATAAAAAAATGCATCTATATTTATACAGGACAGGTTCGCGAATACAAAGCGGTCAAATATGATTATTGCCGGTTACGTCTTGAACGTAAATTCTTCTCAAATCCATTTCATGTCGGTAATTTCAGAAAATAGCAACCTGTTATGATAAAATTTGCTGACACTGGTCACCACAATGATAATTATATGGAATTTTACAAAGAATATGATTTGGCTGATCACTTACCCTGAGCTTTCCACAATATTCTATAAAAGAATAATTTACATATTCTGTTTTTAATCTGACGCAAATAATTCTTTGCTTTATGAAGAAAACTTTCGCCTGCTTACTGTTTTCCTGCCTGACTGTTTTATCCCTGAAGGCGCAGCCCGTTTCGGGGACCCGGACGATAGGTCCCGGTGGCGATTATCTCACCCTTACTGCTGCTTTCTCTGCCATCAATGCGAACGGGCTCGGTGGACCGGTGATATTATCCCTGATCAGCGGCTACAGCCCTGCCTCAGAGGTTTTCCCGCTTTCGCCGCCAATCACAGGCACAGCTATCAATACTATCACCATAAGGCCTGCGGTCAGCGGCTTGAATATCACCTCAGGAAACGCCGGTCCTACCTTTGACCTCGACAGTGTCAGATACTTTATTCTCGATGGCAGGGTTGGCGGAACCGGCAGTACGCGTGACCTTGTCGTCTCCAATACCAATACAGGAGGGATCGCCTGTCGTTTCATCAACGGAGGCTCCCACAACATCCTCAGATATTGTACATTCAGGGGAGTCAATACCCTTGATACCTGCGGTGTGATTGTGTTTTCCACTTCCACCCTGACTTCAGGAAACAACAATAACCTGATTGAATTCTGCGATATCAGGGATGGCGCTTCCACGCCCCGCTACGGAATTTACTCCGCCGGAATCCCGGGTGCAGAAAACAACAACAATACCGTGACGTCCTGCAATATTTATAATTTCTATCATGCTGCTGCCAACTTCAGTGGAATTTTTCTTGCCTCCCATTCGGGTGACTGGCTGATCAGCAATAACCATTTCTATCAGACGACCTCCCGGGCCACGACCAATGGTCAGTTTATGTCATGCATGGAACTGAATCAGGGAACTTCCCTGGGAAACCTCACGGTTACCAATAATTATATCGGTGGACAGGCTCCTTTTTGTGGCGGTAGTCCAATGACCCTGACCGGTTCAGGTGGATTCCGGATGATCAGGGTAGGGGTGAAACCGGCCGCCCTGGCCAGTGTCCAGGGAAACACTATCAGGAATATAAGCCTTACCACAGGTTCTACACAAACCTCGATCAGCGGGATCGCCATCGTTAATGGAAATGTTTCATGCGGAAATGTTACTCCCAACATCATCGGGGATGTGAATAATCCATCCAGTATCAGCATCACAAGCACCAATACGATGATTTTCTCCTGTATTACCTCCACTGCCGGTAATCTCGGAGACATATTGATAAGCGGAAATATCATGGCCGGTGTGGCCATGAACGGATCTGCCGGTGCCGGCCTTCGCGGAATTTATATCACCGGCACGCCAAACTCATTGATTATTTCCAATAACCAGGTCGGTGCCCAGTCTGGTCCCCTTACCAGTACATGCAATGGAATGGTGGTCGGGGTGTACTCCCTGGCACTGACACTGAACCAGGCAATATTTTCAAACACGGTCAGATACCTCAGCGCTACCAATACCGGAAGCAGTAACCAGCTTGTCGGGATCAGGCTGTCGCCTGCATCTGCAGGGAATGGTCAAATCCATGATAACCTGGTGTCTGACCTGGTTTCATCCTGTTCAAGTACAGGCAATGAAGCGAATTGTGCCGTCATCGGGATATTATCCAATGCTGCCATCACGGAAGGCCAGCAGATCTTCGGCAATACGATACATTCACTTTCAAATATCAGTCCTCTAAATGCAGTGAAGGTGGCAGGCATCTACTATGACGGACCCGTTTCAGGTTCCAATCTCATTTCCGGCAATTTAATCCACTCCCTCAGTGTTTCCTCCTCATCCCTTTCATCCGCAATCTATGGCATCCTGATGAAGAACGGAAACGGATCCGCAGGCAGTGTCAGCATCAGGAACAACATGATCGGTCTTGGGATCGATGCTGCAGGCAATAGTATCACCCTCACTCCCGTCATTTACGGACTGGCTAAAACAGGAAGCAACGGGCGCATATTCGCCTGCCATAACAGCATTTTTGTGGGAGGTAGTGGTGTGGGAAGCGGGACGGCTAACAGCTTTGCCTTCTACCGGACGGGTACAGCCATCGATACCCTGGTGAACAATATCTTCAGCAATCAGCGCTCAAACGCAACCGCTGGATCTGGCGGCAAACACTATGCCTGCTTCTTTACCAATACCACCAATCATTTCAGCGATTATAACGTGCTGACATCCAGTGGGAATGATGGTGTCACCATGACCTTCAACAGTGGCACCACTCCTTTAAACAACCTACAGGCAATCTGGGAAGCCCTGCCCGGGCAAAACCTGCATAGCGGGATCGGTGATCCAAATTATCTGAACCCTGCAGGCAGTGCGTCCACAATAAATATGCACCTTGGGCTGAATACCCCGGCCGAAGGGTCTGGTTTATCTGTCAATGGCGTCATACTGGATATTGACGGCGAGATCCGGAACAGTTTAACCCCAGTCGATATCGGAGCCGACGCAGGCAATTACGTGAACGTGGATATCTTTCATCCCGTCATTACTTTCGAGGACTTCACCGATGGGGCAATTGCTGCAACCAGGACAGTCGGAGACATTTATATTACCGACCAGGGAACCGGTGTGGACTTGAACCCGGGATCCAGGCCCAGAATTTACTACCGGAAACAGGGAGATGCTTCCCTCGTTGATTATACCAATACCCCTGGTGTCAGCGGCTGGAAGTGGGTTGAAGCATCCAATGCCATCTCTCCCTTCACTTTTACCATCAATTATGCATTTCTTGCAGCCGGAAGCGTAAGTGCAGGGGATGTGATAGAGTACTTTTTCGTCGCACAGGACCAGGCTGTTCCCCTGCATCTGGGTTTTAATCCCCTGGCAGGAACATCCGGTACAACGGTCGGAAATCTTACCACCTTACCGGTAACGCCAAAGTCCTATGCTATCAAACAAACCATCTCAGGGATAAAATACATCGGAGGAGCCACACCCGATTATCCCAATCTTACCGGACCGGCCGGTTTATTCCAGGATATCAATGCCAACGTGGTTACAGGAAACATCACAGCCATCATAGCCGGAGATCTTCTGGAAGACGGAACCCATGCACTGAACCAGTGGACTGAAAATGATCTGCCCCCGGTTTTCACCCTGACCATTCAGCCGGACGGCCCGGCATTAAGAACTGTCAGCAATAACGGCAATCTTACCGGTGTTTACATGATCCGCTTTTCCGGTGCCGACAGGGTCACCATTAACGGAGGTGCCGGTAAAAACCTCCTTTTCCGCAATACCCACCTGAACCCTGCGGATGCCAGGTCTCCGCTTCAGTTTTTGGGTGATGCAGTCCAGTGTACCCTCACCAATACCGTGGTCGAAACCAATTCATCCTGGGCAGCATGCGTAAATCTCGGAGCCGGAGGCTCATCCGTCAATATAACCGCGTGCGAGCTGCGTGGTGCCACGGGTGGCGTTGCCGGACCTGCGAAACAAGGTGTCTATGCAGCTTCAGCCTCTACTTACCTCAATGTAACTGATTGCAATATTCATCATTTCACCCACGAAGGAATTATGTTGTACGATTGTGGGGATAACTGTGTGATCTCAGCCAACAATATTTATGCGGGAGCTGCCACTGCTGAAGAACAAAGCGGTATCAGGGTGGAATCAGGCTCAGGACACGTGATCTCGGCTAACTACATCGGAGGCTCTGCTCCCGGATGCGAAGGTGGGTACTGGGAGTATGCAGGCAACAGTGTTTTTGCCGGGATTTGGATCAATACTGCCGGAACCCAGCTTCATCATATTTTTGGAAACGCCGTTTCCAACATCAGTATCACCGCAACGGGAAACGTGTTCTTCGCAGGAATTTTTTGTGAAAACGGGCTTGTTAACATTGGCACATTGGGCGGAAATCTGATCGGCCATCCCTCACTCCCAAATTCCATTCTTTCATCAGGTACGGGTGGTAATTTCGGAATTTGGCTCAACAATGACCAGTGGCAAAGCAAGGTTGAAAATAACCTGATTGCAAATATGTCGCTTAATAATCCGCTTTCCCAGGGATATCTGACCGGCATCCTCGTTTCGGCCGGATCGGTCTGCAGGAACAAAATCTTCGGATTGCGGGGCCTGGTCGGTACTGTGGCCGTCAATATCACCGGAGTTTATCATTTGTCAAAATCCGGCAGTACCAACAATCTTTACAATAATATGATTTCTCTAAACGCAGGAGTATCAATGAGCCCGAACTTGTTTGGGCTTGATCTCACGGGATTACCTGATGCCCAGATGAATTGCTATTACAACTCGGTGAGGGTATTCGGACCGGTGAGCACTGCCAACTACACCTCCGCCATGCGTTGTTTGTCAGAGTTTCCCTGTGATATCAGAAATAATCTTTTCATCAATGAAAAGGCACCTGGAAATAACAGACCACACTATGCTGTTTATTGTATTGCACCAGACAGTTTCATTTCCGATTACAATGTTATCTACTCTTTTTCAGGCCCCTGTGCCTGGTGGAATGGCGGACCCGTTCAATCCTTCGCTGCCTACCAGGCAGCCTCCGGTCAGGACCAGCACAGTATAAGTATTAAACCATACTTTGCGTCGGATACAGATCTTCATCTCTTACCATTTTCCAATTGCTTTATTGACGGTGCCGGCATCCCCCTGCCAGGGATTAACACGGATTATGACCTGAATCTGCGCGATGCAGCGACCCCCGATCCGGGATACGATGAGTTTGTTTCCATCCCGCCTTCTACCCCTGTCTCAGGCGGAAACCAGGATGGATGTGAAGGAGGAGTCATTCCTTCCCTCTCTGCAACAGGAAGTGGTACCATCAAATGGTTCGGTAACCCCGGCCTCACCAACCTGCTTTTCAGGGGAAACCCCTTCCCAAGCGGTCAGTCAACCGCCGGAACCTATACCTATTATGCAGTGGATTCCGTGACAGGGTGCGAAAGTCAGCCTGTCACCATCACCCTTACCATTCATCCTCCGGCAGTGGGTGGACAAGTCAACGGGAGTACCATCCTTTGTATAGGCGAAAATACTGGCACACTTACACTTAGCGGCCATACAGGGACCCTCGTAAAATGGCAGTATACCACAGCTCCTTTCAGCACCTGGACAGATATACCTAATACCGGAACAACATACTCCCCCGGAATACTGGCTCAAACCACCTGGTTCAGGGCGGTGCTGGCTAGCGGACCCTGCCCCTATGTCTATTCCGGTCATGCGGTTGTCACTGTGAACCCTCTGCCAAATGTCAGTTTCGCCGGGGTTCTTCCCGCCCAGTGCGTCAACAATACCACATTCAACCTGCAAACAGGCTTTCCTGTGGGAGGTACTTATTCAGGACCCGGAGTTACAGGTACAAATTTCAGTGCAGCTGCAGCCGGCGCAGGAACATGGATCATCACCTACACCTATGCAGACGCCAATAACTGCAGCAGTTCTGCCACCAATAGCATCACAGTGTATGATTTGCCCGCGGTCACCTTCACCGGCAGCCTTCAGGTTCCTTGCCTGAATGATCCGGCATTCGTCCTGTCCGGCGGAAATCCTCCGGGAGGAATCTATTTCGGGCCTGGTGTGAATGGGTATATTTTTACTCCGGCTGTCGCAGGAGCAGGCACCCATAGTATCACCTACCAGTTCACCGATAGTCACAACTGCACCAGTGCTGCCTTGAACACAATAACCGTCAATGAAGTCCCGGTGGTACATGCAGTGACCGGAAGCGGGAATTATTGCCAGGGAGAAAGCGGACTTGAAGTTGTTCTGACCGGATCGCAGATTGGAGTAAATTACCAGCTGATGAAAAATGGCAGTCCGTTCGGATCTGTGGTTCAGGGAACCGGCAATCCGATTGGCTGGCCCGGTATGACTGCCGGAACGTATACAGTAAACGCTGTCTTTCCGCTTACCTCCTGCGGACTTGCCATGTCGGACCAGGCGCTGATCACGGAAAATCCCCTGCCGCAGGTGTTTAATCTTGCCGGATCAGGATCCTATTGTCATTCCGGCAATGGCAGAACGGTCTCTCTTGAACAATCTTCCACCGGAGTATCATACCAGCTTTTAAAAGACAATGTGCCCGACGGGGATCCCCTTTTCGGATCGGGTGGCCCCCTTGAATGGCTGCATAAGACTGCCGGGACATACACGGTGCTTGCAACCATCATTTCCACCGGATGCAGCACTATGATGAACGGACTGGCGGTCATCACCCAGGATCCGGCCCTTTCAGCTTCTGTTATTCCCGATCCGGCTTATCTGGTGGCCGGCGGTAGCCTTAACCTCAATGGTAATCCCTCCGGCGGGTCCCCTCCGTACACCCTGCACCAATGGACCGGTGCCGGTGCATCCGCCCTCAACAATACAGGCATCCTTAACCCGGTCTTTAGCCAGAATACGGTGGGAGATTACCTGCTCGTTTATACCGTTACCGATCAGCATTCCTGCACTGCAACCGACCAGTTGACCGTACATGTGGTGTCCACCCTCCTGCCTCCCGCCATGGAAGATGTGATCCGCTGCGGTTCAGGAACTGTCCTGATGACTGCAGTTGCAGGCCCCGGTGGTGACCAGGTTCAATTTTCCCTTGATGGGATCAACCCGGTTTATACAGATGATGCTGAACCTTACGAATATACCACACCTGCTGTCCTGATCGGATCCCCCCTGACCGTATTTGCCAGGACACGCAACAGCGTGTCTTCCGTTGTTAGCCTGTGGATCAGCGCAACAGCCACCGCATATGCGTCTTCAGTCGGTGGCTCACTCTCAGGAGCTGCCATGTTGTGTCTGGGACAATCTACTCCGGTGATGTATCTGGCAGGACAAACCGGTAATATCATCCGCTGGCAGAAAAGACTCAACGGAGGGAGCTGGCAGACCATTGTTCTGACGGATGATTTCTACCAGGAAACTCCCTCGTCGTCAGGTTTATGGGAATACCGCGTGGAAGTCCAGATCCCTTCATGCGCAGTGGCCTACTCCAATGTTGTACCTGTCCAGGTGTATCCATTGAGTGCCGGGGGGCAGCTTAGCGGAGGCAACACCAGCATATGTTATGGCTCAGCTACAGGCTTGCTCACCCTGACGGGTTATACAGGGAATGTCCAGAGATGGCAAAGAAGATTCAACGGTTTTGCATGGGAAAACATCGTTCATACCGGGAATACTTACAGCGAAATCCCTTCATCTGCAGGTACCTGGGATTACCGTGCTGAAGTCCGCAGCGGAACCTGTGACCCGGTGTACTCGGATTTCTTTACAATTACCGTAATTTCTTCAAGTCAGGGAGGTTTTATCAGTGGGGGAGGAACAATTTGTCCCCAGACTCCGATACCCCTGCTTGTACTTTCCGGATACAACGGTACCATCCTCCGATGGCAGAAACGCCTGAATGGCACTTCCTGGACAGATATTAACCATAACTTAAGCACCTATAGTGAAATACCTTTATTTTCAGGAGTCTGGGATTACAGGGCAGAGATCGGGAACGGTGTCTGTCCTCCGGTCTTTTCAGCCTTGGCAACGGTGACTGTGTACCCGGTGAGCCTGGGAGGCAATGTGACCGGCAGCGGGGCTGTCTGTCTTGGAAACAGCACAGGAACGCTCACGCTGGTGAACTATTCAAACAATATTCTTCGCTGGGAGAAACGATTCAATGGGGGAAACTGGATACCAATCGTGCATCTGCAGAATACTTACAGCGAGATTCCTCTGCAGTCCGGAACATGGGAATATCGTGCAGTTTGTGGTATCAGTACCTGTGGAGAGGCGTTTTCTTCGCCCGCTGTGATCCAGGTCAATCCATCCAGTGCAGGTGGTGCTGTTTCCGGGAACAATGAAATTTGCCAGGGCGAAAACAGCGGATTGTTAACCCTTTCGGGGCATTCCGGCAATGTAATTCGCTGGCAGTTTGCGGTAAGTCCCTTCACCAACTGGATGAATATCAATCATACCGGTCTGACTTACACCAGCGGACCCCTCACACAAAACACAAAATTCAGGGCTGTGGTTCAGTTGGGAACCTGCCCGGAGGCGTTTTCACTGGATGCGGTTATAACGGTAAATCCATTGCCTGTTGTGGGATTCCCGGGAATATTCCCGGACCAGTGCATCAACGGGCAGCCTTTTACTTTGACCGGCGGAACACCTGCAGGGGGCACATACAGCGGCAATGGTGTGAATGGAACAACCTTTGATCCTGTTGCTGCCGGTCCCGGTTCCCATATGATCACTTATACCTACACTGACGGTAATGGATGTAGTGCATCCGCCAGTAATACTGTCAGTGTCTTTAGCCTGCCTGAAGTTACCTTTGGCGGATCATTGCCCGAGCTGTGCACGGGTTCTGCCACCCTCAGCCTCAGCGGAGGGCAACCTGCCGGCGGCACCTATTCGGGTCCGGGTGTTACCCAGGGAAATTTCAATCCATCCATTGCCGGGCCTGGGTTACATGTCTTGACATACACCTTTACCGATGTCCATGCATGCAGTAACAACGCTGCCAATATGATCACCGTGGTACCTGATCCTGACATTTTTAGCCTCAGCGGCGGAGGAAGTTGCTGTGAGGGAGGTGGTGGTATGGAAGTGATACTTGCTTCATCCCAGACCGGGGTATCCTATCAGTTGTTGCTCAATGACAATCCATTGGGAAGTATCCTGCCCGGCACAGGAGGAAGCATCACCTGGTCAGGGCTGGGTCAGGGAACCTACGCGGTGCAGGCCACACTTAATTCACCTTCATGTTCCGTGATGATGGCAGGATCACCGGTCGTTGTCGTGAATCCCAGACCTGTGTTATTTAATGTTACAGGAGGTGGTAATTATTGTGAAGATGCAGACGGTCAGACGATTACACTCGACGGCTCAGAAACGGGAATTGGCTATCAACTGATGAAAGATGCATCACCGCTGGGATCGCCGGTATTCGGGAACGGGAATCCCATCACATGGCCCGGCAATACTACCGGAACCTATACCGTTATTGCCACCAATCCCCTGACAAGCTGTTTCCGTATGATGAACGGCTCGGCGATTGCTGCCCAGGATCCTGCCATCTCTGCCGGAATTACGCCGGATCCGGCAATGGTTACCGTTGGTGTCAATCTTAACATGAACGCCAATCCTGCAGGAGGAACACTGCCTTACGTTTCGCATCAATGGACAGGGACAGGAAGTGCTTACCTGGATGCCGTGAATGTGCAAAGCCCGGTTTTTAACTGTCCGGCAGCCGGGTCATATCTGTTGACTTATACCGTGACCGATGCCCACGGATGCACCGCGGTCGACCAGGTTGAAATCCAGGTCACTTCCGTGGTCGCTGAACCTTCTATGAACGACCAGGTCAGATGTGGTGAGGGCAGCGTGGAGATGGTCGCAGTCGCCGGAAGCGGTGGCGACCAGGTACAGTTTTCACTCGACGGGCTGGTGGTTGTATTTACTGATTGGGAGGCACCCTTTTCTTATATTACACCTTCGATCCCTGCCGGCACTACCCTGATCGTGTATGCCAGAACAAGAAACAGCGCGACCGGAGAGACCAGCACCTGGATTACGGCTCAGGCCATGGCCTCCGAAAACTCAGTGGGAGGTTCTGTGACAGGAGGCAGCGAAATCTGCCTGGGCAATCCCGGTCCCGTCCTGAACCTGACTGGTCAGACAGGTAACGTAATTTCCTGGCAGAAGCGTCTGAACAGTGGTGCATGGACCACTATCATCCATACCGGAACCAGTTATTCAGAGACGCCGGCCGTTGATGGTAACTGGGAATACCGTGCGCAGGTGCAGATCAGCGGTTGCCCGGATGTTTTTTCAGCCGCTGCCATGGTGGTGGTTCACCCCTTGCCCCTGGGCGGATCACTCAGCGGCGGATTGCCGGAGATATGTCTTGGAAACAGTACCGGTACCATCATTTTAACAGGACACAGCGGTACCATCGCTTTCTGGAGAAAACGTCTCAATGCCGGTGCCTGGCAGCAAACCAGTCATACAGGCATAAGCTATAGTGAAATACCGGTGCAGCCCGGCTTGTGGGAATACCAGGTGGTCCTGGGCAGCGGTAACTGTCCCCAGGCGGTTTCCGGTATTCAGAGTGTCCAGGTTACTGCCTGGCCACTGGGCGGTTCTGTGACCGGCAGTGCCAGTATCTGTCCTGGCGTTAATACTCCGGTAATGACACTGGCTGGATATGCCGGCAACATCATGAAATGGCAAAAAAGACTGGATGGTGGCGTATGGGAAGATATTCCGCTGACCCAGCCATTTTACTCAGAAATCCCTGCCGGTTCCGGCATTTGGGAATACAGGGCAGTCGTGAACCAGGGAAGTTGTGATCCGGCTTATGCACTCCCGGCAGCGATCCAGGTATTCCCGCTGCCTCAGCAGGGCACAGTCATTGGCGGCGGTACGGTCTGTCTCGGGGAAAGCACAGGAATACTCCAATGCAGCGGTTTTAACGGAACGATCAGCCGCTGGCAGAAAAGATTGAATACAGGCCCATGGACAGATATACCCCATACCCTGGCAACCTATTCGGAAGTTCCTTCCCAATATGGAACCTGGCAATACCGGGCCGTTACGGTGATCGCTTCCTGTTCTGAATCCTTCTCCTCTGCAGCATCTGTCAATGTGAGCCTGCCTGGTACCGGCGGATCAGTTACACCGGATCAGCTGATCTGCCAGGGAGAAGAAGCCACCGCCCTGGCACTCGCAGGATTTACAGGTCAGATTCTTTACTGGGAATCATCAGTCAGTCCGTTTACTGACTGGACCCTGATTCCTTTTACCGGTAATATGTACGATCCCGGCTTGCTGGACCTTACTACCCGTTTCAGGGCCGTGGTGCAAAACGAACCATGCACGGCAGTAACCTCCGCTTGGGCTACCATTACAGTTGAAATTCCTCCCCTTGTTACCTTCCAGGGAAACCTGCCTGTCCAATGCCTGGATGCCCCTCCTTTCCCTCTGAGCGGCGGTGATCCTCCGGGTGGAATTTACAGCGGGCCGGGCGTGCAATCAGGCATGTTCATCCCCTCGGCAGGGGGCATTGGTACGCATGTCATCTCCTATACCTATGATGCCGGAGGGGTGTGTACCGGCTCTGCTGACAATACCATTGCTGTAGTCCCTCTTCCTCTGGTTACCTGGGATAACGAACTTCCGGCTTGTTGTTTGAATACAGAACCATTCGAACTGACCGGCGGCTTACCGGCCGGAGGCACCTATACAGGACCGGGTGCCGTTGGCAGTACTTTCTACCCGGCCATCGCCGGTGCAGGAAACCACCTGTTGACATACTCATATATTGATGTAAACGGATGTGATCAGTCAACGGTGAATAGTATTGCTGTGAATCCCATGCCCCTGACCTGGCCGGTCACAGGATCAGGCAGCTATTGTGAAGGAGCACCCGGACTAAGCGTACAACTGATGGGAAGTCAGACGGGATTCTCCTACCAGCTTTTCAGGGATGGACTTGCCTATGGCAATCCAGTCAGCGGGACGGGAAGTATGCTCAGCTGGGATAACCTCGATGGCGGCATTTATACCGTATTGTCAGCGGATCCTTCGACCGGATGCAGCCTGCCAATGACGGGTGAGGTGATGATCAGCGTGAATCCGCTGCCGCAGATCTTTGAATTGAGCGGTTCCGGTCACTATTGCCACAGCAGCCCCGGCCTTCCGGTGTATTTAAGCGGGTCGGAAGCGAATGTTTCTTACCAGCTGTTGAAAGATAATCTTTCATTCGGATTACCCGTGGCAGGAACTGGTGGGCCAATCAGCTGGGAAAACTGCCCCTTCGGATCCTATACTGTCACTGCTACGCGGTTTTTTACCGCTTGTTCACAGCAAATGACAACTACAGTGACGATTACCCGCGATCCTGAATTCACTGCCCATGTGGATCCGGATCCGGCATACTGCGGACAGGGCTGGTGGATACAGTTGCATGGTACCCAGTCAGGGGGAACACCACCCTACGTTTCAACCGTATTTACGGGTCCTGGAGCGCAGTATCTCACAAGTACCGACTATGCTGAACCATTTTTTACCTGGCCACCCTATGGTGATTTCGATCTGACTTATACGGTCACCGATACCCATGGTTGTGAGGCTGTCTTTGATTTTACGGTACATGTTGTTTCTCTTGTGGGTAATCCTGTGATGAATGATACGGTTCACTGTGGCGGCGGTCCTTTTGATTTGTCGGCTCAGCCAGGTACCCTGGGCAACGGGGTACAGTTTTCCTGGGATATGGAACATCTGGCTTTTACGGACCTGACTTCACCCTATTTGTTTCATATTCCGTACCTTCCTTCCGGAGCCAACCTTACGTGTTATGTCAGGACGATACAGACCAGCACCGGCATTGTGGGTCCCTGGCAACCGGTTCACATTACCTCATTTCCTGCTCCCGTACCCGGGTGGATCAGCGGGAGTGATACGATCTGTATCGGTGAAGGTACAGGAGCAATGGCAATCCAGGAACACCAGGGCTATGTCCAGAAATGGCAGAAGCGCCTGGACGGTGGCGTTTGGGAAGATATACCCAACCTGCTTGAATCGTATGCTGAAACGCCTGCCATTCCCGGTCTTTGGGAGTACAGGGCCGAAATCATGCTTGGAGGATGCGCGCTTGCCTACAGTACCCCAGCGGTCATTCATGTGTTTCCCGAGTCCGACGGCGGTAATATTCAGAACTTTACAACCGCCATCTGCCAGGGTGAGTCCACAGGACCCATCATTGTCGGAGGTTTCACCGGAACGATCAAACACTGGCGTAAAAGATATTATACCACTGCGTGGCAGATGATACCCCATACAGACACGGTATACTCCGAAATCCCTGCTGACACGGGGGTGTGGGAGTACCAGGTGGTGGTTCAGAGTGGTGTTTGCGATGAGGACTATTCCAGCAGTGTGTTTTACATTGTCAATCCGGGTTCGGTGGGAGGCACCGTGAGCGGGGGAGCGCCTGTATGCGAAGGTTCTTATACGCCGGTGCTTACCCTGAGCAATCATACCGGGTTTATAACAGGATGGCAGAAAAGACTCAATGACGGGCCATGGATGAATATTGTGAATACAGCCGACTGGTATTCCGAGATCCCAGCACAGCCGGGAACCTGGCAATACAGGGCGCAGGTACAAAGCGGGTATTGCCCCTCTGCAATCAGCAATCCTGCAACAGTGCTGGTGGCTTCCGCAAACAATGGCGGTCAGATTGCAGGAGGCGGAAACATCTGTCTCGGAAGTTCAACCGGTTATCTGATCCTCAGCGGATATAATGGCAGTATCGTCAAATGGCAGCGAAAACATGAAAACGGCCCTTGGACCGACATCATCTTTGTTCAGCATATTTACACAAGCACACCGACTTTACCCGGAATGTGGTATTATCGAGCCGTCATCAATCATGCCGTTTGCGGAATTACGTATTCAAGTGTGGCACAGGTGCTGGTGGCATCTCCTTCCGTCGGAGGCGCCGTTACCGGAGGTTCTGCCATCTGCCAGGGTGGTAGTACTGATGAGCTCACCCTGGCCGGCCATACAGGAAGTGTGGTTAAATGGCAGAAAAGGCATAACAATGGAAACTGGCAGGATATTCAACACAGCAACCTGACCCTTACCCAAATGATCAGCCAGCCCGGAATATGGGATTACAGGGCTGTGGTTCAGAATGGGGCCTGCGGACAATCCTATTCTGCATTTACAAGCGTAACGGTGAGCGCCATCAGCATTGCCGGCAATGTGAGCGGCAGTACCGCCTTCTGTCTGGGCAATCCGACCGGTACACTGCAGTTGTCGGGGTACAACGGAACCATCCTCAGATGGCAAAAGCGGGTGAACGGAGGTAACTGGATTGATATCACCAACACCGCTACCATTTATTCTGAGATACCGGGCAGCGCCGGCTTTTGGGAATACCGGGCCGTAGTGCAAAACGGCAGTTGTTCTGAAGCTTTCTCGTCCCCGGCCGTGATCAATGTGTATGCGATTCCTCTTGTGTTTTACTTCTCCGGACCAGCGATGTATTGTGATGGCTCCGGCGGTGTGACCCTCAGCCTGAGCGGATCAGAAACCGGAGTAGCCTATCAGCTTTATAAAAATGGGGTCAGCCTGAACTTCCCCTTGCAGGGAAACGGACAGATGCTGCAATGGCAAGGAATGACAGCCGGAACCTATCAGGTGCATGCCACTCAGACCACCACCAATTGTAATATTGCAATGAATGGTACTGTCAATGTTAGCGCCCAGCCACTGCCCGAAGTGTACGCTTTCGGCAGCTCCGGTGTGGATTGTGGTGGACAGGGCGGTGGCGTTGTCGTTTTGAGTAATTCCCAGCCCGGTATCGTTTACCAGTTAATGTTGAACAATGTACCGGTGTTTTCGCCAATATACGGAGTGGGACAGGAGATCACATGGACCGGTCTTCCTGCAGGAAATTACAGCATACAGGCCGTCAACCCCGGGAGTGGTTGCAGTAGTTGGATGAATGGTACGGCAAACGTGAGTTTTGTTCCCCTGCCACAAATATTTACAGTCACAGGAGGCGGGGATGCCTGTGCCAATGGAACGGGAGTGCCGGTCGGACTGAGTGATTCTCAGTTGGGAATCACTTACCGCTTACTCTGGAACGGACTTTACCTTAGCGGATATGAGTTGACCGGGACCGGACAGGCGATTTCATTCGGGAACCTGAATCAGCCGGGATATTTCCAGGTTGAAGCAACTGATCCGCTTAGCCTTTGTTCGGGAATGATGGATCAGATCGTGTGGATAAACTTGTTCGACTCCCCGCTTGTGTTTGCAGGACCCGATCTGAACAGCCTCTTTGGTTCGGGAGTCAGCCTGTCGGCCAGCGTCAGCGGGGGAACCCCGCCCTATACCCTGATCTGGAGTCCCGGTGACGGCCTGAGCAATACCAATACCCTCAATCCTTTTGCCAATCCATCCGATACTACTGTTTATACGCTCCAGGTGACTGATGCCAATGGTTGTACGGCAGCGGATGAGGTGACGGTTTATCCTTTCCTGCCGGCAGGACAAAGCGTGGTGTTCGGTTCAGTGAAGTATGATAACAACCAGCATACGCCCCTGCAAAACGTGAATGTATACCTGAAAACAAGTTCGGGTCAGCTAATCAGCCAAACCACCACCGGATCCGACGGAACCTACCAGTTCCCTGCCTTCCCTGACGGTACGTATATTCTGACAGCCGGAAGCAATCAGCCGGTGGGTGGCATCAATTCCACCGACGGGCTGGAAGCACTGAAACATTTTGTTCATATCATCAACCTGCAGGGTATCAGGCGAGAGGCCGCTGATGTGGATGCCAGCAATTTCGTCAATGCCGTAGATGCACTTGCGATCCAGCGTTTCTTTGTGGGAATCTTGTCCTCTTTCCCTTCCGGCCCCTGGGCGTTTGAAGATCCACTGCTTACTTTCTCAGGCTCAATAGCTGAGCACAACCTGCTTGGATTGTGTTACGGGGATGATAACGGCTCATTCATCCCTTATGCCAAAAGCCGTTCTGCAGTTTCCTGTCTTGTGGAAGGGTCTTTTCCGGCCTCTGCAGGGGAACAGATACAACTTCCCCTTATCATTCGTGCCGGACAGCCTGCTGCCGCCGTTTCAATCGATCTTTCCTTCAACGATGCGGTTTTTATGCCCGAATCTATCGTTTTCCCTTCCGGAGAAGAAGGCTGGATATGGAATGTTGAGGATAAACGCCTCAGATTATCCGGGATAGGACTCGAAGGATTGCAAAGGGAGGGAAGCGACCTGCTGATATTGCTGAATGGTAAAAGAGGAGGTGATCCCGTTTCTGAATGGATTGTTGGTGCGGAAGGTGAAGTATCCAGCCTCGATGCCCTTCCCCTGGAAACTGTACTTGTGTTTCCCTCCCTGCCCCTGGGTAATGATGATGGCAAAGCTGTTGCCGAAATCTTTCCCAACCCTGCCAGGGATAAAATCTGGGTCAAAGCTTACCTGCCGGAACCTGCCACCCTGAGTTTTATGATCAGCAATCCGGAAGGCAGGCCAGTAGCCGCTGCTTCATTTGCTGGCCGGGAGGGCTGGGTCAGCGAGGCGCTGGATGTGAGCCCACTTGCACCGGGTTTGTATCTGCTGCAGATCCGATTCAGCGGTGGACAGTATCCCTTTGTCGTCAATCAGAAAATCATCATCCTTCCCTGACAGGCGGGGTTAAATCAAACCATATGGAATTAACGGATGTTTATGATCATATTCCCGGGCTGGAAGTTCGCAGGCTGGGTGATGAAAACCAGGTGGTGAAAAAAATCGCTGACACTGAACTCATCCCCCTTTTTACTCTCGATGAAACAGCATCCTATATCTGGGATGAGATAGACGGGAAAAAGGATATCTGGCAGATCATATGCCTGCTCATGGAGGAATTCGAAATGGATGAAGGCTCTGCTTTGGCCGAAGTGGTGGAGGTTATGGAAGAGATGGAGGGGCTTGTAATCAATAAAGTCGCTTAATTAATCGACCGACCGCACCTGGGGCTTGTCTCCCTGTTCATGCGCCGTGATCTGTGCGAACATGTCAATGACGGCCTGACGAACAGGATGGTAAGTCATCTGAAGGGCACGGATGCTTTTGGTATTGTCGAGCAAATATGGATAACCCACGTTCCGGCTGATCATTTTCCTTTTCAGTCCGGCCAACGGAGCCATCAGCCATACGACAGGCTTGGGCAGGATCCTTCGTGGGAATGGGAATTCATCACCGAAGGCCTCTCTGAGCATGATGGCAAGATCCATGAAACTGTGGGTCCCTTCGGAAACGATATGCCTGCCTTCAGCCTCAGGAGTGAACCCAGCCCTGTAGTGGGCAAGGGCTGCATCCCTGACATCCACCATGCCGATCCTGAAATCGGGAAGGCCTGCCTTCATCTTACCATCCCCTAACTGCCGGATCAGATTGAAACTTTCTGAAGTCGGATGCATGTTTAACGACGGACCCACCACAAGGGAAGGATTCATGACCACCAGATCCCATCTGTCCTGACGCCGGTTTATCTCCCAGGCCGCCTTTTCGGCAACGGTCTTTGAATAGCTGTAGGGCTGGTGATCTGGCGAGGAAGAATGATTCCAGCTGTTTTCATCGGCTGTGTTGTCCGGAAGTTTTGTCAGATCAGCGGCATCTCCTACTATGGCTGCCACACTGCTGGTCAGCACCACCCGCTTCACCGACGGGCTTCTGTCAACACTGCCAAATACATTCCTGGTTCCTTGCAGGGCAGGATCAATCAGGTCGCGCTGTGCGTCTTTTACTGTGTAGATAAAGGGTGATGCCGTGTGAAATACCAGCTCACATTCCTGCATGGCTTCGTCAAATGAACCTTCTTTCAGCAGATCAGCCCGGAAAAAAGCGATGTCACCGGGTAAGGCCGAAGCCAGAGCCTTCAAATGCGCCAGGCGCACCTCATCCTGCAGGTCACGCACAGTGGCATGCACATGCAAACCCTCCTCCAGCAGCTTCCTGATAATCCAGCCTGCGAGATATCCGCTTGCCCCGCTTACCAGTACCGGCTTGCTTCGTTCAATGTTTTTCATCGTTGATTGTAATTATACTCATACTTGACAGGTTTGCGAATGCAAAGCTGTTTAGTCCGAGTAATGCCGTACACCCCTGGATAGAAATTTTCTCGCAAACTCATTCCGTGTCGGTATAAATCAGCTTTTCTAAGGTCAGGATTGTCCTTACATTACTGATAATAATAACAGATTTCGCCCGGTTAAGTTTATTGTTACTTTTGTGATGCAGGATATTGCCCATGATTACATTCTGTATTGCCATATTATCGCTGCTTGCAGGTTTTTTTATCTACGGTAGGTACATGGACCGTATCATGGGCGTAAAAGCTTCCCGTAAAACACCTGCATACCGCCTGGAAGACGGGGTCGACTATGTTCCCATGTCCACCTGGCGGGTTTTTCTGGTTCAGTTTCTGAATATTGCCGGTTTGGGCCCGATATTCGGAGCCATTGCCGGAGCCGCCTGGGGACCGGTCGCCTATCTTTGGATCGTATTGGGATGTGTCTTCGGAGGAGCCGTGCACGATTATTTTTCGGGTATGCTTTCACTCAGGCAGGACGGGCTGTCGGTACCGGAAATCGTTGGAAAATACCTCGGGAACGGCTTCCGTCAGTTTATGCGTGGTTTTACACTGATCCTGATGGTGATGGTTGGCGTTGTATTTATCATTGGACCTGCCCGCCTGCTTGCAGGACTTACGCCTGAAGTGCTGGACTTCAGATTTTGGGTGCTGGCCGTCTTTTGCTATTATATCCTGGCTACCCTGCTGCCCATCGACAAAATCATCGGAAGGATCTATCCCTTCTTTGGATTTGTGCTTCTTTTTATGGCAGTTGCCATCATATCCGGCTTGTTCTGGTATCACTACAGCATCCCTGAATTAACTGCGGGCAATTTCCGCAATATGCACAGCCATCCGGATCATTTCCCGGTATTTCCCCTGCTCTTTGTTACCATTGCCTGCGGCGCTGTATCTGGCTTTCACTCCACACAGGCACCGATGATGGCAAGATGCATTAAAAATGAACGTCTTGGACGCCATGTCTTTTATGGTGCCATGATCGCGGAAGGAATCCTTGCATGCATCTGGGCTGCTGCAGCCATGAGCTTTTACGGAGGCGTACAGGAACTGAACGGCGTGATGACAGAACATAAAGGAAATGCCGCCTGGGTGGTGAATGAGATTTCAAATACCCTGCTCGGTAAACTGGGGGCCGTGCTGGCCATCCTCGGTGTGGTCGCTGCACCCATCACTTCAGGCGATACCGCTTTCCGTTCTGCCCGCCTGATCGCTGCCGATTTCCTCAGAATTCCGCAAAAGAAAATTCTGAACCGCCTGTTGATCAGCACCCCTCTCTTTGTAATCGGCTTTCTTGGTACAAGCTTCGACTTCAGCATCGTCTGGAGATACATGGCCTGGTGGAACCAGACCCTCGCTGCCATTGTATTGTGGACGATCACGATCTTCCTGATGTCTGCCGGAAAAAACTACTGGGTGGCCATCATTCCGGCCGTGTTTATGACTGCCGTTTCATCCAGCTATCTGCTCGTCGCACCCGAAGGATTGAACCTGCAGGAAAACGTTTCCATTCTCACCGGTCTGTTGTTTACGCTGCTCTTCTCAGTACTCTTTATCGTCCGTATGCGTTTCCGTACGGTTTATATCGATTTGTAACCTCTGATGCCTCTGCTGAGGTTTTGAGGAAATCTCCCTACCTTTACTCCTCAATCTGTTTTATCATGCTGAGCATTCAAACCGGGCATATTTCATCAGTAAGGTTTTTCAACCTTGCAGGCAGCCTCGATGCGCTTGCCGTAGCCTCCTTTGATGAGGAAATCCTTGCCGGATCAAGCGAAGATAGCTTTGTTGTATTGGAAATGAGTAAATTAAGCTTCCTTTCCAGTGCGGGTATCAGGAAAATAGTGGAACTTGGCAGGAATCTGAAGCAGCGGTCCGGCAGCCTTCATCTGTGTGCCGTCAATGAACAAATCAGGCAGGTGCTGCAGATCAGCGGGCTGCTTACCCAGTTTCCGCTGTCAGCCACCCTACAGGAGGCTGTCCAAAAGCTGAGCCTTGTGTCCGCCGATCAGCACCGCCGAAAGGAATACAGGCTCGGAGAACGCTTGTATCAATTTTCAGGCCTGCAAACCCAGGGATCTGAAGCACGCATCTTTGAACCCGGAGGGAAAAATGCGGAACAATACCTTCATGTTGCCATGGAGGAGCTGGGTTTTGGTCTGGGATCAGGCTGCTTTACCGAAAGCCTGGAGGGAATTGATTTGCAAAAGACGGCCTTTCTCAGTTTGCCTGGTTTCTTTGCCTGTTTTAACGGCAGCGATCCTGCCACGACTGATTACTTGCTTTCAAAGGATACAGGCCTGCAGGGGGTGTACGTCCGGCAGTGCCTTTGTGGTGGTGTGCAGCCGGACGCACATGTGGTGCTGAGGCCCGGCAAACCCGTGGAACAGTCGGTCCTCCTGGATGACCTGCTGACCATGGCAGGGGAAATGATTAGAAAAGTACCTGCAATTGCAGGCTTTTGCGGCTTTCTGGATTGCAGCGACGATCAGCAGCCCGGAGGGATCAGGTTTTTCGCCTGCTGGATTGCCGACAGGATGGAAAT
Source organism: Bacteroidota bacterium (assembly GCA_022709385.1). Lineage (GTDB taxonomy): Bacteria > Bacteroidota > Bacteroidia > Bacteroidales > CAIXZF01 > JAKLIX01. Next base: position 137,275 of record JAKLIX010000009.1, on the reverse strand, counting down.
AATGAGAATCTCTGCCATGGAAATGCTCAGGCCATGGACGGATCACCGCAGTGAGGAGGACAACCGCCTGCTGTCTCTCACCATGAGCCTGCGCGGAGTGAAAAAAATTCCCGGAGAACAGGATTTCAAACGATGCCTGGAACAGATCTGGCAACAGGAAGATCCCGATCCCTTCCTGAGCGCTTCGAACTCAGGTCAGATAAAAGAAGCTTCCGTCTGGGTGTTTTTGCCGCAGGCCGTGCATGATCTTGTCAGTGGCAGGATGATCATTGAACAACCACCCGGCAAGCCGTTCTCAGATGAATGGGATTTGATCATCCGGGATATCTATCATGATTGTACGAAAGTCTGTCTCAGTCCCCTGCACGGGGGCTATGCGGCCACAACCATGCTGGTTGATTCATACGACCGCTCCGGCCGGAAACGCTTGCCCACGGTGCTGAAACTCGGAGGACATCCGCTTATCAGCAGGGAGGAACAACGCTACAATGAATTTGTCAGGCCGTTTATCCTTAACAACAGCGTTTCAGTTTTGGGAGCCACATACTACAAAGGGCAGGGAGGGATATGCTACAACTTTCTTGGCATTAACGGACCTGATACGCGCCTGAACTGGTTGCGCAGGGATTATGAGGAGAAGGCTGCCGATGAACTGTTTCCTCTCTTCGACCGTATCTTCAAAGGCATCCTGAAACCCTGGTACGGACAGCCTAAATGGGAAACCCGAAGGCTGTTTCAGGAACACAGCCCTTTGTTTCCTTTCTTTCCCCGGGTGGTGGAAGATGCTCAGGAAATTCTCGGGATTGAGCCGGAGGAGCAATATATGGATTGTCATGCACTGGGCCGCAGGGTGCTCAACCCGTACTGGTACCTAAGGCATGTGTGGTCCGCTCGGGAGCAGGAGTCTGTCAACTGTTACACCTGTGTATGCCACGGTGATCTGAACATGCAGAATATCCTGCTGGATGAAAACGGGAATATCTATATCATCGATTTTTCGGAAACCAGGGTGATGAACGCAGTTTCGGACTTCGCCCGGCTTGAGCCGATCTTCACCATTGAAATGACAAGAAGCAGGGATGAAAAAGACCTGGAAGCCAAACTCCGGTTTACGGAAGCCTTAGTCAATATTGATAAACTCGGAAGGGATCCGTCCTTTGTGTACGATGGCGACGATCCTTCCGTGGAAAAGGCATTTCAGCTCGTTTGCCGGCTGAGACAATACGCAAAACAAGTAAGTATTTTCGAGGAAGACCTCCTTCCATACTGGCTGGCCGTTCTCGAGTGGACCCTTCCCTACGTTTCATACCGCAGCGTGAATGTTCTGATGCAACGGCAGGCTGCCTTCATGGCCGGGCTCATCTGTGAGCGACTGTATCAATAATTTAGCTACTTTTGCCCGCTGGTTTTAATTCATTATCGCTGACCAAATGACGGATTATCTTGAAGAATCTGCCGAAGCGCGCAGGTCACTGAATTTTATCGAACAGATCATAGAAGAGGATCTGAGGAACGGAAAGAATGATGGCAGGGTACATACCAGGTTTCCGCCGGAACCCAATGGATACCTTCATATCGGCCATGCCAAGTCCATCTGCCTGAACTTCGGCCTCGCCATCAGATATAACGGAAAGTGCAACCTCCGCTTTGATGATACCAATCCGACCAAAGAGGAACAGGAATATGTCGACAGCATCAAGGATAATGTGCGTTGGCTGGGGTTTGACTGGGAAGACAGAGAATTTTACGCTTCAGACTATTTTGATACCCTTTATGAATTTGCCGTAAAGCTGATCATGAAGGGGAAAGCATATGTCTGCGATCTTTCCGCCGAAGAGATCAGCAACATGCGCGGAACGCCCTCGGTGCCGGCAAGTCCCAGCCCATACCGTAACCGCGGTGTGGAAGAGAATCTCGATTTGTTCAGGCGCATGAAGGCCGGAGAATTTCCCGATGGAACCCGTACGCTCCGTGCTAAAATCGACCTGGCATCACCCAATATGCATATGCGTGACCCGGTGTTGTACCGTATCATGCATACGGCCCACCACCGTACCGGCGACCGCTGGTGTATCTACCCCATGTACGATTTTGCCCACGGACAGTCCGACAGTCTTGAATGCATCACCCACTCCATCTGTACACTTGAGTTTGAGGTGCACCGGCCCTTATACGACTGGTTTATCAGGGAACTGGAAATTTTCCCCTCCCGGCAGATCGAGTTTGCCAGGTTGAATCTCAGCTATACGGTGATGAGCAAGCGCAAGCTCCTCGAACTGGTGAATGCCGGACTGGTGAACGGCTGGGATGATCCGCGCATGCCGACCATCAGCGGCCTGCGCAGAAGGGGGTATACACCGGCCTCTATCCGCCTGTTCGCCGATAAGGTGGGCGTGGCTAAAAGAGACAATGTGATCGATATCGCCCTGTTGGAACACTGCCTGCGGGAAGACCTCAATAAAAAAGCCCCAAGACGCATGGTGGTGACCAAACCCCTGAAGGTCATCATCGACAATTATCCCGAAGACCTGGTGGAAGAACTGGATGCCATCAACAATCCCGAGGATCCGGAAGCCGGGACCAGGAAAGTCCCCTTCTCGAAGGAGATATGGATAGAACAGGATGACTTTATGGAAGCACCTCCGAAAAAGTACTTCAGGCTTGCCCCCGGAACCGAGGTGAGGCTGAGATATGCCTACTTCATTACCTGTGTGGGTGTTGAGAAAGATGATGCCGGAAACATTACTTGTCTGCATTGTACATACGATCCTGCCAGCCGTGGCGGCAATTCACCCGACGGGAGAAAGGTTCAGGGAACCATCCACTGGGTGTCGGCCTCCCATGCCGTTGCCGCCGAATTGCGTGTGTACGAACACCTTTTTACAAGGGAAGATCCGGATAATGTGGATGAAGGAGGCGATTTTAAGGATTACCTCAATCCGGATTCCCTGAAGGTACTGCAGGCCCGGGCAGAACCCAGCCTCGATTCACCGGAAGTGCTCAGTAATTTCCAGTTCGAGCGTATCGCTTACTTTTCCGTTGATCAGGACAGTAAACCCGGTCAACCGGTATTTAACCGGACAGTGACACTCAAGGATTCCTGGGCTAAGCAGGGAGTCAGGTAATCAAACCCATACCAAGAAGATACATCTTGGGAGTCAGTCGTTTTTGCTGATATTCCGGATGATCAGTGCTTCTTTTGTCCGAAGCTGAACCTCAGAAATCCGAATGCAAAACTAACCGTCGGTTCACTCTCTTTCAGATAAGTGGAAACGTCACGCAACGCAATTCCCAGTTGCCAGCTTCCGTCTTCATCCCTGGCAGGGAAAAAACTGATTCCAATAGGGATATTGGTGCCGGTTTCTTTACCGCTGACCAGCCCGAGTGACAGCTGGACCCACTTGGCCGGCTCATATACGGCACCCAGCCCGAAAAGCGGGCCTTCATATGCTCCGGGAACATCTTCGGTCAGGGGAAGGTAGAGATCTGCCCCGGCTTCAACTTTCTCATGCAGTTTGTAACTGATTCCTGTTCTCAGGTGCATTGGCAGGGCTACTGTTTTGTTCTCGAGTCCCTTCCACTGCCCCGGATCATCCGGTGCATTGTCGGTGCTGATCAGTTCCCCCTGCGAAAAGATATTGTAATTGTCGATGCCCGGAGTTTCTATCTTCCATACTTTCACTTCCTGTCCTTCATAAACATTCCCGTCCCATTTGATGGAACCGATGTCATTCAGCGCAAGGGAAAACTTCCAGTCTTCTCCGTAGTGAACACTCACTCCGAGATCTGCCCCAAAACCCGATCCGGTTTTCTTCAATCCCGTGCCATCAATCTTCGAAGGAGTGGGGGTGTCATAGTCAACCTCGAACACCGGAGCCAGTGCAGAGTAAGCTGTCAGTCCGGCCTCATTCTGAAGGTACTGAAAACTGCCGTAACCCACCAGATACTTCAGACCCAGGCCTGCAAACAGTTTCCAGTCATTGTATTCCAGCATTTTTCTTCCGTATGCCAGGTTGTACTCCCTGTACCAGATGAACTGCATGTTGGTGCCCGCATAGACCTTTGAGGCAAACTCAGGATCGGTGGCATAACCCACCGTGTCTTCCCCGTTCACCACCAGGCTGTCGAAATAAGGATCATAAAAACCCAGGAAGACGAAACGGGCTGCTTCGCTGTTGAAAACCGTGTTCCAGAAACCGCGGTCCCTGGCACTGAAAGCAAAGCCTCCAAGCTTGTCATCCTGGTAGGAAAAGCCGAGCCAGGTCATTCCTCCCTGGGCCCACAGGCCTTCGCCCGTAAAAGCAGAGGCTGCATCGCGCCTTTGATCCATATCCAGGTGAATGCTTTCATCGAACATGTCTTTCATCACCTGTTTGCGGGTAAGGGCACCGGTGTGGATCGACAATCCCGTTTCAAACAAGCCCAGGTTCATGCTGTTGTCGCTCCAGGTCCAGCCCAGGTTGGCAGGATTGATCCCCAGACACTGGTAGTCGGTCAGACGGGTAACTGAATAACCTCCGCCCGTGGCATTGAATACATTGATGTCTGTTTGGGCTGTCAGCGAAACCGACAGCAGAACCAGACTGAATAAGGTAAGTACCTGCTTCATTGTTAGAGGTTTAATTAATTATCATACAAATCTATATTATTTATAGCATCTTGTCAAGCGAAAAAAAAAAGGATTATGAATTACTTAACACTATTGACCTGGTCGTTTTTTTTCTTATCTTTGCACCGACCTTGTCCGATGGTGTAATTGGTAACACAACTGACTCTGGATCAGTCGAGTCCAGGTTCGAGCCCTGGTCGGACAACAAAATCAATGCGGGCGTGAGCCTGAGAGTGACATTTCTCAGATTTCACGCTCGTTTTTTTTACCGGAGTCTTCTACTCCCCCTGTTTTCGAACCGTCATCTTCCTTCCTGGTCCCTGTACCTCAGCACCTCATCATGGACATAGGAAAGTTCGATGTCCGCCTGCTTGAACATCTCCTCCGACTCCTGCCCGGCATGGTAGCGGAATTCACAAACCACCCTTTTGATACCGCAGTTGATGATGAGCATGGCACAGGTACGACAGGGTGTCATACGGCAGTATAGCGTGGCGCCGTCAAGGGCCACACCCAGTTTGGCGGCCTGGCAGATGGCGTTTTGCTCGGCATGCACCGTACGTACACAGTGCATGGTAATCCTGTCGTCTTCGTGTATGACTTTTTTCATCAGGTGTCCCACATCATCGCAATGGGGGAGTCCGACCGGTGAACCAACATAGCCGGTAACCAGAATCTGGCGGTCGCGGGCGATCACACAACCGCTCCGGCCACGGTCGCAGGTTGCCCGCTTTGCAATGGTGTGGGCCACCTCCATAAAATATTCGTCCCAGGTGGGACGGCGGTAGTTATCCGGTACTTCTGTCATGGTTTCGCGTTTTTCAGCAGTTTGTCAACGACTTCTTCAACCCTGGTAAACAAGGCCTCCCTGCTGCCGTCATTGTTAAATACATAATCTGCCATACGGATGCAGGCCTTGATGTTCTGTCTGTTGGGATCCTCCGATTCCATTTCACGCAGTTCGTTGTGCAGAAAAGTGTCGAAACTGATATGGTCTGTTTCACTGCCCCGCATCCTGATCCGGTCATACCGTAACAAGGGGTCAGCATCCACGGCAAAAAGACAGAAATTCCCCCTGTTCCGCAAGGAGGCTGCTTCACCGGGCGTCCGGATGCTCTCGATCACACAATGTTTTCCGCAGGCCTGTGCCCTGTCGAAAAGCACTTCTGCCATATAGGCAGGGGAGTGTTTGCTGCGCAGTTCATTGGCAACCAGCACCATACTGTCCCTGTTTACCGGCAAACCCCGATTCTCAATTTCTTCGATCAGGTAAGCCCTGACGCTGAAATGAAGAAAGGCCTTTTCCCTGACAAGGTATTCAACGATGGTTCCCTTACCGGCGCCCAGCGTTCCTGTAATTCCTATGATCAGCATGATTTTTCTGGATGCGGCTTCTAAAGTAATGACAATTCTGGCATGGCCGTGGAAATATTTTTTAGAAATGGGATGTCATCCTGGCGTTGATTTATATCAACGCCAGGATGACATCCCATTTCCCATCCGGCTACATAATACAATGATATATAATCACTTAGATTATGGATATCCAATCCAGTAGCATCACGAAAATTATTTTTAGCAGAGTATCTGCAGAAATCCTGATTTTCGTAATATTGAAGTTAAGTATCACCTGATCTGCATAGTTGGATGCTTTTTTCGATTCATTGCTGATCTAATATGTATTAAAATGAAGAAAATTCCCCAATTCATTCATTTGACAGTTTGGTTAATTCTGACCGGACAAACATGCATGCTTGCCCAGGTTATTTTAAACAATAACCTCGACTGCCCGAACATCACCGGCCGGCTCATGTATTTCAACAATGCGGCCACACCCCTCTACGGCGCACAGGCACAATTAAAAACAACTGAAGGACAGCTGCTTCAAACCAGCGAAACGGATTACCTTGGGCAATATTCTTTCTGTCAGCTTACACAGGGCACTTATCTCATCAGTGCGGTATCATCCAGGACGGCTGGGGGGATTAATTCCACCGATGCTCTAATTGCACTCAGACACTATGTCGGACAGATCACCCTGAGCGGCTTGAAATTCAAAGCAGCCGACATTAACAACAACGGCTATGTAAACTCCACTGATGCCCTGATGATTCTGCGAAGGGACCTTGGGCATACCGGCACCTTTCCGGCGGGGGACTGGGTGTTTGAGAGCAATACCATCATTATTACCGATGATACATCCCTGGTGTTTGATTTGAAAGGGCTTTGTTACGGTGATCCCGATGGGTCCTTTACACCGGACGGCTGTACCCCAATGCCCACTCCGGCCAATGCCGGTCCCGACCAGAATATAATTGGGACAGGCACAACGCTTGAAGGCAATACACCTGTATACGGCACGGGTGGTTGGACCATCGTTTCCGGTACGGGTGGCAGCATTGCAGAGCCGGGTAATCCGCTTTCCATTTTCAACGGCATTGCTGGTAACAATTATACCCTGGTATGGACAATAACCACCATCTGTACATTTTCATCAGATACAGTGGAAATTGAATTTTCGGAATTGACTTTTTTCTGCGGCTCTCCCTTTACTGACACCCGTGACGGGAGGGTGTACAACACGGTTCAAATTGGCACGCAATGTTGGATGCGGGAGAACCTTAATATAGGCACCATGGTGATCTCAACAACACCGGGTTACAGTCATTCTGATTGCACATATGACAATGTCATTCAAAAGTATTGTTACGACAACAATCCGGCCAATTGCGATATCTACGGTGGCTTATACGACTGGGAAGAAATGATGAGTTATGTTACCATACCTGGTTTTCAGGAGATTTGCCCGTCAGGCTGGCATGTTCCTACAGATGAGGAGTGGTGTACCCTTGCCAACTATCTTGATGCCACGGTGAATTGTACTGATATTTTATACAGTGGATTAAACGCCGGAGGCAAAATAAAAGAAGCCGGAGATACTCATTGGGATTTCCCAAATACTGGTGCAACAAACGAAAGTGGATTTACCGCTTTCGCAGGAGGCTGGCGGTTAGACTTCGGTTACTTCGCTGATGTGCTCATTTACGGCCGTTATTGGTCTTCATCGGAAGGATATTCCGAAACTGCTATCAGTATGTACCTTTATTATGAAGATGCAATTATGCAGCGAAGGAATGACCCTAAAAACTTCGGGTACTCCGTGCGTTGTCTGAGGAATAATTAACTTTTAAGGTGGCGGCCTGTGATCAAGTGTCACATGGTTTTCAGTTTCCGATGAAGGTCAACACCAGCAAAAAAAGGGAAAGAGAAATCAGCACAACCACCGTAGTCCATCCCACTACATTCTGCCAGGCCTTATTGATGCTATCGCCCATGATCTCACGGTTGTTGACAAGCATCATCATGCTGATAAGCACTACCGGCAGCAACACGCCGTTCAGCACCTGCGACCAGAGTGTGATGGTGATCAGGGGTGCGCCCGGGATCAGGATGATCCCCATGGAAACAAGGATCATGAAGGTGAAAAGGCCGTAAAACTGGGGTGCCTCCCTGAACTTCTTGTCAATACCGGCCTCAAAGCCGAAAGCCTGACAGATGTAAAAAGATGAGGCGATGGGCAGGATGGTGGCCGCAAACACGGACGCAATAAACAGACCGAAGGCAAAAACCTGGGCTGCAAGCCGTCCGGCAAGCGGTTCAAGGGAAAAAGCAGCATCCTTGGCCTCTGTAATCTGAATACCGTTCACATGAAGGGTGCTCCCGCAGGCCACAATGATGAAAAATGCCACCACCACCGTGATGAAACACCCGATAATTACATCCCATACGGTGTATTTGTAGTCCTCGGGCTTCAATCCTTTTTCAATGACCGATGACTGCATATAAAACTGCATCCATGGTGCAATCGTGGTCCCGATAATGCCGATAACCATCGTTACATATAACAGGTCAAAATTTATTTCCGGGGCCACGATGGCATGCCCGATCGCTCCCCAGTCGGGTTTGCCCATGATGGCCGAAACAACATAACTGAGCAGAAAGAGGCTGAAGATCAGGAAGATCTTCTCAACAAAACGATAGGTGCCCTTCACAGCGAGTATCCATACAAAGAAACCGGCAATGGGGACTGAAAGGTATTTACTGACCCCGAAAACCTGCATACTTCCCGCCACTCCTGCAAACTCGGTGGTCGTATTGCCCAGGTCGGCCACCAGCAAGGAAAGAAAGATAAAAAAGGTGTATTTCAGTTTGGTGTTTTCGCGGATCAGGTCGGCAAGCCCTTTCCCGCTGATGATCCCCATACGGGCATTCATTTCCTGTACCACGGCCAATGCAATAAATGCGGGTATCAGTGTCCATAACAGCTTGTAACCATAGAGCGCCCCGGCAACCGAATAGGTGGTGATGCCCCCTGCATCGTTGTCCACACTGCCTGTAATAATCCCCGGACCCAGGATGGCGAGAAAGATCGCGATCCTGCGCCAGATACTCAGCTTTCTTGGGATGCGGATGGCAGTCATGATCAATCTTCTTTCAATATCATTCTCTTTCTTGCCTTCAATAAGGTGAACACCACGTCGTCAATAATCACTATTCCCACCATGAATTGCTGTTCGTCCACCACGGGAATGGCGATCAGGTTATACTTGGAAATAATCCCTGCCAGGCTGTCGATCTTCTCATGGTCCATCACCCTGATCACCTTGCGGTTCATGATATGGGACAGGGGAGTTTCCTCCCCGGCGATGATCAGGTCGCGGAGCGAAACGGTGGCAACCAGCCGGCCGAGATCATCCAGCACATACAAATAATATATGGTATCCGAAGGAGGCTTGATCTTACGGAGTTCTTCAATGGTCTGCTTCACCGTCATGTTCTCATTGAAAGTGAAGAAATCGGTCGACATCAGACTACCGACGGTGTTCTCCGGGTAATCCATCAGTTCCCTGACTTCCTCCCGGGCTTCGTCCTCCATCTCACTGAGCAACTCCTCTGCCTTTTCCTTTTCAAGGTCGTCCAGAATATCTGCCACCTCATCGGCAGGCATCTTTTCCAGCACATCGGCCGCCTTTTCAACCGACAAGCCTTCCAGCACATTGATCTGAGCCTCGGTCTCCATCTCCTCCAGCACATCGGCCGCCTTTTCTTCATCCAGTGAAGAGAACAGGGCCACCTGGGTCTTGTGATCCAGATCTTCCAATATATCTGCAAGATCCGATGGGTGGAGCGTCTCAAGTTTACTGTGTTCCTTCGATAACTTGATCCCTTCCATAGACGGACCGATGGCTGCCACATCATCCCATAAAATAAGTTTGGTGGGAAGTGCCTTTCCAAGCGGACGCAAGGTCTTGTTCAGAGGCCTGGCCACCGCAAGCCGCCTGAGCAGGCCTTCAAGTCCCACATCGACCGCCACAATATACAGTCCGTTCGATAAAAAAGCCAGCCTAAGGTCATTCACCCGCTCAAGCTTCCGGCCGTCAATATCCACGATCTGCTTGTCAAGCACATGCTTCACAAGGAAAAGCACATTCTCCGGAGGCATGATGAACTCCTCGATGAGACTGCAATGGATCACATATTTCGCCGCTTGTTTGCTGATGCTTACATGGCTGAAGTCCAGCAGCAGCGATTGATTGCCGAATTTTACCCTGGCAGCGATCACCTTGGGCCTGACAAAGCTTACATCTACCGCAAGATCTTCCAGCCTGCCGACTGCAGTCCTGTGTTCAGAAACCACCTTGTTGCCAAGGATCCGGCTCAGATAAAATGTGTGAATTGTATTCATGGCTAATCCTCCCAATGCTTAGCGGAAGGAAGCCATAAAATTTATAGCGACCTTCCGTGGGTTTCACTGTTTATGTCCGATCTACTCGCAGGTCCATCGTCCATCTTTTCAAGGTCGTTAAATTACTAATTAATTGATAATCAGGATGTATTTACAATATCCCATCGCAAAAGTAAGGGAATTCCCCGGATTACCAAAATCTTTCCGGTGAAAGTTTCGAAGGCTGTTGCCGTTGATCACCTATCTTTGCAGCAGAAAGCGTTTTGCATGAATGAACTATATCCCATGAAGTTCACGCCACTTTTCAGGGAGAAAGTGTGGGGTGGTCAAAGGATCGGTAAGGTCCTGGGACTGGATTCCGGACCATTGGAAAATTGCGGAGAAGCGTGGATCCTTTCCGGGGTTGAAGGGGCTGAAACATTGGTTGCCAACGGTTTTCTGGCAGGGAATGATCTGAACGAGCTGGCAGAGGTATATATGGGCGACTTGCTGGGTGACGATGTTTACGATCGTTTTGGGGATGCTTTTCCCCTGCTGGTAAAGTTCATTGATTCCAACGACTGGCTTTCCGTGCAGGTTCATCCGGATGATGCACTGGCCAGGCGTCGTCATCATGCAAACGGGAAAAGTGAGATGTGGTATGTGGTGGATGCCGTGCCCGGTGCGGAACTTATCAGTGGTTTTGCACGGCAGACCGATCGCGAAAACCTTCTGTATCACCTGAGGGAAGACTCCCTGGCAAGTATCCTGCACAAGGAATCAGTGGCCGCGGGAGATGTGTTCTTTACACCGGCCGGCAGGATTCATGCCATCGGTCCCGGCGTCCTGCTGGCGGAAATCCAGCAGACCTCCGATCTCACTTACCGGATATATGACTGGAACAGGACGGACGAAAAGGGCAGGTCCCGTGAGTTACATACCGAATTGGCCCTGGATGCCCTGGATTTTCAGGTGATCACCGATGCGAAAACTGCATATACGCTCCGGGAAAATGTCACTGCTTCCCTGATCCGTTCCCCGCAATTTTCAACCGGCATGTTATATGCCACAAAAGCCTTGCGCAAAGACTATGCAGAGCTTGATTCTTTCGTCGTTTTGATCGCAGTGGAAGGACATTTTCATCTTCTCACCGAATCTGTGAAACTGGACGTTAAAGCCGGGGAGGTGGTTTTATTGCCCAACCTGGTCCGGATTGCAGGTATTATCCCGCAGCCTTCGGCACGGATATTGGAAGTGTATGTGTCATGATATACCTCACTAAGCTGAACACCCACCCCGGTCTCATTCACCTGCATCCTCATTCCATCATATTAAAGCAAATAAATGTAAATTTGCACCCTAATTTTCATTGAAATGAAGAATTTTATCCTCACCATCATCCTGGGCTTACCGCTGCTGCTTCCGGCACAGGAAGACCAGCACAAGGCGGCTGGTCTCCCGTCAGTTACCATCAAAAACCTGAACGGGGAAAATATCAACACCGCAACGCTTTCAAACAAGGGCAAACCCATGATTATCTCTTTCTGGGCCCTGTGGTGTAAACCCTGTATCAAAGAACTGACCACGATAGCAGATGTGTATGATGAATGGGTGGAAGAAACCGGGGTGAAACTGTTTGCCGTTTCCATCGATGATGCCAGGTCCTCTGCCAGGGTCAAACCCATGGTGGAAGGGAAGGGCTGGGAGTACGAAGTGTTGCTCGATCCCAATGGAGACTTTAAAAGGGCCATGAATATCACGGTAATCCCTCACACCTTCCTGCTGGATGGGAACGGGAATGTGGTATGGCAGCATGCTTCATTCTCCGAAGGTTCTGAACTGGAGTTGATAGAACTCGTAAGAAAACTTAACAGGGGCGAATCGCTCGACGCACACTGAACGTTCAAGTCCCAATGATCCTCCCTATGAAGAAAATTTATTTTCCGCTTTCCTGGCTTTTGCTGGCTGCCTGCCTGCAAGTCTCAGCCCAGCAGCTTCCCGGTGGTCAGATCCACGGCAATTTTGAACTGAATGCACAGTACTATACGGAAGATTCAGCCATCAATGCCCCGGAAGTTAATGAACAGTTTATGATGAACGCCTATACCAACCTGATTTATACCAACGGGAATTTTTCAGCCGGGGTCCGTTATGAAGCTTATCTGAATCCGATGCTGGGGTTCGACAAGGAATATGAAGGCAATGGAATCCCATACCGTTTCGCCTCATACCGGCAGGGTGAGTTTGAAATCACCGTCGGGAATTTCTACGATCAGTTCGGTAATGGTTTAATCTTTCGCGCCTATGAGGAGAAAACCCTTGGGATCGACAACAGCATCGACGGGGTCCGGGTGAAGTTTGAACCCTGGAAGGGAATCGTTTTTAAGGGACTTGTCGGGAATCAGCGTTATTACTGGAATAAGGGCGATGGTATCATCAGGGGTGTGGATGCCGAGTTTCACCTGAACGATGCCTTCCCGAAGATGGAAAACTGGAAAACGAAAATTACGCTCGGAGGAAGTGCAGTGAGCCGGTTTCAGAAAGATGACCCGACATTTAAATATAAACTGCCTGAAAATGTGGCCGCCATGGCCGGCAGGCTGGAGGTGGTCAGGGGAGCCTTTCATGTGAATGGAGAATATGCATACAAAATGAATGATCCCAGTGTGCTCAACAACTACATCTATAAACCGGGCGAAGCCCTTTTTCTGACCGGATCATACTCACGCAAGGGACTGGGGATCATCCTTGCCGGTAAAAGGATCGATAATATGCACTTTCGGAGCGACCGCAATGTAACTGGCAATCCCCTGACCATCAGCTATCTCCCTTCTCTTACACGCCAGCACACCTATGCCCTGGCAGCCTTTTATCCCTATTCCACCCAGCCAAAAGGGGAGATCGGGTATTTCGCTGAAATCGACTATATTTTCCGCAAGAATACTGCCCTGGGAGGCAAGTACGGTACCCAGGTTTCTGCCAGCTATTCCAGGGTGAATGCTATTGAATTCAAAGCAATAGATGAAACAACAGCCTTGTTCAAAAGAGGTACACTGGGTTACCGGAGCGATTTCTTTAAATTCGGTGATGAGGTGTATTTTTCTGATTTCAACATAGAGATTACGCGTAAGATCAGTAAGAGCTGGAAGCTGATCCTGAATTACCTCAACCTGGCCTACAACCAGGATGTGATCGAGGGCCATCCCGGAAGCCCCATGGTTTATGCCAATATCGGCATCGCCGACCTCACATATAAAATCACGGAAAAGCATGCCCTGAGGGCCGAGCTCCAGCAGATGCTCACGCGGCAGGATAAGGGTGAGTGGGTTCAGCTGCTGCTGGAATACACCATCGCACCCCGTTGGTTCATTTCTGTGATGGATCAGTATAATTACGGAAATGAACAAAGTGATCAGCGCTACCACTATTATCTTGGTTCACTGGGATATACCAAAGGCCCGAACCGGATCAGCCTCGCATGGGGCCGTCAGCGCGAGGGGATCCTCTGTGTCGGCGGTGTCTGTCGTGCAGTCCCTGCTTCCAATGGCCTGCAAATTAGTATTACAAGCACTTTCTAATTCTGATGACCATGAAATTCAATTATATTAAAGCTTTCCTTCCCTTGCTATCATTGATGATGCTGTATGCATGCGACAAAATTGAAGAGCCTTACGCAAGGGATACCACACCCGGAGTCAGCAAGGGCCGCAAGGTGTTGCTGGAAGAATATACCGGGCATAAATGTCCGAATTGCCCGGAAGCCAGTTTGCTGGCACATGAGATCGCTCATGATTATCCCGAGGTGATCCTGATTTCCATCCATGCCGGAAACTTCGCAGTTCCCAATCCTTCTGGCTTGTTCAGCAGCGATTTCAGAACGACAGTAGGGGATGAACTCAATGCTTATTTCAAGGTGGGGGCCTATCCTTCCGCAACGGTCAACCGTTCCGGGTTTCAGGGAAATGTAACCCTGGCCTCCTCGGTTTGGGAACAAGCGGTGGCCTCATTCCAGGATTTCGATCCCGTGGCCAGGCTGCAGTTGTCGGGTACCTATGACACGCTCAGCCGTCAGTTGGACGTTACCGTTAAAACGGATGTCATTGAGAATATCCTGTCTCCCCTCCAACTGGTGGTTTACCTTACAGAGGACAGTATCATCAGAGCCCAGAACAACAACAATCCGGAAGTCGGGCCGACTCCATACATCACAAATTATGTGCACAGGCATGTGTTGAGGGCCTCTTTTAACGGTACTTTCGGAGCCACCCTGACCACCGGGCCGGTAGGTTTCGGTACCAGCATCAGCAGGAATTTTTCCATGGTGCTCGATACGGCCTGGAATGCGGGGAATTGCTCATATGTGGCTTTCATTGCAGACCAGACCACTCAGGAAGTACTGCAGGCTGAACAGGCCCGGGTAATCTTACCTTAAGCTCCCAGCCTCCGGATTCCCTCCCTGGCTTTCATCAGGATGCTGTTACGGTATTCTTTGAATTTCATCGGGCGGATCATTTCGTAATACGTTAACGCTTTCTGTTTATTGCCGTTCTGTTCGGCCAGTTTGCCCATCATCAGCGCGGCATTGGCCGCAAAATACCAGCGCTGTTCTTTGCCTTTCTCTATTACCAGCAGATAATGATGCTGCGCCTTCACCTGTTCATTGGTTTCATGGTATATCCTGGCCAGGCGGTAATGATACTCCAGGTACTCTCTTAACCTATGCTTTTCATCGGGTTCAGTCATCGATAACAGATTGCTCATCGCCCTTTGGTAATAGCCTCCGTCGAAAAGCAGCCTGGCCCTGATCAGGAATGGATCGGGAGGAGAATTACTTTCAGCTTCTGCAAGTGCTTGTTTATCAGGAAATATCGCATCCCTGCCCAGGTATCTGACGGCATTCATTTTCCTTTCATATTCTGCCTCATTCCCTTGAATCAATGCAAGCCATCCCAGCTTTTGCCAGGCAGATTTCACATAATTTTTCCCCTTGTGCCGGGATAAAAAATAACGAAAGAAGCTGGCAGCTGTGGTGTCAAGTTTCTGAAGATAAGCTATTCCGCACTGATAATCAGGCATGTAGAAATTAATTCTTCCGTCATGCCTGGGAATGCGTGAAAAAAGGCGGATGGCATCATCATTCCTGGCAGTTTTCATGTAGAGGCTGGCGAGCGCATAGGTGAGCAGGGGACGATGAGCAGCCCTGACTTCCGGCTTCAGAAGAGCAAGTCGCTTGTGAAACCCGGCCATGGCTTCTTTATCTGTTGTTTTACTCATATGGCTGAATATCAGAAGGATCAATGCCTCTTCGTGTAAAAACTGCCATGTTCCCTGCCGGCTTTGTTCAGTCAGTTCCCATAATGTCGCCAAACCCTGGTCCAGATCGCCCTGCAACCCGAGCAACTTTTTCATCCATTCAAAATTCTCAGGCAGGGATCCGAAAAAAATTTGCAGGATGGCCAGCGTTTTTTTATCCGGCAGGAAATCAGGGTAGCGCAGGTGGTTGCTTTTTGCAAGCTGGTAAACACGGTTGAGGTCGCGGGCTGTTTCAATCCATCGTTCGCGTTTACTGTGTGAGATGGCTCTGTGAAGGTAGATCTCGGCCTTGCACCAGTTTATCCAGGGGGAGTTTTCCTTTTCTCTGTCTATTCTGTCGAGACGCACCTCCTGCCTTTTTTTCCAGGCCTTTTCATCCTTCCAGCTTTCATCCAGCAACATGCTCATGAATTCAGCCTGGTCATCCAGGTAATAAATGATCAGGTTGGACGGATCTGCCTTCATTTCCTGCCGGAGGTAAGCCTGGGCAGCCTGAATCTTTAAGTCGAAGATCAAATCTCTGGCTTTGATGCAATTAGGAGTAAAGGAAGTGGAGCCGGTTGAGGGGAACGGCAAAAGGATCGAGAATAAAAGAAAAATAAAAGTGAAGCTGAATGAGCGCATCAGCAGGCTTGCACAGACCGTTGGACTGTCAGGCATTTGCAGCTTTTACGATCGCATCGTCCACCAGAATGCGGCCGCAATATTCACATACGATGATTTTCTTGTGCATGCTGATCTCCAACTGGTGCTGGGGCGGGATTTTATTGAAACAACCACCGCAGGCTCCTCTCTCAACCAATACCACAGCCAGTCCGTTCCTTGCATTTTTTCGGATACGCTTATACGCAGTGAGCAGGCGGTCTTCAATATATTTCTGGTTATCGTCTGACTTACCTACCAGGCCGAGCTCTTCTTTTTCTGTTTCTTCTACAATGTCCTTCAGTTCAGCCCGCTTAATGTCAAGATCAGCCTGCTTCTCATCCAGCACTTCCTGGGAAGCCGCCATCGATTCTTTGCGCGTTTCGATGGAGTGACGAAATTCACGGATGCGCTTTTCTGCCAGTTGAATTTCAAGATCCTGAAATTCAATCTCTTTGGAAAGGTAGTCGTACTCACGGTTGTTGCGTACATTGTTCTGCTGCTCTTTATAGCGTGCGATCATCGACTGGCTTTCCTTGATCTGGATTTGTTTTTCCGCAACCTGTTTCTCAAATGCATCCACCTCTTCCTGAAAATTTTCCAGCCTGTGGTTTAAACCGGCTATCTCATCTTCCAGGTCCTGGACTTCCAGGGGAAGTTCACCCCGAATAATCCTGATTTTATCGATTTGAGTGTCAATTTGTTGAAGCTGATACAGGGTGATAAGTTTCTTCTCAATGGGGACTTCCGGTTTATCATCTGTCTCGGTTGTTACCGTAACAATGGTTTCCGGATTTGGCTGACTGTCGGCCGGTTGTACAGTTTCAATCTTCTCCTTTGATGATGAACTTTTTGCTTTTCCCTTGCTTGTTGCCATGTGATACCTTGATTATAAACAATTTACCGGATTAGTGGAATAATCTGAAATAAGGGCTGCAAAATTAGGAAATTTTTGGGATATAATGGAATATATCAACGCTTTGGCAAATTGTTCGCTCTCGTAATGACCGATATCTGCCAGCAGCAGCCGTCCTTCTGTTTCGAAAAAGTCGTGGTATTTGAGATCTCCGGTGATGTATGCGTCCGCCCCGGACTGGATGGCCTGGCGGATCAGGAAGGCCCCGGCTCCTCCGCATACGGCGACTTTTTTTACAGGTCTGTTTCGGATGCCTGTGTACCGGATTACCCCGGAGCCTGCAGTCTCTTTTACCATCGCGAGGAATGTGGTTTCTTCCATCGGCTCCTTCAATGCTCCGATCATTCCTGAACCTGCCCGCTGGTGTTTGTTTTCCAGGGGATAGATGTCATAGGCAACTTCTTCATAAGGATGAGCTGCTTTCATTGCGCTAAGCAAGCTTGATTCAAGCCAGGCCGGAAAGATGGTCTCGATCCGGATCTCATCTTCCACATGCAATTGCCCGGCTTTACCCGTGAATGGATTGCTCCCTTCACCGCCCCTGAAACTGCCCTGGCCGCTGACATTAAAACTGCAACAGTCGTAATTGCCGATGTGCCCGGCACCTGCATCAAAGATGGCTTGTCTTACCCTTTCTGCATGGTCTTTCGGACAAAAAGTGACCAGCTTCCGCAACATGCCTTCCGCCGGCTTCAATACCCGAAGCCGGGTGAGTCCCAGTTTTTCAGCCAGCGCGAAACTGACTCCCTGATGGACATTGTCCAGGTTCGTGTGCACCGCATACAGGGAAATCCGGTGACGGATCGCATCGATCACCAGGCGCTGTACTTCATTAATCCCGGTAAGGTTCTTCAGGGGTTTGAATATCAGGGGATGATGTGAGATGATCAATCCGCATCGTCTGGTTTTCGCTTCTTCAAGCACATCCCTTGTGATATCTATGGTAATCAGGACTTTCTCTACCGTGTCCTGCCGGTCTCCGCATATCAGCCCTGCATTGTCGTACGACTCCTGCAACATCAGCGGGGCATGAGCCTCCAATGCTTCAATGATGTCGGCTATCTTTATTCGTTCCATAATCCGGGTGTTTTTTGCAAAGATATCCTTTCCCGCTAAGGTGGAAGATTTCAGGCAGCGAAACATGTCAAAGGCGTGATGGAGTGAATCTGAATAAATTAAGAATATTTGCATGTATTGCTGTGGCTTAATCTGACCTGCTTAGGGTATGGATCTTTTTTCCTGAGGATTTTGTTAATGTTTTCATAAGTTTGAACGAATGCTTGACAATAAGTGCATTTATGATTATATTTGTAGGTTGTTCTCTTTGGATTCGTAAAAAAAATGGTAGTTTTCAATTAACCTCTTCCCCATGCATAACAAGCTACCCTTTGCCCTGCTGAATTTCTTGCTTATAGGATTCATCTGGCTTCACACTCCTGCCGGTGCGTATCCGTTTCATAAAACAGATTCCCCTGCTCCATCAGAGTTTTTACTGGACTGTTCCGCATTTATTTGTTGTGATGCCGTGATCTTACCCGGAGAAGCCGCCACCCTCGAAATCACGATGACAGGAATTCCTCCCTTCACGGTTTTTCTGTTCGACGGAACCCAAACACAGGTATTGCAATCTATGTTTCCTTTCCTGCTGGTTCCGGTAAGTCCTCCCGTTACAACGACCTATACCATTCCCCTGATGCAGGATGCTACAGGCTGCAGTAGTCCGGGAGAAGGGTTCGCAACCATCATTGTACAGGGTCTGAATATTTATAATGTCAGCGGGGGCGGTATCGGTTGCCCCGAAGATATCCTCCCTTCATCCGTAATGCTTGATGGTTCGGATATGGGGGTGGTGTACGAACTTTACCATGAAAGCATGCCCACCGGTATTGTTCAGCCCGGAACGGGTGGTCCGCTGTTGTTTGAAAATATTGTGCTTCCTGGTATCTATCAGGTTATTGCCTTTGATCCCGGTGGTACTTTCACCGCGATGATGGCGGGATCTGCCATGCTGTTGCCCTATCCCAGTCCAATCGCCACTATTGGGGGGGATGTTACCGTTCCTCCGGGAACACCGGTTTTACTGACTGTGAACTTTCTCGCTGGTTTAGCCCCGTTTACTTTCACGATTGCCGGTAATGGGTTTGAACTTTCTACTTTTTACGGTATTGACCAGAATCCCTTTTTTATAGCGGTGAATCCTTTCGAAACGACTTTTTATACAATTACGGCAATCACGGATTATATGGGCTGCTCAAGTTTCCAGTTGCCGGGAGGGGCCCTGGTCACTGTGATTGAACAGGTCGTTGTTACCTGGGATACCCCCCTGGAGTCACAATGTGAAGATGATACAGAATACGAGCTGACCGGTGGATTACCACCGGGAGGTAATTATAGTGGTCCCGGTGTGAGTGGTACGAACTTCGATGCATCCGTTGCCGGGCCGGGCTTACATACGCTTATATATACTTATTCAGATCCTTTTGGTATGGTGGGATCGGCCTCTCAGGATATCATGGTATATCCACTGCCATTCGTCGATATCTTGCCTGTTCCGCCGCAATGCGATAACGGACCACCGGTACCCCTGGAAGGCATCCCGCCGGGCGGCACCTTCAGCGGTCCTGGCGTGGACAACAACATGTTCCATCCGCAACTGACGGGACCGGGCAACTGGGAAGTCCAGTACACCTATATCGACCAGGCCTCAGGCTGCATGGGCAGCGCTGTGGAGGAAATCATGGTGAATCCCTCCCCGCAGGCGGATATATTGCCTGTCGGGCCGCAATGCGACAACGGGCCTCCGGTACCGCTTGAAGGCATTCCGCCGGGCGGCACCTTCAGCGGGCCGGGCGTGGACAACAACCTGTTCCATCCGCAACTGACAGGTCCGGGCAACTGGGAAGTCCAGTACACCTATATCGACCAGGCCTCAGGTTGCATGGGCAGCGCCGTGGAGGAAATCATGGTGAACCCCTCACCCCAGGTGGATATCTTGCCCGTCGGGCCACAATGCGACAACGGGCCTCCGGTACCCCTGGAAGGCATTCCGCCGGGCGGCACCTTCAGCGGGCCGGGCGTGGACAACAACCTGTTCCATCCGCAACTGACAGGGCCGGGCAACTGGGAAGTCCAGTACACCTATATCGACCAGGCTTCGGGCTGCATGGGCAGCGCCGTAGAGGAAATCATGGTGAACCCCTCCCCGCAGGTGGATATCTTACCCGTCGGGCCGCAATGCGACAACGGGCCTCCGGTACCCCTGGAAGGCATTCCGCCGGGCGGCACCTTCAGCGGGCCGGGCGTGGACAACAACATCTTCCACCCGCAACTGACAGGTCCGGGCAACTGGGAAGTCCAGTACACCTATATCGACCAGGCTTCGGGCTGCATGGGCAGTGCCGTAGAGGAAATCATGGTGAACCCCTCCCCGCAGGTGGATATCTTACCCGTCGGGCCGCAATGCGATAACGGGCCTCCGGTACCCCTGGAAGGCATCCCGCCGGGCGGCACCTTCAGCGGGCCGGGCGTGGACAACAACATGTTCCACCCGCAACTGACGGGGCCGGGCAACTGGGAAGTCCAGTACACCTATATCGACCAGGCCTCGGGCTGCATGGGCAGCGCTGTGGAGGAAATCATGGTGAACCCCTCACCGCAGGTGGATATCTTACCCGTCGGGCCGCAATGCGACAACGGACCACCGGTGCAACTGGAAGGCATCCCGCCGGGCGGCACCTTCAGCGGTCCGGGCGTGGACAACAACATGTTCCACCCGCAACTGACGGGACCGGGCAACTGGGAAGTCCAGTACACCTATATCGACCAGGCCTCAGGCTGCATGGGCAGCGCCGTGGAGGAAATCATGGTGAACCCCTCACCCCAGGCAGATATTTTACCCGTCGGGCCGCAATGCGACAACGGACCACCGGTGCAGCTGGAGGGCATCCCTCCCGGCGGCACCTTCAGCGGGCCGGGTGTGGACAACAACATGTTCCACCCGCAACTGACAGGTCCGGGCAACTGGGAAGTCCAGTACACCTATACCGACCAGGCCTCAGGCTGCATGGGCAGCGCTGTGGAGGAAATCATGGTGAACCCCTCACCGCAGGTGGATATCTTACCCGTCGGGTCGCAATGCGACAACGGGCCACCGGTACCCCTGGAAGGTATTCCGCCGGGCGGCACCTTCAGCGGGCCGGGCGTGGACAACAACATGTTCCACCCGCAACTGACAGGTCCGGGCAACTGGGAAGTCCAGTACACCTATATCGACCAGGCTTCGGGCTGCATGGGCAGCGCCGTGGAGGAAATCATGGTGAACCCCTCACCCCAGGTTAGCTGGAATAATCCGCTGCCTGATCAGCCGGTAACTTCAACCATCTTTGAACTGGCGGGAGGAATGCCACCCGGAGGCGTATACGCGGGACCTGGTGTGACAGGTAACAACTTCAATGCTTCCGAAGCCGGTATCGGACTTCATGAACTGACCTATACATATCTGGATGCCAATGGCTGTTCCGGCAGTGCGGTTAACACCATACAGGTAGTTCCGGCCGGACTGACCGGCAGTATCCAGGGAGTGCTGAGATATGATAACAGTATATTGTCCCCCCTGACCGGCAGTACTGTGAGTTTGTATCAGAACCAGACTGAGATAGGCCAGGAGACTACCAACCAGGACGGGTATTTCCTCTTCCAGAATTTATTACCGGGGCCATACTCCCTGACGGCGACCACCGACAAGGCATGGGGTGGCGGTAATGCTGTTGACGGATTGCTGATTCTCCAGCATTTTGTGGGAGCCCAGCCTTTGACAGGGCTCCGGTTACTGGCAGCGGATGTCACCGGTGGCGGTTATGTCAACTCCAGCGATGCCCTCCTGATTGTGAAGCGCTTCGTGGGATTGTCTGATGCATTCCCGGTTGGCGACTGGATATTTGAGGAGATGACGGTAAACGTTGTCAGCGATGATACCACTGATGCGGGTTTCAATGGTCTGTGCTTCGGTGATGTAAACGGTTCCCATACACCTCCCAAAATTCAGCCCACTGTATTTATGCAGCAGGCCGGAACATGGACCGCAGAAGGGGAGCAATGGTCAATTCCTGTCTGGGTTAACAACAGCATGCAAGTTAATGCAATATCCCTTATTCTGGAATTTCCGTCTTCCAGCCTGCGCGTTACAGGAATCGACATGGATGCATCCGGGATCATGGTCTACAAACAACATGAGTATGAACTCAGGATTGCCTGGTACAGCCTAACACCTCTGTTGCTGAATCCTGGTGATCTGCTGCTATCGGTCAGGGCAGAACCCGCCCTAACAGCCATGCCGCTTGAGGAAACGCTGGGGGTCGTCCATCCGGCCAGTTTGTTTGCTGATCATAACGGCAATACGATCGGGGATGTTCGACTGACCTATCCACACCTCATGATGTCCGACCGGCAGGCTTATCTGGGTCAGAATATCCCCAATCCTTTCACTGCTTCCACGGAGATCCCCTACTTCCTGCCGGAAGAAGGTACGATCAGCCTGAAAGTGTATGATGTACTGGGTAAGGATGTGTTGACCCTGGTGGACGGGAAACAAGCAGCCGGATCACATCTTGTCCGTTTCGACAGAAGTCAGCTTTCAGCCGGAGTTTACATTTACAGCATGGAGTACCGGTGCGTTTCCGGCAGCCTGAAACAGACCAGACGTCTGGTCATCGGAAGATAAGGATGGTGAAAACATGCAAATGGAATGATAAAAACTATGAAAGGCGGTATTTAAAAAAGGAGGTCATAATGGGATGAATGCAAGGAACAGAGGATCACCCGTAAGGGACAGACCATAACTATATAAAATCAATTATTCAGATCATCAATAATTAATTATGGAGGAATCATTATGAAAAATCAACATGGAAAAACAGTCCTGGCAAGGTTGGTATTGCTTGTGATGAGCGGAATACTCATTTCTTCCCTTGCGATGGCCCAGGGGCAGAATCAGTACAAATTCACCAATAGTGAAAGCGGACCGGCTAAGGACATTCATATCAAATTCAAGGGGACCCCGGTCACTTTTGTTCCGCCGAATCCCAATCCCAACGGAGACGTCACCACACAGACACCTTCAGGTACCTTCCCTATCGGAAACGGGACAGGAACACAAGAGATTGATCTTGCCAACGGTTTTACCGGTGCTCCGATACCGGCCGGAGGCAGTATAATCCTGACCTTTGGATATGGTGCCAATAAACCTCCCGAGGTGGAAGAATGGTGGTGGACCAATGACAATGACCTGGATTCGGACGGCAGATTGGGTAACATCAAAAAGCCAAAGGGTGGAACCTTCAGCTTTGCCAGTATTCCCTCCGAAGGAGATGGTTCTATCCTGGTGTCCATTGATAACCTGGATTTGACTTTCCAGATGCCTGCAGGCTTGTCTGGAGAAGATATGGCCAATGCGTTTTCTGCTTTTATCGAAACCGGATTCGAATTCCTCCTGGTCGACCAGATCGTGAATACTCCAGCTGGAACGGAACTCAGGGTATTCCCGACGGCGCTCGGAAGCGATGCTTTTGACTTCACGGTGATGATACAGCCGGACTCAGTTCAGGGGGTTTCATTTGCCTATGACCAGGTGAACAGCATCCCGACGCTTTCGGAATGGGGACTCATCATCCTTGGTTTTCTCCTGCTTTCAGTAGGCAGTGTCTATATGATGAGGAGAAGAAAACTGGCGATGGTTTCCGGCAGGTAAGGCAGCTTTAAGGCAAGGCCATATTGAAGGAGTTCATTCAATTTCAGTAGGTTTGTGCAAAGCAGGCTGCGGGGAGTGTGACAGGGTATGGGTTGTTTAATCAGCCGGATGCACTGATTACCGGAGAAGATTGCAATTGAATGGGGATTTGGTTTACCTTCGTAGATTGCCTTTTAAGCCAAATCCTATGAAGCCTGAGAGAAAACTTAAACAGAAAGCAGGACGTTCGGGCGGTTCAGCATTGCGTGACTATTGGTTCCAGTTCAAGCCTGTTGCGTGGTTTGTGGGTATCTTCGTCCTGGTGTTAATTGTCTTTTATGTGTTTTGGCTCTCAAAGTTCGCCGATACCAGGGTACAACCGGCGATTGCTTCGCTCAATGCATCCATATCCGCATTTTTGCTGAATCTTTTCGGACAGGGTACAACGGCTTCAGGCGACATCATCTCGTCGGCAGTTTTTTCCACCAGTGTCCGCAGGGGTTGCGATGCCGTCGAAGCCATGGCCTTGTTTACCGTTGCGGTACTGGCTTTCCCCGCCAGGGCGAAATATAAGGGATACGGGGTACTTGCCGGTATCCTGATCCTGTTTTTTCTGAACATCATCAGGATCATGTCCCTGTTTCTCACAGGAGTGTATTATCCTTCAGCCTTTGAATTCATGCATGTGGAAGTTTGGCAGATCCTGTTCATCTTTTTTGCCATCGCTTTGTTTTTCATATGGTTAAAAAGAACCAACCGGAGCAGGACCGATGCAAAGTAACAGACGTATCCTTTATTTTCTTATCAAAGCACTGATCATCTGCCTGGTGCTTGCCCTGCCTGTGACATCCTTTGATGATGCCTACGGAAAATTTTACCGTTCGCTGAACACCAAAATGCTTGGGAAAATCCAGTCCGACGGTTTTGTCCGTTACAGTCCCGGCAAAAAAGCTGCCCTGACCCATATCAACATCTGGAATCAAAAGCAGGTAAAACCCAACGGAAGGGTTGACTCCGCGAAAGCGGACGTAAACACCCGTTACAGGGGATACTTACCCACGGTACTGCTCATCGCGCTTGTCCTGGCCTCCCCAGTGCCCTGGCGGAGAAGGCTGCTAGCCCTTTTCGCTGGTTTCACCCTGGTCACCCTGCTGGTTTTATTCAAGGCCTGGCTGGGCATAGTCGAGATCTGCCGGGAAAACCAATGGCTGGATCTCGTCCATTACGCAGGCTTCAGCAATTGGTTGTTCGAACTTACCAGCCGTATTTTTTTCCAGTCCACCGGAACAGTCTTTTATTTTGTTGTGGCGATCTGGGTACTGGTGACCTTCAGGAAAAATGACCTTCAAAAAATGGGAATGCTGATCCCGGCAGCTGGTATTAAAACAAAACAGCCTGACCTGCGGGAAGGAATCCGGATCAACAAGACGAAGGATAATAAAAAACTTGGGAAATCAGGCAGATAGTTCTTATATTTGGGTTTATTAACAAAATCGGCTGATCCGTATTTTCATTCCGCCATGCATGGAATCCTTACACGGTTTCAAGGTGGTATGACAGGAACCAACCGAAGTTAAATGCATGAAGATGAAGAAGTACCTCTTTCCAATCGTACTTGCCTGCTGCATGTTTATAATGAACACGGTTCAGGCAAAAACCGGCAGTTACACTTTCTTCTGGGAAGGCACTGCCGATCCGGCTGCCGAGATCCAGGTGACAGCCAAGGCCCAGGACGGAACCACCTACAATGAAACCTTTGTGGTGGGCGGACAAACGGCCGAGCAAACGCGCAACACCATCATCACCGACCTGCAAAGTGCGGGATGGAATGTGGCGAACAACGGCAGCAACGGCATCATCATTACGGGGCACGGAACCAGTCCGGTAGAGGAGATTGACATCCACGACACACGTATCATGGTCGTTTCAAAATGCGATGGCAATGTGAACATCGTTTCGACCAATCCCGGTAACCGGACGTTTAGTTTCTTTTTTGACGATCCTGCGGCAGGCCTGCTGGCTCCGGGGATTATTACGCTGGAGCTGAATGATATCATTGTTTCTGCGCCGCTTGCTCCCGGAGACGGCCCGCTGCCGGCGGCACAGAAACTTCATCTGGCTCTCTCATCAGCAGGTTATGTCGTGAATCTGAACGGAAATACTGTGAGCCTTGACTGGGACGATCCGGTCAATTTTAACCTTATCGGCGACCAGGTTCATATCGATCTGTACAACCTGGACAGTGAAAGCGGCCCCCACCTGAAACTCATCCTGCCCGACACCACGGAGCAGCAATCCATCCCCACGCTGTCTGAATGGGGATTGATCATCCTTGCCGCATTACTGCTCATGACCGCCTCCTTCTACCTCCTGAAGCGATGATGTGGACGGTTGGTTTCACTTTGCCCCGGTGACCGTGACCGTTTGCATGACTGTCTAGTTTAATCATAGATAATCAACGACTTGTAGCTGGAATCCGGCTCCATTCTGCTTCATTTTCAATTGACAGAGCAGGGTCTGCCTTCGTGGCAAAGTGACAGAATTTGTTCTGGCAATCCGGTACAACTTTACTTATAGTGCTCATTTTCTTGTTATTAAAGTCACACAGCACCTGAGACAGCTGATTCATACTAAATATGGTGCATACAGTATTTTACCGGGCTGATGGATTGGTATTCAGTATGTTTTACCGGTGGAAGATTCTAATTCACATGTATGGTAAAGGTTTTATGGGATGAATGGGCTGCATGACAAACGGGGGTTGATGTTTGTAAAGTATTGACAAACAGGGATGGATGTTGTATATTTATAGCGTGATGTGTAGATGTATAAGTGGGTTTGAATAAATAGTAAATTAAAGATAGCATGATCAATATTAACTATTTTAACATGAAAACAAAGTATTTAACACCTGTCATTCTCATTACTTGTATTTTTCGATTGGTTCCCAATCTGGCACAGGAAATTGTTCACTCAAACAAAGCATTCACTTCCAGTGATAAGAAGATAAATCATGAAGATGTTATTTTTAACAATCCAAAATGCGGCTCCACTAACGCATTAATGACACTTATTTCAAATAATCCTGAAATGCTTGACAGGATTATCCAATATCGGAAAGAATCAAAAGATCGGTACGATTACTTTTTAAAGAATCCTACGGATTTGTTAAACGGTACTACAATTATTATTCCTGTTGTTGTGCATATTATATGGAATAATAATGATGAAAATATTTCAGACTACCGGGTTCATGACCAAATCAGTATCCTGAACCGTGACTTTGCAGGCTTAAATCTGTGTTCCATGGGATTATTTGATCCAGCTTTACGAGCCAACACCAACATTCAATTTCGACTGGCAAGAATAAAACCGGATGGAACTTGTACATATGGTATTGAAAGGCGCAAAACGACCATGGCATCATTTACCTCAAACAATCTAATGAAGTTCACTGCCACAGGGGGCCTAGACGCTTGGCAGCCTGATCAATATCTTAACATCTGGGTTTGCAATCTGACTGGCGATCTTGGGTACGCTTACCCTCCTCCCGTTCTGCTCAGTCATCCCGATATTTTCGGTCTTGTATGCAGATATACAGTATTTGGTCAGAGCGATGCCAAGGCTCCAAATCACCTTGGTGGAACTACTGTGCATGAAATTGCACATTGTTTTGATCTGGAGCATATCTGGGGTAATGAAATACCAGGTGATCCATTATTTGACGATGATGGTTGTAACGATATACCTCCGCAGGTCAGAGCGACATGGGGCTATCATTGGGGACTCAGAACAGATCCCCGGTCAGAGTTGTCACCTGGTATTATGTATATGAATTTCATGGATTATTCCGATGACATTTGTTATGCCAATTTCACACCAGATCAATCCATAAGAATGAACCTGTGTTTAATGGATGCTGCAGGAGGAAACCCTGCCGGACCTCTGCAATCTTTAAAAGTATCGACTAAATGTGGCAATATCATCTTCGTTAAAAGCAATGCAACCGGAGCCAATAATGGCACTTCATGGGCTGATGCCTATACCGATCTTCACACAGCCATCACCAATGCCCAGGATTTTGATCAGGTTTGGGTAGCAGCGGGCACTTACATGCCCATGGGCAATGGCACCGGCAAGGACAGGCATTTCAAGATGAAAAATAAGTTGAGCATTTATGGCGGATTTGCCGGTACTGAGGACCCTTATATTTTTAATATTTTCGACCGTAATTTTGTTGCGAATGCTTGTACCTTAAGCGGGCAGGGTCAGCGCTATCACGTTATTGCAAACCTTGCCCTTGATACCACTGCTATTCTCGACGGGTTTACCATTACCGGTGGTACAGCTTACACACCCGACCCTGTTGATTGTGCACCCAATAATTGTATTGGAGGTGGGATGCTGAATTTAAACAGCAACCCGAAAATCAGGAATTGCACTTTCTTTTACAATTCAGCCTATGATATGGGTGGCGGAATGGCCAATATATCTTCAAAGCCATTGATTACCAATTGCATATTTAATGGTAATATGGCAGCTAACGGGGGCGGTGTCGGCTTTATAGATGAATGCCAGCCTGTCATAACCAACTGTACCTTCACCAATAATACTGCGACGGAAGCAGGCGGTGGCATTTATATTGATTCACAAACGAATGATGTGAAGATTAGGAACAGTATTATCTGGAACAATGCAGTCATGATTCCCTGTCAGACCGAACCTGAAGAAATTTTTTGCGGACACCAGATTTTTAATCAATCCAATCTGATGCTGGATCACTGTTGTTATTCGAATATACAAAATCATGACATCTACCCTCCGGGTGCCTTTAATCATATCCAGTCTCAAACCACGGATCCTCTTTTTATCCATCCCTTCAGCAACTTACGTTTGCAGGACGCCTCCCCGGCCATCAATACCGGCAGCAATTCATTTCTCCTGCCTGACTTTCAGAAGGATCTTGACGGCAATCCGAGGGTTATCGGAAACCCTGACAAGATTGTTGATATGGGAGCCTACGAAATGCTAAGGGCAGGCGATGTAACTTGTCCGCAAAACATTGATGCTACCAGCATTGAATCGTTAAAGGATAACCCAATCATCTATCTCACAGGGAGAACGCCCGATGTATTTCCATATGGAGGCACCTTTGCTTCAGTGGGAACGGGTGTGGTGGGAAA
Source organism: Bacteroidota bacterium (assembly GCA_022709385.1). Classification (GTDB taxonomy): domain Bacteria; phylum Bacteroidota; class Bacteroidia; order Bacteroidales; family CAIXZF01; genus JAKLIX01. The sequence continues at coordinate 108,163 of JAKLIX010000009.1, read as the reverse complement.
TTCCTTCAGGCCGGTTGATGCAAACACGGATCCAACTGTTATCACATACACCTATACCAATCCGACAGTTGCCACTATGAGTCAGACCTGTACCTTCACAATAGATCTACATGACCTTTCAGATAATAACAGAGATTTTGGGGATGCCCCGGCTCCTTATCCTACTATGTTGCCCAATGGTGCCAGGCATACCTGGGATTTATGGCCTTACCTTTTTCTGGGGGATAATGCTGATATAGAAGCAAACGGACAACCAACACCTGGATCCACTGGTGATGATCTGATTCCACTAACGGGGCCTAATGATGAAGATGGTATTGGTAATCTAATGCCACTTACCCTCATACCTGGCACAACGCCTACTCTTAACATAAAGGTAAAACAATGTTGGCAGGATAATTTTTCGAACTGGCATTTAGATGATGGTTCTTATATTCTAAACGCCTGGATTGATTTTGCCAATAACGGAAACTGGACAAACCCTGAAGACCATATTATTAAAAACTGTATACCGCAACCGGGAGTTACTCATAACACAACTGGCGATAACGATATTAAAATTAATGTTCCTGTTGGAGCTATTCCGGGAAATGCTTATGCGAGGTTCAGGTTTTCACACTGGCCGGCTGGAGTCGACAATCTGGCCCGGTGTGGGGAGGTGGAAGATTACCGGGTCACCATTACACTGCCGCTTTCCTGTCCTGATGATTTGAAAAAATGTATTGAAGATCCGCAATTTATACTTTCCGGGGCTACTCCCACTGGCGGCATCTATAGCGGGAACGGGGTCATTTATTTATCGGGTGATCCGTTTTTTGATCCTGCAACTGCCGGACTTGGGACTCACCTAATCACTTATACCTTTGGGAGCCCACCAAACGCATTTCCATGCAACTTTAACATCTCTGTTTTTCCTCAACCGGAAGTGACTTGCGGAGAAAACATGCAGATGTGTTACAACAGCCTCCCGGTTACTCTTGCAGGTGGCTTGCCGGAAGGGGGCATATACAGTGGTATAGGTGTTGCTAACGGACAATTCGATCCGGGAATCAGCGGGTCTGGTATTTTCACGATCACCTATACGTTCACAGATGAAAACGAATGCGATGGTTCCTGCACTTTTACTGTCACTGTCTTTGCCGAGCCGGAAATTACTTGCCCTGCAATGGTGCCACTGTGTGCGAATGATCCTGTCTTTCCCCTGAATATCGCAACGCCTTCCGGAGGCACCTATACATGTACCAGTAATGGCCAGGTTATGACAGAAATCGATCCGGTAGTTATGGGCCCGGGCACTTTTCATTTTTTATATGAATACACTGATCCGGTTAACGGATGTGTTGGGAATGCGTATTTCCTGGTTGTGATTTCAGAGCCTCCGCTCGTGTATTGTCCCAATGAAGATGATAAAATTGCAGATCTCTGTGAAAACAGCCCTCCTTATGAATTGCCACAGGGTAACCCTCCCGGAGGTATTTTCAATGGTCCAGGTGTTATTAACGGGATTTTTGATGCCGGCTTAACTGGAAGCGGTATTTTTCAAATTAGTTACAGTATTACCGATGTAAACGGTTGTTCAGCCTCCTGTAGTTTTGAGATAACAGTTAACGAAGTACCCACTGTCAGCGCCGGCCCAGATGTTGAAATCACTTTGGGATCCAATACGTTACTGGATGGCTCCCTTACAGGCGGAACGCCTCCCTACACTTACCTCTGGTCACCGGCCAACGGCCTGAGCGATCCCAGTATTCCCAATCCCGTGGCCAGTCCTGGTGAAACGACGACTTATACACTCCTGGTCACTGATGCAAACGGCTGTGCCGGAACAGACGAAGTGACCATTACTGTATTACCGGGCGGGGGCGGCAGTGTTGCCGGTATCTTGCATTACAACAATCAGTTGTTCACACCCTTGCAAGGAGTAGAGGTTGACGCATACATGGGTAATGTACTTATGGGCTCTGCCCAGAGTTCAGCCACGGGTGATTTTCAATTCAGCAACCTTCCCCCGGGAGATTATGAACTGGATTTTTCCTATGCTGCTCCCTGGGGTGGTGTGAATGCAACCGATGCAATGAGGACGCTGCAGCATTTTGTTGAAATAAACCCGTTGGCAGGCTTGTTCCTGGCCGTAGCTGATGTTAACAGCAACCAGTATGTGAATTCGGGTGATGCCCTCGACATTGCCAGGAGATATGTTGGGTTGATCAATAGTTTTTCTCTGGGTGACTGGGTGTTTGAGAATATCACCTTTCCGTTGGTGCTGAACGCTTCTTTGAATTTTATGGTATTTGGCTTGTGTGGCGGGGATGTGAACGGTAGTTACACACCCGTTCCCAGGTTAGAACCATCATTGACGCTTTCCGGTTCAGGAACATGTGTTCCGGCAACAGGTGATATTGTTGATATTCCTTTAACCATCGGGGAGCCGGCCGGGATTAACGCACTGTCAGTCATTCTGCATGTCAATGACGACTGGCTTGATATACAGGATGTCAGCATGCCCGGCAATCCGGGAAACCTTGTCTGGAATATGATCGGCAAGGAACTTAGGATCGCATGGTATAGTTTGGAAACCAGGCAAATGCAAGCCGGGGAAGCTGTTTTTACCTTAACAATGAAAGTGAAAAGAAACAGGATTCCGGAGAAAGGCTGCGAATTGTTAACAGTGATGTCGCTTGATGGCTCAAGTAATATGGCTGATGCCTCCTCAGGAATTGTGGAGGCTGTCCTTCTGCTGCCTGCAATTACAACGGTCACAGATCCCCTTCAACTCAGCATCCACCCCAATCCTTTCAAAGAGGAAACCACCATCAGTTATTACCTGCCACAGGAGGGCGTTGTTCATATTGCATTGTACGATATGGTCGGAAAAAGAATGTCCGTTCCTTTGACTATGGAAATAAAGGAACAGGGTTTTCATTCAATGACAGTTTCATCTGCCGGAACAGGGAACGGGGTCTTTCTGTGTCGCCTGAGGTATAGTTCAGATAATCAGGTAGCAGAGGTGGTAAAGAAGGTGGTCGTATTGAAGTAATTGTGTAAATAAATTTAAAAGATATGGTTGCATGCTGCATGTTTAAGAAGATTCTTAAGCAAAATTTAAGACTGACACTGACTATTTTTTTCTGTTTAAACATTTCACTGCTATTTGCCCAATCTGCTTATTATAAATTCGGATGGGCCGGCCAGGCACCAGATGATGCTGTCATTAAGATAACAGCCATGTTTTCGAATGGAGCGGTGATTGATAAAGACATTCCTGTAGGAGGACTCACGGTAAACGAGGCTGCCGAAATTATCTATTCAGGATTGCAGGGCCACTTTGATTGGAATTTGGTTGGAGGAATATTTCCTGATGACGATCCAACGGATCAGAATAGAATGATCATTATTTACGGGCTCCGTACACCTGATCAATTTCCTATTTTCAACCCGGTTAAGGAGGTTGACATCAGCGACAACGCTGCTTTGATCAATACATGGTGTGGTGGTGTGGTATTTAAAAGTCAGACGAAGGTTGGGGTGCCCCATGTTTTTGACCTGAAGTTGCTTGAACCTCAGCCAAATTCGTATATGCCCGGTACGCTGAAACTTAAATTGAACGAGTTGATCCTTTCAATTGTTATTTCAGCATCTGACAGCATTGAAACAATTGCATCCAATCTGTCTGCTGCATGTATATCAGCAGGGGTAATCCATCAGTTAAATGGAAATGTCATATCAGTTGATTGGGATGATCCGTTGAATGACAGTATTATGGGTGAAGAGGTACAGATAGAATCCGGAATCGAATACGGAGCTGGCGGGCCCCATATTGTTATTGGAATACCTGAATTAAAGGATGATATTATAAATATTCCTACCCTGTCTCAATGGGGCCTGATCGTAATGACTTCGTTGTTATTGCTCATTGGATCTTTGGGAATTTTGAGAAAAGTATAATTTGTTGTTTATGATATTGTTGGGATTTGGCTTGATTGGCGCTCTGTTTCTGAGTCGGAGCCCTTAAATAGCAACAATCCCTGTCAGCACAACCTTTTCCCCAAAACCCGGTGTAAACCTCTATATGATTGTCTCTGAAAGGGAAAGGATTCCTTTTTCAGGAAAGACAGTCCATGTATAATCAGTACGGATTCTTGTATTCAGCTTAGAATCATCATCTTCAGCCAAGATGAAACTACTTGATCCGGCTTAGCCCCATCCACCGGCGGAATAAAACATCGTAAACACTCCAGTATTGGTTGCCCGTATTATCGTATTCATCATAAATCATCTCCTTTTGCTGCAATGCCTGAAGTGAACGAAACACGGTTGAAGGACTTCCGAGACCATATCTGGCAATGAATCCTTTTGATGTGGGTTCAAAAACCTTTCCTTCCCGGGCGACAGCCTTCATCAGTTCCCATTGCTGGCGGGTAAGCAGTTCTCTGTATTTAATGAATAACAGTTCTTGTTCCATAAGTAATTCATGTGCTGTTTGTTTCCAGCTTTCCATCGTGATATTATCGATTTGCTTTGCAAATAATCTGTTGCAAAGCAACTGAACATAATAGGTGTGATGATCCGACCATTCTAGCACTTCCCGTATTGTCTGATCACTGATTTCCTTTCGGGCATTTGAAAAATGAGAACCAATGAAGGGGATGTAGTCTGCACTGCTAATCCTGCCCAGACTCATGAAATCCGCACTTCTGAAAAAAGGCCTGGAAGGATTTGAGAACAGATCAGTCATCAGGTGTTGCCGGCTTCCGGAAAAAATGAAGCAAATATTGGGAAGTGATTGAATGATGCTCCTCAACCAGGCATCCGTGTTTTTCTCAGGATAAAATAAAATCTGCTGAAATTCATCTATTGCAATCAAAAAACTTTGTTGTTGTTCTCCCAGAAAGAGGAACAAGCTCTCGATTTGCAAATTTATTTCGTCCTGATGCATGTGAAATGAGACCTGGGGCATTCCTGACAATGGATCATAGGTGAACACTGGCCTGAGAGATTTGATAAAGGTCAGAACCTTTTTTGCCGGACCTTTTTTCCCCTGTACTGCCATCACAACGGCAGTCGCCAACTGGTTCAGCATCTCGGCGCGATTCTCGGTCGCAAGGATGTCCAGATAAATTCCTGTAATACTGTCAGACAGTTTGTTTAAAACATGTTTGATTAACCCGGTCTTGCCCATCCTTCTTGCCGAAATAAGGCTTGTGGATTGTCCATTTAAAATATTGGTCATCAGACGTTCTGTTTCCGTTTGCCGGTTACAGAAGTATTTCTCAGATATATAACCTGATGTTAGAAATGGATTTGTAATGAAATTCCTGTTCATGACATCACTGTTTATTATTTTACAATTTATAATTTACATTTTGCGAAATTACAATAATTCTATATTGATTGCAAGTTTTTCCCAGATTAGCTGAGCCCTTTAATTTAAAAGCTGAAACCAGAAAAGCGGTATGATTATAACCACCATTGGGACAGTATATACCGAAAAAACACCGGAATGCGAAAAAATGTGCATCCAGAGTCATCGGTATAAAGAATCTTAACTCAACCTTGACAGGTTTGCGAATGCGAAGCTGTTTAACCCACAACCTTTTTCCTAAAACCCAGTATAAACCTCCATATGATTGTCTCTGAAAGGGAAAGGATTCCTCTTTCAGGAAAGGCAGTCCTTGTGTAATTAAACCGGATGCTTATACTGAGGTTACTCCTGTTTCCCTTTGGTATCCTGTACGGCTGTGCCGCCTGGCTCAGAAACAAGTGCTTTGACCGGGCTTTGCTGCCGTCGGAGGCATATCCCCTGCCTGTGATCAGCGTGGGCAACCTCAACATGGGCGGAACCGGAAAGACCCCGCATGTGGAGTACCTGATCCGCCTGCTCTCGGATAAATACAGGCTGGCAACGCTCAGCAGGGGTTACCGGAGGAAGACCCGCGGCTTTGTGCTAGCCGGGCCTGAAGCCTCGGCCGAAAGCATTGGGGATGAACCCATGCAGTACTGGCGGAAATTCCCCAATATTACTGTCGCCGTATGTGAGAACCGCAGAGAGGGGATACGGCAGTTGCTGGAAATGCAGCCCGATCTGCAGGTGATCCTCCTGGATGATGCCTTTCAGCACCGCTTTGTGAGGGCGGGCCTGTCCATCCTGCTGACCGATTACCACAAACCCTTCAACAAGGATCATATCTTTCCGACCGGAAAACTCAGGGAATTCCGGGCCGGATACAAAAGGGCGGATATCATCGTGGTGACCAAGACTCCGAAAATCTTTTCCCCGATTACCCGCAGGGCCATGACAGAGGAAATCAAACCCCTCCAGCACCAAAAGCTGCTTTTTTCCTATCTGAAATACAATACCCCGCGACCCCTCGACCCCTTCAACATGTTTCCCTGCAAGGAATCTTACGGTACGGTGCTCATGGTGACGGGCATTGCCAATCCCGATCCCCTTGAGATTCACCTGAAAGAAAGTGGTTTCTTCAATGAACTGGAAACCATGATCTTCCCGGATCACCATTATTATACCCTCAAGGATGTACAGCGGATCAGCCAAACTTTTCATAATATTGTCACCCGGAACAAGGTGTTGATCACCACCGAGAAAGATGTCATGCGCCTGAATGATCCGGAGCTGGCTGCTTTGCTGGAGGATATTCCGGTGTATTATTTACCCGTGGAGGTTGATTTTCACAAGACAGACAAAACGGTGTTTGACCAAGTCGTGAACGATTATGTCAGAAAGAATCAGAGAAAGTAAGCAATTCATTGAATCCCGTTCTGCCATCAGGCCTGAGATTGGAATTATCCTTGGCACCGGCCTGGGAGGATTGACCGAAGTGATTACTGATCAGGTAATCATTCCTTATGGCGTCATTCCAAACTTCCCGGTGTCCACCGTGCAGGGACACAAGGGGCAATTCATACTCGGCAGGCTATCGGGCAGACCGGTCGCTGCCTTGCAGGGCCGATTCCATTATTATGAGGGATATCCGATGCAGGATGTCACCTTTCCTGTCAGAGTCCTGAGCTTCCTTGGCGTGAAGCTTTTAATCCTGAGCAATGCCAGCGGTGGTCTGAATCCGGCATTTGAGATCGGGGATTGCATGTTTATTACCGATCATATCAACCTGATGGGAGCCAATCCATTGCTTGGGCCCAATGACCCGGACCTTGGCCCGAGATTCCCCGACATGAAGGAAGTGTATCATCATCAGTATATCGCGATGGCTGAAGCCATTGCAAGGGAAAAGAACATCCGTTACCAGCAGGGTATCTATGCGGCCGTCAGCGGGCCTACATATGAAACCCCGGCAGAATACCGCTATATCAGGATACTGGGTGCCGATGCCGTGGGGATGTCTACCGTACCGGAAGCCATAGTGGCAAGGCATATGGGAATGAAAGTCTTCGCCGTGAGTGTGATCACCGACCTTGGTGTGCCCGGCAAGATCGTGGAGATTACCCATGATGAAGTGATTGAGGCGGCAAAACGTACCGAGCCCCTGATGACGACCATCATTACGGAAATGCTTAACCGGCTTCAGGATCTCTGACCCGTCGCTCTCGGGTAATCCAGGGAGTAATGCAGCCCGCGGCTTTCTTTCCTGGCCTGGGCGAAGCGAATAATCGACCAGGAAACATTGATCAGATTCCGCAGTTCACAGAGTTTTTGCGAAATAACTGATTTGCTGTACAAATCGGAAGTTTCATGATAGATGATATCCAGTCTGTCTTCCGCCCGTTTCAGGCGGAGATTTGAACGTACGATGCCTACATAATTTGTCATGATGCTCTGTAATTCCCTCATTGACTGGGTAATCAGGATCATTTCCTCGTTCAGTACCGTCCCTTCGGCATTCCAGTCAGGGATTTCTTCCATGATGGACAGCGCATTAAATTTGCCGACAGCATCCATGGCAGCCCTGTGGGAGAAGACGATAGATTCAAGTAAAGAATTGGATGCAAGGCGGTTGGCTCCATGGAGCCCGGTACTGGCACACTCACCGGCTGCATAGAGGTGTTTTATTGAACTCCGGGCCCATTCATCTACTTTGATGCCTCCGCACAGGTAATGGGCAGCCGGGACCACCGCTATCATATCTTTGGTGATGTCGATTCCGACAGAAAGGCATTTGGCGTATATCGTCGGAAAATGGTTGAGCAATACATGATGTTCAATATGCCGGGCATCCAGGTATACATAATCATCACCGCTGAGTTTCATTTCGTTGTCTATGGCTCTGGCCACGGTATCTCTTGGAGCAAGTGAGCCGGCGGGGTCATATTTTTCCATGAAAGGCTTCCCATTCTGATCCTTCAGCACGGCGCCTGCTCCTCTGAGGGCTTCAGTAATCAGGAAGGAAGGCTTTTCGAGCGGATTGTAAAGGGAGGTTGGATGAAACTGAATAAACTCCATCTGGTCGACAGTACCTTTGGCCCGGTAAACCATGGCGATGCCGTCTCCTGTGGCCACGGCAGGGTTGGTGGTAACCTGGTAGGCGTTTCCGGCCCCGCCAGTGGCAAGCATGGTTATTCTGGCAAGGATCGTGAGGATACGGTTGGTTGCCGTATCCAGCACATAGGCTCCGTAACAGGTGATATCGGGCGTTCTTCTCGTAACCAAAACTCCCAGGTGATGCTGGGTGATGATGTCGATGGTGAAATGGTTTTCAAGGATTTCTATATTGGGGTGTGCCCTGGCCTTATTTAACAGGACGTTTTCTATCTCATTGCCTGTCTGGTCCTTATGATGAAGCACCCTGAATTCGGAATGGCCTCCTTCTTTGGCAAGGTCATAAAGACCACCGGCTGTCTTATCGAAGGCAACGCCCCAGTTGATCAGCTCTTTTACCCTGTCAGTACTTTCGGTAATGGTAATCCTGACGATATTCGGATTATTGAGTTCGTCTCCGGCGGAAAGGGTATCGCGAATATGTTTTTCGTAAGTGTCAGGTGTGTACATCACGGCAGCGATGCCACCCTGTGCATATCGGGTTGCCGATTCAACAGCGGCAGCTTTGGTCACGATGCACACCTTTCCGTAATCAGCCACCTTCAGAGCGTAACTCAGGCCGGCGATGCCGGAACCGATGACGAGAAAGTCAACCCGCTGTTTTGAAGTTTCATGCGTCATTGCAAACCAAGTAATACGGAGATGGGATCTTTTCCCTCCACGAGCATACTTACAGGATCTTCAATCAGTTCTTTAACTTTTACCAGGAAACTGACCGACTCCTTGCCGTCGATCACCCTGTGATCATAAGAAAGGGCAAGGTACATCATCGGGCGGATCACCACCTGTCCATCCCTGGCAACCGGCCTGTCCATGATGGCATGCATACCGAGAATAGCGGATTGGGGAGGATTGAGCACCGGGGTCGACATCATGGAACCAAATACCCCTCCGTTGGTGATGGTGAAGGTGCCGCCTGTCATCTCCTCCAGGCTGATCTTGTTGTTTCTCGCCTTGCCGGCCAGTTCCTTGATGGTGGCCTCTATCCGGGCCAGGCTAAGGCTTTCGGCATTCCGTATCACGGGGACTACCAGTCCTTTGGGCGCACTCACTGCAATTCCCATATCTACATAGCCCGGCAGTATGAATTCGTCTCCTTCTATCCTGGCATTCACCATGGGAAATTCACGTAACGCAATACTGACCGCTTTGGTGAAAAATGACATCAGCCCGACGGACACCCCATGTGTTTCCCTGAATTTCTCCTGGTAGTTGTTTTTAATTTCCAACAGCTTGCTCATGTCAACTTCATTGAATGTGGTGAGCATGGCAGTCTGGTTCTTCACGGCCACCAGTCTTTCAGATAATTTAATTCTGAGGCTTGACATCTTTTTATGTTCCACTTCCCTTGAGAAGGCAGCGGAAGGGGAAGATGATCCGCTGACGGCTGTTTCTCTCTGGTTCAGTAAAGCCTGGACATCCCTGCTTGAAATCCTGGTTTTTTTCAGCCAATCGATCGCCTGTTCCTGATCGATTCCGCTCGCTGACAGCATGCTTTTTGCAAGCGGGGTCACCGGGATTTTTCTATCAGTTTCCTCTGTCGGCCTAACCGCTGTTTCTTTTTCTGTCGGGCTTTCCTTCAGTGCCTCAGGTTCAGGGGCCTTCCCTGCTTTATCAGTTGCGATTGCTTCTGTGTCGATCATGCAGATGACGGCGCCTACCGGAAGGCTGTCTCCGGCAGCTGCCATGAGGGTGCATTTACCGGCAGCCGGAGCTGCAATGGCCAGGGTGGCTTTGTCTGAATCAATCTCTGCGAGTTCCTGGTCCGTCTCAACATAATCCCCGTCTTTCACCAGCCAGGCAGCCAGTTGAACCTGGGTGATGGATTCACCCGGACTCGGCACTTTCACTTCAATGGTAGTCATTGTTTTGTTTTATTTTTTGTTCCGATAAAAGCCCATTCTTTAGGGGCACAGAGCATGCGGCATACATCTTTAACCCTTCCGCATTCGCATTCGCCAAATGCCTTTTCCACAATTTTTCTTTGCCTGAGCAGATGCAGTTTTCCGGAACCGGTCGCAGGGCTTCCGCTTTCCGGCCGGGCCACCATCAACAGTTCCACTTCTTTGAAATTACGCAGGATAAAATTCCATGCTCCCATATTGGCGGGTTCTTCCTGTACCCAGACATAACGTTCTGCCAGGGGATACCGGCTGATAAGCTGCTGCAGTTGCCCATGCGGGAAAGGATACAATTGTTCTATCCGGATGATGGCCACACTATCGTTTTCTGTTTTCAGTTTTTCTTCCAGCAGTTCATAATATATTTTACCACTGCAGAACAGGACTCTTTTTACCTTGCCCGGATCGGCAATCGTATCGTCTATCACTTCCCTGAACCCGCCACGGCTGAATTCCGTGAGGGGGGATACACAGGAAGGGTGGCGCAGCAGGCTTTTCGGCGTGAAGACAATCAGGGGTTTCCTGAATTCACGGTGTATCTGCCGCCTGAGTAGATGAAAGAAGTTGGCCGGCGTAGTACAATTAGCTATCTGAATATTGCCGTCGGCACACAGCGTGAGGAAACGTTCCATTCTGCCGCTGGAGTGTTCCGGGCCTTGTCCTTCGTAGCCGTGAGGCAGAAGAACGACCAGCCCGCTCATCACTTTCCACTTTTCCTCTGCACAACTGATGTATTGATCGAAAATGATCTGCGCGCCATTGCTGAAATCTCCAAACTGGGCTTCCCAGACAGTGAGTCCGTCTGGAACTGCCAGGGAATAACCGTAATCAAATCCCAGGACACCATATTCCGATAGCAGGGAGTTGTAAATATCGAAAGTTGCCTGCTCATCGCTGAGGTGTTTCAGCGGGATATGGTATTCCGTGGTGTCTTCAACGGTAAAGACAGCGTGCCGGTGCGAGAATGTCCCTCTCTGCACGTCCTGCCCTGAGATCCTGACGGGAATTTTTTCGACCAGCAGACTTCCATAGGCCAGTAATTCCGCCATGGCCCAGTCAAGGGCATCACCCTTTTCAAGCATATTGCGGCGGTCTGCCTGTATTTTTTCTGCCTTACGGAAAAATTTCCTGTCAGGCGGCAGGCTGGTCAGCTTTTCCCCGATCAGCTTCAGTGAAGAAAGCGCCACACCCGTTTCGGGCGAGCTTTCAAAATCTTCGCCGGTGGCTTTCCGGATATGCTTCCAGCTTTCTTCAAGAAAGGAATACACCTTGCTTTTTTCGAGTTCCTTTGCCTGAGTGAGGTGTTGTTCCAGGTGATTATTGATCTCATCCTCAAGCTGTACTGCCCTCTTCTTGTTCAGAAACCCCTGCGACAGGAGTTTTTCAAAGTAGATCTGCCTGGGATCGGGGTGTTGCTCGATGGCCTTATACAAGATAGGTTGTGTAAACCGTGGCTCGTCACTTTCATTGTGCCCGTATTTTCTGTATCCGAGCAGATCGACAAAAACATCTTTGCCAAATTGGTTCCTGAATTCCATGGCCAGCCGGATGGTAAAAACCACGGCTTCCACATCGTCAGCATTTACATGGAAGATCGGGCACTGGATGATTTTGGCAATATCGGTACAGTAAATACTTGAACGTCCGTCAAGGTAATTAGTCGTGAAGCCGATCTGGTTGTTAACCACAAGATGAATGCTGCCTCCGGTTTTATAACCAGGCAGTTCCGACATCTGGAGGACCTCATAAATAATCCCCTGACCTGCCAGACTTGCGTCACCATGAATCAGGATGGGAGTTATTTTATTGAATTCACCCTTGTGAATGTGGTTGATTCTTGCTCTCACCAATCCTTCAACAACCGGATTCACTGCTTCGAGATGGGAGGGATTGGGAGAGAGAGACAACCGGACCTTTTTCCCAAGTGCCGTAAGCCGTTCGGAAGTATAACCCAAATGGTATTTCACATCACCCATCAGGTATTCATCCTGGTATTCTTTTCCTTCAAATTCGGTGAATATATCCTGGTGTGATTTGTGCATGACATTGGCAAGCACATTGAGCCGGCCACGGTGGGCCATCCCGATGAAGAACTCTTCGGATCCGAGGGCGGAGCCTTTTTCAACCACCGCATCCAGTGCGGGGATCAGAGATTCAGAACCTTCCAGCGAGAATCGTTTCTGTCCGGGATACTTTTTATGAAGAAATTTTTCGAAGAGAACCGCTTCGGATAGTTTACGGAAAATGTGTTGTTTTTCATCAGATGTAAAGTTCGGCTGATTTCTGGTGGACTCCATTCGTTGCTGCAGCCAATGAAGGATGTCGGGGCGCCGGATGTACATATACTCAACTCCGATCGACTGGCAATACGTTTGTTGCAGATGGGACAGGATGTTTGCAAGGCTGGTTTTTGCCAAACCCAGTTCCTGCCCTGCTTCAAATTCCCTGTTGAGGTCATTTTCAGACAGTCCGAAATGCTCCAGAGCCAGCGTGGGGGAATATTGACGACGGGTTCTGACAGGATTGGTAAGGGTGAACAAATGACCGCGCTGCCTGTATGCGTTGATCAGGTTAATGACCTTGAATTCATCGGGAAGCATTCCCGGCTGGTGTTCATGGCTTTTAAATACAAGGTTTCTGAACTCAAATCCCTCGAAAAACATTCTCCAGCCGGCATCCAGCTTCTCCGGATCCTGTTTGTAAAGGTCATAAAGTGATTCAATCTGCCCGCTCTCGGCATTGCTCAGATATGAGTATGGATCCATGTTAATGATTCATCCGTGAATAACAGCATATAAATATTGTGTACGTATCTGAAGCCTGGTTGTTACACAGTCCTGCCAATAAACAAAACCGGGACTCATTTGGTTTGATGGAAGTTGTGAATTGAAAGCGATCCATCATGATTGAACCTCACCCATGAACCCGGCTGCCGTAAATCAAGCCGGAGGCAGTGAAACGTGGTAACTACAAAAGCAAAGAGGCTGAACCTCTGTGGAACAGCCTCTTTTTAAAAGAACACAAGTTCTTTAGGCCGGTTCAATTGCTTCTACCGGGCATACATCGGCACAGGCTCCGCAATCGGTACAAATATCCGGATCAATTTTATAGATATCGCCTTCAGAGATGGCGTCGACCGGACATTCATCGATACAGGTGCCGCATGCTGTGCATTCTTCAGTAATTTTGTAAGCCATTTCAGTAATCTTTTGTGATAAAATCAGACTGGTGCAAAGATAAAGATTAATCCTAAGCCTGACCGGCTGATGAAAATTTTTACCGGTTCTAAATTAGCGGCCTTTTCTTCCGCTTATCTTTAATCCGTATACCGTTGCATCACCGCTTTGCTGGGAAATGATTTTCCCCGTTTTCTGCAGTTTGCTGAATTGGTCAAGGATTTTCACTGTGGCCGATTCCAGCTCCGGGCCGGCAAGCTGCAAACGCTTGGCAATGGTATCAAGGATGATCTGCTGGCTGAGGTTTTCTTCACTGTCTCTAAGCACATTGGTTATCCATGCTCCCCAGGGTATTTTTATTGCTTTCTTTTTCGGCACCTTGGGTCCCGGTTTGACAGGCTTTTTCTCAGAGGCAGCTTTGGGAGGCCTTCCAGGTTTTCTCCTGGGGCTTTGCTCTGTTACTGCTGCTGCCTGTGCTTTCACAGTTCTTGGACCTCTTTTACGGACCTTCGTTTCCTGAACCACTGGAAGTGGTTTCTCAATTGTAAGGGCAACTCTCTTACGACGGGTTTTAACTGCAGGTTCTGGTGTGGCTTCCGCCTCAACAATCGGTTTTATTACCCGGGGCCTCCCGCGACGCTTTACCTCCTCCTTCGCCCGTGGTGGCCTTCCTCTTCTCTTCTTCTCGGGAGTTTCACTGACAGCGGTGGCAACTTTCTCGGTTTTTGGCTTCGGACCGGGTTTTTTCCTTATCTTGATTTCCGGCTCAATCAGATGTGCCATGGCTTTCATCTTTTTCAATGCCTTTCTGGCTGCTTTCTTTTCAGAGCGGTAAACCTTGCCGGTCTTTTTTCCGATCTTTTCCAGTATTCCCTTAATACTGTCAATCTTTTGCTCAGTTTTTAATAATTCTGACTGGAAATACTCTTTTAAAGTATCCAGCTCTTTTTCTGTGAAATCTAAATTGATCATTTTATTGATGTTTGAAATTTTCAGCAAATGTAATGAACAGATTATTTAATTAAAACTATTTTCTTGATTTTTTAAATCATTATGCCATAAATTAATTCTCAAACAATTAGTAATTAATTATATAGGCGATAATAATAACGGAAAAATTCATCGTATTTTTTGTTTATTCCAACACGTAATTGATTTGTAAAACAAAATTATACTCATACTTGACAGGTTTGCTAATGCAAAGCTGTTTATACCGACACATAGCGGGTCTTCAGTAAAAGTTCTTCAGAGCGGTGTACGGTATTACTGGTTCTAAACACCACTGTTTCACACTGCTGTCAAGAACCTTTAAGTTTGAGTAATGCCGTACACCCCTATATCACAATTTTTTCGCAAACTCATTCCGTGTCGGTATAACATCTAAAGTGTAAAGCATTGATCATAAGCAGTATTGAGTGCACAATCCCTTCAAAGAAAAGGATACTGAATCTGGTGAAAATGAGAAGCAATTTTTTTTGATTCTTAATACCGATAACTCTGGAAACACACATCGCATTCCTGTGTGCATCCGGTATACAAAGGATGCTTCATTCTATGCGACTTTACTTTGGCTAACCAATTATGAATGAGTTTAATCAGCAGGTTTTTCACGGAGTATCTGTTGAAGCGGAATCATCCTGATAATGCGGATCGGTTTTCGTTTTTACCGGCATTGAACAGCATTGCAAAAATGTTGTTCCTGATCCTGTCTGGCATCACTCCTTCTGAACGGCTTTGTTTTTGCAAGCCTTCAGGGAATGGGTATCATATTCCTGATGAAGATGCCTGACAAGCACGGGGTCAAAATGTCATCCGGGGGGCAGCTGACTGAAAAGTAGGACATATACCGAGCGTGTGCAGGATTGCATGTGTCAGCTGCATGGGTTGAAATGAAGCCATTGAAATTTATTGAAGATTCTTCAAAGCGGAAAAACAAAAGCGCTACCTTTGCGGATCATTTTTAATAAACATTACATTATGGCTAAGAAATCAAAGCCAATCGTAGACCTTGAGGATGTGGTTGTTAAATTTGTCGGGGATTCGGGTGACGGGATGCAACTTGTCGGGACCCTGTTTTCCGAGACTGCTGCATTGGACGGCAACGACCTGGCGACATTTCCTGATTTTCCTGCTGAAATTCGTGCACCGCACAACACCGTTGCAGGTGTTTCCGGTTTCCAGGTCCATATCGGAAAGAAGAAAATTCTGACTACCGGGGATTACTGTGATGTTCTTGTCACCATGAACCCTGCATCCTTAAAATCCAACCTGAAATGGGCAAAGCACGGAGCTACGCTGATCCTTGATACGGATACTTTCGATCCTGCAGCCATCGAGAAGGCAGGGTATAGTTCCAACCCACTCGAAGACAGAAGCCTGGAGAAGTATCATTTGGTGAAGGCTCCGATTACTTCATTGACGAGAGAGGCTGGCAAGGATCTGGGGGTTGATAACAAGACCGCCGAAAGGAGTAAAAACATGTTCGCGCTCGGCATCTTGTATTACCTTTTAAATAAGCCGCTCGACAACACTTTCAGGTTTTTCGAAACCAAATTCAAGAAGAAGCCGGATGTGATTAAGCTGAACAAGGCAGTATTACAGGCCGGATATAATTTTGCCGATACCGTGGAGGCCATTTCTTCGCAGTATACCATCCCCAAGGCTACGATGGAAAAAGGCAAATATCGCAACATTGTCGGGAATACCGCCGTGGCATGGGGTTTTATTGCTGCTTCCGAACGTTCTGGCAGACCGCTGTTCCTTGGATCTTACCCGATTACTCCGGCCACTGAGATATTGATGGAGCTTGCCAAGCATAAATCACTGGGAGTAAAGGTTTTTCAGGCTGAGGATGAGATTGCGGGAATTTGCTCGGCGATCGGCGCCGCATATACAGGTTCCCTGGCAATTACAACAACCTCCGGCCCGGGGCTCTCCCTGAAAAGTGAGGCCATCGGCCTGGCTGTCATGACTGAATTACCCATGGTAATAGTGGATGTACAACGCGGAGGACCTTCCACGGGTTTACCCACCAAATCAGAGCAATCTGACCTGCTGCAGGCCCTCTTCGGACGAAACGGAGAATGTCCGGTCATTATCGTGGCCGCTTCCAGCCCGGCCAATGCTTTCTATATGGCATTCGAAGCTGCCAAACTGGCCCTTGAACATATGACACCGACCATGCTGCTGTCGGAAGGTGTAATTGGCTTCGGGTCCGAACTGTTCAAAATCCCGAAGGCTGCCGATCTGCCGGCCATCCAGCCTCCCATTGCAAAACCAAACGAACCCGATTACAAACCTTTTCGCCGGGATCCAGAAACACTCGTCAGGAAATGGGCGTTGCCCGGAACCGAAGGGCTCCGGCACAGGGTTGGCGGCCTCGAAAAGGAAAACATCACAGGCATTGTATCCACCGACCCGCTGAACCATCAGCTGATGGTCAATCTGAGAGCTGAAAAAGTGCAGAAAGTGCAAAATTTCATTCCCAGGCAGGAAATTTACGGTGATCCGGAAGGAGATCTCCTGGTAATCGGATGGGGAAGCACCAAAGGCGCCATCCAATACGCTGTCGATGAAATGCGCGCTGCCGGTAAAAAAGTCAGTCATGCACATTTTCATTACATCATGCCCCTCCCAAAAAATACGCCTGAGGTGTTTGCAGGATTTAAAAAAATCATTGTATGCGAACTAAATTCCGGGCAATTCATTTATTACCTCAGAATGTTGTTCCCGCAGTTCAAATACAGTCAATATAACAAGGTGCAGGGACTGCCGTTTGTTGTCAATGAATTAACCGCTGTTTTCAATCAAATTTTAGAGGAGGAATAGGTATGTTTGAACGTCCGGAAAATACAACAATAGAACGCTCATCCGTTGAGCTGACAAAACAGGATTTCGTAAGCGACCAGATGGTGAAGTGGTGCCCCGGCTGCGGAGCCCATGCCATCTTGTCTTCCGTTGCCAATGTCTTTCCCAAGATCGGGTATAAAAAGGAGAATTTCGTGATGGTTTCCGGTATCGGTTGTTCCTCACGATTTCCTTATTATGTGAATACCTACGGCATACATGGCATCCATGGAAGAGCAGCCGCAATCTCGAGCGGGGTCAAGATCGCCAATCCGCACCTGAGTGTTTGGGTAGCCACCGGCGATGGTGATTCCCTTGCCATCGGAGGAAATCATTTTATTCATGTCATTCGCAGGAATATCGATCTGAATATTATCCTCTTCAATAATCAGATCTATGGACTGACCAAGGGCCAGTATTCCCCTACAACCCCTATGGGGATGGTCACCAAAACCTCCCCCCAGGGTACCATCGAACATCCGTTCAATATCGGAGAACTGGTCATGGGTGCACAGGGAACCTTCTTTGCCAGGGCTGTGGATACCAATCCCAAACTGATGACGGAGATCATGTTCGAGGCAGCGAAACATGACGGAACCTCCCTGATCGAGATCCTGCAGAACTGCATCATTTTTGCCGACGGAGCCCATCAGCAGGTTACCGCCAAAGATATCAAGGATGATTTCCAGTTGGTTTTGAAAAATGGTGAACCGATGATTTTTGGGAAAAACAAGGATAAAGGGATACGCTTTTTCAGTAACCGTCTGGAGGTTGTTCAGCTCGGGGAAAACGGGATCACCGAGAATGATCTCCTGATTCATGACAAGTACCAGCAAGACCCGGGCGTGCACCTGATGCTGGCAAAAATGGCACCGCCTATGTTCCCTGTGGCCCTTGGTGTAATCCGCTCAGCCATGTATCCGACCTATGATGACATGGTGGAAGAGCAGATCGCTTATGCCAAGGAAAACAACCCTGTCAAGACGGTCGATGACCTGCTGAACAGCGGGGATACCTGGGTTATCTGACCCGGTTGACCCGAAGGCTGCGTCATGGAACCGGATTTAACCAATCGCAGGCCGGATGGATGAGAACTTCTCGGATTTTAATTCAAAACTGATCCTGCCGGAACCAGGGAAAAAGGTGCTGCTGGCAGTCAGCGGCGGATTGGATTCCATGGTGATGTGGCATGCGCTCACAAAGCGGGGCCTGGATTGTGCAATTGCCCACTGTAATTTCCGCCTCAGAGGAAAAGATTCAGTGGAGGATGCACATTTTGTTGAGCAGAAGGCAAGCGCTGAAGGAGTACCCTTTTATCTCAGGGAGTTCCGGACCAGGCAGTACGCACAAAGACACAGGATTTCCATACAAATGGCAGCCAGAGAGCTGCGTTACATATGGTTTGAGAAACTGGCTGTGGTACATGGTTTTGATCACATTGCGACCGGACATCATGCTGACGATCAGATTGAAACCATCCTCGTAAACCTGATCAGGGGAACTGGAATTAAAGGATTACAGGGCTTTGCTGAAAAACAGGGCCGGCTTATCCGTCCGCTTGCCTTGATCAGCAGGAGCCAGATCGAATCATATGCACGGCATTACAGGATACCCTTCAGGGAAGATATCAGCAATGAAGAAAATTATTACCTGAGAAACAGGATCAGGAAGCTGTTGTTACCGCTCTTTGAGGAAATCTATCCGGGCTTCCGGAAAGTGTTGTATAACAATATCAAAAGGTTCAGAGATGAGGCTGCGCTCTTGGAATGCTTCCTGGCACAGGAACTTTCGGACATCGTTTCGGATGGGGAGGCTGGTGTCCGAATCAATCTTGACCGCCTTGCAGCAAAGGAACATGCTGATTATCTCCTTTTGAATTACCTGGAACCTTTTGGTTTCAGAAGAGAACATCTTCCGGACATTGAACGGCTCCGGGCCCTGCAAAGCGGAAAGCAGATATTTTCAGCAACCCACAGGATCATTCGCGACAGAGATGCACTGCTGCTTGCACCCATCCCCCTGCCGCTGAAGGAGCAGAAAGTGCAGCTTAATTTACCTGCACGCCAAAGCAGACTGGTCAGAAAAAAGGCATTGCCATTTGTCCTGCGGTTAGAAATCATTGAAAATGAAGTAGAAGGTCTTCCCGATCCTTCTCCCCAGGTGGCTTCTCTAGATCTTGAGAAATTGGAATTTCCCCTGTCTTTGCGCCCCTGGCATGAAGGAGATGCATTCAAACCCTTTGGCCTGAACCGGCGAAAAAAACTCAGCGATTTCCTGATTGATCTGAAACTGCCTCTTACTGTCAAAGAGAAAATCTGGGTGCTTTGTTCAGGAGAAAAGATTGCCTGGGTAGTAGGTTACAGGATTGATCATACCTTCCGTATCACCAAAGGCACGAAAAGAATATTGAAGATCAGTCTTTTAAACATCTGACCGAAAGTCCGTCTTCCTGGTCGGCATAATCACGCGTAACGCTGTTCGAATTATATAACAGTGTCCGGTCATAGCCGTAAATGCCGTAATAGGGCGTTGAACTCCAGAAAAAACCTTTGGTTCCGAGCAAACGGAATTTCTGACAGTCGATCACCCAACCTGCCAGCAGACCATTAAAACCGGAACTGCCGCCAACCTTGAGCGCTCCTCCTGCCATGGCATAACCGCCCAGGGTATATATGACGGTATCCCATTCGCTGTCGGTGGGAATATGAAAGCCCGCAGGACAGATTCCCTGAACACCCGGAGTGGTGTCGTACTGCATCATTTCATCCCACTGATACAGCCCGCCAAAATTATAACAATTGGTCAGGTTGTTCTGGTAACAGTATTTTTCAATTACGTAATTGTTTCCCTGATTTCCGACTCCGTAAATGAATGTGCCGATATTCATGTTCTTTGCCATCCAGCATTGTTCTCCGATCAGGACTGTCGGGTAAATCTGATCATCGCGGGTATCGGTTAGGGTTTGTCCGCAAGTGAAAACTGCCGGCGGTGTGAATGATGCGTTCACATCGCCCATACATGTGGCTTTCAGGTTAGCGAAGATGTCATTTCCTGCTAGGGTGATTTGTTTTTCCCCCAGAACCCAGTCTCCCGCAGGAAAACTGTCAAGCAATTGTATATACCTGCGGCTGACCATCAGGGCGTCGGTCGTATTCACCTGGCTGTTGTTGTCTACATCCGCAGCTTCAAGACGGATGCTTGTAAGTGATTGAATATGAACGAAATGCTGAAGGATTCTCAGGGCATCGGTGCTGCTTCCTCCTCCCCAGTTCTTTGAACAATAACCGGACAGGGTGTAAGTGCCGTCGGAGATGCCGCTGAACTGAAAATGCCCCATCTGATCTGTGTTTGTCTGGGAAACAATAACATTTCCCTGTTTGAGCAAAACTGTGACACTATCGAGATACGTCAGGTATTCATTGTCGTAGCAAACATTGCCAGAGATCCGGTGCTGGGGAAAAGCCTGGGAAAAAAGAGCAAAGAGCAGGCTGATCAGCATGAGTTTCTTCATCGGATGAATTTTTGTGCAAAATTAGGTTAATTGCCGGAAAGCATAATTATTTTAACACCTGATTAACCATAAGGTTTAAACTCCGCCTGAATGAGATGTCAAAGGGATTGTTTCATAGAACATTGGTATTATACCGATGACTCTGGAAACAAATTTTTCGCATTCCTGTGTTCTTTCGGTATAATACCATATAACACAGGATTGTATATTTTTCGCAGACCCATCCCGTGCAGCAACGGTCAGGTTGTTTGCAATAAGCCTGCATGTCTGGTCAGACAGAACAATTTCCCATGATGGTTCAGTGGCTGTATTGCAGAAAAAAGCTACCTTTGTTTGATTATTGCCAGATTGTGAGGCAGAGTGACATGCATGACCTGAAGCGGCGGATAGCTGCATACTGTGCCAGGGGTGAGCACCCGGAAAGGGAAATAAGGCTTAAACTTGAACGATGGCAGCTAAGCGGAGACCAGACTGCTGAAATCCTCTCGCAACTGCGGGATTTGAAGCTCATTGATGACAGCCGGTATTGCAGGCATATGACGGAAAAGTGCCTGTACGAAAAAAAATGGGGAAGGGAAAGGATCAGGATATTGCTTCTCGACAATGGGATAGCAGAGGAATTGATCACAAAAGCACTGGCGGCAATACCAGAGGAGGAATACCTGGCCATCATGGAGCAGGCTGCAGGCATGGGGAAAGATCCTGCATCTTGTTACCGCAGGCTGGTAAGGAGGGGGTTTGAGGAGGAGATTGTTAACAGTTGGCTACGAAAGAATTGTTTTTTGGAATAAAATACTTGACCAGATATGGTATCAGCAGAATTGATGCAGGAAGTCCGGGAAAGGGCGGGGGCCCTGAGGAGGTTCCTTTGAAGTTGAAGACAAGCTTTTCCGAATTGCGGAAGAAGAGAAACTGACCCATGAGCCGGGTTTTTGGGACGATCCGCGCAAAGCAGAGCAGCTGTTAAAAAGCATTCAGGAGAAGAAAAGCTGGACAAATGCTTATGGAAAACTGCAGCATGCAATTGACGATCTGCAGGTGATCTATGATTTTTTTTCTGAGGGTGAGGGCACTGAGGATGAGTTGGATAAGCAGTATCATCATGTTACTCAATTGCTTGAAGATCTTGAATTCAGGAATATGCTAAGCGGGGAGGAGGATAAACTGGGAGCAATCCTCACCATCAACTCGGGAGCCGGTGGTACCGAAAGCCAGGATTGGGCGGCCATGCTGATGCGTATGTATATCCGCTGGGGCGAAAGAAATGACTACAAGGTAAAAGAAATTGACCTGCAGGACGGGGATGTGGCTGGTATTAAATCGGTAACGCTTGAATTTGAAGGAGATTTTGTTTTCGGTTATCTGAAAAGTGAGAGCGGTGTGCACAGGCTGGTGAGGCTTTCCCCCTTTGACGCCAATCACAGGAGGCATACATCTTTTGCTTCGGTCTATGCCTACCCGGTCATTGATGAGAACATACAGATAGAGATCAATCCTGCAGACATCTCCTGGGATACATACAGATCGAGCGGCCCTGGCGGACAGAATGTGAATAAGGTAGAAACCGCAGTCAGATTGAGGCATGCACCCACGGGGATCATCATCGAATGTCAGGAAACCCGCTCACAGCTTCAAAACAGGGAAAAGGCCGTCAGGATGTTGAAATCCCAGCTGTATGAGATTGAACTCCGGAAGAAAAGAGAATCGCTCGAGAAAATTGAAGGCACCAAAAAGAAGATTGAATGGGGATCGCAGATAAGGAGTTATGTCATGCATCCGTATAAGATGGTCAAAGATTTAAGAACTGATTATGAAACTTCAGACGTACAGTCTGTGATGGATGGAGACCTGAATGAAATGATGAAAGCCTACCTGATGGAATTTGGCAGAAAGGAATAAATAACCAATAATTAGCAGCATTATGGAAACAAGAACTGAAAGGGACACAATGGGACCTGTTGAGGTTCCGGCAGACAAATACTGGGGTGCCCAAACCCAGCGGTCCAGGGATAATTTTAAAATTGGCGGGCAGAGGATGCCGGAAGAGATCATCCATGCATTTGCCATTTTAAAAAAGGCGGCGGCGCTTGCCAATTATGACCTTGGTGTGCTGAGCAGGGAAAAATGCGATCTGATTGCACAGGTCTGTGACGAGATCCTTGCAGGTAAGCATCAGGAGGAGTTTCCTCTCGTGGTTTGGCAAACCGGCTCCGGAACCCAGTCAAATATGAACGTCAATGAGGTGATTGCAAACCGTGCTCATGTTTTGCACGGGGGTAAACTGGGCGAGAAGACCTTTATCCATCCGAACGACGATGTGAATAAATCTCAATCGTCGAACGACACTTTTCCAACTGCGATGTCGATAGCGGCCTACAAAGCCGTGGTTGAAACCACGCTTCCCGGTGTGGAAAGACTGTGGCAGTCATTATCCGCAAAAGCCAGGGAATATCAAGATATTGTCAAGATCGGAAGAACCCATCTGATGGATGCCACCCCGCTGACCCTGGGCCAGGAATTTTCCGGGTATGCCTCTCAGCTGGAGCATGGGATCAGAGCCCTGCGGAATACCCTGCCTCACCTTGCCGAGCTTGCACTGGGCGGAACGGCCGTTGGTACCGGCATCAATGCTCCCAAAGGTTATGATGTGCTGGTTGCAGCCAAAATTGCAGCACTCACCGACTGCCCCTTCGTTACGGCACCCAACAAATTTGAGTCCCTGTCGGCACATGACGCCATGGTGGAAACCTCAGGTGCACTGAAAAGACTCGCCGTCAGCCTGATGAAAATCGCCAATGACATCCGTTTGCTCGGTTCCGGTCCCCGCTGCGGTATCGGGGAACTTAATCTGCCTGCCAATGAACCGGGTTCCTCCATTATGCCCGGTAAGGTCAACCCCACGCAATCCGAGGCACTTACCATGGTTTGTGCACAGGTGATCGGTAATGATGCTGCCATCGCCATTGGTGGTATGAATGGCCATTTTCAGCTGAATGTTTTCAAACCCGTGATCATTTATAACCTGTTGATGTCGGCCAGGCTAATCGGGGATGCCTGCCAGTCATTTAGCGAGCATTGCGTGGAAGACATCGGGGCAAACAGGGTTAATATTCAGAAAAACCTGGAAAATTCCCTGATGCTGGTGACGGCACTGAACCCCCACATCGGATACGATAATGCCGCCAAAATTGCCAAAACTGCCCACGCCGGGAATCTTACCCTCCGTGAGGCTGCACTCCAGCTGGGCCTGCTTACCGACGAACAGTTTACATTGTGGGTCGATCCTGCTAAAATGATCTGATATCTTCCTCCCCGCAATGCCTGAGCGGAAACCTGCATGTGTTACTGGAAATCATCAGGTCTGAGAATTTCAGTCTGAAAAATTTTTTATTGGTAATTCATCCCTTTCTGGGAAAGAATCAATGATTTGTATTATTTTTACATTGATTAATTTCCCAAAATGGAAACTATCCTGGTGTTTATTGTGGAAGATGACCCGGCTTATGCCGAAATGCTCCAATATACCGTAACCAGAAATCCCTTGTTCTCAACAGAGGTTTTTCTTTCCGGATCGGAAATGTTGAAAAACCTGCATAAGGAACCGGCCGTGATCTGTCTGGATTACTTCCTTCCTGATCTTTCGGGGAATGTGGTGTTAAAAAGGATCAGGGAACATCTGCCAGACATACCGGTAATCGTGATTTCCGGACAGGAAGATGTCCGCATTGCCACCGCCCTGTACAGGGAGGGTATCACGGATTACATCGTGAAGGATCATGAAACTCCTGACCGGATCCAGTTTGTAATGAAACACCTGATCGAAAAGTTCGACCTTAGAAGAGAAATTGAGGATCTGAGGGAAGAGGTTGAAAAAAAATATCATTACCAGGATGTGATTAAAGGCCAGAGCCCCGTAATACGGCAGGTTTTTCACCTGATCGAAAAAGCAACAAAATCAGGAATACCGGTAATGATCAGCGGAGAAACCGGGACAGGAAAGGACCTTGTTGCCAAAGCCATTCATTTTAATTCAGTAAGGAAGCGGAAACCCTTTGTTACGGTCAATGTTTCAGGGTATAACAGCGATTATATTGAAACTGAACTATTCGGATATGAAAAGGGATATCTGTCAACCATTACTTCAAGAAAAACGGGGCAACTGGAGCAGGCCACGAAGGGAACACTTTATCTGGACGAAATTACTGATCTGGATTATAATCTTCAGGGCAGGCTTTTAAAAGTCATTCAGGAAAAGGAGTTTGTCAGGCCCGGGGGATCTGAAGCGGTAAAGCTCGACCTGCGTATTATCGGATCCACCAGAAAAAATATCGGTGAGGAGATTGTCAGGGGCAGGTTCAGGGAAGATCTCTATTATCAGTTGCAGGGTATCCCGATTGAATTACCTCCGCTTCGGTACAGGGGGGAAGATATTCTTATCATTGCCAAGTATTTTATTGAACAATATTCCCGGGATAACAGAAGCCCGAAAGCCACTCTGACACCAGCCGCACAGGGGAAACTGCTCCGTTACTCATACCCGGGTAATATTCGGGAACTCAGGGCAGTGATTAACCTGGCCTGTGTGATGACCAATTCCGACATGATTGATGATGTCGACATTTCCTTTAATTCATCACTGCCCCACAGCGATTTCCTAATGGAGGAAAATTCGCTTGAGGAATATACCCGTAAGATTATCAGGTTTTTCCTTCAGAAATACAACAACAATGTGTTACTGGTGGCAGAAAAACTGGATATCGGGAAGTCGACAATTTACAGAATGCTGAAAAACAAAGAAATATAGTTAATTCATGTGTGAAGTTCCATTATATGATCTGACTGCTTTTCGTGCGATGGATGAAGAGGATCCGGGAGCACTGGCCAAGATCGTACAGGTTTTTCTTGACTCGACTCCGGAGGTGCTGCATGATCTGAATGAAGCTTACCAGGCAGCCGATTTGCAGGCATTGGCGCATCTGGCCCATAAACTGAAGGCAACGATTGACATTCTTTCTATTTATCCACTTAAGCAGCTGATCAGGGATATTGAAAAAGCCGGAAAAACAGGCGAAGGAAAAGAAAACCTGCCCCAACTGATGGAGACGCTGAACCGCACGACAGAGAAAGTGTTTACGGAAATACGCAGGGAAATCAGCTGAGATCCATTTCCGGAATATCTCCCTCCACGAGCAAGGGTGCTTCTGTGGCTTTGATGATTTCTTCCACACTGATACCGGGTGCTCTTTCCACCAGTTTGAATCCATTCTCCGTTACATCCACAACTGCAAGATCCGTGACAATGCGTTTTACGCACCCGACCCCGGTCAGGGGAAGCGTACATTGCCTGAGCAGTTTCGATTCTCCCTCTTTATTGGTATGCTGCATGGCAACGATGATGCGTTTGGCACTGGCTACCAGATCCATGGCACCACCCATGCCTTTCACAAGTTTTTCAGGTACTTTCCAGCTGGCGATGTCTCCCTTTTCACTAACCTCAAAAGCTCCCAGCAAAGTCAGATTTACATGACCGCCCCGGATCATGGCAAAACTGAGTGAGGAATCGAAAAAGGATGCCCCGGTGACTGCGGTAACTGTCTGTTTGCCAGCGTTGATCAGGTCGGCATCCACTTCATCATCCGGCGGAAACGGACCTATTCCGAGTAAACCGTTTTCCGATTGAAGGATCACTTCCATTCCAGAGGGTATATAGTTGGCCACCAGGGTCGGAATTCCTATGCCAAGATTCACATAATAACCGTCTTTCAGTTCTTTGGCAATTCTTTTGGCAATGCCGTTTTTATCCAATGCCATATGCTGTGTGTTAAATTAGGTGGAACGTACTGTCCGGAATTCAATTTTTTTCTCGTAGTTTGATCCCTGGAATATTCTTTGCACGAAGATTCCAGGCAGGTGTATGCAATTGGGATCAAGAGAGCCGGCAGGAACAAGCTCCTCCACTTCGGCAATGGTGATACGGCCTGCCATACCCATGGCCTGGTTAAAGTTGTTGGCAGTGGCTCTGAATATAAGGTTACCCTTGGTATCTCCCTTCCATGCTTTGATTAACGCAAAGTCTGCTGTCAGGGCTGTTTCCAGCAGGTGCATTTTCCCGTTGAATTCCCTTACCTCTTTGCCTTCTGCCACTTCGGTTCCGTAACCGGCAGGAACAAAGAAGGCGGGAATGCCTGCTCCGCCTGCCCTGCACCGCTCGGCAAGCGTACCCTGCGGAATAAGCTCCACTTCCAGTTCCCCGGCCATCAGTTGTCTCTCAAATTCTTTGTTTTCACCAACGTAGGAAGATATCATTTTTCTGACTTGGCGGGTGTTCAGAAGCTTGCCCAGGCCAAACCCGTCAACGCCCGCATTGTTGGAAATGCAGGTGAGCCCTCGTACCCGTGACTCAGAGAGGGCAATGAGCAGGTTCTCCGGAATTCCGCATAATCCAAAACCACCGACCATGATGGTGGCGTTGTCGCCTATATCACGGATGGCTTCGTACGCGTCTTTTACAACTTTATTCATTCTTATATGATTCGTTATGTATATTCCCGGATAAAAATAACAAGAAATACTGCCTTTGGTTAAAACATTTATGAAAAAAAACGGTTATTAAGGATAAAATGTTTGATATGTCAGTATTTACATTCATTCTCAGGTGGATCAACAGAAATAAAAAAACCCTGATATACGGATATGCCATAAAGACCGTACTGGTATTTTCGGTAATGGGTTTCACCCAGAATTCCGCGAAAAACACCGCTGAAATTTCAGTTAAAACATCTGCTGTCTGCGGCATGTGTAAGGAACGGATAGAGAAAGGACTTGCCTTTGAAAAGGGAGTTAAGGAGGCCAGCCTCGATTTGAAAACAAAAATGGTGACAGTTACATACAAAGTCCGGAAGACGGACCCTGATAAGATCAGAAAGGCGATTTCACGGCTGGGATATGATGCCGATGATGTCCCTGCTGATGAAAAGGCGTACGGGAAACTTCCTGCCTGCTGTAAAAAAGACGCAGCACCCCACTGATTATCAATAAAGTCCTTTCACGACCGGTTTTCCTGCCACGAATTCTTTAAGATAAAAGGGCTCGAAATATGCTGTGTTTTCGATAAGGCCGTCCCTCAGTTTCTGTTCGGCCAGGAAACCCATCCACCCGGCTGAAGGGGTAAAACCGGTTTTAAGAAACAGCCTCTTCCTTCCCTCAAGCAGGCTGGCTGACTTATCCGCCCCGTCTCCGAAACAAAGCATGGCTTTCCGGGCAAGGAAATTTTCAAATGAATTGCCGGTGACAATAAGCGGACTGACCGGCATAATCTCTGTGAGTTTCCGGTCATAAACGGCACAGTAAACTTCCATTCTCCTGGCATCGATCATTGGGCAGAAGAGCAGATCCTGCGGCATTTCCGCATTGCTGCCGATGGATTTGATCATACCGAGCGCCATGGCTTCAAGGGTGTGGACGGCAATCAATGGTTTCCCCGTACTGTAACAAAGTCCTTTGGCTGTTGAAACCCCTATCCTCAGTCCTGTATAGGAACCGGGACCTTTGCTCACTGCGATGGCATCGGCTTGCTGCAATTGCAGCCCTTCCATGCGGAATATTTCATTGATCATGCCCGCCAGCATGGCGGCATGATCGTTGGTTCCGCTGCTCTGAAGCAACGCGATGGTATGACCGTCCCTGAACAGACCAACAGAACAAACCGGGGTGGCTGTTTCTATGCAAAGGATCAGTGCCATCGAAGTTTCTTATTCTTTACTGAAAAGGTCTTTTTTATCTACCTTCTTCACTTTGTCCCCGTCTTTCAGGGTTTTACTGATGGCCCTGTAAGGTGCAGTCACAACTTCCTGCCCTTCTTTTAACCCTTCTTTGATTTCGATATAGGTGTTATCCTGAATACCGGATTTCACTTCTGTCATTTTCACGATACCTTCTTCCAACACAAAGACATACTCCCTGAAAGACTCAGTTTCTTTTTTTTCTGCCGCATTCATATCCTGCTGTTTTCTTTCTTCGCTGTCTTTCTTCGCTTTGACAAGGGCCGAATCGACCCTTGTGGTAACTGCCTGAATAGGCACGGTAAGTACCTGATGTGCCCGCTGGGTCTGGATATCGACTGTGGCCGACATACCCGGCCGCAGTGGAGAAAATCCGGGCATATCCTCCTTCAGCAAATCGAGGTATGACTCCCTGAGTACCCGTATTTTAACGTCGAAATTAGTAACCTGATCGACACTTACCCCGCTGACATTGGCGGATGTGGCAATCTCGGTTACGATGCCCTTGAATTTCCTGTTCATATAGGCGTCAACCTCGATCAGGGCAGTATCATGCAGAGATACCCTGACAATGTCGTTTTCGTTCACACTTACATTAACCTCCATCCCTCCAAGATTCGCAATTCTCATGATTTCAGTACCCGGTGAAAACTGTGAGGTCCCGGAAACCCTTTCCCCTTTCTCGACACTCAGTTTAGAAATCGTACCATCCACCGGCGCATAAATGGTGGTTTTACTGAAATTCTCCCGTGCTTCGTTCAGAATGGCTTCTGCACTTTTTACCGTAAAAGAGGCCGCCCTGATGCTTTGTTCCGCAGCTTCAACCTCGGCCCTTGCACTCTCATAAGTTGCTTTGGCATTGTCGTATTCGGCGGTCGATATAGCCTGCTGCTTGTAAAGTTTTTCGCTTCTTTCAAAGCCTGATTTGGCATTCAGAAACTGTGCCTGAACCTGTGAATGCCGCGCTTTCATATTGGCTTCATTCGCTCTTTGTGTGTTCAATGAAGCTGTCGCCTGGTCCAGATTGGACCGGTATATTTCAGGATTGACCTTGGCAAGAATATCCCCTGTTTTCACCTGGTCCCCTTCCTTTACGAACAATTCCGTTATCTCACCAGAAATATCAGGTGTCACTTTTACTTCTGTTTCTGGTTGGATCCGTCCGTTGGCGGAAACACTTTCAATCAGATCACGCTTACTGACCGTTTCAATACTCACCCTGGTCTGGTCGGTATCTCCAAACCATCCTTTTTTACGTCCGATTGCCATGATAATTATCAGAACGATCACAAGCAGGATGATCAATCGAATGATTTTCTTTCTTGGTAGCTTCATATGGGTAGAAAGTTAAAAAACACTTAATAATCAATATTTTACTCAATTCTGATGGGTTTCCCCATATAGAAGTCGAGGACCGTTTTTCTGAATACATACTCATATTTTGCGGTAAGCACATCCGATTCAGCCTTGGCGAGGTTTTTCTTAGCCTCGCTGAACTCCACGGCATTGGCGCTGCCAATCTCGAAGCGTTGCTGGGTGTAAAAGTAGGCCTCGCGCATGGCGTCCAGCGATTTTTTTGCAGCGTGGTATTGTTTGACTGATGCCTGTGCATCAGCCCAGGCCCGCTGAACATCTTGGTAGAGCTGGTTTCTGGTATTGTCAAGGCTGTAACTGGCTTGTGCTATCCCGATTTTAGCCCTGCTGATGGCGGTTCTGCTTTGATAGCCATTGAAAATGGGAATACTCAGATAAAAACCAAACGACTTGTTCAGGTTGTCATTAATCTGGTCGTGAAAAGGGATCTTTTCTAATTCTGTGATGACGGAGGGTGCAAGAACTGGTACGGCAGGTGTGGCTGCAGTATAGCCGATGGTGTCGAGGCCGCCGATCGAATAACCCTTAAGCCTTTGGCTTGCTCCCGAGTACCCTGTACCGTATGAACCTGCCAGGGTCAGAACAGGGCTTGCACTACCCCTGGCAATGTAAAGGTCACGGAGCGCACTCTCAACTTTCAGTTCGGCACTTTTTACTTCAGGTTGTATGCCCTGGGCGACAGCAAAGATCTGTGCAGGTTGTTCGGTGAGTTGTACCTGGTCAGGGACATTCAGTACGGGGCGTTCTATATCAAATCCTTCCGTGGTTTTTATGTCAAGGATCTGGACCAGGGTGAGGTAAGCGATCTCAAGGTTGTTTCTCGCATTCACGAGAGATAATTCTTCGGTGGCAGCCTGCGCCTCCATGTTCAACAGATTACTCTTTGCCAGGCTCCCGGCCTCCACAAGTTTCTTTATTCTGTTGACTTGTTCCTGTGTAAGATCATATTGGCCTGATACATTGGTCAGTGCTTCCTGGGTATAGAGAATATTCAGATAGGCAGAAGCCAGGTTCAGGGAGATGTCATTCTGCATTTTTTCCACATCATACTTGCCTGCCATCAGGCTCAGGCGGTTTCTGGCAATGGTGTGCAGCATCTGGAAACCATTGAATACAGTAAGCTGCCCCTGAACATAAAAATTGTTGGATTGTACTTCCGTGGTGGCAAAAGTATTGGTGAAACGGTCTACGGTACGT
Organism: Bacteroidota bacterium; assembly: GCA_022709385.1. GTDB lineage: Bacteria > Bacteroidota > Bacteroidia > Bacteroidales > CAIXZF01 > JAKLIX01. The sequence continues at coordinate 76,865 of JAKLIX010000009.1, read as the reverse complement.
CCGTAATTGTAGGCGTGGGATGCATTCCCGTTCAGGGAGGGCAGAAGGGCCAACCGGCTTTGCAACAGGTTATCTGAAGCCAGGTCGAGGCTCAGGCGTTGCTGCCTGATCTGAATATTGTTGCTAAGGGCATGTTCGATGCAATCCTGTAACGACCATTTTTTCTGCGCATTCAGGGATTGCAATGGAACCAGAATGAATATGGCCATAACCAGACGCCAGCATTTCCAGGATGAGGTCATTTTTATCAGCTTTGATAATAAGAATAACTAACTTTGTCTTGAAAAATTTTTTCGTTTGTCAAATCTGCAAGCGGTTTCAATACCGTAACGAAGGTATATAAAAATCAAACCTTCATCTCACAGGGATTAAAAACAATGCTGTTCATTAAATATTATAATGGTATGGTTGGTTTCCGAGTCTTCTTTTTTCTGGTCATGTCGGGTTTATTATTACAGGGCCGGGGGTGGGCTGCCCCGTGGATTCAGACTGCAACTGACTCTGCGGATATCCTGCATTACGAGATTCACCTGGATATTACCAATATCCAGGGAAAGATCATTACAGGGCATACCCGCTTGCTTCTCACTGCCCGTGAGCCCTCTGTTTCCGGACTTGATCTTGAATTGCTGAAGCTGAATGTAGACAGCGTGAAACTCGGGCAGGCAGATTTACCCTTCCAATACAACGATACAACCATCAGCCTGGTTTTTCCGCTTCCCCTGACCATGGCAGATACGGTGGAAATTTTCGTTTTTTACCACGGAACCCCGGAAGTGGAGTCGGGGGGATGGGGCGGCTTTCACTTCAGCGGAAGCAATCTGGCTTACAATCTGGGGATTGCCCTGGTGGATGTACCACATAATTATGGCAGAGCCTGGTTTCCCTGTATCGATAATTTTACTGAAAGGGCGACCTTTGACTTCTATATTACCGTCACCGATCCCTTCATTGCGGTTTGCAACGGCAGCCTGGCAGGTGTCTATCCCCAGGGAGGCAATACCAGCATGTATCACTGGGGTCTCGACATCCCTGTACCGGCATACCTGGCGTCAGTTGCAGTGTCCTCATACAGCTGTGTCCAGTCAACCTATCCGGGAATTGCCGGCAACATTCCGGTTACTTTGTATGTGAAGCCCGGAGATACCACCAAGGCTAAAAATTCCTTTATCAATATCAATACCGTTTTGGCCACCTTTGAACAGTGTTTCGGACCCTATCGCTGGAACAGGGTAGGATATGTGAGTACCCCCATCGGTGCCATGGAGCATGCCACAAACATCGCTTATCCGCAATCCTGCATCGACGGAACCCTTGCCTGGGAATGGCTCTATGCCCATGAACTGTCACACATGTGGTTTGGAGATTATGTTACCTGCCATTCGGCCGGAGATATGTGGATCAATGAGGGCTGGGCCGTTTTCTGCGAGGGTGTTTTCAAAGAGGGTGTTTACGGCCAGCAGGCGTATAAGGATTATGTGAGAGCAAAACAACACGATGTACTGCAGAATACCCATCACACCGACGGAGGTTTCTACGCCCTTTACAACATACCTCAGAATCTTACATACGGAAGTACGGTGTATGACAAAGGAGGTCTCGTGGTCAACACCCTGCGGGGCTACCTGGGCGACAGCCTTTTTTTCGCTACCGTTCAACAATATCTTGATAGTTTCGCCTGTCGTGATATCAGTTCCCAGCAGATGCGCGACCTGTTCTCCGGTCTTAGTGGCGTTGATCTTACAGATTTCTTTGAAACCTGGGTCTTCCATCCCGGTTTCCCTCATTTCTCCATTGATTCGGTGCGCGTGGTCCCCTCGGGCAATCAGTATGAGACCAAGGTTTATCTGAGGCAAAAGCAGAAGGGGACCACCCACATTTCCAACGGCAACCTGCTCGAACTGGATTTCATCAGCCAGGATCTCACGGTCGAAACAAGAACCATGACCTTTAACGGTCAGCTCGGGGAAATCACCTGCCTGCTGCCCTTTCAACCAAAGGCCGTATTGCTTGATGCGAGGGAAAAAATCGCCGATGCCTCCACCGATTATCTGAGAACCATAAGTAACAATGGGTCCTACACATTTCCCGACACATATTGTTCCCTTGAGGTCCTAAGCTGTCCGGCACCGGCCATGCTCCAGGTGACACATCACTGGGTTGCTCCTGATACCCTGGAACAGCCCGTTCCGGGATTTACCCTGTCACCACAGCGTTACTGGAGCATCGATGGCGTTACTCCATCCGGATTCGATGCAAAGCTCGCTTTTTCATACTCCAGATTCGGACATCTCGACCATGAACTAATCATCAATCAGGCAGATTCCCTGGTAATGATGTACCGTCCAGGGCCTGGCTATCCCTGGCAGGGAATCCCCTTTGTCATGAATGGCAGCACCTTTCAGGGACAAATCATGATTGATACCCTGAGAACAGGGGAGTATGCACTTGGCATCTGGGATTATTATTTTATCGGAATCAGGGAAGCAGAGACGAGCCAAATGCTTGAAGTCAGCCCAAACCCGGGAAAAGATCTTTTACAGGTCGTTATCCATGTCTCAGAATCTGCAAAACTGAAGGTTTATTCCGCCGGCGGACAGCTTGTCGACTCGCTTGACACCCCGGCCGGATATACCGTTTTACCCTGGAAACCGCGGCAACAAATGGCGGGGGTCTTGTTTTTCCGCCTGGAAAGCAGGAATGGCAAGCTGTTGGCTGTGAAGAAAGCTGTTTTGAACTGAACTACCTGATCTCAGCCTGCAGGGAGGCTCCGAACCGGCGGATCAGTTTCTCCATTACCGCATCAACTTCCTGATCGGTAAGGGTTTTCTCAAGGTCCTGCAGGATGAAACTGACCGCATAGGATTTCTTATCCCCGGCTATCCCTTCACCCTGGTAAACATCAAAAAGACTGACTTTCTTCAGCAGGCGGCTTTCGGTTTCGAAGGCCAGTTTTTCAATGGAATCAAAGCTAACTGACTTATCCAGCAGCAATGCAAGATCTCTTCTTACCCAGGGGTAACGGGGTAATTCCGAATATTTCAATTCCCTTGACAATGCCAGTGCCATCAGGTGCTGCCAGTCAATCCGTGTGAAAAACACACTTGTTTTAATATCAAAGTGTTTCAGGATAAGGGGTGCTACCTCCCCGCTTTCAAGGAGTGCTTTTTCATCGTCTGCATGAACGTAATAGGCGAGGCCCTGCCGGAAAAGGTCATCTGAGGAATTCCTTATATGGAGACTTTCTTTACGTATACCTGCCCTTGAAAGTACCTGATGGATCACCATTTTGCTGAAAAAGAAATCTGCCTCCCTGGGTTTCCTGTACCAGTTTTCCTCGACATCATTCCCGCATATCCAGAGGGCGAGTTGTTCCTCTTCCGAATAATTGGCGAGGGGATGCGTCTTCTCTGCGTGACCGTTGAAGCTGTATACAGAACCGAATTCATACAGCTTCAGATTTTGCGTCCTTCTGTTCTGATTATGCAGGATAGTTTCCAGACCGCCGTAAAGCATGGTCCGTCTCATGACCTCCAGATCATGACTGAGCGGGTTGCGGATATGTACGTATGAATCCGGCTGTATGCTGCCTGAGAGCTTGATATAATCAGCTTTTGTAAGCGAATTACACATGATCTCACTGAAACCCGACGATGAGAGCAGGTCGGCAAGCTGGTTCTTCAGTTTTTCCTTCCTGTTGTCACCACTATGGATCATGCCATAGCGAATCTCATTGCTCATGGGTATTCGGTTATACCCGTAAATCCGCATGATCTCCTCCACAATGTCTGCTTCACGCCGGACATCTGTTTTGAAGGGAGGAACAGACAATGTCAGTCCTTCTGTGGTCTCTTCTTTGATTTCAATCTCAAGCCATTGAAGGATATCTTTGATGGTGGCTTCAGGGATCTCTCCCCCGATCAGCCTGCTCATATTCTTGTAACTGACCTTTACGGTAAAGGGGAGTATGGGTACTGGAAGTACATCCACAACAGACGAACTGACCACGGCATCCGCATATTCCTGCATCAGCAGGGCTGCCCGCTTGAGTGCATAAATTGTCATCCCGGGATTGCTGCCTCTTTCGAAGCGTTGGGAGGAGTCTGTTTTCAGGCCGTGGTATTTGGATGTTCGCCGGATGGAAACGGGTGAGAAACATGCACTTTCAAGAAAAATAGCGCTTGTCTTTTCCGTTACGCCGGAATGAAGTCCTCCGTAAACACCGGCCATACACAAGCCTCCTGCTGTATCGCAGATCATGAGTTCCTCTCCGTTAAGAATTCTGTCTGTTCCGTCGAGTGTGGTGAAAACGGTATTGGCAGGCAGGCGCTTGACGATGATCTGGCTGCCACGGATACAAGCAGCATCGAATGCATGAAGAGGCTGACCTGTTTCGAGCATTACAAAATTGGTGATGTCCACGATGTTATTGATCGGGCGCATTCCTGCCGCACGAAGGAGGTGTTGCATCCATTGAGGGGAATCTTTAACCTTTATATTGGTCATGCATAGGCCGCTGTATCTTGGACACAATTCAGCATCTTCGATTTGCACCCCTATTGACAGGTCGCCTGTTCCTTCTTGAAATGCACCGATATCCGGCCAGTCAAGCATCAGATCCCGGTAATTCTCCGGTTCCAGCGTTCTTAATACGGCAGCCAGGTCACGGGCCACTCCGGTGTGGGAAAATGCATCGGAACGGTTTGGGGTGAGTCCGATCTCAAAAATGGTATCAGTGTAAACATTAAAATATGCTGCAGCTGCCATGCCTACCGGTGTATCCTCAGGAAGCACGAGGATGCCTTCATGGGAATCACCCAGCCCAAGTTCATCTTCGGCACAGATCATTCCCTGCGACAGCACGCCCCTGATTCTGGCTTCCCTGATCTGGAAGCTTTCCTCTCCCTTAAAAAGGCTTGTTCCTACTTTTGCCAGCAAGACTATTTGGCCAGCCCTGACATTGGGGGCGCCGCAAACAACCTGCAGAGGCTGCCCGCTCCCGGTATCAAGCAGGGTCACATGCAGCCGGTCTGCATCCGGATGCTTCTCACATGTGATCACACTGGCAGTGATCACTCCCTCCAAACCCCCTCTGATGGTCTGAAAGTTTTCCACCGATTCAACTTCCAGTCCACAACCGGTAAGCAGCATCGACAATTCGTCAGCATCCTTGTCAACATCCACATACCGCTTTAGCCAATTCAGCGAAATTTTCATTGATACATAATTTTTATTTCAATAGTCACATGCCTGTCCCGTTTCATGCGGGAGAATGCCCCGTTGATGATCATTTTCGGTTAATGTTTACCAAACCCGGACATTTTATCAGAATAAGCGTTTATTCGTGGAAATTTGCAAAAATACAGATAATTATGAAACGCCGGAGTCTCTGATTCCCCTGGTTTCAGCTTATTCTCGAAAGGTTGATCCTGTCTTTTTCCAACTGTGCAAGGTTCATGGCCAGCGTCCTGTTTTCCGGAAAACGAAGTTCCGGATCATGCTTCATGATATCCATGGCCGCCTGCCTGGCTGATTTCAGAATTTTTTCATCCCTCACAATGTCTGCAATTTTCAGTTCTATCAGGCCACTCTGCCGGGTACCCTGAAATTCACCGGGCCCCCTGAGTTTCAGGTCGGCTTCGGCTACAAGGAACCCGTCTTGCGTGTTGACCATGGTATCTATCCTTTTTTTTGCTTCATGCGTAAGTTTGTCACCGGTCAACAGTATACAGAACGACTGGTCTGCACCCCTTCCGACTCTTCCCCTGAGCTGATGAAGCTGTGAAAGGCCGAAGCGCTCTGCGTTTTCAATCACCATCAGACTGGCGTTTGGAACGTCCACCCCGACTTCAATGACGGTCGTTGCAACCAATATCTGGGTACGTCCTTTTGCAAACTGTTCCATTTCATAGTCCCGTTCTGAAGGCTTCATTTGTCCGTGTACCATACCCACTGAATAGTCAGGATAGGGGAAATCCCTGCCGACGCTTTCAAAACCGTCTTTCAGGTAGTTCAGATCGAGGCTTTCCGATTCGTTGATCAGGGGAAAAACGATGTAAACCTGCCGCCCTTCCAGGATCTTTTTTCGTATGAACCCGATCACCCTGAGACGCTGGGATTCCTCAAAATGATAGGTTCTTACCGGCTTTCTTCCCGGAGGGAGTTCATCAATGACCGACAGATCAAGATCCCCGTACAGGGTCATGGCAAGTGTCCTGGGAATTGGAGTGGCTGTCATTACCAGCACGTGGGGAGGATTCGGGCTTTTCTCCCACATCTGTGCGCGTTGCATTACTCCAAAACGGTGCTGTTCGTCGATTACTGCAATCCCCAGGGAAGCAAAGCGGACACTTTCTTCAATCAGGGCATGTGTGCCGATCAATATCTGTATCTTCCCCTGTTGAAGTTCTTCCAGGATCTTTTTCCTTTCAGCCGCTTTTGTTGATCCTGTCAGCAATGCTACGCGAACCTCCAGCTTTTCCAGCATGCGTGAGATAGTTGCATAGTGCTGGTTGGCAAGTATTTCCGTGGGTGCCATCAGGCTGGCCTGATAACCGTTGTCGAGGGCAATCAGCATGGTCATCAGGGCAACCATGGTTTTTCCGCTGCCAACGTCGCCCTGCAGCAAGCGATTCATTTGCTTTCCTGAGCCCAGGTCAGCCCTGATTTCCCTGATCACCTTTTTCTGGGCATCAGTAAGGTCGAAAGGCAGGTGCTCACGGTAGAAACGGTTCACATGATCTCCTATCCGGCTGAAAATAAATCCCTTGAAATGTTGCTGGCGATAAAACCTGCTTCTGAGCAGTCGTAACTGTATGAAAAACAACTCCTCAAAACGTAACCTTGCCTGAGCCCGTTTTAAGCGATCCGGGTCGGGAGGAAAATGGATATGTTTCAGGGCAGTTTCTCTGTCTGGCAATTTGAAAATCCCGATCAGGGAATCAGGCAGGTTTTCCGGAATATCGCCGGAGATATTGTCAACCAGGGTTTTCATTACTTTTCTGATTCCACGGCTGTCGAGACCGGCGGTTTTCAGTTTTTCCGTGGTGCTGTAATAAGGTTGTAAAGGATCAGCGGCGGTTTCGCGGGCCGGTGTGTACAGATCCATTTCAGGGTGCGGGATGTTGTATTGACCGTTGAACCAGGCGGGTTTACCGAATACAACATACTCCTGGTCAGGGATCAGTCCGCTTTTAATCCACTTGATCCCTTTGAACCAAATCAGCTCGATCACCCCACACTGATCCCTGAGCAATGCCGTAAGTCTTTCGGAACCGGGCTTTCCCACAAGGTTCACAGAGAGCAGTCTTCCCCTGATCTGAACATAAACTTGATCACTATTGATTTCACGGATATTCAGGTATTTACTTCTGTCAACATACCGGAAAGGGTAGAAAGTCAGAAGGTCTCCCGCGGTTGAAACACTGATTTCCTTTCTGAGGAGTTCCGCCCTCTTGGGTCCGACACCTTTGATAAATTCGACGGGCTTATTCCAGATATCGTCCGGCTGCATTGGCAGGAAGGCGGTTTTGGTGAGTAAAAAGACAAAGATAATCTGAAGAATAGGAATAAAAAACTGTGATTTTCAGGTCCGGGGATAAAAAAAGGCTGCCCGGGGGAGGCAGCCTTTTCAACAGTCTGGTATTTACTAAAACTCCCAAAGGTCATGTTCAAACTTGAACAGTTCATCCTGTATCCGTTCAGATTCAAGAAGTGCGTCAAGGCCGATGGCATAGTCCGCAATCTTCCTGTCATAAACATTTTTCTCTTTAATGATGTAACTGTCGAACATTCTTTTCCAGAAGATGTCTTCGTAGGTTCTTCTTTCTGCATCGTTGAAGCGGTTAAACACTTCTGCTTTTGCCAGTATCTGTCTGATTTCTGGGAAGTAAACCCAGAACAGGGGTTCTTTGCCACGGAAGACGCCATCTTCTCCGAAATTATCCCTTACCGGGCAGAGGCCGATGATCCTGACACCCATTTCAGAACGTTGTTTATCAAAATACACGTCTTCTTTCAGACGGAACATTTTGATATCCATTGGATTGAATTTGGTTGTCATGACTGTATCGTACATGTCGTAGGGCGGATATGGTCTGACGAGTTGCACTGTATCAGTTCGTTCAAGACTTCCGAGGATTTCTTCGTAGGTGAGTGGGCTGGTGAACTCGTCGGTGGGAGAAATCTGGTAGGCGCTGATAGTCCCTTCCTTTAGCGCATCCATGATCACAGTCATAAGATTTCTCCAGCCATTGTGCGGATTTTCAGGGTAATAGAAAGGCTGGTTGATTTTCTGGCGCAGGTCAATGGCACGCCAGATACGGTTTGACCAGATCACATCAGCTTCACGCAAGGCTGAATAGGGGATTGGTTTCCTTTCGACGGTATGTATTTTATCAAATATCCCGTCTCTGGGAGGGCTGTCCATGACCTGGGCACCGGATCTGAGGGTGACACCGGCAAGCAGGAACAGCAGGGCGATAGTGATGACGGACCTTTTCATATTACCTGTTACTTTATGCGTTTTATTTAATTTCAAGACTCATGGTTGCCAGGCGGCGGTTGCCGTCAGGGCCCTGAGCCACGATGTTTTCAACCCATATTTTCTGTCCGCGGCGGGCAGTACGGATAAATTTCTTTACCTCTTCCGTCAGCTGGTTGCCGTTAATATTCCTCTGGTAGATGTCACCGCTGGCGGTTGAAACAAAAGTAAAGGACTGGATAAGGAAATTGAGTTCAAAATCAAAGTCTTGCGGCATACGCGGGATAACGGAGGAAATGAGCAATTCCTCGCGGGCGATCGGACCGCTGTTTATCCTGCCCATAAATGGTACCGGATCCGGAACGCGCTTCACCCTGAATTCGACTCCTCCCATACTCTTGGTATCTTTCCCGTCCCCTGCACTGACAGAAATGGTGGTTTTTTGTCCCGAAGCTTCTCGGGGTACCCTGACGATCCAGTCTTTTCCGGTGGCGTCCCTGTTAAGAGAACCAACGGTGATGGTAGGCCGGACCTTTTCAGTCGGGACCCCGGGTACGGAAATGGAAACAGGGTTATCTACACCGATATAGAACACGTTCATTTTGGTAGCCGAAACGGTAAGGGAGGGTCTGGCAACCACGTATTCGTCATTGAAATAGTGCTTGTTTATTTCCCCTGTCGGAGTTTTTACCATGATCACTCCGGCATATTTTTTAATTCCTTCTCCGCCGGCAGGTATTTTCAGGCTGACAAGGCCGTTTACCCCTTCAATCTGTTTGGCGCCTTTCAGGTTGGCATCCGTAACAGTATCAGCACCTTCCACAATGTAAACCTCAGGGTTTGTTTTGGTGTCATATGCTGCAACGAAGATTTCAGCATTGTATTCATCGCCCTGGAAAATATACCGGGTTTGAGGAACAACCCTTGCCGCAATCTTGTCAAACTTGAAATCTGTTTCGCTGATGGAGGCAAACAAGTGGTTCACCACATCAAAGACAGTGGTCTGGACTTCGTTGATCAGCTTATTTAATATGGTAACATCGGCGGCAAGGATGGTATGATAGAAATGATGCATCTCCCAGTTTTGTTTTCTGCGGTCGGCATCGTAAAACGGTCCATCGGTATCCAGACCCATTTTGAAGTTGGCTCTGGAGCCTTCAGTTACCAGGTTAAGCATGTTTTTCTTGAAATCGATGATTCTGTTTTTCAGTTCCCTGGCTTTTCCTGCCGACCCGTCCTGGGAAGAACCGATAAAAAAGTGGGTCGATTCGTCATATTTATCCCTGGTGGGTACTTCATGCAACTGCAAGGTCAGCACCGGTATCGAATCCTTTGGATTGGTGGGGTGCTGGCGGTATTCAACCTGATAGAATTTCTGGACGGCCTTGAGGGAGTCAACGCCTTCAGAAACCATCACGACTTTCAATTTTAGATTTTCAATATAGTTGATCATATTCTGGGCAAGCTGCTGAGCGTGCTGGGCCTTTTCCCAGTGGGGACCAACCTTGTTCTGGTTAAGTGCATATTGCTGTTTGAATTTATCCATGATCCATTCTACCTTACCTGCAACGCTTTTATTCGTATTCTCGATACTTCGGTTCACGATGATAAATGCGTTGAGGATCTCGACAGATACATTCAAAGCCAGCAGTGCAGTCAAAACCAGATACATCATGGCAATCATTTTTTGCCTCGGTGTTTCCTTGTATCCGGCCATTTTGTCTAAATATTAAGGTTTGGTACTGCGAGTTACTGCTGATTACTTTCCGGGGTTTACATTCATGGCAACCAGCATATTACCATACACCTTATTGAGTGCGGCAACATTCTGGGCCAACATTTCAACGCCCTGTTTGTATTGTGAGGTTTGTTCAATGGATTCGTTCAGGTTCTTCAGGAAAAGCGCATATTTATCCTGAAGATCTTTGTTCAGCTGTACATTGCCTTCGTTGGCCTTGAGTTGCAGTTCGTACACTGAGTTGAGGGCTGACAGGTTCCCGGAGATTTTCTGCAATTGCTGCATATAGGCACCACCTTCAATAGAACTGAAATCCAGGGCTGCAGCAGATTTAGCAAGGATCTCGGCTGATTTCACATAGCTTTCCTGCAGTATCTTGGCTGATGCGGCTGCATTACTCATGTTGCCGACAAGGTCTTTGGTAGAATTCAGATCTGATTTGATCGTCTCTGAAGCGCTGGCATAAGCACTGGCAAGGTTTGCGGCTGAACTGGATGCTGATTTAAGGCTTTTGAAATACTCCTCCGAAACCTGATTTTCCTGGCTCAGGACATCAGATTGCTTTTTATAAGCCTGGGTCAGATCACCAACGGTGGAGGTGGCAGCCTTCACATTTTTAACGTAATCTTCGGTGGCTACGGCGGCATTGGTCACTTCGCCGAGTTTTGAAGTGTTTTCACTAAGGTTGTGAAGGCCTTTACTCAAACTGTGTATCAGCTCCGGCCCGATTTTCGCATCAGCCAGCATTTTATCCAGTTCTTTGGTCAGATCCTTGTTCTTGATGGGCATTTCGGTTTCTTGACCGTGGTACATACCGGCCAGTTCTGGATAAACAAGACTCCAGTCAGGTTCCACATATGGTGGTTCAAATGCAGAGAAAAAGAAGATCGTGGCCTCTGTCCCCAGACCAATGATCAACATAAGGTTTGCCCCGGGATAATGGTTGATCTTGAAAAGAGCACCCAGAATAACCACGGCTGCACCCCATCCGTAGAGTTTGGACATGAAGTTTTTAAACTTCTTGCTTCTGACTAAACTGTTAAGCCCCATGATAAATGTTTGATTTTTAGAGATTAATAAATAGGAGGTTAGAAATATCGTGTCCAGGAAGATTCAAATCAACCTGCATTTTAGTTGTAAATGTTGGAAGAGGTGTTGGGATTATCATCCTTCTGACGTCCAAGATAGGTTTGTACGCAGCGGAAACCTATGTAACACTTGGCTGTATCCTGGTATTCATAGGTTCTGGCGTTCACCTGGAGGAAGTATCCGACATCTTTCCATGATCCGCCTCTGATCACTTTCCGTTTCAGTACGGGAGGATCTGTTTCTTTTGCATTGTAATCATAGGAGGCATTCAGATCCCATGTGAAGTTGAAGGCTGATTCGTCGAATGCATCATTGCACCATTCGGCAACATTGCCCGACATATCGTAAAGGCCAAAATCGTTCGGGGCATAGTGGGCGACGATGACTGTCTGGATACCGCCGTCATCGATATAGTTACCCCTCAGCGGTTTGTAATTCCCAAGGAAACAACCTTCCGTATTCCTGATATAGGGTCCGCCCCAGGGATAAGGACTCAACTGCAATCCGCCCCTGGCAGCCCATTCCCATTCAGATTCGCTCGGAAGCCGGAAGTCGTTGAAAACCACTTCACCACGCTTGATATTGTAACTGTGCAACAGTTGTGAACGCCACATACAGAATGCCCTGGCTTGTTTCCAGCTGACCCCTACCACCGGGTAATGATCATAGGCAGGATGCCAGAAATATTTGTCTGTCATCGGCTCGTTGAAAGAATAGGCATAATCATGCACCCAGGCAAGGGTGTCGGGATAAACGTTGATGACCTCCTTACGGATATAAACCGAGCGGTCCTTCAAGCCCTGCGGACGGTTGTTCAGACTTCCTGCCTCGTTGTTGCCCGGGCTTGAGAAATCCTTCTTTGCGGCAGCCTTTAAATCGATCCAGTAATATTCAAAATTCAGTTTGCGGGTGTCGAGCTGTTTGATACGATAATACCTTTCATGCTCGGGAAGATACATTTCGTTGAGAATCTCCCTGGTGGTCTGATCCTCATAGTCGATGGAAGCTTTCCAGTCAAGAAAGGGAGGATCCCACGGCTCGCCATACTCATTCTCGCTGATCAGGTATTCATCCGGATCCTGGTCGCCCAGAAGCTTCAGCGCAATGGAGTCCCTGACCCAGAATACGAATTGCCTGTATTCATTGTTTGTGATCTCCGTTTCATCCATATAGAAGGCCTGCACGGTCACTGTTCTCGGCTGGTAAACCATGGCATAGGGAACATCCTGGTCTCCGGCGCCCATGGTGTAACTGCCGGCCGGAACAAATACCATCCCGAACGGGTCAGGCTGGTAAAAAGGATCACGGTCCTGTACGCCGATCAGTTCTCCATTCCCGGAATTTCTGCAACTTGCAAGCGCTAAGCCGATGAGCAGAAGGAAAATGAGTCTTTTCATATGACCTGTTGTTTTATTCATGTTAGAGGAACCGGGTGTTTCTGTAAGACTTTCTTGGTTTTTCGATAATGATCTTGAAGCAATAACCTGCCATGATCTCATGACTTCCGGTACTGCCAGCCTTGGTGAGTTTAGAGGTAGTGATATCGTAGGAGTACCCGATCCGGAAATTTTTCACATGCATTCCCATCAGTATGGCAATGGCATCCTGAACTCTGTAACTAACGCCACCCCAGAATTTATTATTGTACCGCAACATTGCCGTAACATCATACTGGGCAGCGGCACCGTCTGTCTTTACAAGCAGCGAGGGAAGAATCTCGAATTCAGGGTTGTCAGGAAGGGTATATTCATAACCGGCGGTCACGAAGATGTGCTGTTTGTTGCTGTATTCGGCTTTGCCGATGGGTTGTTTGGCCCCTGTCAGCTGTATGGCAGACAGACCGACATGGAACTTTCCGGGTAGTTTGTAAAATGCGCCAAAGCCGAAGTCGGTGGTGAAATTGCTTTCCTTGGAGGAGGAAACAAGGACAGGGTCTCCCTCATCCAGGGGTCTGAATTTGGAGAAATCGATCGTCTTGTTGAGAAAACCGGCCTGTGCACCGAAAGATAACATGCCGTTGCCCAGGTTAAATCGATAGGCATAATTCAGACGAAGCCCCACATTCTTTTCAAAACCGAGCTGGTCCTGAAAAACGGTGGCGCCGAGCCCCCCGTGAAGGATGTTCACGGGAGCGTCAAGCGAAACCAGGAAAGTGCGGGGAGCCACATTATCTCCCCCCTCCTTGATTCCAAACCACTGCTGTCTTGCAAGACCGGTAAAGCAAATGGCCTCATTGCTCCCGGCAAAAGCCGGATTTATCGACATGTTGTTAAACATGTATTGCGTGAACTGTGCTTCCTGCTGGGCATGCAATGTTACACCCATGAACGAAAACAACAGTAAGGCGCCAAATACTTTTTTCATAATAAAGCGCTTAGAAAAGGGGGGTAAAATAACAACTTTTTTTCGAGTTATACAAAATTTATTACAAGAATGCCCCAATTTATACTCATTCCGGGAGCCGGATAAAAGCAAACTCCCGGGAACTGGCTTCATTGGGGTGCAGGCTTGTCCTTGTACAACCACATTCATCAATGACAGCACAAGCTGCATTTCGTTGTCTTCAACACCCCTGTTTCTTTGGGTTTTTATACAGCCGGATGAATAAAAAGTTACAATACAGGCCTTAAACCGGAGCCTTAATTCCTGAAGAGACGGATAATATCATTACCGTTGGCAAAGATCAGCAGGGCAAACAAGAGGATCATACCGACGATTTGTGCGTATTCAAGGAACTTGTCGCTCGGTTTTCTCCTGGTCACTATTTCGTATAGCAGGAACAGTACATGTCCTCCGTCGAGTGCGGGGATGGGTAGCACATTCAGGATGGCCAGCATGATGGAGAGAAAAGCTGTCAATTCCCAAAAAGCCGGCCAGTTCCAGGCAGAGGGAAAGATGTTCCCGATGGTGATAAAACCTCCCACCGATTCATATGCTTTCAATTCCGGTGAAAACAACAACCTGAGCTGCTTGAGATAATTCCCGATTCCCCTGTAAGCTTTGATGACTCCGGCGGGAATGGCGGCCAGGACCGGGTAGCCCTGATGGCTGAACTGGAAATAATAACTCAGGGGCTGATTGTACACTCCGATCAGGCCCTGTTCTGATACGTTCACCGGGATGGCAAGGGTGTCGCCTGTGCGGATCAGGCTGATAGTGGCCTGCTTTCCGCTGTATTTTCTGACTTCCTCACGGAACTGATCGAAAAACGGCGTACTCACGCCGGCGACTCCGATCAGCCGGTCTCCGGTTTTCAGGCCTGCTTTTTCTGCAGGGCCTTCGTTTGCCAGTTTTCCAACGGTAAAGGGTGTTCTGACACCGATGAAATCGGCAGACCTGTGCTTGAGCAGCCTGCGTAAAAATCCTTCGGGGATGAACACATCTGTTTCTATACCATCCCTGTTTACCCTGATCACCTTTGCTTCATCCAGAATCAGCCTGCCGGGTATCTTTGAGAAATCTTCCACAACCTTACCGTCAATGGCAATGATCTTATCGCCGGGCAACAGACCCATCTGCCGCCCCATGCTGTCGACCGTGATTCCGTATGTGTTTACCTGGCTCGTCGACAGATACTCTTCACCCCAGGCAGCAAGCATGACAATGTAAATCAGGATGGCCAGCAACACATTAACGGTTACTCCTCCCAGCATGATGATCAAACGCTGCCATGCCGGTTTTGACCTGAATTCCCAGGCCTGGGGTTCCTGTTTCATCTGTTCTTTATCCATCGATTCATCGATCATCCCCGAAATCTTCACATATCCGCCCAGAGGCAGCCACCCGAGGCCATATTCCGTCTCTCCTCTTCGGAACTTGAATAGGGAAAACCAGGGATTAAAAAAGAGATAGAACTTTTCTACCCTGGTTTTGAATATTCTGGCCGCGATAAAATGGCCAAACTCATGGACGATAACCAGAATAGAAAGGCTTAATAACAGCTGAGCGGCTTTGATTAGAATTTCCATATTGAATGATCACTTGATTAATTGGCGGGCCAACCGCCGGGTTTCTTCATCGGTTTGTTTGAAATCGTCGAGTCCGGGTGAGTGAATATAAGGTATTCGCACCATACATTGTTCAATCAGATCACTGATTTCCCGGAAACCTAAGCTTTTTTTCAGGAAAGCCTCCACTGCCACCTCATTGGCGGCGTTCAGGACACAGGGCGTGTTTCCTCCCCGGTCGAGCGCAGCATATGCCAGTTTCAGATTCCTGAAATTGCTGAAGTCGGGAGCCTCGAAAGTGAGGGAAACATTCCCGGCAAAGGAGAAACGGGGCAAACTGCTGGCCACCCTTCCGGGATATGACAGCGCATAAAGGATCGGCAGGCGCATGTCCGGCATACCCAGCTGAGCCTTGATGGACCCGTCCCTGAAGTGAACAAGCGAATGCACCACGGACTGGGGATGAATGATCACGTCGATATCAGAAGGCTGCATTGAAAAAAGCCAGCGGGCTTCGATCATTTCCAGTCCTTTGTTCATCAGGGTGGCCGAATCGATGGTTACCTTACAGCCCATTTTCCAGTTGGGATGCCGCAGGGCCTGCTCGGGCGTAACCTTTTCAAGCTGTCCGGCAGTCCATCCCCTGAATGGTCCGCCGGATGCTGTCAGCGTGATCTTCTCAACATCCTGCATGCGCTCTCCGGCAAGGCACTGAAAAATAGCAGAGTGTTCGGAATCCACCGGATATATGTTTACACCCAGCTTCCTGGCCAGGTCTGTCACCAGTTCCCCGCCAACCACCAGGGTCTCTTTATTCGCCAAAGCTACGGGTTTGCCGTACCGCAAGGCGTTTAGTGTCGGTTCCAGACCGCTGAATCCGACAAGCGCCTGGAGTACCAGGTCGATGCCTTCCATCTCGACAATCTGGGTAATCGCGCTTTGGCCGGTATACACTTTAATGCCCTGCCCTTTGAGTTCCTTTTGCACTTCAGCATAATGCTTTTCATTGGCAATAACTACGGCATTTGGCTGAAATTCAATTGATTGCTTGATGAGTAAGGGATGATTGTTTTGAGCAGTCAGTACTTCCACGGAAAATTGCTCAGGATAGTCACGGATTATCTCCAGTGCCTGTGTTCCGATGGAACCTGTGGAGCCCAGAACGGCAAGATGTTTTTTCATCGTCAGAATGAGATAAAATCCCTGGGATTCACCGGATTACCATTGTACCATAACTCAAAATGAAGATGGGGCCCTGAACTGAGTTCACCGCTGCCGCCGACAAAAGCGATCGGTTCACCGGCCTTCACGTAGGTTCCCGGCTTGATCAGTACGGAGGCATTGTGCTTGTATACGGTCACAATATTACTCTGATGCTGGATGCTGATGGTGTAACCGGTTTCCAGGGTCCAGTCTGCCATGATCACCCGACCGTCGAGTGCAGCCTTGACAAGTTCGTTCTTTTTAGCAACGATGTCGATGCCGTAATGGTTGTTGACAGGATCGAAGTTATTGGTAATCAGTCCTTTTAATGGTGTGAAGAAAAGAAAGGAACTCAGGGCCGACCGGAAGACCGGTCCTTCTTCAGCCTGAGCCGTTAGATTATATTTCCCTTCCGATTCAATTTCCACTCTGAGTAGCGAATCTTCCTTTGTTTTTTTTAACTGAATGTTTTTATAGTCTGTCTGTGTGTCTCGTACCGCCGGGATCTCGTCGAGGATTTCCTTTCCTTCAATGATGTTCCTGATATTCAATATATAGAGTTCTTTCTGGTTCATCGCTTCCTCAAGGGAATCGGCCCTGAGCTGCAGCCTGTAAATGGCTTGCTGGCTGACGAGGCTGGAATAACCGGGAATATACTCCTTCAGTGGTGTAAAAGCGATGATGTAGGAGGTAATAATGACCAGGAAAATGGTGAGCGATCCGAGTACCACAAACACATTCATTTTCGACAGCCGGAGAGAGATTTTTTCTTCCAGGGTCTGGTCGTTCAGGATCACAAGTCTGTACTTGTTCCTGAGCCCTGAAAACCATTTGGCGGTGGACTTTTTGCTTTTTTCCCTGGCCATAATTCGGGGTGTGCCCTTGAAATCGAAAAAATAAAATAATTTTGCAAAGTTAGAGTTAATAAGCCTAACCACCCTGATTTTATATCCTCATGCTGTTATTTTCATTTTATACAAAGGTAATAACTTGACTAAGAATAGTATATCAAAGAGCCTGAGCCTGTTGGGTTTGTTGTTGATTCTCCTGTTGTTTCATTCATGTTCAACAAAGAAGAATACCTTTACCCGAAGGGTATACCACAATCTGACTTCTCACTACAATGGGTACTTCAATGGAAAAGAAGCCCTCAAAGATGCGCGGAACGAACTTGCCAGGATCGCACTGGACAACTACAGCGTGATCCTGCCGGTAGTCAATTACGGTTCCAAGGAAAACGTGCAGGCAATCACTCCCAACCTCGACAGAGCCATTTCCAAAGCATCGATGGTGATATCAAGGCATTCCATTTATCTAAAGAATGTCGAATATATCAGGTGGATAGATGATTCATATCTTCTGATGGGTAAAGCACAGTTTTACAAGCAGGACTATAAAACCGCCTATTACACCTTTGAATTTATTACCAAGCGATACAAAAACAACGATATCCGGCATGATGCCCAGCTCTGGATGGCCAAATGCCTGATACAGACGGCCGAGTATTCCTCGGCCCAGTCGCTGCTCGATGACCTGCAGAATAAATTAGACAGGAAAAAGGCACCCTCCTACCTGAACCGTGATCTTGCCCTCACCTATGCAGAGTTTTATATTCAACAGCACAATTATCCTCCTGCGGAAGAATACCTGCTAATGTCGCTTAAGTACCCCCATCAGAAAGCCCTTAAGGCACGTTTGCATTTTATTTTGGGTCAGGTACAGCAGCGACGGGGTGATCTTGCACGTGCATCAGCCAGCTATATGAAGGTGATCAGAACCAATCCGGGCTATGAATTGGTTTTCAATGCCAAGATCAACCTGGCCAGATGTTACGATGCCAGCTCCGGGAACAGCAGGGAAATAGTTGCCACCCTTAAGAAAATGCTTAAGGATGAGAAGAATAATGAATATTTGGACCAGATTTATTATGCTCTTGCAGAAATTGCTGAAAAAGACGGAGATAAGCCACTGGTAAAAGAATATCTGGCGTCATCGGTGAAAACATCGACCAGGAATAAATACCAAAAAGGAATTTCATCCCTCAAGCTTGCCAATATTTATTATCTGGAACCTGAGTATCCACCGGCACAGGCTTATTATGATACAGCTGTTCAGTCACTTCCTTCCGAGTATCCCGACCTTGCGGGTGTCAGGAGAAGGGCGAAGGTACTCGATGAACTTGTGAAAAATCTCAACATTCTTGAAACCGAGGACAGCCTTCAGCGGATTGCCCGCATGCCCGAAAAGGAAAGGAATGCTTTTATTGACAAACTGATTGCCAAGGTCAAGGAAGAGGAAATGAAGAAACAGGCTGCGGCCTCCGAACATGCCATGGGGATGTCGCTGCTGTACCGCAACAGGATGAACAATCCCGGCGCCAACCAGATGGGTGGAGGCAGTGGAGCAACATGGTATTTTTACAACCCTGCCGCCGTATCAATGGGATTCACCGAATTCGAAAAGAAATGGGGCAAGCGGAAACTGGAAGATAACTGGAGGCTGTCCGACAAACAGATGATCCTGGACGACGGAGATGGCGCACTTGCACTTGAAAATGCCGAGAATGAGGCTGACACCCTTTCCAAGGATCCCAAGGACCGGAAAACATATGAGCAATACCTGCCCCTGACTGAAGAAATGGTGGCCAAATCGAACGAGAAGATCAAAGAAGCACTGTATAACCTGGGCAATATATACTATCACGGTCTGTCGGATTTCCCTCAGTCGGTCTTGTCTTATGAAAGCCTGATCAGCCGTTTCCCTGCTGATACCAGTTATTTCCTGAAATCTGCCTACAGTATTTACGAAATGTGCCTCGAACAAAAAGAAAACAGCAAGGCAGATTATTATAAGAACTTGATTACGAGTAAGTATCCCGATTCGGATTTTGCAAAGATCATCGCGAATCCCGAATACAAGAAAGAAATCCTCGCCAGGAAAAACAAGGCAGCCAATTTATATAAAGAAGCATATGCTGCATATGAGAACCAGCAGTACAACAAGGTTTTAAATTATTGCGGGCAGGCCAGGGGCGCTACTTCCGACAAATCTCTCAATGCCAGATTCGATTACCTTGAGTCTGTTTCCAGGGGTAAAGTCCATGGTAAAGATACGATGACGGTTGCACTGCGCCGTTTCATCACTCAGCATCCCTCTTCCGAACTCAAAGCGCTTGCCCAGAAAGTGCTCGATTATCTGAATAGCGGCGATTCAGTGCCGGTGGCAACTGCTTCCGCAGGCGATAAACCTGTGGCAACTGCCAGGAATTTTGTTTTCAACCCCGAAGCAATTCATCTTTTTGTGATCGTGGTTGGTATGAAAAATGTCAATATCAATGCTTTAAAACTCAGGGTTTCAGATCATAACCAGAAGTATTCGAGTCTTGACAAACTCTCTACCTCCAACCTTTACCTGGATGATAACCGGCAGCTGATAACCGTCAGTAACTTCCCGGGCAAAGAAGAAGCTATGAATTATCTTGTGGGGATTACCGGGAATGCCTATGTTTTCTCTAACCTGAATAGTGATGATTACCAGGTGTTTGTAATCAGTGTCGACAACTATCAGGTTTTTTACCGCAGTAAGGATGTGGACAAATACCTGGAATTTTACAGGGAAAATTATCCACAGTAAGTCAGAAGCATAGAAAAATTTCCGTATTTTGCGGTCGAAGCAGTTTTTTTTCTATTTTTGCTTACCGCTCTCACCGGGAGGGGTGTATTTGATTTTATATAAACACAATATACTATGGCAAAGAATCAGGAAACGGAGTCCCCTTCCATAAACCTGCTGGGGGCCGGAACCATCGTCAAAGGCAATATTACGGCCAACGGCGATATGCGGATCGACGGCACTCTTATCGGATCCATCCTCTCCAAAGGTAAAGTAGTGGTGGGAAACACCGGCATCGTCGAAGGTGAGATCACCTGCCAGAATGCAGACATCTCAGGCAATATCAAGGCTCAGATAAGTGTTACCGAGCTTCTGACCCTCAAATCATCCTCCCGTCTGGTGGGAGACATTAAAACCAATAAACTTGCCATTGAACCGGGAGCCATGTTTACCGGGTCCTGTAAGATGGAATCAATCGGCATCAAGGATATTCCGCCACCTCCTGTGCATGAACCGGCAAAAATCAAAGAAACCACCGCTCCATAATTACGCCCGCTATTCTGCCATTGCTTTTGAAATGCTGGCCATCATCCTCCTCGGTGTCTTTGTGGGACTGAAACTGGATGGTTGGCTGAATTGGCACCCACCACTGCTGACGGTACTGATGTCACTTGCTTCTGTAATCCTTGCCATTTACTTGGTTACCAAAGATCTAATCAGAAAACAATGAGCGCTGCCATCACTCCCTTTTTCCAGTATGTCAGAAGAATTATGCTGTTGACGGCGCTCCTCGCCATCATTTCCTATTTGTTGAATCTGCTGTTGCCGGCGGCCTGGATCACTCCCGCCATCTATTATTTATTGTTGTTTTTCTTCTCTGTCCAGATCGTGGTCCATTATGTCCTGCTGAAGGCTGTCAGTAAGCGGTTTAACCGGTTTATGCAGTATTACATGGCCGCCACTTTCCTGAAACTGTTCTTTTTTATCAGCGTAATCGTGGTTTATATCCTGCTTCACAGGCAGGATGCACTGCCGTTTGCCGTGGCTTTTTTTATTTACTATCTCATTTTCACCACGTTTGAGGTAGTCATGTTGATACGGGAACCGCATCAGAAAACATGATCAGGGCAGCAAAAAAAGTTGCCCGCTGCCGGTGATCCATGTGACGATATGCCAGGGATTTCCTTTGCAGTACACATTGCCGGAAGCTTCAATTCTTGCCTCTACCTGTTGCCTTGCCCGGATGTAGCAATCGTTGGTCCGCAGGCTATGGATATAGGTGAAGTTAGTCTGAAAGTCATATGCCATCAGCGGGCCATAGCCGTTGATAAACGCATACTGCCTGTCTGCCCTGCCGGCAAGGTGAATGTCTGATGTGCCGTCATGTTCATTGATAAATGCAGTGTCTGCCACCAGCAGCAAACAGATGCTGCCGGCACCATCCCTGATCTCCAGGGTGAAAGTTCCTGCTCTGATGGTATCCAGGGTGGATACGTTTCCAACCCCTGCATAATTGAGGGTGTCGAGGCTGATGTAATGCACCATTGCAGTGATAGCCGGGTTCAGCTTACGTACCCAGTTGCAGTGGTTGATATTGCGGATCTTCAGCCAGCCATCGCGGACTTCCGTAAGGATGTCCCCGATAATCCCCTCCCCGGCTGATATCCTGACCATGCATATGCTGTCCCTGACCAGCACCAGGTCGATGTTATCCTCAAGCCTGACCGATGTAAACGGGGAGGTCAACCTGATTTCTTCCCTGGTTTTGCCCTGTCCCTTCAGGCAATCACCAAGGTCTTTGCTGCAGGAGAAAAGACATATACTAATCCATACCAGGCCATAAATTGCCAGAATCTGCCTACGGTACAAACCGGTATTTGTCCATATGGTCTTTGTAAACGTCATTTTCCGAATGCCCATCCGCTTCCCCATCCGATAAAATCTGCTTTGGCATAATGCGTCTTCAGGAAGCAGGAAAGATACCACTGTTTAAACATGAAATATCTCATTTCCAGAATGTCGTAGACCGATCCGTCGCTTTGATCCTTACCGCCAAGGTAACAACCAAGTTGAAAATCAAATGCGAAACGTCCGATTTCCCATGATCTGATCACTTTAAGACCCGGCTTCACAAGGCTGAGACTGTGAGGCGTTTCCTTGCCTTTTCTGCTCAGAATCAGCTCGTCTGAACTGTCCAGAAAGAAATCGATACCTGCCCCCAGGGCACCGTTCGCAAAGAACCTGTACGTTGCGCAAAGGCTGAAGGAGGCAACGGCATAGGATCTTCCTCCCGCAGGCAGTATTTGCTTGGTACCGGCAGCCATCCCGATGCAGATCAAGGTTTTATTCTTCAAAGTATCCTGATGTATTCGGGCCGGCTTCCATACGCGCCGCTGCTGCCATCCAAAGGTGACGCCCATGGTGGGAATATTAATTCCGTAGTTGGGTGTAACAATGGTGCCATTGCTGAAATGGACAAGCCCGGCACGAAGACCGGCAAAACATTGTTCTGACAGCTCAATCCGGTATTCAGCCGATAGACCGAGGTTCACATTCAGATGCGATCCGATAGCCAGATTTTTATAATTTGTCCGCGGATCAAACACTTTTCTGAACCAGCCCAATCCCAAACCCGGTTTCAGGTGCAAGGAACTGTTTCCAGACCTTACCAAAGGAAATCTGATCCAGGTCTGAATGCCATGGACATCACCGAGGATCTCGCTGTTGCCCAGGGAAGAATAAAGATAGCTCCACCCTCTTTCAGGAAAGTGATACGCATGGTGCCAGGCCCTGCTGCCATCAGTCGGGATACGCAGACTGAACTCCATGATGGAGAGGTGACGGTTGGTATATACCTGCATGTCAAGGTGATGTGGTATGATAAAGCCGGAAGAGAATGCCGTTTCGATTCCCCAGGGAGGAAGGATTTGGGTTATTGTCTGTATCTCATTACCACTTGCTGGAAGAAATGACCCTAAGCACAGATAAAACAAACAGGCTATCCTTGCCTTCAAGGTCATGTCTGTAATAAGTCTTTGAATGCCAGATTTATATCCGGGAAATGAAAGGAAAACCCCTGCTCGGTCAGCCGCTGGGGTAATACACCCTGACCCGAGGTGAGCACCTGACTTCCTTTTCCAAATAAAAGGGAAAGCACAAAGGCCGGAACAGGGATCAGGGCAGGACGCTTCAGCACTCCTGCAAGAGCGCGGGTGAATTGAATGTTGTTGATTACCTGGGGAGCACTCAGGTTATATACGCCATGGCAACGCTTATCCTCCATGACAAAAAGGAAAGCCCGGATCACATCACTGAGATGAACCCATGGAAAATACTGCCGGCCATTTCCTATCCTTCCTCCCAGTCCTGCCCTGAAAAAAGGCAGGAGGCGGCTGAGGGCACCGCCTTGTCTGTCAAGTACAACGCCCAGACGAAAGATGACCAGCCTGCAATGATCTTCCACCGCCGAAGCCTCTCTTTCCCAGTCCTGGCATAGTTTCCCGATGAAACCTCCGGAAAGCAGGGCATTGGATTCCGTGAAAATCCCCTTGTCCTCATATATTCCAACTCCTGATGCATTCACGAATAAGGCGGGTGGGGCTTCCATGGTGCTGACTGCATGCACCAAAGCCCTGGTACTTAAGATTCTGCTGTCGTAAATCTGCTTTCTGTTCGATTTGGTCCAACGTTTTATCAGGGGCGCTCCCGCCAGATTGATCACCACCTCACATCCTCCGATCAGGTCTGTAAGACTTGATGCTTCACCGTACAGATGGTTTCTTGTAATTCTGACAACCCTGACTTCTTTCTCTTCAAGAGTGCGGACCAGCGCGGATCCGATCAGACCGCTGTACCCTGCAATGGCAACCTTCATGATATGTTTCTTTTGTCCGTGAGCCTGCTGCCCGGCTTCACTGACATGAAACAAACAGAGGTCAGGACGCTGAGCGGGTTTCAAACTTAGAAGTATTTCATCACATAACCAAGATTTCTGCCTAACTTTGCACCCATTTTACTAATGGCTTCATATTCACTGAATAATCTACCTATGAAAGAAGCTGACAATAATCAACTACACTTTGGGGAATTTCCGCCCATCCCCACTGAAACCTGGGAAGCTCTGATAATCAATGACCTGAAAGGTGCGGATTACGAAAAGAAACTCATTTGGAAAACCTATGACGGCCTTGCCTTCAAACCCTATTACAGGGCCGAAGATCTGAACGGGCTTACCCACCTGGGGGGGCTTCCGGGCCGTTACCCATATGTAAGGGGGAATAAGACAACCTTTAATGATTGGCTTATCCGGCAGGATGTTAGCGAAAGCACCCCGGAAAAAGCCGGAAAAATCCTTGCCGGTATTTGTAAGGGAGGTGTAGAGGCACCTGGTGTTTGTACCTCCGGAATGAGCACGTATGATGATTTCGTAGCACTGGTTTCGGGGATTGGTTTGGATAAGCACTTTGTCCATTTTACGGCTCCTGTTGATATCTCTCTCGTTACTTCCTTCCTGATCCGTTATTGTGAGGAACATGCAATCGACAACAGGGAACTGAAGGGGGCTTTTGCCTTCGATCCGGTCGGGCAATGGATATTACGCGGCGGGCTATCCCCTGACTGGGATCGGGAATTCCGACACCTGGCTGACCTGGTACTTAAAGTAAGAGGTGTGTTACCTGGATTCAAAGTATTGTCTGTCAATGCACAGTATTTTCATAATGCGGGTTCTTCTCTTGTACAGGAAATGGCTTATGGCCTGGCGGTTGGAAATGAATATCTTGCGGGCTTGAGTGCACAGGGACTGAAACCGGAAGAAATTGCCGGATTGTTGCATTTCACCTGTGCCACAGCTTCGGATTATTTTCCTGAAATAGCTAAGATCAGGGCCTTACGTTTGCTGTGGAGCCGGATTGTGGAACAGTATGTTGCTGCGGAATCACTTATTCCGGGTATGTTTATTCATTCCTGCTCAGGCACCTGGAACAAGACGGTTTATGATCCTTATGTCAATATGCTTAGGACCACCACCGAGGTGATGTCGGCTGCCATTGCGGGTGCCGATGAGATCAGTGTATTGCCCTTTGATGCTGCCTATGCGGTGCCAAATGAGTTTTCATTGCGCTTGGCGCGGAATCAGCAGATCATTCTCAGGGAGGAGGCTTATCTTGGAAAAATCATTGACCCTGCGGCAGGATCATATTATATTGAAAAGCTGACAGATAACCTGGCTTCCGCAGCCTGGGATCTGTTCCGTGATACAGAAGCCGCCGGCGGTTTCCTGGCTGCATTCGGACGGAACAGTATTCAGGAAAGCATTGAAAAATGCCGCACCCGGCGTAAGGCGGATGTTGCCGGCAGAAAGACTTTCATCCTCGGTACAAACCAGTTCCCGAACGCTTTGGAGGAGATGAGGGAGCAGATTAGTATTCAGACTCAGGCATCTGCAATGCCTGGCGGAGTGAAAGCACTGGTCCAGTCAAGAGCTTCGGAAGATATTGAAAATCTGAGACTTGTGACTGAAGCGGCAGTTGCTTCGGGGAAAAAGAAACCACTCGTCTTCCTTTATACCACAGGGAATCTTGCCATGAGGAAAGCACGCGCAGTGTTTTCTTCCAACTTTTTCGGCTGTGCCGGATATGAGGTGCTTGATAATCCTGGCTTTGTACAAATTGAAGAAGGCGTAAAAGCCTGTCTGGATGCCGGAACGGATATCCTGGTGATCTGTAGTTCGGATGAGGAATATCCGCTCATTGTACCGGAGATATGTCAGAAGCTGCGTGAACGTGGTTTCGGGGGCATCATAGTTTTGGCCGGTTCTCCGGGAGAAAGAGCCGAAGAATTGAAATCCGCGGGAATACAGCATTTCATCCACCTGCGCTCCAACCTGCTCGAATCACTCACCTTATTTCACCGGTTGACCGGACTGACAGACTAAACACCCAAAACTACCAGAACCATGAGACCCGATTTCAGAAATATTTCATATCAGGCACTTACTTCAGGGCAGGCAGATTTTAAACAATGGCTGCATGAACATGCCGTTGCAGAAGAATGGATGACTGCTGAACAGATTCCGCTGCGTGCGGTTTATGGACCGGACGACCTTGAAGGGATGGAACACCTTCAGTATGCCGCCGGGATTCCGCCTTTTCTCCGCGGGCCGTATTCCACCATGTATGTATTGCGTCCCTGGACCATTCGACAGTATGCAGGTTTTTCTACTGCGGAGGAATCCAATGCGTTTTACCGCCGCAACCTGGCAGCCGGACAAAAGGGACTGTCGGTGGCCTTCGACCTGGCAACGCACAGGGGATATGATTCGGATCATGAAAGGGTGGTGGGAGATGTGGGCAAGGCCGGTGTCGCGATCGACTCCATCCTCGATATGAAGATTTTATTCGATCAGATTCCCCTGGATGTGATGTCGGTTTCGATGACCATGAACGGTGCGGTGTTACCGGTGCTTGCGTTCTATATTGTTGCCGCGGAGGAACAGGGTGTCCCCATGGAAAAGCTTACGGGAACCATTCAGAACGATATCCTGAAGGAGTTTATGGTAAGGAATACCTATATCTACCCTCCGCTTCCTTCCATGAGGATCATTGCAGATATTTTCTCCTTTACCTCCCGGTTTATGAAGAAGTTCAACAGTATCAGCATCAGTGGCTATCACATGCAGGAAGCCGGGGCGACTGCTGATATTGAACTGGCCTATACCCTTGCCGACGGGCTGGAGTATTTGCGTACGGGTGTAAATGCAGGTATTCCGGTTGATCAGTTTGCTCCCCGGCTTTCCTTTTTCTGGGGAGCCGGGATGAATCATTTCATGGAGATTGCAAAAATGCGGGCCGCAAGGATGCTGTGGGCCAAAATTGTGAAGCAGTTCAGCCCGCAGGATGCCAAATCCATGGCATTGCGCACCCACACCCAGACTTCGGGTTGGAGCCTTACTGAACAGGATCCCTTCAATAATGTGACCCGTACCTGTGTGGAAGCCATGGCAGCAGCCCTTGGTCATACCCAGTCGCTTCACACCAATGCACTCGATGAAGCGATTGCCCTTCCGACAGACTTCTCTGCACGGATCGCAAGGAACACTCAGATTTACCTGCAGGAAGAAACCAATATTTGTAAGGCCGTGGATCCCTGGGCCGGATCATATTATGTGGAAACCCTCACACAACAGATAGCTGCCCGGGCATGGGCATTGATTACCGAGGTGGAAGCCCTGGGAGGAATGGCCAGGGCTATAGAAACCGGTATCCCGAAAATGCGGATTGAGGAAGCTGCTGCTCGCAAGCAGGCAAGAATTGATACGCACAGGGAAACCATTGTCGGGGTGAATAAGTACAGGCTCGACAAAGAAGCACCCATCGATACCCTGGAAGTTGATAATACCGCGGTTAGGGAAGCACAGATCCGGCGTCTCAGAATGCTTCGTGAAGAAAGGGATGAAGCTTCCGTTACCGAAGCCCTCGAAGCACTCACACGTTGTGCTGAAAGTGGCGAAGGTAATCTTCTGGCCTTGTCTGTGGATGCCGCCAGAAAAAGGGCTTCGCTTGGCGAAATCTCGTATGCCCTGGAAAGGGTTTTTGGAAGGTACAAAGCTGTAATACGTTCAATATCAGGAGTTTATTCAGCAGAGTCTATGGATAACGATAGTTTCAGCAAAGCCCGCGAACTGGCCGACCGTTTTGCTGCCCTCGAAGGAAGAAGGCCCAGGATCATGATTGCCAAGATGGGACAGGACGGGCACGACAGGGGTGCCAAGGTCGTGGCGACAGGTTACGCCGACATCGGTTTTGACGTGGATATCGGCCCGCTTTTTCAGACACCTGCCGAATCAGCAAGGCAGGCCGTGGAGAATGATGTTCATGTCCTTGGTGTATCCAGCCTTGCAGCAGGTCATAAAACCCTCGTACCCCAGGTTATTGAGGAGCTTCACAAGCTGGGAAGGGAAGATATTATGGTGATTGTCGGTGGCGTCATCCCACCCCAGGATTACCAGTTCCTCTACGATGCAGGAGCGGTGGCTGTTTTCGGTCCAGGTACCCCCATCCCCGAGGCGGCCGTTAAAATGCTCGAGCTGTTGATCGAAATGAAAAAAGCCTGATCTACCTGGCTTTCCCCTGGCTGGCCACTTTCTCCATCAGCTCCCTGATCTTCTCGGGATCACCCAGGAAATAATCCTTTGTCAGCTGCATATTCTCATCAAATTCAAATACATAGGGGATTCCTGTCGGAAGGTTAAGTGAAATGATGTCACTATCCGACATCTGTTTCAGATGTTTGATGATGCCCCTGAGGCTGTTACCATGAGCGGCAACCAGCAGCCTGCGGTGTTTCCGGAGATCCGGCTGCATTTCGTCCTGCCAGTAGGGAACGATCCTTGCAACGGTATCTTTCAGTGATTCTGTGGAAGGAATGTTTTCTGCTCCAATATTTTTGTATCTGTCCTGGTGAACCGGATGCCTGGGATCATCCGGATTCAGGGGAGCCGGAGGAACATCATAGCTGCGGCGCCAGATGTGAACCTGTTCTTCTCCGTAACGGGCGGCCATCTCCGATTTGTTTAATCCCTGAAGTTCTCCATAGTGTTTCTCGTTCAATCTCCAGGTTTTTTTCACCGGAATCCACAGTAGATCCATTTCTTCAAGGATGTAATGAAGCGTTTTAATTGCCCGTTTGAGGTAAGATGTATAGGCCAACGGAAAATCAAAGCCTTCTTCCTTCAGCAGGCTGCCGGCCTCCCTGGCTTCTTCCACTCCGGCAGGCGACAAATCCACATCGGTCCATCCGGTAAAACGGTTTTCTTTATTCCAGACACTCTCTCCGTGCCTGATCAATACTAGCTGGTACATAAGGTGTGTTTATTTGCAGACTTTTGAAAATCAGGAATTTTTCCGGGGCCATGGCCTGAATGGTTTAAGCCTGACCCTGACCAGCAGGTAAATGCCTGCCAGGATAAAAGGAACACTCAAAAGCTGCCCCATGTTCAACATCATGTTGCTTTCAAATTCGACCTGTGGCTCCTTGAGGAATTCCAGAAGGAAACGCATTCCGAAAAGCAAAACCAGGAAGAGGCCGAACAGCTTGCCTTCCGGGAGGTTTTTATGATGTTTGCCATACTGCAGCATCAGGATCAGGAAGATTCCTATATAAGTGAGCCCCTCGTATATCTGGGTTGGGTGTCTTGGAAGCAGGGAAAGGTCGGATCGAACAAAGACAAATCCCCAGGGAAGGTTCGTGGCATACCCGTAGATCTCGGAATTCATCAGGTTCCCCATGCGTATCATAAATCCCGCCAGGGCCACAACGATCACGATGCGATCCAGTATCCACAGCAGGGATAGTCCGCTTTTCCTGGCAAAAAGGTACATGGCCAGCGGAATGGCGATGGCCGCACCGTGACTGGCCAGTCCACCCTCCCAGATCTTCAGTATTTCCAGAGGCCGGGACAGATAGTAATCGGGCTGATAGAAAAGACAATGGCCCAGCCTTGCTCCGATGACGGTGCCTATGATCATATACACAGCGAGTTGATCGAGCTGTTTCTGGGAGTATCCCTCTTTTTTGAAAATCTTCGCCATGATCAGGTAACCGAAGTAAAAGGAAAGAGCGAAGAAAAGGCCGTACCAGCGTACTGCCAGGCTTCCGATCCGGAATATCTCCGGGTCAGCATTCCAGTGTATATAGTTAATCAACATAAATCACTTGTTTTCCGGGCTGCAAAGTTCGGAAAAATAGTGGCACCCCATGTGACACATCCTCACAACTGGATAAGCAGGACCATTTTCTCCCCTTGCCTGAGGATGTCCACGATGACGGTCTGTCCGTGTTCAAGCGTCTTCAGCCGGTCCATGTACTCGTAGATGTTACCCACAGATTTTCCGTTCATGGCTGTGATCACATCCCCTTTCATCATGCCTCCCTTTTCCGCAGGTCCTTCCTTTTTCACGCCGTCCACCCTCAGACCGTGGTTATTATTACCGGCGAAGTCAGGCAGTATGCCAAGTGTCACTTTAAAACGCCTGTATCCCTGCTGTGATCCTTTGGGCCCGGCTTCCCTGAAAGAAAGCGCCTTATCCCTGCTGGCAATGTCTTTAACAATATCGGCGATGAATGCAAGAATTGACTGCTGGCCCTGGAAATTCAATTTTTCTGCATCATCGAAAGGGGTGTGATAATCATCATGGGCTCCCGTGGTGAAAAAGAAAACCGGGATATCTTCCACATAGAAACTGCTGTGGTCGGATGCGCCGTAACCTTCAGGTGAAAATTTCAGCCGGAATGGAAGATGGTTTGCGTGTCTTTGAATGATATCCATGGCTTCCGCTGAAGTTCCTGTACCACTGATCATGAGACTGCCGGAGTCTGCCTGCAACCTTCCGATCATGTCGAGATTGATCATGGCTGTAATTTTCTTCAGGTCAACCGGACAATGCTTCACAAAATATTTTGATCCGAGCAAACCGCTCTCTTCGGCTGTAAATGCCACAAATATCATGCTCCGGGCAGGTTTGACAGGGGCGGCGGCGAAATATCCTGCCAGGGCAATCACCCCTGCCACGCCGCTGGCATTGTCGTCGGCACCATTGTGGATGGCAAGCGTATCGGGCATCCTGGAACCGGAACCGGGGCCTCCCATACCCAGGTGGTCATAATGGGCGCCGATGACAACATATTCATGTTTTAGCACAGAATCAGAACCCTCCAGCATCCCGATCACGTTCACTGTCATGGCCTGTTGCATGGCAATTTGTACCGTCGCTTTCAGTTGCAGCGGGATTTGAAAACTCATGGGTTTCCGGGTTTCAATCAGCTGTTTCTCCAGTTCAGCCACTTTTTTCCCGGTCCTTGCAAGCATATGGTCAGCAACGGCTCTTGTAACATGCAACACCGGGATCCCTGCTTTGGCTCCGCTTTTGTCATATTGCAAAGGTACGACGGTATCCCTGGAGTCAAGTTTCTCTCCTGTTACAAAGATCACACCAATTGCGCCTTTGTCTTTGGCCGTCAGTACTTTACCTCTCTCATCGGCAAATGCTGAATAGGGGCTGTCGGACTTGTCCGATTCAGGATCACCCCTGAATATCATGACCCATCGGTTTTTTACATCAACCCCCTGGTAATCGTCCCAGATCAGGCTGTCCTGCCGGATACTGAAGCCGTAACCTGCAAACACACCGGGCGCATCAAGCCTGGCGTTTTCCGAAAAGGAATAAGGGGTGTAATTCAATCCTGCCTTTCCTTCAAACCCTTCAAAAGTCAAGGAATTCAGCTTTCCCAGCTTTACGTCGTATACCACGTCGAATTTCTGGAATCCGTTGCTTTCCAACATTTTCAGCCCGGTTTCCTGCATTTTCCTGCGAATGTACATGGAGGCCAGTTGCCCTTCCGGCGTGCCCGGTTTCCTGCCTTTCATCGTATCTGAGGCCAGGCTGAAGACATCCTGTTTGATTTTTTCAAGGCTCAATTGCTGGGCCAGGGTGTCAGGCAATAAAGAGATCATGGCTACTGCCAGCAGGGCTGCAAGGCGGTAAGCCATCAGGTACTTGTTAGGTTTCATGCTGATAAGCGGATATGAAATCAATTCACAAAGGTAAGCATGGCAAAACATCCTTTTCATCTTTAAACGGAAAGCCATTCTCATACGCTGATAAACAGGTATCTGTACCCTAATGTTTAGCAGCGGCATAAAAACCGGGGCCGAAACGCCCGTTTTGTGGATTTGTGAATAAAGCGCCGTTTAGGGAATATGCATAATGAATCTTACAAAAATTGCTTCGCATTTTCACTCAGATTCAGTATAAAATTGTTTACTCGCGGATTCTCTGGAATACCCTTCCCCCAATAAAAAAAGGATGGCTCCTGTCAGGAGACACCCTTTTTCTATCGAGAACACTGATCCGATTACTTCGACAGTGACCTCATGAAGTTCACCAGATGCCAGCGGTCTTCCTCATCAGGAATGGACTTCTCATAATTGGGCATTTCACCTCTTCCGATAAAGCTCCTGTAATAAACTGCTCCGTCAGGAAGGGCTTTGAATTCCTTGGATGCGAAGTTACCGGGAAAGGTCTTCAGTCCGGCGGCTTTGGTTCCGTCGCCCAGGCCTTTTGAGCCATGGCATGACTTGCAGTACTTGTTCCACAGGGCCTTGCCGGCAGCAATGCTCTTAGCATCGGATTTCACCGAATTTTTCATCTTGGCATACTTGTCGGGCGTGGGCCACTCTTTTGCCTTCTGCTGCTGAACCAGCGTGAAGGAGAAAAGGACAAAGCTTCCCAGCAGGAAAGCGATGCTGGTAAATAAGAATCTTGATTTCATAAAACCTCCTTTTTAATTGATTAGTGTTTGGTTATTGTTTGCTTAAGTTGACAACTTTCGTGCCGTTTTTTTGATTTTTACCAGTTTATAGACAGCGTAGGCATAATGACCCCACACACCGGCAAGCATGATAATGAGGGTAACGATCATCCAGGTGGGTGCAATCTGTGACCACAATGCCCTGTAGGAATCTTTCATGATCAGCCTTGCAGGCACGGCCCATCCGACCCTGGTCTCTCCTTCAGCATTGCCAAATACATCATGCTCCTCCACCTTTGCAATGACGGTGATATGGCCGGTCTCATCACCGGGCAGTCCCCCGGGAAATTCAACCACGGCCGTTCCGCTGGAGTCCAGCGTTGCCTCTCCGATTTTCAAATAGGAAAACATCCGGGGAACATAAAAAACTATGTCGGTTTCCGTGAGGGGAATTTTGTCTCCGTTGTTTCCCACCGACCAGGCCGCCGCGTGAATGCTACGCACAGAATCCTCCTCGACAGAAGTGACCTCAATCATGAGATCTTTTACACTAATCTGGTCTTCAGTGGGTTCCAATGTGTCACATCCGGCATACACCGCTCCGAAGGTGCGAAACCCTTCTTCGTTTGGAAGCGAAAGCCGGTCCTTAGGAAAGGTAAATACGGTGCTGCCTTTGAGGTTTGTTTTTTGTTTTCCGATGATCTGGGATAAATCGTCTCCGCCGGCAAAGGTGATATCCACCCCTTTCAGCAAGGTTCTGCCTGTTTCCGTCATCATGGCCAGGCTGGCTTTCATCTGATAATCACCGCCGGCTTTTCGTGTTAACACCAGCGACAGTGAAGTTGATTTTTTCTCTGTTGTTTCATCTTCCTGCGACTGGGCAAAAAGGAAGCCGGGAAACAAGGTGATGGTCAGCAGCAGGGTGACAATGCCCGAAAAGGAATTTGAAATAAGGTATTTCATGGCTCAGGCTTTTGCAGATTGAACATTTTTTTCTTTCAGTGCTATTTCTTCCTCCACTGTTTCCATTTCCGACACAGAAATGATGGGAACAAGCTTGGAAGCCAGCATCATCAGCATGGAGAATACACTGACCCCTGCGATAAAAAGCGCCCATTCGACCCAGGTGGGGGAGTAATGGATCCAGGCCATCCGGATATCCTGAATCGGGAGGTAGGGCGTTTCCAGCGTCGGGATGACGATCAGATAGCGGTTGAACCATAATCCCACAACGGCCACGATGGCGGCAAGGGTGATATTGCGGATCGTCCTGAGGCCGGGAATGGCCATAATGATCATTGGCAGCAGGATACCAATGTAATTGGAAAAAATAAAAACGAAGTAAAACTCTGTGAAGAGTTTGTCTATGAGTACTTTATCCATTTTTGCGGAACCATACCATTTGGTCAGGTAGTCGCTGAAGGTAAAGTATCCGTAAAAGGCTGCGATAATCAGCAGGAGCACGCCGATCTTCACGAAATGGCCTTTTGTGATATAGGCTTCGAGATGGTAAATTTTCCGGTAAAGGGCCATCAGGATGATCAGCAGTCCGGTTCCTGAATAAACGGCAGCGATAACGAAATAGGGGCCGAAAATAGTGGAGTGCCACCCGGGTTGCAGGGTAACCCCGAAGATCCATGCCAGAACGGAATAAACGATGATGGCGATGGCGATGATCATGGCGGCCATGACGTTACGGGCCCAGTGCAGGTGTTTTTTTTGTTCCCGTGTTCCGGTATAACCGAGTGCAAGGATGCGGTACATTTTCTTTCTCCAGCCGGAGAACCTGGCTTCTGTCCGGTCACGCAGTTTGGCAAAATCCTCGATAAAGGACAGGTAAAGGAAAATGATGCACCCGATGATGTCGGTGGAGATGGCGATCACGTCCCAGGTAATCGGAGACTGGATGCGCGGGAACATGATCAGGTAATGCAGCCGATCGAGCCGTCCGATACAGAAAAGAATGAAACAGGGACCGATCAGCAGGGCAAAAATGGTGGTCAGCTCTGCCATCCGGATGATGGGACCCCGCCATTCTGACCGGAAAAGGTGCAGGACCCCCGAGATCAATGCGCCTGCATAGCTGAGACCCATGAAAAAGATGAAATTCACGATATACATTCCCCATACCACATTATCCCGCATCCCGGTTACGATGTGACCCTCAGTGATCTGCGTGTACAGACCGACCAGGCCGAAAATGAAACCGAGGAAAAAGATGCCGAACAGGATGTACCACCACTTGCTGGTTCTTTCCAGGTAGGGAACAAATTGTTTCCATAAACCTGTTTTTAAGGCAGTTGCATTATTCATGTTTCAGCAGGGGATTGATTTTGTATGCAGCAGTGTTCTCGTAACGTTCCTTCTGTTTGGGATCCAGGCCGTCAAACCCCCGTTCATAGGGGAACTGACGGTTGACAGCCGGCAGATAGTAAACACTGGGCTCTGTACCCAGGGATTCGAGGTGGCGGTATCCGGCCCTGTCGCGGATCAGTTCGCTGAAGCGGACAGTTTCCATGCCATTGGTAACGGTATCTTCCACGATATCACCAAAATAGATGACTCCCATGGGACAGGCTGTCACACATCTGGGCAGTTCATTCTTTCTGAGCAGGTCGGCGCAAAAGACACACTTACCAACGGTACCCTCCTTGTGCGGGAAGGTGGTTTCCGGAGAATAGGGGGCTGTTTCATGGAGTTCGGGCGGGTCATTCCAGTGAAAGACCCTGGCGGAATAGGGACAGCCCGTCATACAGAATTTGCATCCGATGCAGCGTTCGTTATCCACCAGTACGATCCCGTCAGTGCGTTTGTAAGTGGCGCCCACCGGGCAAACACTTACACACATGGGATTGTCGCAGTGGAAGCAGGGACGGGGAAACCAGTATGGCGCTTCTCTTTCGGAATTCTGCAACAGGTAAACCTTGATCCATTCATGGTCGCTGGGAAGATGATGTCCTTCCACACATGCCTCTACGCAGGCTCTGGCATTTTTACATTTTGCCAGGTCAATGACCATCACGAATTTGCGGTTTTCGATTCCAAGATGGCTGCTGTCCTTATCGACAACAACATCCAGGGAGGGGTCGGCCAGCTGGCTTTCGTCCACCTCCAGCACCCTTCCGTCGGTAGTCAGTACCTTGATCTTTTTACCGCTGTTTGCATTGTTTTCCTGCCCGGCAGACAACAGTTTCCCGGCTGTTAGCCCTGCCAGGGCAAACGCTCCGGCGCCTGCTCCCAGTTTCAGGAATTGACGGCGTGAGTTGGATTTATCTTCCATATTATTGTCTTTAGGGATGATCTTCAGGGTGATCATGCACTTCATGCCACCCGTTCAGCATGCTCTTAAAATTGCTCGTCATCGTATGACCGACCGTGCAGAAGTAAATGTGAATCACCATGAAAATACTCAGGAAATACCCGATGGCTATATGGATCATATCTGCAATTACCAGGCTTTGAAGTCCGATATAATCAAATATCTGCGGAAAATAAAGGGCCAGACCGGTAATAATCAGTATGGGCAACAACAGATACATCGCAAGAATGTAGGTGAGTTTCTGCAATGGGTTGAATTTCCTGTGTTCGTTCAGGGGAAAGGGGTGTGGCTGATTATTAAAAATGCCGAAAGTATAGAAATGCAATTGCTTCTTTAAACGCGACCAGCCGCCGTCTTTGGTGAGCCAGTAATACTTTCCGTTCTCGGTTACCTGATTTCCGAATATAAACACAAGGTAATTGATAGTCAGGATGATGCCGGCAATATCATGAATGGCGATGGCAATATCAAACCTGATCCAGGAAGAAGAGGCAGTGGCGTACTGTATGCTGAAGCCTGTGAAGATCAGGATCAGGAACATGATGGCGTTTACCAGGTGCCATAATCTCAGCCAGACCGGATAAAAGTAGATTTTTTTCATTTCCATGGCGGGTCAGCTTTTACGGAATAAACGAATGGCAAAATGAATGAGCACGGCACCGATCGCGCCAAAGAGCGCCAGGTTGCCGATCAGCTTCAGCAGGGTGTTACGCTGTCCGCCGATAAGCACGGGCTGATCCATCAGACCTGAGGTTTTCAGTCTGAAAGCCCCCATCTCTTCCAGTTGATATTTATATAAGGAGGCCATCAACTGAGAATTACCTGAATGACACTCGGCACATTTTTTCACGGCTTTGTCCTTCGGAAGGATGTTGTGGCTCACAATCAGGGTGTCATTTATCTCGGCATGACATTCTATGCAGCGTACATGTTTGAAATGGTTGGGCTGATTCGGAAGCCAGTCGTGCTTTTCCAGAATATTGGGGTTCATCTTGTTGGCGATGAGCTGGTATTTTTTCGTATTGGCATGGCAACTCAGGCATATATCATTGTCGTACTGAATGGCACTCATAATATCATCCTTGCGGTTGCGGGCATTCAGTTTGTAGTAATGCTCATCGTGGCATGACCAGCATGAAAAACTCTCGCTTTGCAGCTTGAAATGAACGCTTTTCTGGTATTCCTGGTCGATCTGGTCAAACATGAACTCCTCGTATTGGGGATCTCCCCCGTGACAGTCCATACAGCCGGCAATGGCTTCAAACCTGAGTTCTGCCTTGTGCGGAAAGCTGGCATATTCATCGGTATGACAGTCGATACATTTGAAATTCCAGTGATTGGAGGTATAATAGGAGTGCGTATCGATGATACACTCAGTGTACATCTTTTGTTTATAAGGCTTTTCAGCGTCCTCGGCCATGTATTCCACATGGTTCTTCGCATGGCATTTGAGGCATTGCTCGTTGTCTTCCTTGTTGGTGTAGACCCTGTCGGCAGGAATCTGGGCATATGCCTGAAGGCCGGTGGTTTCTTCAGCTTTTTCAGGGGCCCTCGGTATCAGCGCAATGGCGAATGATAAACCGATCAATATGAAAATCAGCCAGCTGACCCATTTGTATCGCTTCATGATCAGTGATTAGGTGGATTAGAAATTCCAGAGACGGGTAATGTTGAATCCGAGCAACCATTTGCTCTTGCTGAAATCAAGCTGGTTAAACCCGTAATTGTCCTGGGGAAGGATGCCATTGGCCGATGCCAGGAATATCTGGAATGCATGGGTACTGGTACAGATTTCCCAGCCAAAAGCCAGGTTAGGCATGGGTTTGTTTGTCAGTTCCTTATATTCCTGCATGCTTTCGATATGCAGGGGCATGTTGTAATGTGCGATGATGGCCGACTGTGGTGAGAAACGATAACGCCCCGACAGGGAAACGCCGATCTTGTCGTGTTCCAGCAGGGAGTCAACCATGTTATAGTGAGTGAAATTTACAGAGGCCTGAACGGATAGGTTGTCGGTAATTCTTCTGCCGATCATCAGTTCGTTGAAGTAAGAAACCCGGTGAACGAATTTGTAGTCTTTGCCGAAGATTTCTTTGTCCCTGGCATCCAGGGCGACATTGCCGTAATAAACCACTTTCACGGGGATGCTGTTGGAGCGGGTCTGGTCGAGCAGCTTCACCTTCCACTGCACATCCTGGTACTTCTTATTACGGGTTGTCCCGATGCCGACCTGCAGGTAGTCCGTGATGCTGTAATTGAGACCCATCCTGACATTGGAGGTGGAATACACTCCGTAAAGATCGGACATGCCTTTCTCGGTTGTCCCGAAACGATGGTGGATCACATATTCCAGCGTCTTTGAAGGATAAATCCTGGTCGTTTGGTTATCGATCAGGTATCCGCTCTCAAACAATGGTTTTACCGGTCTGTTGTCCTTGCCGGTGGCTCCCTCCTCCTGTGCGCAGAGGATGGTGGTGAATCCGGATGTCATGAAAAGGACCAGGATGAAACTGCTGATCCGGCGTACACTTGTTGCTTTCATATTATTTTCTTTATGGTTGATTAATTATTAAGGGCGCCTTGTTTGATCCAGGCAAGCACCAGTGCTGTTTCTGAAGGCTTGGAAAAGGGCTTCATGGAGCCCGTGTTCATGCTGGTATACAAAGGACTTGCCACGGGGTCGGCGATATTCACATATCCGCCCGACGTAAGTGCATTGTATGCATTGGCGGGAGTCAGATCCGGGGGAGTATTGCCCGTGCCGTGGCATCCGCTCATGTTGCAGCTTGCATTGAAAATGGGAATGAGATCATTGGCAAAGCTGACGGTGTCAGGAAGATTGCCCGTTTCAGGCTTGACACTATCGTATTCACACGATGTGAATACGATTAATCCTGCAATCAGGAATAAAATGCAAGGGTAAAACAAATGTTTCATGATGGAATAATTTATTATTGGACGATGATCTTATGGTATTCAAGAAGGGCATCACCACTGAGCTTTAGGAAGTATAGCCCGGAGGGAAGGCTGGATGGAAGGAGTAATCTGGAAAGATGTTCACTGCTGTTTAACGGGCCCTGAAAAAGAAGGTGGACCGCCTTTCCGGAAAGGTCGAAAAGTTCTGCCTTCACTGATCCGGGCATTTCAGAGGGGAAATATATACTGAGGTAATCATGGGCAGGGTTTGGGGCGACGAGCATGGGACGGGAATGTCGTTCTTCTATAACAGTAATTGTTTCAGGAACGAGAAGTGTACAAAGCTTGGTCACCGTTTTCCCGACGGTAAAGGCCGCATAAAAGGTCACCGGACCACTGCCTGCCGGAGGTGCTGTCCATCCAAACGACCACGAATATGGATTGGAAGAAGGGGATGAGTTCTGCGTTACTGCTTTATTGCCGTTTACCAGGTGTGTGCTTGGTCCTGCAGTCAGAGACCCCATCAGGGCACCTGCGGGTGACTGCGGTGAACATTCGAATCCTTTTTTGCCGCTGCCAGTCAATGTCACGGTCATTGTATAACTGGTTCCGGGAATATAGCCGGTTGGAGGCACATCCGAGCTGATCCAGCCGTTGACTGTTGTTGCACTGCCGCCATGACACTGCACACAGTTTTTGGCATCTGCGGGTGAACCGGTATAGCCCCCGGGTGAGCCACCGCCATACTCGGTGATATCACCGCTGAATCCGGCCACGATCAACACAATAATGATCATCAGGAAGGAAAGTAGAGGCATTTTACGTATCATACTGGGTGAGAATTAATTATGTTTCTCGTATTCACTTTTCTAGATACAAAGGTATGTTTTCCTGTTCATGTAGTCACAGGCAGGGGGTAATTTGAAACCAGTCTAAATAATCTGATTGCTGTGTATTGGTTTTCATCCATATATGGGGTGTGGCCTTTGTGCCAGACTCACTCATGGTATCATCACTATTTTTTCAGTTTTTTCCCAATGCTGTCCACGGATGTACAACAGGTATAAACCTGGCGCCAGGCATGAAAAATCCAGGACGGTTTCATGCCTTCCTGCAGGGATCTCCTCAAGCAACATGCTGCTGACGGTTTGCCCGCAGGGGTTGAAAATCCTGAGATGCAGGTTTTCGTTGTTACGAAGGTCAATGGTCATTGTCCTGAACGGCCCGCCCGGATTCGGACTGATCCGGATTTCCGTTTCATTGTTCCGGATCCCGCTTGTCGGGGTGGCCAGGAGAAATTCCACGCCATCGAGAAGGAGTTCATAGCCAACACCGTATGTGTCGGTATAGATTTCCAGGTAATTCACGTCATGCCAGAAGATGGGTCCTGTTTGTGTAATCGGCCAGGATGCGCTGCCAAAAAGCGGAACCACATAGTTTTTCCATTGGTTGAGTGATTGGTTCAAAACGGATCCGGTGGAGGAATATTCGAAGTAGCCGCCTTCCACACTGCCGAGACGTACTTTGAAAAATTGAAATCCGCCCAGGTTGGAGTTTTGGGATTTCAGCCAGAAGCTCAGGTAACCGTAATTGCCCAGATCCCAGCGTGGTATCCTTGAACCTGTGTCGCGGTATGATAAGGCGTTGAACCAGCCTGTGCCTGTCTGTAATTTTACGGATGCATTTCCCATGATTTTATCAGCCGTGTCCCAACTGATGGTGATTGCCTGAGGGTTGCCGAGCCACCAGCCAATTTCAGGGTAAGAGAACCATTCTGAAGGGGGCTCGGAAAGTTCAACGGGTGGGCTTGTTACATAAACAGGGTTAACCAGGCCGGTATAAATCTGCCAGTTTACCGTTCCTTTTGCAGGATCATCCTGGTGATCATAAATCTTTCCTGAAATATACTGGGGATCGGCAATATAAAAGATGTTGCCGTTTGCTTCCAGCAGATCCGGCGAAAGGTTCTCGATTTCAAATGAAAGGCTTTTATCGAAGAAGTTCCCGTTGAGACTGTCCCCGGCTGTATCGCCCGTTATCCTGACAGCCGTGTGGTTTTTTTCGAACTGATTGCCTCTCATGCGCAGATTTTCGGTGTTTTCAGCCTGTACAGCCACTGAATTGGCAGAAAGGAAATTAGAGTCGATGCGGTAATGATGCGAGGTCTGGTTCTGATAGCCACTGATGGGACTTCCTTCCCACAAAACAATTCCTTCGGGATTCCCGCTGATCCAGTTTGAAGTGATGGTATTCTGGTAACCCCGGTCTATGGCGATCCCGCTGTGATGATTGTATTCGATAAGATTGCTGTCAACGGTATTGTTGAAGGAATATCCGAGCCAAAGGCCGTAATGGCTTCTGCTGCAGTCGTTTAGTCTGAAAACATTACCTCCGGCAAAGGTTGCCTCAATCGCGTTGTGCGGGGAACCGGAACAATCATTATACCTGAAAATGTTGTTGTTGGGGATGTTGCTGTACTGGTATTGTCCGAGGAACACCCCGTCGCCCGAGTAACGCAGGTCATTGTATTCCACCAGGTTTGCATTGCTGACGATCATCAGCAGGGCTGCACAATCGCTCGGATCGGTATAAGGGCGGTTAATGTGATGTGCATTGTTGTTATGCAGATGGCAGCTGTCTGTAAAGTACATCCGGATGCCGTATGATGTATTCCAGCTGAAATCGTTGAACCGGATGCTTGCATTTTTGCTGTTGTAGAGCGCCACTCCGTCGTTCTGGTATTTCATGATGTTCCCGAAAACATTCACGCTGTCGCACTGGTGGCAGAGCACTCCTCCACCAAGCGCTTCCGTATGGCCTGACCACACATTGATGAAACCTGCCGAATCAACTTTATTCCACGAAAAATTGCAGGCAGTGATGGTAATATGATCTGAATTTGAGATAGATACAGCATATTTAAAACGCTGCGCCAGGCTGAAGTTTTTGATGGTCACATGGCTGGCATTGGTGATGCGGATGAGGTAGCCACCGGAGTCAAGGCCGTCCGCCTCAACACTGTCACCGTCGATCACTACGTTGGAAACATTGTTCACCTGTATGAGTCCGTCCTGCCCGGAGTCACTCATGGGATATACACCAGCTGCAATTTTAACGATTGAATTGCCGGGAATACTGAGATTGTCTGAGAGGGGCAGGTAAACCTGAGCCTGCAGGATGCTTGACAGCAGTAACAATATGATTAAGAACAGGTTACGGATGATGTGGTGTTTCCTCATGCCCTCCGGTTTAAGTTTCAGAATGGCTTCTGACTCAAAAATAGCAAAATTATGCGAACAGCAATCTCAGGAACTTCCTTTTCCCGATGGATGGTTTGGTTTTTTCAATTCCAGCCATGATGGGAGATGTCTTGGAAAAGATGCTCAGGAATCTCACGGCCGCAGGCTGTCATGACCGGCATCGTCATTACCATGCTATCTCAGGGCTTGCCTTGAAAAGACGCTGAATTCAAGGGTTTTCAAGTCTTTCCGGTTTTGGATTTCAGGAAAAACGCCACCACGGCCGAAGTCACGATACCGGTCACCAGGGCCCAGATGATGCTCTGGATAGCGTAATTCCGGTAGTTGAAATAATCCCTGGCCTCTTCCAGGCTGGCATGATAACCGCTCTCCACCGAATACGCAATGACGTTATCGAAATAGGAGGGAGTGATCACAAAGGAAATGATCCATTGTGTCAACGGACTGAACAGGGCAATAATCACCGTGATGATGACCCCTGAAACGAAAGCCTGTTTGAAGTTGATCTGTCCCTGAAAATCGCGCTTTTTCTTATCCCGGATTGCCAGTACATACACAAGGATGGCCGGAATGATAAAGAGCATGGTCAGGTACTGGTGCTTGTCAATATGCGTGTCGTGCAGCCCGGCCACTTTTTCCAGAAGCATCCATAAAAGCAGCATGACCATAAAAATAACGGCCCATTTGATCTCTGTAAAGATATTCTTCATGTCAGTTTAAGATTAATGTGAATACTAAGGTTCACAAGCAACCGGATTGCCGGTTACAAAGCTATGGAAACAATTGCGGCGGGAGAAAGTTTGTTTCTGAACTTCTGCAGGGATCAACCTGGCTGATGCCCGCACGCGCTTTTTTTAATTTTCTTTGCAGGGATTTTTAATGGGATGATATGGAAGAATCGGTATTCAACAGCAGGGAGTCTGTGGACTGGGAAGCTAATTACATGAAATTAAAGGTGTTGTTAGATCAGGCTTTGCGTGATGCAAGGAATCAGACCGACTTCAGGACAGCGAAGGAGATCCTGATTAAGGCGCAGGCTGCTTTCAGGGATTTCAGGCTGAAGCCGGAAGCGCGTGAGGAACTGAACAGGGAATTACAGGAAGCCTTCAGCGTGGTGAACAGGAAGATGGAGGAGGAAAGGCTCAGGTTTGAGCTGGAATCGCAACATCACTACCTGGAGCTTAAGATGAAGCTTGAGGAGGCTGTTAAGTTGGCTGCAAATGAGTTCGACTGGCGGGAGGCCAGGAAATACCTGATCGATGTCCAGCAGGAATTTAAAGGGATACGAATGATTCCGGAACAGAGGGAAACATTGTATACGAGATTGCAGCAGGCTTTCGACGAAGTAAAAATCAGGCAGGACAGTGAACATCTGAGTTTCCTCCAGGCTTCTGAAGATCATTACCGGGAGCTTGCCCCGATGGTGGATAAAGCACTCATCAGGGCCGGCAGCGATGACGACTTTGCCTCCGTACGTGAATTCCTGATCAGCGTACAGGCTTCTTTCCGGGGTATCCGCATGGAAAAGGAAAAACGCGAAATGCTTTATTCCCGGCTCCAACAGGCATTCGACACCCTAAACGGGCGAATGGACAGGGAAAGGGAGAAAAACAGGGAAGTGGCCGGGAAGAACTATGAGTATTTCAGGCAGCAAACGGATGAGATACTGAAGGAGGCCGGTACGGTCACGCATTTCAAAGAAGTCCGGGACAGGATCAGGGACATGCAGTCACGCCTGAAGGATAGCATCCTGCTTCGTGAGCAGAAAGATGAGCTGTACGCCGCGCTTCAGGAGGCTTTCACAGAGATCAACCGTCGGCAGGACAGTGAGCGTTCACAGTTCGAACAGGAAGGGACGGAAAACTACAAGCGCCTGGGAAAGCTGGTGGCTGACGGACTGCAGCAGGCACAGGAATCAATGGAATTCCGCGAAACAAGAGAATTTCTGAAGAGGATCCAGGCCGGGTTCAAAGGCATTCGCATGCACAAAGACCACAGGGAAGAGCTTTATTCGCGTCTCCAAAGTGCGTTCACCATCCTGAGGGAACGTACTGATCAGTATTTCAGGGAAAAACAAAAGAACTGGGAAGTGAAAATGGAATTCCGGCTCAGGGATCTGAATGTTCGTGTGCTGGAACTCCAGGTGGAGATCAGCCGTGAAAAAGAAAGGCTGGAAGCCCTCCAGGATCAACTCGACATCCTTGACCAGAAACCTTCCGACCATCCTGCACGCCTGATGGTGGTAGCTCAGATTCAATCTGTTACAGACAGCATCCGGAAGAAGGAGGAACTCATTGATGCTGCCGCCGGAGAGATTGAGGATTTGCAGGGGAGGCTGGAGAGCGAGTGAGTGTGAGTGAGGGTGAGGGTGTGGGAATGCAGCAGAATGGTGTGTAGATAATAATCTGACAGTCAGATTAATTTGAGGCATTGGTTCCGACTTCTTTGAAAGCTTCAAGAAGGGATTCGCTTAGCTCGTGTTTACCCTTGATCTCGAGCAGCAGGCACACCTGCGGACTGAGATAGATCATCTCTCTGGTGATGTCGCCATCTTTGCCTCTGTAATATGCTTCATTTACTTTCTCGTTGATATGGAGGGAGTTTCTGAATCTTCGCAGATGAGGTTCTGACTCAAAGGCAATACGTGCCACATGGATGCTTCCGTTGCTGTCTTCAAGCGGCAGGACATGGATCTCGAACCTGGATCCGGTTTCAAAGCGCTCAGACCAGTCGGGAAGGGCATTTTCAATGCCCAGGGGTCCCCGCATGATCTTGAATTGTCGATGATACGGGGAAAGGAGTTTGCTTGCAAATATCCCCGTCGGTATATAGGGTTGGTAGTAGGCTTTGCGGATCAGGCGAATGGCAAGTTCGGCACCATGTGCCCTGGTGGCCGCGTCTCCGCGGATGTTGGTAATGGAGACATAATAGGATCCGAATGCGAACTGCACCTGGTAAGGATTCACGCAGGCCACATGGGTGATGGAATCCCAGGTCTGGCAATTTTGAACGGAAACAGAAAAAATCCC
Source organism: Bacteroidota bacterium (assembly GCA_022709385.1). Taxonomy (GTDB): domain Bacteria; phylum Bacteroidota; class Bacteroidia; order Bacteroidales; family CAIXZF01; genus JAKLIX01. The sequence continues at coordinate 31,961 of JAKLIX010000009.1, read as the reverse complement.
GTAAGCGGCGGCCTCATCGGCCATCTGGAAGACCGATGCTTTGAAATAGGCATTTTTATAAACGATCTCATGATGGACCAGGTTTTTGAAGCCATACTCCAGGTAAAGATCGGCACCTCCGTTTATAAATCCCCACAGGGAGGAATCGTTATATTGTTTTTTTGCGGCGATAAAACCCGGACGTACATCGATGGGTTCAAACTGCAGTGGCTTCTCCTGGGCTGTGCAGTTTAGTGCCAGGGGGAGGGTGAATAGGAACAGGATAATAGAAGCTCTCATGTCAGATGAGTTGTAATTCGGTTGATCTGCGCTGCATCGGCGATACCAAGTTTCAGGTTTGAGGCCAGTTCGAGGAATTTTCTGCCGCGCGGACTTTCTTCTTTCTGTATTCCTTCGGCAATTCGTCTCTTAAGAATGATGTCGTAACCGATGCGGTCTATGGCAACCGGGTCGGTAGCAGCCAGCAGAAGATTGAACTGCCTGATGAACTGGGGGTTGGCGGAAGGCCCGCCGTTGAAACAGCCTTTCAGTCCGTCAACAATATTGAGGACCACTTTATCACGGACGGGAGGGAAGGCGCATACTTCGGCACAGGTTTCTGACCACAGTTGTTTATGCAGACGCCCGGTATTGGTGATCACCCCGTATGCCAGGTTCTTCAGGGCAAGGGTTACCGAGGCTCCTGCATTTTTCAGGACAGGGACGTTGATGATCTTGTCGACTTCTTTGGTGACAATACGACTGAAGTAGGAATACTTCCCGGAGTTCACCATGTAAGGAAGGGTTTCTTCATCGTATTCCTCGCTGACATCGGCCCAATAGTACCAGCTTTTATCGATGCGGTGTTCGCTCAGCAACTTCCCGTCGGGACCGTAATAAGCTCCTTTTTCATCCTGGCATTCTGTCCCGGTGAGACGGATACCCGGAAAAGCTTCTGAAGTGAAACCTGCTTCAGCCAGCTGAAACTCCCGGCGGTCCCATATCACAATGTTTTTTAACGGAATACCTGCCTGGCGGAGCAGATCCGTCAGGGCGCGGACAACCTCGGGGGTAGTCGAAAGTTCTTTGCCTGCCACCGGATTCACCTTAATACCGGTGATGGCAGCAGGGGGGCACAGGCGGGAAAGTGCTTCAAGCAGTTCATCAGGAGGAGAGGATGATACTGCCGGTGTTTGCCTGGACGAAGAAGGCGTCAACAGGCCGAGCAAGGCTGTCTGAAGCATTTGGCTGACGATGGCCTGGTCGGGAACCCCATCCCTGAAAACCTTGTCATGGTAGACTTCGGTCACTTTACCCGGGAAAGCGCCGGGCATAGAGTTTTCGTTTCTCGGATGTCTGGTGGCATCCCGGAGGTTGGTCGCCGGTTTCTCAAGATCGGGGGCGGCCTGCAAGGCATCCGGCAGTAAGCCTCCGAGCAGTGCAACGGCACTGCCTGCGGCAGCACCACGGAGAAAATCACGGCGGGCTAAGGGGGATCGCTGGTCTTCCATCGCTTTTGTTTTTGCCAAAAGTAGTGATAATTGGCGGACTGTCAAGTATTGATCACTTACACCATCATGCCTTGCAGGTCGGGCAAGCAGAAAAAACGTATTTTTGCGCGATTATTGCCGCCATGGTTGGGATTAATGAAGTAAGTGTACATTTTTCGGGTGAGCCTCTTTTCGATGACATCAGTTTTATCATCAATCCGAGGGACAGGATCGGTCTTGTAGGGAAAAACGGATCGGGGAAAACCACCCTCCTGCGGATCATTGCCGGAGAATTTGAACCGGAATCCGGGAATGTCAGCAGACCTAATTACCTGACTACAGGCTTATTGCCTCAGGAAATGGTATTGACCGGAAAAGGAAGCGTGATGGAGGAGACCCTGACGGCCTATGACGAAGCCATCGCCCTTGAAAAGAAGATCAGCCTGATGGAACAGCAGATTGCCAGCCGTCATGATTTTCATGCACCAGCTTACCTGAAACTTGTTGCGGCTCATCATGAGGCGGTGGAACGCTTTCACCTGATCGGAGGGCATACACGGCAGGCTGATGCAGAAAAGGTGCTGACAGGTTTGGGTTTCGAGCAGGAGGAATTGGACAGGGATCTGAAAACCTTCAGCGGTGGCTGGCAGATGCGGGTGGAACTGGCAAAGATACTGCTTCGTAAGCCTGACCTTTTGTTGCTTGATGAGCCGACGAACCATCTCGACATAGAATCTATCCAATGGATGGAAAGCTTTCTTGAAGATTATCCGGGTGCAGTGGTGCTGGTGTCGCACGACAGGGCATTCCTCGACAGGATTACGACGCGGACCATCGAAATTGCACTCGGGGAAATCCATGATTACCGCATGTCTTTTTCTGAGTATGTGGTGCAGCGGGAGGCGGAGCTTGAACAACAACAGGCGGCTTTTTCCAACCAGCAAAGACAGATTGCACAGATCGAACGCTTTATCGAAAGGTTCAGGTACAAAAATACCAAGGCCAGGCAGGTACAGTCGCGTCTGAAGTTGCTGGAAAAAATAGACAGGGTGCAGGTGGATGAAATCGACCGTTCTGCCATCCATTTCCAGTTCCCACCGGCTCCGCATTCAGGCAAGGTCGTGGTAGAGGCCCGGGCTGTATCGAAATCCTTCGGATCAAAGCTGGTACTGAAGGATTTGGATTTTCAGGTGATCCAGGGAGATTTCATCGCCTTTGTGGGTAAGAACGGTATGGGGAAAACCACGCTGGTTAAGATTATCACGGGAGAATTGCCCTGCGAAGGAGAACTGAAGCTCGGCCACCAGGTGTCGCTCTCATATTTTGCCCAGAACCAGGCCGAGATGTTGGATGGGGATAAAACCGTGTTTGAAACCATCGATGAAGTCGCGGTAGGGGATATTCGTCCCAGAATCAGGAATATCCTGGGTTCTTTCCTTTTCAGCGGCGACAGCATCGACAAGAAAGTGAAAGTGCTGTCGGGCGGCGAAAAGTCGCGGCTGGCGCTGGCCAGGCTGCTGCTGACACCCGCCAACCTGCTTGTCCTGGATGAACCGACCAACCACCTTGACATGGCAAGCAAGGATATCCTAAAAAATGCCCTTCTGCAGTATAAGGGAACCCTGATCCTTGTGTCGCACGACCGTGATTTCCTGCAGGGACTCACGCAAAAAGTGTTTGAATTCAGGCAACACCGGATCAGGCAACATCTGGGAGATATTTATGATTTTCTGGAGGCCAGGAAATTGCAGGATCTGCATGAACTTAACCGTAAGAAGCAAGCGCAGACGGCCGGGCAATCCTCCCCGGTTTCTGAAAATAAGGAGTTGTATATCAAGAAGAAACAGCAAAGCCGTGAGATCAGGAAGATTGAAAATCAAATTGAAAAATGTGAAGAGGAAATCGCGGCCTATGAAAAGCGGCTCGGGGAAATCAGGCAAATGCTCGCTGATCCGGCTGCCTTTGCCGGGGAATTGAATGATACGTTTGTCTTTGAGGAGTTTGGAAAAGTCCAGGCACAGCTTGATGATGCCATGCATCGCTGGGAAACCTTACACGCTTTGCTTGAAGACAATGGCGGCTGAGGGTTCGGGCCTTTGCCGCAGTTCTCAGTGTTTTCTTTCCATAAGCCTGTCACCGAATTCCCGGAGTGCTGCCTTCCGGTGATCCGGCAGGGAAACCTTGTCGAGATAGGTGATGGCTTTTTGGTACCATCGGTCTGTTTCAGCATTGCACAGGTCGGGAATATGCAGCTCGCTCATCATGGCTTTGACTGACAGGATTTTATATTCATCATCGAGCAGTGTATCCCTGTAAAGTTCCATTAACTTTTTCCTGCTTTCCACACCGGCGGTTTCAAGTGCCTTGAGGTAAAGAAAGGTTTTTTTACAGGCAATGATATCGCCTCCGGTTTTTTTCCCGAAGGTGGCTTCGCTTCCGAATGCATCAAGCAGATCGTCCTGGATCTGAAAAGCAATCCCCAGGTGTACACCGTAATTATACAAGGTTTCAGCATCATTGTTTCCCGCACCAGCCGCCAGACTTCCTGTTTGCAGACAGCAGCCGAGCAGTACCGCTGTTTTCATCCTTATCATGAGGATATAATCGTCGATGGATACATCTTCCATCGTTTCGAAGTTCATATCCATCTGCTGACCTTCGCATACTTCACGTGCAGTGCGATGGAAAAGGGGAAGCACTGCAGGAAGCACCGACGGGTGCATGCGGGCAAGGTAGTCGCCGGCAAGGGCAAACATGGTGTCACCGGAGAGAATGGCGGTGTTTTCTCCCCATTTGCGGTATACAGTTTCTTTTCCTCTTCTCAGGGGCGCCTTGTCCATCAGGTCATCATGCAGCAGGGTGAAATTATGGAACAGCTCCAGGCCGATGGCGGCCGGAAGGGCGTCTTCCGCTTTGCCGTCGAAAAGGTCGGCGGCCAGCAACACCAGCAGTGGCCTGATCCTTTTACCTCCGAGCGACAGGGTATAATGGATGGGATCGTATAATTCGCGGGGAGTTAAAGGCAATTCGAGCTGGTCAAAAGCCTGGCTGATGGTTTCCTGAAGGTAAGGAATGGTGTGCATACCGGGTTGGGCTTATTTCTTGATGCCGTTAAACTGTTGGATGATAAAATCGGGACTGGAAGCAAGTTTTGATATGCCTTCAACGATGGAAACGGGTTTCCTGCGGAAAATCAACTGCTTCATTTTGGTGATATCAGGGCAGCGGCGTGTCATGTCTCCTTCCTCCAGTGGAGGAAGAAACTGTATGTCAGATTTCGATCCTGTGGTTTTAATCATCATTCCTGCCAGTTCCAGCATGCTCACTTCCTGTTCACCTCCGATATTGATCACATCATTGATGACATGGTCTCCGTAAAAAGCATTCACGGTGGCTTCAATATTGTCGTCAATGTATAAAAATGTCCGGGTCTGGCTTCCGTCGCCATAAATGGTGAGGGCTTCATTTCTGAGTGCCTGGTAAAGGAAACGGCTCATCACGAACTGTTTGTCCTGCATGGGGCCATAAGTGTTGAAAAAACGGAATATCGTGAAATCCAGATCGTATTCTTTTTTGTAAGAACGCAGGAAAGCCTCGCCTGCATTCTTCACAACGGCATAAGGAATCCTGGAATTGAGCGGTGTGGTGTGTTCATTTTGAGGCAGGTCCACCGGCTCACCGTAAACTTCTGAGGATGAGGCGAAAAATATCCGTTTAACCCCTGAGTTTTTCCCGAGGCTTAGAATATTCTCAATACCGTGCAGGTCCTGAAGAACCCTGATGGGCATGGCCTGGGTCCGCTGCACACCCACCATGGCAGCATAGTGGAAAACATAATCGAAGGAGAAGGCATGCATTACCTCTGCAATGTCGGTGTAGTGGTTTACATTGCAGCGAATGAATTTCCAGTTGGTTTTTGGCAGGTTGGGCAATCGGCGTATGCTGCCTGTCGAAAGATCGTCGACGATCACCACATAATTGTCGGGATCGCTGATCAGCCTTGCTGCAAGAGCACTCCCGATAAAACCTGCGCCTCCCGTGATCAGGATTGTCCTGGTGGTCGATGCCGGTATCCTGCTAGTCATACCTTTCTTGTTGGATTAGTCTCATCAGGTATTCGCCGTAACCGCTTTTCAGTAAAGGACCTGCAGCTTCCGTCAATTGCGTTTCATCAATATATCCCATGCGGTAAGCTACTTCTTCAATGCATCCGATTTTCAGTCCCTGCCGTTCTTCGATCACCTGAACAAACTGCGAAGCCTGGAGCAGGGAGTTAAAGGTGCCGGTGTCAAGCCAGGCTGTTCCCCTGCTGAGGATGCCCACTTTCAGCCTGCCTGCCTCCAGATACACCCTGTTTACGTCAGTGATCTCGTATTCGCCTCGTTTACTGGGTGATATAGACCTGGCGATCCTGATTACCGAATTGTCATAGAAATAAAGACCCGGAACCGCAAAATTGGATTTCGGCTGCTGTGGTTTTTCTTCTATGCTGACAGCCTTCTGTTCTTTGTCAAAGGCAACAACGCCGTATCGCTGGGGGTCGTTGACATGATAAGCGAACACCACGCCGCCTTCAGGGTCGTTGTTTTGCTGAAGGAGTTCCTGTAAACCTGTGCCATAGAAGATATTATCCCCAAGGATCAGTGCGACTTTGTCGTTGCCGATAAACTCCTCCCCGATGACGAATGCCTGCGCAATACCGTTGGGAACAGCCTGTTCTGCATAACTGAACCGGCACCCGATCCGGGCTCCGTCACCAAGTAAGCTTCTGAAATGCGGCAGGTCGTTAGGGGTACTGATGATCAGGATTTCCCTGATTCCTGCCATCAGCAGCACGGAGAGGGGATAATAGATCATCGGTTTGTCGTAGACCGGCATCAGTTGTTTGCTGATTGCCAGGGTAATGGGGTGAAGCCTGGTGCCGCTTCCGCCTGCCAGGATAATGCCTTTCATAAGTTTTTTTTCAGCTTTGTATGAGATGCTGTGACCTTGTACGGAAGTTGGGCCGGCCGGTTACTGTGCGGGCAGCTTATTTTGTTCATTAGAATTTCCGGTATCAATTTCTTCCTCTTCTTCTTCAAGGATCTCGAGCAGGGGTTCATCAAAATCGCGGGTTGTGATCAGTTTATCAAGGGAAAGAAGCATGGAAGGCAGCAGGAAAAGATTGGCAAGCACAGCAATCAGCAGGGTGAATGAAATCAGGAATCCCATGGCCTGTGTTCCTCCGAAGGAAGAAAGGGTGAACATGGCAAAGCCCAGGAAAAGTACCGTCGACGAATAGATCATGCTGTAGCCGGTTTCGCGGAGGGCAGCCACCACAGACTCTTTGATGTTCCAGTTGTTGAGATGGAGTTGCAGGCGGTAACGGGACAGGTATTGGATGCTGTTGTCGACGGAGATCCCGAGTGCGATGCTGAATATCAGAATTGTGGATGGTTTGATGTAAATGCTCAGATATCCCATGAGGGCTGCAGTGAGCAGTTGAGGTAAGAGGTTGGGGATGAGCGAGATGACAACCATTTTAGCCGAACTGAGCAACAATGCAAGCAGCAGGGCAATCGTAAGGACAGCCAGCAGGAGGGAGGTCATCAGGTTATTCACAAGGTAGCGGGTCCCCTTGAGGAAGACCACACTGGTCCCGGTCATCTCCACCTTGTATTTTGCAGGAGGGAAGATGGAGTCGATTTTCGGTCGCAGATCGTCCCTGATCCGCTGGATGTCGTTGGTTCCGATATTGGCCATTTGCACGCTGATCCTGGTGTGCTGCATGCTGCTGTCGACAAAGCTGTTGATTATCGTCCGTTTTGAGGTTTTTATGTCCGGGATGTAACTGAAAATGAAGTTTCTTTCCTGGCTGTTGGGCATGGAATACATGCTGTCGTTCCCGTAGTAATATGCCTGTTTGGCAAATTTGGCCACTTCCGCAACGGATAAAGCTTTTGAAAACTCCGGATATTTCGCAAGGGTATCCTGCAGGGCATCGATACGTTTCAGGGTGGCAAGTTGCAGCACCCCTTTCTTTTTTCCTGTGTTGATCGCAATCTCGAAAGGAAGGATTCCCTTAAATTCCTTTTCGAAGAATTTCAGATCCATGGACAGGGGGTCGCGTCGCGGCACATCATCCACCACATTGCCGGATGTTTTGAGTTTTGTCACCCCGACAATTCCAAGTACGGTAACCAGGATGGAAACCACGTAAATCACTTTTCGTTTATACTGGACCAGGTATACGATTTTTTCCAGTATGCCCAGGGTGTATTTATTTTCAAGGTGTTTGATGTGCCTGGTTTTCGGTGGCGACAGGTAAGAAAAGAAAATGGGGATCAGAAATAGGGTCAGGATGAAAACCACCATAATATTAATGGAAGACACCACGCCGAACTCAACCAGCAGTTTATTCCGTGTTTCGATAAAACTGGCGAATCCCGCCGCAGTGGCCAGGTTGGTCATCAGGGTGGCATAGCCTACCCGCTGGACGATACGTGCCAGCGATTTCACCTTGTTGCCGTGCGAGCGGTATTCGTAATGAAACTTGTTCAGCAGGAAAATGCAATTCTCCACCACGATGATAATGATCAGCGGGGGGATGATTCCGGTAAGCAGGGTGATTTTATATCCGAAGATGGCCATGGTTCCCAGTACCCAGGTGAGGGCGATCAGGACGATGAACATGGGGAAGAGTACGGCTTTGAAGGAGCGGAAAAAGAAAAACAATACCAGGGAAGCGACCACCAGGGCAAGGACAACAAAGATTTTGAGTTCGTGCTGGACTTTTTCCGAAATTTTGGTGCGGATGTAAGGAAGACCCGAATAATGCACCTCCACGTTTTGTTCGCTGCTGAAGTGTTCTGTGATCTCCCTTATTTTACCGATCAGGGCTACCCTGCTTTTGGAATTCAGCTTGGTTTTATCAAGGGTGATGGCCATCAGGGTGGCATGTGTGGCTTTATTCAGCAACAGTCCTTCATAAAACGGAAGCCGGTATATCCGCTCCCTGATACTGTCGAGTTCCTGCTGGCTGCCTGGTTTTGAGGAGAGGAGGGGTTTGAAATCGAACTTCCGTGTCTGGTCGTTTCTGAGCAGTTCATAGATTCTGGCAACGGAAACAACTTCTTCAATCCCTTCCATTTTTTTCAGATCGGCTCCCAGGTCGAACCAGCTGTTGAAAAACTTCAGTTCAAAAAGTCTGGGATCCCTGATGCCAAGGAACATCACGCTGCCATCTTCACCATACTGTTTTTTAAACTGTTCGTAAAGGATATAGGTGGGGTCCTTTTGCGGGAGTACCCTGGCCATCTCATACGACAGCTCAACCCTGGCGGCCATAAAGGCCATAAATATTGTAACCAGGCCTATCCCGATCAGGATGCCCAGGCGGTTACGCAGGATGAATCTGACTAACAGGGTCCACATGGGGGCAGCTTAGGCAATGGCAGTAATTGCAGGATCGTACGGTTCACTTACTGCCTGAAGTGAACTCCTGCTCGCCGAAACCTGTCGGTTTCTTATCATCATTATATTTGGAGGGGCATTTAAGTAGAAGGCTGTTTGCCAGAAAGGTATCTCCCTGCATGGATCCGATCACTACCACCTGTTCGGATTTCTCGAAATCCTGGGGTTTGTTGTTTTTATGGATCACCTTCCGCTTCTCCCCTTTGTTGTCTATCATATAAAACGAAAAGACATTGGCATCCACCCTGGTGTCATAAATGACTGGTTCCGTGGTATCAAGGGTGCCGATGATATGCAGTTCCCTGCCCGGCTTTTTCCTTGCCTGGGCGAAATCAGCATAGGTACTGGTGTTGGTGAAGGTGCTGATGATCACACCCAGGGCAACAGCCACCACCAGAATAATCAGGATATGTTTAAGTTTCATGGCGCTGCTTTTTGTCTTCAAGTTCTTTTTCGCATTTTCTGAGTCGCCGGTCCATCCATCCCAGGTATAAAAAAATACCTGCCAGGATCAGCAACAACACGATAATGACTACGAATATTTTATCGTTACCTGCCATGGTTTGTAGTTTTAATGTTCTTGGAGTCTTTCGCGGATTCTTCTGATTCTCAATCTGATACTAAGTATCCAGGTGCCCAGTAATATCCATCCAAGGATGGCCGGGTAGAAGACAAGCCGCATGCGGTCGTCCAGTCCCTTTACGGTCATGCTTTCATCGCCGCCCTTGCCCGGGTGGAGGGATCCTTCCGCCATTCTGGGAAGAATGAACAGGAAGATGATCAGTATAACATAGGCAAAAATATTATATACAGCCGCGACTTTGGCTCTTTTGTGGACTTCGTCGAGCGAGTTGCGCAACACACGGTATGCAAGGTAAACCAGCATGGAAACGGCAGCACCGTTCAGTTGGGGGTCATTGGTCCAGGCTTTTCCCCAGGTGAAGTTGGCCCAGAGCATACCCGTGAACAGACCGAGAAATCCGAAAAGCAGTCCGGTGTGGGAGGCTTCCGAAGCCACTGCATCATCGGAAGGCCTGAAGTTCCTGAGATAACGGATGCTGTACACCATGGATACCGTGAACAGAATGATCATGGTGAACCACATGCAGACGTGGAAAAAGAGGTTGCGGATGCTCTGTCTGATGATCGGAAGGTCGGGTACCTCAATCAAAAATCCGGCAATGACGGTATAGGTCAGCAGCAGGATGCTCAGGATCTTCCACCAGTGTTTATGTAATTGCAATGGCGTTGGTTTAGGGACTGCAAAAGTAAGGAAAATTTCGGTATGCGATTGCCTATTCTCTCCAGAGATAAGGAAACAGCAGGGTGGAAAGGGTAATGATGATGATGATGAGGCCGCCCATCGACAGCAGCCATAATCCCGATCCTTCCCAGCTCATGTGATGGATGGCAGCGCGTGAGGTTTTTATCATCAGCAGCAGCAGTGGCAGGATTACAGGAAAACCGAGAATAGCCATCAGGGCGGAATTATTATTGGTACGGGAAGCGATGGCGGAGATCATGGTGAAGAGTGCAGCCAGTCCTGTGCTGCCGGTGATGACAGCAAGGAAAAACAAGACGGGATTTTTAACGAAGTTACCCAGGAAAAGGGTGAAAATAAGATAGAACAACAGGGATAACAACAACATCATCAGGATGTTATAAATGATTTTGGCCAGGATCACGGCTTCCGGTCTTGCAAGGGAATAGTAATACAATTGTCTTCCCGGCGCCTCCTGGACGAAGCTCTTGGATACGGCGTTAACGGCTGCAAAAAGCAATACGACCCAGAACAGGGCATTCCAGGTATCCGGTTCAAGCAGGCCTTCGAAGGCGAGGGAACACAGAAAAATGGTGGAGAGGATATACAGCAGGATGCCGTTGATGGCATACTTCTGCTTCCATTCAAGCATCATATCCTTGAGGATGAGATATCTGATCTCTTTGATCATGGGCACAAAGATAGCATATAATCCCGAAAAGGCTTTTTTTGGCAATGGTCTGGGACAAAACGGAAAACCCCGCAACGGTCAACAAACCGGAGCAGGGTCCGTAAAAAGAGGATGTATATGGATGATAATCAGGCTGTTGACCGGAGGTTTCAGAATTTGAAGCCCAGGGTCATGACAAATTGCTGGTTGGTGTTGGTGTTTTTCGAAGGCTGAAGGGGAGCGATGGAAGCATCATACAGGTAGTAATCTTCTTCGGAGGTGGTATACACATAGGCAAAATCGAGGAAATAGGTGGCTTGTCTCATACCAAGTCCGAAAGTATAGGATGTACGGGCAGCATCGTTGATGGAAGATTTGAACGGACTGTCATACAAGGCCATGCCTCCGCGGATATTGAACTCGTTCAGTCTCCATTCTGTGCCGAGCCTGAGGTTGCCTGCGGTGGTATATTTATTGCGAATGGCATCATTCACATCGAAGTACACTTCGGCATCGGAAGAACGGAACCTGCTTTCTGAATAATCCACGAATTCATAATCGGCGCTGACAAGTCCATGCTTACCAATAATGAAGGCGATGCTGCCGATGGCCCGCATGGGGGTGTTCAGCTTATAGTCGTATTTTCCTTCCGGGGAGTTTTCTTTGTAATTGTCTCCGTTATCGAACGAGGATTTAACTGAGGATGAATAGGTTTCGCGCATGTTATAGAAGTAGGTCGGAGTGTGGATGGCAGCCCCTATCCTCATAAAATCAGTTGGCTTGAAGATAAGGCCGAATTTAAAGTTGAAGCCTGAGCCATCCACATCCAGGTGCTGGTGGTAAGTAAAGGAGCGGAACTGGTCGAAGCCTGTTGTTTCGTCCAGGGCCTCTTCGTTATAGGTGCGGTCTTCGGTGTATTGCAGGAAAGGGAATCCGAGGGTGGCACCGATATACAGTTTATCATCATAATTGGCTCCCATGCTCATGACCCATTCATTCATGGAACCCGTGGCATTGAGCGCCAGGCGCTGCATAACCCCGCCTGCCGGGGCCGCACTGGTATACTGGTTGGGAAGACCGCTCATGCTGTCGGGATTAAGCAGGTATGTCCAATAAGCCAGATTGAGATCGAAGGCGTTGAGGTTGTCGATGTGGGTGCCGTTGGCATATTTCACCCAGGTGTCGAGCATCGAACTCTGCTTGTTCTCACCTTCCACCACCATGCGTACGTTGAAATTATTGGTACGGTTAATGCCCAGGCCGAACTGTATGTTTTTCCATCCTGCCTGGCTGGTGGCTGTATTGGTGGTGGAAGTAAGTATCAGGCCAAGGTTGCCGAAGTTGAAATTATACCGGGTATCATCGTAAGTAGTTCCGGTGTAACGGGTGGACGTTTTTCCAACGTACATGGAAGGAGAGAAGCTGAATTCGGATTTTTTGTAAAGTCCGATTCCTGCCGGATTCACACTGAGGGTTGAAAAGTCGGCACCGAGGGCACCGAAGGCACCGGCTACACCAAGGCTTCTGGCGGTACCCCCAAAAGTCAGGTATGAATATCTGAGCGCGTCATCTTCATTTTGGGCAGATAGCAGTCCATGTGAAAATAGTGCCAATAACAGGATAAAAGCTGTTTTTCTCATATTGATGGTGAATTATTGGTTAATGATTAACGTTTTCCCCTTGATCCTGAACCCGATGAACCCGATGATCCCGAACTGCGTCCGCCACCCGAGGAACCAGATGAGGAACCGCTGTGGGAAGGAGCTGAGTATGAGCCTCTGCTGCCGGAACCGGAGCCGGAAGGAGGAGAACTCCTGGGAGTGCTTTCCTGCCTGGGGGCCGGGGTGTATTGGCGGTTGTTACCCCGCTGGGGCTCAGAGTAATTGGGCGCTTGCTGCCTTGGTTTGGTATAGGTCGGGTTGGAAGGTTCCCTCCCGGGCTGGGCAGAAGGCATGCGGTCGGTTTTCGGGCTGACATACTCCTGGCTCGATTTGGGTTTGGTGTAGTTGGGCGGCGTGTAGTTTTTTGGTTTGGTGTATCTTTCCTGGGCAGGAGCCTGGTATTCCTTGCGCGGGGCAACAGGTCTGCGGGTATCCTGTCCCTTCATTTGCTGCTGACCCGAATTGGCAGGGGTGGTATTCTTAGGGGCATAATACCTTTGGGGCACCTGCCTGTCCTGACCCTGGGGATTGGGAGCCTGAGTTCTGGTCTCAGATGCTGTCCTGTTTTGACCGCTTGCAGGCGTTGTGGTTTTGTCAGGAGCGGGAGCAGGGGTATATCGCTGTACGGGCCTGGTGTTGCCGGTGGCCGGTGTTTCTGTGGCAGCGGGCTGCCGCGAAGTGGTTTGTCTCTGGGTTTGGTTTTCCTGCTTGTCGCTGGTTGCGTTGGTCTGACGGCTTGTTTCTGTGTACCGTTCAGTTGGAGTTTGCTCCTTTACCGGCTGTTGACGGATGTTTTCTGCCGGAGTAAAACGGTCGACTTTTTCGGCAGGTGTTAACTGGCGGGTTTCCGCGGCCGGGACCAATGTTTTTGTCTGGCGGATGTCCTGCCCGGTGCCGGAAGAACGGCCCGTGTTTTCGAGCGCGATGGCTTTTTCGTAACGTTCGCCGAAACTCAGCTTATCGCGGCCTGTTCTGCCTGAACCGCTGGTGCTGGTTCTCGGTGTGCGGGGACCGTAATGATGATTGGTGTTGCCGTCATAACTGTTGTAGTACCAGTCATAACTGCCTGCCCAGTATCCGTCCCAGTAACCGTTATGGTATCCCCACCAGTATGAACTTCCACCCCAGAAGAAAGGAGAGTAATAATAGGGATAACCCCAGCCAAAACCGAGGCCCCAGCCGATTCCGGTGTAATACCAGGGTGTCCAGTAGTTATAATAATACGACCAGGAGGGCCAGATCCACGGGTATCCGAAATAAATGCTGACGCCCCAGTCCCAGGGATCGTAAGAATACCAGTACCGGTTGGTGTACCAGTCGTCCCAGTATGAGTTGCAATACCAGTTGTTGTGAAATCTTCTTAATCTGCTGGAGTAGTAATAGTCGTATTGATCATCCGGATCATATTCACCGCTATAGTAATTGTTTGTGATATAGGTAGTACCGTCGGGACTGGTATAGCTTTCCGAGGTGGTGTAGTTCGACTGATAGTCTTCCGGGATGTATTCACCGCCGGTATATTCCTGGTTTTGTTCAGCCGGAGTATACGACTGATCCTGTACACGCGGGGCAGCCTGTTCGACCGGGATGGGGGCCGTTTGAACGGGGGCAGGCTGGATGTTATCTCCTGAAGAATAATAAACGTCGTCATAAGGAATGCCTGCCTGGTAGGCAGTGCTGCAGGAAGCAAGTGCAAGTGCAGCGCCGGCAAGGATGATGGTCAAAGTTTTCATAACATTTCCTCCTCAAGGTTTTGTGTGGTGTCTTTTACTATTTTTGCACACCCGGACGAAATAAAAAGCAAATATTATACCACAATCATAGATGGCTAAAAATTTTTCAACAAGGGAGGATAACTATTCCCAATGGTACAATGATCTGGTGATCAAGGCTGATCTTGCCGAATATTCCGCAGTGAGAGGTTGCATGGTGATCAAGCCGTATGGTTTTGCCATCTGGGAAAAGATGCAATCGGTGCTCGATGGCATGTTTAAAGCCACCGGACATTCGAATGCCTATTTCCCGCTGTTCATTCCCAAGTCCTTCTTCAGCAGGGAAGCCAGTCATGTGGAAGGTTTCGCCAAAGAGTGTGCCGTAGTGACCCATTACCGGCTGAAAAATTCACCAGACGGTAAAGGCATCGTTGTCGATGAGGATGCCAGGCTGGAAGAGGAGTACATCGTAAGGCCGACTTCGGAAACCATCATCTGGGATACTTACAGGAACTGGATACAGTCGTACCGTGATCTTCCCATCCTGGTGAACCAGTGGGCGAATGTGGTCCGCTGGGAAATGCGCACCAGGCTATTTCTACGGACTACGGAGTTTCTCTGGCAGGAAGGGCATACGGCCCATGCCACCAGGGAGGAAGCGATCGCCGAAACGGAGCAGATGCTCGGGATCTACGCTGATTTTGCCCAGAACTGGATGGCGATGCCCGTGCTTCAGGGTGTGAAATCCCCGAATGAGAGGTTTGCCGGTGCAGAGGAAACCTACTGTATTGAAGCCCTGATGCAGGATGGGAAGGCTTTACAGGCCGGAACTTCGCATTTTCTGGGCCAGAATTTTGCCAAAGCTTTCGATGTGAAGTTCCTGAACCGGGAAAACAAACTTGATTATGTTTGGGCCAGCTCCTGGGGAGTGTCCACCCGTTTGATGGGAGCCCTGGTGATGACCCATTCCGACGACCATGGCCTGGTATTGCCTCCGAAACTGGCGCCCATCCAGGTTGTGATCGTCCCTATTTACAAGAAGGAGGAAGAACTTCAGTCCATCAATGCCGTGGTGTTGCCCATGAAGCAAGCCCTTGAAAAGGAGGGGGTGAGGGTGAAGTACGACGACAGGGATACCTTTACTCCCGGGTTTAAATTTGCCGAACATGAGTTCAGGGGTGTACCGCTGCGTCTGGCCATAGGGCCTAGGGACCTTCAGAACGGCACCATTGAAGTGGCCCGTCGCGACACACTTGAAAAGGAAACCTACCAGATGACAGATATCGGGATCAAGGTCAGGCACCTGCTTGAAAGTATACAGTCAAACCTCTTCAACAAAGCCCTTACTTTCAGGGATGACAACACCCGCTATGCAAACAGCTGGGACGAATTTGTGAAACTGCTGGATGAAAAAGGCGGTTTTATCTGCGCGCACTGGGATGGTACGGCAGAAACCGAACAGAAGATCAAAGATGAAACAAAGGCCACCATCAGAGTGATTCCGCTTGACCAGAAACCCGAACCCGGTAAATGTATTTATTCGGGTGCTCCTTCAACAGCTAGGGTGGTCTTCGCCAGAGCTTACTGAAAGCTTCCGGTTGTTCTGAAGGCAAGCATTCTACAGCCTGTCGATACGCAGAAAATTTTCAAGGTATTTTTCCCGTGTCTGATCCGACCAGTGGATTTGGCCGTGCCTGTATTGGTAGGTTTGGATCTGGCAGAGGATGATCAGCAAAAGGGTCATGCCTGTAATGATGAACCGTAGCGGGCGGGGCTGAAGGTGCTGCAGGGATAATGCCAGCAGTATTCCGAAAAGCGGCAGGTACTCTACGTAAGCCCTCCCCGAAAAACTTCCTCCGTAATACCAGTTGTGCCAGGAAGAGAATACGTATAACTGGAGGATGAAAAACATCCACCACCACCAGAAGCGCCGCCTGTCCTTTTTCCAGAGGACCACCAGGCCTGTTAAGGCAAGCAGATAAAGGGGGGTATAAAGGAACAGGCCTTTCTTCCATGAAAAGAGGATGTCTAACATACGGGGGTGCAGCCAGTTAAATCCTTCTCCCTTGTATGTATAAACGAAAAAATCCCCGGTCTGCAGCATGAACAGAACTCCCTGTAAGGATACCACACCGATGGCAAGCAGGACGGCCGCCGTCAGGGCCCGGGGTTTCCGGAAGGCAGCTTTTGCAAATCCGGCCGGATTTCCTGAAACAAAGCCTAAAGATGCCAGGATAAGTATGTTGACAGGCCTGATGAGGATCAGCATCCCTGTGGCAAAACCCATGATCAGGAGATATTTCATTTTTTCCCTTTCCATGAACCTGAGCAGCGAAAGGATCCACAAACTGATGAAAGCCAGGGAATATACATGCGACATGCCAAACTCGATGACGGTGTAATAGAACAGGTTGGTCCCGAAAACCAGGGCGGTAATCACCAGCAAACTGTTTTTCCTGCTGATTTGAAAATAAGCCAGTATCGTGATTATCAAAAAGATACTGATCAGAACGTAAACAATACCCGCAAAACTGACGGACTTCACATAATATAATGAATATCCGTCAGCAGGGTAATCAGACAGCAGGGTGAGGGTGTGTCCGGCCAGGAAGAACGGTAACTGGCAGAGTGCCGTGCCCGCCCAGTATTTATTAATGGGTTGACCCTGGTGTTGGGTCCGGTATTCATAAAACAGATTCGGATTGTAGTATTTTTCCCGTTCGATGTGATCGAAAAAACCGAAACCCGGGTCATGATAGATCAGGATGGCAGGAAGCCAGGCGTAATACCCCTTGGCATCGGCTTCCACCAGCCCATGCCCGTAATCCTTTTTCCCGTTGATATTCAGGCTCACCCATAGTAAGATAAGCCCGGTCAGGGATATGAGGATGATATTTCCATGTTGTACAAGGCCTTGCTTCATGTCCGGATTTACTGATCCAAAAGTACTGATTCCGGAAGAAAGGCAGTTTTATAATCGATGTTTCTGCTGCAGCGATAAAACAAAGGCTTCCCCTTTGTTGTAAGGAAAAAATTATATTTTTGCAGTCGCTTTCAGCAAAGGTTGCGGGAAGCCTAAGAAATTGATATGTACGATTTTATCAGAGGGAAGCTGGTGGAGAAAACCCCCACCCATGCGGTTATTGACTGTCAGGGAGTGGGCTATCATCTCAACATTTCCCTGCATACTTACTCCAGGCTGCCTTCAGAGGGAGAATGCCGTTTGTTCGTGCATCAGATCGTGAGGGAAGATGCCATCTCCTTGTTTGGCTTTATGGATCAGGACGAGCGGACACTCTTCCGTTACCTGATCACGGTCCAGGGTGTGGGGGCCAATACAGCACGCATGATCCTGGGCGCGATGTCTCCGCCTGTGATTGTTTCGGCCATTCACAGGGGAGCCTCGGGTGAGTTTCAGGCTGTGAAAGGCATAGGGGCCAAAACCGCCCAAAAGATCATACTGGAATTAAAGGATAAGCTGGGAAAGGAAGCAGGGCAGGGGCAGATACCGGTAATATCGGACAATACCCCCGGCAGGGAAGCGTTATCAGCACTGATTCAACTGGGATTTCCCAGAAATCAGGCAGAAAAAGCCGTGCAACTGGTATTGAAACAGGGAGGAAATGCAGTCAGTCTTGAAGACCTGATTAAATCGGCCCTTAAAATAATGTAGCATTAAAGACGTTTACTCACTTTTCATCCACGGATTTTGGAGAAGACCCTGAAACATATACGCTCCGCTGTTTTCTTTTTGTTTTTGATCCCATTCGTTTTCAGTATGGCCTGGAGTCTGCCCGGACCTGCTTTCCCTGAATTGCCGTCGCTTCCTGTTCCCGATCCCGATACCGCCGGGCCCGACAGCCTGAACCTGATCTATCCCATTCCGCAACCCGATCCCCTCTTCATGGGGCCCCCGCCTTCTTCCCCCATGTATCTGGGCAATCCGTCCAATATCACCACCGGTGTCGAATATGACCCGGAGAATAACCAGTATATTTTCCAGCAGAATCTCGGAAATCAGCCCCTGGGTGCACCCAATACCATGACCTTTGACGAGTACCTGAATTATGACCTGAAGAATTCTGTCAATGATTACTGGAAATCGCGTTCTGCCACCCAGGGCGGCAGCAGGCAGGGCGGACTGGTACCCCAGCTGAAAGTGGGCGGCGAGGTATTCGATAGGATCTTTGGAAGCAATACAGTGGATATCAGGCCGCAGGGTTCATTTGAACTGACTTTCGGGGTGATTTCAAACCGCCGCGATGATCCCAGCCTCGACATCCGTCAGAGAAGGACAACCAACTTCGATTTCCAGGAAAAAATCCAGATGAGCGTGATCGCCAAAATCGGGGATAAAATTGAATTCAGAACCAACTACAATACCGAAGCCACCTTTGAGTTCGAAAACAAACTCAAACTGAAATACGAAGGCAAGGAAGACGAAATCATCAAACTAATCGAAGCCGGGGATGTGACACTTCCGCTGAACAGCACCCTGATCACCGGTAGCCAAAGCCTTTTCGGTATCAAAACCAAGCTGCAGTTCGGAAAAACGGGCGTGACGGCAGTGTTTTCGCAGCAGAAAAGCGAAAGCCAGACCATCAACGTGGAGGGCGGCGCCGAAACCCGCCCATTCTCCATCACGGTTGACCAGTACGAGGAAAACCGGCACTTCTTCATGGGTCAGTATTTCAGGAATAACTACGATGTGGCACTTTCCACCCTGCCTATCATCAATTCGCCCATCAACATTACGAAAATTGAGGTCTGGGTTACCAACATAGGCCCGGCTGTTACAGATAACAGAAATATCGTAGCATTTGCCGATCTCGGAGAATCCTCCCCGGCAAATTCCATGATCCACACCATGCCCGGTTTCCCCTTCCCGTCCAATGTCTCCAACGACCTGATGTACCAGATCGATACTGCCAAGATCAGAGACATCAATACGGTGACGGAATACCTTTCAGGGAGTTTCGGCTTTGTTTCGGGCGAAGACTATATGAAGATTGAAAGTGCCAGAAAACTAAGCCAGTCGGAGTATAGCTACAATTCCAAGCTCGGTTTTATCTCACTCAATACCACCCTGAACTCCGACCAGACCCTGGCCGTTGCCTACCAGTACACTGTGATCGGGCAGGATTCCATTTTCCAGGTCGGGGAGTTCTCTGACCAGGGAATAGCGTCTCCAAAGTGTCTGGTGGTCAAACTCCTGAAGAGCACCGCCGTGAACACCCGCCTGCCGATGTGGAAGCTGATGATGAAGAACGTCTATGCCATCGGGGCTTACCAGGTTAACAGGGAGGATTTCATCCTGAATGTGTTGTATTCCGGCAATGATAACGGAATTCCGACGGGTTACCTGACAGAAGGTAAAATTTCCGGCAAGCCGCTGATCCAGATCATGAACTGCGATAACCTGGATCCCCAGCTCAATCCGCCCGGCGACGGCGTTTTCGACTTTATCGACGGTGCAGCCAGAACAGGAGGCACCATCAATGCATCCAACGGAAGAATCTATTTCCCCACCCTGGAACCATTCGGCCAGACCCTGCGCGACAGTATCGGGGATCAGCAGCTTGCCGACAAGTACTGCTACGACTCATTGTATACCATGACCAAGAATGGAGCGCAGCAATATCCCGACAAGAATAAATTCCTTATCGAAGGCAGATATAAATCCACTTCAGGTAGCGAAATTTCGCTGAATGCGATGAATGTGCCCCAGGGATCGGTCAAGGTTACCGCCGGCGGCATTCCCCTGTCCGAGAATGTGGACTACACCGTGGATTATACCCTCGGCCGGGTGAAGATCATCAATGAAGGGATCCTCAATTCAGGCACCCCGATCAAGATCACCCTCGAAAGCAATACCATGTTTAATATACAGACCAAACGGCTGTGGGGGGTTCACTTCGACCACAAAGTGAATAAGGATCTGAACCTGGGTGCCACCCTGATCAACCTTACCGAACGTCCACTCACCCAGAAGGTCAATTACGGGGATGAACCCATTTCCAATACGATCTGGGGATTTGATGTGAGTTATCAGAAGGAGTCCATGTTCCTGACCAAATTGTTGGATAAACTGCCTTTTTATTCCACCAAAACGCCGTCCAGGATTACCCTGGAAGGGGAGTTCGCACACTTTATCCCGGGGCATTCCAAGGCTGTCGGTACGGCCGGCACTACCTATATTGATGATTTTGAGGGAAGTAAATCAACCATTGACCTGAAAAACATTGGTACCTGGTTTCTCGCCAGTACACCCCAGGGACAGGAGGATCAATTCCCGGAAGGCTTACAGGGTACGGGGCTGAAATACGGGTACAACAGGGCCAGGCTCGCCTACTATATTATCGATCCCATCTTTTACGACAGGACAGGTTACAGCCAGCGTCCGCCCAATGTCAGCAAGGATGAGATATCCCTGAATCTTGTGAGGGATGTGCTTGAAACCGAGGTCTTTCCCAACAAACAATCGCAGAACAACATTCCCATGAACCTGCCGGTCTTCAACCTCGCCTTTTATCCGCAGGAAAGGGGCCCGTATAACTACGATGTGGAAGGCGCGGGCGGCATATCGGCCGGACTCAATCCCGACGGTAGTCTGAAAAACCCGGAAACCCGCTGGGGAGGGATCATGCGGAAAATTGAAACCACCGATTTCGAGGCTACCAACGTAGAATATATTGAATTCTGGATGATGGATCCTTTCACTGATGATCAGGATCCCGCCAATTCCGGGCAGCTTTATCTTGAACTTGGCGACATTTCGGAGGATATCTTAAGAGATTCGAGGAAGAGTTTTGAACAGGGGCTTCCCACTTCCGAAACAGTGGTGAACGTGGATACCACCATCTGGGGAAGGGTACCGACCCTGCCTGCACTCGTCAATGCTTTCGACAACAACCCTGATGCCAGGCCATTCCAGGATGTGGGTTATGACGGATTGAGAGATGAAGATGAGTTCAGCTTCTTTGAAAATACCTATCTCGCAAGAATAGCCAATGCCATCGGCACCGGCACCGCTGCATACAACCTGGCTGTGAATGACCCTTCAGGCGACAATTTCCATTACTTCAGGGGTGGCGATTATGACAATGATCCAAAGTATTCCAGTGTGCTTGAACGGTATAAGCTTTATAATCAACCCGACGGCAACTCACCCACCGACCAGCAGAACCCGGAAAACTATCCCACCCAGGGAACCATCCTTCCCAACGAAGAGGATATCAACAGGGATAATACCCTGAGTGAGGAGGAAAGGTATTATCAGTATCGCATTGATCTGGATACCAGTAAGATGAAGGTCGGAATGAATTATATTGCCGACCAATACACTGCCGAGGGCATTCCGCTTGCAAACGGTCAGACCGGTTCGGTTACCTGGTATCAGTTCAAGATTCCCGTGTCCAGTCCCGACAGAGTGGTTGGCAATATCCAGGATTTCAAGTCGATCCGCTTCATGAGGGTGTACTTCAAAGGCTTTGTCAAACCGGTTGTCTGCCGAATGGCTACCTTTGAACTGGTGCGCAGTGAGTGGAGAAAGTACCGTTACCAGATTCTTGCCCCCGGTGAATATATTCCAAACGACGAAAACAGCCTGACCTCTTTCGATATTTCGACGGTGAGCATTGAGGAAAACGGCAAAAAGGTACCCGTCCCTTATGTTTTACCACCTGATATTGAGCGCGAGATCAACCTGGGAACCACCAACCTGCAGCAATTGAACGAACAGTCGATGGTGCTGAAAGTATGTAACCTGATCGACGGGGATGCCCGTGCAGCCTATAAGACTTCCGACTTCGACATACGGAAGTTTAAGAAACTCAAGATGTTCATTCACGCTGAAAAGACATTCGGAGGCCTGGATGATCCCAATCCGGCAGATGACGTATATCCCAAAGGTTCTCTGACCGTGTTTGTAAGGCTGGGTTCAGATTTCACCGACAACTACTATGAGTATGAGGTTCCGCTTACCTTCAGCGAATGGTACCTCAGCGCCACCGATGTATATGGTATCTGGCCGCGGGAGAATGTGATGGACATTGCCCTGGACAAGCTTATCCAGGCCAAGCAGGACAGGAATATTGCCATGCGGCAGCCGGGTTCTGTCATCACCACCAGTATGCCCTATATCTCCTTCGACGGCCAGAACAAAATCACCGTGGTGGGTATGCCTAACCTCGGCGATGTGAAAGCATTGATGATAGGAGTCAGAAACCCAAAGAAGCACAATCCGAACGACGAGGACAATGGCAGGCCCATGTGTGCGGAGATCTGGGTGAATGAGCTCAGACTCACTGATTTCGACGAGAAAGGCGGCTGGGCGGCCACGGCGAGGATCAACACTGCACTGGCAGATCTCGGAAATGTGGTGGTGTCGGGCCTTCACAGCACTGCAGGCTTCGGTAGCATCGAACAGAAAGTCAATGAAAGGCAGAAGGAAACCACCTCCCAGTTCGACATTGCCACCAACCTGGAACTGGGAAAACTGATTCCCAAGGAGGCCGCGCTGAAGATTCCCATGCACATTGACTATTCGGAAAAACGGAGCATCCCGGAGTACAATCCGCTGAATCCCGACGTGATCTTCAGCGAAGATCTCCAGACTTACGACTCCAAATCGGAAAGAGATTCCATCCGCAGCATCGCCATCGATTATACCCGGAGGAAGAACATTAACTTCATGAATGTGAGGAGGGAACGCTCGACTGCTTCCAAGAATCCCCGTTTCTACGAGATTGAAAATTTCGATTTCACTTATGCCTATGCCGAAATCTACCGTAGAAACATCGACATCGAATACGACATTAAAAAGACCTACAGGGGCGGCATCGGGTACAATTTCACCAACAATCCCAAAAACGTAAGGCCCTTGTCGCGGGTGCAATTCTTCAATAAATACAAGGTTTTCAAGCTTATTTCCGATATCAACTTCTATTATTCGCCCAAGCTGATGTCGTTCCGCACCGATATGCAGCGGGAGTATTCCGAACGCCTCCTCAGGAACAAGAGCACGGCCGATGTGATCATTTATCCGACCTATATCAAGAAGTGGGACTGGAACAGGGTTTATGACCTGAAGTTTGACCTGACGCAGTCGATTCGCATTGATTATATGGCCAATGCCGCGGCATACATCCACGAACCTCCCGGCGCCATCGACAAGAGTGCTCCGGATTACCAGGCCTACAAGGACAGCATCCGCGAGGAAATTTTCGGCTTTGGCACCATGAATGCCTTCACCCAGTCCATAGATGTCAGTTATAATCTGCCGATCAATAAGATACCGGTACTGAGTTTTATGAATATGACGGTATCATACGGAGGAGATTATAAGTGGACTGCCTCGCCAAGGTCTATCCAGGCAAGGGTGGGAAACACCATTGAAAATGCAAGTCAGAAGCAGGTGAACGGAAGCCTGAACATGTCGACTTTGTATAACAAGGTTCCTTACCTGAAAAACCTGAATCAGACAGAGCCTCCCAGGCCCAGGGGAGGGGCAGCGCCCAGGGGGCAGAAGCCTGAACCAAAGCAGAAACAGGGAAATATGCCGGAACCCGATACATCCGGGAAGGAGAAAGAACGCATTCCTCTGTGGAAGCTGCTTACCGACAATACCCTGCGACTTCTGATCAGTCTGAAAAACGCTTCCTTCAACTATACCCTCGGGGAAGGAACCACGGTTCCGGGTTTTATGCCGCAACCCCAGTACCTTGGAAACAACTGGAAGCTGGATGCTCCGGGAGCAGGTTTTGTATTTGGCATGCAGCCTTCAGGTCCGGAGGATTTCAGGGAATGGCTTTCGACCGATACGGTGGTGAATACGGCCTACATGACCAAGTACAGTGAAAACCTCAATGTCAGGGCCACCCTGGAACCTGTCAGGGATTTCAGGATTGAACTGACTGCCAACAGAACCTATACCGAAAATCACCAGGAGTACTATACTGCCCGATCCGACGGCGAATTCATCAGTTCGGCGCCTCAGACCTCTGGAAATTTCAGCATGTCTTACCTGATGTGGAACACCTCTTTCCGGAAGGACAACAAGGACAATGTGTCGGCAGTGTTTGAACTGCTGAAGGATTACAGGAGGATGGTAGCTTTCAGGCTTGCAGAGCAGAATCCGAACTGGGACGGGACTGTCACCGACAGCACCGGCTACCCCAAGGGTTACGGACCCACTTCGCAGGAGGTGCTTATTCCGGCATTCCTCGCGGCCTACAGGGGCTCACCACCGGAAAATGTCGGCCTCGGAACCTTCCCGTCCATTCCCCTGCCCAACTGGCGGATCACTTACAATGGTTTGTCGCGGATTCCTTTCATCAAAAAGTATTTCAAATCGATCAACCTGGCCCATGCTTACCGGTCTACCTATAATATCGGTAATTTTAAAACCAACCTGCTGTACCAGGAAACAGACGGTTTCCCTAGCAAGGTGAACGACATCAACAACTATATCTCTGAATATGACATTGCTGCCGTAGCCATCACCGAGCAGTTCAGCCCGCTGATCGACATCGACATGACCTGGAATAACAGTTTGCTCAGTAAGATAGAGATCAAGACAAGCCGCAACCTCTCGCTCAGTTTCACCAACAACCAGCTTACCGAGGTCACCAGCAACGAGTTCATCGTGGGTCTGGGCTATCGTTTCAAAGATGTGCAGTTCACCGTCCGGCCGGTGGGAGGTGGAAAACGGACCAAGCTGAAGAGCGATCTGAACGTGAAACTCGACTTCTCTCTCAAGAACAACAAAACGGTACTGAGGCGCATCGACGAGGATGTCAACCAGATTTCCTCAGGCCAGCGAGTGATTTCGGTGAATACCTCTGCAGAGTATATGATCAACCAGCGGTTCAATGTAAGGTTGTTCTTCGATAAAGTGATTAATAATCCCTTTATTTCCAGCCAATTCCCGAATTCCACCACCAATGGCGGAATCACCCTCCGCTTTACTCTGGCCCAGTAGTTTCTGACCAGGTATCTGTTTGATAGTCACGCTTAAATATGCCGACACGGCATGAGTTTGCGAAAAAATTGCGACCCGGGGTTTTAAATAACGTGAGCTTAAATAGATCTTTGATATTATTGGAGATTGTGTTATATTTGTGAAGAAAAGGAGGAATATCATGCTCAACAAGGATAATGTAATCAAGACAATATCGAAGTTCCCGGAGACTTTCACCCTGGACGAATTAGTTGACAAACTGGTTTTCATTGATAAAGTCGAACGAGGATTGGATCAGTCTGTCAATAACAAGGTCTGCACTCATGATGAAGCCAGGAAAAGACTAAGAAAGTGGTTAAAATAGTTTGGACAGATCAGGCGATCCAGGATCTGTCAGATATCGGGGAATAGATTGCCAATGATTCCAGAAGATATGCAAAGGAAGTTGTTCAATCTCTTTTTGAATCGGTTCAGCTCCTTGCATCTTATCCAAAAGCTGGAAGAGTTGTTCCTGAGTTCGGACTTTCCTGGCTCAGGGAATTAATCATGGGAAGTTACAGAGTCGTTTACAAGATTGTTGATAAGTATAGAATTGATATCCTTACAGTTCACCATTCTGCCAGGTTGCTCAGAATTTCTGGAATCGTCCGGAAGAAATAAAGTTTAACCGCGGCTGACAAGCTTTTACACTCATTTTTAAAAGGATTGATCACTTGCCGGCAGCCCGGGCGGTAATGACCCTCAGGCAGTCCCGGGATTATTGCGGCAAAATCAGTGCAGCATTTGAAAACTTTTTACCTTTGGAAAAAAAAGGCATATGAATATTCAGGCTGATTATCTGTACACCAAAGACCATGAATGGCTGAAGGTACAAGGCGATGAAGCGCTGGTTGGTATCAGCGAATACGCTTCCCATGAATTGGGGGACATCGTTTTTATTGAAGTGGAAACGGTGGGAGAAACCCTCGACAAGGGAGAGAGCTTTGGCACCATCGAGGCAGTGAAGACGGTAGCCGATATGTACATGCCGGTTTCCGGCGAGATACTGGATTTCAATCCGGATCTCGAGTCAAGTCCGGAACTGGTGAACCAGGATCCTTATGGCAAGGGCTGGATCATTCGTATCAGGCTCACCGATGCTTCGCAGACGGCAGCACTGATGAATGCAGCTGCCTACAGGGAAAGCCTGCCGCAATAGATTCCCATGCATGCTGAAAGCTGCGGTCAACGGGGAATGCTCATCCTGTTTGACGAAGTACAGGAATGGATTGCCCATACCTATGTCTGCTTTGCCGCGAAACACACATACGTAATAGATACGTATTGCGGTCCCGACAGCATGCAGGAGGTAACGGAGCTGATCAGAGAGCTTGCGTCGCAACAGCCCGTGGTGGTGGTGAATACGCATTTTCACTGGGACCATATCTGGGGAAATTGCGCTTTTCCTGAAAGCAGGATCATTGCACACGGCAGGTGCAGGGAACTCATGGAGATGCACTGGGATAAACAACTGAAAGAAAATGAGACCTTTCAGTTTGGCCAGGTGATCAAGCACCTGCCCACCGAGGTATTCCAAAACCGTTGGGAAGACCCTGACGACCATGTGTCACTTGTCCATACACCCGGGCATACCGAAGACAGCATCACTTTCTTCGACCATGAGGATGGCATCGTGTTCGTGGGCGACAACCTGGAAGCACCCCTTCCCTATATCGAATCTCCCGACCTGGATGCCTATATCGCGACCCTCGAAAGCTACCGCAGCCTGAAAGATGTGTATATGATATCCAGCCATGCCCAAAATACCGATAGAGATCTGCTTCTCGACAACCTGAACTATCTGAAGAAGCTCCGCGCAGGGGAGGCCCTGTATTTCATCGATCCTTACGCCCAGCAGATACACCATACAAACCTGGCTTACCTGAAAGCACAGGCTTGTTCTTTTCATTGAAGGGTGTCTTTGCCTAAGTCCGGGGTCAGGAAGGCTGATTCCTGAAGTAATCGCTGATGATTTTGGCTTTGGCTTTGCCGGCCACCCCGGCCAGGTCATCGAAGCCGGCCTTGCTGATATTCTTCACTGATTTGAATTTCCACAGCAGTTTCTGAGCCGTTTCATAGCCGATGCCGGGTATATCTGTCAGCACGGAGCGGATGGTTTCCTTCTGTCTTTTTTTCCTGTGATGGGTGATCCCGAAGCGGTGGGCTTCATCGCGCAGTTGCTGGATCAGACGGAGTGTTTCCGATTTTTTGTCGAGATAGAGCGGCAGGGGATCCCCCGGGAAGTAAATCTCCTCCAGTCTTTTTGCGATTCCGATTATTGAGATCTTCCCTCTCAGGTCAAGGCTTTCAAGGCTCTTCACGGCTGCCGAAAGCTGTCCTTTTCCGCCATCGATGACGATGAGCTGGGGAAGCGCCTTGTTTTCGTCCAGCATTCTTTTATACCTTCTCAGGATCACTTCCTCCATCGAGGCAAAATCGTCCGGCCCTGTCACCGTGCGGATGTTGTAATGCCTGTATTCTTTCTTATCGGGACGTCCGTTGGTGAAGACCACCATGGCTGAGACCGCCTGGCTGCCCTGCAGGTTGGAATTGTCGAAACACTCTATCCTGACCGGCGGATCGGGCAGCCGGAGGTCCTTCTTCGCCTGTTCCAGTATCCGTTTGCTGTGCCGTTCCGGATCGACCAGCTCTTTTTGTTTCTCTTTATCAGTCCGGTAATACTGCACATTGCGTTCCGACAGTTCGAGCAGTTTCTTTTTATCTCCCCGCTGAGGGCAGGTGTACACCAGGTTTTCGATTCTGTCGGCGGGAATGAAAGGGACGATCAGCTCCCTGGCATTGCTCTGGAAACGTTCCCTGAGGTTAAAGATGGCCTTGCTGAACAATTCGTCGTCGGGTTCGTCCAGTATCTTTTTGATTTCTACGGTATGTGCCTGGATGATGGCACCATTGACAACCTTCAGGAAGTTCACATAGGCTGCCTGGGGGTCAGACACGATGGTGAAAACATCCACGTTGGCGATTTGCGGGTTCACCACGGTGGATTTGCTCTGGTATTTCTCCAGCAGCATCAGCTTTTCCTTCACCAGGTGTGCCTTCTCGAATTCCATGCGGCCGGCATAGGCATGCATCAGGTTTTTAAGCTGTTCGGCCACTCCCTGCAGGTTCCCTTTGATAATGTCTCTGATCTCTGTGATCATTTCCTGATATGCTTCCTTCGTCTGAAGGCCTTCACAGGGTCCTTTGCAGTTTCCGATATGGTATTCGAGGCAAAGCCTGAATTTCTTTTTCCGGATGTTTTCCGGGCTGAGGTTCAGATTGCAGTTCCGCAGCGGGTAGAGTTGCCGGATCAGTTCCAGCAGGGTGTTCATCAGGCGGCCGGATGCGTAAGGCCCGAAGTATTGCGATCCGTCCTTTACGACATTTCTGGTGGAAAACACCCGCGGGAAGGGTTCATTCCTGATGCATATCCACGGAAAGGTTTTATCGTCTTTGAGCTGCACATTGTACCGTGGCTGATACTTCTTGATCAGGTTGTTTTCGAGAAGAAAGGCATCCTGTTCGGTATCCACCACCAGGGTACGGATATCCGCAATCCGTTTCACCATCCAGTATACCTTGCCCCAGGTTTGCCGGTCTTTGTTAAAGTAGGAAGAAACCCTTTTTTTCAGGTCTTTGGCTTTGCCGACATAGATGATCACATCCTTATCGTCCAGGAACTGGTAGACGCCTGGTTTGTGTGGCAGTGTCTTCAGTATCAGATCAATGGATTCCGGTCTTTTTTTGGGTGCAGTCATCGGGAGGGTGCTAAACTATTTTTTTTAGATTCTTTATACCGATGACTCTGGAAACGTTTTTTCCGCATTCCTTTGTTCTTTCGGTATAAAAGCGTCCCATCCCTGGGCATTCAGGCCGACGGCCTGTCCGCTGCGGGTGATCAGCAGGTGACCTTTTCCGGCTTCCGTCATATGGCCGATTACGCGGATCCAGTGAACAGGGCGGATTTTTTCATAATCTTCCTGGCGGATGGTGAAGAGCAGTTCATAGTCTTCTCCGCCGTTCAGGGCAGCGGTGATAGGGTTGATGTTGAACAGTTCCGCAGCACGGGCCGTTGCCTGGTCGATGGGAATTTTTTCTTCGTACAGGGCGCAACCCAGGCCTGAATCATGGCAGAGGTGCAGGGTTTCGGAGGCCAGGCCGTCGGAAATATCGATCATGGAGGTGGGTTTCACCTTCAGTTCGGCCAGCAGGGGGCGGAGTTCCGTCCGGAGTTCCGGTTTCAGCTGCCGTTGCAGGATGTAGGCATGTGCTTCAAGCTCGGGCTGCATGCCGGGGTCTGCTTCAAGGACCTTTTTTTCCCTTTCCAGCATCAGCAGTCCCGCATATGCCGCTCCCAGGTCGCCGGTTACGCAGATCAGGTCGCCCTTACGGGCGGTGGATCTTCTGATATAGGCATCCCTTTCTGCCTCTCCCAGCACCGTAAGCGACAGCACCAGTCCCTTGTTGCTGCTGACGGTATCACCGCCGACAAGGTCCAGACCGTATTTGTTGCAGGCTGCAAGCAGTCCGGCATATATTTCTTCCAGGGCTTCCACGGAGAAGCGGTTCGAGACGGCCATACCCACCAGCATCTGGCGCGGTATGCCGTTCATTGCCAGGATATCCGAGATATTGACCACGGCGGCTTTGTAGCCCAGGTGTTTCAGCGGATGATAGCTCAGGTTGAAGTGAACCCCTTCCACCAGCATGTCCGTAGTAACAAGTGTCACATGGCCCTCCTGATCGGTCACGGCGCAGTCGTCGCCTATGCCCAGCAGCGTTGCGGGATGTTTTGTCCTGATGCCGGAAGTCAGGCGCCGGATCAGTCCGAACTCTCCGAGTGCTGACAGTTCCGTGCGCCGGTTTTCGTTTTGTTCCATGGATCGGAAATTTTGTGCCGGCTGCAAAGGTACAAATAGCCGCGCAATGCGGCTCATCCTCCAGGACAGGACGGCCGGCAGGCTGCATCCGCTAACAGCATCACCTTTCTTCTCATATTCCCGCAACAGGTGAACCACTGAAGGCGATCACCCGCGCACAGGTACATGGTTAAAAAGTGTGGTTAAGTTTAAACGATCCCAGAAGGTACTTATACATTTTGGCTTCAGTGCTGCTTTTTTTTTCCACTTTGCCCTGTTTGGTGCATATATATGATATAATGGACTCAAAGAAGTAATTCCGCATCAATACCTCCAATTAATAAAATATACGCAATGACCGAGAACCAACCATCCGGGAAAGAATCAGTTTTCCCTGTGAACCTGGTATGTACACCAAGGTTTATTTTGCTGAAAATGAAGAAGAACGAGGCTGATATTCGTTTTCTCCGTACGTTGAAGTTTGCCCGCTGGGATCCGGTTTCCTTTTACTGGACCATTACCAATAAGAATGAAAACCTGCAACAGATACGGAACTATTTCGGTCCCAGGCTTCATGAAGAGGCGGATAGACAAGATCAGGGAAAAGAGAAGATAGGGCAAGGCCCTGAGGTGGATCGTAATTGTCTGTTAGTGGTAAAATACCACCATGGGCGAATACGTCTGATTTTTCGCTACGAAAAGGGTCTGGTGAAGCTGATCCGCCAGCAGCCTTTTTACCACTGGGATGCCGAAAACCGTTGGTGGACACTTCCTCATACAGAATCCATACTTAAAAAAATCGTAGAATTTTGCAGGATCAATGGATGGAAATACGATTATGTGGAAGATCTAAAACAAATTAGCCGGAAAGGCAGATTAAAACCCGAAGATATTCCCAATTACCGTCAAGTCCCTGATCGATTCATTGAAGCGCTCAAGGTGCTCAGGTACAGTGAAAACACCATCAAGACCTACATTGATTGTTTTAAAGAGTTCATCAACTACTTCTATATGAAGGAGATTGATGACATACAGCAGCCTGAGATCATTTCCTACTTGCGATACCTGGTTGAGGAACGTCAGATATCTACCTCCTATCAGAATCAGGCTATCAATGCCATTAAGTTTTACTATGAGAAGGTACTTAAGGGTCCCCGAAAGGTCTATTACATTGAACGACCCAGGAAGGAGAAGACCCTTCCGGTCGTCCTCAGTGAAGAAGAAATGAAAAGAATTATTGGTGTCATCAGCAATCTCAAGCACAAATGCCTGATCATGACCATCTATTCGGGTGGGCTGCGGATCAGTGAAGCCTTAAATCTGAAGATCAAAGACATCGATTCAAGGCGAATGCTGATCAGTATCAAAGGTGGCAAGGGAAATAAAGACCGCGTCACTCTCCTTTCAACGCGTTTGCTGCAAATTCTAAGGGAATATTATTTGTTGTATCATCCCGTCGATTACCTGTTCGTGGGGCAGATGGGGGGTAGGTACTCTGAAAGGAGCGTTCAAACGATATTAAAAGCTGCCTGCAAAAGGGCCGGGATAAGAAAAAGTGTGACCCTGCATACTCTAAGGCATTCATTTGCAACTCATTTACTGGAGAATGGCACTGACATCAGGTATATACAAAGTTTGTTGGGGCACAGCAGTCCTAAAACGACCCAGATCTATACTCACATCACGACCAAAGGATTAGATCAGATAGTTAATCCTCTGGATAGGTTGGAGTTATAAAATTTTTAACTATTTCATACAAGAAGACTAATTATGTATTATCTTTGCTCATGAGAGTGATTTAACAAACTGAATAACAGCACTCAACCCACAATCTGATATAAGCAGGATAGACGAAAGTATTCGTATATCGACACGTTG
>JAKLIX010000008.1 GCA_022709385.1 Bacteroidota bacterium | reverse complement strand
TCACCGAGCTCATGGCTGAGACAGTGCCCAGATCGTTACACCATTCGTGCAGGTCGGAACTTACCCGACAAGGAATTTCGCTACCTTAGGACCGTTATAGTTACGGCCGCCGTTTACTGGGGCTTCAATTCAAAGCTTCTCATCCCGATTGCTCAGAACAATAACCTCTCCTCTTAACCTTCCAGCACCGGGCAGGTGTCAGGCCTTATACTTCATCATTAAATTTAGCAAAGCCATGTGTTTTTGATAAACAGTCGCCAGGGCCATTTCTCTGCGCCCCGTCATCACTGACGGGGGTCCTTTATCCCGAAGTTACAGGACTAATTTGCCTAGTTCCTTAGCCATGATTCACTCGAGCACCTTTGGATTCTCTCCTCGACCACCTGTGTCGGTTTCCGGTACGGGCAGCTAATATCTGAAGCTTAGAGGTTTTTCTTGGAAGTCTGATTAGGGTCACTATCCGTTCGTCCGAAGACTCCCGGTACTATCGTGCTTCAGCACACCCGGCGGATTTGCCTGCCAGGCGTATACCTACACACTTCAACGTACTATTCCGTCAGTACGCGGACCTTTCACTACTTCGTCACCCCATGGCAATATTAGCTGGTACAGGAATATTAACCTGTTGGCCATCGACTTTTCCGTTCGGATACGTCTTAGGACCCGACTAACCCTGATCCGATTAGCGTTGATCAGGAAACCTTGGTCTTTCGGTGGACAGGTTTTTCACCTGTCTTATCGTTACTTATGCCTACATTTGCTTTTCCAGACGCTCCAGCATATCTCACGATACACCTTCAACGCAGCTGGAATGCTCCCCTACCGCTTCCGCCTAAGCGGAAACTCATAGCTTCGGTAATATACTTAATGCCCGATTATTATCCATGCCCGACCACTCGACTAGTGAGCTGTTACGCACTCTTTAAATGAGTGGCTGCTTCCAAGCCAACATCCTAGCTGTCAATGCAGTCAGACCTCGTTAGATCAACTTAGTATATATTTGGGGACCTTAGCTGATGATCCGGGTTCTTTCCCTCTCGGCGCTGGACCTTAGCACCCAACGCCTCACTCCCGAGTATATGTCATAGCATTCGGAGTTTGTCAGGATTTGGTAGGCGGTGAAGCCCCCTAGTCCAATCAGTAGCTCTACCTCTATGACACTCATACCTCGAGGCTGTTCCTAAAAACATTTCGGGGAGTACGAGCTATCTCTCAGTTTGATTAGCCTTTCACCCCTACCCACAACTCATCCAAAGACTTTTCAACGTCTACTAGTTCGGTCCTCCACCCCGGATTAACGGGGCTTCAACCTGGTCATGGGTAGATCACAAAGTTTCGCGTCTACGCCCTCTAACTGAACGCCCTGTTCAGACTCGCTTTCGCTTCGGCTCCTCCCGTCAACGGGATTAACCTTGCTAGAGAGCAGTAACTCGTAGGCTCATTATGCAAAAGGCACGCCGTCATCCCGTAAATACGGGACTCCGACCGGTTGTAAGCGTATGGTTTCAGGGTCTATTTCACTCTTCTGTTCGAAGTACTTTTCACCTTTCCTTCACAGTACTGGTTCACTATCGGTCTCTCAGGAGTATTTAGCCTTACCAGATGGTGCTGGCAGATTCCCACAGGATTTCTCCGGTCCCGCGGTACTCAGGATACTGCTAGGTAGTAAATATGTTTCATGTACAGGACTATCACCTTCTATGGTACAGCTTTCCAGAAGCTTCCACTACATATTTACAGTCCACGTTGCAGTCCTACAACCCCCCAAAGGCCGTAACCTCCGGGGTTTGGGCTCTTCCCGTTTCGCTCGCCACTACTCAGGGAATCACTATTGTTTTCTCTTCCTCCAGGTACTAAGATGTTTCAGTTCTCTGGGTTTGCTTCCCGCTTTTGGCGGGATTCCCGGTCTTCAACCGGGAGGGTTGCCCCATTCGGAAATCTCCGGATCAAAGGTTGTTTGCACCTCCCCGAAGCTTATCGCAGCTTACCACGTCCTTCATCGCCTCTGAGAGCCAAGGCATCCGCCATACGCTCTTATTAACTTTCTTACTAATTTATTATCGATTACTCGATGTGCTTTCTTCCAAGATGTCAAAGAACTTTGTTGCTTTGGGACTTCTGGTCCCGGGCAATCTGGTGGAGAATAAGGGATTCGAACCCTTGACCCCCTGCGTGCAAGGCAGGTGCTCTGGCCAGCTGAGCTAATTCCCCAATCCGAGGTTTTTTGGTAGTCCCGAGCAGATTTGAACTGCTGACCCCTACATTATCAGTGTAGTGCTCTAACCAACTGAGCTACGGGACTGTTTCACAACATATGCCATAGGCTCCGGTGAGAGCCGACCAAAACTCGATTGGGATTGCGGACAAAGTATAAAAAATGGAGCAAAGAACAGCGCAAACATCGTTCCGGCTATGCCGGACACAACAGACCTCTCTAGAAAGGAGGTATTCCAGCCACACCTTCCGGTACGGCTACCTTGTTACGACTTAGCCCCAGTCACTAGATTTACCCTAGGTCGCTCCTTGCGGTCACGAACTTTAGGTACCCCCAGCTTCCATGGCTTGACGGGCGGTGTGTACAAGGCCCGGGAACGTATTCACCGCGCCATGGCTGATGCGCGATTACTAGCGAATCCAACTTCACGAAGTCGGGTTGCAGACTTCGATCCGAACTGAGACCGGTTTTTGAGATTAGCATCCTGTCACCAGGTAGCTGCCCTTTGTACCGGCCATTGTAGCACGTGTGTAGCCCTGGACGTAAGGGCCGTGCTGATTTGACGTCATCCCCACCTTCCTCACTACTTGCGTAGGCAGTTTCATTAGAGTCCCCAGCTTTACCTGCTGGCAACTAATGATAGGGGTTGCGCTCGTTATGGGACTTAACCCGACACCTCACGGCACGAGCTGACGACAACCATGCAGCACCTCGTAGGCCGCCCCGAAGGGAATTCCGCTTTCACGAAAAGTCGTCCTACGTTCGAGCCCAGGTAAGGTTCCTCGCGTATCATCGAATTAAACCACATGCTCCTCCGCTTGTGCGGGCCCCCGTCAATTCCTTTGAGTTTCAACCTTGCGGTCGTACTCCCCAGGTGGGTCACTTAATGCTTTCGCTCAGACGCTGACTGTGTATCGCCAACATCGAGTGACCATCGTTTACAGCGTGGACTACCAGGGTATCTAATCCTGTTTGATCCCCACGCTTTCGTCCCTGAGCGTCAGTAATAGCTTGGTAAGCTGCCTTCGCGATCGGTGTTCTATGTCATATCTATGCATTTCACCGCTACATGACATATTCCGCCTACCCCAACTATACTCTAGGCTAACAGTATCAAAGGCAGTTCTACAGTTGAGCTGTAGGATTTCACCTCTGACTTATTAACCCGCCTGCGGACCCTTTAAACCCAATAAATCCGGATAACGCTTGCATCCTCCGTATTACCGCGGCTGCTGGCACGGAGTTAGCCGATGCTTATTCTTACGGTACCATCAGCCCCGCTGCACGAGCGGGGGTTTTTTCCCGTACAAAAGCAGTTTACAACCCGTAGGGCCGTCATCCTGCACGCGGCATGGCTGGGTCAGACTTGCGTCCATTGCCCAATATTCCTTACTGCTGCCTCCCGTAGGAGTCTGGTCCGTGTCTCAGTACCAGTGTGGGGGAATGTCCTCTCAGAACCCCTAGACATCGTAGCCTTGGTAAGCCGTTACCTTACCAACTAGCTAATGTCGCGCATGCCCATCTTTAACCGCCTGAGCTTTGATCATAAAATGATGCCATTTCATGATGTTATGGAGTATTAATCCCGATTTCTCGGGGCTATTCCCCAGTCAAAGGTAGGTTACATACGTGTTACGCACCCGTGCGCCACTCGCCACCAGATATTGCTACCCGTGCTGCCGTTCGACTTGCATGTATTAAGCCTGCCGCTAGCGTTCATCCTGAGCCAGGATCAAACTCTCCATTGTAAAAAGAATTTGAATGTCTCAAAGATCTATTGCCTCTGGATTGAATTTCCAGGGATATTTGCTGCTGCTCTTTTGCTCCAATTCTTTCAAAGAACGTTGTTCCTCCCCTCTCTTCCTTTCCCTTCTTATCACTTTCTTCCGAAAAGGGGCTGCAAAATTAGTAATGTTTTTTTAATCTCCAAATGTTTTTGAAAATTTTTTTTTTTTCATCCAGCTTCTGAAGCTTCCTTCCCGGTGTCAATGAACGATCTCTCTAAACGGACTGCAAAGATAATGTTATTTCTGGCTCCTGCGCAAGCACTATGCCGTTTTTATTAACAATTTTTTCCTGCTCCTTCTGCCCGCCATCCGGCAAAAACTAATTAAACTGTTCATAACCATACGATCAGACCTTCTTTTTACGTTCCGTGCAGTATATATATATTGTGTAATTTTACCCGGTAAAAATGAAAATCTGCTATGATCAGCCATCTCCCCACAAACATAAAAACAAGCCTGCTGGCCCTGCTTTTTACGGCCGCATTCTCTTCCGGTTACACCCAGCCAGGGAAAACAACTCAAAAATCAAAGACCCCGGACCCTGTCCCCCTTTCTGAACGGATCTTCTTTGGCGGTGACCTCGGCCTGCAATTCGGAGATGTGGTCATCGTCGACATCTCTCCGCTTGCAGGATATAAATTTACCGAAAAGCTGGTGGCGGGACTGGGGATTACATATCAATACTACAAGGATAAACGCTTTTCTCCGGCATTCTCAACAAGCATCTATGGGGGCAGGCTCTTTTCCCGCTATTTCATCATGGAGAATATATTTGCTCATGCTGAATATGAGTTGCTCAATTATGATGCGCTCTTTGTGGATCCTTACAGCCTGTATTCCTTTAAGGACAGAATCACCGCCAATAATGTCTATGTGGGAGTCGGATACCGTCAACCAATCGGCGGCAATGCGGCCATCGATCTGCTGATACTGTATAACCTCAATGAATCTGCCCAATCCCTCTACCAGAATCCCATCCTGCGAATGGGCGTCGTGTTCGGCATTTAAGCGGAGGGTATTGTCCGGAGTATTTCCAGCAAATGATCCCAGAACTTCTGGACTGTGCTGATCTCTATCCGTTCGTCCGGTGAGTGTGCACCCCGGATCGTCGGTCCGAAAGAAACCATATCGATTCCCGGATACTTTTCACCGATCAATCCGCATTCGAGCCCCGCGTGAATCGCCTTGACAGCAGGTTCTTTGCCGAATAGTTTTACATACGCCTTCCTGGTGATCTCCAGTATTTCTGAGTGAGGATTCGGGGTCCAACCGGGATAACCGTTGCCGTGTTCCACCTTTGCACCGGCCAGTCTGAAAGTGTTGCCCACCATATTGGCAATGTCGACTTTCGCTGATTCGATGCTGGACCGCTGGCTTGTGGTGATCAGGATGTGATCCGGATTAGTCCGCACTGAGGCAAGGTTGGTGGAGGTCTCAACCAGACCCGGAATCACCGGCGACATGCTGATCACCCCGTGCGGACAGGCATAAAGTGCGTTCAGCAGTGTGTTTGTCGAATCCCTGCTCAATACTTTTGCGGGCAGATCAATGGGCTGTGTCCTGATCTCGAGACCGGCATCCGTATGCTGCAGCTCATTCCTGATGTCGGCAGACAGGCTTTTGAGCACTGAGTCAAACGCGGTTTTATCTGAAGGGGAAATGACCACTTCTGCTTGTGCTTCCCTGGCAATGGCATTGCGAAGGTTCCCACCCGTGAAGGAGGCAATCCTGACCTCAAACTTCTGGCTGAGCGTCCACAGGACACGGTTCAGAATCTTATTGGAATTCCCTCTCCCTTTATGGATGTCATCCCCGGAATGCCCTCCGCTAAGTCCGCTCACTTCAATCGACAGGGCTTCCAGGCCCGAAGGCACCGGATCCCATGTGACCGCTAAGAGGATGCTCGTGTCCTTCCCCCCGGCACAACCAATGAAAATCTCTCCTTCATCCTCAGAATCAAGGTTGAGTAATATCCTGCCCCTTAAAAAATCTTCCTTTAACCCAAAGGCGCCCGTTAAACCTGTTTCTTCATCCACCGTAAACAAACACTCCAGCGGACCATGGATGATTTCACGGTTCTCAAGGATTGCCAGCACCGCGGCAACCCCGATACCATTGTCGGCACCAAGGGTTGTTCCCGTCGCTTTTACCCATTCCCCTTCAACCCTGGGCTGGATCGCATCCTTCTCAAAATCATGCTTTACATCACTGTTCTTTTCGCATACCATATCTATATGATTCTGAAGGACCACAGTCTTCAGGTGTTCCTTACCCGGAATGGCCGGCTTTCTGATCAGCACATTGCCGATATCGTCCACAATGGTTTCAAGACCGTGCTTCCGGCCGAATTCTACCAGGTAACTTATGATCTTTTCTTCTTTTTTAGATGGCCTGGGAATCTGGCAGATCTCATCAAAATAGTGCCAGATTCTTCGCGGATGTAAGTTTAGAATCGCATTTTCCATATTGATGGTTTTGTTGAGGGACAAACCTACGTTTTTTTTTCATATCAACAAACTTGTCAGTTCCGATTCCCGGAATTGGAATTTTTCCCAAATTAGTAATTATTTAATAATGATGTTTCCGCAAAATATTATAAAACATAGAGAATTTAAAGTTCACATTATAAAAATGATTATCTTAGCTGCGAAATTCTCATGATGTGGATTCAGGTGGAATGTTTGAAAAAGGTCGCAGATTCAGGAGATTACTGAAAGAAACCATCGCTGCCGCCTGTCAGAAAGATATTGTTCCTCCTGCAGGCTGCACATGCGATGTAATGATATTCCAACCATTGATTTACATTACATGATCCGGATGGTCAGGTGTGGCTTCATTTCGTGAACATTTACCATTATCATAGAAAAGTATTGTCGCCCTTGTGGTTGGTGCTCTTATTCCTTTTCGGCTGGGGTTTTTGCCATGACCTGGCGGGCCAGCGCATTCACAGCTTTCAGTATACAGAAGCAGATGGATTGTCCAGCTCCAATATCCAGTGTATCACCCAGGATACCAACGGACTGATCTGGCTGGCATCGGGTTCAGGTATTTCTTCATACAACGGTATCGGTTTTACGCATTATAATCAGAGGGACGGTTTGCCCGTAGAGGGATACCGTTTTATATACAAGGATGAAACCGGCCGTCTCTGGGCTGTGCCCCAGCAGGGACATCTCGGTTTTTATTACCTGGATGGCCGGCTCTGGAAACTGTTTGAGCCGGTTGAAAGGACAGACAGCGATTATCAATACAGCTGTTTCGATGTCACTTATCAGGATGATAATGAGATACTTGCGGTGGGTACGAAAGAACACGGAGCCAGGATTTTCAAAGATAAAAAATGGTATCATGTTGATGTCGAGCACAATGGACTTCCTGATAAACATATCTTCGGGATATTATGTCAGGATGATTATTTATTCATTGTTTCCGGTAAAAAAATGCTCCGGTACCGCATCAGCACATTGTTTGAGAATTCAAAACCGGAGCATGTCTTTGACAATGCTGGTGTGCTTCAACTGGCCGTCGCCCAGCAATACAGGCCAGGCAAACCAAAAGATGTGTATGTGCTTGGTGATCAATGGATTGGTATGCTAGATGGGGAGGAGATCAAACTGTTTGCATGCCAGGATAAATTCAGACTTGCACTGCGGAATTACCCTTTCTTTCTTTCCACCAGAGATGGTGAGCGTTTCATGTTCGGCAGCGATTACAGCATATACCGTTTCGATAAAGGCAGGAAAGCAGTGGAGTTTATCAGCAGGAACAGGGGCCTGATTGCCGAGGGAGCCACTTCCGTGCTGGTAGATCGTGAAGACAACACCTGGATATGTTCCAGAAGAGGAATAAGCCGGATTGCATCCTGGCGGTTTCTCAGTTTCTCTGTAAATGAAGGCCTGCCTGAGTCCGAAGTGTCATCAGGAATTGAAATCAGTCCGGACTCTTATGTGTTCGGTCATCATGGAAAGATGTCCTATCTAAAAGGAAATGCCTTCATACATCT
Organism: Bacteroidota bacterium; assembly: GCA_022709385.1. GTDB lineage: Bacteria > Bacteroidota > Bacteroidia > Bacteroidales > CAIXZF01 > JAKLIX01. The sequence continues at coordinate 173,318 of JAKLIX010000008.1, read as the reverse complement.
TAACTTAAACGAGGATGGGAAACTGCCGGATTACGAAGCCCGCATCCTTGATATCAGTATAGACAAAGAGCGGAATCTGTGGGTGGCCGCTTCGGAACTGGGACTGGCCCGGGTGAGTCCGGGCAGGTCTGTCAGGTGGTTCAGGGAATCGGAAGGTCTCAGAGGAAGGACAAATTCTGTTGTAGTAAGCCCGGAGCAGGAAATATTTGTTTCGACCACCGAAGGACTCTTTCAGTACCATCAAAACCGTTTCCGGCAGGTCGTACTTAACAAAATTCCGCCTACCAGTATCCGCAAATTATTCAATGGTCGCAATGGCAGCCTGTATATTGCCACTATCAAGGATGGTGTTTTTGAAAAAAGAGGTGAGATGGAGGCTGATTTCAGTGCTGCCGGGTCGCCCCTGGCTAATAATGTATATTCTTTTTTCATGGACAATAAGCAGACCAGGTGGGTGGGAACTGCCGACGGTCTGTTCTTTATATCAGGCTCATCCCTTGTCAGTGCCGAAAAACGTGGAATAGTATTGAAGCGGCCCGTATATGTGATCACCCAGGATAAGCGGAGCCAACTGTGGTTTGGAACAGACAACGGAGTGTACCGGTACACGGGATCAAGACTGGAGCATTTCACAACGAGAGACGGGCTCTCAGGCCTTGACATTAACCGGTCGGCAGGATTTACCGACAGCGATGGGAATGTATGGTTCGGGACCAATAACGGCTTGTCATTGTTTCGTGCTGAATTTGACTATCATGATTCCCTGGTCGTGCCTCCCCTGGTCAGTATCCTTTTTTTTACGGTCGGGGAAGATACCCTTAGTTCATTCATCAGCCATAGCTTATCACATCAAAACAATGACCTTGTTTTTAAGTTCCAGGTCTTGTCTTTTCTGGATGAAAAACGGGTGTATTTTCAGTGTAAGCTTGAAGGATTTGATGCGGACTGGTCGAAATCGTTCACGAATTACACCGATGAATACCGGTATTCCAACCTTCCTGCCGGCAAATACCGCTTCTGTATCAGGGCATGGAATTCGCTCGGTACCATGAGCGAGACAGTATGTTCAGACTGGATCAGGGTGAAGCAACCATTGTGGAGGCAATTTTGGTTTCTTGCCCTGGTTTTTCTCCTGCTTGCCGGTATTTTACTGTTCCTGAGCCGGTACTTTCTTGTTAAACGATACAGCCACCGGCTGGAAGTACTAGTGTCAAGACGCACCGAGATGCTGGAACAGTCACAGAAACAGCTGATGGAATCCAATGCGGCCAAAGACAGCTTTATTTCCATCATAGCGCACGATTTGCGTAGCCCCTTTAATTCCCTGCTGGGATTTCTTGATATCCTGATCACCGATTACGGGAATTTTTCTGACAAAGAGCGTCTGGCAATGCTCGGAAAATTAAGGGAGCTTGCCGGAAGGACTTTCAAGTTGCTTGAAAACCTGCTGACCTGGGCCAGGGCAGAGCGGAATTTGTTGCCTTTCGAGCCGCAGGTTCTGAATATCAGCGAACTGATTGATGAAGTGCTTGTGCTGCTTGAGCCAATCGCCCTGGAAAAAGATGTAACTGTCCGGTATGATTCAGAAGAAAACCTGATGGTTAAGGCCGATCGTAATATGTTGGAAACAGTGATTCGTAATTTGGTTTCCAATGCGGTTAAATACAGCTGGTCCGGAGGAGGGGTGGCAATAAGCAATAAAAAGGACGGGAAAGGAGATGTCGTTGTCTCTGTGACGGATCAGGGCACAGGTATTTCGGACCTTCACCAGCAATATCTTTTCAGTATAGACAGACGTATCACGGCCAAAGGCACAAAGAATGAAACGGGTACGGGGATGGGACTGATCTTGTGCAAGGAGTTTGTTGAGAGAAACGGAGGAAGGATCTGGGTAACAAGCGAAGCCGGTAAAGGGAGTGCGTTTTATTTTACTGTACCGGGCGCTTCCTGACAGACAGCCAGGTCGGAAATGGTTTTCACCGGATCGGCGGAACGGAAAACGGTATTTCCTGCGACCAGAATGTCGACCCCGGCCTGCTTGAGCAAGGGTGCGTTTCCGGTGTCAACACCTCCGTCCACTTCAATGAGTGTCTTGGCATTTCGTTCCAGAATCATGGATTTTAATCTGCGAACTTTCTCCAGTGATCTTTCAATGAACCTCTGTCCTCCAAAACCCGGGTTTACGGACATGATCAGTACAAAATCAAGATCATCCAGTATGTCTTCCAGCAGATGCACCGGAGTATGGGGGTTCAGGGCCACGCCTGCTTTCACCTCCAGCTTTTTCAGCAGCTGGATGGAACGATGCAGGTGTGTGCATGCTTCATAATGTACACTGATCCATGATGCACCTGCGTCCCTGAAACGTTCAAGGTAACGGTCGGGGTCCATGACCATCAGGTGAACATCAAGCGGTTTGGCCGCGATTTTTTTTATGGCTTCCATTACGGGGAAACCATAGGAAATGTTGGGGACAAACATCCCGTCCATGATATCGAGATGAAAGAGACCTGCAGCACTGCTGTTTACCATTTCTATCTCACTGCCAAGGCGGGAAAAATCAGCAGACAGGATGGAAGGAGCAATGATCATTAACCGAGATAAGTTTTCAGAATTTTACTTCTGGAGGTGTGTTTGAGCCGCCGGATGGCTTTTTCTTTGATTTGTCGTACGCGTTCCCTTGTCAGGTCGAATTTTTCGCCGATTTCTTCGAGGGTCATGGGATGGGATCCGTTAAGCCCGAAGTAGAGTCGAATCACGTCAGCTTCCCTGGGAGGAAGGGTCGTGATGGCCCTGTCAATTTCCTTGCGGAGTGAATCGTAAAGCAGGTCACTTTCGGGAGTAGGGCCGTCTTCATTTCGCAGGACATCATACATGGTATTGTCTTCATCCTGGATGAGGGGAGCGTCCATAGACACGTGACGGCCGCTGTTGCGAAGGGATTCTTTTACTTCCTGTTCGCTGATTTCCAGCATATTAGCGATTTCTTCCGCATTGGGTTCTCTTTCGTAAGCCTGTTCAAGCTTTGCATAGGCCTTGTTGATCTTGTTAATGGACCCGATTTTATTCAGGGGAAGTCTCACGATTCTGGACTGTTCGGCCAAAGCCTGCAGAATGGACTGGCGTATCCACCAGACTGCATAGGAAATAAACTTGAATCCGCGGGTTTCATCGAAGCGTTGTGCAGCTTTGATCAGGCCGAGGTTACCTTCGTTGATCAGATCGGGCAGGCTAAGACCCTGGTTCTGGTATTGTTTTGAAACAGAGACGACGAACCGCAGGTTGGCTTTGGTCAGTTTCTCCAAAGCCAAGCGGTCACCACTCTTAATACGCTGGGCAAGCATCACTTCCTCCTCTGCACTGATCAACTCCACCTTTCCGATTTCCTGGAGATATTTATCAAGTGAAGCTGTTTCCCTGTTGGTAACCTGCTTGGTAATCTTTAATTGCCTCATGATATGAGTTTCGTTACTGACACGGTTTTCTACGTACAGGCCCGGTCTTGGTTACAGAGGCTTAATCATTCTTTTGACCTGCAACCTGGTTTTCGGGTTTGGGCAACAATACTTTCCGTGAAAGTTTCATCTTACCGTTCTGGTCGATATCGATAAGCTTGACCTCAACCTCATCACCCACTTTGAAATAAGTTGACACATCTTTGATGTGTTTCCAGTCGATCTCGGAAATGTGCAGCAGACCGTCTCTGTCAGGCATTATCTCAACAAAAGCTCCGTAGGTTGTGATCCCTTTGACAACGCCCTTGTATATTTCGCCTATTTCCGGTTTTCCGGCTATTGCCATGATGCGGCGCTTCACTTCCTCGAGTGATTCAAGGTTGTTTGAAGCGATGTCGATCACACCGTATTCACCCACCTCCTCGATCACAATGGTGGAACCGGTTGCACGCTGCATTTCCTGTATAATCTTTCCGCCAGGGCCGATCACGGCACCGATAAACTGGCGGTCAATGGTAAGCTGGATAATCCTGGGAACGTGAGGCTTATAGTCAGTACGCGGTTCGGAAATGGTTTCCATCATTTTCTCAAGGATGTGTAATCTTCCCTGTTTGGCCTGGTCAAGGGCTTCTGCCAGGACATCGAACGACAGGCCGTCAACCTTGATGTCCATCTGGCAGGCAGTGATACCCTGGGTGGTTCCGCATACTTTGAAATCCATGTCTCCAAGATGGTCTTCATCGCCAAGAATATCTGAAAGGACTGCATATTTTCCACTGTTTGCATCTGTGATCAATCCCATAGCAATCCCTGATACCGGTCTTTTAATCCTGACACCGGTATCAAGCAGTGCGAGGGTACCGGCACAGACGGTGGCCATAGATGAGGAACCGTTGGATTCAAGGATGTCGGACACGATCCGGATGGTATAAGGATTGTCTTTCTGAGGAGGCAACATATTTTTCAACGCCCTCATGGCCAGATTGCCATGACCGATTTCGCGGCGCCCCGGTCCCCTGTTGGGTTTCACTTCCCCTGTCGAAAAGGCAGGGAAATTGTAATGCAGAATAAAAGTGTTTTTCCCTTCAAAGACGACCCCGTCGATGGTTTGTTCATCCAGTTTGGTGCCAAGGGTACAGGTAGTCAGGGACTGGGTTTCTCCCCTGGTGAAAATGGCTGATCCGTGGGTGCCGGGCAGGTAATCCACCTCACACCAGATTGGCCGGATTTCATCCAGTTTACGACCGTCGAGCCGCATCCTGTCTTCCAGTATCATTTTCCTGACAGCCTCTTTTTCAATATCATGGTAATAGGTGTCGACGAGAACTTTTTTCAATGTTTTCTCTTCATCCGTGAAGGTACTGAAGAATGCTTCCTTCACCTCATCGAAGGCTGCTTTGCGGAGTTTCTTGTTGGCGATGGCCAGCTTAGCGACCTGATATACTTTTTCGGAGAGTTCATTCTTCATTCTGAGGCGGAGATCTTCATCATGCACTTCATGGCAGTATGATCTCTTGACAGAGGCTTTTTCGACCATGGCGGCCAGTTCCAGCTGGGCCTGGCACTGAATCTTGATCGCATCATGAGCGGCGCGGATGGCTCCGATCATTTCCTGTTCACTGATCTCTTTCATTTCGCCTTCCACCATCACGATGTTTTTTTCCGAGGCTGCAACCGTGATTTCCAAATCACTATCAGCCATCAGGGCGATGGAGGGATTGATCATGTATTCGCCATTGACCCTTCCCACGCTCACTTCAGAGATGGGACCGTTGAAGGGAATATCGGAAACCATGATGGCTGAGGATGCGGCCAGGCAGGCGAGTGCTACCGGGGCTATTTCGCGGTTGGAAGATAATAAAAGAAGATTGACCTGTATTTCTGCATGGTAATCATCCGGGAAAAGGGGCCGGATGGCGCGGTCGACCAAACGGGCAATGATGATCTCATGTTCAGAGGCACGAGCTTCCCTTTTGAAAAAGCCGCCGGGAAAACGTCCTGATGCTGCATATTTTTCCTGGTAATCGACAGAAAGCGGCAGAAAGTCTACATTTTCGCCTGCTTCGGGTTTGCTCACAACGGTGGCCAGGATCATGGTATCACCCATTCTCACCACGGCTGATCCGTCGGCTTGCTTTGCCAGACGTCCTGTTTCTATGGTAATGGTCTTACCGTCAGGCATCTGGAAGGTTTTTGTAATTGCTGTGTTTGTCATGGTTTGTTGGTAAATGTAAATGTGTCTGGTTTGTAAATATGAAAAAAAAGGCAATTATAAAATTGCCTTTTCTTCAATCATTAAAGGGTATGGTTATTTTCTGATGTTCAGCTTTTTGATAATGCTGCGGTAACGTTCGATGTCTTTATCCTTGAGATAGGCCAACAGCTTCTTCCTTTTTCCAACCAGTCTGACAAGAGAGCGCTGGGTGGCAAGGTCTTTCTTGTTTTGTTTCAGGTGTTCGGTCAGGTGCTTGATCCTGAAGGTGAAAAGGGCTACCTGTCCTTCCGGTGAACCGGTGTCAATGTCTGACTTACCATGTTCATTGAAAAAGCTTTTCTTGATGTCGCCGGTTAAATACATGTTCAGCTTATTTGATTGATCTTAAAAAGGAGTGCAAAATTACAACAATATTTCAAGAATAATCACAGAAAATCAAAAAAAACTTTGAGAATGGAGGGAGTTGTGGCAAAAACCTTGTTTTGCCTGTGTATATGCCGGCTGCGTGTGAAAACCTGTCAATGCCAGTGTAATCCTGCTATTTCTGCGAAACTCCGCCACAGCCTCTGACCACAATGTCGACCACCACCGGCAAATGATCGCTGAAGCCGCCCAGGTACCTCGGTCCTGCAAAAGTCCGGAAGGGCTTGCTCCCGCTGTGGGTGTTGTCGTCTTCCAGGAGAAATGGCTCCTTTACGATCGCAGCTTTACAAGCCACCAGACAGCCTTCTCCCAAAAACAGTGCCGTTGATACGACGAACTGATCCAGCAGGCTCCACTCACCCTGATATTTATGTGTTCCGGGCATGCCTTCAGCATCAAACATCAGGTTGGTTAATCCCGGTTCATGTATCCTGTCCCGGGGCCTTCCCGCCTTCAGGATAGCTGTCATCACCTCCTGGTCCGGACCATCGTTGTAATCACCCATCAGCAGCATATATGCTCCTGGCTGTTGTAAAAGGACAGAATCTACCACATGCCTGACTTTTCCTGCCACAAATTTCCTTTTTTCCAGGCTGGAGGCAATCCCTCCGTATTTGGATGGCCAGTGGTTGACCATCAGGTGCAGGGTGTCCGTACCAAAAACCAATACCTTGGCATACAATACATCCCGTGTACGGAAAAGGGTATCTTCCGGATTAGTCATCCGTATGGATCTATGATACAATATGCTGATTTTGTCCTGTCTGTAAAGAAGGGCCACATCCACACCGCGCGGATCGGGGCCTTCCGCATGCAGGATCTCATAGTTGAGGTTTTTCAGGGGGGAATGCAACAGGAGTTGTTTCAGAACAAAGTGATTCTCAATTTCACACAAGCCTATCAGTGCAGGCGGATTCCAGTTGCCGGCAGCAATGATTGCCCGGGATATGTTTACGAGCTTTTTCCGGAATTTACCATAGGTCCAGGCCCTGTCGGCATCCGGTAAAAACTCTTCATCCTGGACCAGGCTATCGTCGAAAGGGTCATAGAGATTTTCGACATTATAAAACACGACCCTGCAGGTATCCTGCGGTCTGAGCGGCTGAGCATGCATGAACAGGAAGGTAAGGCAGATCAGGCATCCCTGGGTTGTTGTCATGATTAGGTGTTTCCTTTATAGATGCAAAAAGGGGTGGCAAATGGAAAAAAAATGATGTTTTTCTTATACATTTCATTCTCGGTCAACCTGATCCGATTGAGGCAGTTTTGATGCATAGAGCGGAATACCATAACCGTATCCAAATAATCGCAGGATGTTGATGGCAATCAATGATATCTTGTTTGTTTTTGTGTATCTTTATATCAAAAATTAACCAAGATGAGGAAAGTAGCCTTTTCACTGCTGTTTATTGCATATACAACAGTAATGTTTTCCCAAAATCAGCCACCGCTTGCGTTGAATGACACCCTGCATGTGTATATGTTTGATGATACACTGACAATCAATGTGCTGCAAAACGATTACGATCCAGATGGAGATTCCATCTTTGTTTTCGCCTCACCAGGAGCCATATCACACACCTTCAATGCCATCACCTATAGGTTTCCCTATGAGACTTATCACAAAAAAGACGGAGTTGTTGTTCACAAGCCCTACATGATTATGGATGCAGCAGGTAACGGGGCAAACGGAATGGTTTACGTCCATTTTCACAATCCGTACTATGAAATACTTGATATTAACGCGGTGAGCGCAAGGATCAGCAATAAGGGAAATCATTTCTGGGATGGGGATAATAAACTTCATTACCTGGTTCCTAAAGAGGATTCTGTATCTGCCCTGTTCAACTTTGCTTTTTGGATAGGCGGACTGGATATAAACCAGCAGTTGCATTTTGCCGGTGATCAATATGGAGTAAGGCAGAATTTCTGGGCTGGACCGGTTTCCGATACAACGGTATATAACCGGGAGTTTGATACTACCTGGAACAAAGTTTGGAAGATCAGAAAGACACAGATAGATTACCACCGAAACAACTGGTGGACAGCGGGCTACCAGGCACCTGATGTGATCCTGACCTGGCCGGGCAATGGCGATCCCGCTTTAGGACAGTCACTGCGGCTCGCACCATTCCATGATCATAACAACAATGATATTTATGAGCCTCTTCAGGGTGAATATCCTTTGGTTAAAGGGGATCAGGCGGTTTTTTTTATTATGAATGACAACAGGCGTGCACATACTGGAACCAATGACCTTGCTCTTGGAGTCGAGATTCATGCCATGGCCTATGCATTCGATTGTCAGCAGGACTCAGCCCTATGGTATTCGACCTTCCTTCACTATGATGTGTTTAACCGGTCTGCCAATACTTATACCGGTACATACATCGCTGCCTTTACAGATGTTACTCTGGGCTATGCATGGGATGATTATGTCGGATGCGATGTGGCAAGGGGAGGTTTTTACGGATTCAACGGACTAAATAATGACGGTAGCGGAGAAGCAGGAACCTATGGTGCTTTCCCCCCTGCCATTGCCATCAATATGTTGGCAGGTCCCTTCTTGGACAATGATTCCCTTGATAACCCTGCTATGGATACCCTCGGGCAGCCTTTATGCGGTCATAACATCAATGGTGCCGGATTTGGAGACGGGATTGCCGATAATGAAAGGTATGGGATGAGTTTTTTTCTTAATGCTTCTAATTGTCCCGGCGGACCAGGCGGTCCTGGTACAGCGCCAGACTTATACAATATTATTCGGGGTCACTGGAAGGATGGGGTTCATCTCACTTACGGGGGCAATGGGCATCCCATTTGCGGAGGCACAGGCCCCGACTGCCGCTTCATGTTCCCTGGCTTGAGCGATCCCTGTAACTGGGGTACGGACGGGATCCAGCCCCCGGGTTATGTCACTGGCTCTGGTGGCAGCGGAATCCCCTGGACGATGAGTGATGTTGGAAATTGTCCTGACGAATACCGTGGCACAATTACCATGGGACCTTTCACTTTCAGTCCCGGTGATAAGCAGCAAATGGATGTGGCATTTATCTGGGCAAGGCAATATACGGACACCAATGCTACTGCCGTCTTACCACTGCTAATGAGCAGGACAGACCAGATAAAATCATATTTTCTTAACGATACAACACCCTGTGGCGGATCTTTCTCGGGTATAGGAAGCATACCTGCCACACCGGCTGGGCTCATCGTTTATCCAAATCCTGCTGTCGGCCTGCTTGTTCTTGAATATCAGGTGAAATCCAATACGGCAGTATGTTGCATCCTCAGTCTGACAGGTGCAATACAATGCCGTACAATAATGGAGCATAAGAATACTCACCAGCTTGATATCAGTGAGCTGGAATCCGGGATGTATTTCCTGATCGTAAGAGATGGAAGTGAGATGAGAACTGCTCGCTTCATCAGGCGCTGAGGACTTTAATTAACTGAGGTGTGATTGGGATGTCATCCTGGCATTGATTTAAATCAATGCCAGGATGACATCCCTTTTCCCCTTAACTTTGCCCGGCCAATCCATCAATCCATGCAAACCTTCGACAACCTCTTCAACCACCGCTCCATCCGCAAATACCGGGATACTTCTGTCCCGGATGAATTACTCGAAAAAATCCTGCTGGCCGGCACCCGGGCTTCCACCACCGGGAATATGCAGGTGTACAGCATCGTAGTTACCACGCAGCCGGAACTGAAAAAACAGCTTTGGGAATGTCACTTTAAACAGGATATGGTACTGCAGGCTCCTGTGATCCTGACTTTCTGCGCCGATTTCAACCGCTTCAATACCTGGTGCCGTTTGAGAAAGGCTGAACCGGGATATGATAACTTCCTGTCATTTTTTACCGCTGCCATCGATGCGTTGCTGGTATCTCAGAATGTGGCGGTAGCTGCGGAAGAAACCGGTCTGGGCATCTGCTATCTTGGTACTGCCACTTATATGGCTGATCGTATCATTGAGGTACTCGGCCTGCCGGAAGGCGTAGTACCTGTAACCGCCCTGGTGCTCGGCTATCCGGCAGAACAGCCCGGGCTGACCGACCGCCTGCCCCTGGATGGCGTGATTCACCGCGAAACATACAGGGAGTATACTCCTGCAGGAATAGATGAGATATACAGGGAAAAAGAGTCGCTACCTCTGACAGCTGCCCTGCTGGAGGAAAACCAAATGGAAACACTGGCACAGATTTTCGCCCACAAACGCTACACGAAAAAGGATAATGTGTTCTTCTCGCAGAAGTACCTGGAAGTCATTGAAAAACAGGGGTTCATGAATCATGAATGATCAGCTGCAACGCTTCCTTGTCATCCAGACTGCCTCCATCGGGGATGTCATCCTGATCACTCCGGTGCTGGAAGCGTTGCACCGGCAGGATTCAGCCGCAGAGATTGATGTTCTGGTAAAAAAAGGAAATGATGCTTTGTTTGAAGGACATCCTTTCATAAACAAGGTTTTGGTATGGGATAAATCGAAATCCAAATACGGCGGCCTGCTCAGACTGATCCGGGAGATCAGAAACAGGAAGTACCATATGGTGATCAATGCCCAGCGTTTTCTCTCAGGCGGCTTACTTACCGTTTGTTCCGGTGCAGCCATCACAGCCGGATTTGACAAAAATCCCCTGTCGAGCCTTTTCACACACCGGGCCAGACACCGTATCGGTGCAGGAGGTTTACACGAAGCCGAGCGTAATCTTGAACTGATCCCTGCTGTACATCCGCTTCCCGGGAAAGCCCTCATCCGCTTATATCCCTCCGAGTCCGATGAATCAAAGGTAAAGCCATATTTATCAGGTAGTTATATCACAATATCACCTGCTTCGCTTTGGTTTACCAAGCAATATCCGGAGGAAAAATGGGTAGCTTTTCTCGATGCCCTTGATCAGGGCTTCATGGTTTACCTGCTGGGTGCAAAGCAGGATATACCCCTTAATGATAGGATCATGGCTGCCACCAGCCACCGGGCTTGCATGAACCTTGCCGGACAGCTGAGTCTGCTTCAATCCGCCGCACTGATGCGCGGGGCGAGAATGAATTACGCGAATGATTCAGCTCCCCTGCATCTTTGTTCGGCTGTGGGAGCGCCGCTCGCAGCCGTATTCTGCAGCACGGTGACCGATTTTGGTTTCGGACCCTATGATCCCGCACAGCACGTCATCGAAACCGCCCAATCCCTGGCATGCCGGCCCTGCGGATTGCACGGAAGGACATCCTGTCCCGAAAAACACTTTCTTTGTGCGCACAGTATTACCAATGAACAACTGCTTTCAGTCCTTGCCTGATGATCGAAGAAATTAAACGCTGCATAGCGGTTCTCTCCGGTGGAGGCACCATTATTTACCCGACCGATACCGTCTGGGGACTGGGTTGCGATGCCACCCAGGGGAAGGCTGTTGATAAAGTATTCGAGATCAAGGGAAGACAAAAAACCAAAAGCCTTATTCTGCTGCTCGACAGCATGGATAAACTGGAAAGATATGTGGATGAGGTGCCGGCCATAGCCTGGGATCTGCTGGAGCAGGTGGATACCCCGCTTACCATCATTTATCCGGGAGCAAGGAATCTGGCACCCAACGTCATAGCTCCTGACGGCAGCATCGCTATCAGGATTGTCCGGGAGGATTTTTGCAGGCAACTTATTGCCCGCTTCAACAAACCCCTTGTTTCCACTTCAGCAAACTTTTCTGGGGATCCCTCTCCCGTCTCTTTCAAAAAGATACATCCTGAATTTCTGAAAAAAGCAGATTACGTGGTGAACTGGAACCGTGAGGTCATCCGGACAATGAAACCCTCTGCCATCATGAAGATTGCGCTTAACGGCGAGATCGAACTTATCCGCCCTTAGCTTGTTATTATTGGTGTGAGGCCGGGTGCAGTGCCATGGCGATCAGCCTGGTAACATAAGCTGGAAAACACGGCATTTGTAAAGTTTGTGATCATGTTGGAAACCGAAGAAAAAGTGGATATTTATTCCATTGATAAAAAGACGCTTGAGCGATGGTATGCTTTGATGAGTCTGGGCCGTTTGCTTGACGACAGGGCTCCGAATTATCTGAAGCAGGCCCTGGGCTGGTCATATCACGCGCCCTATGCAGGGCATGACGGCATACAGCTTGCCATCGGACAGGTGTTCGACAGGGAAAAAGATCATTTGTTCCCGTATTACAGGGATATGCTGACAGTGATCTCGGCCGGACTCAGCGCTGAGGAGATCATCCTGAACGGGATATCCAAAGCCACGGATGTTGCCGGCGGCGGGCGTCACATGTCGAATCACTTTGCCAAACCCGAATGGAATATCCACAACGTATCTTCCGCTACGGGCAATCATACCCTGCATGCCGCAGGCGTAGCCAGGGCAATGAAAGTCTATTCCTCCGGAGGCGTGGCCATCAGCTCCCAGGGAGAGTCATCCACATCCGAAGGCTATGTGTATGAAGCGATCAACGGGGCCTCGAATGAGAAACTGCCGGTGATCTTTGTCTTCCAGGACAATGGTTACGGGATATCCGTATCCAAGAAGGACCAGACCGCCAACCGCTATGCTGGGGACAATTTTACCGGTTTTAAAAACCTTAGGATCATCCACTGCGACGGCAAGAATGTTTTCGATTCCGTCAGGGCCATGCAGGAAGCGAAAAAACACGTGCTCGAAAAGCAGGAGCCGGTGATCGTTCATGCCAGTTGTGTACGCATCCATTCTCACTCCAACAGCGACCGGCATGAATTATACCGCACAGAGGAGGAGCTTGCCTGCACCAAAGCTGCCGATCCATACCTGAAGTTCCGCAAGCAACTGATACATTCAAAGAGATTTACGGACGAGGAACTCCTGGCCATTGAGGGAGAGCAAAAGAAAATCGTATCACAGGCGCACAAGGCCGCCCTGTCAGCTCCGGATCCCAATCCTGACAGCATCCATCATTACCTGATTCCTCCTGCTTACGAGCCTGCTGAAGATGAGATGATCAGGGATGCCGGGGGTAAAAAGCTCAAACTGATACAGGCATTGAATGAAACCCTGAAAGATGAATTCAGGCGCAATCCCCACACCTACCTCTGGGGACAGGATGTGGCCAGTAAGGATAAGGGCGGGGTTTTCAATGTGACCAAGGGCATGCAGCAGGAATTCGGGAAAACAAGGGTTTTCAACGCGCCTATCGCAGAAGATTATATTGTGGGTACGGCGAACGGGTTCAGCCGCTTCGATCCGAAGATCAGGATTGTGGTGGAGGGAGCGGAGTTTGCGGATTACTTCTGGCCGGCCATGGAACAGTTTGTGGAGATGACGCATGACTACTGGCGGTCGAACGGACAGTTTGCAAGCAATGTGGTGATCAGGCTGGCTTCCGGAGGCTACATCGGAGGAGGATTATATCATTCCCAGACCATCGAGGGCGTATTATCGACCTTTCCCGGGGTACGTATCGTGTATCCTTCTTCGGCCGACGATGCCGCCGGTCTGCTTCGTACAGCCATCCGTTCGCAGGGCCCGACCGTATTCCTGGAGCCCAAAGCCCTGTATAATGATCCGGTGGCGGAGGCGCATGTGCCTGATAACTATGCCCTTCCATTCGGAAAAGCACGTATCAGGAGGGAGGGAAATGACCTGACCATCATCACCTATGGCAATACCACTCATATGTGCATGAAAGTTGCAGACAAGATTGCTGCAGATTTCAATAAAAGTGTCGAAGTGGTTGACCTCCGTTCTCTTATCCCCCTGGACAAAGAAACTGTGCTGGCATCCGTTAAGAAGACCTCAAGGGTGCTGATCGTTCACGAAGACAAGGTCTTTGCCGGTTTTGGCGGGGAACTGGCAGCCATGATCACCGAAGAAGCCTTTGCATTCCTCGATGCCCCTGTAAGCAGGGTGGGGGCGACTTTTACGCCGGTGGGGTTTAACAGGATACTGGAAAAGGCTGTGTTGCCGGATGATGAAAGAATCTTTCAGCAGGCAATAAAGCTGTTGGAATACTAAATTCAGTATAACAATTTCAAGGGCAGGTGCTGTTCGCTTGTCCTTCTTACTTAAGCGGTTTCCCGGCAGTGAAGACAAAGAAAGAGGATGTTGCTATTATGAAACGATGCTTCGACTCCGCTTCAGCATGACGGCCAGGAATTCATTTAACTTTAGACCTAAGACCTAAAACTATACCGAAAGAACACAGGAATGCGAAAAAAGTGCTTCCAGAGTCATCGGTATAATAATAAACTTCTAAACAAATAAACCACTAAACCGGTTTCCGGTCTGGAACCCATCCCAGGCCGGAACAAAGCTGCCAATCAGGATGAGGTGAAGTGTTGCCGGAACTACGCCTGGGCCGCCGGGCCACCGAGGCCGAAGGGGGGCAGGTTATCGAACTCGCTTTCCTTGATGTGGCCGTGCATGGCCTCGAACTTGGAAATATTGTCCTGAAGGGCTTTGAGCAGGCGTTTGGCATGCTGGGGGGTCAGGATGATGCGCGACTTCACCTTGGCCTTGGGCACCCCCGGCATCAGCTTCACGAAATCCACGATGAATTCTGACTGGGAGTGGGTAATGATGGCCAGATTGGAATAATGCCCTTCGGCAATGTCTTCGGGTAATTCTATATTTAGCTGGTTCTCAACTTTCTGATCTGCCATGGTATGAATGTTTTAATAATTTTTTTCGATTTCGGAATAATCCTTTTTGGAGGCCATCAGGGTTTCATATTCTTCCCTGGAGCCCACGATGATATTGTCATATTCCCGCAGGCCGGTTCCTGCAGGGATCAGGTGACCGACAAGGACATTTTCCTTCAGGCCCAGCAGGTCGTCGCGCTTGGCGGAGACCGACGCGGAGGTAAGCACCTTGGTGGTTTCCTGGAAGGAGGCCGCGGAGAGCCAGCTTTTGGTCTGCAGGCTGGCACGTGTAATCCCCTGCAACTCCTGGCGGGCGGTTGCCGGCTGGGCATCGCGCGCATCGACCAGTTTTTTATCCTTACGTTTGAGCTGGGAATTTTCGTCTCTGAGTTTCCTGGCGCTGATGATCTGGCCGGCTTTCAGGAACTGGGAATCGCCTGGATCTGTCACCACTTTTTTCCCGAAGATGTTGTCGTTTTCATCCTGAAAGTCGAGGATGTTGGCCAGTTCCCCTTCAAGGAATTTGGTATCGCCCGGATCCTCGATCTCCACCTTGCGCATCATCTGCCGGACAATGGTTTCGAAGTGTTTGTCGTTGATCTTAACACCCTGCAGACGGTAGACTTCCTGGATTTCGTTCACGATATACTCCTGCACCTTCATGGGGCCTTTGATGGCCAGGATGTCGGTGGGAGCGACGGCCCCTTCCGAAAGCGGCGTACCGGCCTTCACGAAGTCGCCGTCCTGCACCAGGATCTGTTTGGTGACGGGTACAAGGTATTTCTTTTCCTCGCCTGTGCGGGAGGTGATGATGATTTCCCTGTTACCGCGTTTAAGTTTCTTGGCAATGGTCACCTCACCGTCGATTTCCGCCACCTTGGCCGGATCGGAGGGGTTCCTTGCTTCAAAAAGCTCTGTTACACGCGGCAGACCGCCCGTGATGTCACCTGTCTTTCCTACTGCGCGCGGTATCTTTGCCAGCGGTTCACCGGCTTTGATCGCCACCTTATCCTCCACAATCAGGTGGGCACCCACAGGAAGGTCGTAAATTTTTAGCGGTTCATCCCCGTTGTTACCCACAATAAAAATCGATGGATTTTTAGCCTTCTGACGGCTTTCAGTCACAATGTAATTCTCGATGCCGATTTCAGGATCCCTTTCCACCTTCACAGTAACGCCTTCCAGGATATTTTCGTACTGGATTTTCCCGTTCACTTCGGAAAGGATCAGCGCGTTGTAAGGATCCCATTCGCAGATCAGATCGCCCTTCTTCACTTCAGATCCGTTGTGCACATAAAGATTGGACGCGTAGGGTATCATACTGGATGCCAATACGATACGTGTGTTCCTGTCGAAGATCCTCATTTCTGCAGACCGGCCGAGCACCACCTGGAACTTTCTGCCATCCTTTTCAAAATCAACGGCTTTGAGTTCATCGATTTCGACGACACCGTCATATTTGGCTTCAATTTTATTCTGGATCTGTATATTCGATGCGGTACCTCCGACGTGGAAGGTTCTCAGGGTAAGCTGCGTTCCCGGTTCTCCGATGGACTGGGCAGCGATCACGCCCACGGCTTCACCTTTCTGTACCATTTTGCTGGTGGCAAGGTTACGGCCGTAACACTTGGAGCAGACGCCCTTTTTCGATTCACAGGTAAGCACCGAACGGATTTCCATGGCTTCGATGGGGCTGTTCTCGATGTTTTTCCCGATCTCTTCCGTGATTTCAACTCCGGCAGCCACGATCAGTTCACCGGTTTGGGGGTGGTAGACATCGTGCAGGGTTACACGGCCCAGGATACGGTCGTAGAGCGATTCGACGATTTCCTCATTCTTTTTGAGTGCCGTGATGGTTAAACCGCGTAAAGTACCGCAGTCTTCCTCGGAGATGATCACGTCCTGTGCCACATCGACCAGGCGGCGGGTGAGATAACCGGCATCGGCGGTCTTGAGAGCGGTGTCGGCCAGACCCTTACGGGCACCGTGCGTGGAGATGAAGTACTCCAGAACCGACAGCCCTTCCTTAAAGTTAGAAAGGATGGGGTTTTCGATGATCTCTCCTCCCGTGGCACCCGATTTCTGAGGTTTCTGCATCAGTCCCCTCATCCCTGACAACTGGCGGATTTGTTCTTTCGAACCCCTCGCACCGGAGTCAATCATCATGTAGACCGGGTTGAAACCCTGGTCATTGGTGGACAAGGTGCGCATCAGGGCATCCGTAAGCTGGGTGTTGGCATGGGTCCAAGCATCGATGATCTGGTTGTAACGCTCATTGGGCGTGATGAATCCCATGTTGTAGTTATTCCAGATATCTTCCACTTCAGCATAGGTTGTACCGATAATGTCTTCCTTTACCCTGGGAATGATCACATTGCTGAGGTTAAAGGAAAGACCGCCCTGGAATGCCATGCGGAATCCGAGGTCTTTGATATCGTCGAGGAATTTGGCGGTTTTTGCAGTCCCGGTTTTCTTGAAGATATCACCGATGATGTCACGGAGTGCTTTTTTGGTAAGCAATTGGTTGATATAACCGAACTCCCCGGGTACCACCTGGTTGAAGAGAACACGGCCGACCGTGGTTTCGGTCAGGGTAGCAGCCTGATCCGGCTTATCGGGATCTTTCAGTTTCACAAAAATGATGGCGTGGAGGTCGGCTTTTTTCTCATTGTATGCAATGATCACTTCCTCAGGTGAATAGAAATGCAGGCCTTCCCCTTTGACGGGTTTTTCCGGCTCACTTTTCCTGGCTTTGGTCATATAATAAAGGCCGAGCACCATATCCTGGGATGGCACCATGATGGGTGCTCCGTTGGCGGGATTCAGGATGTTGTGGGAAGCGAGCATGAGCATTTGTGCTTCGAGCACGGCAGCATTTCCAAGGGGCACGTGGACAGCCATCTGGTCACCGTCGAAGTCGGCATTGAAAGCAGTACATACCAAAGGGTGCAGCTGAATGGCTTTCCCTTCGATGAGTTTGGGCTGGAAGGCCTGGATCCCGAGGCGGTGCAGGGTAGGTGCACGGTTGAGCATGACCGGATGTCCCTTGAGGATGTTTTCCAGGATGTCCCAGACCACGGGATCTTTGCGGTCAACGATTTTTTTGGCAGATTTTACCGTTTTAACAATGCCTCTTTCAAGCAGTTTCCTGATAATGAAAGGTTTGAAGAGCTCTGAAGCCATTTCTTTGGGCAGGCCGCACTCATTCAGTTTGAGTTCGGGACCAACGACGATCACGGAACGGCCGCTATAGTCGACACGTTTTCCGAGCAGGTTCTGACGAAAACGACCCTGTTTTCCTTTTAGGCTGTCGCTCAATGACTTGAGTGCACGGTTAGATTCCGTTTTCACCGAGTTGGCCTTCCTGGAATTATCAAAGAGGGAGTCAACGGCTTCCTGGAGCATGCGTTTTTCGTTCCGCATGATTACATCCGGTGCCTTGATCTCTATCAGCCGTTTCAGGCGGTTGTTCCTGATGATCACCCTGCGGTAGAGGTCGTTCAGGTCGGAGGTGGCAAATCGTCCGCCGTCCAGAGGCACCAGGGGGCGCAATTCGGGTGGAATTACCGGCACCACTTTGACGATCATCCATTCCGGCTTATTTTCAATGCGGGAGTTGGCTTCGCGGAAGGCTTCGAATACCTGGAGGCGTTTCAGGGCTTCCATTTTCCGCTGCTGAGAGGATTCCGTATTGGCGACATCCCTGAGTTTGTAAGACATATCGTCGAGATCGAGCCTGGCAAGCAGGTCCACCAGTGCTTCGGCTCCCATACGGGCTATGAACTTATTGGGATCGCTGTCGTCGAGGTATTGGTTTTCTTTCGGAAGGGAGTCAATGATGTCGAAATATTCTTCTTCAGTAAGGAAGTCCAGGTGTTTGATTCCGTCTTTTTCCTTGATACCGGGATTGATCACCACGTAGCGTTCATAATAGATGATGGCTTCGAGCTTTTTGGACGGCAATCCGAGCAGGTTACCGATCTTGTTTGGAACAGAGCGGAAGAACCAGATATGGGCTACGGGGACCACCAGCTGGATATGTCCCATGCGCTCCCGCCTGACCTTTTTTTCCGTTACTTCCACCCCGCAGCGGTCGCAGACGATTCCCTTGTAACGGATGCGTTTGTATTTTCCGCAGTGACATTCCCAGTCTTTCACCGGACCGAAAATGCGTTCGCAGAATAATCCATCTCTTTCCGGCTTGTAGGTCCGGTAGTTGATGGTTTCCGGTTTCAGTACCTCTCCGCTGGACATCTCCAGTATGGTTTCCGGGGAAGCCAGGCTGATGGTGATCCCTGAAAAACCGGACGGAACGTTTGATTCTTTACGAAAGGCCATATGTTGATATACTGATTATCAATAAGTTAAAACACTATCTTTCAAAGGTAACATTCAATCCCAGTCCTCTGAGTTCATGGACAAGCACGTTGAATGATTCCGGTATGCCGGGGATGGGCATATTATCTCCTTTGACGATGGCTTCATAGGCTTTGGCGCGTCCCACCACATCATCCGATTTCACGGTGAGGATTTCCTGGAGGATATTGGCAGCGCCGAAGGCTTCGAGTGCCCAGACTTCCATTTCACCAAAGCGCTGTCCTCCGAACTGGGCTTTACCGCCGAGGGGCTGCTGGGTGATGAGGGAGTATGGACCGATGGATCTGGCGTGCATTTTATCGTCGACCAGGTGATGCAGTTTCATCATGTAGATGAATCCGACGGTGGCCGGCTGGTGGAATTTCTCTCCTGTGAGTCCGTCGTGCAGGTAAGTGACGCCATTTTCAGGGAGTCCGGCTTTCCGCATCAGGTCGTTGATGGTTTCAAGCGAGGCTCCGTCGAAGATGGGGGTGGAGAAGGTGAGTCCGAGTTTATGGGCAGCCCACCCGAGCACGGTTTCATAGATCTGGCCGAGGTTCATACGGGAGGGCACTCCCAGGGGGTTCAGTACGATATCGACCGGGGTTCCGTCATCCAGGAAAGGCATATCCTCATCCCTGACGATCCTGGCCACGATGCCTTTATTTCCGTGGCGTCCGGCCATTTTGTCGCCCACCTTCAGTTTGCGTTTCTTCGCTACATAAACCTTGGCCATCTGGACGATACCATTGGGTAATTCGTCGCCCACCATGGTCACGAACTTATCTCTGTTGTATACGCCAAGGATTTCTTTGTATTTGATCACATAATTGTTGATCAGCGAGCTGATCAGGATGTTTGCCTCTTTATCGGAGGTCCATTTGTTCGGATTTACACTCTGGTAGTCAATGCCGGCAAGCAGTTTGGCCGTGAATCTGGTTTTCTTCGGGATCAGGGTTTCCTTGAAGTTGTTCACTATTCCCTGCGACACCTGGCCATTGAGCAGCACCATCAGTTTGTCGATCAGTTTCGATTTCAGCTTTTCGGCTTCTTTTTCGAAATCATCGTCCAGTTTTTTCAGGATGTCTTTTTCCTTGGTTTTGGCTTTTTTATCCTTGATGATGCGTGAAAAGAGTTTTTTATCGATCACCACGCCCTTCATGGACGGGGGCGCTTTCATGGAGGCGTCTTTCACATCGCCTGCCTTATCACCGAAGATAGCGCGAAGCAGTTTTTCTTCCGGGGTCGGGTCGCTTTCTCCTTTCGGGGTGATTTTTCCGATGAGGATATCTCCTTCGTTAACTTCAGCGCCAATTCTGATCAGTCCGTTTTCATCCAGGTCCTTGGTAGCATCGGCGCTCACATTTGGGATGTCGTTGGTGAGTTCTTCGATGCCTCTTTTTGTGTCACGCACTTCCATGACAAATTCCTCGATATGTACCGAGGTGAAGATATCCTCCCTGACAATGCGTTCCGAGATGACGATGGCGTCTTCGAAGTTATACCCTTTCCAGGGCATGAAGGCAACCATGAGGTTTCGGCCGAGGGCGAGGTCACCGTTTTTGGTGGCATAACCTTCCACCAGTACCTGGCCTTTTTCAACCTGCTGGCCTTTTTTCACCAGCGGACGCATATTCACGCAGGTATTCTGGTTCGTCCGCATGAATTTGGTCAGGTTATGAATTTTCAGGTCATCGTCGAAGCTGACCAGTTTTTCGTTTTCGCTGCGGTTGTATTTGATATGGATCTCGTTGGCATCCACATACACCACAGTTCCGTTTCCTTCCGCATTGAGCAGTACGCGGGAATCCTGGGCCACCTGTTTTTCGATGCCGGTTCCCACCAGGGGTGCCTCCAGGTTCAGCAGGGGTACGGCCTGGCGCATCATGTTCGAGCCCATCAGGGCACGGTTGGCATCGTCGTGTTCGAGGAATGGAATGAGGGAAGCAGCAATCGAAGCGATCTGATTGGGAGCGATGTCGATCAGGTCGACTTTCTCTTTTTCCACGATGGGGTAATCGGCCAGGTATCTGACTTTCACTTTTTCCAGGTCGATTTGGCCATCTTCCTTCAGTTCAGTAGAGGCCTGGGCGATAATCTTTTTTTCTTCCTCTTCGGCGCTCAGGTACACCGGTGGATCCTGGATGAGCACATTGCCATTGACAACTTTTTTGTAGGGAGTTTCGATGAATCCGAGTTTGTTGATCTTGGCATAGACGCAGAGGGAGGAGATCAGACCGATATTGGGACCTTCCGGGGTTTCAATGGTACAGAGCCTGCCATAGTGGGTGTAATGTACGTCACGGACTTCGAAACCTGCTCTTTCCCTTGAGAGGCCTCCGGGTCCAAGGGCGGAGACCCTTCTTTTGTGGGTAAGTTCTGCCAGGGGGTTGGTCTGGTCCATGAACTGGCTGAGCTGATTGGTCCCGAAGAAGGAATTGATGACTGAGCTCAGTGTCTTGGCATTGATCAGATCCATGGGTGTAAACACCTCGTTGTCACGCACATTCATTCTTTCCCTGATGGTTCTTGCCATACGTGCGAGGCCGACACCGAACTGGCTGTAAAGTTGTTCGCCCACGGTTCTGACGCGGCGGTTGCTCAGGTGGTCGATGTCGTCGACTTCGGCCTGAGAGTTCACCAGTTCGATGAGGTATTTGATGATTGAGATGATATCTTCTTTAGTCAATACTCTGATATCGAGCGAAATATCAATTTCCAGTTTTTTATTGATACGGTATCTTCCCACATCGCCCAGGTCGTATCGCTTATCGGAGAAGAACAATTTTTCGATGATACCCCTTGCGGTTTCTTCATCCGGTGGTTCGGCATTTCTGAGTTGGCGGTAGATGAACTCCACTGCTTCTTTTTCCGAGTTTGCGGTATCTTTCTGAAGGGTATTGAAGATGATGGAGTAATCCAGTTTCGAGCTTTCTTCCTTGTGCAGGAGGATGGACTTGACACCGGAATCCACGATCAGGTCGATATGTTTGTTTTCGAGTATGGTTTCCCTGTCGATGATCACTTCGGTACGACTGATGGAGACGACTTCTCCGGTATCTTCGTCAACGAAATCTTCTATCCATGATCTGAGGACGCGGGCTGCGAGTTTACGGCCCGTCACTTTTTTCAGGGCAGTTTTATTGACTTTAATTTCTTCAGACAGGTCAAAGATATCGAGTATGTCTTTATCGTTCTCGAAGCCGATGGCTCGGAGCAGGGTAGTGACCGGCAGTTTTTTCTTGCGGTCGATATAGGCATACATGACATTATTGATGTCGGTGGTAAATTCCATCCAGGAGCCTTTGAAGGGGATGATCCTGGCCGAGTACAGCTGGCTGCCGTTGGCATGTCGGCTTGTACCGAAGAACACACCGGGTGAGCGGTGCAGCTGAGACACCACGACTCTTTCCGCACCGTTGATAATAAAAGTTCCTTTGGGTGTCATGTAGGGGATCATACCCAGGTAGACATCCTGAATGATGGTTTCGAAGTCTTCGTGTTCAGGGTCGGTACAATAGAGTTTCAGTTTGGCTTTCAGGGGCACGCTGTAAGTAAGGCCCCTTTCGATGCACTCATCGATGGTATACCTGGGGGGATCGATGAAATAGTCTTTAAATTCCAGTACGAAGTTTCCCCTTGCATCGGTGATGGGGAAATTTTCGGCGAACACTTTATAAAGGCCTTCATTTATTCGGTCTTCGGGATTGGTTTCAAGCTGGAAGAAATCCTGGAAGGATTTGACCTGAACATCAAGAAAGTCGGGATAATCGGCCCGTATTTTTGTTTTCGCGAAACTGATTCTGTCGGTATTATTCAAAGCCAGGGTTTTTAAGACGTTAGCGAAATGGATAGGGTATATATGGGTGTTTTATCTTAAAAACGAAATAAGCTACAGACTTCAACCCCTTGCGGGTTGAAGTCTATAACTTATTGGTATCAAGCGGGAAAGCTGCTATTTAACTTCAACTTCTGCTCCAGCTTCTTCGAGTTGTCTTTTTAATGCGTCGGCTTCGTCTTTGGTCACTCCTTCCTTGATGGCTTTTGGGGCAGCATCTACGAGTTCTTTTGCTTCTTTGAGTCCGAGACTGGTAAGTTCTTTCACCAGTTTCACCACTGCGAGTTTAGCCTGGCCGGCATGTTTAAGGATGACATCGAATTGAGTCTGCACTTCTTCAGCAACTTCTGCTCCGCCACCTGCGGCAGGGCCGGCGGCAACCATCATTGCGGGGGCTGCGGCGGCAGGTTCGATACCGTATTGGTCTTTCAGAATCTTAGCAAGTTCGTTAACCTCTTTTACTGTGAGGTTCACCATTTGTTCTGCTAATGCTTGTAAGTCTGCCATTTTGTTTAAGTTTTATAGATTTGAAATGATTTTTTTATGAATGTTTATTCAGGTTTTTCCGATAATGTTTTCAGAACACCGGAAAGCGTATGTCCGCCTGACTGCAATGCCGAGATGACATTACGGGCAGGTGACTGGAGGAGGAATACCAGGTCGGCGATGAGTTCATTTTTCGACTTGATATTGATCAGGTTATCGAGCTGGTCGTCGCCCACGTAGCACATTTCTTCGATATATGCACCTTTGAGCAGGGGTTTGGGGCTGGTTTTACGGAATTCCCTGATCAGTTTTGCCGGCAGGTTGCCCTGTTCAGCGATCATGATGGAAGTAGCGCCTTTAAGCGCACCGTAAAGGCCTTCAAAATCCCTGTCAGCTCTTTCCATAGCTTTACGGAGCAGGGTGTTTTTCACAACCTGCAGTCGTACCGACCTTTTGAAGCACAACCTGCGCAACTTACCTGTGTTTTCCACATTCAAATCCGAAATATCGGTGAGGTACAGGTAATTGGTATTGTTCAGTTGTTCTGTGAGGTCAGCAATGAATTGGTCTTTTTCTTCTTTTTTCATATCCGTATTTGCTGTTCACCTGTGAGGGTTCGTTTACAATTAAATTGATTTTTGTTCTACACGAACTCCGGGGCTCATCGTACTTGAAACAAAGATGCTTTTAATGTAGGTGCCTTTGGCAGCGGACGGTTTCAGTTTGACGATGGTCTGCAGCACTTCCTTTGCATTTTCAACGATTTTATCGTCGGTAAAAGAGACTTTTGCAACTGAAGTATGCACGATACCGTATTTGTCAACCTTGAAATCGATTTTACCGGCTTTTACCTCCTGCACGGCTTTACCCACTTCCATGGTAACGGTACCGGTCTTGGGATTTGGCATCAAACCCCTGGGACCCAATATCTTACCAAGAGCTCCTACTTTTGGCATCACATTCGGTGTGGTAATGACCACATCGATATCTGTCCAGCCATCTTTGATTTTCTGTACATAGTCGTCGAGCCCGACATGATCTGCTCCGGCAGCTTTGGCTTCATCCTCCTTGTCGGGAGTACACAGCACCAGTACCCTGATGGTTTTCCCTGTACCGTGGGGAAGGGTAACCGTACCGCGGACCATCTGGTTGGCCTTCCTGGGGTCAACGCCCAGTCTGACGTCCAGATCGACCGAAGCATCGAATTTGGTCGTGGTAATCTGTTTTACGATTTTCACCGCTTCGTTTAATCCGTAAGCAAGGTTTCTGTCGTATTTAGCCAAAACTTCTTTTCTTTTCTTTGTTATTTTTGCCATTGCCTTATATTTTTAAGGAATTGGGACAAAGGATTAATAATCACGCATGATAATTATTAATCGCCGGAGAAGGGTGGAGTTCCTGCGACCGTGATACCCATGCTTCGGGCAGTACCGGCTACCATTTTCATGGCTGATTCCAGGGTAAAGCAATTCAGGTCGTTCATTTTCACTTCCGCGATGCTTTTCACCTGGTCCCAGCTCACCGATCCCACCTTGTTACGGTTGGGTTCCGGGGAACCTTTCTGTAAATTGGCAGCTTCCATCAATTGAACAGCCACGGGGGGACTTTTGATAATAAACTCAAAAGACTTGTCTCTGTAAACAGTGATGATCACAGGGATCAGTTTTCCTGCCTGGTCTTGGGTACGGGCATTGAACTGTTTACAAAACTCCATGATGTTCACCCCTTTGGCACCGAGAGCGGGGCCAACAGGAGGAGATGGATTGGCTGCACCACCTTTGATCTGCAGTTTGATCAATCCAGCAACTTCTTTTGCCATTGTTTAGTAAATATTTGCGTTAAGGTGATCATGTTGTGTTGTTTAATTGCGCTGGCTTTCCCTACTCCTTTGAAACCTGCATAAAGCCCAATTCCAGAGGGGTTTTCCGGCCGAAGATTTTGACCATCACTTTCAGTTTCTTTTTCTCTTCGTTGATTTCCTCAATCACGCCGCTGAAACTGTTGAAGGGTCCGTCGATCACTGTCACGGTTTCCCCGACAATGAAAGGGACTGCCATTTCTTCGCCGCGTTCGGCCAGTTCATCCACTTTCCCGAGGATACGGTTCACTTCTGAAGGTCTGAGCGGGTGTGGTTCCCCTTTGTTACCGAGAAATCCCAGCACGCCCGGGATATTCTTGATGATGTGAGGGATTTCGCCCGTCAGAACAGCTTCGATAAGCACGTAGCCTGGAAAGAAGTTTTTTTCCTTGCTGACTTTCTTACCGTTTCTGATCTGGTAGACTTTTTCAGTAGGGATGAGTACTTGCGAGATGAAATCCTTAAGGTTCAGACGGGCAATTTCATTATCGAGGTATTGTTTTACCTTTTTTTCGTTCCCGCTGATTGCCCGGATCACATACCATTTTTTAATTTGCTGATCGCTCATACTGCGTGACCCCCGAGTAGGTGAATATATCAAACAACAATATCAGAACTATGAAAGCCCAACCATTAAAAAAGGTTGTAGAATTCGGTCAGCAGTGAGGAGAAGCTGAGGTCCATCAGATAAACGATGATTGCGATTATCAGGGAAGCAATGGACACTACAATTGCACTGCTTTGTAATTCGCTCCAGGTAGGCCAGGAAACTTTATGCATGAGTTCATCATAACTTTCCTTTACATACACTTTGACTTTCTGAAAAGCTGCCATAGCATCTAATATTTGCACGGGTGGTAGGAATCGAACCCACAGCCTACGGTTTTGGAGACCGCCACTCTACCAGTTGAGCTACACCCGTCCGTTTGGGTTATTTATGATGAGAAAGGTATCCCGTAGCTCGGGACACCTTTTTCACAGTTTATTATTTCAGCCGCGATTAATCCAGGATCTCGGTCACCTGTCCTGCGCCGACTGTTCTGCCGCCTTCGCGGATGGCGAAGCGCAGGTTGAGGTTCATGGCGATTTCGGAAATCAGGTTAACTTCGATGGTCAGGTTATCTCCCGGCATGATCATTTCAACGCCTGCAGGCAGGGTGATTTCACCGGTAACGTCGGTGGTTCTGAAGTAGAACTGGGGACGGTACTTGTTATGGAAAGGAGTGTGGCGTCCACCTTCTTCTTTCTTCAGGATGTATACCTCGGCTTTAAAATGTTTGTGCGGTTTTATGGAACCAGGTTTGGCAATGACCATCCCACGGCGGATTTCGTCTTTGTCGATACCCCTGAGCAGCAGACCGGTATTATCACCTGCTTCTCCACGATCGAGAATTTTGCGGAACATTTCCACACCGGTGACCACTGATTTCAGTTTTTCTGCACCCATACCGATGATTTCCACCGGGTCGCCTGAGTTGATCACACCGGTTTCGATTCTTCCGGTGGCAACAGTACCACGGCCTGTGATTGAAAAGACGTCTTCAACCGGCATCAGGAAGTCCTTATCCACATCGCGGATGGGGAGCGGGATGTATGAATCCACTGCTGCCATCAGTTCCATGATTTTTTCGACCCATTTGGGTTCCTTGTTCAGTCCACCGAGAGCAGAGCCGCGGATTACCGGGGCAGAATCACCGTCGAAACCGTAAAAGGTAAGCAGTTCACGAACTTCCATTTCTACCAGGTCGAGTAATTCTTCGTCATCCACCAGGTCGACCTTGTTCATGAATACCACGAGTTTGGGTACACCCACCTGGCGAGCCAGGAGGATATGCTCACGAGTCTGGGGCATCGGGCCGTCTGTCGCAGCTACAACGAGGATAGCACCATCCATCTGAGCGGCACCGGTAACCATATTCTTAATATAGTCGGCATGGCCGGGGCAGTCCACATGCGCATAGTGCCTGTTTTCTGTCTGATACTCGATGTGAGCGGTGTTGATAGTAATACCTCTTTCTTTTTCTTCGGGTGCGTTGTCGATGGAATCGAATGACCTGAATTCAGAAAGTCCCTTGTCGGCCAGTACCAGAGTGATGGCTGCGGTGAGGGTGGTTTTGCCGTGGTCGATGTGACCAATCGTTCCTACGTTAACGTGCGGCTTGCTGCGAACGAATTTTTCTTTTGCCATATTGCCTTGTTTATAAATGTAATTATTTGATCCTGTTTACTGTTTTGAGCCAATGACGAGATTTGAACTCGTGACCCCTTCCTTACCAAGGAAGTGCTCTACCCCTGAGCTACATCGGCGAATGGGTGTGTGTGTGGGTGTGTGTGTGGGTGTGAGGGAGTGGGTTTTAGGGTGCGGGTGTGGGTGTGAGGTTGAGCGGAAAACGGGGCTCGAACCCGCCACCTACAGCTTGGAAGGCTGTCGCTCTACCAAATGAGCTATTTCCGCAATAAAGAAGTTCACACCCACACCCACACACACCCACACCCGGGTGGGGAGAGGAGGATTCGAACCTCCGAAGGCTTCGCCAACAGATTTACAGTCTGCCCCATTTGACCGCTCTGGTATCTCCCCGTATGTTTATTTCAAAGAACCGAGCCGATGGACGGATTCGAACCGCCGACCAGCTGATTACAAATCAGCTGCTCTGGCCAGCTGAGCTACATCGGCTTTTATAAAAAAAAAGCAGTCCTTTTTTGAAAAAGGACTGCAAAAATATGAAAGTTTCTGTTACAAACAAAAAAAAATACCAAAAAACTTATAAACCCCTGACCTTTTCTTTGTACTTTGTGAGTTGTTTCTTCACGGCTTCCACAGCCTGGGTGGTTGCCTCCTCGAAAGATTTGCTTTCCTTTTTCGCATACAGGTCATTACCCGGTATCATCACCCTGATTTCCACTATTTTGTCCTTAACTTTTTCATTACTGTCCAATCGAAGGGTAATCTCACTTCCGATCACTCCGTCAAAATACTGGTTCAGTTTACCGATTTTGTCGTTGATGTAATCCTCCAGCTTTTTGTCCGTTTTAAAGCGGACGGCGTTGATGTTGACTTTCATGGGTCCTCCTTGGTTTTATGCCCTTGGATGGGCTTGTTCATATACTTTTTTTAACTTCTCTATCGTATTGTGTGTATAAACCTGAGTGGCGGACAGGTTGGCATGACCCAGAAGTTCTTTGATCGCATTCAGATCTGCCCCGCGGTTCAGCATATGGGTGGCAAAACTGTGACGCAATACGTGCGGACTTCTTTTTTCCATGTGGCTAAGTTTATCAAGATACTCATTCACAATTTTATATACACTTCTCGGATTTAGCTTCCTTCCTTTTTTACTCAGAAACAACCATGTCTCTGCCTGGGTAACAAGTTCAAATTCCTTTTGTTTTCTGTCCATGTAGGTTTGGAGCAGTGATTCGAGGTGGCCCCCGATCGGTATCAGTCTTTCCTTGTTTCTTTTACCCAGTACTTTGATGCTGTGGGTATAAAAACTGACATCGGTGTCTTTCAGGTTGATCAGCTCAATCCTGCGGATTCCCGTTGAATAAAACACTTCCACGATCATCCTGTCGCGAAACAGGCCGTAGTCTTCCGTTTCGATGTTTGCAGACAGGATCTCCGAAAGCTGGTCTTCGGGTACAAATTCCGGCAGCCGTCTGGGTATCCTGGGTGCCACGACCTTAACCATGGGATTGATACTGATTAGCTGCTCTTTGAGCAGAAAACGGTAAAATGACTTGAGTGCGGTAAGTTTACGGTTTACTGACCTGGCTGTCAGTTTCTTGTTCATCATCCCGACAAGCCAGGACCTGATCATCTGGTGATCTGCCTGAGAAATTTCACACTCCGGATAGCATTGATCTATGTATTGCTGAAACTGCGCCAGGTCTTTTTGATAGGCAAGAACCGTATGAGGCGAATAACGTTTCTCGAATCGGATGTACTGTAAAAATCTCTCGGTAGTATTCATGAGCATCTCGGGAACCATCCAACTGCAAACCAACGCTTAAAAATAGAAAAATATTTTGAAGAAAGCAAGTTCTTCAAAATATTTCTCCTTGATTTTCTGCCAACAAGCAGAAAATCAGCTGTTGTCTGATTGTTGCTGGAGCTGCTGGATATAGACAGCTTTGAGCACCTCATCCCTCCGCTTGACCGAAGGTTTGGTGAATTTCTGTCTTTCGCGCAATTCTTTTACCACACCGGTTTTTTCGAATTTGCGCTTGAGCTTCTTCAGTGCTCTGTCGATGTTTTCGCCTTCTTTTACAGGAACGATGATCATAAAGGATGCTCTCTTTCTTTTGGTTTCAGGGGTGCAAAGGTAAGCGTTTTTTTTATTGAGACAAATTTTTTAAATATCTTTCATCCGAAAAAGAATGCCCTGCCAGGAGATTAAACCGGGCAGGGCATTCGGATGAAGGTCACGGGAGCCTTATCAGGCGTTAGGACGGGATTTAGCGGACGATGGACATTTTTCCGGTGTATTTTTCATCTCCGTCCGGGTGCTGACATGTAATCTGGTAGAAATAGATGCCTTCGGGCAGGGATGATCCGTCGAACAGTATTTGATGGTATCCGGCCGGTTGCCACTGGTCAGTTACCCTGGCAACGATTTTACCGCTCAGATCCATCACATGAAGGCTCATGCGTCCTTCTGACTGCTGCTGGAATGAGATCACGGTCATGCTGCTGAAGGGATTCGGCTGGTTCATCGAGGAAAGGCCTGGCTGGCCTTCAGATTTGATCAGGCGCGGCATCTGAATCTGGACTTCATCAAAGGGTGTTCCGGATGGATCAGCTATCTCAGAACCGCTTTCCAGGCTGAAACCGGCTGTGGTAAATCCCGGCAGGACTTCAGCACGGATCAGCAGGATGGGCTCAAGCATTTTCACGGCCAGGGCTTCCACATCGTACCATGAAATTTTTACCTGGTTGCCGCAAACATTGTATATCAAAGGTTTGCCGTCGGCAAGCGTGATTTCGCGGATCCGGAGCTGGTCGGCAGGGAAATCGATCACAAGAGAGATTGCCCCTGTTTCAAGGTTTTGTAGTGAAGTGACGGCTATGGTCAGTTCCTGTCCCGGAACTACCTGCATATCGCCTCCCGGCAGCAGTCTTGTATTGGAAGCTTGTTTGGCCGGAGGGAAATAGGATCCGTTGGCATCCCCTGAACAGAGACACAGGTAGTCGTACTGGGCAACGGATGCAGGAATGGAGAAGACGGGTTTTTCAAAGTACCAGTCCCCGATGGCAAATGTCGGTATCTGTCCTGTGAACCGTTTTGCAACGGCAAGCGCATCGATGGCATTGACAAAGCCGCTGGCATCGACGTCGGAAGCATGCAGCCTGATCCCTGTCAACAACTGGAGTTGTACAAAATGCTTGAGGATTACGAGTGCATCGGTTGAATTCACTCCTCCGAATGGTTTGTCGGTGTATGTATGAAGTGTGAATGTTCCATTGGGCAGGTCAGAGAGGTTGTAATAACCGTCGGCCTGGGAGTAGGTAGAATCAATCACTTCGTTCTGGGCATTTTTAACTTTAACCAGCACATTATTCATGGGAGTGAGGATGGCATTGTCGTAATGGATATAACCCCAGATATTCCGGCTCAGGTCGATGGTGATGTTCACATGATCGGAAACCGTACAGCCGATGCTGTCGGTGACCACCAGGAAATAGGTAATGTCGGCCAGCGGTGTGCAGAGCGGGTTAAGGATGTCGGGATCATTCAGGTAGGTAGCCGGTGTCCATTGGATATCGAAGGGTGCCGTACCTCCCTCCACGGATCCGTTCAGGTAGATTGAGTTTCCGAGCGACACCAGGCTATCGGGTCCGGCATCAATGATGGGTGCCGGAATTACCTGGAGTGAGAAGTTCTGATTGATCACCAGTTCACAGCCGTTAGATCCACTGACAGATGCAAGGATATAATTAAATATGCCGGTTGCGCCCGGAGCGGTGAATGTGAGGGTGCTTCCGTCGTAGAGATCGGGAATGGAGTGGAAGGTACCGGAATGGTCGAAGTAATTTACGGTGAAAGGTGGCACGCCGTCAAAGAAGTTGGTGGTAAAGGTGAGACTGGCGCCGAAGCACACCGGATTGATGTTGTTCAGTCCTTCTATGACCATGACGGGGGAAGGTGTTACACTGACGGTGACCGGTGCGCCTAAGATTTCTCCGACGCAGAAGTTGTCGGTAATTGCAGAGAGGAAGTAGGTGGTTGTGGTGGCCGGATCGATCAGTATTTCAAAGGGGGAGGTATTGATCCCTGATTGTGAATGTACCTGTGTACCTTCGAACCATGTCACTGTCCAGGGAGGTGAACCTGTCAGGCTGACCTGAAGGGCACTACCGACTCCGAAGCAGCTTGACGAAGGACCGGTGAGCGCAGCGGTCGGCAACTGGTGTACAGAGACGGTTTTTGGTTGTCCGAGTTGTTGTGCATTAACAGCCTGACAGAAAGCATCCGTAAGCTGGGTGATGGTAAAGACTTTGGTGGCAGAAATCTCAGCACTGATGGTATAGGGAGTGAACATGATATTCTGAACATAGTGCGGTGTTCCGTCGTTCCAGGTCAATGTCCATGGCGGAGTACCGGTGAGTGCGATATTGAGGGTTACAACACCGCCAATACAGGCTGAATCCGGTCCGATCCAGGTTGCGGTAGGCCTGGGATGCACCAGCACCGTTGCCAATCCGCTAACTGTTCCTGCACAGCGGCTGTCGGAAACATTCAGCAGGCTGTAATGTGTGGTGACAGAAGGAGATACATTAAACTGGTAGGAGGGTACCATGATATTGCCAATGGTGGTGGCATTCAGTCCGTCGGTATAGGTAAACTGCCAGGGCGGCTGACCGGTAAATGTCACCTGCAGCGGTACAGACAGTCCTGCACATATAGTCGGGTTGCCGGAAATGGTTGCGGTTGGCAGCGGATAAACCACCTGCAGGACGGGAAATCCGATATCGCTGGCAGGACAGTAATTATCCGACATATTCGTGATGGAATATTGTTTCGTTTGCTGGGGTGTGGAGGTAATGATATAGGATGATGACAGGATATTGCTCACCGGATGGGGGGTTCCATCAAACCAGGTGAAATTAAAGGGTGGTGTCCCGGTAAAGTCAACCTGAATATAAGATACTTCACCTTTACAGATGGGTTCGGTGGGCGACAGGCTTGCGGTGGGCGGAGTTTGCGGTACGAGGGTCTGGGGCTGGCTTGTGACAATTCCGCTGCAATGCATATCTGTGACGGTGAGCAGTGTATAGGTGGTGGTTTCATACAATACGACCTCAATCGTGTATGCATTGGTCATCACATTTGTTACAGTGAACAGATTGGTGCCATCCGTATAGGTAAAGTTAAAGGGAGGTGATCCTGCAAGATATACGTAAATGTAATTTGTAATGCCGTAACAACCTGCGGGTGAGGCAGCCATATAAGCCAGAGGAGCGGTAAAGAATGCTCCGACATTGAAACTCTTGGTGGTGGTACAGTTATTGGCGTCGGTTACGGTAACCTGGTAGTTGCCGATTTCAAGCTGGTTGCGGTTCTGGGTGACCACCCCGTCGTTCCAGAGATAGGAATAGGGTGGAGTACCACCGCTCACATTCAGATTGATGGCAGCATTGTTCTGGTTTGAGCATACCGCAGGGAATGTTGTTCCGGTGATCTGAATCTGAGATGGTTGCGTAAGAACCACGGATTCGGTAACCTCGCAAAGGTTGGCGTCAATCAAAGTAAAGGCATGGGTGCCGGCAGTCAGCCACACATCCTGGATACCGAAGTAAGGAGGGGTTCCTCCCTGGCCCTGTATGCTTACCAGGACAGAATCTCCGTAACACGGAATATCGTCGTAGGTGAAAATAATATCAATGGATGGGAGTACAGTGACTGTGACGGTAAATGTACCGGCATCACATCCGTTCAGGGTAACTTCAATCAGGAATGTGACAGTCACCGGATTACTGGTTTTATTGGTAAGATTACCGGCCACTGGTCCGCTTCCCGACATTGGCAGACCGGTAATACTTTCACCCTGGTCTCTTGTCCAGTTATAGGTAATCGTGGCAGAAGTATAGAATTCCGGAACAAAAGTGATGGGGGAAATAGCTCCTCCGTTACAATTGATGGTTTGTTCGAGTGGTGTGATGTAGCCCGCAGTCGGCTCGGGTTCGGTCACTTCAAATGCTTCCGTGTCCGTGCAGCCTTTGGAGTCGGTTACGGTAACGGTAAAAACTCCCGGTCCAAGATCTGTGACAACGGGATCAGTCTGGCCTCCGGACCAGAGGTAGAGGTAGCCTCCGTTACCGCCGGCAGCAGTAGTGGTGATGATGCCGTCCTGGTAGCCGAAACAACTGATGTTGGTCACCGTGCCGCTGATAATCAGTTCGTCAGGTTGCACTACTGTAATCTGGGCTGTTTCCGAACAACCATTGTTGTCCGTAACAGTCAGGTAATAATCGCCCTGGGTTAGTCCTGTTCTGTTCTGGTCTGTATTCCCGTCATTCCAGAGGTAGGCATAAGGATCGGTCCCGCCGCTGAGACTGACGGAAATCTCACCGTCACTTCCCTGGTAGCATGAAACAGGTACAGATACGCTGCTGATGATCAGGGTAAAGGTTTCATTAATGGTATAGGTCGCATTAAAGGTACAGCCATGGCTGTCGGTAACCGTCACTGAATAATCTCCCATCATGAGGTTTTCCCTGTCCTCAGTGGTGGCACCGTCGCTCCAGAGGTAGGTATAATCAGGTGTTCCGCCTGAGGTGGATAGTGCAATACTGCCGTTGTTGCCGTTATGGCAAAGTACATCGGTAATGGCATCCACCGTAAGTTCAAGGAAAGCAGGCTGACCCACGGTGAAGGTTGCCGTGGTTTCGCAAAGATTTCCATCGGTCACGGTAACCGTATAATCTCCTGCCGCCAGGGAAGCGATTGTTTCAGTGCCTGCTCCGTTGTCCCATACATAGCTATATGCAGGGGTACCGCCAGTGGTGCTGCCGGTGATCTGGCCGTCCATGGACTCAAAGCAGCTGAGGTCAGCAACCGTTGCAGTATAGATCAGTTCATCCGGCTGTCCGATAAAGTAGGAGCCATTGATTTCACATCCATTATTGTCAGTCACTGTCACACTGTATGTGCCGGTTGTCAAACCTGTAATATCTTCATCAGTCAGCCCGTTATTCCAAAGGAAGGTATAGGAGGGGGTGCCGCCTGTAACGGTGATGTCAATGGATCCGTCTGAGGAACCAAAGCAGAGGGTTTGAACGGGGGTGCCTGATAAATCGAGGGGATCGGGCTGGGTGACTGTGCCGCTTACCACGGTACATGCACCATCGTTATCTGTCACGGTGACCGTGTAGGTGCCTATCCCGACGCCACTCAGGTCCTCCAGATCGTAACCGGTATTCCAGCTATATAAATATGGTGTATTGCCGCCACTGACGTCGAGATTTATACCTCCGTCTGTATCTCCGTAACAGCTTACGGGATAAGGGGTTGCGGTAACCGTGACGATCAATGCAGGGTCAGCGAGGTTAAAGGTTCCAAAAGCCTGACAAGCCTGAGCATCTGTAACAGTAATCTGATAGGTGCCAGGGGTGAGGTTGGAAAGATCCTGGCTGACTGCTCCTGTATTCCAAAGATAAGTATAATCCATGGTTCCGCCGAATACGTTCACGTCGATGATGCCGTTCCCCGCTCCCACACAGCTGATGGGCGTGATCAATCCGACCAGCTGGAGGGCATCCGGCTGGGTAATGGTGAAATTTTCGGTGTCGGTACATCCGTTTGCATCAGTCACGGTTACTTCGTAAAGCCCGGGTGTGAGTAGACCTGGATCAGCGGTGACTGCTCCTGTATTCCAAAGATATTCAAAGGGTTGAGTTCCTCCTGTAACAGTGAGTGTGATGTGTCCGTTCCCGTCATCGAAGCAGGTGACATTGGTAACACTTCCGGTCACAAGCAGCATATCCGGTTGTGTGATTTCAAATTCAAAGATTCTGGAACAGTTGTTGGCATCAGTGATGGTAAGGGAGTAAAGTCCTGCAGTCAGGTTATCGATGGAGGTCTGGTCTGATCCGGTTGACCAGATCAGGGTATAAGCCGGGGTTCCGCCTGCCGGCGTCACCGTGATGCTGCCATCGCTCAACCCGTTGCATGATACATGCTGGAGCGCAGGATTCGCTTCAATTTGAGGGGGCTCGGTGATCACAGGATCAAGCATGAAAGTACACAGGTTAGCATCCGTAATGGTCAGGGAATACAGACCTGCTGCGAGGCCGGTCCTGTTTAGGTTTGTTTCTCCGTCATTCCAGAGGTAAGAGTAAGGAGAGATACCGCCATTGACTTCGACTGTGATGCTGCCTTCCGTATCTCCGAAGCAGATATTATCAGTGGTGCTTGCAGTGGCAAGAATTGCAGCGGGCTGTTCGATGAGCGCACTGTCAGTATAAATACAGCCATTGACATCGGTAATTGTCAGGTAATACATTCCTGTTGTAAGACCGCTGATATCCTCGCTGACTGCGCCATTGCTCCATAACCAGGCGTAAGGGGTGGTTCCGCCCATCGTTGTAACGCTGATTTGTCCGTCAGATCCGTTAAAACAACTGACATCGCCGACTGTAATCAGTGCGTAAAGCACGTCCGGTTGTTCAATAGTGAAAGTCCTTATCGTTTCGCAACTGTTCTGATCTGTAACTGTCAGCGTGTATTCGCCGGTGATAAGAGAATCGATGGCCGGTGTATCCTCTCCGGTTGACCAGGCATAAGAATAAGGTTGTGTTCCGCCGGTCATTGCGGTAACAATGGCACCATCGCTCAGTCCGTTGCAGGAAACATGGGTGATGGTTTCATTATAGGCGAATGCCTCAGGTTGGCTGACAATGAAGTCAGCTGTAGCAGTACATCCGTTGGCATCTGTAACTGTAACCGTATAATCTCCGGCAACTATGGAATCTCTCGATTCTTCTGTTCCTCCGTCACTCCAAAGCCATGCATAGGGCTGGGTGCCGCCTTCGGTGAGGGTGTTGATGAGACCGTCTGCATTACCAAAACAATGGGCAGGACTTGCTGATCCGGATATTGTGAGCAGGGGAGGCTCCGTAACAACGAAGCTGGTATCGGCGGTACAGCCGTTTTGATCGGTGACACTGACCGAATAAATTCCCGTGGGCAAACCGCTGAGTAGGTTGGAGGTAGCTCCGGTATTCCATTCGAAACTGAAGGGGGCAGTACCACCGGCCATGTTGAGTTCGATCACTGCATCACTTTCCCCAAGGCAGCTTACATGGGTAATAGAAGGATTAAAGGTGATGTCATCGGGATCGGAAACAACGAAATAGGTGGAGTAATGACAGCTATTGTCATCTGTCACAGTGATGGAGTAAATGCCGGCCGGGATATTGACCCGGTCCTTGGTGGTAACGCCGTCGTTCCATAAATATGAATAGGGAGGTGTTCCGCCAAAGACACCAAGTTCAATATTTCCCATGTCATCTCCCGGGCAGTCGATATCAGTGATTAAACCGCCGCACCAGAGATAATCAGGTTGGGTGACTGTGAAATCCTGCACGAGGGTGCAATTTTCGGCATCGGTGATGGTAACGGTATAAGTCCCGGGGGCCAGTGCAAAGAGATCGTCGGTCAGGGCTCCCGTGTTCCAGAGGTAGGAGTAGGGAGGTGTTCCCCCGGTGGTACTCAGCACGATGGATCCGTTTTGCAGTCCGAAGCAACTGACATTGGTTACCGAACCGTTGGCCAGGATTGATTCCGGTTGGGTAATGAGGAAGAACTGGCTTACGGTGCAGCCGACGCTGTCGGTAACGGTGACTGAATAGTATCCTTCCATCAGATCCTGCAGGTCTTCCGAGGTGGCTCCGTTCGACCAGGCGAAGGAATATGGAGGAAACCCGCCTGTGGCCGTGATATCAATAAAACCGTCGTTCCCGCCGTGGCAACTCACTTCGCCCTGTTCCCAGGAAATGGTGATGGGTGTGGGATCGGTCAGGGTGTATGGACCTGCCACCACAGCACAATTATTGGCATCGGTGATGGTGAGATAATAGGTTCCGGCTCCGGCGCCCAGCAAATCTTCCATGGTGGAGCCGTTCGACCATAAAAACGAATATGGGGTTGTTCCCCCGTCCACTTCAATCAGGATACTTCCATTACTGACACCGGAGCAATTCACATCAATGATGCTGTCTGTCCAGGTAATTTCATCAGGTTGCACGATGACAGCCTGTCCGGCGGAGCAGGTTTCAGCGGCATCATAGACAGAAACATCATAGTTTCCTGCGATCAGGCCGGTTCTGTCTTCACCTGTGAATCCGTCATTCCAGAGGAAGGTATAA
The DNA here is from genome assembly GCA_022709385.1 of Bacteroidota bacterium. Taxonomy (GTDB): domain Bacteria; phylum Bacteroidota; class Bacteroidia; order Bacteroidales; family CAIXZF01; genus JAKLIX01. The sequence continues at coordinate 135,689 of JAKLIX010000008.1, read as the reverse complement.
GGAGGGGTTCCTCCCTGCATACTCAGGTTGATGGCGCCGTCGGAACCGTTGTAGCAATTCACGTCGCTTATTTCAAGCGTGACCGTAAAGCTCGGGTCGGGTCCGGGAACAAGGACATTCCCGATGAGTTCGCAGCCCTGGGCATCGGTCAGGGTAAAGGTATAAACACCGGCCGTCAGGTTCTGCGGATCTTCTTCGGTACTGCCGTTTGACCAGAGGTAGGTGTAGGGGGATGTTCCTCCGAAGACTGTTGCATCGATACTGCCATTGTTGCCACCGTAACAGGTCACCGGGTTAACTGCCGATTCAAGGAAAAGCGGGCCGGGCTGTCCAAGTTGAAATGCTGCTGAGGCATAGTGTCCATCCTGGTCATGTACGGTCACACTATAGTTACCGGAAGGAAGGTTGATCCTGTCTTCCTGGAAATATCCGTCATTCCAGAAATAGGTGTAAGGAGCAATACCACCATGTACCGTAAGATCAATGGCTCCGTCCTGGTAACCAAAACAGCTGATATGCGTGATTTCAGCCGTAAGGGAATCGATTTCTGTAGCCTGAAGCCTGCTGTTCCCGAGAATCAGGATGACTGACGCGAGGACTGACAGGAAAAAGTAAAATTGCCTTTTCATTTTTGATATGATTTAATGACTATAAGCGATATGTTGCATTCATATTATTACAAAATGAATAAAACATAGACACAAAAAACGGGCGCAAAGTTACCCATTAATTCAACATTATATAGGAAATTTTGAAAAATGTTACGCTGAAACTCAAACAAAATCAGCCTCAGACAAGCTCCTGCAGGCTGAAAGTGTCGCCTTTCCTGTATCCTTTCTCAGTGTGCAGGATTGAACTGCACTGGGTATTGAGATCGTGTTCGTAGAAGAGGATGTAATCGTTCAGAGAAGCCTCTTCCAGGAAGCCGGTTTTTTCTTCGACAGTAATGAGGGGCCTTGTATCATACCCCATCACGTAAACAAGCGGAATATGGGCGGAGGTGGGAATCAGGTCGGCGCAGAAGGCGAGGGTACGCTTGTTAAACCTGACCAGGGTGATAATCTGTCCGTCGGTATGTCCGTTCATGATCCTGAAGGAAAGGTCAGGATGGATCACAGTGTCACTGGTCAGGAAAGACAGTTGTCCGCTTTCCTGCAATGGCAGGATATTCTCTTTCAGGAAGGATGGTTTTTCTTTTGGATTTGGATTACAAGCCCACTCCCATTGTTCCCTGGTGACCCAGAAAGTAGCATTTGGGAATGCGGGCACCCAGCCAGTGCGGTCAGCATTGTGACTCACACTGCCGCCGCAATGGTCAAAATGCAGATGGGATAGGATCACATCGGTGATATCACTGAAATCAAATCCAGCCTGATGAAGCGAGTTTTTCAGGCTGAAATCACCGTTGAGATAGTAGAAACTGAAAAATTTCTCAGATTGTTTGTCACCAATCCCGTTGTCGAGAAGGATAAGTCTGTCGCCGTCTTCGATCAGCAGGCAACGCATCGACAGGTTGATCAGGTTGTGCTCATCGGCAGGATACAGGTGGTTCCAGATAACTTTGGGCACCGAACCGAACATGGCGCCTCCGTCGAGTTTAAAATTTCCGGTTTCTATAGCATGCAATTTCATAGCGATAGGTTAAATAAATCCAAACCTGTCAGGTATGAGTATAAACAAATAAGGATGAGAAATGATCAATCAGCCTTCATAATCCAGGATCTTCATTTCTCCTTTGAGTATCCTGTTGGCGTTGGCAGCCATGGCCTGTACGTCGTTATCGCCCGGATAGATAAACACCGGGGCCATTTTTTCCACATGTTCGAGAATGAAATGGGTAAGGTGCCTGCTGTATGCCTGGTCGCCCGTGATGAGAATGGCATCTACATCCGTTTTGAGCACAGCGTACATTTCGCCGATCGATTTGGCGATCTGGTAAGCCATCGCCCGGATGATCATAATGAAGTGATGGTCTCCCTCCTCAATTTTTTTATCAATCTCATTGATGTTGGATGTACCGAGGTGGGCATTCAGGCCACCACAATGGGTAACCAGGCATGTGACCTGTTCCCTGGTCATGTTCCGGTCGAAGCAGAGTTTGATGATCTCGCCCATGGGCAGGCTGCCGCTTCTGACATTAGAGAAAGGTCCGTCTCCGTCGAATCCCTGGTTCACATCGACCACACGACCTTTCCGGTGAGCGCCAACAGTAGTGCCATTACCGAGATGGGCAACGATCAGGTTCAGATCTTCATACTTCTTCGTATTCATTTCGGCATGCTGTTTGGCCACAGCTTTCTGACTCAGTGCGTGGAATATCGATTTGCGTTTCACATCAGGATACCCGGTAACCCTTGCCACATCCTGCATTTCATCAACCACAGTCGGATCTGCGACCAGCGCCAGTACGCCCGGAAAATCTGCTGCGATGGCATCGGCAAGCAGGCCGCCAAGATTGATCACGTCTTCACCCACCGGACTGTCCATAAGATCCTTTTTCATGGCTTCGTTAACAGCAAACACCCCGCTCTGTACCGGACGGATCAGCCCACCTCTGGATATCACGATCCTGAGCTTGTCAAAGTGAAATTCGTTGTTTTGTAACTCATTCATTATGATCTTCTTGCGATATTCAAGCTGATCTGTGATCTTCCTGAATTCTGCCAGGTCGTCTCCGCTGTGTTTGCGGTTGATCAGGTAAAGCAGTTTGTGGTTGTCATAAACCGCTATTTGTGTCAGCCTGTCTTTGGGATTGACTACTAGGATGTTAAAAGTATTCATGCGTTGCTTTTTTCTGGCCCGTAAGTTGGATTACAAAATTAAGGTAGAAATTTTTCCTGCATTACATATTCCGCCTGTATTTTCCTCCGACATCGAAGAGGGCATTGGTGATTTGTCCGATTGAGCAGACTTTGGTCGCATCCATCAGGCTCTCAAAGATGTTTTTGTTTTGCAGGGCAGCGTGTTTCAGTTCGTCCAGGCTTTTGGCCGCTTCGGCAGGCCAGGTCTGATGAAGGGCATCGAGCATTCCGATCTGGTAGTTTTTTTCCGTTTCGGTAGCCCGGATCACCTCGCCGGGGATCACTGTCGGGGAACCTTTGGAGGAAAGGAAGGTATTGACGCCCATGATGGGAAGTTTTCCGCTGTGTTTCATTGTTTCATAGTACAGTGATTCTTCCTGGATGCGGCTTCGCTGGTACATGGTTTCCATGGCGCCGAGCACTCCTCCTCTTTCTGAGATGCGCTCGAATTCTTTTAATACTGCCTCCTCTACAAGGTCGGTCAGTTCTTCAATGATAAACGATCCCTGCAGCGGGTTCTGGTTTTTTGCCAGTCCGAGTTCATGATTGATGATCATTTGAATAGCCATGGCCCTTCTGACGCTTTCTTCGGTAGGCGTGGTGATAGCCTCGTCGTAGGCGTTGGTATGCAATGAGTTGCAGTTATCATAGATGGCATACAGGGCCTGCAGGGTTGTGCGGATATCGTTAAAGTCGATTTCCTGGGCATGAAGCGAGCGGCCTGATGTCTGAATATGATACTTCAGCATCTGCGATCGTGCGTTCGCTTTATACTTGTATTTCATTGCTTTGGCCCAGATCAGCCTGGCCACTCTTCCCATGACGGCATATTCAGGATCGATGCCATTGGAAAAGAAAAACGAGAGGTTGGGTGCGAATTTGTTTACATCCATGCCCCTGCTTGCGTAGTATTCGACATAGGTGAAGCCGTTGGCAAGGGTGAATGCAAGCTGGGTGAGCGGATTTGCCCCTGCTTCGGCAATGTGGTATCCGGAGATGCTGACAGAGTAAAAATTCCTGACGTTATTATTGATGAAATACTCCTGCACATCCCCCATCATCTTGAGCGCGAAATCCGTGGAAAAGATACAGGTGTTTTGGGCCTGGTCCTCCTTCAGGATATCAGCCTGCACTGTTCCTCTTACCTGAGAAAGGGTTTCGGCTTTGATTTTCTCGTAGGTTTCTCTGTCAAGAACCATGTCACCCGTTACACCGAGGAGGAGCAGCCCGAGCCCGTCGTTACCCTCCGGCAGGTTTCCCTGGTAAGCAGGCCTGGCGGTTCCTCTTTCCTGATATATTTTGTTGATAAGGGATTCGGTTTGTGACAGCAGCCCGTTTTTTCTGATATACAATTCGCATTGCTGGTCGATGGCGGCATTCATAAAATAACCCACCAGGGAGGGTGCCGGCCCGTTGATTGTCATTGAAACTGAAGTCTTGGGATCCATGAGGTTAAACCCGGAATACAGTTTTTTGGCATCATCGAGGCAGGCGATCGACACGCCGGAATTTCCGATTTTTCCGTAAATATCGGGGCGAAGTCCGGGGTCGTTGCCGTAAAGGGTCACGCTGTCGAAGGCCGTGGAAAGCCTTACGGCAGGCATACCAAGGGAGAGGTAATGAAAGCGTTTGTTCGTGCGTTCGGGTCCACCCTCACCGGCGAACATCCTGGTAGGATCTTCTGCCTCCCTTTTGAACGGGAATACGCCTGCAGCGTAGGGAAATTCTCCAGGCACGTTTTCCTTCAGGAGCCACCGCAGGCGATCGCCCCATGAAGAGTAGCGCGGCATGCAAATTTTAGGGATCTTCAGATGAGAAAGCGATTCTGTGTGGGTTTCCACGCAAACTTGCTTATCCCTGACCTGGTAACAGAATGTTTCCTGCCGGTAGGCTTCGGCTTTTTGTTGCCATTTTTCCAACTGCAGGAGATTATCCGCATCGAGCCTCTTGCTGAGGCCGGCGGAGATCCTGTGCAAGTCTTCATCCTTACTTCCGGTGCTGTTTTCCTGTTCCTGTTTCAGAACCTCCATGGTCTGCCTCAGGTGGCAGAGCTGTTCGGCAATTGCCGCCTGCTGCGCTGCATAGCGGTTATACTCCCTCACTGTTTCTGCAATCTCCGCAAGGTATCTCGTTCTGGAGGGGGGGATAATGTTGATCTTTTCTTTGGCTTCCTCCGGAGGCTGGTAAGATGAATGAAAGACCGCGCCTGTTTTTTGTTCCAGCAGGTCCATCAGGGCTTTATAAAGGATGTTAACGCCATGGTCGTTGAATTGGGACGCAACTGTTGCATAAACCGGCATATCGGCGGGATCCAGGTGAAACAGCTTGTGGTTACGCTGGTATTGCTTTTTTACATCCCGGATGGCATCCGCTGCACCTCTTTTATCGGCCTTGTTGATCGCCACGATGTCGGCGAAATCCAGCATGTCGATTTTTTCAAGCTGGCTTGCGGCGCCGTATTCAGGTGTCATGACATACATGGTCAGATCGCTGTGATCGACGATTTCGGAGTCGGATTGCCCGATACCGGAGGTCTCGATCAGGATGAGGTCGAATCCGGCCGCTTTCAGAACCTGGGTGGCGTCTTTCACTGATTTTGACAGGGAGATGTTCGACTGGCGCGTAGCCAGCGAACGCATATAAACCCTCGGATTAAAGATCGCGTTCATCCGGATGCGGTCACCCAGGAGTGCTCCTCCCGTTTTTCGTTTTGTCGGATCTACTGATATAATTGCCAGTGATTTATCCTCGAAGTCTGCAAGAAAGCGTCTGACAAGTTCATCCACCAGGGATGACTTCCCCGCTCCACCTGTTCCGGTGATTCCGAGTACCGGGGTGATTTTTTCAGGCGGTGGCGCGAGTTTTCTCACATAGGGTTCTGATTCCTTCTGATAATTTTCGGCAAGGCTGATCCATTGGGCAATTGTCCTTATCTTTCTGATGTTCAGGATATCGTTGGAGTTGTCATGGAGTTCATTCAGCAGAAGCGTGAATACATCAGGTGATGGGGTTACTGTTTCAAAATCTGCTTCTTTCACCACCTGGTTGATCATTCCCTGGAGTCCCATGTTTCTTCCGTCATCCGGTGAGAATATGCGGGAGATGCCATACGCGTGCAATGCGTCGATTTCATCCGGCAGGATCACACCGCCTCCGCCGCCCACGATTTTGATATGGCCGCAGTTTTTCTCCTGAAGCAGGTCGTACATATATTGAAAAAACTCCATATGACCACCCTGGTATGAGGTGATGGCGATTGCCTGTACGTCTTCCTGAATGGCGCAATCGACGATTTCCTGCACTGACCGGTCGTGACCGAGGTGGATCACCTCCACACCGGTTGCCTGGAGTATTCTCCTCATGATGTTAATTGCTGCATCGTGTCCGTCGAACAGCGAAGCGGCTGTGACGATACGGACATGGTGCCTTGCTTTGTGGGGTTCGACTTCTGTCATGGGCCTTGGGTTAAATGGTAAGGCAGGTCAGGGGTGAAAGGTCGCTCGCCCTTACTCTGCCATGATATCCCTGGAGATGATGATTTGCTGGATTTCGCTGGTTCCTTCGTAGATCTGGGTGAGTTTTGCCTCCCTCATCAGCCTTTCCACGTGGTATTCCTTCACATAGCCGTAGCCACCGTGTATCTGGACGGCTTCAGTGGTGACATACATCGCGGTTTCTGCTGCGTAATACTTGGCCATGGCGCTGGCGATTCCGTAGGGAAGGTGCTGGTCTTTCAGCCAGGCGGCCTTCAGGCAGAAATACCTGGCGGCTTCAATTCTGATTCTCATTTCAGCCAGTTTAAAACCGATGGCCTGGTGATTGATGATCTGAGTGCCGAAAGCTTTGCGGTCTTTGGCGTACTGGACGGATCTTTCATAGGCGCCCTGTGCGATACCGAGTGCCTGTGCGGCGATGCCGATGCGTCCGCCTTCCAGGGTCTTCATGGCGAATTTAAAGCCAAATCCGTCTTCACCGATCCGGTTTCCCTTGGGTACTTTCACATCGGTAAACATCACAGAATGGGTGTCGGAGCTTCTCATTCCCATCTTGTCTTCGTGAGGGCCGAGGCTGATACCGGGAGCATGGCGGTCGACCAGCAGTACGTTGATTCCTTTGTGTCCTTTCTCCGGGTGTGTCTGGGCGATGAGCAGATAAGTTTCGGCCGAGTTGGCATTGGTAATCCAGTTTTTGGTGCCGTTCACCAGGTAATGATCACCCATGTCGGTGGCCAGTGTTCTTTGGGAAGTGGCATCGGAGCCTGCTTCCGGTTCTGAAAGCAGAAATGCCCCGATTTGTTCGCCTCTGGCAAGAGGACGAAGCCATTTTTCTTTTTGTTCGGTTGTTCCGAAGGATTCGATACCGTAACAAACCAGTGAATTGTTCACTGACATGATCACGGAAACCGAGGAGTCAACTTTTGAGATTTCTTCCATGGCAAGCACGTAAGAGACGGTATCCATTCCGCCTCCGTCCCATTCGGTAGAGACCAGCATACCCAGGAAACCCAGTTCTGCCAGTGCTTTGACATGATGTGCCGGATACTCAGCCTTGGCATCTCTTTCCAGTACGTCTTTGATCAGTTCCCTTTGTGCGTAATCGCGTGCACTTTGCTGGATCATGATCTGTTCTTCAGTGAAATTGAAATCCATATTTTTTTGTTTTTGGTTTGGTGTTCAGTATTTACAGATATTTTTCAAAACTGTTGCTGAATGCAGTGTTCTTGTATTGCCTGCCGGTATTCTTCAATGATTTCCTTCAGGATGGAGGCAGCCGGTTTTATTTCCCTGATCAGGGCTGCCACCTGTCCGATCTCCAGTTCTCCTTCTTCCAGATCTCCTTCAAACATGCCCTTTTTGGCTCTGCCGCGGCCCAGAAAGGATTTAATTTCCTCTGTCGTGGCGCCCTGGCTTTCCATCTGGTGAACACGTTCAAAAAAGCTGTTTTTTATCAGCCTCACGGGGATTACTTTTTTCATGGTCAGCAGGGTATCCCCGTCCCCGGTTGCAACAATTCTGTTTTTAAAGGCGGGGTGAGCCGAAGATTCTTCCGAAGCGGCAAAGAGTGAACCGATCTGAACACCCTCTGCTCCGAGTACCATGGCCGCCAGCATGGATCTTCCGCCTGCGATACCGCCGGCAGCAATCAAAGGCAGGCCGGTGTTTTCCCTGATCAGCGGGATCAGCACCATGGTGGTGGTTTCTTCCTTACCGTTGTGTCCTCCGGCTTCAAAACCCTCCGCCACAATGGCATCCACACCTGCTTCTTCGCATTTGACGGCTGATTTCAGGTTTGCTACCACGTGAACCACTGTGATGCCCTGTTGTTTCAGCATTCCGGTAAAACGGACGGGATTTCCTGCCGAAGTGAAAATAATTTTTACGCCATTGCTGACGATGATATCCAGGGCCTCTTCCACCTGCGGATAGATGAGCGGAAGATTCACTCCGAAAGGTTTTGATGTGGCTGCCCTGCATTTGCGGATATGGGCCCCGAGCACATCAGGATGCATCGAACCGGCACCGATAAGTCCGAGTCCTCCCGCTTCTGAAACGGCCGATGCCAGCTTCCAGCCTGAACACCAGATCATCCCTGCCTGGATGACGGGAACATCGATTCCGAACAGTGTATTAATGCGGTTTGTACTTTGATTACCCATGTGGTCAAACACTTCGGCAAACCGGAACTTTTTCCGGCAGCCTTTCAGTCAATGCTTCAGATTCCGCAACCCCACAGGGATTGCCGGTAGTGATTTAAATGATAATAATCAGGCAGTTGCAGATTTTATTACAAAAGCTACCAGGGTTTTATCATCGCCGCCCATATTCACCGACAGCCCATAAGGCCTGTCAGGGGGAATCGTAATCTGGTTGTCCCCGGCCTTAGCGGTCAGCTGTTCCCAGAGGGTAACCGCCATATGAACCCCGGTACCGCCGGTGGGGTGGCCCCAGCCGATCAGTCCGCCGGTGGTGTTGATGGGGAACTTTCCGTCGCGGGCGGTATGACCGGCGGAGACAAAGTCGGGCCCTTTTCCTGCTTCTGCCAGGCCGATGGCTTCCACGGCCATGATACCGGCAATGGTGAAGCAGTCGTGCACTTCTGCTGTAGCCACCTGATGAATGCTGATTCCTGCCCTGTCGAGTGCCTGTCTGGCAGCGGCAGCGAAAGTGGTCAGCGCGGTACGGTCGACCGGAGGTTTGGTGATATCTTCCTCCACATGGCCGAAGGACACCACTTCCACGGCTTCCGAAAGCGGAATGCCGATGCGTTTCAGTCCTTCTTCAGATACGACTGCAATGGCCGAGGCGCCGTCGCTCACCTTGGAACAGTCGAAAACGTTCAGGTGATCGACAAATACTTTGCCGTTGGGTTCCATCAGGGCAAGTTTTTCAAGTTCTGCCGCTGTATTGTGGTATTCCTGGGCGGTAGGACAAAGCCTTGCATTCTCGACGGCATTTCTGAACCAGCGGGCAAATGCCTGGCGCGTTCTGTCCCTGCCGTATTTCTCAAAATAAGCACCTGCACGCTCACTGAACTGTCCGGGGAAAAAATAGGCGTGCCCTGCCTTCCGGTCTTTGGCCCATCCGGCTGCGGCCAGATAATCGGCACCATAGATGGCTTTCACCGTATTCTGGACTTCCACACCGATCACCAGCACCACATCGGCTGTTTCGGCCAGTACGCTCTTTACGCCGGCCAGGACGGCCAGACTGCCTGTCGCACAGGCCCCTTCCACCCTGGTGGCAGGCTTGTAACGCAAACCGGGGTCTATCATCGGAAAAAAGGCCGCCATGTTCGCCTGCCCGTTGAAACGGGATGCAATGAAATTGCCGATCACACATTCATCAACCTTGTCAGCCCCGCCTATCATCTTCAGCGTGGCCTGCCCGGCTTCCGTGATGTATTGCTCCAGCCCGGGCCGTTCTTTCTTCGGATTGAATTCTTTCCGTCCAGTCCCCATGGAGATGGTATTATATCCGGCAACCAGGTATACTTTTTTTCTTAAAGCATTCATATTGTGATTCTTAAAAAGTTTAACATTGATTAAAGATACTCATTCACCGGACCGTAGGCATGGAAGAAGCCGGTCAGTAAGACGGTATTGACATCCTCTACCTGGTTTGCGACTCCGTCTGTAACCAGTTGCCGGGCAATACGGGCTGATTCTGATGCATATTCAACAGCCAGCCTGGCTCCAAGGCTATCCTGATTTTTCATCTTTTCGAAATGCGGTTTGAAGAGGCTGTCTTTATCGGAAACCCTGACTGCATTTTTCCAGGCCGGAGTTCCTTCGGGCATCGCTCCCAATCGCTGGTTACATCTTTCTTCGAAGTCGTTGTGATGTGCATATCCGTCTCTTGTCAGGCAATAAACCCCCGTGATTTTTCCTTTGTCATACTGCAGGATGCCGTTTTTCTGGCTGCCGTCGGCATGTTGTCCTCCTTTCACCCCTTTTGCGGTAAATTCCTCCAGCAGGGGAGCATGCAGACTGCCTCCCGCAATACGTGGATTCATCACACTGAGAATATACCGGCACACATCCAGTCCGACATAGTCCATCAGCTGGAAGATACCCATCGGCCTGACGAGGTAATCCTGGGTGACTTTGTTGACTGTGAAAATGGCTTCGTGCAGCGGCATTTCCGAAGAGAGGCGCTGCGCCAAGCTGATGCCGAATAAAAGATCTCTCATGAAGTGGCCGTTACCGATAAAACCGGCGATATCATTGGAGGGCACCGTGATTTTTTTCATGTTTTTCGCATACTTGAGGGCAAAATCACCCAGTTCGGGCAGGGTATGCTTTCCTTTGATCACCTCCACCAGTTTTTGAATGGCAGGAGGATTGTAAAAATGGAAACCGATGATTCTTCCTTCCAGGCCGGCTCCTTCGTCGAGTTCGCTGATGGGGATGGAGGAAGTATTGGTGAAATACCATGGTTTATTCGGGTTGTTCCGGTCGATCTGGCTCAGGACGGCATTTTTTACCGCAGGGTCTTCCTTGATAGCCTCAAAAACGAGCAGGGAATCATAAGCTGATTCAAGCCTCACCGATGGTCTGATCAAACCAAGCACATGGCGGACATATTCATCCACAATATGCGAGTTTTCGATCAACTCGGGGCGGTCGGAATAAAAATGCCTCAGTTGGACCATCTTTTTTTCTGCCGCTTTAAATACCTGGGTCTGGAGGTATTTAACCAGCCCCGCAAGGGCCTCATGTGACACGTCAATGGCGTTGGCCACAAAGGTTTTGCCTTTGTGCTCAGGTTTCAGGCTGAGATCTGCCATTTCGAGTGCGGTCAGCAGGATGATACCGCTGCCCATCTTTCCGGCAGCACCCAGCACACTGACATTTTGAAGTCTTTCTTCGTAAGTCATATGATGATTTTTTGGTTAATGATTATTTACATGAATGAGATTACCATTCCGGTTTGCGTTTTTCCAGAAAGGCTTTCATTCCTTCCTGGGTGGCAGCATCGCCGAAGAGTGAAGCAAACTCCTGTGCTTCCATATCCGATGCCATCATGAAATCCATATGGATTCCGTCCCTGATGGTACGTTTTGCCTTTACTGCCGCGGCTGATCCGTTGTTTGCAATTCTATGGGCAAGTTGCATGGTCACCTCAAGCAGTTGTTCGGGTTCAACGACTTTCTGAACCAGACCCATCCGCAAGGCGTCTTCGGCGGTGATCATCTCGGCGGTAAGGATCAGGTAAAGCGCATTGCCCAGTCCGCTAAGCCTTGATAGCCGCTGGGTGCCGGCATAACCCGGGATCAGGCCGAGGTTGAGTTCAGGTTGCCCGAATTTTGCCCTGGTACTGGCGATCCTGAAATCGCAGGCCATGGTGAATTCGCAACCCCCCCCGAGGGCAAATCCGTTCACGGCCGCGATCACAGGAATATCAAGCGCTTCCAGGCGGTCGAAGGTGTTCTGCCCCGTCTTTGAAAAGGCATAGGCCTCATCAGGATTCATCCCCGACATCTCTGCAATGTCGGCCCCTGCCACGAAGGCCTTCCCTTCTCCCGTGATGACGAGTACTTTCACATCCGGGTCCGCTTCAATTTCATCAAGAACTTCGTTAATTTCTTTGTAAACCAATAGGTTAAGTGCATTCAGTGCCTCCGGACGGTTCAGTGTCAGCAACAGCACATGATCCTGTTTTTGTGTTTTTACAGTCTTTTTTTCTGACATGGGAATGGTTTTAGATAGACAAACGTACATACATTTAGGTTAAAATGCAAATATTATGCAAGCACTAATCTATGAAGGCGTAAATACCTGGAAATTTTCCATTCAGCATTCCTGATTTTGGAAATTTTAAAAAATTTTTGCATATTATCCATTAATAGTTTAATTTTATATCCAAATTTTGGAATTTTTAACCAATAAGCATGAAATATTTCTTCGGACTCATTTTATGTTTCCTGATCACTTACACCTTTGGAACCACCTATGAATCGGTAAGTGATGGTGATTTTCTTAATCCAATGAACTGGTTGCCATTGGGAGGTCCTCCACAGGTAAATACTCCCGGCGACTCCATCATCATCAGCCATAATATGTATATTCCGGCTACAGGACAATATTCCATTGTAACCGCTTATATGCTGATAAAGGGAGGCGGAATGCTTTACACGCCTAACCAAACCAGGATCGCATATCCGGGCGAGGTAATCGTCTGGGGTTATATGATCATCCACAATAATTTGTGGATGGATCCGGGCGGATTATTACGGATTTATTACGGCGGACTGGTTTTCGTGGATAACAAAGTCACCACTAAAGATGGCGGGGAAATCAACCTCCACGGGGGCACCATTTGCTGGGAAAACCTTTGGAAAGGGGACGAGCCTACCGGTGTTGGCGTGCAGTTGCATATGCATGCCGAATATGATCAGTGTTACATCAGTACCGGACCGCTTGGTATCGACCTGCTTAGTTTCACTGCTGCCTGTGAGGGTAAGAGTGTAAAGCTTACCTGGATCACCGAGAATGAATCAAATAATCATCATTTTACGGTGCATCGAAGCAGGGATCTGGATGATTGGGAGGTGGTACAAACGGTGCCCGGGCAGTTAAACAGTTCAGGGAGAATTCAGTACAGTATTGTGGATCATCCGCCATATGAAACCATTAGCTATTACAGGCTTTCTCAGACGGATACTGATGGCACGGAGACGGTATTCGATGCCCAATGGATCAGGTACGTTACCTGCGGCAAGGGCAGTATCCCGATTGCGAGTCCCAATCCCGTTCAGGATATACTTTTTCTGTCCCCGGGGGACTCCCCTTGCGGATTGTATGTATTATATGATCATACGGGACGGAGAGCCGCTGAAGTCATTTCCGCAGAGACCGGATCGGTTATGGATGTCAGGGGTTTGCACGCCGGTTTATATTTTCTGCGGACCCCTGAAGGAGCCATGGTGAAAATCATCAAACAATAGTGACCTCCACTCTTATACTGCAGTACAATGATTAAATCATTCCCGCGATTGCTTCTGTTTCTCCTGACTATTGTAAATGGATCAGTTTCCAATGCACAGACGGTAACGCTTCCGCATTCTGAACATTTCAACACGGCTGCGATGCCGGCCGGCTGGACGCAGCAGCATGGCGGAGATGTGCAGGTGAATAACTGGAGTATTGTCAACCAGAATCAGGCCGGTGGCACACCCTATGAAGCAAAAGCAAGTTGGGTTGTGGGTACCGGCTATTCGAGGCTGGTCATGCCGCCTGTCTATAATGCAGATGTTCAGGCGATTTTCCTCGAGTTCAGGCATTGGATGAATGATTACTCTTTCGGGCTAACATTCAAAATCCAATCCAGCCCCGATGGGATCAACTGGACGGATGAAAGCTGGAGCCGGCAGTCGGGAAATGGCAACCTGGGTCCTGAACTGGTGAGTACCGTGGTTTCCGGTAACCTGCAGGATACCACTTACATCGCCTTCACCATTGAAGGCAACCTTTACTATTTTCTGGCATGGCATATCGATAATGTGGAGATCAGTCCGCTCATCTATCTTCCGACCTGTTCAGGCGGGGAAAGCCCGCTTAACGGAAGCCAGTCCGTTATGACGAGTGTAAACCTTCAATGGGAAACCTCACCTTATGCATCTGATTATTATCTCTACCTGGGAACAGACAATCCGCCGACCAATATTCTGAACGGTGTCGCCACCGGAGGAGCCACCCATTTCAATTTGCAAAGCCTTACTCCCCAGACACAATACTATTGGAAGGTCATTCCATTCAACCTTTTCGGCCAGCCTCCCGGATGTGCCATCTGGTCATTCTCCACCATGCCGGCTCAGCCACTGCCTTTTGAAGAACATTTCAATGCACTCAGTATCCCTTTCGGATGGTTTGAACAGGATTCCGCCGTCAATCCCGGCTGGTATATTTCACCATACGACTACGCGGGAGGAAGTCCCAACGAACTGGAGTTCGATTTCCAGTCATCGACCGGGGTCGCGAGGTTTGTGTCACCGCCGCTTCAAACGAACGGACAGGGCATTCTTTACCTGAGTTTTAACCATAATTATTGGGATGACTTCCCGGGCCTTACACTGAAGGTACAAAGCAGTGCCGATGCCGTTCACTGGACAGATGAGGAATTTTTTTACCAGTCCGGAAGTGGGGATCTTGGACCTGAACTGGTTGAAACAGAGATTGTTTATAATCTTGGCTTGCATACTTATGTAGCTTTTGTACTGGAAGGCGATCTGAGTGCTTTCTTTTTCTGGATCATCGATGATATTGTGATTACCGGCGGGGGACAGGCTTACGGATCGGTTGAGGGGATTGTAACTTACGATAACGTGGCACAGACTCCGCTGGCTGGGGTATCGGTTTATCTCAGAGACCAGGGGCAGGCGGTTATCGATACGCTGATCACCGACGCCGCCGGGCATTACGCATTCAATAACCTTGTCACAGGCTCTTATTCACTGTCTTTTGGTTCAATGGCTGACTGGGGCGGGGGGAATTCAATTGATGCCCTGCTGATCATGCGACATTTTGTGGGTTTATCCCTGCTTTCGGGGGTCAGGCTGAAAGCAGCCGATACGGATGGCAGCCAGTTTATCAATGCTGTGGATGCACTGGTGGTCATGCGCCGTTTTGTCGGTCTGCTTGGTGGTTTTGTACCGGGAGACTGGCAATTCCTCTCTCCTTCATTTCAGATCATTGCCAATCTGACGAAAAATATTCCGGTTAAAGGGCTTTGCACTGGTGATGTAGATGCCTCTTTCACACCTCAGTAACTTATTCTGAGAATACCGGCGTTTCGGGTTTTGTTCAGAAAATATTACCCGGGGGCTTTTGTATTGGGTTATCACCGGCATTTCATTCCCTGCAGGATCATTTCCCTGGTGGCTTTCACCAGGCAGCATGATGATGAATTTTTGTGTTTAGGCTGACCAGGCTCATCGAAAAGTTGAATTTCTGCTGCTGCCCGGCTACAATCAGAAAATTTCTGTATGTTTACCTCATCATTATCACTTTCCTATGAATAAGAAGTATTACCTGTTATTACTGCCGATACTGCTAGTAGCAGTTTTTTTTGCCGTGAAGGCCGTCAAAAAGAACGCTTCGCATGCAGTAAGCAAATCCGGGCCAAAGTTGATGCCGGTTCAGGCCGAGTGTTACCTTGTCCGTGACAGTGTCCTTGAATTTCCCTTTACAGGGGTGGGTGTGATCCGGGCCAATGAGGCCGTGGATATTGTGAGTGAGTTATCACTGAAGGTGGTGTCCATTCCGTTTCGTGAGGGCAGCATGGTCAGGAAGGGGGATGTGCTGTTCGAGCTTGACGGAGCAGAACTGAAAGCTTCTCTCGACAGGGTCAGAACAGAACACGGACTTGCCGTCGAAACCGAGAAACGATACAGACAGTTGCTTACGGGGGGAGGTGTGAGCCAGCAATCCTATGATGAATCTTTCAGCCGGATGAAGGCACTGGAAGCCGAGGTGAGGCAACTGGAGCTCAGGTTGGAAAAAACGATTATCCGGGCACCATTCAGCGGGAAGGCCGGCCTGAGAAACGTCAGTGTGGGGGCTTATGTCAGTCCCGGGCTGGTGCTCACACATATAGAAGATCTTAGTGTATTAAAGATCGATATCGGCATTCCGGAATCCATGGCAGCCTCCGTCGGGCAGGGTGATCAGCTCAGTTTCCGGCTTGAAGGGATTCCGGGTACATTTCAGGCCGGGATAGAAGCCGTTGCTCCATCCCTTGAGCCAGGTACAGGTAACCTGAAGGTCAGGGCGGTAATTTCCGGCACTGTTCCCGGTGCCGTTCCCGGGAGAATCGTCAGTGTGTCGGTCAGGAGCAGGACTGTTGCACCGGCCCTGTATATTCCGGCTAACGCCATACAGGCCTATCCTTCCGGCAGCACGGTCTACCGGATCGAAAACGGAAAGGCCCGGGCGGTGACAATAATAACAGGACTTAGATCAGCCGGGATGGTTGAAGCAACCGCAGGATTGCAGGCCGGGGATACCATCCTTCTTACCGGGTTAATGAAGGTGAAGCCGGGTTCACCGGTCAAAGTCATTCAAATGTTGTAAGATGAACCTTTCCACCACTTGCATCAAACGGCCGGTATTGCCTGTCGTCTTCTCCCTGCTGCTGCTGATAGCCGGGATGGTCGGGTTTTATTCGTTGCCCGACAGAGAGTACCCGAACATGGACCCCCCGGTGGTGAATGTTACCACCACCTATACCGGAGCCAACCCTGAAATCATACAGACTCAGGTCACCGAACCTATTGAAGAAGAACTCAGCGGTATTGAAGGGATCAGGGTGATCACGTCTTCCTCTGCGGAGCAGGTCAGCCAGATCAGTGTGGAGTTCGGGCTTGGTGAAGATCTCGAGAGAGCCGCCAACGATGTCAGAGACCGTGTTTCCCGCGCGGTCCGCTATCTTCCGAAAGACGTGGATCCTCCCATCGTCGAAAAGCTTGATGCAAACGCCAGTCCTGTCATCTTTGTGATCGTTGAAAGCGACGAACACGACATCCTCGAAGTGAACGACGTGGTTGACCGTTTTGTCAAGGATCGCCTTCAGACCATACCCGGCATTGCGGGGATCACCATTTTCGGGGAGAAAAAATTTGCCATGCGCCTTTGGCTGGATCCGGAAAAAATGAAGGCAAGGGGCATCACCTCCCTCGACGTCAACAGGGCGGTAAACAGGGAAAACCAGGAACTTCCTTCGGGCAGAATAGATGGGAATCTTGCCGAACTTGGCATCCGGACCCTGGGCCTGCTTACTACGGATTCAGCATTTAATAACCTGATCATCAAGTCGGAAGATGGTACCTTATTAAGGTTTAGTGATATAGGAAATGCCAGCCTGGGTTGTGAAGCTGAAAAACGTATCCTGAAGAATAACCTGAAGCCTGTGGTGGTGATGGGAGTGGTTCCCCAGCCAGGGGCTAATACCATTGACATTGCAGATGAATTCTACAAAAGGGTCGATCTCATCCAAAAGGAGCTACCGGCAGGATATCATGCAGAAATCGGATACGATTTCACCATTTTCGAAAGGCGGTCCATTGCCGAGGTGAAAGAAACCCTGTTCCTGGCGTTTTTCCTGGTGGTACTGATCATCTTCGTGTTTCTGAGAGACTGGCGTTCGACCATCATTCCGGTGGTGGCCATTCCGGTTTCCATCATTGCCACTTTTTTCCTGATGTGGGCAGCGGGCCTTTCGATCAACGTACTGACCCTGATGGGACTGGTATTGGCGATCGGGCTTGTTTGTGACGATGCCATCGTGGTGCTGGAGATCATTTACACCAAGGTTGATTCCGGTATGAAGCCCGTAGCAGCAGCCATTGAAGGCAGCAGTGAGATTTTTACAGCCATCATTTCCACTACCATCACCCTGGCCATGGTATTCCTGCCGATACTTTTCCTGCAGGGCTTGACAGGAAAGCTTTTCAGCGAGTTCGTCATCGTGGTGGCAGGATCGGTGATGATATCTGCCTTTATTGCCCTCAGTCTTTCGCCCATGATGGGATCCAGAATGCTTGTCAGTCAGCATCATCTTAATTTTAACTGGTTCTACAGGAAGACTGAACCCTTTTTTGTCAACCTGAACAGGGTGTACCGGTATTCATTGTCGGCACTGATTAGAATCCGTTTTGTGATATGGCCGGTACTTCTTCTGTTAGTTGTCCTGATTTACCTGATATACCGCGGGCTTCACTCAGAGCTGGCTCCCCTGGAGGACAGATCCAACATCAGGATCGGTATTCTCGGGCCGGAGGGTGCCAGTTACGAATTTATGGAAAAGTATATGGATCAGCTGAGCCAGTATGTGATCGATTCCATTCCGGAGGCCACCCGGAATGTTTCCGTCATCTCTCCCAGCCTGAGCAGCATCGATCCCGTCAATAAGGGCATGCATCTGATATACCTCACTGAACCGGGAGAACGGGAACGAAGCCAGCATGAAATTTTTCAGAAGTTTACCAGGGATATTCAGCATATTACGGGGATAGGCATTTATCCTTTCGAACCGCCGACCATCGGAAGCCGTTTTGCCGGGCAGCCCATTCAGTTTGTAATCCAGGCGGGGAGTTTTGATTCCCTGAAATCCATCGTTCCGCGTTTTCTTGAGGAAGCTGGCAGGAGCGAGGTCTTGCGTTTTACAGATGCCAATCTGAAGGTCAATAAGCCGGAGCTTCATATTTTTATCGACAGGGAGAAGGCTGCTTTGTATGGTGTTTCAGCTGAAGACATAGGGAAAACGCTTCAGCTTGCTCTCAGCGGGCAGCGGTACGGCTACTTTATCATGAACGGCCAGCAATACGAGGTGATCGGCCAGCTGAGCCGGAGGCACAGAAACACGCCTGCCAATCTTGAGATGCTTGAAGTCAGAAGCAGTAAGGGGACATTGATCCCATTGTCCAATGTGGTCAACTGGAAGGAAAGTGTGGGTCCTTCCACCATTTTTTCCTTCGACCGGTATTATGCCGCGACCATATCGGCCGGACTGAACCCGGGTTATGCCATGGGCGACGGCATTGAGGAGATGAAAACCATCGCATCCCGCATACTGACGCCTTCATTCCGTACCGCACTTGCAGGCCAGAGCCGCGATTATGCAGAAAGTTCCTCCAGCCTGATGATCGTTTTCCTGCTTGCCCTTGTCATTATCTTTCTTGTGCTGGCAGCCCAGTTCGACAGCTTTGTGGATCCCCTTGTCATCCTGGTGACAGTGCCGCTGGCCTTGTTTGGCGCATTGTTATCCCTTTGGGTGTTTGGACAGACACTGAATATTTTCAGTCAGATCGGACTGATCATGCTCATTGGCCTGGTCACCAAAAATGGGATCCTGATCGTTGAATTTGCGAACCAGAAAAAGCGCCATGGCATGAACAAACAGGAAGCAGTGCTCAAAGCAGCAGTGTCGCGGCTTCGTCCCATCCTGATGACGGCCCTGGCCACCATCTTTGGCATTCTGCCGATCGCGCTGGCCCTCGGATCTTCATCCGGAAGCAGGCAGTCGTTGGGTATCGCCGTGGTCGGGGGCATGATCTTCGCCACCTTCCTCTCACTTTTTTTCGTGCCGGTGCTGTACACATATCTTTCCCGTGAATATAAAACCCCCGTCGAAGATGAAGAAGAAACAGAACCTTATGAACCGATTTTCAGGTAGATACGTTCTGGTTAAGGGCTGCCTTTGCCTGTGGATACTCCAGCTTGGTCTAAGCTTTTCAGCCGGGGCTCAGACGGTGTTTACGCTTGATGATGCGGTGAAAGAGGGCATCAGTAAGAATCTCGGGCTTAAAATTGCCAGGAACAGGCTCAGCATGGTGCAGCAGGACATACATTACGGGAATGCCGGTTTTTTTCCGGTCATCGAAGCTTCGGCCTCGCTGGATAAAAGCGTCTATGATGCAGATGTGGAGGTGAGCACGGGTGCCGTCATGAAGAATGATGCGGCTCACGGTACCATCAGGCAGGCCGGGCTGCATGCACGGTGGACGTTGTTCGACGGGGGAGGGATGTATTATCAGTACCGTTTGCTGCAGGAATCGGCCGATCTGGAGCAAAGCAGCTTACTGCAAACCGCCGAAACCACCGTTCACCGGATCACCATGGCATATTACCGGCTGCTGCTGGAAAGGCAGCTGCTGGATGCCGCGGCTGAAAGGATGGCCATCAGTGACTTTCGCTACCGTGTGGCTGGTGAAAAAAGCAGGTTTGCCCAATTGTCGGAGCTTGAGTATATGCAGGCCATGGTCAGGTGCCAGGCTGATTCTGCCGCATTTAAGATACAACAGATCAGGATGCAGAATGCGATGCTCGACATGGACCGTTTGCTGCTTCGCGAGCCGGGTTCAGATTATCAGCTGCCCGACACGATTCCGCCGGATCCCTTGCCAGGCGTGGGAGCTTGCCTCAAAGAAGCGCTGGACAACAATACCGGCATCAGGTACCAGGAGGCTAAGATCAGGCTGCAGCAGACCGAAATCCGGTCGCTGCGATCCGGCCGCTATCCCAAGCTTATCCTCAATGGGGCATGGTCATGGTACGAAAATGAAACCGATGCTTCTTTTATCCGTTATACCAGGCTCTTCGGTCCCCAGTTTGGCATTTCGGCGGGAATCAGGTTATGGGATGGCAACAGGCTCGACCGGCAGATTAAAAATGCCAGGATAGACAGGGAAAATGAGTTGTTGCGGTACGAAGATCTGAAGCAGGAAATCAGGCTCAGTGTGATGAAGCTGTTCAATGAATATACTGCGACTCTCGAAGTGGTGGGGCTGCAGCGTAAAGCCCTGGCTGCAGCGCAGCGAAACATGGAAATCAGCCGGGAGGCTTTTCAGGCGGGACTGTATTCTTCTTTACAGTTCAGGGAGTCTCAGGAAGACCTTTACCTGGTCAGGGCAGATCTTGCAGAAGCGGAGTTCAAAGCACGGGAAGCAGCAGCATCCCTGATGTTGCTTTGCGGTTTCCTGGTAAAATAACTCCGTGTTTTTAAAAGCCAGGCCTACCGGAGTAGGTCATTCCCTTGCAGCTGACTTGGAATTTAAACACGGAGTGGCCACGGAGTTAAACACGGAGTATACAGAACCTCACAATAATGGATTAAGCCAGTGAGGATCATGTTGCCAGACCGGCATTTCGCTACAACTTATCCAGCAGGAAATCCGTCATCATCCTGTAAAGATGCAGCCGGGTGTTTCCCCCGTAAATGCCATGGTTGCGGTTCGGGTAGAAGAATTCGGTGAATTGCTTGTTTTCCCTTATCAGGGCATTGGAGAACTCAATGGCATTCTGCAGGTGGACATTATCGTCGGCTGTTCCGTGTACCATCAGGAAATTCCCTTTCAATTCCTTTGCAAAATGGATGGGTGAATTGTCGTCGTAACCCGCGGCATTATCCCTGGGAAGGCCCATGAACCTTTCCGTATAAATATTGTCATAATATCTCCAGTTCATGACAGGGGCAACGGCAATCCCTGTCTTGAAAACATCCGCTCCTTTGGTCATGCAGAGGGCCGTCATATAGCCGCCATACGACCAGCCCCAGATCCCGATGCGTCCGCCATCCACATAGGGCTGTGAGGCAAGGTATCTGGCGGCTGCAATCTGATCTTCCGTTTCCAGTTTCCCGAGTTGTCCGTAAGTACATTTCTTAAACTGCTCCCCTCTGAATCCGGTGCCGCGGTTGTCGACCGATACCGGGATATAGCCTTTCCGGGCAAGCATCTGGTACCAGATGAAATCATAGTATCCCCAGCGGTTTTCCACGCTCTGGGAACCCGGACCACCATAGACGTTCATCAGCACGGGATATTTCTTCGACTGGTCAAAACCGGCGGGTTTAATCATATATGCATTGAGCAGGGTTCCGTCGGCTCCCGGGATGCTCATAAATTCTACCCTGCCGAACTGATATTCCGATACTTTTTGTGAAAGAGCGGCATTGTCTTCAAGGATTCTGAGTGCTTTCCCCTTCTGATCGTATAAACCACTGACAGGCGGGGTGTTGGCATCGGAAAACGTGAGTCTGAAATATTGGAATTGTTCGCTGAATTCCGCGTCATTCCAGCCGGTTTGATGCGACAGGCGTTTCATCCTGGTTCCGTCGAGGTTGATCCTGGAGATATCCCTGTTCAGGGGCCCGCTTTCGGTGGTCGAGAAATAGATCACTTTCTTTTTTTGATCGTACCCCAACACATCCGTCACTTCCCAGTTGCCATGCGTGATCTGCCTGATCAGCCTGCCGTCCATACCATAAAGGTAGAGGTGGCGGGAACCGCCCTTTTCACTGCTCAGGAAGAAATACTTCCTGTCGTCGGTGAAGGTCAGGTGGTCGTTGATCTCGATATAGGCAGGATTATCCTCTTCATACAGCATGGTGGTCTTTCCTGTGGCGGCATCGGCAAGGTGCAGTTCAAGCCTGTTCTGAAGCCTGTTCATCCAGTAAATGCAGAGCTTGCCCGGATCTGCTGTCCAGCGGATACGGGGAATGTAACTGTCTTTGTCCCTTCCAGGATCCACCTGCAGGGTCTTCCCTGTGGCCACCTCATAGATGTGAATGCTGACCACTGAATTGTCCTCACCCGCCTTGGGGTATTTATAGCGGTATTCCTCAGGGTAGAGAGTGCCCCAGACAGTATAGGAAAACTCCCTGACCTTGCTTTCATCGAAGCGGTAATAAGCCAAGTAACGGCCATCAGGTGACCAGAAAAATGCCTTTGAGAATTCAAATTCTTCTTCATAAACCCAGTCTGCAGCCCCGTTGATGATGTTGTTGATTTTCCCGTCATGGGAGATACGGATTTCCTTTCCGCCAGTCAAATCTCTGATATACAAATCATTGTTAAGGAAGTAAGCAACTTTAGTCGCATCCGGGGAAAAATCAGCCAGCCTTTGCTTGCCCCTGTCACACAAGCGGCTGAGCTGCCGGGTCGTCAGATCAAATATATAAAACTCCGATTTGCTTGAACGGCGGTAAATGGGTTCCGTCCCGGTACTGATCAGTACTTTCTTTTCATCTGCGCTCAGGGTGAAGTCATCCATCTGGAGGGTATCCCTGCTGTCCTGCAAAACAAGCTCAGAATTCAGGAAAAGGGTAGCCGAATATTGCCCGCTTTCATAGAAGTAAACATTCACCGAATCCCCTTTTTCCTGGTAATAGCGGACTCCGTCGCTGAGGGAGGTCAGGGCGGGCGGACGTTTTGGCAGAAACTGCCTCGACCCCCAGATGTCTTTCAGTGTGATTTCTTTGTTGTTCTGGCCGAAGGCGCAGAGAGCCGACAATCCTGTCAGCAGCAGGAGGGCAAAGGATTTCCTGTTCATCGTTTTGAAGATAAACTGCAAAGGTATATAAGGTTGAGATGTCAGGCTGAAAAAATTGCACGATATTTGAGTAACAGCATCATAAAAACTGACATATTCATTGAGTAACATCTTTCCTATGAAACCTTTACTTTTAATTATAATACTGTTTGTCAGCGCTTTTATTACCAAGGGACAAAACATTCCCAACGCCGGCATGGAGAACTGGATCAGCAGCGGTTCCTGGTCTGATCCTCAGTTCTGGGATTCTCCCAACCAGCAAACCACCGCCATTCCGTTTATCGGGGCGGCCGTGGTGAGCAAAAGCAATGATGCCTTTTCCGGATCGTGGAGTGCACGGCTCGAGAATAAGAGTTTCATTGCCTTTACTGTACCCGGACTTTTAACCCTTGGTCAGCTCGACATCGACCTGGTGAACATGAACTTCGGACTTCGCGGAGGGGTTGCTTTCAACCAGCGGCCGGTTAAGCTGAAGGGTTATTACAAATATACCCAACAGGGAAACGACAGTTGTGCGGTGGCCGCCTTGTTTTATAAGCACAATCCCGGCGGGTGGCAGGATACTGTCGGACTGGCCTGGTTCATCGGGAACAGCACGGTCAGCCAGTGGACGCAGTTTGAGGCAGTTGTGGACTGGTACACGAGCGACACTCCCGACACCATGAACATCCTGATCAGTTCTTCCGCAAGTTTTACGGCTACAGCCGGCAGTGTGCTGCTGGTGGATGACCTCTTCTTTGATTATAACACGCCTGTGGTTTCCGTCAGCAAGCCTGAGCATAAGGTCAGTCTGATTTTCTCAGATGTTTCCCGTTCACTGAAGGCAGACTACGACCTGCCGGCCGGCAACGGGATCAGCCTCAGCGTGTTGAGCATTACCGGGCAAAGCATGCTCAGGGAGGAGTTTGTTTCATCCGGCAGGGGAAGGATCAGCCAGGCATTGCCCAAACTCGTTCCCGGACTCTATATCGCCGTCTTCGAATCCGGAGACATCAAAAAGACCATGAAGTTCGTATTGCGCTAAGGAAGGTGGCTTCCGTTCACATCACCCGTGCAGAGGGCCTCAATGGAGAGGGTGACGGGTCCTGATACCGGAATGGTCAGTATTTCTGTACTGAATTGCCAGTCGCCGGAAGAAAAAGTACTGATGCTGCCCACAAAGCGCTGCAATACCATCAGGGCATCCAGGCTGTTGACGGCTCCGTCGGCATTCACGTCTGCTGCCTTTGCAGCCAGGCCGCCCAGGTTGATCATCCCGGTGAAATGCTGCAGGATCATCAGGCCGTCCAGCGCATTGGCTCCGCCCCAGGCTTCCTGACAGTAAATGGCCAGGGTATAGGTTCCCGGCTGGATGTTCGGTATGCCGAAATCGCCCGATAAACCGCTGTAAACAGTATAAACCGGTATCCAGTTGTCGAAAAGCACGATGGTGGCGTTTTGAAGCGGGCTATACCCTGCATTCTGATAGTGAAGACTGGCCAGCAATGAGGGTGGAATATAAACACTGAGCGTGGCATCCTGGGAAACGGATGTGTCACAACCCGTGACTGTGCAACGGTAACGGTGCTGGTCGAGCTGGGAAACCACCCCGGCAATGCTCAGGCTGGCCGTGGCTGTTCCGGAGAAGGGCAGTGTATCCGTGAGGTTCGTCCAACTGATGCCGCCATCCGCACTTTCCTGCCACTGATATTGCATCAGGATTGCATTGATGACCTGTACGCTGAAAAGGGCTGTATCGCCGCTCATCACCTGCTGAGATGCGGGCTGACTGAGGATCCCTGTCTGGCCGGGTCCCACATAACCGTTGCAGCTATTGGGATTGCCTCCCAATCCTATCGTATCCCAAATCAGGTCGGTGGAACCACCGTGGTAGGAGAAGGTGACCGTGAACAGCACGGCGTTGTCGGGCAGGGTGAACAGCACCGGGCCAAAAGCCGCAACCCCCAGGGAGAGATACCCGGGATTTGGGTTAGAGATCGGTGCACAGATGAAGACGGGCCAATTGAGCGTGCTGGTGCAGTGTTGATACGTCAGACAACTGGATAGATAACTCATTTTTAATGATAAAACTTCCTCATCCACGAAATTGCTCACCCGCACCGGCACTGTCACCTGGCTGGGAGCCGGGCATGCCGGAACGCTGTCGATCATGAATGCGGGACCAATTTGTGCACTTAAACAGCATGGCGTCAAAAACAGGCTGATAATGAATATCTTATACATTGGAAGGAATTTCCCATAAAGGTACAACATATCACATTGGATAGCAAATGTCTACCCACTAATTAATCAGTCCACAAAAGGAAAGGGAAAGGCTATTCCGTTGTTTTCCTGATCTTCCCCATCCAGCTCCAGTGAGTAAAGAACAAGGCAAGACAGATGACGATGAGGATGCCGTTGGTAATTATCGTGCGGTTGCTGCGGTGCAGGACCGACTGTATCTTTTCTGTGCGCGCCGCCTCGAACATTGACCTCAGGGTGGCATCGTCGAGGGTCAGGGTGTTTTCCTTGTCTCCTGTTTTCAGGATATCCGCTTTGTAGTTTTCGAAGGAAGCCAGGCTGGCGGTTTTCTGATAGTCGCGTTCGGCGTAGAGGGGAGCCTGGCGGTCGATCAGGCTGTTGACCAGGGAAGCGACAGCGATGATCAGGGTGATCACTGCCGTCAGGCATACGGCATAGCCGTACAGCATCGGGATTTTGTTTTGTTTTTCCATGGCATTTTGATTGAATGAAGGCTTAAAGATACGACCTTCCATGGCAGCGTGGAAACGGGATATTGCAGGCAAGGAATCTTGTTTGCACGAAGCCGTAGGCGGGTGAGAAGCATGCGAACCGAATGTAATCTGCTGCTGTTTTGAAATTCAAATTTTAATATTAATTTTGCAGCACTGAGACGGGAAGTTGGCAGCGGGGAGGTTAAAATAAGGGGTTGTTAGCTCAGTTGGTTCAGTCCCGCACGTGCGGGATGACAGGGCGGGGGGGAAGCAGAGTGAGAGCGAGAGTGAGAGCGAGCGTGAGCGTGTTGCTAATTGGAAATTAAAATAGGGGTTGTTAGCTCAGTTGGTTCAGTCCCGCACGTGCGGGATGACAGGGCGGGGGAGAAACAGAGTGAGAGTGAGAGTGAGAGCGAGATTGAGCGTGAGCGTGTTGCTAATTGGAAATTAAAATAGGGGTTGTTAGCTCAGTTGGTTCAGAGCATCGCCTTGACAGGGCGGGGGCCACTGGTTCGAGTCCAGTACAACCCACAAGCGGGTGAGAGTGAGGGTGTGAGTTATATTCTATTCAGGAATTCTGAGAACCTGGTTTCAGGCGGTTTCTATCCGGCCAGTCGGCTTTTCTCCCTGGAAGAATGATCCTTTGTTTATCCAGTGATTATATGCCGTATTTGAGCATGGGTCCGTCAATTTCTTCAAGAACATCTTTCCGGACGGAGGTATGGTAATCAGGGTTGATGCCGGGGATGTTTGCGTCGAATGCAGCATAGCGTGACCACTGGCTTTGGTAGGCAGCGTGGATCTATTCACGAAAAGACCTTTGATGGCAATATGTGACCCATAATTACAATTCAATTTCCATGACAAGAATGTCACTGTTGATATATCGCTTGAAATCTGAAATGTTAGTGAAGCACTTATAACCGGATTCGAGGGCAAATTTTACAAGTTCATCGTTTTCATTCAGTAGTATTGCAACTGGTTGACTAAGTTCTTCCTGTAATCCTGAAGGCCAGGCCAGATCAAAAACTGCCTTCAATTGATTTCCCATAGGATCATAATATTCGAAAAGTAAAGTGCCGCGAGGCAATCCTAATGCAGCGATCCAATTATTGACTTCATTTAGTTCTTCTTCTTCTTTCTCAGTCGTTATTCCACCACCAATGGTCTCAGTTAATGAAATTGCTGGGGCGGATGTATCCATCCAATGTAATTCACCATGAAGAAGATCTTCCATTTGTCTATTGGCTTCATTTGCAATCAGGATTTTCCGTGCTTCAAGGAATTCAAGGTAGTTATCTGTTTTCCAAAGATTTGGGTCTTGTGGGATCCATTGAGAGGCAAGAGCTCCTGGGTGGTTCTGCTCAATTTCCGGGAAATATTCTTCAGGAAATCTATCACTAATTAGTAGATTGGTCTCTTTAGTCAGGAAACAATAGTTTGCTAAAGCGTTTACCTCGGGTCGTTTGTAACCAGTATTGTTATGTTTGTAAAGCTTTGCTTTAGGAAAAATGTGATGAACTTCCAGTTTGCTCATTTTACCGTGAAGATGTGCTTTTAGCGGAAGTCCATTCCCCCAGTCCCTTGCTTCTCCCATCCTGGTGAGCATATACAAAACCGGATAAAACCTCGCACCCAAGCTCCAACCGGTGAAATGATACGGTTCAATTCTTAATCCGGAGTGCCACATCCGCAAATTCTCCAATAAATTATCCAGCATGTTATCACCATATTCTAGAACTTCCAGATCCTTGTCGATTATTGATTCAGTCGAACCCGAAAATCGCCCCCACATTCCTGCCTGAACAAACCAGAATAGCAGTTTATCTCTTTCTTTTGCATCAAGCAGGCCATTTCGTTTGTCAAGATACCGCACCATGACTGGCAAAGAATACCGGCTGAACAATACCTGGTCGTGATCCAAACCGAGTCTTCCACTGATCATATTCAGGCATGAATCCAGGTGCCTACCTGCTCTTTCTAATCCATTTTGCACCTCTGCTGGATTTTTATCATGCAGGTACAGGAACTTAGCTTCACCTGTGATAACTGTATTAACAGAACGCAATAGCCAATCCAGACTAAAGTGATAACCAATGTTCTCCCAAACTTTTAATTTCTCTTTCATTTTCTCCCGGGCATCCGGCCACTCTGCACAAATCTTGGCAAGAGCCAGATCTCCTTTCGATAATTTTGTTCCACCGCTGTTAACTCTATTAAAAATTTCTACCACTATATCAATGGTTTTGTCCGATCCGGTCACTTCTTCAACATGAAGATCTACTTCCCTTATACCAAGTAACTTAGCTAACTTTCCAACATGCTCACCTGTTTTTGCAACAAATTCCGCTTGTTGGGACAATCTTGCAATTATTTCGCCCAGGCCTTCATCTCCTTTTTTCATCAATTGCGTGACATCTATCCACAACTTATCATCCTTCATCTTCAAAGGTTGATAAAATTCAAATATTTCATTTTCAAGATGAAAGAAAAGTCCTGTGAAAGTTGCTGCATTTCCATCAAAGAACTTTGGTGCTTTTCCCCTTATAACCCCATATAATGTAGTCATCCGCTGTTGACCATCGAGCAGTAATTTTACAATACCAGCTGCCAGCTCTCCATCCCCTCTGTGTTCAGCACTTTGTGATTCAGTTGCCCACACAAGTAAGCCACCGATTGGATGTCGTCTATAAAGTGAGTCGAAGAGGCCTCTGACCTGTTCCCGGTTCCAAACATATCCTCGTTGAAATTCCGGGAGGGCCATGTGCCCATTATCGATATGGTCAAGTACAGTTGAAATTTTCATAAAAGTCCTTGAAATTGATATGATTATTTTCTTGAAATTCTTGCACCAATAATTTTAGTAATCTTCATTTCGATGCCACTGTCCGATTTGAGAGTACTACCATAATAGGAAATTAAATCCAATTTTGGTGCCTCCCCGGTTCCAAGATTTGAAACAATACAAACTAGATAGGTTGATTTTTTGTTTTCCATCTTATCAAATTCATTGGGTGTCAGATCAATTGAGGTGAAGTTCCCAGACAATCCTTTGACCTCGAGTTGGTACTCAACTGTATTTTTGATAGCAGTAAAATCCCAACCTAAATTATCCTTGTGAATATCTATTACCTTAAATTCATTGCTTTCGAAATATTGCTTTACATACTCCATCGCCTTCATCTCAGCTTCAGCGTTAGCTTTTATATTCGAATTAAAGCTACCTGAAGATTTACGTGCCGTTTGCAATGATCCTTTAACTTTGAGAAGATAAGTTGTCAATCTTCGTAACTCAGTGTTAGTTAAGTACTCACTGGCATGCCAGATATTAGCTTGCCCAGCACCGGTGATATCATATACCCTATCTTTTTCAGATACAAGAAATGCTGATTTTGAAGGACATAAGCAAACATAGTTATTGTGGTTTCCACGTTTCTTGTTTTTTATTGTTTGAGGTTTCTTATAAACAATAGCATTATTGTAAAATCCAACAATATACTGACCACCATCTTTCGGATTTGTCGCAATAAAGATTACATCTACATCATTTACTGATGTGTCAAATGGGCTGGCTCCTTCTCGCTTAATATCAATATTCCTGCCTGGGGGCATTCTTGCATATCCATAGCACAAGCCATTTATATCAAGGAAATTGCAAACTTCACCGCCATCTTCATTTTCTTGAACATATGCTCCTGCACCTATAGGTTTATCTTGCTTGGTATTCCCCTTATAGAATTTCATCCAGGCAATTCTCATAAATATTATCTTGCTCATAATGATGTATTTTGTGATGATGTTTACTTAAAATTATTATTTACCAGGATTTATTTAGTATTTCTCTTCTCTCCACCTCATTCAAAACCTCCGAGCAGCTCTCCCAGTCGATTTGCTCGACTTTGTTGTATTTCATCTCAAACGGATGCTGGTTGGGGATGGCATCAATGATCTCGTTGGCCTTCTCGATATGCCCCTGTGCTGCCTCAATCCAAACATCCTCCAGCACATCTGGTAATTGCCCGAACATATCGTAGATCTTCTTTAACCGGCTCGATAGTATCCCATGCACCTTGTCTTCAATGGAGTCTTTATAGCGCATGTTGTAAATAAGCACTTTATCCCTGATTTGTCCGATGCGTTGAATCCGGCCCTTGCGTTGTTCCAGACGGGTTGGGTTCCAGGGAAGGTCAATATTGATCAATGTTCCGAGTTTCTGTAAGTTTAAACCTTCACTTGCAGCATCTGTTCCGAACAGGAGTCTGATCTTGCCTGCCTGGACCATCTTTTTCAAGTCTTCCCGGGTGTAGGGCGTAAATATGCCTTTAATCAGCAGTCCTGATTTATTCCCCCCTGCATACACGCCGATTGAAATGTCTTTCAGTTCAGATGAAAGCTGGTTTGCCATATACCAGCAGGTGTCGAAATATTGAGAAAACAGGATACAACCCGACTCCATCCAGCCCCGGTCGAACAAGAATTCTTTGATCTTGAAGTATTTAGGATCTTTATCCTGGTGTTTTTCTAATTGCCTGAGCAATAATTGAAGGACTTCTTTTTCCTTATTGGTCAGGGATGCCGTGAGGGAAGAAACCTCCTGTTCCAGCACCATATTTTCCTCTTCACTTGATTCATTATCATCTTCTTCCTGGAAGATTTCCTCTGACAAGTTCCCAAGGATCTTCATGGTTGTATTTTTGCCGGCTTCGAGGGAACTTCCCATCCGCCTGAGAAGCATGGTCTTCATAAATCCCGCCGATTTCATTCGTTCTCCAAGAAGTCTGCAAAACTCTTCCGCTGATTCGTAGGCATCTCTCAGGTAGCCTGGTAAGAGGATAGCGTCTTTGCTATCCTCACCAAAGAGGGTAACTTCAACCTTTTTCAGGTAGGGTTCACCGGTCGAAGGATCGTTTTCATTTTCCAGAAATTCCCTTGTCCTTCTCACAATATGCCTGATAAAGGGGTTGTACAGAGTGAAGAATTCCTTACCCAGCCGTTCAATCTTGTTTTTATCGGCCGGTTTCATTTCGATTTCCCTGTTTCCTTCAACGACAGCGTCTTTATCTGACATATTCAATCTACGACGGATTGAGCCAAATAACTGGTCATTTTCTGATGTAGCCGGAAAAGGATTCCTTACCCATTCCCACATTGAACTGAAGCTCATTGGAGGATCCTGTTTCTCCGTTACCAGATCGAGGATAAGTTTTTTGTCTTTCTTCCAGAGGGAAAATACGTTACCAAGTACGTGGTCATTGCTTCGGCTGAGGGCATCGAGCAAATCATACGCCTCAATGGGAAATAACTGTACAGGCGTTGCCGTGGCTATGAGAAGGTTCTTCGTTTGCGAAGCAATTTTGAATAAGAATGCCAACAGGTTGTTCGGATTGACAGGTTCATTCTCTGCATCTGCCTTTAGGTTCTTTCTCCTGGCCCGGTGACATTCATCCAGGATAATACATTCATATTCAATATTCAAAAGGGCGGAGGCAGCTTCGCTTTTCCGGGTAATCAATCCCTGGCTTACAATACCAACGCGGCGCGGACATTTGCTGATGGATTCCGGTCCGATTGAAGGATATTTTACCCCGTTCTCATCATTCCATTGTTTGCCGTCCCAAACAGCTGATGGCATGGCAAGGAGATTATTCATTTCATCCTGCCATTGAAATAGCAGGGTGCGGGGTACAATAATCAGTACCGGCTTGCTTCCGGTCAGGGCCATGAGTTGAGCCGATAAGGCAAGTTGAACGGTCTTTCCAAGTCCAACCTGGTCGGCTAATAAGTAACGGGCTCCCTTTCCTGAAAGATGATCGTCAAAAGCCTTTTTTACAAAATACTTCTGGTGTGCCCATAAACCGTATTCGGATCTGTAAACAGGGCTCTCCACTACGACACTGGCCGGTTGCTTAATGGCCTGCCAGGAATCCAGGTTTATGATCTTTCTTTTTGCGATCCTGCCGATGTCCTGTATAATAAAATCAGATAATCGGGTAACATGAGGATGCTGCCACAACGCATCAAATTCTGATTGTGCCCATTCCACTGCCTCCGGGGAATCGTCTTCCCAAACAACCTCGTAGTTCATCCGCCAGGCAGCATAAGTTTCATTGGTGCTGCCGATAAAAGCCATCTTTTTTCCGTCAGATCCTGTGACAACGCCTATTTTCCCGTGAATCAGCCCGAAAGTAGTGGAGGGCAGAACCCTCACTTCAATTTTATTGGAGGTAAGTAAGGAGTATAGTTTTGAAAACCGGTCGGTTCCGGTGTAATTCAGCCTGGTGTCTATACTGTTGCACCATTCCCGTTTCATCGACATTTCCGCAGCCCGTGCCGTGACCACATCTGCTTCCTCCATCTCGGAATTACAGATGATCCTGACGGTCCCTTGAATGGAGTTGATGGATTCACCGGCAATTTCAAGGATAGAAGAGCTGAAGTACCCAGCCACCCGGTCATAAGATTTCGCATTGAGAAGCCTAGCATTTAATAAGCTCTCATCCAGCGGCAGTGTCCTTGAAGAATATCGGTTGATCATTAATGAGTCATTTAAATTTGTCCACCTCCAAGGAAATACCTTCCTGCAACGGTTGTTTTATATTTTTGGGCAGGGGACTTTGGTTTGTCCGGAATGGTTAATTCTATTAACCTATAGTTAACTAACGGGTCAATATAGGAGGATTTATATTTCGATCTGTTTGAATACCCCGTGATATCAGCCAGTTCCTGTAAACTTTTTTCCCTTAAACATAGTATCAGAATCTGAACCATGTTTAACAGTCCTTTTTCGATCAGCTTAGTCCCTTTTTCCTCCCAGCTTAGTCCCTTTATTTCTTCTTCTTTTGTTAGTTTGCTGATATCATGATCTTTATCTCTAAGCAGCTTAAGCCCTTTTTCCATCCAGCATACTCCCAATCGATAAAACAACAGGCCAGGATCGTGGGCTTCTTTTGCAATTTCTGATGTGATCTGGAGACTTGTAAGCAATGTAAGCACCTCTTCTGCTTGTATGTGCCCGGGCAGAATGGCCCTCAAAAATTCCTTTGCTAACGCCCCAAGTGTGTGCACCTTAAGCGGTATAATCGTCGTAAATACATCATTTTCAATAAACTGTGGTAATGCACCCTGGGTGTAATGGGGTAGGTACTTACTGACATTCATAACCCCTGATCCTAATTCTTCAACCCTGCCCAATTGAATAAAGAATTTTGATATGGCAGGATTCTTAGGGAAGGGAACCACTTTTTCGGGTAGAATTAACCCATGGAAATGTGGATTATTCGGATTGAGAGTTTCAACCCTATCCTGATAAATGACAAATGTGGTTGGCATCGCATGGGTATATTCCCTGTGCACCAGGATATTTGCAATAACTTCCCTGAAGATAATGTCCCTTAAACTTACATTTTGCCCGTTTTCCAGGTGGAACTTATCCGGGAGGTGTTTGCCGACAAACGCCATTAACCTTTCATATGCTTCTATCAGGTTAGTATGCCTGATTTCATCCCGGTCGTCATAGCGATCAGTATTTTCTATTCTGACAAGTGCATCAATTTTTAGCGCCGGAAGTGTGCTTTCAATGAATTCATTTCTTCCAAACAATAACAAAGCAGCAAGGGTATAGCCCACTTCGCCGGTCTGAAGGTCAGTTTTATAAAGGCCCGCTTTTTCGAGTAATGTCGGGTTATCAAACAAAAGCCATGGATGATCTGGTTTTCTTGAACGAATCAGTGCCCTGGCTTTTTCAAACAGGTCTTCCCTGAAATGTTTATATTCAAGGAAAGGCAATATTCTGCCTTCAGTAAACAGGTTTCTTTTCCGGTTTGCAATTTCAGCGATTCTTTCAGGCTTAATCACTTTAAAATCCCCGTCCCTGCTTCTGTCAAAAACTATACCTTTAAACTTGTGTACTTGTGAGCTTTCCGGGACTTGAATAACAATAATATTCTCCCCGTCAATTTCATGTTTGATCGGGAACAGGAGGAACGGCGGGTCAAGAAATTCAGGATTATTGGATAGGGTTGCAACGTTGTCCATCAGTTTGTCAAGCGTAGTTCTATCTACACCTTCAAAGCTGCCATCATTATCAACGCCAAGCAAGATTGTCCCTCCACTATGGTTCAGAAATGAGCAAACACTCTCAAACAAGTTGCCAGGTAAGGCCAGCCTTGATTTTTTGAATTCAATTCTGAGTCCCTCGCCTTGAGAAAGATATGTTCTAATCTGAGCTTCTGTCATATCGTATCATTTTCAAGATAGCCCTGCAACAGCCGGGCTGCATAAACATCATCCTGCCAGTTGTCCAGATAGATGCCCAGTCTTTGCAGGTAGGCCAGAATATGGATGATCCGCAGGCGGCTCCCCCAATAATCGGGCAACTCGTTGTACAGCCACTGCCGGCCGGAACGTGCAGACTGGTTCTTGTGCGTTTCCCTGACGGCGAATAAAACATGCCTGACCAGCGTACTGCCGAATCCCTCGGTTTGAAGCTCCTTATTGTTAAACTCTACAGCTGAGGCCAGCCGGGTTTCATTGGCCGAACCTGTTTGCAGAAACAGTTTGTAATCCCTCAGGCCGAACCCACGGGCAAGTTCCTGGAATACACCATTCCGGTATTCCCCATGGCTTTGGATTTCAAGGCCCTTGAGATAAAAGCGTTCTTCGCCGCTGAGTTGTCTCCACACGGAAGCGTCAAAGCCACCGGGTACCAGGTATTCACAGGCAACCTTCACGGCACTTTTGATGATCTCCTGGATCTCACTGACCTCCCCGGCCTGCCTTTCCCTGCTCAATTCGTAGTGAACATCAATGTCTTCTATCTTTTTATACCTCGTAATTACCCGCAAGGCAGCCACATAGGCTGCAAGCTGGTAATCCGTATCCCCGAAATTGGGATCATCCCGGTCATCCAGGGCCAGCATGCTCCGGAGTTCCTGCTTGACCTCATATTCCACATCCGCCTGGATGTCGCTTAAAAAAGCAATATTGCTGGTCTGCTGTTTCCTGAGGACCATAATTACGGTACCCTGCACATAATTACCTGATTTTATCCCTACAGAATCGGTCTCGGTTTGTATAGTCCAGGCGGCTGTGACCTGGAGGCCCGAGGCCCATAAAATTAATGCCAGGTCGGCCCAGACCCGACTGTCCTGGTGGGTGAACATGACCACCTGGGCACCATTGTCAGGCATATGCCGGGTGAAATTCTGGTAGCAATCTACCATACTCTGGTTAAAGGAACTTCCCGTCCCCTTGACAGCTAATGCTGCTTTTGATTCCGAATACCATTCTGGGAAAGTATTCCCTATATGCTTTTCATACCAGCTTAAAAAGAAATCACCAAGCTCATGATAATTGATTGCATCAGCATAGGGCGGGTCAGTGATCCAAAATTCATTAGTGTCCTGATTCTCCCGGGCATCAGATGTCACTACTTTTATTTCAGGGGTGAGTTTTTTTTCATACGGTAGATCCGAGAGGTAAAAATCGAGGACTCCTCCAAAACTTCTTGTGCCATAATAATACTGTGTGTTCAAAGCCTGATTGAAAAATACATTCCTTGTGGTACCTGGGCCTTTTGAAAAATGTGGATTCCATCCGCATAATCTTGATTGGTTGTCAATTGCAGCCCCAATAGAAATGCAGCCACCGACTTTTTGATGTCTTTCATTGTTGCCTTTTCCCATCAGGCTTTGCATGAAAAGCCCATGGTAAATCAACTGCCTCGGATTAAAGAGATGATGCCAATG
The DNA here is from genome assembly GCA_022709385.1 of Bacteroidota bacterium. GTDB lineage: Bacteria > Bacteroidota > Bacteroidia > Bacteroidales > CAIXZF01 > JAKLIX01. The sequence continues at coordinate 100,102 of JAKLIX010000008.1, read as the reverse complement.
GGTCCAACCACGGGTTCTTTTTGGTTCTTCTGTTTTATCACCTTCTGGAATCAGCGAGCTGGGAATATATCCTTTCTCTTGCCATTCCTCAAATCTCTCTTGGATGAGATTAAGGACCTTTTCTTCATTTTGCCATTCCCGTGGGCCGGGTGCCACATAATAGCGATTTCCATCAGGACCTATGTACCTTACGCAATAAAGCCTTTCCTGGAAGACATCTTCGGGCCGAGGGACTATATCTTCGTTTTCCCATTGTCTCAAACCGTAACGGGTTTCCCCATCCATTCTCCGGTCACCCCGGATGGTGGAAATGTCATAAGATTTTGTGGGATCTTCCGGGCATATGAGTTCGCCATTCCGGATGGTTCCCTGTTTGGCCTTCGCGAACGTTTGACTGTCGGCATCAGTAACTATATCAATATGGTAGCGTTTATTGGCATGGTCGGGCCGTAAAACTGCACAAACCTTGTATTTTTCTGATATGATCCAACTCGGGGCAAGTGGCACCCAATAGCCGCTGTTCGGGCTTCTTGCTTCTATGCAATAGAGGTAGGCATCAGCTCTCCAGCCCTTGTCATTGTGTTCGATGCCCAATTCGGTGATCTGTCCGTCGGCAAGCCGGAAGGCTTCTTCCTGAGCTTCACGCACTTCTTTCTGGACTTTTTCGCCGCCGCCGATGATATTCAGGGAAGCCCAGGTAAGCAGTGCAGCAGCCGGGTTCAGGTCACTGGCGTAAACGTCACAACCCAGGCGGGCTGCTTCAAAAGGTATGGATCCCCCGCCGCAGAAGGCATCCCCGATTCTTGGTGTGTGACCAAAAATCCGGATTCCCAGCTCGTTGACCAGTTCTTGCAGGGAGTGGGCTGAGGTATTCAGATGGGCATTGATTTCTTCCCATGTATCTGATGAAGGACCTTCCAGATGCTCCGGCCTCAGGCAATACTTCAGTTTGTCGTCATAGCTCAAAGCCTTAAACACCTTATCCTGAAGTTCATCCGTATCCTCTTTGCCGATGTTATCTCGCCAGATTACCTTTTCTACTGTGGAGGAAGGATCAAAATATCTGATTCTGAGGCTTTGCGGGGAATGAAGGAACAACTCCTTTGCAGAGAGGGTTTTGTCTTTTCTACTGAGCAAACCCTCTTCATCCATGGTAAGCAGTTTGAGGAAGATTTCCCTGTCCTTTTTGGGGTCTTCGGAAGATGGCATCAAGAGGCCCAGAATAGTTGCACGTACAAGCACCAGGGGTTTTCGTCCCCACCATTTTCCCAGTCCTGTGAGCGTCTGGCTGGCTCCGGCCTTTCTTTCTTTATAACTCTCTTTTGATATTTTGGAAACCGGGAACTGGGTTTCTATGAAGGATTTATTCATGTTTGCTTCCGAGGGTTTCAGAATCCGGGTCTTCCTTAAAAAGGCTGAGAATATTGGATTCTTTGTAGATGTTCATGTCAATTTTCTCGTGTGTGACGGGGTTTTCAGTCAGGGCAAAGCGTAAAGCCTTGCGCCATCCCTTGCCCCGGCCGTTAATGGCATGCCCGGTGGCAGCATTGGTAATGGTATACAGCCACCAGCGCTCTTCCGGTTTTAAACCAAGCCAGTTTTGGATGGCCAGGGGTACGGTGGCCGGATCTGCCTCCTCTATGGCCCAGGCCAGCACCAGGAGTTCTTTCCCCAGCAGGCGGTGAAGATAGTTGTACTTCGATTTCCACTGGGATGAAGGGATCTCCATTTCTTTCAACCTGCGGTTGAACTCGGCCCTTACATCCGCTTTTATCAAATCCCATCTTGAATGATTCAGAAGGCACTTGCAGGTGGATCCCTGACCGCTGATGGTATAGGCGAGTACACTAAAGTCCTGATCCTCGGTGAAGGAGAATTGTTCAAAGAAATACACTTCTTTGTCTCCGGGTTTGATGTAAACCAGGAAATGATGTTCCGTGTCCTTTGGGTTAAAACCAAAGTCAAGAACGGGGCCTTTTTTATTGTTCGACTTCATTCGGTTTTAACTGGTCTCTTGTATCCCTGATATAATCCAATAACAGCTGGCCTGTTTCAAAATGCAGTTGCTGGGCCGATAGTTCAATTTCTCCTTCGTTGAGGATTTCATTCCTCAGGAAACTCAGTACTGTGTTCAACTTGTCATGATCGAACTGCATTTCAGGGTAAACATCAATGCTGGCCCATTTTTTCCCGTTTATCGAAAAGGTCACCCCGGACAGAATGATCCGGTGTTTGCTAACCATCTTCAGCCATTCGTAAGTTTCTGAAGTACTCTGCCGGGTGATCTTTCTTTTCAGGATGGCCGGTTTTGTTTTAATCGGCTCATAGGGTCCCTGGTCCCTTGCCGGGACTTTGTATTCCTTCTTCTCCGACTTGATACCATCCTTTTCCGCCAGTGCAATAATGAAACTGACGCCAGTGGGGATGGCCACCGGTCCTTCATAGTGCTTTCCGGAATTGGAAGGGTCACTTCCGTTGGTCGTGAACCTGATGTCAGCTTTCGGAGCTGCTTTCAATTCCAGCATCAGACGGTCATCATCCTGGAAAAACCGGTGTTTAAGGGTAATGGTATTGTTAAACGTCAGCGGGTCACCCGTTTCGTGTACATTTTTGCTGTCGGTACACAGGAAGGTGGCTTTAAGTTCGGAAGTCTTAAAGGGTAGGGCCAGGTCAAGTTGCTGAGAGGCAGTGGAAACTTTGTCACCAATCTCAAAATGTACCCGGTCACCATGAGAGGGGATGATTTTCAGGGCAACCTCGCCGGTATCATCATTTCTGCTCATGATCCTGTAAGTCACACTGGTTTTAGGTGGTTCAAAGGGACCGATCTCAATCCAGTCACCGTTGGCCCTCCAGAGATCTTTCAGGATTAATTCATCTTTCAACTGGTCCAGGGCATTCATCTTATGCCAGATCCAGTCGGTATTGGTGGCTGCTTTTTTCTTGATCTCATTCCATGGCAGGGTCTTCTGCGGGTGGAATAATTTACCTTCCACATATTTCTGGAAGGTATCAGAGTTTATATCTTCTGTGAATTTCCTTTTGTCAACCAGTGTCTTTTTGATCTGATCCTCGCCGTCGAAATTATTATCCTTGAATTGCATCTGGAAATTTGCCGGCATGAGACCGTTTTTCGTCGGGTAGAATATCTTGACGAAAGTTTCCCGGACAGCACTGTTGAATTTGAAGAGGAAGGTTTCTTTGAGTTTTTCCGCTTCAATAAACTGAGGATCATTGGGTTGAACCTTCTCTGAACGAAATTCTCCCAGGATGGCATCAATGGCTTTCAGACCTGCCGCATTCTCAAAAATAGAAGCCATAGAATGGGCATCGCCGGTCAAAAACAGAACCCTGTTCTGCCATTGGGTATCTTTGAATAAAGTTTCAAGGTCGGGGTGCAGCTCAGAGCCTGCAAAAGGTTGATAGATAATGAGCGATGTTTTAAACTGTTCCGGCTCGATTTCGTCGAGAGCTGGTAATGCATATACCTTTTGATAACAATCCTTCAGTTTTGGCTCGAAGATCCTTTGTAGCTTGGCTTTGATTTCCAGTTTGATGCTTTCCTGGTTGTACCCTTTGATATAATCATTGAGTTTGGCAACGACGTTCTGGACATCCTTGTAAAGGAATTTCCCTGTATTGTCAATATGAAGGTACCAGGAAGTATTCTTGAGTTCGGGCAGAATTTCTGCTGCTACTTTCGAAATTTCAACACCCGGCTTGCAGAGGTTGCGGATTATTTCCCAGTCATGAAGCCCCCTGACGGCGTTTTGTACCACGGACAGAGAAGACACAAGGATGAGTTTGGCCGCATCAGAAGCCAGGGAGTTATCAAACTTCTCATCGAGTATCTGTGCTACGGCAGAAGGGTTTCCATAAATATCATGCGAGATGGCATTGGTAAGTTTAGAATTAATGCCGGCGATTTCAGTCAGGGTGTCTGAATCATTGAAATCAAGATCATACGGAGCAATAAGGTAACTGTTGCCTGCCCAGCCCTCTTCCGGATCAAACATCCTGGATACGATCGTCCTCATTAAGCGGATCAGGCCACGGGTTTGCTGGAATCCCGGATTTTCCTTGAAGCGGGCGAAAAGGTCTTTAATGGCAGGATGAAAAGGGTAGGAGTCTTTGACTGCCTGGGCAAAGCGTTCGGGAGTTTCAGTGGTAATGTCCATCTGTTTGGCTTCCTTGATCATTGCAGCGTATGCCAGGGCGATGGGTTCAATCTCTTCAGTGCTGGGCTGATTGTCAAAAATCCTGGTCCTGAGTATATTGTAAATCTCATCACCGGTTTGCTCCACAGGAGTAAAGGGTTTGGCCCCGCGGTGGGTTTCATCCTCCAGATTTTTAACGATCTGACCGATAAGTTCACTTCCCTGTGTCCAATTGGCAGTCAGGTCGGAGATAATGACAACTACTTGCTTGAGTTCCTTTTTCCCCAGGGCCACAAAGAGGTTACTCAGGGCTTGGGTGGTAATTGTGGCCAGGTTTGAATCCCCGATAGTTTTACCATAGGCCCCTTCCAGGTAAGGAGGCAACTCATCCAGTATGATTACCAGCTTCTCATTGGCAAGCAGGGCTTCCCATTCCTCCTGTCCGGGAGCTTCCAGGGGAGCATAGCGCTTCTTAAAAATGTCCTTTTTACCCAGCTGTTCTGCCAGGTAGCCCCAGATTCCCAGCTCGGGTTTTTCCCTTCCACTGAATCCTATCACATTGACCCCGCCTTTCAGCGTGGTGTTGTAAATATGACCCATAACCTTTTCACGGTATTCAGGAAATTTTGCCAGCAGTCCTATGGCAATCATGTTATGCGTCTTGCCTCCTCCCATGGATTGAGTGAGTCGGAACAATCCGTCATCAGAGTTGCCTTCAAGTCTTTTAAAGACTGCCCTGTATAAATCCTGCATTCCCCTGGTGATGTAGTTTTCTTTAAAAAAGTCATCGGGATCGACCTGACCAGCAATAAGGTTGGTAATGTCGAGCACCACATCTCTTCGGTTTTTGTCAAAAACAGACGGGCGGACTGTGAGTTGTTGGGAGAGGGACTTCATAAATATATTCTATTAGTTAAAGTGCAGATTTTGTGAAGGATATCTTATCGGAGCATGAGGTTCGATTTCTTAGCCTAATGTATAAAGAAATTTGACACAAACCATATTCCGTTGGCTATGTTGCCGTAAAGCCTTGCAGATATATCATTACTTGGTTTTTTGCATTACGATGAGTTCCTCAACCAATTGATAAATCATGGTACAGGGGTTATGTGTCGCAAAATTCTTATTCCCGGCGTGTTGATTGACCAGGTTCCCGGCCCATTGAATAGCCTGCTCCTGATTGCCATATTTCTCCAGGATTGAATACATTTCCTCGCTGTTTTTACGGTAACGGTAGGCTTTGCCTAAATGTGGCCGCAAGGCTTTTTCGATAAGGCTTTTATAGTCACCCCGGCTGATCGCTGTGTTAAAGAAATGGAAATGAAGCAAATACCAAAGTTCAAAAGCTTCGTTTGACCAGGCACAATGGATCTTCGGTCGTGAATGCTGACAGCTAAGGATGGCGTTATTGAAGGATTCCGGGGTAAAGCTGTCCCTGTCGAACACCACCCATAATTTGTCAACCACTCTGCCGGAATCCTCTTCTATAGACTTTTTTATTTTTTTTGCTTTCCTGACAAGTGAAAGGGTATTATCACCAATGCCGTGGATGTCGATCTGGCAGGTCTGTAATACCCCGGGCGGCAGCGCTTTTTTCAGGCCTTCAAAGTAATTCGGCTCGGTCTTTTCACCTTCACAAACAATGACATAGTAGGTCCTTTTTGCCCGGACATCAAGTTTCCTTTCTGTCTGCCTGGCTTGATGCCGTTTCAATACAGCGTTGTCAATTTTTACTTTTCCAGCCATCTCGAAGTAATCTTATCCATGTTGCCGATAAACGGGATGGCGCCATATCTCCCCTGGATGTAGTCCTTTTCAAAAGAGCGGTCCTTTCTGACCGTTTTGGATTCTTCCTTATATTCAACCAGTGAATATAAATCAGAAGCGCCGTAGTTGTTCTTCTCGACAAAATAAATCTGGTCCCGCCGGAACCTTCCAAGCCGGAGCAGATTCGTGTCATGGGTGGCAAAAATCAATTGCGCATTTTTAGGATTGTGTTCTTTTGAGTTAAAAAGACGGGTGATTGCCAGTGTTAGTAAGGGGTGAAGGCTTGAATCCAGCTCATCGATCATCAAAACCCCTCCATTTTTTATGGTGTCGAAGACAGGGCCTGAAATGTTGAAAATTTTATTAGATCCCGCAGATTCCTGGGAACGCATATCGAAAGTAACTGTACCGGTGGGGCTGTTATTTTCGTCGTACCGTGTATGGGATGTCCTGAAATTAAGCATGGTTTTCCCCACCAAGTCAGTGCCCAATTGCTTAATGAGCTCCTCCGGCATTTCCTTCGGCAGCTGATCCGGATTAAACAGCTCCTTTGTCACTTCGATTTGATCGAAGCCCAGATCCAGGTTGTTGAAAAAATCCTGAAGCAGGGGCTTGGTCTCCGGGTCCTCGAGCATTTTAAACGTGACCAGCTTATATTGTTCATGGCTAAGTCCAGAGACGGCAATAAAATTGGTGAACCATTGGATGATTCTTCTTGCCAGGGCTCCGTTAAACTGGTCAACCACAGAAAGGAACAAGGCGTTCTCACGTGTTTTCTCCTCAAGTCCCTGTCCTTCCGGAAAACCCTTCCAAATCTGGATCCCATCCTTTTCACGGATAAACAGCTGTTTTTCAGTGTTTTTTCTTGATTCAAACAGCCATTCAGAATGGACCAGGGTATTGGTCACTTCAAACCCGTAACGGTACCTGACCTGGCCAAGGAAAAATACCACCTCGAAGAAGGAAGGTTCATCGGCATGGACTGTGTTCAGTAAGAAGGGAGTGACCTTAAGTTCTGAGGTTGAGGAGAGCTCGACTGACTTAAGGACAAGTCGCCTCATGGTGGACATTGCCCGGATAAGGTTAGACTTTCCACTAGCATTCGCACCGTAGACGACAGCGCCTTTTAAAAGGTCCAGTCTTTCCGTTGGGATAAGATTCGTATCCTTATGTTCTTTGATGCTGGTAGCTGCAAGGCTTAGCGTTTTCTTCTCCTTGAAGGACAAGAAGTTACCTACTGTGAACTCTGATAACATGGCTTATAATATTGTGAAATATTCGCAAATATAATAAAAAATTATTAAAAACAATCAAAAAATGAGAAAAAATCACAAAATATAACAAATTCTCATTATTTTGTTCATTTTTACCCTCTGTTCATTGTCAATGAACATTGATTTTGAGTGAACAAGGTTCTTGAAAAGATGCTCATATTCGGGGCTACCTGGCAGAGGTTGAAAGTGAAGCCAAAGTTGCTGGTTCTGGTTCCATATCGGATGAAACGGTAAACTGGTTGGAGTGAGCGGGAGAGAAGGTTGAAGAATACGATCCTTTGAAAAGCAAAATCCGCCCCGATTCGGTGACACCGCTAAATGGTTAGAATCTGGCTGGTTTGATGTTTTTCTGGTTCTAAGAGGATCATCAGGCTTGATCTATATGGTTGATTATGTGTATTATGGCATATTGGTTAGAATTTCGCCCCGTCATATATCCGTTTTTTGGAGCAAGGCAATTGCATTGATTCCGCAGAGCGGGTCGGCGTTTTGTCTGAGACAAATTTTCTGACAACAAAGGGCCAGAAGTTTAAAAGGCACAAAATCAGCTATTTGACAAATAATCGATTTCCTGGAGGGTCAAAAATCGGGTTTTTCGGAGGGAAAATCGGCGTTTTGGGAGTTAACGATGCCAATTTTTGAACCCTTTTCACGGGAATTTTGAAGATCCTATGGTCTCATGTTTTTATGTTAACCGCTAAAGTGATAAAATTTCCTTGCCCTCGAAGTCAGTATATAGCGTACTCTTCTTAAAGAAAAACTCTTCAATTCAGGTTCAGACAATCTTTTCCTCCAGCGCCGATTTCCAAATAATGAACCCCTTCATTTCGTCCGTGTAATCATGCAGTACCCTGGTGAAGTTAGCCGGTAGCTTTTCAAGAAACGACTTTCTTCCTTCGGTACGGATGGCAAGCAGGTCCGCATCAATCTCTTTTAATCGTCGCTTAAGGTCGGATACAGATTTGTCAACATGCCAAATGTAGGTGGCCTCTTCTGTGTCCAGGGTCTCCATTATAATGTGGTATTGTTCCTCGCCTTCCATAAGGAACACAAATGAAAATGGATCAAGAACAAAGCGGATTTTCAAGATTGAGGATTCATGCTGATCAGCCAGATAACGTAACTGCCTGTAATGTTTAACCCTTTTGTTGTTGAGAATTGCTTCCAGAAACTCTTCTTCTGAATCGAATAGCTTTTCATTTTCACTCTGAATATCTGGTAATCCCATCAAACCCTGATCTTTGGATTGAGGATTTCCGAAGAATCGTTTTTCAACAAACCGAAACCTCACCGTGTCCACGACCTCTTTATTTATCCTTTCCAGATCATTTGACCAGGCAATCTGAGAAATCAACCGGCCCCCATGATATTCAGCCTGGATGTGAATGTTGATGAGTTTTGCCTTCAAAACCTTGATAAAATAAGGCTTCAGGACGTCAAGCTCGGGCCTTATATGATCGTTCTCAATTTCAAACTCCAGGGCAGTGTTCATTTTTTCAAGGGTGTACCTGAACGAAACCGAGCCATATCGGAATTCAAGTTCCTCGATCGGGACTTTAATCCACTCATCAAATTTGATTGTTGTCCGATTGGTCGTAACCGCCGTTCCAACGTCATCAAAAAGAGTGGCCTGGTGTTCAAGTTTCCGGTAATAGGCATTTCTTTTCAGGAACAATCGGTTCAGATATTCGATCTGGATATCCCTGTAATCGTAAACCACCGGGGATATTTCTCCGCGCTGAATACGGCCGATGTATTGTATGAGTTTTCCTTCAAAAGAAAACGGATAGGCCAGGAAAAGGCTTTGGGCGTTTTTCAGATCAGTGCCTTCCCCAAAATACTGACCCGTAGTGATCAGTACCTGGTAGTCGCCATTCCTGAGACTTTGCCATTTTGCCTTAGTGGCCGCTTCGTTATCATCTCCGGAAAGGGTAATAACTTCAAACTTTTGTTTGAGAAACTGGTACAAAGCATCCATGTGCTCCTTCCTTTCTGTGATAATAACTGATTTCCTCCCCGAATTTACTTCCGCAATCACATCATCCAGTATCAATTTATTCCTGTTGCTATCATGAACGAGAATCTTCGATAGAGTCTCAAATCTGTCTGTCTTCGAGTTGAAGGGAACGTTCAGTTCTGTGTTCCTGATAATAATTGTCGCATTCTCTTGATTGGAGACCTCATTTGTTTTTACCTCAGATATGACGTCTCCCAGGTAAAAAAAAATCAGCTTACCATCACTATACTTCCGGAAAGGAGTGGCTGTCAGCCCATAAAGGTAAAAGGCCGGAAGTCTGGATATCACTTTGCTGTATGTTTCGGCCGGGATGTGATGACATTCGTCCACGATGACGGTTCCAAATGAACTCAGCCATTCCAGGGATTCCGGTTTTTCAATTTCCTTCCCGAGACTTTGGATCATGGCAACGGTTATTTGCTTCCCGGGTTTGGCTTTACCGCCTGTGATCTGCCCGATTTGATGCCTTGGGATTCCCAAAAAGGTCTGGATTCTTTCGATCCATTGGTCAGCCAGTTGTTTCCTGTGGACTATAATTATGGCTGGCTGGGATTTTTCTTCAATTATCTTAAGGCCGATGATCGTCTTTCCTGACCCAGGTGGAGCGACAATCACTCCAAAATCCTTCTTATGAGTGGCCTCAATGGAGTGTTGTTGATGAGGATGAAGTTGTATAGAACTTTGCTTTGCAAAATCTGTAGGAGGTGACTTTTTCCGATCATCAGAAAATTCAAATTCTATTTTATGTTCTTTGCAAAACCGCAGCATATTCCCCAGAAACCCCCTGGGAATCACCAGTTCATTCCCGTTTTCGCCGATCAGGTTAAAGTACCTTCTCGTTTCATGGGTGTTTTTGCCCATATTCTTTCTGATGTAAAATGCTGTATTGGCAATATTCAGCTCATTTTTCAGGAAGTTGATCATTGAAAGGGGCAGGGACAGTTTATTAATCCTGACGTCAGTTCCTAACCGAAATACAGGTTTCGTGATTACTGAACTCGTCGTTCCCAGAGCAATCTGTCCTGAATTTTGTGCGAATTTACTCCACAGGCTATCTAAAATTTCCTGCGGAGTTTTAATAATACCTTTCAATACCTCCACTTGATCCGGAAACGGAAGCATGGTATCCGGGCCAATAAAACAGCAATTGCCTTTGTCCAGGGCATTTTTGTTAAATGGAAGCGCGATGAGGTTACCGAAGCCTTTGCCTGAAAGCATATCCTGGTTAGGAAACAAGCGGTCGAAGCTGGAGGCTTTGTCGAATTTCGAAAAGATCCCGGCTTGTTCCAGCAGTTTGATTATGATCTTCCTGCTTTTTTCTGCCGGATATGGTGTTTCAAAGAAAATCCAGACATGACCACCATTTCCCGATCTTGATCGTTCCAGGTATGCGTGAATCTTATGATCCATGCAAATTTTGATGAAAGCCCGGGATTGGTCAGCCCAATTCTCCTCATCAAAATCCGCGGCGATGAACCGGGATGTGTTATCCTTTGCCAGGGGATAAATCCCGATGAATTGTTCTCCGGCCAGGTGTTTTTGTACCTCTGCTTCAGTCAGCGCTTTGTATTTCTTGTCTTGAAAGCTTGAGAGCGTGCCTTCTTTGCGTTTATGCAAGCGGAACCAATATGGGTCATAATCCATTGCCGGCATATATCCACTCTTGCTTCCTTTTTCCCACCGTATGGCGAACACATCCCGCCGGCACCCGAACAGGTCCGAAATTATCCGAATAATGTTCTCATCAATATGCATGCACTTTAGCCTTCAAAGTCCAAAGATAGTAAGGAAACGCATCATCTTCTGACAGCTGATCTCCGGGCTATTTGAATTCGCCCGTCACTTCTTTTCTCCGGAAAGCTATCGCCCCCAGGGTTCCAGGTACCTTTATCTGATTTTTCCATGCGAAGATACCTGCTGATGTTCCAATGTCAACTGCAGGCCCGTCGGGTGCTTTCATTCCGCGTTCACGGAAAGACCTGCACAATTGACATTCCTGTCACCTCTTACGGTATTGATAACCAGCATAAAAAATCAAAATTCAAACCCCTAAAACCTCAAAACAATGGAAACAACAGCACAAAACCCGCAAAAAAGTATGGCAAAACCGGAAACGGTTCAAAAGGTAAAACCTGCGAGGGATACCGACACGGAATGGGTTTGTGGAAAATTTACATTCCAGCGGTGTAAGGCATAACTCATACTAAAAAGCTTTGCATGCGCAAACCTGTCAAGTATTTGTATATAAAGAATCTCAGCGAAAACTGTTTCGCATATTCACTTTGATTCAGTATGAGACTTCATGCAGCAATGCCTATATTTCTTTCCGCTTCCGCGGGGGCAGGGGTCATTCCTAACGGTGTCTGGTGTTTGTTTACGCCAGGGTTCATCTGGATTCGTCAGAACATTTCAAGGTCTGGACGGTATGTTCCCTTTTTTATCTGATCATTTTTAATCTCATCCATGATGCGCTCTTGTCCGTCCAGATGTTGGAATTGCCACGAAATGATTTCAATTGTTTCGGAATAATCCCTGCCCATGACCTGATCAAAAAAATCTGACGTCACCGCAAGCCTACCGGGGATATCCTGTCCCGGCCAGTCCGTCACAAAATGCATTTGCCAGAGGCTGTCTGCCACGACTTTCATCATGTCTTTCTTTAGCCAGGCAAGGTTTTGTGTCATCAGGGTGTACCAGGGTTCCTGAATGAGCGAAAACTTCATCAGGAAATCATATACGAGCGGTAATCCCCAGACTTTGCCGAACATCTCCAGCACATTGATGTCAAAGGTAAAGTCAGTTTTCTGAGCGATCTGATGATCCAGCACAGGGTAGGGAATAAAAAACACAGGTCTTTTACTGCTTCTGCCTTTGTAGAAGTCTTCGGTATACATGATATTGAAAACAGTGTCGGAGAACATGAAGGGAACATGGTATTGTTCCTTCATATACATTAGAAAATATATATTGAGGATCAGCAGGGATTCTTCCTTCTTTTTCCAATCCATAGTCAGTTCGGAAATACTGCTGATGTCCTGTTTCAGGGTATTATGGATGATGGGTATCCTTTCGTCATCAACTGCATAGCCCAGGACCTTTATTTCCTTTAGAAACCCTTTCCAAGCGGAGGTATCACCCTTTTGCAGCAGATCGTATTGTTTTTCCAGTTTGTCCAGGTAAATCATGTTGATAAATTCATATTCCGGACTGAACAATAGTTTTGTGCTCGCGGACAATGGTTTCCAGACTGCCGCGGCATAATCAAGCAATTCTTCGTAATACCCGTGATAAAGGAGCTGGTAAAGTGCTTTTCTGACTACTACATCAATACCGCTGACGGGATTTAATATCAATGCCTCCAGGCTTTTTCTGATCCGTACTTTGTCTTTCCGGTAAAAGGCAAGGTCGAGCAACTTGCGTTCCACGAAAGGATATTCCTCTTTGTAGGCTTCGGGATTTAAGAGCGCAAAACGGTCTGCAAATTGCACAATGGCTTCATAATCACCGTTTTCATACTCCGGAGTCTCCAGTAGCCAGTCAATCAGTTCAGAAGTCGGTCCGTCTTGCTCAGCGAGTTGCTGCATCAGCCATGCAAACCTTTTTCTTTCCGGAAGGACATGGTAGAAATAGTCGGAAAGAGCTTCAGTGTTTTTGGTTTTTTTCTTTGGTGATTTCAAGGGAGTCGGGTTTTTTATGGATAATAAAATATAGCATATAGCCTTCGTGGTTTGAAGTAGTTTTACTCCGTGGCCACTCCGTGTTTAAATTTCCGGTTAACTGAAGAGTACTGACCTACTCTGAAAAAATTACTCCTGTACGCCTGTCTGTTAAAAACACGGAGTTTCACAGAGTTATACACGGAGGGGCACGGAGTTTCTTTTCAAACTGATGAAAGAGATCGAAGTCTGTGAGGATTGACATGGTATTCACTATCAGTAAATTAAATCACTGGCATTTTTTTAAATTGATTGGTATATTGAAAATAATATCTTGCTCTGACTCCCTCACTGGCTTACTCCATCATTGTAATGTTCCGTTTACTCCGTGATTTTCTCCGTGGCCACTCCGTGTTTAAATTTCCGGTTAACTGAAGAGTACTGACCTACTCTGAAAAAATTACTCCAGTACGCCTGTCTGTTAAAAACACGGAGTTTCACAGAGTTATACACGGAGGGGCACGGAGTTTCTTTTCAAACTGATGAAAGAGATCGAAGTCTGTGAGGATTGACATGGTATTCACTATCAGTAAATTAAATCAATGACACTTTTTGAACCGGCTTGGTGTATTGAAAAAACTATCTTTCTCTGACTCCCTCACTGGCTTATTCCATTATTGTGAGGTTCTGTATACTCCGTGATTAACTCCGTGGCACTCCGTGTTAAAGATTTCCGCCGGCTAAAGGAGAAGCTGACACAATAGAATAAAAAGCAGCATTCATTCGCTTTTGTTTTATAATACTTCAATCCTGTTTCCGAGTTTTGCAAGATAGTCTTTGATATAGCTGCTTTTGAGCTTCAACCTGTACTGCATCACAAAGCGTGGGTGTTCAAGGGGGATGACTTTTTTAAAGTACTTGCTTTCCGTGTTTAATCGGGATAAAAAGCTGAAGTTTTTTCCGCTGCCAATGCAAAAGCAGACCGATGTGTCACATCCCAGCTCCAACAGTCTTGTCAGGTTTAGATCAACGGTTGGCAGCAGGGAGGCAAGGACGCTTTTATCGTCGTAATAGTTGAAATTCACCTTTTTACCGTCTGGTTTGACCCGGACGAGTCCCAGCGGCAGCACGGAGTTCAGGAAAAATCTACCGAAGAACTTCGCCACACCACCGTATGCTGCTATCATGTCGTAGATAAAAACCGAGGATGGCTCATGGGTTGAAACGGAATCCATCCGAATACCGCACTGATGATTCAGGTGTCTGGTGTCGGTAAAGGGAATGCCGGTAGTTCCCGCTCCAAATCTGCCCGGGTTGATGCCAAGCATCAGGGTTCTCGGCTTGTTGTCGTGGTAAAATCTGTGGTAAAACGCTCCGGTGACCCTGCTGATCTCCGGATTATCCTTAAACGGATTCATCACAGCGAAATGTTCCGGCAAGCCGGTGATTTCCGGCAGGCTATTGTTGAAAAGAATGACACGATCTGCAAAGGTGGACATCAGGGTGGTGTTTACTGGATCTCTGGGCAGCCTGCAGGATAATGATCACTGAATGCCTGCCTGATGACACGAAGATAGTCAGATACCTGATATCTATTAAATCCCCTTTTAAATCTTTCCACCTTTTCATATATACTCATACTTGACAGGTTTGCGAATGTAAAACTGTTTAGTATGAGTAATGCCGTACACCCCTGATCGCAATTTTTTCGCAAACTCATTCCGTGTCGGTATATTTGTATTACAATCAATCCATATCCCATGAAAAGTACATTGTATCTTTTGCGGTGGGCAGCAGGAATCTGCCTTGTCCTGCTCCTCCAGGCCTGTCCTGTTTCCCTTGATTTTCCCCTTGGGGAGGAGGGGATTTATCCGCTTGACAAAGCGCTGCTGGGCACCTGGGTGAACCAGGGCAGCGGGGAGGACATCGAAGTGAAGGAGGTGGAGGTCAGGGCGCTGGACGCCTATACTTACCGGATCACAGTCTTGCAGAAAACGGGGAGTTATATGATGTCAGATATGGAATTCAATGCCTGGATCGCGAAACTCGATGGGGAGGCTTTCCTGGTGATCGATGAAGGGGACGGACAGAAATTTCTCCACTACTGTTACAGGCTAAAGGGAAAGCAGGTGACGCTTTACGATATGGGGCTGCTGGACGGCGGAATGGATGCCGTTCTCTCGGTGGAAAGCCTGAGAGACCAGGTGAGCCGGTCAATGAAAATGCCCGAGTTCTTTGAGAACGGGCAGATCTTCCGGAAAAACTGAGGAAGCAGGCTGCGCGGCCTGCTTTCGGGGATGCTTGACAAACCTGCCTGGTTTTCTTATATTTGTGTTTTTCCGATGGTTTCCGACACAGAATGGGATTACGAAACATTTCCGATCCTGTAGTGTACGGCATTACACATACAAAACAGCTTTGCAATCGCAGGCTGGTAGATGTCAATATATTTTAAATCAGGCTATTATGAAAAAAACAATGCTACCTATGTTGGCTGTTTTTCTGCTGGTGTTACCTGCAGCAGCCCAGATCACATGGAGCCAGTGTCCGGTTGCCGGCCTGGATACCTCTGTTCGTGTCATCGGGATATCCGGCGACGGTCTGATCGCGGCGGGCTTTCAGAACCAGCTTGCCTTGTCGGATGATAACGGCGGCACCTGGACGGTTTGTTCCGCCTGGCCGGGGGTGACGCCCAGCTGCATTGCCTTCAATGCTGATGACGATATGTTCATAGGGACCTACGCCGATGGGATGTACCGTTCGGAAGACGATGGGCTGAGCTTTACCCAGGTGAACAGCGGTCTGACCTCCTGGAATGTCCGTTGCATGGTCATCCTCGACAATGGTGATATTTTGCTGGGAACATCCGGCGGTATCTTCCGGTCGGCAGACAACGGGGATAACTGGGCGTCCTTTGGCACCGGACTGCCTCAGGATGTGGTCACCGCCCTGAGCAAGGGTGAAGATAACAGGGTATATGCCGGGTTTCTATTGAACAGGGTTTACCGCTCGAATGACCTGGGAGCTTCCTGGGTACCTGCATCCATTAACCTGCCGGACACGACTGTCGTCACGGCTTTGTTTGAGAATCCCGGCTGGGAGGTATATGCCGGTGTATATCCCCAGGGTCTATTTGTGTCGGCCAATTTCGGTAATTCATGGATGACATACAACGATGGTCTGCCTTTCAGCAAGGGTTTTGCATCGTCACAGGATTATTACATCAGGGATATAAGCTTATGGAGCATGGCGATCGTTCTGATGATTTACCATTACGGTGTCTTGACCAACGACTATTTCAAGGCTCGGTCCCCATGGCAGTTGCAGAATACCGGCTTTCCACCCGACCCGACAATCAGCTGCCTGGCCGTCGGACCTCAGAATCAGTTGTTTGCGGGTACCGAAACCCAGGGATTGTATAAATACATACCGGCGGCGGGATTTCCCAGCCGGGAAGCTGAACCCTTGTACCTCAGCAGTTCCCCGAACCCTGCCGGTCAAAACACCACCTTTTGCTTCCGGATACCCCATGGCGGAAGTATCTCTTTATGCCTTTATGATGCTACCGGAAGATTGATCTCCACAATAACGGATGATCGCTATAATGCAGGGGAACACCGCATAGACTGGTGGTGTGGCAGACTTGAGTCCGGATTATATACCTGTCGCTTGAAGACTTCTACAGCTTGCTGCTTCAGCCGGCTGGTCATTGTGCGGTAAAAAGTTTCAATACAGGCTGACATCCCTGTCGGTGACAAACAGCGGGTATTTTCCCGAGGCTGTTGTAACCTGGCCCGGATAAGCCGGGGCAGACAGCCTGATCCAGATCATATCCCCCGGCCTCACGATTTCATGCATATAAGGGGGCCGGCCGAACGGGGCTGCGGGGGCGGGGCCGGGGATCAGGATCTTCCAGGCGATCAGGCTTCCGGGGGCAGGAGGTTTTAAGGAGGGGTTTTCCAAAACTTCGACGATGCCATGGATATAAGCGGGTTGTTCATAGCCATTCATCACATTCTGAGCTGTTTCAACCACCCGGCAACGGATCTTAACCGCTTCATGTGCAGGGTCTTCGGACAGGTGGAAGGGATATCCCGTCCAGGCCGTGATGCTGTCGACCCAGGGTTCCCAGCAAGGATATTCCTCCAGGCTGTCGGGATAGGGCTGGTAGCATGCCTGCACGCTATAGGTTCCGGGGGGAAGGCTGTCGAAATGGTGGTCTGTCCTGGCGTCCCTGTCCAGGAAAACCCTGTCGTTCAGACTGTGCCAGGCTGAAACGGAGCCGCCGGCTTCCAGCAGGATTTCTTCCGGTCCCAGTGTTTCGTCATGCGGCAGGTTCAGGAAGGGGGATTCATGGAACACCCTGCGGCTCTCCTGGTGGTGGAGTGAGAAGCGGATGATTTTCCTTCCGTGGTTCTGCAGGCCCGGCCAGCGAACGAACAGCGCCGAGTCTCCATGATTGGTCAGGGATACCTTCAGCCTGATCAGTTCACCATCGCTGTCGAGGTGCAGGGGGGCATTTACCACTGACCAGTGAAGCCTGCCTTCGTCGAGTCGCAGCTGGACCAGGTTGTTGTACCGGTCACGGCTTTCATTCAGGGCTGTCTGTTCGCATAGCCGGATGATCTGTTCCCTGGCACCGGGAGCTTCGGCCACGGATTTAATAAACGATCTTTCACTAGTCCAGCGGAGACAACAGCAACCGTACGACCTTCCGTGCTGCACACAAATGTGGTATTCCTTCATGCCTTCCGGTCTGTTCACCCAGAAAAAGTAATCAGACCAGCCCGGCCAGATGGCAATATGCATGCTGCAGGTGTCGGTCATCACCCCGGCTATGCCCTGTTGTTTCTGTAACCAGTCAGGGAGAGACGGGGATGCGGCGGTACCGGCCTGTTTCCTGTACAGGCGTTTTGTCGTTTTTATGGAAGCATCATGCCGTCTCAGGATGCGGAGCATTTTTTTACAATTCCCCTGCATGGCTGCTTTGGCAAGGTTTGAAGGCCTGGTCAGTTTCCTGATCTCACGGTCGGCAACCGCAGTTTGAAGGATCAATCCCCCGGCAAGCAGAACGGGCATCCCGTTTGATTTACCGTATGGCATCAGAAGATCAGACAGGTCGGGATGTTTGGGCAGCCCCAGGCTGAGAAAGAGATAATAGCGTTCACCAGGTATATACCATGATTGAAACTGGGGATTCACATTGCTGAGTACCATGGAGAAGGACGAATCCGGCAGGGTTGCGTCCGCCTTGAATACCCGTATCACCTTAAACCGGGGAAAGTAATATTCCGTTCCGAGATCTTCGATGAGGGAGAAGATGGAATCCATTGGCCGGGAATCCATCTCCACCAGGGCCACATAATCGGCCTGCTGCGTGATCATTTTCAGGGAATCAGGATGATATGCCAGGGTCACAGCGGGGATGGCAAGAAGAAAGGAGATCAGCAGGCGCATGCAGATGTTTTTTGGAATGAACGGGCGACCAAAGAACGAAAAAATTAATACAGGAATTTTTGAGTTTTGAAAAAAACGTGGTTGCAGGTTATACCGAAAGAACACAGGAATGCGATCTGTGTTTCCAGAGTCATCAGTATAAGTGAAAATTTCTGATGTTTGAGTGGGGAATAGGAAATGTACACATTGCCGCCATCGCAAGGCAATGGAAACATTTCTGTTGCATTGATCGGATTCATATCTTTGGTTAAAGAAGTGGATGAGATGAAAACAATGAAATTTCTTTTGTTAAGCTGGTTTTTCTCGCTATTCCTGCCTGGTGAAAAACCTGCACATGCTCAGGCGAACCGCTTCACGCTTTCCGGCTACGTGAGTGAAGCCGGCAGCCGGGAGTTGCTTACCGGGGTTGCTGTGTATGTGCCTGAACAGAAAGTAGGCACCACCACCAATCTTTACGGGTTTTACAGCATCAGTTTACCGCAGGGGCAGTATCAGGTAGTTTACTCCTATATCGGCTACGAGAAACATTTGCTTGACATCCGGCTGGATAAAGATATGGAGTTGAATATCAGTCTGGTACAGGGAGCCGAGCTGAAAGGGATAGAAGTGAAGGCAAGTGCGGAGGCGAAAGAAAGTGAATCGGTACGGATGAGCAGGATAGCGTTGCCGGTGCTTCAGGTGAAGCAGTTGCCGGCGCTGCTGGGTGAGAAGGACGTGTTTAAAGTGCTGCAGCTGATGCCGGGAGTGCAGAAGGGAACCGAGGGGGCCAGCGGCCTGTATGTCAGGGGCGGAGGGCCCGACCAGAACCTGATCATTCTCGACGATGCCCCGGTTTACAATGCCAGTCATTTGTTCGGATTTTTCTCCCTGTTCAGCGGTGATGCCTTAAAGAGCGCCGAACTGGTGAAGGGAGGCTTTCCGGCCCGTTACGGAGGACGTCTGAGCTCAGTGGTTGAGATGAACATGAAGGACGGAAACAAGGAGAAGCTGGCAGGGGAGGCAGGACTCGGGCTGATTTCATCCCGTCTGACCCTGGAAGGTCCGCTGGTGAAGGACAAGGCTTCTTTTCTGTTTAGTGGCCGCAGGACGTACATCGATCTGCTGATCAGACCATTTATGAAACTTGAGGAAGGCGTGGGCGGGTATTACTTTTATGACCTGAACGCAAAGCTCAATTACGATTTCGGATCCCGTAATAAATTGTACCTGAGTGCTTATTTTGGCAGGGATGTGTTTTATTACAGATACCGGGGCGGGGGATCATGGGATCGCGATGAGTTGCGATCCGGTTTCTACTGGCAGAACGCCACCACCACCTTTCGCTGGAATCACTTGTTTAACAAGCGTTTATTCGCCAACACCTCGCTGATCTTTTCGAACTATCACCTGGTACTGCATGCCGAGGACAAATCGGACGGGGATTTCTTCAAACTGAAATACCTGAGCGGTATCCGCGATTTCGCTTTGAAGTCGGATTTCAGCTGGTTTCCCGATCCCGCACACCAGGTGCGCTACGGGCTGGTGATGACACAGCACCGTTTCAGGCCCGGCGCCTATACGGTCAATGCCAACTATATGGATATTCCGGTAGATGAGACTGTAAGGATTGATGCTTTGGAAAGCGGTTTATATGCCGAGGATGAGATCAGACTTGGGGAGAAAATTAAGCTGAATCCCGGGATTCGCCTCAGCAGTTTTGTAAGCAGTGGTGTCTCCTATGTTTTCCCCGAGCCCAGGTTCAGTTCGAGCTATGCCCTTGGAGAAAGAGCCGCAGCCAAAGCCTCCTATGCCCTGATGAACCAGTACGTGCACCTTCTCAGCAATACCGGACTGGGTTTACCCACCGACCTATGGGTGCCGAGTTCTTCGGTCACCAGGCCCCAGCGTTCGCAACTTGTGGCTGCCGGCTATGCGTACGACTTTGCGGAACCCCGTCTGAGCCTCACCATAGAAGCGTATTATAAATGGATGGATCATATCATCGGATACCGCGAAGGTGCCAGCTTCCTGGTGTTCAACGATCCGGAATCCGCAGAGCAGGTCAGCTGGGAGGATAATATCACTGCTGGCATGGGTCATTCGACAGGTCTGGAACTGCTGTTGCAGAAGAAAACAGGACGACTGAACGGATGGGTGGGGTATACCCTGTCATGGACCCGTCAGCAGTTCGATGAACTGAACAACGGCAGGACTTTCTATGCCCGTTACGACCGCAGGCACGATCTGAGCCTTGTATGTATTTATGAGATATCTGAAAAGATAGTAGCCTCCGGAACCTGGGTGTTTGCTTCCGGCAACCCCATGACCTTACCGCTGGCTTTGTACCAGCCTGCACCCTATTCACATGTGTTTCAAAGCTTTTGGGGTGGTATGGAGATTTACAATTATGGTGAAAAGAATGCATACCGCATGAAAAATTTTCACCGCCTGGATCTCAGCATACAATTCATCAAAAAAATCAGAAAGGGTATCAGAACGTTTGAAATAGGGCTTTTCAACGCTTACAACCGCAGAAATCCTTTCTTTTATTTTCTGGAACGATCATATTCTCCTGGCGGATCAACCACCGTGCTCAAACAGGTTTCCCTTTTCCCGCTGATCCCTTCGATATCCTATAACCTTAAGTTTTAATGTGATGTGCTCTATGAAAATGTATAAGATATTAATAATGAAGAGGGTGTTGGTTTTCTTCGGTTGTCTGGCCGGCCTGGCACTGAATTCCTGCACCGAAATGGTCACCGACATTGACCTTCCGGTCTCGGATCCCAGTCTGGTTGTGAACACTTACTTATCGCCCGAGGACAGCCTGATCCTTGTGGTGCTGAGTAAATCGCAGCCCTTGAACCAGGTCTGGACGGAGACTGATTTCAGCAAGGCGGTTGTCAGTCTGGTTTCATCGCAGGGAAGCATGGTCATACCGTACGACCAGGTGATCGGGAACATTTTCAGTCTTCCCGTTTCGGCTTATCCTTTACAGCCCGGGAATACCTATACCCTTCAGGTGAGCCTCGACGGCTTTGAGACGGTTTACGGCAGCACCACCATACCCCCGGTAATCAATACCATGGTTGAATATACGGGCATGACCAGGAAATATGATTTTGATATGGAGCAATTCTATTATTTCCTGAATTTCAGCCTGACAGACCTGCCCGGACAGGACAACTATTATTACGCCCGCTGTATGATATCCCGTTCCTGGGATACCACATATTTTGAAGATTTGTATGAGGACCGTGGCCGCCTGTTCCTGTCGGACAAGAATAACGACGGGGGAAAGTTGTATTACAGTTTCAGGACCTGGGAGGAAGATATCCACAGTGTGAGGATGATCTTATACACCACCGATGAGGCCTTTTACCGTTTTCACAGGACTTTTTTCAGTTTTAGCGGAGACGATCCTTTTGCCGAGCCGGTAGTGGTTTATTCCAATGTTAGCAATGGTTTGGGGGCGGTGGGGTCGTACCGTTTGTATGAATATACCATACACCTGTGAAGACGCGATGAATCGCGTCTCCACTCCAGTCTGAGATGAATCGCGTCTCCACCGGGAAGCAAAGATCAGGGGGAGAAGCTGCCGTTGACATCGCCGAAACACAGTCCGTATAGATTGATGAGCAGGATATCCTCAGGGCCGATCGAAAAAGCGGGTTCATCGAAGATCCAGTCGCCGGCGGGGAAGGTAGTGATCAGTTCCACAAAATGCCGTTGTACGAGCAGGGCGTCGGAAGCATTGACATAATTGCTGGTATTGACGTCCGCTGCAAGCAGTCTCAGGCCTGAAAGATATTGTAATCCCGTGAAATGCTGCAGGATCAGCAGGGCGTCGATGCTGTTGATACCGCCTGAAGCGTTGTCTGTTTGCACCCTGAGGGTGTATGTACCGGGCTGCATTCCGCAGAAGCGGTAGGCCCCGTTCTGATCTGTAAGGGTACTGTCGACCGCAATATTTCCTGCCGACATCAGGCAGATTTTCTGTCCGGGCAGTGGTGTCTGGGCCTGGTTCAGGTAACGCAGTGTTCCTGAGACAGAAGGTTGCGGGAGCGTTACAAGGCAGGAATCAGTGCCTGGTCCTTCGAAACAGCCGGTGACAGAAACGAGGTACATTCCCGGCTGTGTAAGGTTGATGACCTGAGAATGCTGGCCGGTATTCCAGTGGTAGGAATCATAGCCCGGACCTGCATCCAGTTGCAGGGAGAAGGTTTCGCAGGGAAGGGCAATTTGTTGCGGCAGGTTCAGTGCAGGCAAAAGTGGTCTGACGTGGAGGTGGGTGATGACCAGGCTGTCGCAGAAAATCTCATTGATCAGCACGCTTGTGTCGATCATACTTTCCATGATGCCGGACAATACCGTTCCATCGGGGAAGGTATAACTGCCTCCCTGGCAGACGGTGTCGTAAAACACAAAGGTACCGACGTTATTGCAGGTAGTGTCGTACACACACAGGGAGAATTCTCCTCCTTCTTCACCACCGAAATTGAAGACTCTGATATACAATGTATTACCCGATAATGCCTGATTTTCAATGCTTTGGCTGTTGATAAGCTGTGCACAGGCCACCTGGGTCATATTGCCGCAGCCTCCCGAGTACACAGCCCATTGGGCATTTACATTTGCAAGGTTCTGACGGTGAATGATCATTTTACCGGTAGGCGGCATGATGGCGGTAAACCAGACATCGCCTCCGCCGTAGAATCCACAGGAGGGATTCGGGGCCACTGATGCAGGCTGTGCCGTTGCATAGCGGTTTGTAAATGGCAGCATTTCACAATTGGTCGGGACCTGGAGCGGGATGGCATTTTCGCAGTTGTCATTCACAGGAACAGGAGGTTCCCAAAGGCAGATACTGAAAGGACCGCCTTCTTCGCTGCCGTATGTGAAGGCCCTGATATAAAGAAGGTCTCCGGCAAGGCTTGTATCGACTATCGTTTTCTCAGGATTGAGTTGCAAGCAGTAGACCTGTGTCATATTACCGCAGCTACCGGTGTACAGTGCGATCTGGGCGGGAGAGGCTTCCACACGGAGTTTCCCTGACTGGGGCATGACAGTAGTGAACCATACATCTCCGCCAGCATAAAATCCACAGGTGGGATTGGGGGCAATGCTTGCCGGCTGGGCAGTGGCGAATGCGTTGGTAAAGGTTTGCATGATGCAGTTTTGTCCGACTGTCAAGGGAATTGCGTTCTCACAATCATTGTTGGGAGGGATCGGCGGTTCCCAAAGGCAGATATTGAAAGGACCGCCTTCTTCGCTGCCGTATGTGAAGGCCCTGATATAAAGAAGGTCTCCGGCAAGGCTTGTATCGACTATCGTTTTCTCAGGATTGAGTTGCATGCAATAGACCTGGGTCATATTACCGCAGCTACCGGTGTACAGTGCAATCTGGGCGGGAGAGGCTTCCACACGGAGTTTCCCTGACTGGGGCATGACAGTAGTGAACCAGACATCTCCGCCAGCATAAAATCCACAGGTGGGATTGGGGGCAATGCTTGCCGGCTGGGCAGTGGCGAATGCGTTGGTAAAGGTTTGCATGATGCAGTTTTGTCCGACTGTCAAGGGAATTGCGTTCTCACAATCATTGTTGGGTGGTATCGGGGGCTCCCACAGGCAGAGGGTGAAGGGTCCTCCGTCCTCATTGCTGTAGGAGAAGGCACGGATATAAATTGTTTCACCGCCCAGGTCGGGTCTGAGAATGGTTTTTTCCGGGTTGAGCTGGAGGCAGACGATCTCTGTAAATGCACCGCAGCTGCCATGGTATATGGCTGCCTGGGCCGGTGAGATTTCCACCCGCAGCGCTCCGGAAGCCGGCATGGTAGCGGTAAACCAAACGTCGCCTCCTGCATAGAACCCGCAGGTGGGATTCGGGGCTATGGAAAGCGGCTCATGCGAGGCATAGGCATTGGTGAAGTTTTCCGGGACGCAACTGTCGCCGACATTCAATACTATTGCATCTGCACAGTTATTATTGACCGGAACCGGAGGTTCCCATACGCAGAGCCGGAATACCCCTCCTGCTGCGCTGGAATAATTAAAGATTCTGAAATAGAGGGTTTCACCTGCCAGGGTGGGATCAATCAGGGTCTTATTTCCGTCTAACTGCATACAAAGAAGCTGGGTCATCGCCCCGCAACTGCCGGTGTAAATCGCAGTCTGGGGATTGATGCCTGATATGCCGGCTATCTCGTAACGGAGGGCGCCTGAGGCCGGCATGACTGCCGTAAACCACACGTCGCCGCCGGAATAGAAACCACAAGTGGGATTTGGAGCAACACCGGGTTCGGCGGTTGCACCCACGCTGCTGAAGGTGTCCATTTCACAGCTGTAGCCGACCGTCAGGGGGATGGCGTTGATACAGCTGTCATTGACCTGGGCCCGGAGGAACCCGGTGGTGAGGATCATGATTAGCGGGAGGAGGATGCTGTTTTTCATGGGTGAGATATTTGATGTAAAGAAATACTAACCGTATGTTTTGATAAAAGGCCGGGTAAATATATGAAATGATAGCCTGATTGCAAGCGGGTGACTGAGAGGAAATGACAGATCAGGGGGAGAAACTGCCGTTGACATCGCCGAAACATAGTCCGTAAAGATTGATGAGCACGATATCCTCCGGGCCTATCGTAAAACCGGGTTCATCGAAAACCCAATCGCCGGCGGGGAAGGTGGTGATCAGTTCCACAAAATGCCGTTGCACGAGCAGGGCATCAGAGGCGTTGACGTAATTGCTGGCATTGACGTCGGCTGCCAGAAGCCTCAAACCGGTGAGATTTTGCAAACCCGTGAAATGCTGCAGGATCAGCAGGGCGTCGATGCTGTTGATACCGCCTGAAGCGTTGTCTGTTTGCACCCTGAGGGTGTATGTACCGGGCTGCATTCCGCAGAAGCGGTAGGCCCCGTTCTGATCTGTAAGGGTACTGTCGACCGCAATATTTCCTGCCGACATCAGGCAGATTTTCTGTCCGGGCAGTGGTGTCTGGGCCTGGTTCAGGTAACGCAGTGTTCCTGAGACAGAAGGCTGCGGGAGCGTTACAAGGCAGGAATCAGTGCCTGGTCCTTCGAAACAGCCGGTGACAGTAACGAAGTACATTCCCGGCTGTGTAAGGGTGATCACCTGAGTATGCTGGCCGGTATTCCAGTGGTAGGAATCATAGCCTGGGCCGGCATCCAGTTGCAGGGAGAAGGTTTCGCAGGGAAGGGCAATTTGTTGCGGCAGGTTCAGTGCAGGCAGAAGTGGTCTGACATGGAGGTGGGTGATGACAAGGCTGTCGCAGGAAAGTGCATTCACGAGAACCGTGGTATCGGTCAGACTTTCAGTAATACCGGACACCACTGATCCGTCGGGGAAGGTATAGCTTCCGCCATGGCAAATGGTGTCATAGTACACGAAGGTGCCTACATGGTTACAAGTAGTGTCATATATGCACAGTGAGAATTCTCCTCCTTCTTCACTATTATAATTGAAAACTCTGATATGTAAGGTGTTGCCTGACAAGGCCGGGTTTACAATACTTTGGCTGTTGATGAGCTGAGCACAGGCTACCTGGGTAAGATTGCCGCAGCCTCCCGAGTACACGGCCCATTGGGCATCTACATTTGCCAGGTTATGACGGTTAATGATCATTTTGCCTGTTGGTGGCATGATGGCAGTAAACCATACATCGCCTCCTTTGTAAAATCCACAGGAGGGATTAGGGGCAACAGAAACAGGCTGTGCCGTTGCATAGCGGTTTGTAAAAGGAAGCATTTCACAATTGGCAGGAACCTGGAGCGGGATGGCATTTTCGCAGTTGTCATTCACGGGAATAGGTGGTTCCCATACACAGAGCCTGAAAAGACCGCCTGTGGCACTGTTGTAGTTGAAGATTCTGAAATACAGGGTATCACCTGCCAGGGAGGGATAGAGCAGGGTCTTATTCCCGTCTAACTGCATGCAAAGAAGCTGGGTCATTGCTCCGCAGGTACCTGTATATATTGCCGTTTGAGGATTGATGCCCGAAATTCCGGCAACCTCATATCGCAGAGCTCCGGAAGCCGGCAATACCGCAGTAAACCAAACATCACCTCCCTTGTAAAACCCGCAACTCGGATTAGGGGCAACATTGGCCTCAGCGGTTGCTCCAAGGCTGCTGAAAGTATCCATTTCACAGCTGTAACCCACTGTCAGGGGGATGGCGTTGATACAGCTGTCATTGACCTGGGCCCGGAGGAACCCGGTGGTGAGGATCATGATTAGCGGGAGGAGGATGCTGTTTTTCATGGGTGAGATATTTGATGTAAAGAAATACTAACCGTATGTTTTGATAAAAGGCCGGGTAAATATATGAAATGATAGCCTGATTGCAAGCGGGTGACTGAGAGGAAATGACAGATCAGGGGGAGAAGCTGCCATTGGCATCGCCTTTACAGAGTCCGAAAATATGGATAATGAGGGTTTGCTGGGGATCGATGGTGAATGAAGCTTGTTCGAATATCCAATCACCGGCGGGGAAGGTATTGATCAGCTCGACATAACGGCGTTGCACCATCAGTGCATCAAGGGAATTCACATAACCACTGCCGTTGACATCGGAAGCCTGAAAATTCAGGCCTGTTAGCGGTTGAATTTCTGCAAAATGCCTGAGTATCACCAATGCGTCTATGTTGTTTATCCCACCTGTTGCAGCAGTGCAGGCAATCTTCAGGCTGTACGGGCCTTCCTGGAGACCGCAGAAGCGATAGTGTCCATCCGGCAGCGTGTTGGTACTGTCGAGAACGATATCATCAGCTGAACAGAGGTAAACCTTCACATCAGACAGCGCTGTATGGGCATTGTTGAGGTATTGCACCTGTCCGGACACTGAAGGGGGCGACAAGGTTACGAGGCAGGAATCCGTATCCGGTCCTTCGAAACAGCCGGTGATGGACACGATATACAGTCCGGGACGCGTGAGCGGGACAGCACTGCTTTGCTCCCCCGTATTCCAGAGATAGGAATCATAGCCTGGGCCGGCATCCAGCTGGAGATTAAAACACTCACACGGAATGACCAGGGTGGAAGGCAGGTTCAGTGCCGGCTGCAGGGGTCTTACACAGAGATGGGTGATCACCAGGGAGTCGCAATACAGCTCATTGATCAGGATACTGGTATCTGTGAGACTTTCTGTAATGTCATTCATGAAATCCCCATCGGGAAAGGTATAGCTCTCCCCGTAACAGATGCTATCGAAAAGGACGCTTGTTTGCACATGATTGCAGGTAGTATCAAAGACACAGAAGGTGAATTCTCCGCCCTCTTCATTGTTGTAATTAAAGAATCTGATATAAAGGATGGTTTCTGCAAGGGTCAGGTTATTAATATTCAATGTGTTTACCAATTGTGCGCAGGCGATTTGGGTCATGTTGCCACAGTTGCCGGTATACACGGCCCACTGTGCGTTCATTCCGGAGATATTGGTCCGGTTCATGATGATTTTACCTGTACGGGGCATGACGGCAGTAAACCAGACATCGCCCCCCTTATAATGACCGCAGCTAGGATTTGGACAAACTGAAGCCGGTTGCGCGGTGGCAAAGCGGTTGGTGAAAGGCAGGGGAGCGCAGCTGTTCCCTACTGCAAGGGGGAAAGCATTTTCACAATGGTCGTTGTCCGGGACAGGGGGTTCATACACACAAAGGCTGAAAGGGGCTCCTTCTTCATTGTTGTAGGTATAAACCCTCAGGTACATGGTTTCACCTGCCAGGGAGGTATCGTGGATGGTACGCAGCCCGTCCAGCTGCATGCAATCCACTTTGGTAAATGCCCCGCAACTCCCTTTATAGAGCGTAGCCTGGGCAGGGGTCAGTTCGATCCGCAATTTGCCTGAGGCCGGCATGGTGAAGGTGAACCAGACATCACCGCCTTTATAGTGGCCACAGGCGGGATCCGGCGCGATTGAATCGGGCTGGGCCGTTGCCAGCGCATTGGTAAAGGTCTGTACTGCGCATACCGTACCGATGGAAAGGATGATTGCCTGCCCGCAGTTGTCATTCAGGGGTATCGGCGGCTCATAGACGCAGAGCGTGAAAGGGGCTCCTTCTTCATTATTATAGGAATAAACCCTCAGGTACATGGTTTCACCTGCCAGGGAGGTATCGTGGATGGTACGCAGCCCGTCCAGCTGCATGCAATCCACTTTGGTAAATGCCCCGCAACTCCCTTTATAGAGTGTAGCCTGGGCGGGGGAAAGTTCTATCCGCAGTTTGCCTGAGGCCGGCATGGTGAAGGTGAACCAGACATCACCGCCTTTATAGTGGCCACAGGCGGGATCCGGCGCGATTGAGTCGGGCTGGGCCGTTGCCAGGGCATTGGTAAAGGTCTGTATTGTGCATACCGTACCGATGGCAAGGATGATTGCCTGCTCGCAGTTGTCATTCAGGGGTATCGGCGGCTCATAGACGCAGAGTGTGAAGGGGGCTCCTTCTTCATTGTTGTAAGTATAAACCCTCAGGTACATGGTTTCACCTGCCAGGGAGGTGTCGCAGATGGTACGCAGCCCGTCCAGCTGCATGCAATCCACTTTGGTAAAAGCGCCGCAACTCCCTTTATAGAGCGTAGCCTGTGCAGGGGTCAGTTCGATCCGCAATTTGCCTGAAGCCGGCATGGTAAAGGTGAACCAGACGTCACCGCCTTTATAGTGGCCGCAGTCGGGATCCGGCGCGATTGAATCGGGCTGGGCTGTGGCATAGGCATTGGACCAGTTTTGCGGGTTGCAGAGGGTATCGATGGAAAGGAGGCTGGCATCCTCACAGTTGTTGTTGGGCGGCACGGGAGGATCCCAGACACAAAGGCGGAAGATTCCTCCGCCCGCGCTGTTGTAGTTGAACACCCGGATATAGATTGTTTCTCCGGCAATGGAAGGATCGACGATGGTTACAGCATCCTTCAGGTGGAGACAAAGGTACTCGGTAAACGCGCCGCAGTTTCCCCTGTAGAATGCGGTTTGCGGATTAATGCCCGAAATGCCTTCAATTTCGTAGCGCAATTCACCGGATACGGGCATGACTACAGTGAACCAAACATCGCCTCCCTTGTAATAGCCGCAGGAGGGATTGGGTGCGACTCCCGCTTCGGCGCTTGCTCCGATGCTGCTGAAGATGTTCATCTGACATGATGAACCGACAGTCAGCGGAATGGCGTTGCTGCAATTGTCGTTCACCTGGGCCTGAAGCGGGCCTGACATTCCTGCCAGGACTACGAGCCATGTGGGGATAGCGCTTTTCTTCATGATCATGGTATATGTGAAGCATTTACATCACCTGCGCAGATGGTTTCTATGGGGAGATCCACGATCCCGATGACAGGGACTTCAACCGACTGTACATCCACGATCCAGTCCGGAAGGTCGAAACTGCTGATCATTCCGACAAAACGC
The DNA here is from genome assembly GCA_022709385.1 of Bacteroidota bacterium. Lineage (GTDB taxonomy): Bacteria > Bacteroidota > Bacteroidia > Bacteroidales > CAIXZF01 > JAKLIX01. Next base: position 70,384 of record JAKLIX010000008.1, on the reverse strand, counting down.
TGAATCACCATCATGGCATCGATGCTGTTGACAGTTCCGGACAGGTTCACGTCTGCCGCGGTCAATGGAAAACCGCTAAGCACCTGTAAGCCGGCAAAGTGTTTCAGGATGGTCATTCCGTCGATGGCGTTGACGCCGGTCCAGGGGTAGGGGATTACTGTTTGAATCTCATAGGTTCCTGGAGGCAGGTTGTCCAGGCTGAATTGTCCGTTTGCATCGGTAACAGAACCTGATACCGGAATTCCACCCTGGGTAAATGTGATTTCAGCGCCTTCAACAGGTGATGAAAAGGCATTGGCGTAGCTGAGGCTGCCCTGAACCGTGGTGATCGCATTGACTTCCAGGATGGCGGGCTGACTTGTATCTATTGTGCATCCTTCAATGATGCAACGGTATTGGTAAAGATCGAAGATCTCAGGTACCGGGTCAATGATCAGCAGGTCAGAATGGACTCCTTCATAGGGAGGATTTTCACTGAGATTGCTCCAGGCAGTTCCATCGGTGTTGACCTGCCATTGAAAGTCTAATCCAAAATCGTTGGATGTAGTGACAAAGAATGAAGCTGTTGAACCCGGAGATGTAATCGTTGAAACGGGTTGATTCAATATTTCAACTTCTGCCGATGAAACCCGGCTGTTATTGAAAATGCCTGCGGGAATCGTACCAGGTATCACCTCGACGAAGCCTTCACCACCCAGGTAAATAAATGTCAACTCAACCAGAGTGGCTCCACCTGTAAGTTGAAGAGCAGGGAAACACTGTCCGGACAAGTGAATGGTGTCAAAATCACTCACAACGGATTGTGTCACTCCTCCCATAATAAAACCGGGACCGGCAAAATTCTGCCAACCGGCAGATGCAAGCACATTATGATTGAATTTAATCTTTAATTTCCAGTTCATAGCATAGTAATTGTAAACCTTCACCGGCAGGATCAATGCACCGCCCTCACATCCGGCAACTGAATCGATCGTATAGATTGTCTGGGCATCTGACAAGGGAAAAAGTAATCCGTTGAGACAAATCAGCATCATGATCTTTTTCATATTACGTGTCGTTTATTTGAATAATGTATTTTATGCTGTGATAAAATCAATGAGAATACCCACACGGAATGGGTTTGCGGAAAAATTGCGATCCGTGGGTGTATGGCATTGCTCATACTCAAACAGCTTTGCTTTCACAAACCTGCATGTATGCGTATAAATGTACTGCTTTTTATCAGAACTGACAAACAATGATTTGAAAATGTGATTTGGCAAGGCGGGATGTCAGGGCCATATTGCCCGGATACATGGCCACGATTAGGCAAAGTCAGGGGCATGATCTACCTGGAGTTATAGTACAGAATCTGTATTCTTCTCTCGAGGGCTGCTGCACGGCTGTAAACCGACTTCCGCTTGTCGCTGGGATTGTCGCTGACCAGGGGGCTGGCCTGTTCTTCGCCAATGGGTTCTTCGATGAACTGAAGGCTTCCGCCTGATGGATGCGTCCCGGTCAGGAAAGGAATCAGGATTCCGTTGTCGTATTCCCTGAAATAATTGATCAGGCTGCTGATCCTTCTGCGGGCAAGGCTTTTGTTGTATTCGGCAGTGTTGAGCGGGCTGGTGAATCCTTTCAGCGTGATCATGATCTTGTTCCCCTGCCGCAGATCCTGCAGGAGAAGTCCGGTAAAGGTTTCCAGGTTTTGTAGTCCTTTCAGCACGTAATCCTCAAAAAAATCCGCGATCTCCTGCACGGCCTTTGCTGCTGCCTGTCCTTTCAGTCCACGGCTGTACTCTTCCTGATAGGACTTTTTCAGCAGGTAATAATCGGCTACGGTGGTCCGGAAGTTTTTATCCGTACTTTCCTTTGTGGTGGCAGGGTCGGGTTCGTCATTATGGAAGTAAAGGCTGAGGGGAAGCAGTTTCCTGATCACCACGGGAATGGGCTCTTCCGGCAGGCTGGTGTCTGCTGTATCTTCTTTTGTGGTTTTCTTACCCGGGTACACCTGGTAAATATCGTTGCAGCAGGTTTCTTTTTTTATGAAGTAGGAACCGGGGCGGTTAGAGGTCAGGTAGCCGCTGCTGTCGGTTTCGTTGATGGTGTAATACAGGTCGTTATAACTGGTATTCAGGGGATGACCGACATTTTCGGGCATGCTCCAGGTATTGTAACTTCCTTTGGACCGGAAAATATCATAACCGCCGAATCCTTTATGACCGTCGGAGCTGAAGTAAAGGGTTCCGGTTTTGTTATCGTAGAAGGGGGTGATTTCATTACCGGGAGTATTGACCGGGGGGCCGAGGTTGGCCGGGGGGAATACTTTTCCTTTGCGTACCACGGAGAACCAGATGTCTTTACCGCCGAGGCCGCCGGGACGGTCTGACACGAAGAAGAGGATATCTTCTTTTGCACCGTGCGCCATGGCAGGCTGGGTGGCGGTATATCCGGATTTGTTGATGGTATTTGGCAATGCGACAGGTCTGGTGAATTTTCCGTTTTTCAGTTTTGACAGATACAGTTCACAGCGCAATTCGGGCCGGCGTTCATCGGCACAGCGCGAGAAAAAGAAAAGCTGGTGATTTGACGAAAAACAAAGATTGGCATTGTGGGTGCTTTTGTCGTTGATCCTGGTTTCAAGTGCCCGGGCTTCGGAGAATCCCGCCGGAGTGATGCGGGATTGAAAGATCCTGGTGAGGAACATGCCAGGCAGCAGGCTTTCGTAAGGCGCATCGTATTCAAACTGCAGGGAGGAGAAAAAGAGCAGGCTGTCGCCCATCTGAACCGCACCGAAATCTGCATAGGCTGAGTTGATATCCGAACCCGGATGCACAACGGTAAAGGGCAGGGTATCCAGGATGGCTTCCGCTGCCCATTTACAGGCCAGGGACTCGCTTATGGCGCGCTGGTAAAACTCAGCCTTGCCACCCTGATCTTTGATATATTCTTCAAAATGCTGAATGGCAGCCTGATAATCTCCCGTGTTCTTAAGCATCATTGCCAGCCAGAAGCGGGCGTCGGGGAAACGGCGGCTTTCCGGGCTGCGCAGGATAAAACGGTACCAACGGGTCGCCTCCCTGTATTCATTGAAAAGCCTGCTGGATTCTGCATAACGGTAAGCGATTTTGTACCTGGTGGAGTCCTGTGTCAGGACCTGGTAATAATATGCGGAAGCACCGAAGTAATCGCCTTCATCGTATAATTCATCCCCTTTGCTGATCAGCTCCGCGATTCCCTGGCCGTGGCCGTGATTCGCCAGCATCACAAACAAGAGGATGACAGTCAGATAGAAAGGAAACAGTTTTTTTGACGCTTGCTTCATCATCAGAAGATCGGGCAGGTTACTTCCCTTTTCAGCGTCCCGTCCGGTTTAAGGAAGGTGTACTGAAGGGAAAGCTCCAATCCTCCGCGAAGATACGAAGCCTTTTTAAGTCCCGAGTAATTGATGTCGTAGCTGATGTTATATGACATTGCGCCCAGATCTGCACCCAGCAGGATGATGAGGGCATCACCCAGCCTGCTGTGAATGCCTGCCCGGAGGGTGGCGGCCAGGTCAGACCTATCCCAGCGGCTCCAGCTGACATTGCTGCCGATGAGCAATTCTCTGTGCCTGTCCTGGATGTTGAAAAGCATGGAAGGACACAGATGCCATTCTTCACTGAGTTTTTGCCTGGCGGATGCCTGTGCCGACCAGCGGACACTGAGTTTCTCTGCGCTGCTTTCGAGCAATCCCCATTTTGGCCGGTTCAGGTGGAAGGCGCTGAATCCGAGCTGAACCTCCTGTTGTCCTGTTTGGGTCAGCAGCCAGACCAGGCCGGCGGCCAGATCGGGATAATAACGCCATTCCCTGCCGATGCTTTCGCCATGCGGGATATTGGGATTGAACATATTGCCGTCGTACTGGTCGGGAAAGCGCAGGCGGTTGAAATTCACGCTTACTTCAGTGGGTGCAGCACTGATCCCTGCTCCCAGGTAATTCCTGCCCTTGCGGTCGAGTGGCTGGAACCATGAGAGGGAAAGCGCTGCCTGGGTGATCCCGTATGCGCCGTCTCCGGCCCTGTCGCCGAGGATCATCAGGCCTGCCCCGGCATAGCCCCTTCCGGGTTTCTTCCTGATGATCATCATGTCGCCCGCTGCCATCAGGGTTTTAAAGGGTGTGGTAACCGCATTCCACTGGTTGCGGTATTGTAATCCCATGCGGTACTTTCCCTCAAATAAGCCTGTATTGGCCGGATTGGTGAATACCGGAGTGAAGTAATGCTGGGAAAAATGAATATCCTGCGACAGAGAACTGAGCCACAAAGAAATGAAAAACATGATCAGTACTGTGATGCGCATATGCTTTTGTATACCGGCATCAGGTTTTTACCTGATCAGTGTTATATTGCCTTTTTTCTTAAAAGTTTCCTTGTTGAAGCAACCGGCTTCAATATAATAGACGTACACCCCCTGTTCACAGGCTTTTCCCTGCCAGGTACCGTCCCAGCCCACGGCCGGATCCCTTGTCTCGAAGACTTTGTTACCCCAGCGGTCATAAATAAACAATTGCATGCTTTCAATATAAGGACTTTGAACCAGCAAAAGGTCATTTTTCCTGTCGTTGTTGGGGGAGAAGGCATTGGGCACGTATATGTAGGGCTCCCTGCAAAACACTTCCAGCACCACCACTTTTACGGAATCAGTAAAAACACAGCCCCACGGATCAGTGATGGTAACGGTAAAAGTGGTGCTCAGGGGCGGAAGTGCGACAGGGTCGGGTATATCGTTCCGGCTCAGGTATTGTGATGGCTGCCATGCGTAAGTACAACCCGGAAGAAGCGTTGCCGTGAGTTGTACGGGGACACCCTGGTAAACCGTATCGGGACTGGCAGCAAGGCTGACCTGGTCGAAGCTGCTTTCGACGCTGACGGTAAAATCTGCATTATAGGGGCAGAGGAGGCTGTCGGTAAGCAACAGCTGGTAATTACCGGCGCAGAGGTTTTCGATGTTTTGAGTTTGCTGGCCATTGTTCCAGGCCCAGGTGTATGGTGGTGTTCCTCCTGCGGCAGTGATTGAAATGCTGCCATTGCAGACTGCATCGCAGGGAACGTGTGTGATTTCAGGGGTGATACTGAAGGGTGGGGGTTCGGTGAGGACAATGCCGGCGATGCTGATGCATGCTGCCGAGTCTGTGATGGTAACTGTATAACTGCCTGCGCAAAGGTTGCCAATGGAATCGAGGGTCTGGCCGTTGCTCCATAAAAACTGGTAAGGCGGACTGCCGCCGTTGACCTCCACCATGGCAATACCGTTGCAGGAATCGGGGCACAGGGGATTCTGCCCCCCTGCAGGGCTGACCAGGATTGAAAAGGAGATGTTTACACTGTCGATGGCGTTGCAGTAATCGTCGAAGGCCATCAGGTAGAACCAGTTCGACTGGCCGGTAAGTGTTACCTGTGCTACCGGATTATTGATACCTGCGTTGAGTGTGTCGAGGAAGGCGGAGCTGGAAGACCAGATAAACGAAAGCGAATCAGGGACGCCGTGTGCCGTCAGGGTGATATCGGCCTGGCAGACCACTGTATCATTGCCGGCATGGGCTTCAATTTCGTGAACAAAGACGGTTTGTTCAGCGGTGTCTGAACATAATCCGTTGGTAATTAACAAGGTATAGGTGATGGTCGCGGATGGTGACGCAATGGGGTTAGGCAGGAATGGATTATTCAGGTTGAAGGCCGGGCCCCAGTAATAGGTGATAGATGGATCCGGTATGGGATTGATACCGATCTGTACACTTTCGCCCGGGCAGATATTCGCCGGTGTCAGGGTAAAGGAAGGATTTCCGAGGACATGCACCATTTGTTGTATGGTGTCGGCCTGGTTGCAGCTTTCGGAATCGGAAATGATGAGGCTTACCAGGTAGGACCCGGGCTGGGTGAACGTATGCACCGGATCTTTGAGGGTTGAGGTTGTGGCGTCGCCGAAATCCCAGAAATACTGGACATTGCCGGAGGTAGTAGCCTGGCTGGTATTTACGAAACTGACGGTATAGGGAGCACAGCCGGAAGGAGGGCTGATGAAATCAGCCACGGCAAGCGGTATATTGAAGTTGTATTTGATGACGGCATTGTTGCAGTTGGTGCTGCCATTTACATTTGACCAGGCGCCGGGTGTGGTGGGGAAATCGTCGTAACCGCCGCAGCCTGCACAAACAGATTGGTATATTCTTCCTTTTTTATCGAAGCGGGAGGTGCCGCCGTCCACGTGTTCGGCCGCGCTGCCGCCGAAGTAGGTGGCATAGATGAGTCCGCTCGCATCTCCTTCGAGCACGAGGAAATAGTAGTCGTTATTATCGGTGGTGGTCTGGAAGGCATTGGCGGTTACGGGGAGCCCGGCCGTTCCGCCGAAGCCGTTCAGGCCGGCGCTGCCCCAGCCCGACACATAGATATAATTGCAGTAATCCACCATGAAGGCCGTGGGTGAGATGTCCGGTCCTCCGTTACCAGTACCGAATGCAGTCGACAGCAGCCTGGTACTGAGGGATGAATTGAATTTGGATATGATCTGCCCTCCGCCCGGCGTGGCCCAGGAAACATTGAAGATGTAATACATTCCTGAGATGGCAGTTTGGCCGAGTACATAAACGTTGCCGTTCTTGTCCTGGTCGACGAAGTACAACTGGTCGTAGGCTGCTGATCCGTAATATGTTGAATGGACCAGTGCGGATGCCTGATCGGACAGGCAGGCAATGAAGCCGTCGCAGCCTCCGCCCGTAAAAGCCTGCTGATATGAAGGAGCGACCACCGGAAAATCCGGGGAGGCTGTTCCACCGGCAAGGTAGACTTCCCCCTCATCATTGATCACGAGGCTGTAGCCGGCATCGGCAGCCGACCCGCCGAGGTAGGTCGACCAGACGAGGTAGGTGAGGGTAGGGTCGAACCTGGCGATACAGGCATCCTGCACTCCTCCGAAGACGGTTTGGTAACTGCCCTGGCTGACGGGGAAATCCGGTGACAGGGTACTGCTGCATACGTAGATATACTGATCGTTGTCTGTCTTGATCTCACCGCGTGCATCATCCGCATAGTTGTGCTTGAGCGGGGCGGTGGTGTTCAATCCGTCGTTGAGGCTGCCGCCCAGGTAGGTGGAGGACAAAAGGGCGTCGCCGCCGGAAGAAAGGCGGCTGATCGCGATGTCGGAACCCGCCTGGAAATTGAGAATGAAGGTGAGCACATAAGGCGTTCCCCCGTTGAAAGTCTGGTCGTAAGCCTGGGAAGTCACGGGAAAATCTGCAGAGCCCGTGCTTGCCATGACAAGCAATTCGTTGTTGTTGTTCACCACCAGGGATGCCGGGACTTCGGTCCCGCTGCCGCCGAGGTAGGTGGAATAAATCATGAACGAACCTGTGGTGTCATATTTGCTGATGGCGATATCCGCACTACCGCCTCCGAAATTCACCTGGTAAGCCCCCGTGGTGGTGGGGTATCCCTGTAAAAAGGCCGCTCCGCCTGCGTACAGGAAACCGTCCTTGTCGTAGGTGGCGGTATATCCCCAGTTATCCACCACAGAACCGGAGTAAGTGGAGAAGATCAGCACCGGATCGATCACCAGGGGGAGGGAAGGGTCAATGGCATCATCAAAGGAAAAGCCGACCACATTGTTCCTGAGCCGGAAACGGCAGGACAACATGTGCCTCTTCCCTTCACTGTCCTGCTGCCAGGCAAGGGGCCTGAGTTCTTCGACAGTATTTACGGAAGTTACCACGACCAGCCTGCCGTTCCTGATCCGGATTTTCTCCACGCCTAAGTATTCGAGGGAGATAAGAGCGGGATCAGTTCCCGGTTCCAGCAGGAAATTATACTTCAATTGTCCTTCCTCCTGGGTCATGAGCAGGTCGATGTTTTGGTATATGTTCTTGTAAATGACTTCTTTATAATGTGACACATGGGAGGCCCAGCGTTCGGGATCATTCCCGAGGAAGTAGTTTTTATAGTCGGGATAAGGATAATGTGCCTCACACAGATTCAGGGGATTGGCGTTTTTGAACCGTACTTTGTAAGCGTGGGCGGGTATCAGAAAGCCGGGATGGGGATTGGCTTTACGCCAGGCCTCATCCTTCAGTTTATAAGCCAGGAGCTTTTGCAGGCTTTCTTTGTTTAAAAAACTGAAAGTCAATCCATTATTCTCAAGGTAAAGGTCCCCGTGCGGCAGATGGGCATGGTAACGAACCTGGGAGGGCAGTTGTCCTTTGTTTTCGATAAATGAATAATGAAAATGGCCGGCCGGTATTTCACCTGCAACACTGATTATGGTCAGGTTGAGCAAAATCCAGAATGCCGGCCACTTTTTCATCTGTTCATATTTTTTACATTAAGGTCAGATGGAATACCCATGTAATAATATCATAACGGTAGGTGAGTTCAGACTCATGGGAATTTCATCGGGTTTTAATTGGGTATAAGCCCGGTTGCTGAACCGGGAAACATAAAGGGATTGTCAATGTCTTCAGTTTCTCCGCTTTTATAGGTAATGTGAAGTTTCGGTTTCTTTAAAGACAACATTATATTTTCGGGGGTTGTCTTTTCAGGCAGGTAATATATGTACAGGAATGGATTGTTTTCTTCCCATCGTGTTGAGAATCGGACGGTTCCCTTATCATTCATCAGGTGGTTACGCAGGAAGCCGATCATGGTTTTTTTTGCAGGTTCAAGGGCTTCCGGAAACGGAATCCGGAGTGTTGCGAGGGAAGCAGAATCGCAGGTTTCGTAATCATTGAAAGTTCTGTCATAGGGTTCAAAGAGTCCCTGCAGGAATTCCTGCCTGCTGCTGGCAAGATGGGAGTCTTTGACCCAGGCCACTGCAAAACCGGGTTTCACCATGGTGGTTTGATCTCCGTCTTTGATGCCGAATTCTTTTGTTTCTATCAGGGCTTTGATCTCAGCGGGCCTGATTTTATTTTCATCATAAAAGATGGTAGTTTCCACCGGTTCCCCGTAATGCGTCTCGAAACCGTAAATGCCTTCCCTGCTGCCGAAAATCTCAGCCAGCAGGGCTGCATCGTTGGGATCGAAAAAGTGATCAATGCCTGTGTTCAGGAAGAAGATCTGGTTCACATCTTCACCGGGCAGGGCGATGATTTCCTTGACAGGAGTGAACATGGCCTCCTTGATGCCATCGGTTGTGATCACTGAGGGATCGAAATAGATTTTCACGGTTTTGGTTTTCACATAGGTCTGAACCCCGAGGATGCCAGGCACGTCCTTGATATGGTTGGCAAAGGCCATGGAGCTGCCGAAGCACTTCACGTTCTTCAGTCCTGACTGGGTATATATACTGGCGTTCTTCATTTGTTCGGGACTTCCCCATTGCTGGTCGATGGTGGGCACCTGGTTGTTGGCGGAGATCAGGATGCCTGCCACCACCAGGACGATGATGGCTGCCGGGGGCAACCAGTTCAATTTACGACCGTTATATTTCAGGGCTCCGGCTTCAGGGCATTTCACCACACAATCGCCGCAGAGGTGGCAGTCGATATGTGTAACTTTATCTGCTTCACTGATGTTCAGGTTGTAGGGACAGACCTTATCACAAATCTTGCAGTGGGTACAGAGTTCATCGTGGCGGGTAATCTTCACCAACGGAAAGAAACAGGTATGCTGTTTGAAGGCTTCCACCAGGAATCCTGCCAGGCACAAAGCGCCGAGATACCATATCCAACCAATGGAAAGTCCGAAGGCCCAGATGAGCAGTGCGTAGATTGCCGTGATCACGATAAAGACCACCGTAAAGGCGAAGAGGTTGGTGGCAGCGCCGAGAGGGCAGAGGTATTTACACCAGAACTGCCTGACAAAGAGTGAACCCAGTATGGTCACGGCCAGGGCAAGGAGGGCCATCCAGATCACCACATCACTGCCAAAGCCGGTGAAAATGGCGTAGAAAGGGTCGTACTGTTTGCAGAATAATTCGCTGGAGTTGATGGTGAAGTAAAAAGTGATAAACAGGAGGGCATACTTCAGCAGGCGGAGCAGACGGTCGGCCCATCCGGTAATGGTATAGCGGATTTTCCATTTTTCACCGAGGCGACCGAGCCATTCCGTAAAGGTACCGACCGGACAGATAAAACTGCAGAATAGTTTAGCAAACAGGATGACTCCTGCGATGAGTGCAAATCCCATGGCGATCTGCAGGGTGGTCATGGAACAGGCCAGGCTGTTGTTGACCAGGAAACTGGAGTAGGCCTGCATGCCGCCGATGGGGCAGTAGGCTTCAAAATCGGCGAAATAGGCCGGATCGACCCAGGCCCTTACGACCATGTACCCCAGTAACAGCAGGATGATCCATTGGAAGGTCACCCTGTAATAATTCCACTTTTTCTTTCTTTTGCCCATAATGTAAAGTATAGCAGGTTAAACATTGATGTCGAAGTCGCGTAAAGCCTCATTCAGTGATATCTTCAGGTCGGTGGAAGGCTTTCTTTTTCCGATAATGAGCGCACAGGGTACCTGGTAGGTGCCTGCAGGGAAGGTTTTAGGGACGGAACCGGGGATCACCACCGATCGTTCCGGGATCATTCCCCGGTATTCAATGGGTTCAGGTCCGCTTACGTCGATGATGCGTGTCGATCCGGTAAGCACCACATTGGCTCCGAGTACGGCTTCCTTTTTCACATAGGCCCCTTCCACGATGATACAGCGGGAACCGATAAAAGCGCCGTCTTCGATGATGACGGGAGCGGCCTGCAGAGGCTCCAGCACTCCGCCCACGCCCACGCCGCCGCTGAGATGTACATTTTTGCCGATCTGGGCACAGGAACCCACGGTAGCCCAGGTATCCACCATGGTGCCACTGTCGACATAGGCGCCTATGTTTACATAGGAAGGCATCAGGATCACCCCGGGGGCAACATAAGCCCCATATCGTGCAAGTGCATGTGGTACAACCCTGATTCCCAGTTTTTTGTAATTACCTTTCAGGGGGATTTTATCATGAAACTCCAGGGGGCCTGCAAGGGTGGTTTCCATTTCCCTGATCAGAAAGTAGAGGATGACGGCTTTTTTAGCGGTTTCATTTACTTTCCAGCCTTGCGCTTCAGGTTCGGCCACCCTCACCAATCCTTTGTCAAGGGCTTCCATGATTGATTCAACAGCTTGGATATAAGCCTTTTGTTCGAGAAGCAGACGATTCTGCCAGCATTGGTCGATCAGTGGAAAAAGTGCTTCAGGCCTCATGGTTATCGGTTTTCAAACTTACGTTTAATTCTCTTAGGATTCTGAAAAACCACCGGTTTTTAAACTTTATCGTACCTTTGTTGTTGCAAATGTAAGGAATGGGACGCATTTTAGCCATCGATTACGGAACAAAACGGACAGGCCTGGCGGTTACTGACCCGGAATGCCTCATTGCCGGGCCGCTGGACTCCGTTCCGACGCACAAGCTGATGGATTACCTGCGCGAATACTGCCGGCAGGAGATCGTGGATTGCATTGTGGTGGGGGAGCCCAAACGCTGGAATGGAACGGATACCCAGTCTTCTCAACCCATCAGGCAGTTTATCACGGTGCTTGAGAAGGTGTTTCCGGGGATCCGGGTGGCGCGTGCCGATGAACGCTTTACTTCCCTGCTGGCTTCCCGTGCCATCCTGGAGGCAGGCATCAGCAGGAGCGGCAGGCGAGACAAGGCCCTGGTCGACAGGGTGAGTGCGGTCATCATTCTGCAGGGTTATATGGACAGTCTAATTCAAAGTACATGATCCTTCCAATTGTATCATACGGCAATGCCATTTTGAAAAGCCGGGCCAGGGATATCACGGCTGATTATCCCGGTTTGCAGGCACTTATCAGCGATATGTTCGAAACCATGCAGTCGGCTTCCGGTGTGGGACTGGCTGCCCCCCAGGTGAACCTGGGAATCAGGTTGTTTGTGGTGGATGCCACGCCTTTTGCCGATGAAGATCCCAGGGCTAAGAATTTTCAGAAGGTATTTATCAATCCCAGGATCACCGAAAGAAGCGGGGAGGATGTCCTTTATGAGGAAGGCTGCCTGAGTTTTCCCGGTATCCGCGAAGAGGTCAGTAGAAAGAGCAGCATCCGCATCACCTACCAGGATGCGCAATTTCAGTCGCATGATGAAGTGTATGACGGTATTATCGCCAGGATCATCCAGCATGAGTATGATCATATCGAAGGCCTGCTGATCGTGGATCACCTGAGTTCCCTCAGGAAGATGCTGTTGAAAAGAAGATTGAAAGAGCTGACCCTGGGGCAGGTTAAAGTGGCTTACCGCATGATCTTTCCCGGACAGCGAAGGCAGGCTGCCACTGCGAACTGAGCTTTGTGCGACATCTAATCAAATTATTATGAGAATATTCAGCATCAGCATGGTACTGCTAACCGTCCTTTTCCTGGCAGCCTGTACCGGCAAACAGGAAAGGATGTCGGCTAAGATCAGCAAACTGGAGCAGTCCCTGGTGGACTCAGTCAGCCGCACATTCGACAAAAACAAGGCCGTAGCGCTGATCAAGCTTTACGATGCCTATGCAGGCAGTTATCCCGGGGATACACTGTCAGCCCAGTACCTTTTTAAGATGTCGGAGTTGCAGACCCATGCGGAAACACCCCAGGCAGCCATTCAGACCCTGGACCGTATCATCCGGGAATACCCCGATTTCAGACGCACTCCCGAGTGCATGTTCCTGAAAGGATTCATCTACGACAACAACCTGGCTGATTTTGAGAAGGCAAAGGTCTGTTACATGGAATTCATCCGCAGCCACCCTGAGCATTATTTTGCTGATGACGCCCAGGTATTGCTGGATAATCTCGGGAAGTCGCCGGAGGAGCTTATCCGGCAGTTTGAGGAAAAAGGACAGTGATGCTTCAGTATGCTCATTGTGTCGTTCCATTTCAATCATTGTCAGAAAAAAATCCGCGTGAATCTGTGTCCGCCGTGGCGGATCCGCGGATAAAAAATCACACCTTCTTCATAGGCAAAGAATAAAAACTTCACGCCCGGCTTTTAAAACCACGGAGTTACACGGAGTTACACGGAGTTATACACGGAGTAGTCAAAAATTATTATATTTCACGACCCATGGTTCATTAAACTTTGGACCTGACCTTAAACTTTATTCAACATAAGCGAGGTCTCCTTGTGTATTGAGAACCATGTTTTATAGTGCCAGAATGCAAGAATGCCGGAATGCCGGAATGCAAGAATGCAAGGATGATTGATGCTACTCAAATTCCCCGTGGAGGAATTCTGCCAGGTCGATGTCGCTGATGTCTTTGCGGAGAATACCGTTCATGGCCAGGGAAATGCTGCCGCTTTGTTCAGATACTACGATGGCGATGGCGTCGCTTTGTTCGGTGATCCCCAGGGCTGCACGGTGGCGCAGGCCAAGTTCTGCAGGCAGTTCCTGCTGTTCGCTGACCGGAAGGATGCACTTTGCGGCGCGGATGCGGTTCTCGAAAATAATCACGGCTCCGTCGTGCAGTGGACTGTTTTTGAAGAAAATGTTTTCCAGGAGGCGGGCTTTGACCCGGGCATCAATTTCTTCGCCGGTCATGATGAACTGTTTTAATTGATTGTTGCGTGCAAGAATGATCAGGGCACCGGTCCGGACTTCGGACATATGAACACAGGCTTCAATGATCTCTCTGATGTCAAGCCTTGCCGGGTTATGGAGGTTGAACTTCCAGAACAGGAAGCGCCTGGGTTTATTGGAAATGAAGTTGGGCGTGCCCAGGTGAAACAGGAAGCGCCTGATTTCCGGCTGAAATACCACGATCACTGCGATGAAACCCACGCTGATAAAGCCTCCGAGGATCTCACTCAGCAGTTCCATGTGCAAGGCCCGTACGACTTTCCAGACGATGTAGAATGCGATGATCCCGAGAAAGATGTTGATGGCTCCGGTACCCTTGATCAGGTTATAGAACTGGTAAAGCAGCAGGGCAACCAGCAGGATGTCGATCACATCGATCAGCTTCAGGTTCACCAGGTCGTTCAGAAATAAAAGAATCATGATGTCGGCTTCAGCCTGCAAAGGTATAAAATCAGGCGGAATTCGTTTTTTCGTGAAGGATGACGGCTTCCCTCGCCTCCTTCGGGTCGTGAACCCTCAGGATATCTGCTCCCTTCATCAGTGCAATGGTGTTCAATACCGTGGTACCATTGAGGCATGCGGTGGCTTCACAATTCAGGACCTTCTGTATCATTGACTTGCGCGACAGACCCACCATGAGTGGGCGGCCCAGTACCTGAAATTCTTCCAGACGGCTGAGCAATTCATAATTGTGTTCCACGGTTTTCCCGAATCCGAAGCCGGGATCAAGGATGATGTCGCCAATTCCTTTTCGTGTCAGTTTTTCTATACCTTCAGCAAAATACAGGATGATCTCCTTCACCACGTCGCCGTAAACCGGATCTTTCTGCATGTTTTCCGGCGTTCCCCTGATATGGGATAAGACATATGGCACTTTTCCTCCAGCCACCACCTCATGCAGTTCACTATCCATGCTTCCCCCCGAAATGTCGTTAACCATCACGGCGCCTGCTTCCAGTGCCATGCCCGCGGCAGAAGCACGAAAGGTGTCGACCGAGACCGGCAGATCCGGAAAAACCGGAACCAATACCGCCAGGGCATGCCCTAACCTTCGTATCTCTTCTTCTTCCGGAACGGGCCGGCTGCCCGGACGCGTGGATACCGCTCCGATATCAAGGATATCAATATAAGCCCGGATGCCCTCAACCCAGGCTGTCAGACTGTCTGCATCAGTCGTATCAGGATTGCTTCCTGGATAATAAAAAGATTCCGGACTCAGATTTAATATCCCCATTACCAAGGGTTTGCCAGGAAAAAACAGCTTTTGTCCCAGCCTGAAACCTGGTTTTTCCAAAAAAGCTTTACTTTTAGCCTTGCTTTTCTGCACGGATATTAAGAATTAACTTACTGTTTTGCAGTTCCTTAGGAATGGCTGATCTTTTTTTTGGCCATTTCGGGATACAAAGATAAGGGAAACACACGTTACGGACGATATGGACAAGACCAACCTGGAATTTGATGCTGTTACCGAATACTGCCGCGCCATCTTCTGCCAGAAACTGAAAGATTACGGGGCTTCGTGGAGGGTGCTCAGGCCATCCTCCCTTACCGACCAGTTATATATTAAAGTCCAAAGGATCAGAGGTATCCTTGATAAAGGGGTCCACAGGATTGCAGAAGGGATCAAACCTGAATTCGCCGGTCTGGTGAATTATTCCCTGATCGCTCTGATCCAGATTGAACAGGGTTGGGAGGATCACCTCAGTCCACCGGATGAAACAGTAACTGCCTGGTACGATGCCCAGCTTGCTGCAGCCAGGGAACTGATGCAGAATAAAAATCACGATTACGGGGAAGCCTGGCGCGACATGCGCATCAGTTCGCTGGCCGATATCATCCTGATGAAACTGATGCGGATTAAACAGATAGAGGATAACCGGGGCAGGACATTCGTATCCGAAGGTGTGGAGGCCAATTATCTTGATATTGTCAACTATGCTGCTTTTGCCCTGATCATGATCCTTGATGAAGAAAAAGCCTGAAGCCAATCAACAGAAAAAAACGCTGCACTATGAAATGGATGGTACATGTATTCAGGATTTTGCTCGGACTGACTTTTATCTTTTCAGGATTTGTCAAAGGAGTGGATCCGCTCGGCACTGCCTATAAGATTGAAGATTATTTTATTGCTTACGGTATGCCCTGGGCCATGCCCCTGGCGCTAAGCCTTTCGATACTGCTCTGTGCCTTTGAGTTCTCGCTGGGCGTTTTCCTTTTGCTCAGCGTCCGCATCCGGCCGGTATCCCTGCTTACCCTCTTGCTGATGGCTTATTTCACCGTACTGACTTTCTTTGATGCAATCTACAATCCCGTTCCTGATTGCGGGTGTTTCGGGGATGCGATCAAACTGACCAATTGGGAGACTTTTTATAAAAATGTGGTGCTTATCCTGCTGGCTGTCTTTGTTTATGTGTACCGCAAGCGACTCGGAAGGGTATGGCCGCCGGCGGCAGCGAACACCATCCTGGCAGCCGTTCCGGTATTGTTTATCCTGTTTTCCCTCTATAATTACAGGAACCTTCCCATGGTAGACTTCACGGCCTGGAAAACGGGCAATAAAATGATACCGGATAGCCTGAAACCCGCGCAGTATTACCTGGTTTACCAAAACAAGCAGACGGGTGAGATCAAGGAATACCTGAGTAATGAACTGCCCTGGCAGGACAGTGTGTGGCTTGCGTCATGGGAATTCAGGAACCAGCGTATCGATGATCCCAACCATTACCCCGCACCGAATTTCAAAATCCTTGACACCTTAGGCAATGATCTTACAATCAATTACCTGAGAGAGCCCGGCTATTTGTTCTGTCTGGTAAGCAACGATCTGAACAGCCTGAGTCCGGAAGCGATCAGCAAAATAGAACAACTGTCGGAGCAACTTTCGGCAGATGGATATTCCGTGATCGGGCTCAGCGGCTCATCCGGGGAGGACATCAGCAGGCTTTTCGGCCACGGTGACTCACACATCAACTGGTTTCAGTCCGATGACACGGAGTTGAAGACCATGGTCCGTTCCAATCCGGGGCTGGTGGTGATGAAAGATGCCGTTGTGATGAAGAAGTGGCATTACCGGAACATTCCCGACGGGGAGGAGTTGAAGCAGCTATTTCCGCAATCCGGGGTTCCTTCCGGAGAATGAAGAGCGAGGATGATCCGTTTCCTGCTGCATCGGTTGTTTTACGGTATCCTGGTGATGTTTGGCGTGGTGACGGTGGTATTCCTTCTTTTCAACGTATTGCCGGGCGATCCGGCCCGGATGATGTTAGGCCAGCGGGCCGACATCAGTTCGGTGGAGGCCATTAACAGGGATCTTGGCAGAGACAAACCCCTGCTGACCCAATACCTGAATTTTCTGAACGACCTGAGCCCGTTGTCCCTGCATCATTCCAGGGACAGTGCAAGTTACTGGTATTTTGACCGCAGCAAGTACGGGTCACATTTCCCGGTGCTTCGCATGCAGGACAAGGTGCTGGTTCTGAAGGAACCTTATCTGCGCCGGAGTTACCAGAGCAAGCGGGAGGTGGCGGAGATCATCCGGACTGCTTTTCCCGCCACGGCTTTGCTGGCGGTGGTTTCCATGTTGTTTGCGGGTTTACTCGGGATCGTCATGGGTATCGTGGCTGCGTTGAAACGCAATTCGTTCTGGGACCGGCTGATCATCGTACTTTCCGTGGGAGGCATGTCGCTTCCTTCCTTTTTTGCCGCCATTCTGATCGCCTGGCTGTTTGCCTGGGTTCTTGGCGACCTTACGGGCCTGAACATGGTGGGAAGCATGTTTGAGGTGGATGATTTCGGCCGGGGGGAAAGCCTTTCCCTTCAAAACCTGATCCTCCCGGCGCTTACCCTCGGGATCCGCCCGCTGGCGGTGATTGCCGAACTGAGTCGCAGTGCGATGCTCGATGTGATGAGCCAGGATTATATCCGGACAGCCAGGGCCAAGGGCCTGAGTCAGTGGCAGACCATCACCCGCCATGCCCTGCGGAATGTCATGAATCCCGTGGTGACGGCTGTCTCAGGCTGGTTTGCATCCCTGATGGCCGGAGCCGTCTTTGTTGAATATGTGTTTGATTGGAAAGGCCTCGGCGTGGTGATGGTGGAAGCACTCGAAAAATACGATTTTCCTGTGGTGATGGGCCTGGTGCTTTTTGTTTCTCTTTTGCTGGTGGTAATCAACATCCTGGTCGACCTTGTCTACGCATGGCTGGATCCCAGGATCAGGCTGGTCTGAAAAATTTTCCGGCATGGAGATTCCTTCGTATTTTTGGCATTCGTTAAGACTGTAACTAATGGTTGTTAAATAAATTGAAACTGAATAATGAGAAAGAAAATTGTTGCTGCCAACTGGAAGATGAATCTTGATTTTAATATGGCGGAGGATTTGATGGCTGAATTGTCGGAAAAGCTCGCCGAAAGAGAGGAGGACGGGCCGGAAATTGTGATTTGTCCACCCTTCCCTTACCTGGAAATGGCGATAGATTTTTCAGAAGACGGGGCATTTCTGACCGGAGCCCAGAACATCCATCCGCTTGATGCAGGACCCTATACGGGAGAAGTCAGTGCAGCCATGCTGGCATCCATGCTGGTGGATTACTGTATCATCGGCCATTCGGAAAGGCGCTTGCATTTTGGAGAAAGTGATGCTTTTCTTGCCGAGAAAGTGAAGGCTGCCCTGAAATGGGATCTGACACCCATTTTTTGTTGCGGTGAAACCCTCGATCAGCGCAATGAGAAGCGGCATTTTGAGGTAGTTTCAGACCAGCTGGCTGCCGGTCTTTTTCACCTTCCGGAATCCGAATTCAGGAGGGTAGTGATCGCCTATGAACCCGTCTGGGCCATCGGAACCGGCGTAAATGCCACCAATGAGCAGGCACAGGAGATGCATGCCTGGATCCGTAAACTGATTGCCGAAAAATACAATCCGGCGACAGCTGCTGTTACCTCCATCCTTTACGGGGGATCCTGCAATGCCGGCAATGCCCCCGGCCTGTTTGCGCAGCCGGATGTGGACGGCGGCCTCATCGGGGGCGCTTCGCTGAAAGCGGATGAGTTCATCAGCATCACCCGCTCTTTTCCGGCAAGGCAATGAGGCTCCTGCAGTTTATTTTCCGGTTCACGGACGAAGCGAATCCTGATCTGCTGACTGCATACCTTTTCACTCAGGGTTTTAGCTCCTTTGAGGAACAGGAAGGCAGGCTGCTGGCATATCCCGATGAAGCAGTCAGACCGGATGCTGTCCGCAAAGCCCTGCACCAGCGTTTTGGCAGCGCAGTGACTTTGGAAGCCGTCCATGAACTGAAAGACAGGAACTGGAATGAGGAATGGGAAAAACATTATTCTTCCGTCCTGATCGCCGGCAAGATCTGTGTCAGGGCTCCTTTTCATCCTGCTGCCGATCCGCATCTGATTGAAATCGTGGTAGAACCTAAAATGTCGTTTGGAACGGCGCATCACGAGACTACTTCCCAGGTCATGGAACTGATGCTCGACATAGATTTCCGCGGACGCAGGGTGCTGGATATGGGTTGCGGTACGGCAATCCTTGCCATACTCGCCGTGAAACTCGGTGCTGACGGGGTTCTGGCGATAGACAACGACCGCTGGGCATATGAGAATGCACTTGAGAATGCCGAACGGAACGGCCTTGCCGGGCAGGTCCGGGTGATACAGGCAGATGCCGGCGGCATACCGGATGAGCAATATCATATCATTCTTGCCAATATCAACAGGAATATCCTGATGGCAGATATGAATAGCTATGCCGCTCATCTCCTGTCGGGGGGCCTGCTGGTGCTTTCGGGTTTCTATGAGGATGATCTGCCGGCCATCGAAGCCGGATGCAGCAGACTAAACCTGGCAAGGATTCGTTATCTAGAGCGGAACCGCTGGGTGGCCGCGGTTTTTCAGGCATCAAGTCAGGCTCAAAAATGAAAAAAACGACCCTCCTGCTCCTGCTTCTCATTACTGCTGCTGTTACCGGAATCCGGTCGCAGAACATCCCGAAAAGTTTTTCCACCGAACCTGCAGGCTTCCTTGCGGATATCGGCATATACTTCGAAAGCCTGTATGAGAAAGACAAACGCAGGGAGGGCAGGGAACTGATGGAGGTTTTCAGTGCAGCCTGGACAGACGGATCCATTTCCTCCGGGCGGCAGGCTATGATCATGAAGATGGCCAATACCATGCTGCGCTACAAAATGCGTCCCATCCCGCATTACTTTCAGTACCTCAGCGCCCTGCTGAGTTTTCAGAAGACAGGGCCCGACGAGCCTTCTTACAATGCATGGTTTGCCATCCTTGAGAAAAGCCTTGACGTTTCGAGCAGCAGAAAGTTCCTGGCCTTTCTGGAAATTTCCAACAGCCTTTTCAGCGAGAATATCCTTTACAGCAGCAGCGCCACCACCTGGAAATCCAGCAGCGACAACTACACCTTTGAATATGACTCGGTACCGCGGGTGGTCTTCCCCGGCCTTGATCTGATCTGCTACGCCAACCGTGACAGCAGCATCATTTACCGCACTTCGGGAGTGTATTACCCGACCCGCTATCTTTGGGAAGGCAGTGGAGGCCGTATCGACTGGATAAGGGCCGGATTGTCGCCGGACCAGGTATGGGCGGAACTGGACCAGTACCGCCTGAATGTTCGTTTTTCAAGGTTTGAAGCGGATTCGGTCAGGTTCTTCAACAGGGAATACTTCGATGCTCCGATGCTGGGAAGGCTGGAGGAAAAGGTTCTGGCCGGCAGTTCGGAGGAAAAGGCCACCTATCCCAGGTTTACTTCCTATTTCAACCGCCTCAGGATTGAGGAATTGTTTACAGACATCGATTACGAAGGGGGGTTTTCCATGCACGGCGCCCGCCTGATCGGTTCGGGAAGCAAACTGCAGGATGCCACCCTGATCTTCTCCAGGGAGGGCAAACCTTTCGTGAAGGTTTCCAGCCGGGCCTTCATCATGAGAAAAGACCGGATCACCTCGGCCAGGGCATCCATTACCATCTTCTGGGATAAGGATTCCATCTATCATCCGGGGCTCGAAATGAAGTACATCGACA
The DNA here is from genome assembly GCA_022709385.1 of Bacteroidota bacterium. Classification (GTDB taxonomy): domain Bacteria; phylum Bacteroidota; class Bacteroidia; order Bacteroidales; family CAIXZF01; genus JAKLIX01. Next base: position 49,770 of record JAKLIX010000008.1, on the reverse strand, counting down.
AGAACAGGGAATTGTCCATGATCCGGGCTGATGAGGGACTGGCCATGAGCCCTTATTACAATTCCTACCACATGGTGGATATGTACTGCGAGGCCGTTTACTGGCGAATGGATGAGCCCAAGATAGATTTTACCATGATCAAAGGGGCCGGCGTTGAAGGGAATGCCCAGTTTGAATCAAGCAATTATTACCGGGACTCAAGGTATTTCAAGCTCCAGGGAATCGATGATGCCAATCCCCTCGATCTGGTGCTTTCATATAGCAAGAAGTTTAATACCAGGGAGTTCTACCTGGAGGAATATTTCAATTATCTCAGGAAACCTCCCGAACAGGTGAAAGCCTCCCTGCTGCGCCTGGCTGTGGGTGGGTATCTGATCTATGACCTGGATGAGGACAAGGTGTATATCCAGGACCGCTTATTTCAGTACCTCAACGCAAGAGCCAAAAAAACCGATTATGATGTGCTTCAGTTCCAGTCTACCATCACTGCCGAACCCAATGCCACACTAAGCCTGCTGAATTTCGACCTGAAGCTGAGGGGGGTCCCCATGGTTTACCTGAGCGATTCGCAGAAAGTCTATATCTATCCGACAAACCAGGAACTCATTCTGAAGAAGAACAGGGATTTCCTGTTTGCCGGACGTGTCCATGCCGGTTTGTTCGACTTTTATGCCCATGACTGTTCGTTTGATTACACCAAGTTCAGGATCAACCTGCCGATCGTGGACTCCATGAGTTTCATGGTCAGGGCCTGGGAGAAGGACCGCTTCGGGGAATATCCCCTGGTCAGGGTGAAGTCTGTGATCTGTAACCTGAGCGGCGATATCCTGATCGACCATCCGAATAATAAGTCGGGAGCTGTTTCCTATCCCGAGTACCCGATCTTCAACAGCAGGAATGATGCGTATGTCTATTATGACAAACCTTCCATACAGCGGGGTGTGTACCGGCGCGACAAGTTCTTTTTTCATGTCTATCCTTTCACCATTTCCAACCTGGATAATTTCGCCACGGACGATATCCGTTTCGACGGTTATCTGGTTTCGGCGGGTATCTTCCCCGATCTGGAGCAACCGCTGGTGGTTCAAAAAGACTATTCCCTGGGTTTTACCCGCCTGACACCTCCCTCAGGCTATCCTGTTTACGGAGGCGCGGGATCGTACAACAATGTGATCGACCTCAGCCACCGGGGACTCAAGGGCAATGGTACACTGAAGTACCTGACCTCCACTTCTGAATCTGTGGATTTCAACTTCTACCCGGATTCTCTCAGTGCGGAAGTACAGCAATTCACGCTCCTTGAGCAAAGCTCCGGGGTGGAGTATCCTCCCGTAAAAGCCGCAGATGCCGGGCAGCTATGGCGTCCATACAGGGATCTGATGATACTCACCAGCAGGGAGAAACCGATTGACCTGTATAACGGGCAGACCCTGCTTCGCGGGAAGATGCACCTGACTTCCGGTTCTCTTACAGGGGCCGGGACAGTCATGGTGGAAGATGCCGAACTTGATGCCCTGCTGTTCAAATTCAGAAATAAGGTGTTCGATTCAGATACGGCCGATTTCCGCCTGAAGACCTATGATCTGAAACAACTTGCTTTTTCCACGCATAATTACAAGTCACATATCGATTTCACGGAGCGGAAAGGCGAATTTAAATCCAACGGCGGCGGTTCCAAAGTGGAATTTCCACTAAATCAGTACATATGCTATATGGATGAATTTGAATGGTATATGGATAAAGAGGAAATTGCGCTTGCCAATACCAAAACGACTGCCATTCCCACCTCCGACCAGGGAGATATCCGTGAACTGGTGGATATCGACATCAGCGGATCAGAATTTGTTTCCGTGCATCCGAAGCAGGATTCGTTGCGTTTTCTTTCTCCCAAGGCCAGGTACAACCTGAGAGACAATATTATTTATGCCGAGCAGGTGAGTTATATCCGGGTTGCCGATGCGGCTGTGTTTCCGGACAGGGGACTGGTAACCATCTTTAAGGAAGCCCGCATGAAGACCCTTTCCAATGCAAGGATACTGGCCAACACGACCACCAAATACCATTCAATAGAGAATGCAAAGGTGGACATCACTTCCAGAAAGCGTTACACAGGGGAAGGTTCCTATTTCTACATTGACGACAAGAAGGAAAAGCAGGAAATTTATTTCAGCACCATCGGTGTCGACAGCACTTTCCAGACCTTTGCCACAGGCGCTGTCGGAGATTCGCTGAATTTTAAACTGAACCCGCACTTTGCGTTCACCGGCGATGTCAGGCTGAATGCCAGCAGGGAATATCTCACGTTCAGAGGGGGGTACAGGATCAGTCACGACTGCGACACCCTTGCCCGCTCCTGGGTGAAATTCGAATGTGAGATTAACCCCATGGAGATTTATCTGCCGGTGGCTGAGGATCTGAGGGATATCGGCGGGAAGAACCTGTCGGCAGCCGTGGGATTCAGCCAGAAAAACAACCATATCTATGCGGCTTTCCTGGGACGCAAGGAGAATTACAGTGATCAGGAACTGTTGTCGGCGGGAGGCTGGGTTCATTATTCGGAAGCAGCGGACGAATACCAGATCGGAAGCAGGGAAAAAATCGTGACTCCTTCGCTGCCGGGAAGATATCTGAGTCTGAATACCGAAAATTGTATATTGCACGGGGAGGGCGTGATGAACATGGGCGCCGTTTTCGGGCAGTTTAAAATGAACAGTTTCGGATCAGTGGATTATTACATGATACCCGATTCTGCCAGCTTCGACCTGGTCATGCTCCTTGATTTCTATTTTGCAGGTGATGCCATGAAAATGCTAACCGAAGCCCTGAAGGAGGCCAATTTAATGGCGGCAGACCTTGGTAAAGACAAATTCAGGAGGGTTCTCGGTGAGTTGATGGAGCAGAAAGAAGCCGACGAACTCTCCACTGAGATCAGTCTTTATGGCAGTATCCGGAGGATCCCTTCAGAACTGAATAAAACCATCGTGCTTTCCGATATCATGTTTAAGTGGAACCCGCTAACCAGTTCCTTTGTCAGCCAGGGTCCCATCGGTATCGGCAATATGGAGAAGAACCAGATTCACAAATACGTAAAGGGATATATCGAGATCAGCAAGAAACGCAGCGGCGATGTGTTTGATATGTATCTGGAAATTAATGAGAATCATTGGTATTATTTCAATTACAGCCGGAACCTGATGCAGGCGATCTCTTCCAATGCCGACTTCAATAAAGTCATCACGGAACTTAAGCCTGAAAAGCGCACCCATAAAGGGGAAAAGGGAGAGGATACCTATCGTTTCAATATCTCCACCCTGAAGAAGAAGAAGGATTTTATCAGGAAAATGGAAGGGTTTTCGGACTAATTTTGATAATTTTGCCGAAAGAGGTCTGTTTCATGTTGTTTGTATTGCTGGTTTTATCACTTATTCTTGCCTACCTTCTCGGATCAATCCCCTCTGCGGTTTGGATCGGCAGGTTTTTTTTCGGGGTGGATGTCAGGGAAAGCGGCAGCCGTAATGCCGGCGCCACCAACAGTATCAGGGTGCTTGGTACCAGAGCCGGGATTGCCGTGCTTGTCCTCGACATGCTGAAGGGCTATTTTGCAGTCAGTCTGACCCTTTTCTTTTCCGGCATCTTATCCCCTGAGTTTCTTTCGTTTCTGAGGGTGGGGCTTGCGGTTTCCGCCATTCTTGGCCATGTGTTTCCGGTGTTTGCGGGTTTCAGGGGCGGCAAGGGTGTCGCAACGCTGGCCGGTGTGATGATTGCGATGCTCCCGGCCTCGCTCCTTGTGGCACTCGGGGTATTTGTCCTGGTGTTCGTTTTATCTCATTATGTATCCCTGGCCTCGATTACGGCAGCCCTGGCATTTCCGTTTATCGTGATGCTTGTGTTTGGTGTCAATGAATTGTCGCTCCAGTTGTTCTCGATACTGACAGCACTGTTCGTGCCCCTGACACACCTTAAGAATATCCGGCGGCTGCTAATTGGCAATGAGAACAAATTTCAGTTGAGAAAGCGCAAAAACATATAAAGCAAGGACTTCGAACTATGATGGTTCAGCTGACTTGCCGCCGTATGATTGAAATGTGTAAATTACCATACCGTCGTATTCCATGCCGAACCCTGTGAATGCTGTCATGAATAAATTGCTCCCGGGGTGTTATTCCTTGCGAACCTCGGTGTTTTTCATGATGCATTTGCTTTATGTAGAATGTCCTGCGCAGGTGCTTCCGATCGTTCAGGAGAAATCATCACAGCAAAGTTTTATTCTTGCCAGGCAATTGTATGATGACGGGCGGTACGCCGATGCCCTTGTGATCTTTCAGGAACTGCTCGGTGCCGACCCTGAAAATGCCAACCTGAATTTTCTGGTTGGTGACTGCTATCTTCTTCAGGGCGGTTTTGAGCAGGAAGCCAGGCCATTTCTCGAAAAGGCAGTACGCAACATTGTGGTTGACTACCAGAATCATTCTTTGCAGCGCAGTGCCCCGGTTTTCGCTTTTGAGAAACTGGGAGACGTGTATTATCATGACTACCGTTTCGATGATGCGCTTGTCAACTATCGTGTTCTGAAAACCTATCTTGACGGGAAGCGGGACAAAGTGCTGCAGGAGGCCATCGATGCAAAGATAGCCAGGGCCATGGAAGCCGGCAGGATACTGGATGCCCCTTTGAAAATGGTTCTGACCGAGATTCCATTTGTGAACGTGATCTCATTTTCCGACTTCGGTGCCATCATGGTTGAAAATGGCGGGCTTATCTTTTTTAACCGCAGAAGGGAAGAAACAGGGGCAACGAACCAGGGCAGCGATATCTACATGATGAGGAAAACAGAACAGAAATGGGGAAGACCCCTTCGCATGTCCTTTGTCAACAGTGAAGCTGACGATATGGTCTGCTGGGCCTCAAAGGATGGCGACATGATGTTGATTGCTTCCGACAGGGATGGCTCATTTGATTTGTATCTTTCTGAACGTAAGGGTAAATCCATGTGGACCATGCCCGCCAGACTGAACTCAACTGTCAACAGCCGCGCGGATGAAACTTCCGGATGGTTATCCGGTGACCATACCACGCTTTATTTTGTGAGCAACCGCAAAGACGGATTTGGCGGAAAGGACATTTACCGCACTGCCAGGCAGGCCGACGGTACATGGGGTCCTGCCCTGAACCTGGGAGCTGGTATCAACACTGTTCTGGATGAAGAATCCCCATTCCTGACGCAGGACGGCCAAAGGCTTTATTTCAGCAGCAGGGGTAGGGGAGGTATGGGCGGTTATGATGTGTTTTCGGTCACCATGCCTGCCGGTGATGCCCTCAGCGCACCGGTAAATGCGGGATATCCCGTGAATACCGTGGGGGATGACCTGTTTTACCGCTCTTTCCTGACGGCAAAACCCAACTATCTCATCACCAGGGCAAGGGTGAACAGCAGTGCAAGCCTGATCAATGCCCTGAATGATTCTGAGAATGTTGCCACAAACAACGAAGTCAGGGAAAAAAAGCCGGCCGCGGAGAAACCCAAGCTGAAACTTGTACCTAAGACATTGAAGTACTGATTAATATTTAATATTTACATACATGAAGCTTGTAATTACTGCATTTTTCCTGTTTATTGCATTTCATTGCCATGCCGGCCGAAGCATCCAAGCCGACAGCCTGATTGCAGTACTTCCCGACCTGAAAGGGGAGCAGAAATTGTCGGCCCTCAATCAGCTCTCGCAGTATTATCTGAGTTCCAACCTGTCAAGATCACAGGAATATGCCCGCCAGGCCATCCTGCTTGCAGGACCGGAAAAACAGGTAAAATATCTTTCCCAGGCTTACCTGAATATGGGAAATGTGTTTATGAACCTGAAGGATTATGAGCTTTGTCAGAAGTACTATGATTCTGCCATGATGGTGGCCAGGCAGGCTGGCGACCAGGCCGGACTTGCTGCTGCTTACACCAATCTCGGAGCATTAAGCGAGAGCAGGGCAAAATATCAGAAAGCGCTCGAATATTTCCTGGAGGCGATGAAGCTTCATACCGGCCTGAACGACAGCACCGGGCTGGGGAAAGCCAATAATAATGTCGGTAATATATATTATTACCTGGAACAACCGGAGAAAGCGCTGGAGCATTATACTGCAGCCCTCGGAATATTCAAAAAGCTCGGAGACGCCGGATTGATGAGCGTAATGGTGAACAATATCGGCATGATATACAGTGTGGTGGGTAAGCCGGATGAAGCCCTGCGGGCATTTAGGGAATTTCTTGCATTTTGCGACAGTACGGGCGATCTGGAAGGAAAGGCTCTCGCACTGAATAATATCGGAAGCCTGTATTTCGATAATGAAATGTATCATGATGCCTTGTCCTACTTCCTTCAATCGGTCAGAATATCGGAAGAGCTCGGTACCACCGATCCCAATACCCTGAATTATGTAGGAAGTACATATAAAAAACTTGGTAAATTGTCTGAGGCGCTGAGTTATTTCGGCAAGGCAGTGAGCATTGCATACAGTACCCGGCAAAACGAACCCCTTCGCACTGCCTATGAAAACCTCCATCAGACATATGCCGGCATGGGTAAATACCGTGAAGCCTATGAGTATTTCAGCTTATTCCAGCAGGTGAACGACAGTCTGAATAAGGAGAAATATAACCGGCAGTTGCTTGAAGTCCAGACCAAATATGAAACGGAAAAGAAAGAGAAGGAGATTGAAATGCTAACCGACAAAAGCCGGATTCAAAGTCTGGAACTCAAGCGGCAGAAAGCCATGACCCTGATCTTTGTGCTTGGTTTTATCTTTCTCGCTTTGGTGGTGGGCCTGGTCGTGTATTCACTCCAACTGAAAATCAGGTCAAACAAACTTCTTAAGATTCAGAGAGATATCGCTGACAGGGCCAACAAAGCCAAGAGCGTATTTCTCTCCAATATGTCGCACGAGATCCGGACCCCCATGAATGGGATAGTAGGTATGGCCGAGATTCTCCAATCCACCGCCCTGAATGAGGAACAGAAGGAATATACGGGTGTGATCCTGGCATCATCCGGCAAGCTGCTTTCGGTGATTAACAATGTACTCGACTTCACCCTGATTGAGACGGGTAAAATAGAGCTGTCACAGAAACCTTTTGAACTGAGGCAGGTCTTTGATGAACTTTGCCTGGATTATTCCCGGAAAGCCCGTGAAAAGAACCTGACGCTGCATTGTTTCTTTGACAGCGGGATTCCCCGTGTTGTTAGCGGTGATTCCATGAGGCTCAGGCAGGTTTTGATGAACCTCCTCGACAATGCGGTGAAGTTTACCACTGAAGGGGAAATCCTGATCACTGCGGAGATGTTGGGAAGGGACGAGAAGCAACTCAGGCTGCAGTTTCAGGTCAGGGACAGCGGTATCGGCATTGCTGCGGAAGACAGGGCACTTTTATTCAAACCCTTTACCCAGGTCGATCCTTCCGTTACCCGGCGGTTCACCGGTTCAGGCCTTGGCCTGGTCATCAGCAGACACCTGGTGGCGCTGATGGGTGGGGAGATTCATGTCGGGAGCGATGCAGGCCCGGGTTCAACATTCACATGTACCGTGTTGCTGGGCGTCCCCCCTGAACAGAGCCTGCCGGATTCGCAGCAGGCCGGCCTGGAAGGAAGAAAATGCCTGGTCATTGACGAAAATTCCAACAGCCGGACGATACTGAAGAAATACCTCGAAACATGGCATTGCTCCTGTACGGAAGCCCTTCATGGGCAGGAAGGACTGAAAACGATTGAAGAAGCCGGAAAGTCGGGGAATCCTTTCGATTTTATCCTGGTTGATCACCAGATGACCGCTGCGGATGCGCTGAGCCTTGGCCGGGAAATCCGCAACCTCAGCAGGGCCGCCGGCATTCCCGCATTTCTCCTTACTTCCAGGTCTGACCTGATCACGGCGCAGGATGTTCAGGAAGCCGGCTTTCAGGGATTTCTAAGCAAACCCGTGCTGAAAGCTGAACTGGCAGCCATGTTGGGTGATTTTTTCAGTGAAACAGGAACATTGTCCGGAGGAGCGCAAGCAAGTCAAATCCCTGCAGAGGATGTTACCGGTACCCGTCCGAAAATTCTGCTGGTCGAAGATAATAAGGTAAATCAACAGGTGATAGCACTCACCTTCAGGAAATTCAGTTCCCTGATCGATTTTGCCGTCAATGGTGAACAGGCCATGGAAATGGTAATGAAGGGTGATTATGATCTCGTGCTGATGGATGTGCAAATGCCTGATCATGACGGTATCACTGCTACAAGGGTGATCAGGGAGTGGGAAGAGAAATCCGCAGTGAAGAAAAGACTTAAAATATTTGCGGTGACTGCAGATGCAACGGACGAAAACAGGGAGAATTGCCTTGCGGCCGGCATGGACGGCTACCTGGTGAAACCTTTCTCGCTGGCTGACTTTTTAAAGCTGTATAAAGAAAATGATATCACGGCTTGATAATGTGCCGCTCATTCCGGATATTTGAAAGTTGAATGATGGTTTGCCTGATGACAGGACATCATGGCGTGTTTTGTAATTATTATATTGAATCACTGGAAATTAGAATAAATACCGGGTTTGTATTGCCGGGCGGCTCATGGCTGCGCCCGGGGCTGTTTATCCTCCTGTTATCTCTGGTGGGACAAAGTGTATTTGCCTCAGAAACAGGCTATCAGTCGCAGCTGTCTGCGAACTCTACCTCGTTTTTCGCAGCCTTACCGGCAGCTGCGGATTTTAAAACGGATTTTCTCACCGCCAGGGAACATATCGACAATGGACAGTATCAGGAAGCATTGCAGATATTGCTGAGGCTGGTGAAAGATGATCCGGAGAATGCGAATCTCAACTTTCTGACCGGCTATTGCATTTACAATATCGGCCGGGAGATCAGCAAAGCCGTTCCTTATCTCGAAAAGGCGGTTACCAATACGGTAGGGGCATACAGGGATAACTCGGTGAAGGAAAGGAGCGCTCCTGTTTATGCTTTCTATTACCTCGGATTGTGCTATCATCATGCCGGCAGCCTGGAAGCCGCCAGAGACAATCTGGAGAAATTCAGGGCACGCCTGGTCGACAGGAACGGAAAGCTTGCAAGCCAAAGAAACCTTGAGATTTTCAATGATGTGAACAGGCGGATCGAACAGGTCAGTACGGCTGTGCTGATGGGGACTGCCCCGGTCAGGGTGGCGTTTCTGCAGGTTCCGCTTGCCAATATGAGGAATTTTTCTGCCTACGGTGCCCAGTTTGCGCACAATTTCACCCAGATGTTCTATACACGTGAAAGGGCGGGTGAAAGAGGCAAATCAAACAGCGAAATTTACATCCTGAAAAAGACAGTGGATGTTTGGCTGAGGAATGAAGCCATCGGCCAGAACCTGAACGGGCCTTACAATGAATTGTTTTGTTCCCTCTCTTCGGATAACCGCTTTCTTTTATTCGCCTCCGACCGGCAGGGGGATTTCAACATCTTTTATTCCATGAGTGATCAGAACCGCTGGACTGATCCCCAGGACAACCTGAGCATTAATTCGGCATTCAACGAGACCTGTGCCATCCTGTCCTACAAAGGGGATAAAATCGTGTTTGTCAGCGACAGGCCCGGGGGGTTCGGCGGGAAGGATCTTTACATGGTTGAAAAAAAGGATGACGGGTCATGGTCGGCCCCGGCCAATATGGGATTTGTCATCAATACGGCAGGCGATGAGGACACTCCCTGGTTGTCGGAAGACGGTCAGCGGTTGTGGTTCAGTTCAACCTCCCACAGCACATCAGGGGGCTATGATATTTTTTACAGCGATTTCAGGAACAGCAGCTGGCAGGCACCGGTCAACCTGGGTTATCCCATCAACAGCGTGGCCGACGACCTGAATTACAAATACTTCAGTGCTGTTCACCTCATGTTGTTCTCTTCCAACAGGAATACTGCTTCCCTGCGGCAGGAGATCATGGCTGCCCGTTACCTTGATTCTGCGATGGTCGCCGAGGTGTTTCCTCCGGCAGTGCCGGGCATGGCAGGTGACACCCTTGCAATCAGTGCAGCGGAGTCCAAGGAAGAAGTGGCACTTCCGCGGCAGGACCCCATGGTGTTCAGACCACCCGGAGTAACGCGGCTGTCTTTTGCCACCGACACCCTGCCTGACCGTCCTGCCGGAACAGATGAAAGCCGGGATATGCCGGATTTCAGCATTGAAGTCCGGGAACCCTCAAAAGACAGCACAGTGCAGAAAGCGCCACAGGAAGCGGTTCGGGATAGTCTTCAGGATCAGGGAAAGCCACCCGGGGCTGCGCCCGTGATGAAAGAGGATTCTGCAGGATTTACCGGACTGAAGGCAGCAATGGATACTGCTGACAGGGTTCAGCCTGAACAGGCCGGCCTGGAAAGAACGCAGCGGCAAATCATCAGTCCGGATCAGCCTGATACGGTGTCGCAGCCGCCTGATGCAGACACCTTGGAAATTGTGCAGAATGACAGGCAATCAGCCGAAGAAGCCGTGATCAGGCAAGCCTTGCAGGAAGCTGAACGGAAGGCAAAACTGGACAGTGTCACGAAAGTGAGGCAGAAAGTATTGTCCGACAGCCTCGCTGCTGTCAGGATGGCTATCCTGAAAGCAAGTGAAAAACAAGTTCAGCAGCTGCGGGATCCACAGAGAATACAAACTGCCGATACAGGCCGAAAGGCAGAAACGCCCGTTCCCGTGAAAGTGGCGGAAAAGCCTCTGAAGCCGGAGGCGCAGCCGGCTGAAAAAAAACAGGAGACCTCTTTGGTGAAGCCACAGGAACATAAGCCCGTGATACCTTCTGCTGTGACTGTTGCCGGGAAAAAAAGCCGGCCGGGAAAGGAAGAAAAGGGACCAGGCCTGCCTGATTGTGAGCCGGGTGATGGGATCAGCGGCCGCTATACCGTGCAGGTCGGGGCGGGATGGATGAAAGTCAGATACTTCAATCATATCAGGGATAAAAAGATCTGTTATGGTCCCGACGGCCTTGCCCGCTTTGTGGTCGGAGATTTTCAGACGAAGGAAGAGGCCGCACAACTCGCTGCGGAACTCAGGCTGCTGGGTTTTAAGGATGCCTGGGTGGCATCCGTGGATGAAAACCGCTGCACCTGTCATCCCAGGACCCTTCTGGAGGGGGCCGGCGTGTTGCGGGCAGGAACAGGGCTGACGGATGCCTCCGGCTCGGTCAGATATACGGTTCAGGTTGGGGCGGGAAACATGAGAATCAGGTATTTCAGCCGGCTGAAGCAGGTTCGTTTGTGTACCGGCACGGACGGGATGAACCGTTTCCTTTTCGGGGAATATCCTTCCCTTGATGAAGCCAGGCTCGTAAGGGATAAGCTGGTGGAACTGGGCTATCGTGATGCCTGGATCCCGCTGATAGACGAGAATCGCTGTAGCGCCCGCTGACCCGTGTCAGCGGCTTAACCCTCCCTTCCTAACGGTGCATATCTCTGAGCAGATCGTTGATGGTTTTTACCGGATTGAAGGTGGCAACCGGCACCTCCACAAACAGGGTGATCCAGTCGGCCATGGCCCCGTTCCACAGTCCGGGAAGTTCCTGCGCCTTCAGCATGCGGCCGTCCTTTGATTTCACCGAAATGAAGCCTGTTTCTTCATCCACAAAGCGATGGAGATCATATTTGTTGCCCATGTAGTCATGAATATTGCAGACAATATCCACGGGATTGAAATGTGTGGCCTGCGAGAAAATCGCTTTCTGTGCCGGATCCTCCATGTCAACCTGCGATGACTCCACGATCTGAAGCGACACTTCGCCTTTGCGGTTCATCGTCCAGTAGGGCCCTCCGCCGGGCTCCCCTTCGTTTCTGACCATACCGCAGACCCGGATGGGACGGTCGAGGAGCCTCATAAGCAGTGCGTTACGCTCAGACTGGGAAAGCGAATCCCATTTGTTCCCCGTGCTGATGTTCAGCTCCGTCTCCATCATGGTTCTGATCTGTTCCGTCCTTTCCGCTCCTGCCTGGTCTTTCAGCTCCGGGATCATGTCATGCACCTGTTGTCTGACATGCTGAAGATAAGCCGCCAGGACTTTCTTATAGATGACGGTTGCCTGTTTATGATGATCAGGCACCACATTGTCGATATTCTTGATAAAGATCAGGCCCGCATCCAGGTCGTTCAGGTTTTCGATCAATGCCCCATGGCCTCCCGGTCTGAACACCAGGCTTCCGTCTGCTTCCCTGAAAGCCTGGTTGTGCATGTCTACGGCCAAGGTATCGGTGGAAGGTTTCTGAATGCTGTGCGTCACGGTGATGTGCACGCCATAGGTCATTTCAAGTGCCGGGACTGACTGGCGGATGTGTTCCTGAAAGCGGCTGACATGTTCCGGCGACAGGGTAAAATGCAATTGAACCTGGTCTGAAGCATCACGGCAATAAAGGATTCCTTCCATCAGGTGCTCTTCAATGGCGGTTCTGCTGCTTCCGTCAGGGTAAAGATGAAACTTCAGCAAGCCTTTCGGAAGACTGCCGTAATTCAATCCTTCGGTTTCAAGCAGTCCTTCGATGAAGGGGAGGTAATTACCCGACTTCATATCCTCTTCCGGATGCCGTCCTTTTTCAGTCAGTCTGGCGGCCAGCTCGCTGTAAAAAGCGAAATGCCTCAGATTTGAAAGAAAGTAGGACAAGGATTGAAAATGCTGGTCTTTTTGCAGATGCTCATCACCCAGAACCGGATCCTGCAGGTATTCATACAGGTGTTTGAACATCCTGCTGGCTGCACCAGAGGCAGGCACGAACTTCAGCATGCTTTGCCTGCGACACTCCTTCTCAAAATTATTGAGGTAGGTTGCAAGCTGCGATTCATCAAAACATCGAATGCCGTCGCCCGGAATAGCCGGTCTGACAAGTTTCATGAAGGGAAAACCGGACTGAAAATGATGGATCTGGTTTTCTATGGTCTGGAGTGTAATGCCCCGTTGGCGGAGCTGTTCAAAGTCCTGATCTGAAAACATCCTTGCAGGGTGTTGGTGTCTGGCAAAGGTAAATCGAATCTTGATAGCATCGGGCAGGACTTTCATCAGAAAAGGGTCAGCTTTTTGTTGCCGGCCGGCCCGTTTTCTCATGTTTCAAACGGCTTATCCGGAAACGGTCCGGCAGTTTAGCCTGATTACAATACCCAGCGCAAGCCTGCGTAGAAGCTTCTGCCCATCACGGGCCCCCATACCATAGACGTGTCGAAATGCGGGTGGTAGGGGGCATGCGGTTCAGTGATGGGATCCTGCTGGACAAAGTCGGTCAGGTTTTCTGCCCCGGCATACACTTCAAGTCGTTTAAATTTTCTGCTGAGTTGTGCCATCAGAATGAAATAGGCCGGTGACTGTTCGTCACGCTGCAGTTCTACCGGGAGTTTCCTGGTGTCTGGTATCCGCGAAGGCCCGTTCAGCTGCCCGGTGATATCGGCTTTCCATTTATCATGTTTAGCGGCATATGCCACCGATACCAGTCCCTTATAACGGTTTACCAAAGCTTTCCGCTGAAGCTCACCGGCCGTGGAAGTCCGGACGTCGCTGATCCTGTATGCCATCAGCACACTGAGACGGGGAATGACTTCCCATGAAAACTGTGCCTGGAAGCTGTTGGAATATGACTTACCGTCAAGGGCATAAAAGAAAGCCGCGGTAGGAACGGAGTCCAGATCAGCAATCACCTGATTCAGGAAACCAGTATGGTAAAATTCCAGGTCAAACTGCGCTTTTCGCCCTTTGATCAGAAAGTCACGGGTCATATTCAGCCCGTAGTTCCAGGCTTCATCAATGGGAAGTCCCGACTGGAAGAACAATGCTCTTTGTCCGGCCATCAGGGAGAAATTCTCCGACAGCAGGTTGGGCGTGTGATATCCCTTGCCGGCGCTGGCTCTGAGAGTGAACTGGTCGTTCAGAAGATACCTCAGGTGAAGCCTTGGTGTGAACAGGGTTCCGTAGCGGTTGTGACGGTCGAGCCGCCATCCGCTGATGACAGAAAGCTTGTGGTCGATATGGTAGGTGTATTCCAGGAATATTCCGGGGATACGGTCAGTCCGGTCGAAATTGTAAGGGGCGACACTGGTACTGTGTAATTTCCAAAGGGTGCTGTCGCTGATGGTGCCCGTCACCTGGTAAAGGTAAGTCAGCCCTGTTCGCATGAAGGCTTCCCTGTAATCGCTGAACTGGAAGCTGAGGCCTGTGGTAACTTTGTGATGCTCGTTAAACAGTTCTGAAGAGAACAAGAGGTTGGCATGCAGGCTTCTTTCGTTGCCATGGTAACGGTTTAAGCCCAGGTACCCCCCCTGGTCGTGATAAATACCCGACAGAATAAGGGCCAGAGAGCGGTAAGGATGTCCTCCGAAAATCAGACCGTTCTTCCAGAATGCTTCCGCCCTTTCTGTGTTCAAATGTAATCCGTAGGTTTTAGTACGACTCGAAATGCCGCTTGTGTCCGAGCTAAATGATTCGCGATCGAATGCCATCATCCCTGCAGTCCTGTCTTCTCTCATATACCTGATCCCGAAACGTGAGTCGTACTTGCCCGGTATGATGTAATCCCAGCGGTTGAACACATTGATGTTCTCCAATTGCGGGATGTCCATGAAATGATCATGGTTATGGTCGATCTTTTTGTCCTGCCCCGAATAATGTCCGAATATCATGGTACTCAGTCGCTCACTGAAGATGTGGCGGGTGTTGAAGTTGATCTCCCGCCTGAACTGATCGTCAAGGAAAAGGTTCAGATAAAGTGCCTCGCTGGTGGCGGGCTTTTTGTATTCCACGTTGATCTGCCCGGTAATGGATTCAAATCCGTTGATCACCGATGAAGTGCCTTTTGAGACCTGGATGGATTCCATCCACGGACCGGGGATGTAGTTCAGCCCGAAGGAAGTGCCCAGGCCGCGGATCAGGGGGGTGTTCTCCGAGATGATCTGGCTGTAAACACCCGATAAGCCGAGCAGCTGTATTTGTTTGGCGCCCGTTACGGCATCACTGTAACTGACATCCACGGAAGCATTGGTCTCAAAACTTTCCGACAGGTTGCAACAGGCGGCCCGGGCCAGTTCTTTTCCCGTGATCATCTCCACTTTCAGGGGATTGACCTTCGATACGTAAGTACCATGCGTATGATCGCGGATGACGACTTCCTGAAGTTGCTTGTTGTCCGGTTCAAGCACGATCCTGATTTCCCGCCGGGATCCGGTTTCTATGGTGTCGGTCTTATATCCCATAAAACTGAATACCAGTTTGTTGTTCCCCTGGTCGACCTGCTCAATATGGAATTTACCCTCCTGATCGGTCGTGGTGCCCCGGGTCGTTCCCGCCCAGTAAACATTCACACCCGGCAGCAGGCTCTTTTCCTTGCCGGATTCAAGTCCGTAAACAGTCCCATGGTAATGCTGAGCCTTAAGGGGATGAGAAAATGCTATTAATAGGATTATGTATATGAATGATATATGTATGGTTTTCATCGGATTGTATGTTAACTTATTCAATTGTCAGCCTGATTGTAATGCGGGGATTGCAGACAGCGGGATTTTCATTTACGCTGAAACCCCCGTGGTACTTTGGATAAAATGCCTGATAATCCGTGTAATAACCTGTCCGGATGCTGACCTGTAACATCTTGATTCAAGTCAGTCTTTGAAAGGTATTGTTAAGCGGACAGTTGCCAGGCTTTGTTTTCAGGCAGAGGGATACGGATCTGGCTGATGCGCAGATACAACGGTCTGTCGGGATGGATCAGGCCGGGGGGATCGGTATTCAATCCCGCAAGCATGTCGGGTGCCTGATAATTTACACCCGGGCAGGAAATGCGGAAATCGCCCGGACCGGGGAGGGTGGCGGTGAATCCGGGGATTAGGTTCTTGATTTCCTTGGAGGAGAATTCAGGCAATTTAAAGAAATACTCCTGTTCTTCGCAGCAGGGAGCTTTTGTAATCAGTCCCTGCGGAGGCAGTACTGTCGCCTCAGTGCTGCATGCGTGTCCGCAACACGATTCCTGCGCTGATGCAGGCAGAACCAGGATTTTGAGGCGGTCTTTTTTGCTTGCGTTGCAGTGATGCCAGAGCAGATTCATCCCGGCGGAGCCGGCAAGGAAGGTGGTCAGCAGCAGGAGGATTCCTGCCTTATATAAATGATCACGCCACATACTGCACAGAATTCCATGCAAAGTTAGGAATTCTGATATGATAAGCGTCTTAGCGGGTGTGTTAAATAAGTGTTAATCAGAGCAGGAAGTCGAGGTTGCTTCCGCTGGGTATTTCAGAGGCTTCCTGTCCGGAGCGGAACAGGCGCATGGAATGGGCTCCTTTCAGCAGGAGTTGGTTCTCCCGGTATTCCAGCAGGCATGATTCCCTGAGTCCGGCCACAAACATGCCGGGATTTGCCTCGAGGAATTCGGCGATTCGTTGTTCCCTGGTTTCGCCTCCGTGCCCTTCGGGATGTGCATCGAGGTAATGCGGATTGATCTGGAAAGGGATCAGGTTCATGCATTCAAAACTGTCGGGTTGCACGATTGGCATGTCATTGGTGGTTCTGAGGCTCGGGCAGGTGATATTGGAACCGGCACTCCAGCCGAGATAGGGGATTCCCTGCATGCACCTTTCGCGGATGGCATGCATGAGCCCGCTTCTCTGGAGCTCTCTCACCAGGCTGAAGGTATTGCCTCCGCCCACCACGATCGCTTCAGCCCGGTGCACTTCATGAAGGGGTTCCCTGCTCTGGTGTAACGAATGCAGTTCGTACCCGAGTCCGGCAAACACCTTGCGCACACGTTCTGTATAGTCATCCCAGCTGATGGTTACTCCGGCAAAAGGAACAAACAGGAGTTTCTTCACGGGGAAAGCCTGAAGGAAGTCTTTCATATAAGGCCGCGGCCATCCGAGGTATTCCTCACCCGGGTTGGTCGAATTGCTGATCAGGAGCAGGTTAAGGTTCATGACTTGGCTGTTTTGCCCTGCTAAGATAGGCTTTTTTTATCACAGAAAACTGTCTGCCTCCTTTTTTTAACCGGTCCAGCCAGATGGTATCGCCTGTCTGGCCGTCTGTCGCGGCCATGAGCCTTCCGGTGGCGGCCAGAACTCCTGACGGCAGGCTGCTGAGGTATTTCCGGTCGGCTGCGAACCGGATCAACTCCCAGCAAGCATCGGTTTGCCCCTGTTCTGAAAGAAGCAGGATGTAGGCTGCCAGCAATGCGGTATCTCCTCTTTCTTTCACAAAATCCGCCGGCGGGGAGAATCGCAGCTTGTCCGACAGTTTATTGGCCTCTGTGATATCCCATGCCTTCAGATAATGACCCAGAAATTCCCTGTGATTCTTTCTTTCAAGGCTTTGCCTGGCGTTTGTCCATTCCTGCTGCCAGGCAATGTAAGGCCGGTATTTTTGTTCTGTCAGCCTGAGCAGGGAATCCGAGCGGATACAGGATGCATGGCCGCTGAGCAGCCTGGCGGCTTTTTCAAGGTGATCATTTCCGGAGAGATAATTTCCGGTCATACATAGTGCGATGGCGCGATAAACCTCGCTTTCATAAGCTGCCTGTACATTGTCACAGTCCTTTTCGCGGATGCGCTGCTCGAGCGAAGCCAGCGCCTTGTTTATTTCGCTGTCATTTTGGAGGCACCAGGGCTGCAGCCTGGCTTTCGCGTTTTCCAGCACCTTTCCGGCTTCCTGCAGTTGGTTTTTCCAAACGGTGAAATAAGCGCTGCGGATGGTGTCCAGCATGGGTCTGACCGCTGCCCGGCGGTAGCAGGAGCAAATCCGGGCGTCGGGCATAGCCGCGACAGTGTCATGGTAGCTGGCGGCAGCATCACAGTGGCGGATTGCATCTGCGTATTGGCCGGCTTCTGAGGCAAGGGCCGATTGTCCAAGGTAGTAAGACATCATGGTATCTGGAGGAGGCAGCAGCGCTGGCTTTGTTGTTTTGATCTTTCCCGCGGCGGTTTTGCCTTTGACCTTGCCGGGTCGCTGTCTTCCCTTTTTCTTGCGGACTTTTGCGACGGGATCAGGGGGTGGTGGTTTGGAAGCGGCGGCAAGCCCTGCTTCCCAGCGTGTATCAGTACCGGCCAGGGCGGCATGGGTCCTGAGGTATTCTCCGGCCCGGCTGTAGTAGCTTGCCGCGAGTTCCTGTTTCCTGTTCTGCAGGGCTTTGTCTGCGATTCGGAGGTAGGATTCGTACATGGCCCGGTGGACGGCAGTGTAGCTTGCCCTTATTTTTGCGTCAGCTCCCCCGATACGGTGCCTTTGTGCGAAACTGTCGGCAAAAGCTACAAGTTGCACGGCATCATAGGGAAGGTCCGTGTCGCCCAGTTTCCCGGCCTGCCTGAGGAGGCTGTCGAGTACCTGTGAGGCCAGGATCCGAAAGAGATTCCGGTAATATTCATTCTCTTGCACACCCGCAGTTTTCGCGTACTGTTCGTATAAAGCGGCAGCCTTTTCCGCTTTCTCCGGCGTATTATAAAGTGAAATCAGGCTGTATGCTGACGGGGCGAAGGCATTGTTGTAATTCAGCGACATTTCAAACTGCCTTGCTGCCGCAGCGGAATCATGTTCCCTGAAATACGCAAGTCCATCCTCGTACAGGGCCAGCTCTATCCTTGCCATTCCGGCAATGATCAGGGGGCTGATTGAATCGAATGTCTGCTGAAGCCGCTTCAGCCTGCGATTCCTTTCTGAATCACCCGTCGCTTCATCAGGCTTGATGTTGCCGGCGAGCCGGTTTAACTGCTCCCGTATCAGGTCCAGCTGAATATATCCCACCGGGATATTTTCCGCTTTTTCGACGCTGAGCCCGGCTACCATTTTTTCCAGCATCTCCAGGCTGTCCGGCGGATTTGACTGTACAGCCCGGGCGCCGGTGACAACCGTAAGACAAAGGAAAATGACGGTGAGGCCTGTCAGGATTAGGGTTTTCATAAAAAAAAAGCTTCCGGGAGGGCCAGGAAGCAGGAGAAAGAAAGTGCCCAAGACAAGACTCGAACTTGCACGACCGTACGGTCACTAGTCCCTGAAACTAGCGCGTCTACCGATTCCGCCACTTGGGCTGCGGGTTGAGAGGTGCCCAGGACAAGATTCGAACTTGCACACCCTTGCAGGCGCCAGCCCCTCAAGCTGGTGTGTCTACCAATTCCACCACCTGGGCAACAGGGGTGCAAAGATACACTTTTTTTTAAATTCCGTATGGGTGGCGGATTATTTTGTCAAAATCATCCACTGCCAGGGGCCAAGCGTCCAGCGGGCTCCCTGTGCCGCATGGATGCTTTCCAGGCTGATTGCTTCCGTATAAAGCCCGTCCGAAAGATAATTCTCCAGGCTAAAGCTTCTTTCCTGCCATGACAGGTTCAGCATCACCAGCACCCTGTTCCCGTTTCTTTCCCTGCAGAAAGTAAACACATCGTGGCCGGCCGAGTTGGGAATCCTCCTGAATGCAGATCCCGGCCACAAGGCCGGATGCTCCAGCCGGAGCTGCGCAAGCCTGGTAATGAGCTTTTCCAGTTTGTCCTCCTTCCAGGGAATGAGATCCTTGTCGAAGAACAGCAGCCTTTTATTCAGTCCGGCTTCCTGACCCCCGTAAACCAGGGGAACGCCGGGCAGGGTGAAACAAAGGCTGATGCAGGCTTCCAGGGAGGCTCCGAGACGTTCCACGGCGCTCCCTTTCCATGAATTTTCATCATGGTTGCTGGTAAACAGCAGGAAGGATTTTCCGGAAGGGACGCTGCTGAGTTCTCCCACCACTTCCCGGTCGAGCCGGGCTGCATTCCCTTCCGTGTGGATGAACCCGTCCATGGCATGCAGCAGTTTCCAGTGATACAGCAGGTGAAAGCCTGCTTCCAGCAGGCCTGGATCTTCGGCTTCGGCCAGCCAGAACAAGGTTTTGTTTTCTCCAAGCCTGCGGATCGCTTCCTTCCAGAATGCCGTGGGGACAAGGTTTGCCATATCGCAGCGAAAACCGTCGATGCCGGCTTTATCGGGCCAAAACTGCATGGCCCGGATCATTTCCTCCCACAGCCCGGGATTGTTGTAATCAAGCTGGGCAACATCCTCCCATTCCGGGAAGGGCGCCCTGATGTTCCCTGATGCATCACGGCTGTAGAAATCAGGCCGGGCATGGATCCAGGCATGGTCCCAGGCCGTATGATTGGCCACCCAGTCGAGGATCACCTTCATCCCCAGGGCATGTGCCTGCTCCGTCAGCCTGATCAGATCCGCCATGCTGCCATAAGCCGGGTCGATGCTGAGGTAATCCTGAACGCTGTAATAGCTGCCAAGGCTGCCTTTACGCCCGGCTTTGCCGATCGGGTACAGGGGCATCAGCCAGAGGACGCCGGTATGCATCTCCGCCAGGCGGGGAAGGTGTCCGATAAGAGCCTGCAAATGCCCGGAGGCACTGTATTGCCTGGTATTCACTTCATAAATGAACGAACCGGACTGCACAAAAGGGATGGATTCGGATGACATCTTTCGGTTTAAAGGAAATGAAGCCGGAACGTTGCGTCGATAAGGATATTCGCTTTTGGTTTCAAAGCCCTGACTGCCCTGTGCTCAGCTTCCAGCACCTTCATCCTGTTCATGTCCGGCTGTTCCTTGCCTCTGAGCAATTGTGCCTTTTTGGTGTCGTGGTAGGTCAGATCAATGAAGATACGGAGGTCGAAGCCGGGTGCCTTAATGGCATAAAGCCCGTCGAGGATCAGGACGGAGATGTCGCTGAAATCCGTGAACAGGGTATCCACCTGGTTGGTGAGCAGATCCACGCAGGGCATGGCCACCGTTTTCCGCTTTCTGAAGGCCTGCAACACCTTCCTGATGGATTCCCAGTCATATTCACCCGGTCCGACGCTTTTCTCTATTCCTCTTTCCAGGCGGATCCTGAGCCTGTCATCCGGATGTGTCACATAGAAGTTGTCGCTGTGAATAATCTTGGCTTTCAGTCCGTTGTCTTTCAACCTGCGGGCAATGGCATAGGATAGTTCCGATTTTCCCGAGCCCGATTCCCCGGAGATGGCAATCATCCACCGTTTCTTCGCCGCGGCCCGGAGTTTCTCCGTGATCTCTGCGGCCAGCCTGTGGTGGGTGTCTGTCAGAAGCAGGATATCTCCTGTCATAATAGGTCAGATTGTTTTTGCAGGCAGCAAAAATATCCATTTCAACAGGAATCCGCATACCTTTGTAAGAAAAATAGCATTGGAGAGGATACTGAAAGCCGTGGAAAGTGTGGTATTGCGGACGGGAGCATTTATTCTGGAATCATCCGGGAAATTCCAGAGGCAGCAAATTGAGGAGAAAAGCGAAAACAATTTCGTCACCTGGGTCGACCGGGCAGCGGAGGAGATGCTGGCTGAGGGTTTGAACGCCATCCTGCCGGATGCCGGCTTCATCCTTGAGGAGAACAGCAGGGCTCCGGAGATCAGGGAGTTCACCTGGGTGGTTGATCCGCTCGACGGAACCACCAATTTCATTCACGGGATTCCGCTGGTTTGTATCAGTGTTTCGCTGCTGCGGGGGAATGAACCTGAAATTGGCGTAGTTTACGAAGTGTTCGGCCGGGAGATGTTTACGGCGCAACGCGGTCAGGGGGCTCATCTCAACGGAAAGAAAATCCGGGTCTCCTCCAACGCATCCCTGCAGCATGCCCTGCTTGCCACCGGCTTCCCTTATTACGATTATGAGCGCCTTGATGAATACCTGGCACTGTTCAGGCATCTGATGCAGGCTTCGCACGGCATCAGAAGACTGGGCTCTGCGGCTGCCGACCTTGCCTGGGTTGCCTGCGGCCGTTTCGACGGCTTTTACGAATACGGTCTGAGTCCCTGGGATGTGGCTGCCGGCGCCCTGCTGGTGAAGGAGGCCGGCGGATGTGTGGCCGACTTTGGCGGGGGCAGGCATTACCTCTTCGGCAAAGAGATCGTTGCTGGCAATGATGCGATATTTCCTGAGTTATTGTCAACCATGAAGAATTTCTTTAAATCGAAACCATGAATAAGCGAATCGTTCTGCCATTATTGCTGCTGTTTTTTTCTCTTCTTTCGGTTCCCTGCCTTCCTGAAGCGGGCGGGGGAGGTCCGGCGAAAGTGCTGGTATTCCCGGTGAAGGAGATGATAGCCCCTCCCATCTGGCATAAGACAAAAAAAGCCTGGGCTTATGCAAAGGAGGAGGGTGTCGACCTCATCCTCATTCACATGAACACCTATGGTGGCATGCTGGAGTCGGCGGATTCCCTTCGCACCCTTTTCCTTCAGTCCGATATCCCTGTCTGGGTGTTTATCGACAACAACGCCGCCTCTGCCGGAGCCCTCATATCCATTGCCTGTGAACGTATCTATATGCGGCAGGGCGCCAGCATCGGCGCCGCCACGGTGGTGAACCAGGAAGGGGAGAAGATGCCGGACAAGTACCAGTCGTATATGCGATCCATGATGCGGGCTACGGCCGAAGCCAGGAACAGGGATCCCGACATCGCCGAAGCCATGGTCGATCCCTCGCGCAAGGTCACGCACCTCGTGGATTCCGGGAAAGTGCTTACCCTGACGGCCTCAGAGGCCATGAAGCTGGGATTCTGCGACGATATTGGCGAAAATGTGGATGAGGTGCTGAAGAAGGGCGGCATTCCCCGCTACGAGATCAGGACTTTCCGGCTCACCGCCCTCGACAAGCTCATCGCATTCCTGGTGCATCCCGCGGTCAGCGGCCTGCTGATCCTCATCATCGTGGCCGGGATCTATTTCGAATTCCAGTCGCCCGGTGCCATTTTCCCCATTGTGGCAGCCCTGATCGCGGTGGCCCTTTACTTTGCCCCCCTCTACCTGGAAGGACTGGCGGCGCACTGGGAGATCATCGTCTTCTTCATCGGACTGATACTGATAGCGGTTGAGATTTTTGTGATCCCCGGCTTCGGTGTAGCCGGTATCAGCGGTATCTTTCTGGTGATCGCCAGCCTGACCCTGGCCATGATCAACAACCTGGTCTTCGATTTCTCACCCGTCGACGGAAATGCATTCCTGCGCTCCTTCTTCATCGTGGTCATCGCCATGTTCACATCCATCGTGGGATCCCTGCTGTTGAGCAGAAAGTTGTTCACATCGAACCTTTTCGGCGGCCTGGCCCTGAATACGACCGAAGACAGCGCGGATGGCTATATCGCCGCCGACAGTGCGCTGGCACGGCTGGTGGGTGCGGAAGGCAAAGCCCGCAGCATCCTCCGGCCGGGAGGCAAGGTGATCGTGGAGGGCGAAATCTATGATGCCGTGGCCGAGACCGGCTATATCGACCCGGGCGAAAGCATTGTCGTGCTGCGTTACGATAAGACCCAACTGGTGGTAAGAAAGCTTTGAGCGTTTACTGTTCAGCTAAGAACCCGGAAGGGATATAATTTTCTTCACTTGCACAAACGGCTTTTGCAAAAGCCATCCCGCTGCGGATACAGCCCTCCCATTGGCTCCGGTCCCATGTTTCAATACATTCCCTGCCTTTGTACATGCCCCGGAGCGCATGGATAAAGCCGGCATTGAAGCCGTCGCCTGCACCCACCGTGCTCAGCGGTCTGATTTTCTCCACCGGCAGCGTCAGCCTGATGTCCCGGTACAGGAAATCTACCTGCCTGTCGCCTGCGGTCACCACCAGCACTTTTTCCGTCCCTCCGGGGATGAGTACCCGTATTGCTTCCGGTGAATCATGTCCGAATACGAGCCTGAAATCTTCCTCCGATCCTTTGATGATGCCGGCAGCCTGCAGGTTGGCACGTAAGTGGGGCATGACTTCCCCGAGCCTGTCCAGGTGGTTCTTCCTGAAGTTGAGATCGTAGTAAAACAGGCAGCGGCAGTCCGCCAGCTGCCGGCGAAGTGTTTCCATCAGGGGCTGACGCAGCGGATCCACGGCAAAGAAGGAACCGGCCGCGAGGAGATCGTTGCTGCGGAGTGCCGGGATGGCGGGTTGGACGGCCGGGGAGGGCAGGGGAGGCTTATGAAAAGTGTAGGCAGCATTGTTGTGATCATCGAGCCAGCCCAGGGTCACAGGGGTAAGCTGTCCGGGAATCTGCCGGATCAGTGCGGTCTTTACACCTTGGGATTCAAGGAAGTCTTTGATATACCGGCCGGCTTCATCCTGACCGGTAACTCCGCAGAACTGCGGTGCATTCCCGGCTCTGGCCAGGGAGACCGCGGTGTTGAGCATCGATCCTCCCGGCAGTGCTTTTATTACCAACTTGTTTTTAAACAGGATATCGAGGACAATCTCACCGGTGAGGACTAGCTGCGGCATGGTTGACTGAAAGCGCAAAGGTAGGGAAAAATGAAAGGGCTCGTACGTGTGCACGTGTGCGCGTGTGCGCGTGTGCACGTTTGTTCGTGTGCACGTGTGCGCGTGGCGTGGATTGTGAAGACATGGAACCAATGAAAACCGAACCTGTAGAGATTGAACCTATTCAAAAACTGCTTATCTTTGACTGATGTTTATCACAGAAGCGATATCTGATAGGCACTTTGAGTTTCAATCATTGTGTAAAGCCCATAGTGTCAAATATTTATATGCGTTTGGCTCTTCTGTCACCATGAGATTCGATATGGAGAAAAGCGATATTGACCTGCTTGTAGATATTGATTTACCCGATCCTGTTGAAAGGGGTGAGACGCTTCTTTCGTTATGGGATACTTTTGAAATGTTCTTCAAAAGGAAGGTTGATCTGCTTACGGAATCATCGATTCATAACCCATATCTGAGACGTAGCATTGATTCGACAAAGGTTTTAATTTATGACGGAACAAGGCAGGAAGTACTTGTCTGATATTGTACCCCGCTCAGGCCGCGGGGCCCCGGATTGGCGCCGAAACTGGGAAGCTCCCTCGGTCGTTCGCCTGTGGCTCACAACCTCAGTCCGCTCCCCTAGGTTTCTCTGCCAATCCTGGAATCGTTTCTTTCCTGTTATTTGAAATGTTTTTCCCATTTATAATAGGTCCGGTTGAACCTGCCGGGTCAAAACCGCGATTCCAGAATCAATTTCCAAACAAAAAACCAGCACACTAACATCAGCAAACCAGCACATTAGCAAATCTCCACACCAAAAAACTGAGCACTTCCTTTTTCCTTCAACCCTTCACTTATACCTTCAACTTTCTACCTTTTACCTTCTCCTCCGCCTCCGCTCTGATTCTGTTCCTCATTCTCCGCTCTGTGTCCGTTCCTTACCCTCTCCGCTCTGTGTCTGTTCCTCATTCTCCGCTCTGTTTCTGTTCCTCATTCTCCACTCTGTGTCCGTTCCTTACCCTCTCCGCTCTATTTCTGTTCCTCATTCTCCACTCTGTGTCCGTTCCTTACCCTCTCCGCTCTGTTTCTGTTCCTCATTCTCCACTCTGTGTCCGTTCCTTACCCTCTCCGCTCTGTTTCTGTTCCTCATTCTCCGCTCTGTGTCCGTTCCTTACCCTCTCCGCTCTGATTCTGTTCATCATTCTCCGCTCTGTGTCCGTTCCTCATTCTAAGTGTTGACAGCGAGAATGAGAATGAGAATGAGAATGAGAAAGAGAGTGGAGTAACCTCCGGCCGGATAAGCTGCTTTATTATCCCGTGACCCCGAAGGTCAAATGTGGTCACGGGGGAATCTGCCTTGAGCGCTGTATGTGAGAACATGAAAAACATAAACCTTTCCGCTCAGGCCGCGGGGCCCCGGATTGGCGCCGAAACTGGGAAGCTCCCTCGGTCGTTCGCCTGTGGCTCACAACCTCAGTCCGCTCCCCTAGGTTTCTCTGCCAATCCTGGAATCGGGTTTTCTTTGCAGACTTTCCGTTTTCTCTTGAAAGCAGGAAACATTGAGCTGCGTGGCAAAGAGTGAGAATCAGAATCAGAATGAGAGCGGGAATGTCCTGACCCCGAAGGGGTCATATGTTTATAGCAGGAATGTCCGGTTGATTTCCTGACCCCGAAGGGGTCAAATGTGGTTACGGGGGAATCTGCCTTGAGCGCGGTATGTGAGAACGTGAAAAACATAAACCTTTCCGCTCAGGCCGCGGGGCCTCGGATTGGCGCCGAAACTGGGAAGCTCCCTCGGTCGTTCGCCTGTGGCTCACAACCTCAGTCCGCTCCCCTAGGTTTCTCTGCCAATCCTGGAATCGTTTCTTTCCTGCTATTTGAAATATTTTTCCGATTTATAATAGGTCCGGTTGAACCTGCCGGGTCAAAACCGCCATTCCAGAATCAATTTCCAAACAAAAAACCAGCACACTAACCTCAGCAAACCAGCACATTAGCAAATCTCCACACCAAAAAACTGAACACTTCCTTTTTCCTTCAACCCTTCACTTATACCTTCAACTTTCTACCTTTTACCTTCTCCTCCGCCTCCGCTCTGTTTCTGTTCCTCATTCTCCACTATGTGTCCGTTCCTCATTCTAAGTGTTGACAGCGAGAATGAGAATGAGAATGAGAATGAGAAAGAGAGTGGAGTAACCTCCGGCCGGATAAGCTGCTTTATTATCCCGTGATCCCGAAGGTCAAATGTGGTCACGGGGAATCTGCCTTGAGCGCGATATGAACGTGAAAAACTTATACCTTCAATTTTCTACCTTTTACCTTCTCCATCCCCCCCGCCCGGGAGTGAGCAGCAGGCCGGTCATTTTCGCTATATATATAATATGGTATGCCGCAAAAGCATGACCACCCCGGATGGAAGCCGGAGGGGAGGCTTCGCTCCCCTCCGGGGAGCGAAAGCCGGGAGCGGGCAAGCCTTCCCCGGAACTTATCAACATTTTTTCTTTTTTTATCAGCATCCCTTGAATCTTCCCGGAGGATTCTTCGTATCTTTATTTGCTTTTTCAGGGATACTGTGTATGCATTGGCTGTGATTGCATGTTTTTTTTCAGGGGATGTAACCAAAAGTACCGTGTTTGCGTATGATTGCCTGTGAAAGTGTTGAGAAAGCCACGGCCGGCCTGCCCGGAATGCAGCCACCAGGGCTTCTTAATGTTTGTTAATTATTTTTGAAAAAAAACAAAAATTGTTGCATATAGGACGTTTTTTTTATTATTTTGCGCTTGTAAAATAGATGTTTACCCTGTACAGCAAGGAAAAAGCAATCAAAACATACCTGATAATCAGTGGGTTAATTCCCATTGATCACTTTTTTTTTAGTCATTAATGATTCAAATAAACAATAACCAAAAATGTACATTATGAAAACAAAACTGCTACACAAGTTTATCGGAACCCTGCTGGTGTTCCTGGTAAGTAGTACCTTCCTCGTGGCCCAAACCACCATGGCGTTGTTTCAGTTTAACAACAACACCAATCCTGACCCCGGTGCCATTGGTTCACCAACCCTGACAACCTATGCTGGTTCATGGGATTATTCCTCGATACATTCGGGGAATCCTATTCCTGCTTATTACACTGATAATAACGGGGACCTTCGGATTGTCATATCCACGACAGGTTACACAAACATCCAGATATCCTGGGATGCATCAAGGTATTTATGTATTTGGGGGTGTTCAAACCCTACGTTTGTCCTTACTGGAGATCCGGCTGGAGGTACAACCTGGGGAAGCACTTTGCACACCCAGACTATTCCAGGAACCTCATGGTACAGTACAGGCTGGATCACCTTGGGTGCCGCCTATGACAACCAGGCTCTCATATCGTTACGTATAGACGGAACTGACGGAAACTGGTACCAATATATTGATAATATCTCTATTAGGGGTACTTTAGCTTCTACTCCCCCTACCGCCGGTCCCATCACCGGAGCCTATCCTTATTTATGTGGTGCTTCTACCTTTACCAATGTCAACGGCAATCCCGCCGACGGGCTTCCTCCCTTCCTCCATGCATGGACACAAAGTGGTGCAGGATCAGTGTCATTCAGCGCTGCCGGCAACCAGAACACCAACGTCACCGGGCTCACTGCAGGCAGTGTGACCATCACTTATACGGTTACCGATGCCAATCTGGCCACTGCTACTGCAACATACGATATCGAAGTGCTGGATTGCGGCGGAGCCGTCAATCTTGTAAATAATTATCTGCCCACCGACCCCTGTGCCTGTAACAATGACCAAACCGCCAACGGTTCCCAGGACGGCAGCTTTGCGGAAACCGCCAGCGTAACCGGTACCCTTGCCGGCGAAACCTGGACGGTCACCGGCATCACCAGCCTGAGCGGAGGTGCCATCCTTCCGACCGGCATAGCCGTGGGAGACCCGCTCGTATGGGACGGCGTGAATGCCCACCGCATTACTTTCACCCATTATGACGATGCCGGGTATGACCTGGACGTGGAAGGTCCGAATGCCGTCGGAACTCCCGGCAATGTCACCTTTACCATTACCAACCTCTGCGAGTATCCGGTGGCAGCATTCCTTCCTGCCATTGCTCCGGGTTATGCCGTGGCTGATCCTCCACAACTTTTAAATTTGGTAGAGCTGAACGCAAACCCCGGCACCGATGCCTTTACCATCGATCTCGCCGCAGCCACCCAGATTGATCCGGGTGTGCTGGCCATTGGCGGACATACGGTGGAAGGAACCTTTACCGGTACCTTCGTGGATGACCAGTTCGGTACGGTCGCCAACCCGGCTTACCCCGGTTGTATCACAACAGTGGATGCAAACTTCACCGTGTATAGTTCCGTCCCTGTGGCTGATGCCGGTGACGATCAGAACCTCTGCTTCCTTACCGGAACCACCCTTACGGGTTTTGATCCCAACCCCCCGGCCGGATGGTCCAAAACCATCACCTGGTCGCTGTTCAGCACCACAGATCCCAATGGAGCCATCATCTCCAATCCCAGCTCGGCTGTGACCAACATCACCTTTGGTGACGGTATCGTATGGCCTCCCGCCGGTGATTATACCTATACCTTTGAGATCGAAGTCGAATTCACCGACGGTGTTACTACCAATACAGTCACCGATCAGGTCGTAGTAACCAACTACCGTCCGGCTCCCCCGGCCAATGCCGGCCCGGATATCGACCTGTGCTATGTTGGCGCACCCGTGTCGACCAATATGGCCGCCATTCCGGTGGCTTACGGTGCAGGCGTATGGTCGTGCATCGCCGATCCGGGAACCGCACCCACCATCACCACCCCCGCTTCGGCCACCACCAACGTGGATTTCTCCGTTCCGGGTTCCTATACCATGCGGTGGACGACCAGCAATTCAGTGTATTGTGTGGAAAATTACGCCGACATGGTGGTGTATGTTTGGGAACAGCCCGTGATCACCGGTGTGACCATGACCTCTCCCTGGCCCAACCCGGGTGCCGATCCTTATGAGATCTGCCTCGGCACACTCAATGCCACCTTCGCCACCACCTATACGGGCGATGTGTCGGGATTCCTCTGGCAGAGTTTCGGAGACGGGACCTTTACCACCCCCTTCAACGACAATACCACTTATAATATAGGGATCCTCGACCAGATCCTTCAGGAGGCTACCATCACCTTCAGCGTGAACGGCGTGGCTCCCTGTGCAAGCGATAACTTTACGTTCCGCCTGTTCTACGATGAAACTCCTCCCGTTCCTTCCTGTAATAACCTGACCCTGCCCCTGGATGCCACCGGCAATGCCAGCATCGTATGGAACGATATTGAGGATGGCGGTTCAACCGACAATTGCACGCCCTATTCTGATTATGTGGGACCCTTCCCCGGCGGTGTGATTTATTTCGATGCTTCGCCTTCCACCTTCACCTGTGCCGATATTGACTTCACCGGTGGGATTTTCAACCCGATGAATGTCACCCTCTATGCCGAAGATGAGAATTTCAACAACGCTACTTGTATTTCACAAGTTACAGTAATCGACAACCTGGCTCCAACAGCTACTGATCCCGACCCGGTGAATGTGCAGTGTATTGCCGATATTCCCGCACCGGATATCACCGTGGTGGATGATGAGGCCGACAATTGCGATCCGGCTCCCGTAGTGGCATGGGTTGGTGATGTGAACAATGGTGCTACCGGTTGCCCCGGAGATGCATATGTTGTTACAAGAACCTACAGTGTTACTGACCTTTATGGCAACTCCATGACCGTGACTCAGACCCTGACCGCCCTCGATGATACCCCACCGACAGCTACCGATCCTGATCCCGTGGATGTACAGTGTATTGTTGATATTCCGGCACCGGATATCACCGTGGTGGATGATGAGGCCGACAACTGTACCGCCGCTCCGGTGGTGGCACATGTTGGTGATACTGATAACGGTGGTTTGGGTTGCCCCTCAAGCCCCTATATTGTCACCAGGGAATACAGTGTCACCGATGATTGCGGTAACAGCATTTCTGTTTACCAGACCCTGACCGCCGTCGACAATACCAATCCTACCTTTACGGTTCCCGGTACCTTTACAGTTTATACCGATGCATTGTGCAATTATGATGCTTCCTCAGCCATCACCGGAGTGCCTACTTTTGTTTCTGACAATTGTGACCTTGCACCAACTGTTTCCGAAAGTGATGTAATCGATCCTGGTACCTGTCCCGGCGAATATATTATCACCCGTACCTGGAAAGTTGAAGATTTCTGTGGTAATTTCCTCGAGCAGGATCAGATCATTTATGTGGAAGACAACACTCCTCCCACCTTTACTGCTCCTTTAGATGCCGTCATTTACAAGGATGATTTCTGTCTTGCTGATATTTTACCCTCCAACCCCCTGGTAGGTGATGTGACCGATGAGGCCGACAACTGCACCCCTGTATTGGATGCTACTTATTCTGATGTGCCATTCCCCGACTTCTTTTGTACCGGATCAGATCTTTACATTCGTACCTGGAGCCTGGTGGATGACTGCGGCAACGCAGCGGCTGATCAGGTTCAGTTTATAGAGGTTCTTGATAACACCGCTCCTTATTGGTTGACTCCAGTTGGTTCGCTGGATGCAGATGTTTCCTGCGATGATCCCGGCGCCCTTGCCGCTGCACAGGCGCTGTTTCCCACCGCTGCCGATAACTGTGACCCGGATGTGACCAATATCGTGCTTGTTACCGATATCTATACTGCCGATCCTGTCTGTACCTATACAGGTGTTTATTACAGGGAATGGGAAGTGACGGATGACTGCGGTAATACCAGCGTTCTTTTTGCACAGACGATTACTGTATATGACAATACAAATCCTTACTGGACAACCCTGGCCGGTGCACTTGATGTGACACTGGACTGTGCTGATGCTGCTGGCCTTGCCGCTGCATACCTGCTCTTCCCGACGGCTGCCGACAACTGCGATCCCGCTCCCTTTGTGGGATACAATGGCGAGGATATCTATCCGCTTTCCTGTCCCGGCAGCTGGTTGATCGCACGCCAGTGGGTGGCCACCGACCTTTGCGGGAACTGGAACAACTACTTCCAGTTTATTACCATCACTGATTTGATTGCTCCCACATGGGTAACTCCTGCCGGAGACCTCGACAGAACCGTTGATTGTGACGATCCCGGCGCTTATGCCGCCGCACAGTTACTCTTCCCTGTCGCCATTGACAATTGTGACCCGGATGTCACCAATATCGTTAAGGTGAGCGGACCCTTCGTGGCCAACCCCGGCTGTACCTGGACAGGTACCTATACCAATACCTGGACGGTGACCGACTGGTGCGACAACACCAGCCTTGTCTATACCCAGGTTATCACTGTGGTGGATAATGATCCTCCGGTTTGGACAACCGGTGCCGGCGATCTCGACATCAGTGTTTCCTGTGACGATCCTGGCGCACTGGCAGCTGCTCAGGCCCTGTTCCCCGTGGCTTCCGACAACTGCGACCTGGATGTTACCAATATCGTGAAAGTTCCCGGTACACTGGTGCCTGGTGCCTGCCTGTGGGCCGGAACCATTACCAACACCTGGACTGTAACAGACGATTGCGGCAATGTAAGTGCTGTGTATACACAGGTAATTACCGTGTATGACAACGCAGCTCCTACCTGGACCACCCCTGCCGGTGACCTTGACAGGACCCTCTCCTGCGAAGATGCCGGCGGTCTCACTACCGCACAGGCTCTCTTCCCTGCAGCCACAGACAATTGCGATCCCGATGTGACCGATATCGTGAAGATCAGCGGTCCTTTCGTACCTTCAGGCTGCCCGTTCTCGGGAACCTATACCAATACCTGGACAGTGTACGATGATTGTGGCAACCTGAGTGGGGTTTACACCCAGGTGATCACCATCACCGACCTGATTCTCCCGACTGCTGTTTGTCAGAACCATACTGTTTACCTCGATGCAGCCGGAACTGCCACCATGGTAGCCGCTGATATTGACGGAGGCAGCTTTGATAATTGCGGTACCGTCAGCCTCAGTGCATCCCAGACATCATTTGACTGTGCAGATATGCCTTCCGTTACCGTTACGCTGACTGTTACAGATGAGTGCGGTAATTTCAGCCAGTGCGATGCCACTGTGTTTGTTGTGGATGACCTTCCCCCGACGGCCCTCTGCCAGAATGTGACGATTTACCTGGATGCCAGCGGCACTGCTTCTACGACGGCAGCCGATGTGAACGACGGCAGCTTCGACAACTGCACTGCTCCGGCTAACCTCATTCTCTCTCTCGATCAGACCGACTTCACCTGCGCCGATATCGGACCCAATCCGGTTACGCTGTCAGTGGAAGATGAAAGCGGTAATGTGGGTACCTGTGGTGCCACGGTAACCGTTGTGGATGCCATTCCGCCCACCATTACCTGTCCTGCCGATGTACTGATGTGCCTGCTGCCAGGCGTGCCCAGCACAACTGTCAGCGGTCTCGATCCCGTGATCTGGGATAACTGCTCCTACGTGCTTACTTATTCACTTGCCGGTGCAAGCGGTCCGGGAGGCGGAATTGGTTCTGTCAGCGATGTGGTCAGTTTCCTCCCGGGTCTCACGATCGTAACCTATACCGTTACCGATGCCGGTGGCAATGTGGTCAATTGCGACTTCAGGGTGAATGTTATCAATATCGCCAACCCCGACGGTGGAGAGAATCAGAACCTCTGCGAACTGAGTACCGCAACCCTGATCGGCAATCCGTCTGCTTTACCTCCGGGAATTTCAATCGTGTCCGTGAACTGGAGCTATGTTGGACCTTCGGTACCTGCCGGTGCACCGGCTCCCATCCTGAATCCCGCAAGTGGCGCCAGCAACGTGAACGTCTTCTTTACCAATATCCCGCCGGATGATGATTATACTTACAACTTCCTCTATGAGGTGGTTTATACTGACGGTTTTGCAACCTGCACCGGATCAGATGCAGTATTTATCAAGAACTGGAGGGCTCCGTTCATCCCGAATGCCGGTCCCGACCAGGATATCTGCCACAATGCACCCGTTGTTTCCACTTTCATGGCTGCTATCCCTGTGGATTACGGTCTGGGTACCTGGAGCAATGTGACTTATCCTGCAGGCCATATGGCTTCGATCGTAGATCCGACCGATCCCTTCACACAGGTATTATTCGATTATCCCGGTGTGTATGAGTTCAACTGGACCACGACCAATAGCATTTACTGTCCGCCTTCCAATGCCAGCATGCTGATCTACGTATGGGATCCCCCGGTGGCTTCCATCCCCTCAGGTGACATTGAACTTTGCCTCACCCAGACAGCTGTGCCCCTGGTAGGTACATGGACTGGTGATGCTGCAGGCTTCCAGTGGCAGAAGAGCCCGGGCGCCGATGGTACCTTCGCCAATCCTTTCGATCCTGTTACCATATATTATATGGGACCCAACGATTACCTGACACAGGAAGTCTTCCTGACCTTCAGCGTCCAGGGTGTTGCTCCCTGCGGTAACAGCCAGGCCACCATCAGGGTATTCTACGATGAAACCCCGCCGGTGATCTCAAGCTGTGCCCCGGATGCCAATATCAATATCAACAGTACCTTATACAGCTGTGAAGCTACCATTCCTGATCTCACAGGACTTGTGATTGCTACCGACAATTGTACCAACTTCACCGTAACACAGGATCCCATTGCCGGAAGCCTCTATGCTACCAGCCACAATGGCCTGATTCCGGTAACCCTTACCGTAACGGATGACAACGGCAATTGGGATGATTGTATTACCACCCTCACTGCCAAGGATGTAACTCCTCCGGTATGGCTGACCGCCGCCGGCACCCTCGACCGTACGCTCTCATGCAGCGATCTGATCGGTCTTGCCGATGCCCAGGCGCTGGAACCTGTTGTTGGTGACAACTGTGATGCCGCACCCGTGATCACCAAGATCGCAGGCGCCTTCGTACCTGGCCCCCTCTGTGATCAGGCCGGTACCTACACCAATACCTTCACCGCTCAGGATGCCGCCGGAAATGTCAGCGCCATCTATACCCAGGTGATCACCATTTATGACAATGAAGCTCCCACCTGGTTAACTGCAGCCGGTGACCTGGATGTCAGCGTAAGCTGTGACGATCTGCCCGGACTGGCTCTCGCTCAGGGATTCTTCCCTGTGGCTGATGACAACTGTGATGCAGATGTCACAGACATCGTGAAGAATGCAGGTGCTTTTGTACCCGGACTCTGCCCGCAGGCCGGTACTTATACCAACACGTGGACCGTTGCCGACGACTGTGGCAATGTAAGTGCCGTGTACACCCAGGTGATCACCATTTACGATAACACTGCTCCTGTCTGGCTAACCGCTACAGGTGCGCTGGATGTAAGCCTGAGCTGCGACGATCTTTCCGGATTGGCCGCTGCACAGTTACTCTTCCCCGAAGCCAGCGACAACTGCGACGGCGATGTCAGCAATATCGTGAAGTCGGCCGGTGCCTTCGTACCCGGTGTCCTTTGCCCGCAGGCCGGTACCTATACCAATACCTGGACGGTAACCGACGATTGTGGCAACACCAGTGGTGTTTATACCCAGGTGATCACGATCTATGACAATACTGCTCCTGTCTGGTTAACCGCTACAGGTGCGCTGAATGTTTCCGTATCCTGCGACGATCCCGGTGCCCTTGCCGCCGCTCAGGCCCTGTATCCTGTTGCCAACGACAATTGCGACGGTGATGTGACCGATATCGTGAAGGTTGCCGGTACTTTTGTTGCCGGACCGCTTTGTCCCGAAGCCGGTACCATTACCAATACATGGACCGTTGCTGACGACTGCGGAAATGTGAGTGCCGTTTACACCCAGGTAATTACTGTGTATGACAATACTGCTCCCACCTGGACAACAACAGCCGGTGCCCTCGACATGATCCTCTCCTGCGACGATGTGGCAGGACTGGCCGCAGCCCAGGCCCTTATGCCTGAAGCAATGGATAACTGCGACATTGATCCGGTCGTATCGAAAGTTGCCGGACCCTTTGTACCCGGTGCAAGCTGTGCACAGGCCGGAACCTATACCAATACCTTTACCGCGGTTGACGACTGTGGCAATGTAAGTACAGTGTTTACACAGATCATTACCATTTATGATAACACAAAACCATACTGGACTTATTTCCCTGCTGATATCACCATCAACTGTGATGAGCCGCTGCCTGCTCCTGCCTCTCCTACCGCCGCAGATAACTGCGACCCGGCTCCATTCGTAGGTTATGCCGGCCAGGTGATTGTTCCCGGCGCTTGCCCGAATGAGTACTATGTGGTACGTGAATGGAACGCCGTGGATGCCTGCGGTAACTATGAAAATGGTTACCAGCAGATCCATGTTGTTGACGTGACTGCTCCTACCTGGACCACCGCCGCCGGTGCACTCGATGCAACTGTTTCCTGTGAGGATGCAGGCGCACTTGCTACCGCCCAGGCACTCTTCCCCATTGCTGCCGACAACTGCGACGCTGATGTCAGCGATATCGTGAAGAATGCCGGTTCCTATGTACCCGGTGCCCTTTGCTCACAGGGTGGTACCATTACCAACACATGGACGGTTACCGATGATTGTGGCAATGTCAGCAATGTATTCACCCAGGTCATTACCATTACGGATAATATCGCACCTGTTTGGACAACTCTTGCAGGAGACCTTGATATCAGCCTCTCATGTGAGGATGCTTCCGGACTCGCTGCTGCCCAGGCTCTGATGCCGGCTGCTGACGACAACTGCGATGTGGATCCCGTGGTTTCCAAGACCGCTGGTGCCTTTGTGGCCGGTTCATGCCCGCAGGCCGGAACCTATACCAATACCTTCACTGCCATCGACGACTGTGGCAATGTCAGTGCCGTGTTCACCCAGGTGATCACCATCTATGACAATACCGCTCCTGTTTGGACGAATGTTGCCGGTGATCTCGATGTGACCGTTTCCTGCAGCGATGCCGGCGCACTGGCTACCGCACAGGCTATGGAACCCATGGCTACCGACCTCTGCGACCTTACCCTCACTCCGGTGAAGGTTGCAGGTCCATTCGTACCCGGCGTTTACTGCCCGCAGGAAGGTACCTATACCAATACCTGGACTGTTACTGATGATTGTGGCAATGTCAGCAATGTATTCACCCAGGTGATTACCGTCGAGGACAATAATGCTCCTACCGCTGCCTGCCAGAACATTACGATCTATCTGGATGCTACCGGATATGCTTCCATCGCTGCTGCCGATGTGGACAATGGCAGCTATGATGACTGCGGTGCCGTGAACCTGAGTGTATCCCCCTGGGAATTCACTTGTGCCAATGTTGGTCCGAATGCCGTTGTACTCACAGTGACCGACCTCTGTGGCAATGTTTCACAATGTGACGCTACGGTTACCGTGGTTGACAACATGCTTCCGGTTGCTATTTGCATGGACGCTACCGTTTACCTCGATGCTAATGGTCAGGCCGGTATCACCGTGCTTGATGTGGATAACGGAAGCTGGGACAACTGCGGTATTGCCAATATGACCGTGGCTCCCGACGCCTTCACCTGTGCCAATATCGGTGCCAATACCGTGGTGCTGACCGTCACCGACGTGAACGGAAATGTGGCTACCTGCGCTGCCGTCGTGACTGTGCTTGATAATACTCCGCCCAGCCTCGCTTGCCCGTACGACCAGATCGTATGTTCACTGCCCGGATTCAGCTATACCCCGGTGGCCAATATCGATCCGGTTATCACTGATAACTGCAGCTATACCTACGGATACACCCTCAGCGGTGCAACCACCGTCCCGCCCGCAGGCTTCGGTTCTGCAAGCGATGTCGTGAACTTCAACGTGGGTGTAACAACCGTTACCTATTGGGTGCTCGATGAAGGTGGCAATTTCGTGGATTGCTCCTTCACTGTCGATGTACACCAGTTCCAGTATGCCGACGCCGGTCCTGATCAGGAGTGGTGCAACAACGAAAATGCATACCTGCTCGGTAACTTCGCCAATCCCGGATACATCCCGACCTGGGCTCAGGTTTCAGGTCCTCCGGCCGTGATCTTCCAGGTTGACAATGAAGCTATTGTTGATGATCTCATTCCGGGTGAAACCTATGTGTTCTCCTATACCCTGGATGATGGCATCTGCAACCATACCGATTACATGACCCTGACCAACTGGGCTCCGCCGACACCTGCCCTCGCAGGCTTCGACCAGGAACTCTGCAATGTGGCCAGCTTCCAGCTCGACGCTAACGTACCTGCCGTCGGAACCGGATCATGGACACTGCTCAGCGGTCCCAATGTGCCCACCTTCAACCCGGCTGATCCTGCCGCTGTTGTTACTAACATTGTAACGGGCCAGTACGGCTTTATCTGGACCATTGAGAATGGCGTATGCCCGCCGAATTCTGACGAGGTTCTGATCACCAACTACCCGATGGTGGTGGTGAATGCGGGCCCGAACGATATCGTTTGTCCGAACTTCGGTGAATATACCATTGCCGGTGCATCCGCAACGGATCAGTACAGCCTCTTCTGGAGTGCCAGCGGTACCGGTTACTTCAACAATGTAACCACCGTGAACCCGACCTATTACTTCAGCCCTGCCGATATCCTGGCCGGTCAGGTCACCCTGACCCTTACAGGATACGGACTCGGACCCTGCCCCTCAGCACAGAGCCAGATGGTGCTCACCATCGATGACTTCGAAAATCCGGTGATCGCCACCTGCCCTGCAGATATGGACGTGAACCTGGATGCTGATTGTGGTCTCCTCGTACCCGATATGACCGGTGATCTGGTGGCTACCGACAACTGTGTGGTGTTCGCCATTGCACAGGATCCTCCCGCAGGAACTGTACTGGCCTCAGCTCACAATATGGTACATACCGTGATCTTCACCGTGACTGACCTTGTAGGCAATGCCGTGACTTGTTCAGCTGAACTTACCGGTATTGATGTGGATGCTCCTGTGATCGTTACCTGTCCTGCTCCCAGGAATGTTGATCTGAATGGCACCTGCCAGGTGATCGTACCCGATCTGCTGGTTGACCTTGTGGCTGAAGATAACTGTACCTGGACTGCCGTTCAGAATCCGGCCGCCGGAACTGCACTTGCTTCTTCACACAATGCAACTCACAATGTCACCATCACCGTAACCGACGGTGCCGGACT
The DNA here is from genome assembly GCA_022709385.1 of Bacteroidota bacterium. Taxonomy (GTDB): domain Bacteria; phylum Bacteroidota; class Bacteroidia; order Bacteroidales; family CAIXZF01; genus JAKLIX01. The sequence continues at coordinate 11,354 of JAKLIX010000008.1, read as the reverse complement.
GACAGATGTCTGCACAGTGGTACTCACTGCAAAGGACGTGACTGCCCCCGTGATCAGCGTATGTGCTCCCAACCAGAACATCAACCTGGGTGCCAACTGCAGCTTTGTTGTTCCCAACCTGCTGCCCGCCGTGACTGCTTCCGACAACTGTACCTTCGCCCTCAGCCAGTCGCCTGTGGCCGGAACAACCATCAGTTCAGGACATAACTTTACGCACAACGTAACGATTACTGCCACTGATGCTGCCGGTAACTTTGCCACCTGCGTAGCAGTGCTGACTGCCAAGGATGTCACTCCGCCCAGCTTCCTCACCTGCGCCATCGGCGTCACGAGGAACAGCGATCCCGGCCAGTGCGGTGCTGTTGTGAACTATCCGTTACCCACCTTTACGGATAACTGTATCGGTGCTACCATGACCCTCATTTCCGGTTATGCTCCAGGTTCGTTCTTCCCGGTTGGTGTAACGCCTGTATTGTACCGGGTAACTGATCTCGCCGGATTGATTGCAAATTGCTCGTTCAATGTTACTGTCAACGATATCGAGAATCCCGAGATTACCTGTCCGGCTAATGTCGTACAGAGCACTGATCCCGGTTCATGCGATGCCGTTGTGTATGGCCTTGAACCGCTTGCTACCGACAACTGTCCTGGCGTAACATATGCCTATACTACAACTGGTGTAACCCCCGGACTTGTTGGTACCGGCAGTGCCAGCGGTCAGACCTTCAACAAGGGTGTAACCACAGTTACCTACACGGCAACGGATGCATACGGCCGTACCGATGTCTGCAGCTTCACCATCACCATCAATGATACCGAAGCTCCCGTCATCGAGTGCCCGCCGCTCGCTATCTATCCCAATACACCGGGCGCCTGCGGTGCCATCGGACTGGTACTCAACCAGCCTGTTGTCAGCGATAACTGCAGCGATGTGATCAATATCACTGTCAGCAACAACGCCCCCAGTTTCTATATCCTCGGAAGTACAGAGGTTATCTGGACCGCCGTTGACCAGCTCGGCAATGTGAGCACCTGCCTGCAGGTGGTTGAAGTGATCGATACTGAAGATCCCACCATCACCTGTCCGCCGGATGTCACTGTCTTCGCTGATGCTGGTGAAACCTTCGCCACCAACGTGGAACTCGGTGTTCCGACTACCAATGATAACTGCTGGGTGGCCACCATCAGCAATGATGCTCCGGCTGTCTTCAATGAAGGCCAGACTGTGGTTACCTGGACAGTGATCGACGGTGTCTTCAATGAAGCTACCTGTACCCAGACAGTGACCGTACTGCCGAACAACCAGCCGGTGTACAACCTTGGCGGACGTCTTTCCTACATGAATGCAGGAGAAACCCCGCTCACCAACTCCACCGTGCAGCTCAGAACCAATGGCAGTGTGGTTGCCACCACTGTTACCAACAGCAATGGTGATTACCTCTTCAACGATGTACAGGCTGGAACCTATACCGTTACTCCTGCCATCACCAAGCCCTGGGGCGGTGCAAACGCCACTGACGCTCTGATCGTGATGAGGCACTTCACCCAGCTGCTCGAACTCGACGGTCTGCCCAAGATTGCTGCCGACGTGAATGGTAATGGTTACATCAACTCGCTCGATGCACTCTTTGTTGCCAAGCGGTTCATCAACCAGATCAACAGCTTCCCCGCCGGCGACTGGGCTTCAGAGAACCCGCTGGTTGTCCTCAACAACAACACAACGATTGATGTATCTGCACTTTGCATGGGTGATGTGAACGGTTCACATACGCCCGCCCTGAAGATGCCGGCTACCGTCAGCCTGAACACCTCCGGAACCCTCTACGTGAAGTCACACGAAACGGTGAATGTACCTGTAAGGACATTCAACCAGCTGACCACCGGAGCTGTTTCCATGGTGATCAACTACCCGGCCGATCTGTTCGAAGTAAGTGGCGTGGCCATGGCCGATCGCAACATCGACAACATGATCTACAATGTAGAGAATGGCACGATCCGCATCGCATGGTACACCACCAGCAAACTTACCCTCAACCCGGATGAAACACTGCTCACCCTCTCACTGAGAGCCAAAGACCTCAGCAGTGTGGATAACCTGGATCTCACCCTCGACGGTATCACGGAAATCGCTGATGAAACCGGTATCGTACAGTGGGTCGACCTGACCATGCCGAAACTGGCTGTGGCTCAGCAGCACAACAGCGTGAGCATCTATCCGAACCCGTTCAGGAACCGGACAGAGTTCAGCTACATCCTGACTGAAGAAGCCCAGGTCAATATCCAGGTGTTTGATATGCTCGGTAATGTCGTCTCCAACCTCGTAAATGAAAAGCAGGCCGCCAACGCCTACACCTTCACTTACGATGCTTCCAGCCTGCTGCCAGGCGTTTACACCTACAAAGTGGTGTTCAACAATGGCAGGAGCGAAGAAGTGAAGACCGGACGACTGGTCATCACCAGATAGTCAAACCCGCTTTGAACCGAAAAAGAGGCTGCCTCACAAGGGCAGCCTCTTTTTTTATGTCTTGCGGGAAATTTGTTCTGCAGGGGCATGCCATGGCATGCCCCTGCACTGTTATATACGACCTCAGTTATCCCGATGACTCTGGATGCACACATCGCATTCCTGTGTTCTTTCGGTATATTCGAATTGTGCGATAAAGGATGAAGCAGCTAAGTCTCCTCAGATAGCCACAGGAGTCCTTATTTCGGTATTTCTGACAGGGACAGGGGTATTGACTGATTGATATAGATCAATGATAAATTGATCAAGTTCAACCGTAATGATGTTGTATTTAACCGTTTTTGAAATCTACTGATATAGTTTCTTTTATATGTTTACATTCGGAAAAGAAAGGTGTCGATAACCACTAAATAAAGGAATCATTTTAATTCAATAATTCACTAAAACCAATCAAAACTTATGAAAAAGCGTACCTTTTCATTTTTACTGGCAATAGGGGTGGCAATTACAGCCACAAGTCTTTTCCTTGCCGGTTGTACCAAGGAGGGCCCGATGGGTCCCGCCGGTCAGGATGGCCAGGACGGTCAGGATGCCAATGCAACCTGTACTGTTTGTCATACCGGTGATGCCAAGATCGTGATTGCCGAAACACAGTTGATGGAATCACCGCATGGTGCTGAGTTTGTCCTGGAGAACGGATCCAGTTGTGGTTCCTGCCACACCCACCAGGGCTTCATTCAGAAACTGGCGCTGCCTGATACCACGATTGTGCTTTCTGCAGCAGTTAACAATGGTGTACATCTGAACTGCTACACCTGCCACAAAATCCATCAGACCTATACTGGTACTGACTGGGGTCTGACAGCTTCCGGTGCTTTCACGATGAAGGTTCCCAATGCCACTGTCAACAATGGCAAGGGAGGACTTTGCATCCGCTGCCACCAGACCCGTCCGAGGACTCCCTGGCCGGCCACTTTCCCGCCTGCCGCCACCGATTCCATGAACATTACCTCAGGCCACTGGGGCCCCCATTACGGCACACAGGGAGTGATCTACAACGGCTTGTCACCCTTTGAATTCGGCACAGGCTATCCGACCGGAAATGCCCATGTCAGCGGTATCGCCGACGGTTGTGTGGGTTGTCACATGAAACCGGGTGCTGTGGAAGTGGGAGGTCATACCTTCTCCATGCGGAATATCGAGGGAGGTATCAATGCCACCAATTCCTGCAACGGCACCGGATGTCATACAGGATTAAATACCTATGACAAAGACGGAAAGCAAACTGAAATCGCCGGCCTGCTCCACCAGTTGGAGGTTAAACTCGCCCAATTGAATGCATTTGATACTGTGAATCATGCCATTAAGACTGGCAAGAAGCCGACAACTGTTGTTTGTGCAGTTTATAATTATCTGCTTGTTGACAATGACGGCAGTTTAGGCGTTCACAACTATCAGTACACAAAAACCCTGCTTACCAACACCCTGGCTGTGCTGCCATAAAGGATCTGAACTTCTGTGCAAAGGGGGATGCTTCCGTTGGAGGCATCCCCTTTTTAGTTCAAAGCGAGATGATACGGTTGGCTTATGCCGTGGGGTAGGGTCATGCCATGGCATGACCCTACAGAATTTTGATGACCCTGCAGATTCCTTATGCCCCTGCAGATTCTTATTGCCCTGCAGAATTTCAATGACCCTTCAGATTCTCAATGTCCAACAGAAACAATGACAGGCTTGCCTTGCAATAATGTGAATGGTAAAGCCCTTGCTTCCCCTTACGGGAAGATTGTTATCACCAGGGGTTGAAATGAAGGCTGCCATCCGCTGCTATACCGAAAGAACACAGGAATGCGATGTGTGCATCCAGAGTTATCGGTATAAAGAATCCTTACTCATACTTGACAGGTTTGCATTTGCAAAGCTGTTTAGTATGAGTAATGCCGTACACCGCCGTAGTCCATATTTTCGGAAAACCATTCTGTGTCGGCATAAACGAAAATTACTTCGCATTTTCATTAAGATTCAGTATAAATCAAGATATACTGCTGAAGCTGAGTAATTCTGCCTCGCAGGCTTCAGGCCGTAGGGTCATGCCATGGCATGACCCTACAGAATCTTTTCGATCCTACAGATTCTTAATGACCCTGCAGACTCTTCCTGACCCTGCAGATTAAACAACGGTACATCTATTGAGAATCAACCCTGAAAGGGCACTATTGTGTGCTTACGATAAACGTGCGTGATGATGCAGGGGCACGATATATCGTGCCCCTGCATCATCACGCCTCAGATTCTTATTATTTCACCACAACCACCCTGCCTCCGGGCTGCCGGATTCCGTTGCGGTCGCGAATGACCAGGCGGTAAGAATACGTGCCGGCAGGAATGAGCTGGGCATCCAGGACGAGCTGTTGTTTTCCGGCCTGCATTTCCTGCTGTCCCTCGATGGCAAGTACCTGCCGTCCGGTGGGATCGAAGAGGTAGAGGCTGACCAGGGCGTTTTCATCCAGTTCAAAGGAGAAGGTGGTGCTTTCGCTGAAGGGGTTGGGGTAAACCGTCAGGTCGGCATCCTGCAGCAGCCACTTCAGTTTGGGCATGGACAGGCTTACGCTTAGAACGGCAGCGTCCGGACTGGCAATTTCGCTAACTGCATCAAGGGTCATATCCGGTGCAATGAAATCATGCAATGGTTTGTCTTTCATCCGGATATGCAATTTGAACAGGTTTTCACCTTTCTGCAGGCTGATGGCTTCCGTACTGTACCATCCGAGTCGCAACTGATTCCCTGTGATGTTGTATACCAGTTTCTGAAGCTGGTCTTTCTCCACTTCCACACCGGTGATCTCCATGATCTCCTGTGGGAAGACCATTACAAGGGAAATGGCTCCGGTGGTCAGTTGGTGCTCGACCGTGACAGGCAAGGTCAGACTTTCACCATCCTGAACCACTTTTGTTCCTTTGTAACCCAAACTGACAGTTGGTTCTGTCTTGAGTGAAGAAGGTGTGAACGAGCCGTTTACATCGCCGAAGCAGAGTGCTTTGATGTTTTGTGTTACCGGGGTATTCCCGAGTGTCAGGTTCACGGCTTCAAAGGCCCAGTCACCCGTCGGGAAGCTGTTGATAAGGTTTACGAAGCGTCTGACTGCATAAAGGGCGTCCACAGAGTTCACCATGCCGTTGGGATTCAGGTCGGCAACCTCCAGGTTGAGTCCGGTCAGTTGGATAATCTGGGTGAAGTGTTTCAGCATGATCATAGCGTCTGTGGCATTGACACCGCCCCAGGTCTTGTTGGTAACAGCCGTGATCTGGTAGTTGTCGGGCAGGAGGTTGTTGAACTGGTACTGACCGGATGAAGCGGTGGTGGTGGTGGCAACAACCACATTATTCTTGCGCAATTGCAACTGAACATTACCCATTGGGCTTTGCAGATCGTTGCCATAGTATACCGTTCCCGAGATGGCCGAAACGGGCTGTGCCACGCAGGTGTCGATGCTTACCAGTGTATTGCCCAGTCCGAGGTTACCACAGTTGTTGATGTCGTTGACGAAGGTCAGGGTGTAAAGGGTGGTATCCGTGGGGTAGACGGTCAGGTTGAGGATGGGATTCATGATGTTGTCGTATGTTGTCTCAACATTTCCGTCGGAGATGGTGGCAGACCATGGTGGTGTTCCGCTGGTAAATTCAATGGTGAGTTGTGCGGATTCTCCAAGACAGATGGTCTGGTCCGCTGAGGTCATGGTGGCAGCAGCTCTTGGCAGCAGCGTCACTGTGGCCGAGCCTGTCATGGTCGTGGTACAGCCATAAGCATTGGTGGCGGTAATGGTATAGGTGCCACCCTGGGTCATATAGCCGAAGTCGAGGTACTGTCCCGTTCCCCAGAGGGATTTCACATACCCGGTGCCGTTCAGCCAGAGGGTGTAATATGTTCCCTGTACAGAGCCATCCAGGTATACGAATACATCTGTACAGCCCAGGCAACATTCGCCTCCGCCGGTCACATTAAAGGGTTCGGGAGCAGGATAAGGATTGGCGATGGCCAGGCCTGCCATTTGTTTGTTGCATCCCGATACCGGGTTGAGCGCCACTACCTGGTACACGCCCGGCTGATCGTAATAACCGAAGTTCAGTACCTGTCCGGTTCCGGTGAGAGGCGGACCCCAGGGTACATTGTTTCTGAGCAGCTGGTAGCTGACACCCGCTTCTGATCCGCTGAGGCCGATAGGAACACCCTGGCTTCCCGGACAGAAGGCTCCGCCGCCTGTCACCACAAAGGTTTGCAGGAGGTTCACCGTAATGACCGCACTTCCTGTAACTATCCCAGGCAAACCGGTCTGGTCTTCCACGGAAAGTAAGGTATACGTGGTAGTTTGCGATGGCTGCACGGTGATGGGGAAGATGTTGGCCATGATGCCTGTGTAGGTCATGGTGTTGGTACCATTAGTCAACTGGAAGCTGAAAGGAGGTGTACCGTTGAGCAATACCAGCATGGTGGCGCTGCCGCCTTCGCAGATGGTGGCACTGCCTGTAAGGGAGGCCGTCGGTGGAGGCAGTACGGTGATAAATACCCAGGCGGTATCACATACGATGTAGGTTTCTAAAGTGCCTTTGGAATCAGGGATCGTTACCTCGCAGCAAACGACATACTCGATACTGTCGGTACCAATGAAATTAGGCACCGGGATACAGATCAACTGGCCTGAAACGGTATCAACCTGAACTATGATGTTAAAGGACTGGGTGATCACCACCACATCATTGCATTCCACACCCGTACCACACATGGTGTCATTGATCAGGATGGTAACCTGGGTGTTGGCGTTGATGGGGATAATCACGGTATCATTCTGTGCGATAAGCTCACAGGTGATGACCACTTCAAAGGCACAGGTAGACCAGTTGCCGTTAATATCGGTTACTGTATAAACCACTTCGGTGGTACCCAGCGGATAAACACCGCTGGCATTGTCGGTGCCGTTAAAGTCGTTGACGATGCTGGCAATGCCGCAGTTATCGTTTACGATCAAAGGATCCACCACGATATAGGTGTTGGCCATGGCGCTGACATCCGGCGGACAGTTGAAGGTAGGTACCTGGGTGTCTTGTACGGTGACTTGCTGGTTGCAGGTGACCTGGTTTCCGAGGTGATCTGTGGCCGTCCAGGTGACGGTGGTGGTTCCGATGGGGAAGCTGGCCGGGGCATCGTTGGTGACAGCATAACCCAGACAATTGTCTGTGATGACGGGTAATCCCAGGTTCACCTGGCTGGCACTGCACTGACCGGAGTCGGCAGCGATAATCAGATCCGCCGGACAGCTCATGCTGATGGGTTCATTGTCGGTGACGAGAATTTCCTGGGTGCAGACAACGCTGTTTCCGGAAGCATCGGTAATGGTCCAGGTCACGATAGTCAGTCCGAGCGGGAATACTGCAGGTGCATCGTTGACGATGGTGACTATACTGCAATTATCGGATGCGGGCGGATCGGGCAATGTGAGCGTGGCATGGCATACTCCCGGATCAGTGTTGACTGCTATATCGGCAGGACATTCCACGAAGGGGACTTCGTCATCCACCACAGTCACTGTTTGTGTCACGGTGGTGATGTTGCCGTGGATATCGGTCACTGTCCAGGTTACGGTCGTTGTACCGGCAGGATACACCAGGGGCGCATCACTGGTAATACTTCCAACCTGGCAATTATCCTGTGCGGGCGGTGCAGCAAGCACCAGGCCGGTGGCTTCACAACTGCCGGGATCGGCAGCGATCACCACGGCAGCAGGTGTCGTGACAACAGGGGCCTGATTGTCAGTCACTGTGACCGTCATGGAACATGTAGCCGTGTTGCCATGGGTATCGGTTACGGTGAAGGTCACCGTAGTTGTTCCTACAGGGAAGAAGGATGGAGCATTGCTGACTACCGAGGCGATACCGCAATTGTCGGATGTTGCCGGGGCAGGGATAATGACTGCATCTGAACCGCAAAGGCCGGGTGAACTGTAAACAACCATATTCATCGGACAATTGATAACAGGAGCCTGATTATCAGACACAGTTACACTTTGTGAGCAGGTGGCGGTATTGCCGGAGGCATCCGTAACTGTCCAGATTACCCAGTTTTGTCCTACCGGGTAGGTGGCAGGTGCGTTGTTGGTGACAACGAGGGTACCGGGACAGTTGTCACTGACCACGGGGGTGCCGATACTGAGATTGGAAGCCTGGCAGCTGCCGGCATCAGCATTGACCACGATGGCAGGAGGACAGGTAATGGCAGGCGGTTGATTGTCGATCACCGTGACAGTCTGAGTACAAGCAGCTGTATTCCCTGAGGCGTCGGTTACCGTCCAGGTCACCACCGTTGTCCCCTTACCGAAGCTGGCCGGTGCATTGTTGCTTACGCTTACAACGGAGCAATTGTCAGTTACAACCGGATTGCCAAGGTTTACATTGCCGGCGCTGCAGAGTCCGGGATCAGTATTGACCACCACATTCGGCGGACAAGTGATGCTGGGAGGCTGATTGTCGGTGACAGTCACAGTTTGCGTACAGCTTGCGGTATTCCCGTGGATGTCGGTAACAGTCCACACCACGGTAGTAGTGCCGGCCTGGAATAGGGCGGGGGCGTTGTTGGTGACGGATGCCACACCGCAGTTATCAGCCACAGCGGGAGTTCCCAATTGTACACCGGATGCTTCACATGAACCGGAATTGGCATTCACGGTCAGGGGCAGGGGACAGCTGATCTGAGGCGGCTGGCCGTCCGTTACCGTGATCAGCTGGGTACAGCTTGCAGTGCGTCCGTGGATATCGGTGACGGTCCAAACCACCATGGTGGTGCCGACAGGATACACTCCAGAAGCATTGCCGGTGTTGTTGTAGCTGTTCACAATACCCAGCACCCCGCAGTTGTCGCTGACGATTGGCGCTGGTACGCTGATGTTTGCATTGCACTGGCCGGGATCTGCCACCGTATTGATATCGGGCGGACAACTGATCAGCGGGTTCTGGTTATCCACAACGCTTACATTCATGGAGCAGCTAGCCGTGTTTCCGTTCAGGTCGGTGACGACCCAGATCACCGTGGTGGTTCCTACCGGGTAGGTTCCGCTGGCGTTGGAGGTGCCGTTGAAGCTGTTTACCTTGCTGAGGATACCGCAGTTATCGGCGGTAATCGGCCCGGGCACAGCCACGTAGGCATTGCACTGGCCCGGATCGGCATTTCTGCTGAAGGAGGGAGGACAAGTGATCGAAGGAGCCTGGTTATCAGTCACAGTGACTTGCATGCTGCAAGAGGATGAGTTGCCGTGAATGTCGTAAACCGTCCAGGTAACTGTTGTAGTCCCCACGTTGTAGTTACCGGAAGCATTGGACGTTCCGGTGATATTGTTGGCCAACAGGCTGATTCCGCAGTTATCAGAGTAGGTGGGTTGCGGAATGCTGACATTAGCCCAGCACTTGCCGGGATCGGCGTTCACTGCAATATTCGGGGGACAATTGATCACGGGTGCCGTCTGGTCAACGACGGTCACGTTCATTACACAATAAGATGTGTTTCCGTGGATGTCAGTGACAGTCCATGTCACCTGGGTGGTTCCGACCGGGTATGTGCCTGAAGCGCTGATGGTTCCGGTATAGGAATTCAGGGTAAGTAACACGCCGCAGTTGTCGGAAACCACCGGGGCGGGCACATTGACGAAGGCATTACAGCTGTTGGGGCTGCTTGCCTGGACGATGTTCGCCGGGCAGGTAATCTGTGGTGCCTGGTTGTCGATGACGGTGATGGTGATGGAGCAAGTTGAAGTATTACCTGCAATGTCGGTTACAGTCCAGATAAGGGTTGTTGTGCCAACGGGGAAATTACCTGAAGCGTCCGGCAAGCCTGTGATATTGTTTGAAAGCGTATAGTTGCCGCAGTTATCAAGCACTACTGGCTGAGGCACCGGCACGTAAGCACTGCAATGATCCGGATCAGCAACTGTAGTAATGTCTGAAGTACAGAAAATCTGCGGGGGTTGGTTGTCAACTACCGTGATTATGTGGCTGCATGTCGACACATTCCCGTAAATGTCAGTGGCAGTCCAGGTAACTGTCGTATTGCCTACCGGGTAAATTCCGGTAGCATCGGCTGTGTTGTTAATGGAGTTGCTGATGCTGACAAGTCCGCAATTGTCCGTCACGTATGGAGCCGGAACGAAGATCAGTGCATCGCACAAGTGCGGGAAAGCATTGGAAGTAATGTCAACAGGGCAGGTAAGTGTGGGTGGTTCATTATCGGTCACAGTTACCGTGAAGGAGCAGGAAGCGCTGAGTCCGAAGATATTCGTTACAGTATAGGTGATGGTGGTAGTTCCAGAATTAAAGGTATAGCTGCTCAGATTGTTGATGCCTGTTAAGGGTGATGCAGCGCTTGTTGCACCATTCATTTTCCAGGTCAGGGTGCTGATCCCGAAGATGTCGCTGTAAGTTGCTTCAATGTTAAAGGCAGTTCCGGTGCAGTCACCCGGATCGTTTGATATCAGTTGGGGTAAAGGACAGCTGATAATGGGTGCGCTGACTTGAATTACATTGAGGTACACAGTAGCCAGATCACATGCCTGTGGCGAACCGTCGTCACAGACCTGGTAGATGAACTGGTCGGTACCATAGTAACCGGGATCGGGGGTATAGACGAATGAACCGTCGGCATTGAGCAGCAGGCTTCCATGTGACACATCAAGGACAGGGGTGGTGTTGACAACCTGGTTGTCGCCCTGCGGGTCGTAGTCATTGTCGAGGACATTGCCGGAGATGGGCAGGTCTTGCTGTCCGAAGTAAGAGTCGTCGGTAGCGAAGGTGGAGTTGCCTGTGGGATCGGGCAGGATGTCGATGGTGACTGTTGCGATGTCACAATACA
>JAKLIX010000007.1 GCA_022709385.1 Bacteroidota bacterium | reverse complement strand
AAAGACTTAATTCTTGAGAAGAAGTATGTAGCCGATCTTATCTGTTATGGTGAAGTTATCGTTGAATTGAAGGCAGTTTCTGTGTTAACACCACAAAATGAAGCCCAGCTTTTTAATTACTTGAAAGCCACAGGTTTGGAAATTGGCTTGTTAGTCAACTTCGGAGAAATAAGTCTCAGATACAAGCGGTTTGTACTATAGAAATCCGTGTTAATCCGTGTCCGCCGCTGCGGATCCGTGGTTAATTACACCACCGGTGATCTATTGGAACCTGGAAATATTACCAATGCAATGTGAGGATAAATCCGTAATTTTGGATCAGTCCATGCCAATGAAACAAATCGTCCTTCTTTTCCTTGTGCTCCTTACAAAGGGAAGCCTCATGGCACAGATTTGCCATCCGCAGCTGCATATTGCCCCTGAAGACGGCGTATGCAACGCAAATCCCTATGTGGTTGTTTTCGAGGATCACTTCAACAGCGACTCACTGGATCTTTCAACATGGCAGATACAGCCCTGGGGACAGGGATCTCTGGCGGGGGACAACACGCAGCAGTACTATTCCCTTGACAATGTCTCCGTTTCCAATGGCATCTGCTCGATCACGGCCCTGCGCGACACAGTGCTCCGAAGGGCCGTCAGCTGGTTGCCGGATGATACACTTCTTGCCGACAGCCTTCCAAACCTCAGGATGTATTATTATACTTCATCCAATATCTGGACGCTTCAGAAGTTCGGACATGGAATTTTCGAGATACGCTGCCGGATCCCTTCGGGCAAGGGATACTGGCCGGCTTTCTGGGGTTTTGGCGCCGACAGTGCCGGCAGCAGTGAGATCGACGTGTTTGAGTTCTGGGACGATGATACGGAAACCCATCATATGACAGTCCACCACGACGGCATGATGTGCAAATCGGAATCACAAGGACCGGACTTCTCGCTGGCCTTCCATACTTTCAGCCTTGTCTGGGATGCATACAAAACCGACTGGTATGTCGACGGCGTTTTAAAGCGACATCAAAGCAGGTATCATACGATCCTTGGACAATATGTTGACTGTGATGAGGTTGAGGCGAATCACCTCTATATCCTTGAGAAATCATTTCCTGAGGATTCGCTGCACATCATCATGAACCTGGCCATACAGGCCGGCCCGTTTGCTCCTGATTCCGCAACACCCTTCCCGGCCTCACTGGAAGTGGATTATGTCAGGTATTCCGCGCAGATTCCCGTCACGGCCATAGTAAATGTCACTGATACGAGCGCTTTGGTTCAAACGGAACGAAGCATGCGTGTCTACCCGAACCCCGCCCTTAAGACACTGCAGATTGAATTCAGCGAAGGTTTCCCGGAGGAATTACAGATATGCCTCCTGAGCATGCAGGGGGAGTTGGTCTACGGCCGCAATGCTGCGAGTGCCGGGGAAATCACCATCGACCTTTCCGGATTCAGTCCGGGGATATATTCTTTGATTGTTTTGGATGAGAAAGGCTTGAGGGTGCATACACATACCGTGATCATCAGGTAGGCATCACAGGATTGCTTTGCCGGCCGGAACAAGGTACAGCAGAAGTTTTACCCATGAATCTGGTCACACACATCGCATTCCTGTGTTCTTTCGGGATTTAAGTAATCAAAACGGCAGGAACGGGCTTTACCGGGTTTTTTCTTCCATTCACCGATTTTGACTTTCCCGGCTGTGGGTGTGCAGCTACTTTTGCCGTGTCAACAAGAAAGTCTAATTCAAATATTTTTATTATGGAAATTCAAAGAACAGACGAACGGGAGGATAAACCAAGATGTTCGTCCAGGCCCAAATCCTATATCTTCGGCTTGCTGGTACTTTTATTCGGAGTGCTGCTGCTGATGAGAAATACAGGTGTGATCGACCGGGAAGTATGGCGTATCTTTTTTTCATGGGAAATGCTGCTGATTGCCATCGGTTTGATCAACCTGTTTGACCGCAGCCGTCCGCTGGGGATTATCCTGATCATGATCGGGTCCATTTTCCTTATCCCGGATATTTTTCATATCAGCATGAATATTCACCATGTATTATGGCCAGCCGTGCTGATTATCATCGGATTATTCATCATCTTCGGACATGGCCGGCGGAAGCACCACTTTCAAGTGACCCATTCGGAAAGCTCTGAGGATAAATTGGATGAAACCGTTGTTTTTGGCGGCACCGAACGGATGATCAGCAGTCCGGCCTTCCGGGGCGGTGAGATCGTGAATGTGTTCGGCGGCAGCAAGATTAACCTTACTCAGTCGAAGCTGGCTGATGAGGTACAGATACTGGAGGTGACCTGTGTTTTCGGTGGGACGACCCTTATTGTTCCGCCGGACTGGAATATAAAAATTGAGACCACCCAGATATTCGGAGGTTTTGCGGATAAGCGCGGCAATGTGGCTGTTGATCATAGTAAGACACTGATTATTAAGGGTGTCACGATCTTTGGCGGTGGCGAATTGAAACTCTTTTGATTGCTCCAAAGTGCAATCCCGAAAACCTGAACACTGAACCATGATATCCAGGGTCTTCCGCAGCCGCAACCTGATCACTTATGCCACGGCTTGGGTAGTGGTCATGTTCGTTCACTTTTTATTGTTACTGCTGATTTACAGACTCAATTTTCAGGATGCCATTGCCGACAGCATGGTTTACAACCTTTGCTTTGCGTTGATTGGGATAGGCTTGTGGATGATCGTGGAGTTTACCGGAATGGCAGGAAGGACAATCAGGGAGTCGTGGGTACAATATGTTACAATGGGTGTGCTATCTGTCTTTGTCTGGGATCAGGGCAGCACGGGACTCCTGGGCCTTCTCCGGCAGGAGAATACGGCATATCTGTCTTTTCTTGAGGAGACCCGTACCATGCGGATCGTCAGCGGTGCCTTGTATTATCTCATCCTGATGGCCGTCCTGATCATCCTGGTAAGCAGACGTACACTTGTCCAGCAGAAGCAAAGAGAGGACTTGCTCATGACCCAACTCAGGGAGGCCGAACTGAACATGCTGAAATCACAGATCCGTCCTCATTTCCTTTTCAACAGCCTGAATTCCATCAGTGCCCTCACCTTGGATGACCCGGAGAAAGCACGGGAGATGGTGGTCAAACTCAGCGATTTCATGCGCTATTCGCTCACATTTCAGGGTGAAAGCATGAGTACACTTTCAAGCGAGTTATACCACATCAGGCTGTTCCTGGATATTGAAAAGGTCAGGTTTGGCGAAAGGTTGCTGGTTGAATACGACATTTGTGAAACTTGCGGCAGCTGGCCGTTGCCTTCGATGATTTTACAGCCTCTGATTGAGAATGCGGTGAAATTTGGCGTTTACGAATCCACCGGACCATCCTGGATACGTGTGGAAGCGAAACTCAAATCGCCCGTGATGATGCAGGTCAGGATCAGTAATCCTTTCGAGGCCGTGACAAACCAAAAGCGGGGTACCGGCACCGGACTGGCCAATACCTCCAGGCGCCTGGCCACTGTGTACGGGATACCCGGCTTGTTGTCACCTATAACTGAAAACGATATTTTTACCGTACAGATTAATTTCCCGCAACATGGAAAAGATCAAAGTGATCATCATTGACGATGAACCTCTGGCAAGAAAGATCATCTCCGGCTTTCTTGCCGGTGAGGCTGATATTGACTTGTGTGGTGAGTGTGAGAATGGTTTTGATGCAATGAAAATGATATCGGCCACTCAGCCTGATTTGCTTTTCCTTGATATTCAGATGCCAAAGGTGGATGGTTTTGAGTTGCTGGAGGTCATGCCTCCTGGGCCTGAGGTCATCTTCACCACTGCTTACGACCAATATGCCATCAGGGCTTTTGAGAATAATGCCGTGGATTACCTTCTGAAGCCTTTTTCAAGGGAGCGTTTTCTGCAGGCTCTGGAGAAGGCCAGGCAAAGGATGCCGGCCGGCAGGAGGGAAGGGCTTAAAGCGATGCAGCAACAGCTTGATGAGAGCAGGACAGACCTCAGGCGGGTGGTGGCAAGGGTGGGATCAAAGATCCATGTCATACCGGTTGAAAGCATCTGTTATGTTGAAGCCCAGGACGATTATGTGATGATACACAGTACTGCCGGTAATTTTCTGAAAGAGAAAACGATGAAGTATTTCGAACAGGCTCTTCCGCAGGAGGATTTCCTTAGAATCCACCGCAGTTGCATCCTTAACCTGCAGTATTTACAGTCGGTGGAAGCTTATGCCAAAGACACCCACCTCGCCATTCTGAAAAGCGGTGAGAAACTGAAGGTCAGCGCAGAAGGTTATAAACGCCTGAGAGAGCGGCTTTCTTAGATGCCTGTTCACCGGAAAAAAGTCATCATTCCCGGATGGGGCGAATGATGACTTTTTTACATTTGTCATGTATTCGGAAATCATTTATCCAAAAAACATCAAGCATGCAAAAGAAATTTACTTGTTTGCTACTGGTCATCGTGGCAGCATTTCTGGTCACACCTGAAACTGAGCTGTTTGCAGGATCACCTTCAAAAAAACAGTCCGGTCAACCTGCCACAGTGCAGATTGCAGGCGAAAGCGGTGCTTTCCTCGAAACACTGAACACCATGAAAAAACGGAAAAAAAAGCGGAAAAAGGGCAAAGGCAGCAGCAAGGGAGGGGGCGCAACCTTCGATCGGGGTGTTTCGGTGATCAGCCTGGGCTATGGTTTCCCGAACCTGAACAAGTCCCTCTTTAATGCATACAAGAGTTTTGGTGATTTTAAGGTGGAAGGTTCAGGGCCATTTCATGCAAAATTCGAGTACGGCATCAATGAGAGTCTTGGTATCGGATTGAGTATCAACACAGTGAATGCAAAGACAACATGGACCGACAGCTATGAGGAGTTTGATACAGTTTCCTTTCAGTACGTTACATACAACTATTCCAAGGGTTTCGACTATTTCAGCCTGGCTGCGAATATCCGGATGAACTACCACTTTTTTACAAATGAAAATCTCGATGTCTATGTGGGCCTCGGGTTGGGATACAACTTTGCCAAATCTGAGTTTTTTGCCGATTGGGAAGATGCTCCTGATCTGACCCTGAAAAGTATTCTCCCCTTGGGTTTCGAAATCACCGGGGGCATGCGGTATTATTTTTCTGAGAATTTTGGTCTGTACCTTGAATCAGGATTGGCCAAATCGGTGATACAGGGGGGCTTGTCCATTAAATTCTGATCCTTCAGGGGTGGGCAATGAAATAATATTCCCTGCCTGAACTAAAGCAGTCTTCCAGTGCCTGCAGGCTGAGTGATGGTTCATTCCTGAGGTAGTTTTTCAGAAGGGATATCTGCAATCCGTTTGCACCGAGCAGTTCATACATCATCCTGGCATTTACGCCATAACAATCGGCTGCCCCTGTACCGAATTCAAAAATGATGACAGGTTTATCCCTTGCGATCATTTCCTTTGCACCCCTGATGACAGCATATTCAGCCCCTTCCACATCAATCTTCATGAAATCGATCTTCACGGCCTGATTCAGGATCTGATCCAGGGGGACGGCTTCCACGGTGATTTCCTGTATCAGCGGGTTTTTAATGTCGTATTTTCTCTTTTTAAGTCCGGAATATGCAGGAGCATTCAGAACATGCTGGAAGCTGACGGTTTGCTTTTCATCACTCAGGGCAAAGGGCATGATGTGAACTGCCCGGCCGGTGTATTTTTTCTCAAGCTGGCGGCAGAATTCAGGGATGGGTTCGAATGCCCAGTGATTTCCTTCCGGACTTAATTTCAGGATCACATCGAGAATTTCACCTTTATGGCATCCCACATCGATACAACAGGAGCCGGGCCGGAGGATGCGCTTCATGATCCTTAGTGTGAGCCTGTCGTACCGTTGGTTCCTCGTCAGGTCGAGCTGAAGTGCAAAAAGTAATTTTTTAAGTAAGTATTTGATCTTTAGGTTCATACCTTGAAATGCCGGAAGGAAAAGATTTGCAAAGATATCTAATCCGGCGGAACTTTCATGCCGGGATCTCAGTGTTTGAAAGGCAATTCCCCTGCTGTGACGCGGATCCCCAGATCATTTTCCTCCGGGGGGACTGGGCAGGAGTATTTATGATGATAAGCGCAATAGGGATTGAAGCAGGAATTAAAATCGAGCAGAATCCGGTCGCCCTCAGGGATTTGCAGTTCTAAAAATCTGCCGCCCCCATAGGTTTCTCTTCCCGAAGTTTCATCGGTGAAAGGCAGAAAGAGATAGCGCTCGTAGCCGGGTTTCCTGCTCAATTCGACCGGTTGAAAAACGGAAAGATGCCATGATTTTCCGAGCAGGCTAAAATGGAGTGTTCCAAAGATTCTGTATTCCGGCCGGCGATCGGTGGTGGTTTTCATCCTGATGACGGGCGGGTCCGGATTCCTTTCCAGTCTTGCCATTACGCAAAATGAAGTATCGTAAGGGAAGTAATGCAGTCCTTCGAAGGTGTGAAGATCTTCCTCGGGGAGGGGCGAATTCCCCGCAGTTCTGAATTCCGCGTCTTTCTGTATTCTGTGTTCAATGACAGCGGCCAATTGGTTTGTCCTGACCGTGTCGGGGATCGCGAACGTCTGGGCTTCAGCGCTGAAGTACAGGAAGAGGAAGGCCGGAAGCAGCAGGCAGCCGGTTTTTCTTATCATACCAAAAGTATTTTGGCAGTAAAATTAAGCGCAATGTCTGCATATCCGTTGTTTTGGAAGAAAAAAGCGGTGGTTGGTAGGAAGCATTTACATCTCCGTAACAGCAAGCTGAGATCTGCGGGCTTACATCCTGGCCAGACACCGTGATGGTGGTCGTATCAGTGAAGTACCAGTCTCCTGCCGGGAAAGCGCTGATGATGTTGGCCCAGCGTCTCATCACCAGCAGGGCATCACCTGCATTGACGGTTCCGCTGAGGTTCACGTCTGCAATGGTAACCTGCAGCGGCGTGAATTGTTCGAGACCGACAGAGTATTTTGCCATCAGCAGTGCATCCACGGTATTGGCGCCTCCCCAGGCTTTGGCTGTGGAGGCCTGTAGCTTGTAATTGCCGTTCTCCAGGCAGACGAAGCGGAAAACACCCGCAGGATCGCTCAGGGTGGAATCCAGGAGGTTTTCCTGGGCATCATAAAGCTTGACCTTCGTGTTATTCATCGGGGATTGCTGGGTATTGGCATAAACGACGAGTCCGTCGATGACGGGTTTGTTAATGAGGGTGAGCGTCTGAATAGCCGTACCCGTACATCCCTGTGAATTCGTATAGGAATAAAATACCGTGTAATAACCCGGGAATAAGCCGGCCGGATTGAAATAGCCGCCGGAGATGCCGATGCCCAGATAATTTCCACCCGGAGGAGATCCACCGGTTAATTGCAGTGGCGGGCCTTGTTTGCACACCTGCGGGAAGGGTTGCAGGCTCACCACGGGCAGGGATTTGGCCGTGATCAGGACAGCATTTGTTTTTGTGCAGCCGGTGGCTGTAATGGTTTCGGTAAGATGAAAGGTCGTGTTTGCGCCTAAATATGCCAACGG
The DNA here is from genome assembly GCA_022709385.1 of Bacteroidota bacterium. GTDB lineage: Bacteria > Bacteroidota > Bacteroidia > Bacteroidales > CAIXZF01 > JAKLIX01. The sequence goes on along the minus strand of JAKLIX010000007.1, from coordinate 176,878 downwards.
ATTAGAGATGAAGGAATAAAATCCAGGTGGTGTGGAAGTCCATTGGTAGGTATTTCCGCTTACGGGTATCGCACCCAGCGAAACATAACTTCCCGTGCAGACACTTTGCGGGGGGCCGGTATTGGCCTGGGGCAGCGGGTTCACGGTGATGCCGACGGAGCCTGTGGCGGGGCAGCCCTGATCCGATGTGACAGTCAGAAAATAAGTGGTCGCAGTTTGGGGACTTATTGTCGGATCAGCAAGTGTGGATGTAAAACCACTGGGTTGGGATGCCCATAAATAGGAATACCCTGGAATGGGGGGTGCACCCAGGATATGTGTGCTTCCAAGGCAAATGGCAGTGGCCGGGCCTGTATTCACCACAGGCAGGGGATAAACCGTGACAGTGACGGAGTCGGTGTTGCTGCAATTGGTTGCGGTATTGGTTTCGGTAAGGTAGTAGGTAGTGCTGACTTGTGGTTGTACCACAGGATTGGATACGGTTGAAAAGAATCCGGGTGGGTTGGAAGTCCATGACCAGGTATTCCCGCTTATTGGTGGTTCGCCCAGGGTGGCGGTGTTTCCCGGGCAGACACCCTGATCATTACCGGTGATAGCAGCCGGCAAAGGGTACACCGTGATCGAGGTTGAATAGGTGGTGGAGCAAAGGAATTGGTTGGTGACAATAAGGTAGTAAGTGGATGATACAGCGGGCGATACTATTGGATTTGAGAGAGTGGACTGGAAGCCCGGAGGGTCGGAAGTCCACTGGTAGGTGTTCTGGGGATTTGGAATACTACCCAGGGGTACCGAAGATCCCAGGCAAATGCCGGCATCGGGGATGACGAAGGCATAAGGCACAGGCAGGACGGTAATGCTTACAGAGTCCACCGCCTGACAACCTTCGGCAGAAGTCACTGTCAGGAAATAGGAGGTGGAGATGGCGGGATTAACAAAGGGATTTGGGAGGTTTGACGAGAATCCGGGCGGGTCGGAGGTCCACTGGAATGACTCGCCGCTTTGCGCCAGGCCACCTATCACAATTCCGTCCCCCAGGCAGATGCTTGTATTGGCAATGATGTCGGGCTGGGGCAGCGGATTTACCGTAACCAGCGTGTATACCGGGCCGAGGGTCACACTTCCGACCGTAACTGTAAGTTCGTAGGTGCCGCCGTAAGCCGCCTGGATTAAGGGAATCTGTGGGTTTTGCAATGCAGAAACGAAACCGCCGGGCCCGGACCAGGTATAGGAAGCACCCTGGATGAATCCTGCCGTGAGTTGCAGGGTGTCCCCTTCGCACAGGGGGCTGTTGTTGCTAAGCAGGGGTGGCAGCAGGCAGTTCATGCTGCCGTTTCCGGATGTCTGGCTGAAGGTGATTTCGCATGCCTGCCGCGAAAAGTTGGTGATCAGCAATACATAGTATTTTCCCGTGATTACTGCAGGAAGGTCGCAGGTTTCATAGCAGAGAGAGGAGTAGCTGCAGTCGATGACCTTGCTCTGAAGGAGTCCGCCATTGCAAACCCCTCCCAGGGAATCAAATGGCCCCCAGCAGATAAAGTCTATGTCCATGCAAGGAACAGCATACATGTAAATGTGAATATCCCCTGGTTCACCTGCTTCAAACCAAAACCAGGCAGGATCGGGTTGTGTAGCCAGGCAGCCATAATATGGTCCTGACTGGGCAAGGTTGTTGCCTGTCCATGCCTCGTATGTGTATGATTGTCCCGAACAAATCCGGCTGGCCAGGCTGCAGGCGTAGTTAGGGTACGGGGCTTGACTTTTAACTGCGAGCTGTAGCAGGACAAAGATCACAGACCAGATGATGGTCTTTGGGAACAGCATGTCCAATCCTCCGATCCAAATTTACTTAAGTTTTTTGGTAATTCCTGAACGTTTGCCGTTTTTTTTTCTACAGGACAAGAATCAAGCGAAGTTCAGTCGCCTGAAGTTCCGAGCAGCAGGATTGCCATGATGGCCAGTCCTATTCCGAGGAGATTGAAGCTGCTGAGTTTTTCCTTGAAAAATAATCTTCCTGCCAGGGCGGACAGCCCGACTATGCTCACATTGAGCAGGGGTACAAAAACACTTACATCGTAGATACTGAGTCCTTTAAGGAAGAAAAGGGTGGAGAACCAGTTCAGCAGACCGAGGATGATGCCTGCAATCAGAGTACTCCTGCTAAAACGACCGGTGGGTTTTTTCCTTTGAAAGAATAGAACCATCAGGCCTATTCCCAGGCAAAAGAGAAAGGCTGTTGCAAGAAAAAGGGTGAAATCGTCTGTGATGTAAAAATGCTGGGCTGCTTTCAGCACGGAATCGTTGGCTCCCTGGGTCAGGAAAAGGAAGAAGGGGAGGAAGAAATATACGCTTTTAAAGGATTTATGTTCCCTGCCCGGGTAGAATGTGAGGATGAAGGCTGCCAGTGCCATGATGATCCCTGCGATCCTGATGGCTCCGAGGGCTTCGCCGAAAATCAGGAATCCGAGTATGACCGGGATGATGACCGACATACGGGCGGAGATGGCCGTGATGGTAATGCCGACCCTGGCTGCGGAATGGGCGAAGAGGTTAAAACCCAGAATCAGGAGCACTGCCGCTGCGATAGATACCGGGAACCATGGTCTCTGGGGGATCATGACCAGGGAGTAGGTTCCTGCTTCCTGCAGGAATCCGAAGGCAGCGGCTACGGCATAGTTTACGATGATAGCGGGCAGGATATGGACCCGGAAGCGGTCGAACAGGTTAAAAGCGATCAGGATGGAAGTGGAAGTCAGAATGGCGAGCAGGAGGTAGATCATGGGTCACTTGTATTGGTTTGGTTCAGCGCGAAAATAGCCTGCAGGATGGTGTCGACGGAAGCGGGAAGTTCGAATTCCGGTTCTTTCCGATGACTGGCTACGGCAGAAATAGCGTCCTTAACAGCCAGCCAGGCAGAAAAAGCCAGCATCAGCGGGGGTTCGCCCACGGCTTTGCTGCCATGGATGGCAGTGGGCTGATGACTGCCGGGGAAGAGCGCAATGTTGAATGCAGCGGGTATATCTCCGATGGTCGGTATTTTATATGTGTCGGGACCATGATTGAGCAGCCTGCCATCCTGGTCCCAGCGGATGATTTCAGAGGTGCACCATCCCAGTCCCTGCACATAGCCGCCTGCAATCTGTCCCTTGTCGATATCCGGATTGAGGGAAGTGCCGGTATCGTGAAGGATGTCTGTCCTCAACAGGCTGACCCTTCCGGTGAGTACATCCAGCAGCACTTCGCTTACTGCCGCACCGAATGCGAAATAATGGAAGGGATGTCCTTTTCCGGTCATCGGATCGAAGGCAAGGCCGGGTGTAGCATAATAGCCTGTGGCGCTCAGGCTTCGTTTCGATTTATAGGCAAGCTGCACAGCTGCTTCGAAAGACATGGAAAGATCCGCATCGGAGCGGTGGCTCACTTTGTCGTTGGCAAACAGGATCTCCTCCCGCCTGCTGGCTTTGCCATCGGAAGTCCAGGAACCGGCCACGGCTTCGCTGATGCGGTATTTCAGTTTGTCAATGGCATCTTTCACTGCCATGCCATTCAGGTCAGAGCCGGATGAGGCCGCCGTTGCCGAGGTGTTGGGGACCCGGGATGTATTTGTCGGCGCCACCCTGATCCGGACTTCCGCCACCCCCATCTCCCGAGCGGCAATACCCCGGATCTTGGTGTGAAGGCCCTGTCCCATCTCCGTACCGCCATGGCTGAGCAGGATGCTGCCGTCCTGGTATATATGAACGAGTGCACCGGCCTGGTTGAGGTAGGACGTTGTGAATGAAATACCGAATTTGACAGGTGTCAGTGCCATCCCTTTTTTGAAAAATGCATTCCGGCTGTTGAACTCATTGATTTCTTTTCTTCTCTGATAGTAAGAAGCGCTGTGAATGAGCTGCTGCAGGATGGCTTCGAGGTGGTTATCCTGTATCTCCTGTCCGTAATGTGTCACATTGTGAACTCCCTGATAAAGATTCAGTTGCCGGATTTCAAGCGGATCTTTACCGAGGAACCTGGCGATGCGGTCGATCACTTGTTCAATGACAGCCATACCCTGGGGGCCTCCGAAACCGCGGAAGGCAGTGTTCGACGGGTGATTGGTTTTCCACATCCTACCCGTAACGCTTATATTCGGGATATAATAAGCATTGTCGGTGTGAAAGAGCGCACGCTCAAGGATTGCGCCGCTCAGGTCGGCCGTGCATCCCGCATCACCGTGAAGCGAGGCTTCATAGGCCAGGATTTTCCCTTCTGCCGTAAAGCCTGCTTTATAGGTCGATAAAAAGCGGTGTCTTTTACCCGTCATCCGCTGGTCGTCCTGTCTGGAGAGCTGCAGCAGCACCGGTTTTCCGCATTTTACGGCAAGAAGGGCAGCCCATGCGGCCACCGGGTTTGCCTGGGTTTCTTTGCCGCCGAAAGCACCACCCATGCGATGCACTTCCACTGTAACTTTGTTTCTGGGAATTCCAAGTACTTCCGCTACTATGGCCTGGGTTTCGGAAGGATGCTGGGTGGAGGAGTGGATCAGTATTTCCCCCGCTTCGCCAGGGATGGCGAGGCTTGCCTGCGTTTCCAGGTACCAGTGTTCCTGGGCACCCGTACGGATTTGTCCTTCAATGAGATATTCTGATTGTTCAAATCCGGCATGGGTATCGCCTCTTTTCAGCCACCTTTCCCGGCCGGTAATTTCGCCGTATTGCATGGCATCCTCCAGTTCCAGGATGGCTGGCAGGGGTTCGTAACTGATATTGACCGTTTCCGCGGCTTTTTCGGCTTCAGGTCTGCAAGTGGCTGCGATGAGTAAAATGGCTTGACCGATGCACTGTACAGTATCCTCAGCAAGGCAGGGTTCGTCGTGGAATACCGGCCCGGTCTGGTTTGACCCGGGAATGTCCGCGGCGGAAATGACAGCCTGCACTCCGGGAGCCTGAAGGGTTTTGGTGATGTCAATGCCGGAGATCCGGGCATGGGCATATTTGCTGAAGACCACCTTTCCAAAAAGACATTCCATTTCCTGTGCCAGGTCTCCTGTAAAGCGGGACATTCCGGTAACGTGCAGAATATTTGATTCTGAGTGCGATACGCTATGGTCACCCGGATTATTCATGAACGTCAGCATTGGTTTCCGACCAGTATTTCAGCAGCAGGTTTCTTGCAGCCAGGGTTCGGGCGAGGGCTGAGGAGCGGGCATCGCCGATGGGGGTAAATTCATTCTGCAGCAGCTGCATGGCGTCCTCCACCACCGGCCTTTCCCAGGGCTTTCCTTTCAGAAATGCCTCTGTTTGCGCCGCCCTCAGGGGAGTGGCAGCCATGCCTCCATAGGCAATCCGGATATCAGACGTAACACCGTCCTTCAGTTCCACACTGAAAGCGGCACTGACACTGGCGATGTCCGCATCTTTCCTGTTGGATACCTTATACCATCTGAGCAGGGAAGGTCTGGCCGGTTTCGGAATGGAAATCATCGTGATGAGTTCCCCTGGCCCGAGGTCCGTTTTCCGGTATGAGAGGATAAATGCTTCGATGGGAACGATCCTGCTTCCCGACACAGAGGCCAGGTGAACCCTGGCATCCATGACAAAGAGCAGGGGAAGTGCATCGCCGATGGGAGAGGCGCTGGCCACATTGCCTGCGAGGGTAGCCACATTTCTTATCTGAAGAGAGGCGAAATGTAAGAGAAGTCCGTGCAGTACAGGCATTCTTCCGGCTGCGATGGTTTTCAGATCCTGCAGGCGAAGTCCGGCCCCGATGAACCAGTTGGCATGGTCTTCGTAGAAAAAATCCAGTTCATGCACATGGCTTAAATCGAGGATCTCCGGGAATATCCGGTGTTTTATATTCTGAAGAACTGCCACATCAGAAGCGCCGTTTACCAGGGTGGCGGCGGGGTACTGCTGCAGCATCAGCAAAGCCTGGTTCAGCTTGCGCGGTATCATGTAATGCTGTTCCCTGGTCCGGAAGCTGTCTTCAAGTTGTGTGTTGCGTATCTCCCTGAGGATTTTAAGGGTTTCCGCTTCCGTGATGTCGAAGTGGTCTTCTGTCCTCTGACTGATGGCTTCTATGCATGCCTGCAGGATAGCATGGTAGCCCGTACACCGGCAGAGATTACCTGCAAGGGCTTCCCTGACAAGGCTTTCCTCCGCCGGGGCATTGCTTTTATACAGAGCGAACATGGACATGACCACACCCGGGGTGCAAAATCCGCATTGTATGCCGTTGTGCAAGAGCAGCGCCTGTTGAACCGGATGAAGGATAAGCTTTTCCCCATCCCGCAGCGGCAGGTTCTCAACAGTGATGAGTTGTTTGCCGTGGATCGCCGGGAGGAAAAGCAGGCAAGCGTTTACTGCTTTGTAAGCCAGCCGGCCGTCAGGAGCTTCCTCTGCAATGACCACGGTGCAGGCACCGCAGTCGCCTTCCCTGCATGCTTCCCTGGTGCCGTGATGATTCTGCAGCCTTTTCAGGTAATCCAGCACTGTGGTGGAAGGCAATAGTCCGTCTTTGGAAAAATCCAGGCTGCGGACGCTTCCGTCCAATAAAAAGGATACCGTTGAGGAGGATTCAGGCATTCACGGAAGTTTGTCTATGATCTGTCTTTCAGCCTGCAGCTGGGGCAGGTAGTTTTATTTATTAGTATTTCAGGCAGCAGTCGGGAGCTGTTATTGATGCTTAAGTTTATTCAAGTTAGTGTTCTCAATTAATGATTTCATCTGGTTTACTGCAATTGCATGAAGTTGCTTGAGTCGCTTGATTTGAGGTAATCCCTGTTGGATGAGCACAGCGTTGATACATTCCATGTTCGAAAGAACCACCAATTGCTCAATGGTTGCCATATCTCTCATATTTCCCTGTGATTCTGTGTTTTCATTTCGCCATTGCTGTGCTGTTTTACCAAATAATGCAACATTAAGTATATCGGCTTCATTTGCATATACGGATGAAATCTGTGCTTTGGTAAGTTGGGGTGGAATCAGATTTTCTTTTATAGCATCAGTATGAATATGATAATTAATCTTTGCTATCGTTCTATGGAGGTTCCAGTCTAATTTAAGGCGGTCATTTTCATCAGCTTTAAGTCGCTTAAACTCATTGATAAGATAAAATTTAAACTCCGCACTCAGCCAGGAGGCAAATTCAAATGCAATATCCACGTGTGCAAAGGTTCCTCCATATCTACCGGTTTTAGATGTAATTCCTTTAGCATGGGTGGCTTCAATCCAACGTTTTGGAGTTAATGAGAAACTGTTGGAACCGGCCATGTTTTTAATTCCTTCGAATTCGATGGAATTAAAGGCAGGATTATTGAAAAGTTCCCACAGTCCCATGAATTCAATGGTACTACGATTTCTCATCCAGTTTTGAAGAATATAATCGCTTCTTTCGGAATCCCTGTACCTGGCAATGTCTGTTAGACTTATATATGCTTCACTTTCAAGCTGGAACAGCATGATCTCTGTTCCTTTGACATGCATTCTTCTGTTTTTCATGGCTACCTGAACTTAGCGAAGTCAGTCCCGGTGACTTTCATTTTTCATAATCGTCATGGTTTATCCTGATGATGTTCAGAATTACCGCTACGGCTTTCTCCATGCTTTCGACCGGAACATACTCAAATTTACCGTGAAAATTATGCCCGCCGGCGAAGATATTCGGGCAGGGTAATCCCATATAGGACAGCCTTGCCCCGTCGGTTCCGCCCCTGATGGGTACAACCACCGGCTGTATTCCGGCGGCTTCCATGGCTTTGCGGGCAGTCTCCACCACATGCATCACCGGTTCTATCTTTTCTTTCATGTTGAAGTACTGGTCTTTTAATTCAATGCTGACAATATCCCTGGCATATTTCTGATTGATAAAGGCCGCTGCTTCGCTGATCATCAGCTTCCTCCGTTCAAATTTCGCCCGGTCATGGTCTCTCAGGATGTACTGCAGGGATGCATTTTCCACATTTCCTTCCATTTTGATCAGGTGATAGAATCCTTCATAAGCGCTTGTGAATTCAGGTTTTTCGCTGATTGGAAGTAACTCATTGAATTCCATTGCGATAAGCATAGCATTCACCATTTTGTTTTTGGCATAACCCGGATGGATATTTCTGCCCTGTATCATCACTTTGGCATGCGCGGCATTGAAATTTTCGTACTCCAGTTCTCCCAGGCCTCCGCCATCCATGGTATAGGCGTATGCAGCACCGAATTTCTGCACGTCGAAATAATCCACGCCTTTGCCGATCTCCTCGTCGGGAGTGAAGCCGATGCGGATGGTTCCGTGCTGTATTTCCGGATGCGCCAGCAAATATTCCATGGCCGTCATAATCTCGGCGATGCCGGCCTTGTCATCCGCACCGAGCAGGGTGGTGCCGTCGGTGGTAATGATGGTATTCCCCACATAATGAAGTAATTCAGGAAATTCTGCCGGGCCCAGGATCAGGTTTAATTCCTTGTTGAGCAGAATATCACCACCGTCATAGTGTTCCACCAGCCGGGCTTTGACATCTTTACCGCTCATATCGGGGCTGGTATCCACATGTGCAAGGAAACCGATGACCGGTATGGGTTTCGCTGTGTTTGCGGGGAGGGTGGCCATGAGATAGCCGTACTGGTCGAGGCTGACGTCCTGCAGGCCGAGTTCTCTGGCTTCTTTTTCCAGCAAGCGCAAAAGGTTCCATTGTTTTTCCGTGCTGGGAAAGGTGTCGGAATTGTCGTCCGATTGTGTGTCGACCTGCACATATTTTAAAAAACGCTCAACTACTGTCATGATCAGAAAGGTTTTTTATTTTTTACATTCACTTAAAGTTAGGGAATCCGGGTTTATTCAGCTTCCTCTCTTCCTCTGAGCGCATCCCAGGCGAACCAGGCGCACAGCAGCAGGAACATCAGCAGGCCGAGGCTTTCGGCGAGGTGGGAACTGACCCAGCTTTCCTTCACGTAGTTTATTCCGCCGAATTTCAGGAAGGCGCTGATTACACCCATAAGGGCACCACCTGCGATGAATCCGCTTGCAATGAGTGTTCCTCTTTCTCTTCTGGCTTTATTCAGGGATTCATTTTTACTGCGATTGCTTACGAACCAGGCGACAATGCCGCCGACGAGCAGGGGTACGTTCAGTTCCAGGGGGATAAACATTCCCAGGGCGAATGGCAGGGCCGGGATGTTGATCATGGTAAGGATCAGGGCGAGGAAACATCCTCCGATATAGAGCAGCCAGGGTGCCGGCAGGCCTGACATCATGGGACCGATCACGGCCGCCATGGCATTGGCCTGGGGGGCTACGAGCGCTTCGGGTCCGGTGAAGCCGTAGGTTTTATTCAGGATGATGATGACTCCGCCCACGGTAGCTGCCGACACCAGGGTGCCGAGGAATTTCCAGGATTGTTGTTTGTAAGGGGAGGATCCCAGCCAGTAACCTATTTTCAGGTCGGTGATAAAGCCTCCGGCCATAGACAGGGCCGTACAGACCACTCCGCCTATAATCAGGGCGGCCACCATGCCGGTGGTGCCCGACAGTCCGACCCCGGTAAGGACCAGTGAGGAAAGGATCAGCGTCATCAGGGTCATGCCGCTGACGGGATTGGTTCCCACGATGGCGATGGCGTTGGCAGCCACTGTGGTAAAAAGGAAAGCGATGACCAGCACGATAAGCAAGCCGGTGAGTGCCTGGGTGAGGTTATGGACGACGCCAAACTGGAAGAAGATAAATACCAGTACTGCGGTGATCAGGATACCGCCGAAAATGATGCCCATCGGAAGGTCGCGGCGCGTCCTGAGTTCTTCGCGGCTGTGAGAGGATTTCTTTCCGAACAGTTCTTTGACAGCCAGCGAGAAAGCGGTGCGGATGATTTTAGACGCCCTGATGATGCCGATGATCCCGGCCATGGCGATTCCTCCGATGCCCACCTGCCGGATATAATTGCGGAATATCTCTTCGGGGGCCATTTCCCCAAGGGTTTTGGTGATATTGGCGCCCACCGCGATGGTCATTCCGTCGGCAAAATGCGCAACCACAGGAATGAGTACGTACCATACCAGGAATGATCCCGCACAGATGATGGCCGCGTATCTGAGGCCGATGATGTAACCCAGACCCAGAATGGCAGCACCCAGGTTCAACCTGAAGACGATCTTTGCTTTGTCGGCGATCAGTTCTCCGACGGGAAGCACCCTTGAGGTGAAGACCTCGCTCCACCAGCCGAAGGTGGCGATGATGAAGTCGTAGATCCCGCCGATCAGTCCGCTGCTGAGCAGGACCAGGGCCTGTTTCCCGCCTTTCTCGCCGCTGACAAGCACTTCGGTGGTGGCAGTTGCTTCGGGGAAAGGATACTTGCCGTGCATATCCGACACAAAATACTTCCTGAACGGGATGAGGAAAAGAATTCCCAGGAAACCTCCAAGGAGGGATGAAAGGAATACCTGGTAGAACTGGGCTTCCAGGTTCAGGATGTAGAGGGCCGGCAGGGTAAAGATGGCGCCGGCCACGATCACACCGGAACTGGCGCCGATAGACTGGATGATGACATTTTCACCCAGGGCATTCTTCCGGCGGGTAACCGATGACAGTCCGACCGCAATGATGGCAATGGGGATGGCGGCTTCGAACACCTGACCGATCTTGAGACCGAGATAGGCGGCGGCGGCCGAAAAAATGACTGCCATCAGCAGTCCGAGCAGCACCGAACGGAGGTTGACTTCCGGGTAGACTTTTTCCGGTGGCATCAGGGGTTTGTACTCCTCGCCTTCCTTCAGCTCCTGGTAAGCATTGTCTGGAAGACCTTTGATCTTTTCAGCGGGTAGGGATGACATAGGCTTTTTTTTGCTAAAGTAGAAAAAAAAAGCCGGTACCCCAGTCAGGAGTCCGGCTTTGCAGAAAAATCACTGAAGACCTATTTTTTTAATAAATCCCTGATTTCTCCCAACAGTTTTTCCGTGGCCGAAGGTTCGGGCGGAGCGGCAGGGGCGGCCTCTTCCTTCTTCTTCATGCTGTTAAATCCCTTGATTACCATGAAAATGACAATTGCAATCACCAGGAACTCGAAAACTACCTGGATGAAATTGCCGTAGTTGAGGGTAACGGGCTTGTCAGCAGCACCTCCGATGATAATCTTCAGATCGGTGAAGTTGACGTTTCCGAGGATCAGCCCGAGTGGCGGCATAATAATGTCGTTAATGACGGAGGTGACGATCTTACCGAAGGCAGCTCCGATGATCACGCCGATTGCCAGATCGAGGACACTGCCCCGGTTGATGAAGGTTTTGAATTCCGTTGCAATCTTAGACATAAGCTTTCGATTTATGGGTTAATAATCCGGTGATTACATATTGAAGAGAATGCCAAGCGCAAAGCCCTGGCTGTACTGCACCTTGTCGTCCATGTCAGGATCGTTGAGCATGGTGCCGGTCAGGTTCACGTTGATATACTTGTTTACTTTGGCTGTCAGGGTGGCGTCGAGACGGGAAACAATACGACCGATGTTTTCGTAAGGTGCCAGGGCCGAAAAGCGTGTTTTCAGGTTCAGGTTGGTGGCAATGTCCTTGTCGAAATTGGCGATGAACTGAAAGGCCACTTCGCTGCGGACTTTCTTTCCGCGTTCAAGACCGTAGTATTTGGGATTGGTCTGGTAAAGGGCCGTGTCAAGCACGAATGTCTGCCGTAAGGTTCCGGTACCGAAACGTGCCCAGAAATAATCCACCGGTTTATATTCCAGTCCGATGGAACTGGTCAGGTAACCCGGGGCCATGAATTTGGACAGCAGGATGGCGTACTCTGCACCTGCCTGGTCTTTCTTGTACTCAAAACCGGCATCGAACTGTGAGCTGAAGTTCACCGAGGCAAAGAGGTTCCAATTTTTTGCGATTTTGTAACCAAGTTTGGAATCGAAGAAGATCTTGTCCTGGGATTTCCGGGCAGTTTGTCCCTTATTCTGGACGAACCCGTAAGCCAGTTGCAGGTCATTGTCGAAGGTGATCTTCTTTTTATCGCTGTATGAGGCGGTTGCATTCAGGAAGGTTCCCAATGCGATGGAGTTTACGCCGCCACCCTTCCAGTTATCGCTGAAAGACGCCTGATTGAGATTCAGACCGGTTTGCAGGCTTTTCTTCCAGTGGAGGGTGTCGTTCTGTGCATGCACCATAAAAATGGGTGTCAGCAGCAGCAGCAGGAGGTAGTGTTTTTTCTTCATGATAACGATTTTTCTTATGGGAAACGTTTAAATTCACTGCTTGTTCAGGAGGTATTACGGATAAAAATAGGAAAAATCCTGATTCAATCATTTTTTTCTTTGTGAATATCGCAACTGATATTAAAACCTGGTGACTTGTAATCAGGTGGAAGGTAAGATGAGGGTATTGTGGTCTGGTTTCCGTCTCTGGCAGCCCGGTAATGCGGAGACATTATTTCGATGCCATTTTCTGCACAAACATCCTGAATGTTTTGGTGCAATTCTGAATATATGGTTGCCTGTTTCGCTGCTTCCCTGGTGTATGCGTTGATCTGGTATGAAACATAAAAGTCATCCAGACTGGTCTGCAACACAAAAGGGGCTGGAGTCTTCATCAGGTCAGCAGTGCGGAGGGCGGCCCCGATCAGAGCCTGATGCATTTGTTTCCAGGGCACATCGTAGCTGATGGTAACTGTGGTGTGGATGATCAGACCGCCGCGGGCTGCTTCGATACTGTAATTAGTGGTGTTTCCCGTCAATACTGATGAATTTGGGATCGTAATTATCTCCTGTTTAATTGTGCGAACTCTGGTGACGAGTAATGTCTTCTCGACCACATCACCGGTAATTTCACCGATCTTGATTCTGTCATTGATTTTGAAGGGGCGCATATAGGTGATCACAAGACCAGCTATCATGTTGGTGATAACGGAAGAGGATCCCAGGGAGAAAAGTATGCCGATAAAAACAGAAACACCGCGAAACACTGCTGAATCTGAACCCGGCAGGTAAGGAAAGATCAGTACGAAAGTGAAAGCATAGAACAGGAATTTGGTGATATTGAAGGTCGGTTTCGCCCAGTCTGGATGGAATCCCTTGATTTTCAGTCTTTCCGTCTCCATTTCTCTGAAGATGTATTTAACAAACCTGATCAGGTATTTCATGATGAAAATGATGACAAGAATTCTGATCAGGTTGGGCAGATATTCCCACATGGCTGTCAGTGCACTTCTGAATGGAGACCAGATGAGCGAAAACAGTGCATCAGCCCAGGTCCTTGAAAAAGGAAAGATACTAAAGATGACGGGTAAGGTAAGGTAAAATAAGAGAGCATAAGTTAACCAGCGTAGAATTTTGATAATGAATAAAATACCCTTCAATTCCTGCTCTGCCGTAAGGAAAGTATAATCGCGGTACTGCAGGTCTTGTAACCACCTGTCTTTACGCGCATCAATAAAAGATTGCGCGAAACGATATGCTTTCCCGATTAACCAAAGAAAAAGCCAGGCAATCAGAACAACGAACACCACCAGTCCAATCCTCATCAGCTGTTTCCCAAGACTGTTTGCTTTTTTGGCATCTACGAGTGCTTTGGTGATCAAAGCCTTATTGTCTTCTGCCAATGCCTTGATGCTTTTGTTAAACCACATGGCATCCGTTTCTGATATGCTCATGATGATCATATCCTTGTAGGCAATGTCAAATGTGTTTTCAGATTGTTGAATTGAGATAGAATCCACAAAAAGAAAATCATCGTTATATAAATGTTTTATTTTTCTGGTGATATTGTCAGCCCTGTCTTTCGCAGTGGATGCTCCGATTTTTGAGTATATCAGGAACAAGGTATCGTTTAGGACTCCGATGACCGGATATCCTTTTGCCGTGTGACGCAGGGAATCTATTTTTGCCTTTTTCATCGACAGCCGGCGGTTTTCCGATTCATTAATCTCCTGTAACTGCTTGATAATGTCATTCTTAAGTTGCAGATCGGATGTCTTAAGGTTGCGTAATTGTGCTTCGAGCATAGCTTTTCTGACAGAGTCGTCCTGCCTGAGTTTCTCAAGTTCAGCCAGTTTCAGGTTGAACTGTTTGATAATCCGTATATTGGCTGAATCATAATCAGATATTGTATCTGCACTGCCGACAGAAATATGTATCCTCAGCAATACAAGGAGTGCGATCAAAGGGTATCTTGCATTCATTTTATTAATAATTTGGATATTAAGGTGTTGTTCGAATTGAAAATGTAACTTTTGCTCAGGTTAGGTTTCGTGTTGCTGCCAGGCTCGTAAACCTTTCTTCGTCGGTGATTGGATATAGACTTTCCCGGGTGAGGGCATTAATAATCTCAAATCCTGTTTTACCTGCAAATAATTGGTTTGCGAACAGATTGCGATCAAAAGGTGTAGGTTATTACTCATAATGAACAGATTTGCATTCGCAACCTGTCAATAATAAGTATGTATTATAATGTCTATTAAGCTGTATGGTGAGGTTTACTGTCATCATCGCTCATTCCCAAACTCTTAAATACTCCCTTTAGGGTGTCTTTGTTTTCCGAAAGGATATATAGTTTGTCATGAGCCGCCAGGCTTGTTGAACCGTCGGGGATGAGGTACCTTTCGTCTCTTTTGATAAATGAGATCAGGGTCGTTTTTGGAAGAGCGAGCTGAACGATCTGTTTACCGACGACGGGCGATGATTCCGGGATCAATACCTCAGTTAACAGCGATTTCAGGCTATCCGAAAGTTCGAGGTCGAATTTAGTTCTTTGTTTAAGCCTTACGGGAAGGGTAAGGTGCAGGTAAGCTGCTATTTTTGACAGGGTGGTGCCTTGCAGCAGGACGGAGGTCAGCGAGATGAAAAACACGATGTTGAAGATCATGTTTGCTTTTTCGGCTCCGGCAATCAGAGGATAAGTAGCAAACACGATAGGAACGGCACCGCGCAGTCCCACCCATGAGATGAACCATTTGCAGCGGTTATTCACCCTGAAGGGGGTCAGGCTGATGAAGACGCTGAGTGGTCTGGCCACCAGGATCAGGAATACCGAAATCACGAGGCCGATGCCGATCACGGGTACGATCTGGCTGGGATACACCAGCAAACCCAGGGTTAGAAAAAGGATGATGTGCATCAGCCAGGCAAAGCTGTCAAAGGACTTAAGGATCTTTTTCTTATGGATAAGTTCTTGGTTTCCAAGGTAAAGGGCGCAAAGATAAACGGCAAGGAAGCCATTGCCTCCCACAAAGTCGGTGAAGGAAAAACTGAAAAAAACAATGGCGATCACCAGCACGATATAGAGTCCTTCATAATCCAGTCTGATCCTGTTGATGATGAAGGAACCGAGCCGGCCCAGTCCGTAACCGATGAGTGCTCCGAGCAGCAGTTGCCTGAAAAACAGGGGAATGATGCTCAGTAGGCTGTGGTCCTGGTTCACCACCAGGCCGGTGAAGATGATGGTCAGGATATAGGCCATGGGGTCGTTGCTGCCGCTTTCAAGTTCGAGGGTTGGTCTGAGACTGCCTTTGAGGGCAAGACTTTTGGAACGGAGGATGGAAAAAACCGCTGCCGAATCGGTGGATGAGACGATGGACCCGAGGAGCATGGCCTCAAAAATGCTGAAATCGGTGATCAGGTAAACAAAAACACCCACGCTTGCGGCAGTGATCATGACGCCAAGGGTAGAAAGCGTGATCCCCTGCCACAGTATCGGTCGTATCGATTTCCAGTCGGTGTCCAGTCCCCCTGAAAAAAGGATGAGGCACAGGGCTACAATCCCGATGAACTGAGCCGACCTGGGATCGTCGAAGTGTATTCCTCCTAAGCCTTCTGAACCGGCCAGCATACCAACAGCAATAAACAACAACAGCACGGGCACCCCGAACTTATAGGATGTTTTTCCGGCCAGCAGTGAGATAAAGAGCAGGATGGAACCGATCAGCAGGATATTCTCTGTGCTAAGCGTCATGGCAGGAGGAGGTCGGTGATGACAAAGCCTGCAAAAAGCAGGCTCCCGGTCCCGTTGAGCGTAAAAAACGCCAGGTTGACACGGCTCAGGTCAGTGGGTTTAACAATCAGGTGCTGGTAGAAAATGAGCAGCGAGAAGATGGCGGTCCCGGTCCAGAACAGCCATCCCGAGCCCGCCACTGTACCGGCCCTGATAATGAACAATATGGCAAGGATGTGCAGGGCGGAACTGAAATGCAGGGCCCTTTTTTTCCCAAGTCTGGCAGGGATAGATTTGAGTTTAAGCGATTTGTCGAAATCTTCATCCTGTAATGCATAGATAATGTCAAAACCTGCAACCCAGCACAGGACGCTGCATGCGTAAAGGACAGGGGCCCAGGAGGGCATGCCGGTAACGGCGAGGTAAGCACCGATGGGTGCGAGGGCCAGTCCGAGTCCGAGTACCAGGTGTGAAAAGGATGTGAAGCGTTTGGTGAAACTGTAGCCCAGAATAATGAAGAGGGCCAGGGGAGAGAGTTTGAAGCAGAGTGGGTTGATAAACCAGCAGGTAGCAATGAACAACAGTCCGTTAATGACACTGAACAACAATACAGACCTGGCTCTGAGAATGCCTGCCGGTATTTCCCGCAGCCAGGTTCTCGGATTCAGCCTGTCGATCTCCCTGTCTGCAAAACGGTTGAAACTCATGGCTGCATTACGGGCAAAGACCATGCATAATATCACTTTGAGCAATAAAAGAGGATCGAAAGGATATCCATCACCGAACACGGCCAGAAAAAAGCCGATCAGGGCAAAGGGAAGCGCAAACAGGCTGTGGGAAAATTTTACCAGGGAGGAGTAATTGGAAAATTTTTTCAGGACTTTGTTCATGCCAGCTTTGCTTTTCAACTGCAAATTTACATGTAAGTTTGCTTATCTGAAAGCAAATGCTTCCGGAAACGCCCATCAGACCCATGACCCGACAGCTGACAGACAGGCCGTACAATCACCGGCAATTATTATGGAAATACATTGATTATCAGTATCATGCTACCGGTGGTCACGGGATTCACTCACCTTACCTTTACCGCTTGTACAGGGAAGTAATCTGTGGCCGTCAGACTACAGCGGCACTAGAAGAAGCCCTTGCTTACCGTGCCCGTTTACGATGTGACACATCGGAAATCCGATGTGTCACATCGTGTGAGACGGACTCCGGAAGCTCAGAAAACTGCGTGCGAAGGATTTCTGATTTAGTGAGAAAAGAAAGTTGCAAGGTAAAAACTGGCAAGTTGCTGTTTCGCTTAGTGTCACATTTACAAGCTGTTAATGTGCTCGAACTGGGCACCAACCTGGGTGTGGGCACCCGTTTCCTTGCGGCAGGCATGCAGGGTGGACAGCTTTTCACGATTGAAAAATCGCGGGCATTTCTTGATGTGGCACATCGGGATTCCGATCTGCCACATGGTGGAAACCGCCCGGAGATTTCATGGGTTCAAGAGCGCTTCGGGGAGGTGTTGCCTGAAGTCCTTGCCGGCATTCCTTCCCTCGACTTTGTTTATTTCGACGGTCACCACCGTTATCTTCCCACCCTGGAATATTTCGGTTTATGTCTTGAAAAAGCAAACAACCGCAGTGTTTTTGCCTTTGATGATATCCACTGGTCAGCTGGCATGGAGAAGGCCTGGAAGGAGATCGCCGGGCATCCGCGGGTTAGCCTTTCGGTTGATTTGTTCCGCACCGGACTGGTGTTTTTCAGCAAAGAACTCAGCAGGCAGCATATGGTATTGAGATTCTGAAAATGATTACTTTTACCGGGCATTATGGCGGCAATAAAACTGCCGGGAGAATGTTATACCGAATGAACACAGGAATACGAAAAAAGTGTTCCCGGAGTCGTCGGTATGACTGAATCTAAGCGAAAATGGCTACGCATTTTCACTAAGATTCAGAATAGCTACGGCCGGCACACGGGTTTGCCCGTATTCCCGCTTTTTTGAACCTTAAGTTCTGATGTATGAAAAATGAAGTGATCCGGCTGATAGACATCGCCAAGCATTATAAAGTCGGGAGTCAGCTTGTTCAGGCACTGCGGACCATTACCCTCGACATTTACCGCGGGGAGTATGTAGCGCTGATGGGACCCTCGGGTTCGGGCAAGTCCACCCTGATGAACATCCTGGGTTGTCTCGACACACCCACCCACGGACAGTATTTCCTTAACGGGACCGATGTCAGCAAGATGGACGACAACCAGCTGGCCGAAATCCGTAATAAAGAGATCGGTTTTGTGTTTCAGACCTTTAACCTCCTGCCACGTTCCTCTGCCCTGGAGAATGTGATGCTTCCATTGGTATATGCAGGTTACGGTAAGCAAAAACGCATGGAACTTGCCCGGAAAACACTGGACGACGTCAACCTGACCGACCGTATCGCCCATAAACCCAATGAGTTGTCGGGCGGGCAGCGCCAGCGGGTGGCCATTGCAAGGGCACTGGTCAACCATCCTTCCATCATTCTGGCCGATGAACCTACCGGCAACCTCGATTCAAAGACATCCATCGAGATCATGGGACTGTTCGAGGAGATCCACAAGCTGGGCAATACCGTTATTGTGGTGACCCACGAAGAAAGCATCGCCAAGCACGCACACCGCATCATCCGGTTGATCGACGGGGAAGTGTCGTCGGATGAGGTAAATACACAGGTTCAGACCATGGCGGATTACAGCTTGCAGGCTTCTTCATGAGCAGCGATTGGAAAATATATACCCGGACAGGCGATAAAGGAGAGACATCCCTGATCGGAGGCAGGCGGGTACCAAAGTACGACCTGCAGATTGAAGCTTACGGTACGGTGGATGAACTGAATTCCTTCATCGGGATGATCCATGCGAAGATAGCGGCAGACGAGGCCGGCAGGATCACCCTGCTGGAGGTCATGGACCGGCTGTTTACTTTGGAATCATTGCTGGCTGAAGATAAGGCTCCTGATCCGGAAGGAAAAAGGAAGACCAGGCCTTTGCCCGGCCTTTACCCCGGGGACGTAAGCCTTTTGGAGCATGAGATCGATCGCATGAACGAGACTCTTCCGGCGCTTTCCTCCTTTATCCTTCCCGGCGGTACGGAAACGGCAGCACTCTGTCATGTGGCACGTTGTGTTTGCAGGAGGGCCGAGCGTATCACACTGCGGTTGTGGGAGGAGCTTCGTTTCGATCCCCTGATTCTCCAGTACCTCAACCGCTTGTCGGATTATCTGTTTGTGCTGGCAAGGTACCTTAACAGGATGGAAGGAGGGGAAGAGGTTTTGTGGAAAGCAAAGACATAAGTTCGTATTCGCGTATCGCGTTGAGCGGGATAGCGATTGCATGTGATGTTACTGGATCATTTGCATATGCCACAGAGATGACGTTTTGAAATATCAACAGCAATATCAATGGATTACTTTGTTCTACTCCTGCCTGGCAGGGTTACGGGATTAACGCTGCTAAGCAGGATTAATGCCGATACGGCAGAAGGTTTCATTTTTCGCAAACTCATTCAGTGTAGGTATCCTATGAGGATTATTGCCGTATGGATGTTACTGACCGGTGCATGCTGTCTGGAGGGACAGGCTCAGCAGGCTGATGTACTGATCTCGCAGGGTCTTTCCGGCCGGGTTTCCTATGGCAGTGATACCGGCATTCTCCTGTATGATGTGTCGGTTTCAATGAGGACACTTTCGGGGCAGTTGATACAGACAGTTCAAACGGACGCCATGGGATATTATGAGTTTGATCTGCCCCTGCCGGGTACCTATGTCATCACGATTGCTTCATCCCTTCCGGCCGGCGGTTACAATGCCCTTGCAGCCCTGGCCGCACTCCGGCATTTTGTGGGACAGGTCACCCTGTCAGGCTTGAATTTCAGTGCTGCCGACGTGGATGGCAGCACCTATGTGAACACCAATGATGCCATGCTGATTGTGCAAGGCTTTATAGGTCAGATCCCGGCATTCCCGGCGGGCGCATGGGTTTTTGAAAGCGATACACTGAACATCACGACAGGGGATTCCATCGTGTTGAACCTGCAGGGACTGTGTTACGGCGATCCCCTCGGCAGATACATCCCGCCTGGCTGTATACCCATGCCCGATGACGCATATGCCGGGCCCGATAAGATCACAAGCGATACGGCCACCATCCTCCAAGGCAATGACCCGCTTGCCGGAACAGGTGTCTGGAATATCCTGTCCGGCGCCGGCGGTAGCCTTTCCGATACCACAGATCCCCATGCCCTTCTCACCGGTCTGGTCGGTAACACATACATACTGACATGGACCATTGCCACTATCTGTTATTCATCCACAGACACAGTGCTTGTATCCTTTAAACCACCCTGCGGACTCCCTTTCACCGATGTCCGCGACGGCATGGTTTACAATACAGTGCAGATTGGAACCCAATGCTGGATGCAGCAGAACCTGAACATCGGGACCATGGTAACATCAGTTTACATCCCCGGCAACATACACTCGGAATGCAGCAATAACGGGATCATTGAGAAGTACTGTTTCTTTAATGACACCAGCTATTGTAACGATTTTGGCGGGCTGTACGACTGGAATGAATTGATGGGATACGTCGTTCAGCCGGGTGTACAGGGTATTTGCCCTGATGAATGGCACATCCCGACCGATGCAGAGTGGTGCACGATGCTCACGTATATTGATCCTGCCGTGAATTGTAGCATTGAGGGATGGTCGGGTACAGATGCGGGAAGTCAGTTGAAAGAGCAGGGCACGGCTCACTGGGGTGCTCCAAATACGGCCACCAATGCAAGCGGTTTTACCGCCTTCGGTAGTGGCATCCGAAGCCAGCTGGGATTGTTTACCTCGATGCTTTCAGAAGCCTTTTACTGGACCTCAACCAAAAATACTACATATCATGCCCTCGCATACTTTCTTTGGCCGTCCAGGCCTGATATTTGCCGCGCAAGAAATACTTTTCTGTGCGGCCAGTCGGTACGTTGTATCCGAAATTTCTGAGGGTCATTGTTTTAGCTGATCAATCCTTTCTATTATGCGGTATCGTCAATCCGGTCGCGTCCAGGTGCATCGTTGTTCTCATGGTGCAGTTGCTCTGTTCATTACCGGCAATACTTTTCCAGTTCCTTTTGGGCCTGTTTCAGGCCGAGCGATAAGGCTTTTTCCAGGTCACTGCATCCTTCATTTTTCCGGTTGATCCGCATATTTGCGAGGCCACGCATGCCCCATGCCAGGGCGTTGAGGCTGTCGGATTGCAGGGCCTTCGTCAGGTCTTCCACGGCAGGGATGAAATCGCCGGCATTATAGTGGGCATATCCGCGATAGGCCAGTGCATTGGGATCGCCGGGAGACATGCTCAGGCAGTGGTCGAAGTTCTTTCGTGCCTTGTAAAAGTCTTGCAGCAGGTACCATGAGAATCCCAGTTCGAAGTATTGCAGCGGTGTTTTAAGTCCGAGGCTCAGACTTTGTTCCAGGTCACGGATGGCTTCCCCTGGGTCACCGGTTTTATTTCTGCATTTGCCGCGGTTGGCCCAGGCCTTTGCCATGGCGGGTGCCCTTTCGATGGCCTTGCTGAATTCGGCACAGGCTGCATCATGCTCACCGGCAGCGGCATATACCATACCCCTGTTGTTGTATGCTTCGGCAAATCCGGGTGCCAGGGCGATCACACGGTTGAAGTCGGCCAGTGCCCTGTCGTTTTCTCCGGCAGCAAGCAAAAGCAATCCCCGGTTATTCATTGCCCGGTATTGCCCCGGATCAAGTTTCAGGGCTTCATTCAGGTCGGTCAGGGCATCGGCGGTCCTGCCCAGTTCCTGGTACAGGGCTGCCCTGTTGGCCAGGGCGCGCGGATTGGCCGGCTGAAGTGCAAGGGCACGGTTAAAGTCTTCCAGGGCGGCGGTCCTGTTCCCCGCCAGTTGCAGTTCCCTTCCGCGTATGTTGAGGGCGGGGTAAACATCAGGATGATGTTCCAGGATGTCGCTCACCAGACTCATGCTGTCTTTCCATACCTTCACCCTTTCGTATGTCAGCCAGCCTAATACCGGAAGGATGAGCAGGGGCAGGATGAAAGCCATGCGGCACCTTTGGTTCAGAAGATGGAACGCATGTCCGGCAATAAAAAACAGTCCAAACGAAGCAAGATACGTATACCGGTCGGCGGTCAGGTAGTTCGAGACCGGTATCCAGCGAAGGAAAATAAAGATATTGACAAGGAAGAAAGCCAGGCCGAAGAAGACCACGGGCCAGCGGCGAAAAGAGCGGATAAGCAGCCAGACCAGCAGGGCGGCAATCAGCAATCCTGCCATCGCGCTGAGGTTGACAGTCATTATATCGCGGGGCAGGGGGTAATAGGCCGACAACTGCAAGGGAACGATCATCTTATAAAAGTACATTGCCAGTGCGCCGGAAGCAGTCAGCAGTGTTTGCCACAGTCCGGCAGACTCCGGCTGTTCACCGAGGTAGCCTGTTTCGCGCTGCGCCAGCAAGGCGATCACACCCATCAGCATCAGGGGAAGGAAAAATGGCAGTTTCTCCCGCCAGATTTTAAGGTCCGTGAGTTTTCTTCCCGTGAAATAGTCTGTAAGCAGCAGACAAAATGGCAGGAAAACGCCCTGGCCTTTGGATAGTGACGACACGAGTGCGGCCACCAGTGACAGGAGCAGCCATTTTTTTTGATTTTGCGCGAGGTACCGCAGGTAGCACCACATCGAGAGGAGGAACCAGGCCGTGAAGAGGACGTCTTTTCTGGCGGTTGCCCAGGCCACGGCTTCCACATGCAGGGGGTGAAGGGCAAAGAGCAGGGCTGCAATGCCGGCCGTGTGGTGCTGTCCGGTGAGTTTCCGGATGATGGTAAAGACCAGCAGCGTATTGCAAAGGTGCAACAGGAGGTTATGAAGGTGAAACACCAGGGGATCAGGGCCGTTGATCCCGTAATCAAACATCAGCGACAGCAGGGTGAAGGGGTGATAATGTCCTTCGAAGGAGCGGCTGATGATCTGCCAGAGGTTCGAACCTGTAAAGGAATGGATCAGGCTGTTTTCGGTGATATAGATCCCGTCGTCCCAGCTGACAAAACCATTGTGGAAGACCGGGATATATGCCAGGGCTGTGACGATCAGGCATGTAATAAACCAGGCTGCGGCAGGGAAGCGGATGAGGGATGCAAAGCGGTGTCCGGTGATGGCAGTTTCGTTCATGCTTCAAACATACATAAAAGAAAAATACCGGGGCATCATGATCTTCCTCCTGGCAGGGATTAGGTGTATTCCGGTATACCCGTGGGCAAATGATGAGGGTACGGCTACATAACTAAAAGATATACAGGGGATTAATCATAATCTACCGAAAAAATTACGAGGTCTTGATTTATTTTCAAAAAGATATATTTTTGCACAAAGTTTTAAACATAAAAACTCGCAAGCGATGTATTGGACACTGGAACTGGCCTCGAAGCTGGAAGACGCGCCCTGGCCCGCCACCAAGGAGGAGTTGATAGACTACTGCCTCCGTTCGGGCGCTCCCGTGGAAGTGATCGAGAACCTTCGTGAGATAGAGGATGAGGGCGAGGTCTATGAAAGTATCGAAGATTTATGGCCTGAATATCCCACCAAGGAGGATTTCTTTTTTCACGAAGACGAATATTGATCCTGGGAAACATCCCCCGGTGAGGCTGCCATCGTTCGCGAGGCAGCCTCTTTTTTTGCCTTCATTTTTCTCACTTCTTTCGAATACTCAACGTCTAAACCGATAAACACC
Source organism: Bacteroidota bacterium (assembly GCA_022709385.1). GTDB lineage: Bacteria > Bacteroidota > Bacteroidia > Bacteroidales > CAIXZF01 > JAKLIX01. Next base: position 153,225 of record JAKLIX010000007.1, on the reverse strand, counting down.
TATACTGCATACTAGAATTAATTGAACCACATAGGACACATAGGGTAATTATCTATGTGATCTGTGTGCCTATGTGTTGAAAATAAAGAGAATTAGAATGCACAGCATGACGGCAAAACTTCTAAACCAATAAACTCCTAAACCGGCTTCCATCCCGGAAAAAGTATGGTAAATGTTTCACGGCACCCTTTTTGAGATAAGTGCTACCTTTGCCCTCAACCTAATAGTAAAGTCATGCTGGGTTTATTGAAAACTTTTATGGGTAGCAAGTCGGACCGTGATTTAAAGGAGCTCAAACCGGTGCTCGACAAGGCCCTTGCCGCTTATCCCTCCATCGCAACGCTGAGCAATGATGAACTCCGCGCAAAAACTGTCACTTTCCGGAAGCAGCTGTTAGACCACGTCCAGGAGGAGGAGGAATCGATCGCGCAGTTAAAGGCCCGGCTGGAGGCGGAACCCGATATGGATGTCCATGAGAAGGAGCGGCTTTATTCAGAAATCGATCAGCTCGATAAAAGGCAGTACGAGAAGACCCAGGAGATGCTGATGGACATCCTGCCCGAGGCATTCTCGGTGGTGAAGGAGACGGCCAGGAGACTGGTGGAAAACGAATGGGTCGAGGTGACTGCCACCCAGTTCGACCGTGACATGGCAGCGAAAAAGTCCAGCGTGGAGATCCGGGGCGATAAGGCTTATTACCGTAACAGCTGGGTTGCCGGTGGAAATACGATTACATGGGATATGGTGCATTACGACGTCCAGCTCATCGGCGGCATCGTACTGCACCAGGGAAAGATCGCGGAAATGGCTACGGGTGAGGGAAAGACACTCGTGGCTACCCTCCCGGTGTACCTGAATGCCCTGCCGGGCAAAGGGGTGCATGTGGTCACCGTGAATGATTACCTTGCCAGGCGCGACTCGGAGTGGATGGGGGTGTTATACGAATTTCACGGACTGAGGGTCGACTGTATCGACAGACATGAACCCAATTCAGAGGACAGAAAAAATGCCTACCTGGCCGATGTCACTTTTGGCACCAACAATGAATTTGGTTTCGATTACCTGCGTGACAATATGGCACGTAATCCGGAAGAACTTGTACAGCGGTTGCACAATTATGCCATTGTGGATGAGGTGGACTCCGTGCTGATCGATGATGCCCGTACCCCTCTGATCATCAGTGGTCCGACTCCCAAGGGAGACAACCAGGAGTTCGATGCACTGAAACCGCAAATGCTGAAGCTGTATAATGCACAGAAGAACCTGGTAACCAAGATATTGAGTGAGGCCAAAACCATACTCTCTAAAGAGAATCCCACTCCCGAGGAGGAGAAGAAGGGCGGGGAGCAGTTATTCAGGGCCCACCGGGGATTGCCGAAGAACAAGGCGTTGATCAAATTTCTCAGCGAGCCGGGCATGAAAGCCCTGATGCAGAAGACGGAGAATTTCTACCTGCAGGAACAGCAGAAGAATATGCATCTTATTGATGATGAGCTGTTTTTTGTAATTGATGAGAAGAACAACACCATCGACCTGATGGAAAAGGGGATCGATCTGATCACCGAATCATACGAAGACCCGAAGTTTTACATTATTCCTGACCTGGGGGCGGAGCTTGCGGAGCTTGATAAGCTGGGCCTGACCGATCAGAAGAAACTGGAGAAGAAAAATGAGCTGTTGCGTGATTTCAGCATCAAGTCGGAGCGTATCCACACGGTGAACCAGTTGTTACGGGCCTATGCCCTGTTCGAGAAGGATGTGGAATATGTGATTATCGACAACAAGATCAAGATCGTGGATGAGCAGACAGGACGTATTCTGGAGGGCAGGCGGTACTCCGATGGTCTGCACCAGGCGATCGAGGCCAAGGAGAATGTGAAGGTTGAAGCAGCCACCCAGACCTATGCCACCATCACCCTGCAGAATTATTTCCGTATGTACCGCAAGCTGGCGGGGATGACCGGAACTGCCGAAACAGAGGCCGGTGAGTTGTGGAATATTTACAAGCTGGATGTGGTGGTGATTCCGACCAACAAGCCTGTGGTCCGGGAAGACAGGGAGGATTTGGTGTACAAGACCAAGCGCGAGAAGTTCAATGCGGTGATCGATGAGGTGGTCGATCTGACGAAGAAAGGCCGTCCCGTGCTTGTGGGTACCACTTCTGTGGAAACCTCGGAATTGCTCAGCAGGATGCTGAATATGAAAAATATCAGGCACAATGTACTGAATGCCAAGATGCATGCACGGGAGGCGGAGATCGTGGCGCATGCGGGTGCACCTTCGGCTGTAACCATAGCCACCAACATGGCTGGTCGTGGAACGGACATCAAGCTGGGCCCGGGAGTGAAGGAGGCGGGTGGTCTGGCCATCATCGGTACGGAGCGCCACGAGTCGCGGCGTGTGGACAGGCAGTTGCGCGGCCGTTCCGGACGTCAGGGCGACCCGGGCAGCTCGCAGTTTTTTGTGTCCCTCGAAGATGACCTGATGCGCTTGTTTGGTTCGGCCCGTATCGCCAGCGTGATGGACCGCCTGGGATTGAAGGAAGGGGAGATGATACAGCATTCCATGATCACCAAATCCATCGAGCGTGCGCAGAAGAAGGTGGAAGAGAATAACTTCGGTATAAGGAAGCGGCTGCTGGAATACGACGATGTGATGAATGCACAGCGCGAGGTCATTTATAACAAACGCCGCCACGCGCTTTACGGTGAAAGGCTCTCGGTGGATACCTCCAACCTGATGTTCGACATCAGCGAGCTGCTGGTAGGCCAGTACCAGGAAGGTGGCGACTTTGAGGGTTTCCAGCTGGAGATGCTGCGGTCTTTCGCCGTTGAATCACCCTTTACCCAAAAGGACTTTCTCAATAAAAGCGCATCAGTACTGACAGAGGAGTTGTTTGACTACCTTGAAAGTCAATACCGGAGCCGCAAAGAATTCATTGCCAACAACGTCTATCCGGTCATCAGGGATATTTACGAGAACAATCCGCGTTTCGAGAATATTGCCATTCCCATCACCGATGGTATAAAGACCCTGCAGGTGATTGCCAACCTGAAGAAGGCATACGAGGATAAGGGCCGGGAGGTGAACCTGGCCATCGAAAAGGGGATTACCCTTGCCCTGATCGATGAAGCCTGGAAAGAACATCTGAGGGAGATGGACGACCTGAAGCAATCCGTGCAGAATGCCACCTACGAGCAGAAGGATCCGCTGCTGATCTATAAGTTCGAGTCGTTTGAACTTTTCAAGACCATGATACAGCGGGTGAACAAAGACATCAGCAGTTTCCTCCTGAAGGGCAACCTGCCCGGCGCCGACCAGACTTTGCAGGAGGCCGGCACACCCAGGCGTACCGACATGAGCCGTCTGAAAACCGGCCGGGATGATGTGGCTGCCCCCAACCGTACTTCGGAACCCCAGAAGCCTCAGCCAGTAAGGGTGGAGAAGAAGGTTGGCCGCAACGACCCCTGTCCCTGCGGCAGCGGGAAAAAGTTCAAGCACTGCCATGGCCGCGGGGTCGTGGCGTGAACATTCACTGAACTTTAGACACCAAAGTCCCGTAGGCACGGCTTTTTAAGTGAGAGGGTAGAAACTTGAAGGTATAAGTGAAGGACATAGAAAAAATTGAATTTCAGTCTTGTCACTTCAATTTTTTACCGTCATTTTTCTCACTTCTTTCAAAAACTCAACTTCTAAACCACTAAACCCCTAAACTGCATACTTGAATTAATTGAACCACATAGGGCACATAGGGTAAATATCTATGTGATCTATGTGAGCTATGTGTTGAAAATAAAGAGAATTAGAACGCACAGCATGACGGCCTGTAATTCGTTAAACTTTAGTCTTTAGACCATAAACGAAAAACTAAACTTCTAAACAAATAAACTACTAAACCGGTCTCCAGCCGGAACACTGATCCCAGCAGGAAACAATGCTTCGACTACGCTTCTTCAGGACACGATAAATCGTGTCCCTACTGCACAACTTCTAAACCACTAAACCCCTAAACTGCATACTTGAATTAATTGAACCACATAGGACACATAGAGTAAATATCTATGTGATCTGTGTGAGCTATGTGTTGAAAATAAAGAGAATTAGAACGCACAGCATGACGTTCTGTAACTCGTTAAACTTTAGACTTTAGACCATAAACGAATAACTAAACTTCGAAACAAATAAACTATACCGACACTGAACAGGTTTACGAAAAAGAAACCTTCATGTATGCCGGTATTACTCCTGCTAAGCAGCTTTGCTTTCGCAAACCTGCCAAGCATGAGTATACTAAACCGGTCTCCAGCCGGAACACTGATCCCAGCACGAAACAATGCTTCGACACCGCTCAACATGACATTAAACGTTACACCTTAAACTATCGACTAAACCTGATTTCCGTTCCATCCGACGGAGGCGAAGGACCGCCGGATACCCTTATTGTATTTGATTGCGGTATATCCGAAGATGACGAAGACCCCTTCGCGGCTGGGGTATCGGATACCGTGTTTTTCCCTGAACTGCCGGGCTTTTTTCCCTTTCTGTATCATCGGGTGGATGGCTCCCAGCATACAGCTTCCCAGGCCGAGCGATTCGCCGGCGATCATGGCATAAGTGGCCGCCACAATGGGATCGGCCGGGTCGCAGTAAGGAGATCCGTAGAAATACATGGCCAGGGGTGCGTCGTAAGTTACATTGTTCACTCCTTCGTCCATGCCGGAAGTATACGTCCTGAACAGTGGCCTGATGAAACCGCGGAACATCTCATCGCTTGTCTTTCCCCAGAATGGCCGCATCAATGCGAGAAACCATCCCGAAACAAGCCACTCCATGCCTTTGAGGAATTCACAGTAATCCTTTGCAAAAGCGTGGTTCTTTTCCCGGCTGTCGAGCACCAGTACATTCACATCCGAAGGCGGCAATCCCATCGGCGCGCTGCGGGCTGCATCCAGTATCTGACTGATTATCGCGGGATTCACCGTCCTGTCCAGAAACCTCCTGCTGCTTCTTCTTCTCTGAAGCAGGGAAAGCAGGCTGTCGTAAGTGGCATCATTTTCAGGCGGCGGAAGGGGGAAGATATCGGCGGGACTGATCTCCCTTCGTGTCACTTCGATGGCTCCCCCGGGGCAGACGGCCATGCAGTGTCCGCATCCGATGCAGCCGAAGTGGGATGATGTGGTGATTTGTACCTTTTTATTTTCCAATACAAGACATTGGTCGGAGCAAACCGCGACACATAAACCGCATCCGTCGCATTTCTCCGTGATCAGGCTGATGAGGCCGGCTTCTTTGGTCCTGGTGGTGGGAATGGCCATGGGTGTTGTAATTACTTGTAAAATAATGTCTTTCTGAATGGTTTAGCGGTTGCGATGTATTTATCCACAAACGCTTTGTGTTCCTGCTGGCTTTGTGTGGCCTGCCTGATCATATTTTCAAGCTGGATACAGGATGCTGCAGTGGATTCGTCGGGGTCGGCCACGGCTTTCAGTTGAGACGAGGCAAGCGACAGGACAGTGTGAATCGTATCGATCATCTGCATGATGGCTGCATCCGTTTTCTTCGGGTTGAACTGCCGGTTGCGGTATTGGATGAAGCTGTTGAGCATTTGTATACCCTCATTGTAAGTATGGACGGCCAGGTTGTATTGTTCGACCCCGCTTTTATTACGGTGGAATGCAATTTCCCGCTTGATATGCTCCAATCTTTCGTAAGTCATGGCATTGGTGACGCCGTTGGCCTGGATTCTCCGTTCCGAAGCCCTGAGTCTTTCAATTTCACTCTGGCGGTCGTAGGCAGCGATGGAGTCACTGTAATTAAATACGCCCCGCTTGGGGTCACCCCGGGACAGTCCGTCATAAAACTCTTTGGCCGTGAGCGGGTGCGGAAGCAACTGCCAGAGCGGATCGAAGGGCATATGTGATTGGATGAGGTCTTCCGGTTTGGTGAGAAAATAGAAATCGTTGACCTTACGGATAAATGTATTGTTCTCCACGTGACCCGAGCCCCAGGCAGGATCAATAAAATACCAGCCGGAAGGGGTTTCCACCGCACACCAGAGATGGGGTAGGAGGTCCATCAGGCCGTTTTGCCGGGTATATCCCGGAACGGTATATGATCTTAATCCGCATCGCCTGGCAATGGCATTGAATAATTCCGCGAAATGCATACACACGCCTTTCCTCTGGCTCAGGGCATCCTTCACGATCTCGTCCTTACTCTGGTAATCATAGACCGTGAACATATTATCCATGTCGTAGCGGATATTGGTGGTGATCCAGCGGAAGATGACGCGGTAACATGTTACGGGATCTTTACATTGAGATATAAAAAATCCTGAGAGATCCTCAAGGGAGTGGCTGAGGGAATCGGGTACCGCGGCAATGGTTTGTTTGTCAGGGGATTGTTTCTTTTCCTGTGCGATTAGCAGGCAGCAGCTCAGAATGAAGGTGAGAAAAACAGATAATCGCAACATATTTTAAGGTTTGAATGCGTATGGCCGGTCAGGTCATTTTTTACCGGATTGGTCAAAAATACAAAGTCAGCAGCGGATTTCAATAATTTTGTGAGGACAAACTAAGATCCATGATTACGAAATTGATCACTGTTTTATTGCTGATCATTCACGGGTTGATTCACCTGATGGGATTTTTAAAGGCGTATCACCTTGCCAGCATCGCCAGCCTGAGCCGTTTGCCGGGTAAGGTTGAAGGCATTTTCTGGTTGTTTGCAGCAGTGCTTCTTATTCTGGCAGCCTTGTTTTACCTGATGAAACACCCCATGTGGTTTATCCCTGCCATGGTGGCGCTGCTTCTCAGTCAGGTACTGATTGTAGTTGCCTGGAACGATGCCAGGTACGGCACCCTTGTCAATGTGTTGCTCCTTCTGATATTATTACCTGCGGCCGGCCGGTTGTTTTTTGAGGTGAAGGCAGGTAAGGCTGCAGAAAGACTGCTTTCCGGCATTGGATCCGGCAACCCTGAAAGGATTACCAGGCAACAGATTGCCGCACTGCCCCTGCCGGTCCGGACCTGGCTGGATTGGGCCGGGCTGGATACCGGAAGGCAGATCAGATCGGTGCGTCTGGAACAGAAAGGGGAGATGAGAACCAGCCCCGGCGGCAGATGGATGTCTTTTCAGGCCCGGCAGCTTATCAATCCCGTGAAACCGGCCTTTGTGTGGCAGGCAGATGTTCAGATGATGCCCTTCGTGCATTTGTCCGGGCTTGACCGTTATATCGAAGGACAAGGCATGATGCAGATCAGTTTATTATCACTGATAAAAGTGGTAGATGAAAGCAACAACGAGAAGATCAATACAGGAACGGCGATTCGTTACCTCAGCGAGATATGCTGGGTTCCTCATGCGGCCCTGAATAAGCATATCCGATGGGAAGCAGGTGATGCTCTTTCGGCACGGGCCTGGCTTGAATATCAAGGAGTAAAGGTACGGGGTGATTTTTATTTTTCGCCCGAAGGACATCCAGTGGCTTTTGAGGCGATACGCTATTATGGTTCAGGCGAACATGCTCAAGAGGAGCGTTGGCGAATCGAAAACGAAGGGATGAAAGAATTTGACGGGGTGAAAGTTCCGGCTAAGAGCAGCGTAACATGGAAACTGAAAGACGGCGACTTCAACTGGCTGAAGCTGGAAGTCACCGTCCTTGAGTATGATGAACCGGAACTAATTCCGGACTGATGTTCGCCCGGAGCGCATGCTATTCTTTGGAGAAATCCATGGCAGCAAGCCTTTTATATGACATATAGCGCCATTTTGCATTTTCTTCGGCTGCCTGGAATAATTCTACGGCTTCTTTTGGGAAACTTTTCTTCAGTGAGGAATATCTGACTTCTCCGCCAAGGAATTCTTTGAACTGTTCCCACCTGGGTTCTTTGGAATCGAGGATGAAGGGATTCTGTCCTTCCTTTTCGAGCAGCGGGTTGTAGCGGTAGAGTTGCCAGTATCCGCATTCCACGGCTAACTGGGCTTCTTCCTGGGATTTTCCCATACCGGCACGGATACCGTGGTTGATACAGGGGGAATAGGCGATAATGACGGAAGGCCCGGGGTAGTTTTCGGCTTCTTTCAGTGCTTTGAAGTACTGGGCCTGGTTTGCACCCATGGCAACCTGGGCCACATATACATATCCGTATGACATGGCCATCATGCCCAGGTCTTTTTTCCTGATACGTTTACCGGAAGCGGCGAATTTTGCAACCGCCCCGATGGGGGTGGCCTTGGACGATTGTCCGCCCGTATTGCTGTAAACTTCCGTATCAAGGACGAGCAGGTTGATATCCTTACCGGACGCGATCACGTGGTCGAGTCCGCCATAACCGATATCATAGGCCCAGCCATCGCCTCCGAAGACCCATACCGACTTTTTGACCAGGTATTGTTTCAGGTCGAGGATTTCGCGGAAGGCTTCTGCGGTTTCCCTGCTGCAGGCATCAACGACCTTTGCTGAAGGGATTTTCGAAGCTTCTCCCTTGTCTTTGTTTTCAAGCCATTCCGTGAAAGCCGCCCTGGTGTCATCCTGCAGGCCGTTTTGAAGTAATGCTTTCATTTTCAGGGCGATTCTATCGCGTATCTTATCAATGGCAGTCACCATTCCGAAGCCGTATTCTGCATTGTCTTCGAAGAGGGAGTTGGCCCAGGCGGGTCCTCTGCCCTGAGGATTGACCGAGTATGGTGTCGACGGGGCCGATCCGCCGTAAATGGAGGAGCAGCCTGTGGCATTGGCCACCAGCATCCGGTCGCCGTAAAGTTGAGTGACGAGTTTAAGGTAGGGTGTTTCGCCGCAGCCTGCGCAGGCGCCTGAAAATTCAAAGAGGGGTTGGGCGAACTGGCTGTTTTTCAGCGAGGTGTCTTTTCCGACGAGCTGATCTTTGTAAGTGACATTGGCAAACAGGTAGTCCCAGTTGGCAATTTCCTTTTCCTGTGAACCGAGGGGTTTCATCACCAGGGCTTTTTGTTTGCTGGGGCAGATGTCGGCGCAGTTCCCGCAACCGGTACAGTCGAGGATACTGACCTGGATCTTGAACTGAAGGCCGGCGAGCGGGCGTCCGTTTGCGGACACAGTGGGGGCACCTGCGGGCAGCCCTTTCATTTCTTCCTCATTCAGAAGAAAAGGTCTGATAGCGGCATGCGGACAAACATAGGCGCATTGGTTACACTGGATACAGTTTTCGGGTACCCATTCGGGCACGTTGACTGCGATACCGCGTTTTTCGTAGCGCGTAGTGCCGGCCTGGAAGGTGCCGTCTTCGCGGCCGAGGAAGGCACTCACGGGCAGGTCGTCGCCCTTCATGCTGTTGATGGGTTCCACCACTTGTTTCACAAAGTCGGGGATATCGCGGGTATCGGTTTCATACTTCACTGACAGCTGCGACCATACTGCCGGAACGGCGATTTCCTCCACTTCTGCTCCTTTGTCGATGGCGGCGATGTTCATATTGACCACATCCTCGCCTTTGTTGCCGTAAGTCTTGATGATTGCTTTCTTCATCTCCTTTGCGGCCAGCTCGTAAGGGATTACGCCGGAGACTTTAAAGAAGGCGCTTTGCATGATGGTGTTGGTCCTGGTGCCGAGGCCGAGGTCTTCTGCAATCCTGGTTGCATTGATAATGAAGAATTTGATCTCTTTCTGTGCCAGGGTTTTCTTCATATGGTCGGGCAGTCTTTCTTTGGTTTCTTCTGCAGACCAGATGCTGTTGAAAAGGAAGACCCCGCCTTTTTTAAGACCTTTCAGCATGTCGTATTTATCGAGGTAAGCGGGCACATGGCATGCGACGAAGTCGGGGCTGTTGACCAGGTAAGGGGAGCGGATGGGGGAGTCGCCGAAGCGCAGGTGGGAGGTGGTGACACCGCCTGATTTTTTTGAGTCATAGGCGAAATAAGCCTGGGCATATTTATCCGTGGTGTCACCGATGATCTTGATAGAGTTTTTATTGGCACCGACCGTACCGTCCGCTCCGATACCGTAAAACTTGGCCTCGAAAGTGCCGGGAGGGCAGATGGAGATTTCTTCGTGTACCGGAAGGGACAAGAAAGTGACATCGTCCACGATACCGACGGTGAAGCGGTTTTTTGGTTCGTTGGCTTTCAGGTTATTAAACACCGACAGCATCATGGCCGGGGTGGTATCCTTGGAACTGAGTCCGTATCTGCCGCCGATGACCAGGGGTGCGTCCTGATTGCCATAGTAGATGTCCTTCACATCGAGGTAAAGGGGTTCGCCGTTGGCGCCGGGTTCTTTGGTGCGGTCGAGCACGCAGATCCTTTTAACGGTCGAAGGCATGACCTTCATGAAGTATTTGGCAGAGAAAGGACGGTAGAGGTGGACGCTGACCAGGCCGAGTTTTTCGCCCCGGGCTTCAAGGTAATCGATCACTTCCCTGATCGTCTCTGTGACAGAGCCCATGGCCACGATCACATGTTCGGCGTCTTTCGGACCGTAATAAGTAAAGGGATGATATTCCCGTCCGCACAGCGTACTGAGTTCCTGCATATACTCTTCCACGATATCGGGTACCAGGTCGTAGAAGCGGTTGGCGGCCTCGCGGCTCTGGAAGTAAATGTCGGGATTCTGCGCGGTACCTCTGGTGACAGGGTTTTCGGGATTGAGGGCTTTGTCACGGAAGGATTGCAATGCGTTGTAATCGATCATTTTAGCCATTTGTTCCGTGGTTGGGGCCTCGACTTTCTGCACTTCGTGTGAGGTTCTGAAACCGTCGAAGAAGTGGAGGAAGGGAACCCTTGATTTGATGGAGGCCAGGTGGGCAACGGCGGCGATGTCCATGATTTCCTGGACTGATCCCGTGGCCAGCAGCGCAAAGCCGGTCATCCTGGTGCTCATCACATCGCTGTGGTCACCGAAAATGGAAAGAGCCTGTGCGGCCACACTCCGGGCACTGACATGAAACACCCCGGGCAGCAGTTCGCCGGAAATCTTGTACATATTGGGGATCATCAGCAATAGTCCCTGTGAAGCAGTATAGGTAGTGCAAAGTGCGCCGGCCTGGAGTGCACCGTGAACGGCACCGGCGGCACCGGCTTCAGACTGCATCTCTTCCACCTTCACGGTTTCTCCGAAGATATTTTTCAATCCGTGGGCAGCCCACTCGTCGATGTATTCAGCCATGGTGGAGGATGGCGTAATGGGGTAGATACAGGCAACTTCACTGAACATGTAGGCAATGTGGCTTGCAGCATAGTTGCCGTCGCAGGTGATGAAATTTTTGTTGGTACTCATGTGATGAGGATTTGTATTAAGCTCAGTTAGACCATTCCGGAAATTTCCGGAAAAACGGGTGCAAAGTTAGCCATTAATCCGGTGAAAAGAAAGCCTGGAGCTTAATTATATACGGTCTAAATACGCTATGGATCGAACCACTGACAGGGCAAAATTGTTACTTTTGCCGGAATTCATTTAAAACAATTATTTCTTATGGTTGATATGCAGACACAATACCTGGGACTGACGCTTAAAAACCCGGTCATCATCGGAGCCAGCAACCTGGTTCAGGATCTCGGAACAGTGAAAAAACTTGAGGCTGCAGGGGCAGCTGCCATCGTGTACAAATCACTTTTCGAGGAGCAGATCCAGCTCGAATCACTGAAAATGCATGAGGATATGCATGAGTACAATGAACGGCATGCCGAGATGATCAGCCTGTTCCCCAGACTCGAGCATTCAGGGCCTAAGGAACACCTGCTGCACCTTCAGCAGGTGAAGGAAAGTGTGGGAATACCCGTGATTGCCAGTCTGAACGCCATTTATCACGAGAGTTGGGAAGAGTATGCCATATTGCTTGAAAAGCATGGTGCAGATGCGCTCGAACTCAATTTTTATGCTGTCCCCGACAGCATGGACAAAGCCGGGACGGATATCGAGGATTATCAGGTAAAGGTTCTCGACACCATTAAAAAAGCAGTCCGCATCCCGGTCAGTGTCAAGCTCAGCCCCTTTTATTCGAATACCCTTCATTTGGTGAAGAAGATGGATGAGGCAGGAGCCGACGGATTCGTATTGTTCAACCGCTTGTTTCAGCCCGATATCGATCTGAACAGCGCGTCGTATATCACACCCCTTCATCTGAGCCAGGAAACGGAGGATTTTAAACTGCCCCTCAGGTATTCCGGATTGCTGTCGGGTAATATCCGTGGCGGGATTTGCCAGAATACGGGCATTTTCAGCGGGAATCAGGTGTTGAAGGCGCTGCTGGCAGGCGCCGATTGCGTTCAGCTTGTCAGTGCGATCTATAAACACGGGATTTCCCACCTGTCGGTCATACTGTCAGAGATCGAAAAATGGATGGAAGCCGGGGGTTATCAAAATATTACCGCTTTTAAAGGCATGCTTTCGCGTAGCCGGATAAAAGATCCCTTTATCTTTAAGAGAGCCCAGTATGTGGATATCCTGCTGAAGTCCGACGAGATTTTCAGCCGTTATCCGCTTCGGTAGGCCCATCATGATTCTTAGCTGATACACCCTTGCTGTTTCCCTCCGGTATTGAAGAAAAACTCGGCTTTCACCTCATTCGTGAGATACTGTCGGGCTTATGCCAGAGTGATGCCGGAAGGGAACTGGTTGATGGCATTCGGTTTTCTTCCGACGCTGGGATCATTGCAAGACAACTGGAGGAGACCGAGGAAGTAAGACAACTGCTCTTTTTACCCGGCCTGCCTTCGCTCAGGATGGCTCCGCTTGGCCGGGAACTTGCCCTGCTTGCCGTTGAAGGCTCATTTCTGGAGGAGGAAAGCCTGCTTGAATTAAAAGCCGCTCTGATCAATATTCTGGCTGTCACATCCTTTGTCCGGAAGCTGGAGTCCGGACGTTTTCCGCTGATCACCGCGCAGGTATCCGGTCTTCTTCTGGACCGCAGTGTCCTGACGCCTCTTGAAACCCTGCTCGACGAAAAGGGGAAGGTGGCGGACAATGCCAGTCCTGCGCTTCTGAAAGTCCGGAATGCCCTGGCAGCAAGGAAAAAGGAGGTGACACGTCAGCTTGACAGGGTTTTTCAGCAGGCACGCAGGGAAGGCTGGACTGAGGAAGGCCTTGAACCCACCGTAAGGGGCGGACGGCTGGTGATCCCACTGCTGGCCGTACACAAGAGAAAGGTCAAGGGGATCATTCACGATGAATCTTCTACAGGCCATACCGTTTTCCTGGAACCTGAGGATATTTTTCAAAGCAACAACCAGATCAGGGAACTGGAGCTGCAGGAACGCCGGGAAGTGATAAAAGTACTGGTGAAAATTGCTTCCTGGCTCCGGCCCCATCTGCCTGCCATCAGGGCGGCCATTGCCATGATGGCAAAGCTGGATTTTCTGCAGGCCAAGGCGGCTTTTGCTCTGAAAACAGCCTCCCTTAAACCCCGTCTCGGCGAGACAGGCGGTGTGGACTGGATACAGGCAAGGCACCCGCTGCTTTACCTGTCGCATCTGTCTCAGAAAAAAGAAGTCGTTCCGCAGCATATTTCCCTCGATCCGGAACACAGGATCATGGTGATTTCCGGGCCCAATGCGGGGGGCAAATCGGTGTGCCTGAAGACAGCAGGACTGTTGCAGTATATGGTACAGTGCGGATTGCTCGTCCCGGCAAAGGAGGGTTCTTCCGCTGGTGTTTTCCAGGATATCTTTATTGAGTTGGGTGATGAGCAATCTCTTGAAAATGACCTGAGTACCTATAGCTCACATTTGCAGCACATGCAGTTTTTTATGGAGCATGCCGGGCCTTACACGCTTTTCCTGATCGATGAGATGGGTTCAGGAACCGAACCCCAGGTGGGCGGTGCCATTGCAGAGGTGGTGCTGAAGGTTTTAAACGACAGGGGTGCATACGGAGTGGTCACCACCCATTACACCAATTTGAAGGTGATGGCCTCCTCACATCCGGGAATGTTCAATGCGGCGATGGCATTTGACCGGACACGAATGGAGCCCCTGTTTAAACTGGAGACCGGCAGGCCCGGCAGTTCCTTTGCCATTGAAATAGCGCGAAAAATGGGATTTGAAGAGGACCTGCTCGGGCAGGCCATGACCCTTGCAGGCAGGGCACAGTTTGATTTTGATCACCAGATACAGGAGTTAGAACTGCAAAAGAAAACACTGGAGTCGAAAACAACCGGTTTCCAGGTGGCTGATGCTTTCCTGGCCGAAATGATCGGTAAATACGAGAAGATGCTTGCTGATCTGGAGAAGTCACGACGGCAGGAGATGGACAAGGCCAGACAGGCAGCATCGAAATTGCTGGCTGAGAGTAACAGTCTGATAGAGAGGACGATCAGGGAGATCAGAGAAAGTCAGGCCGAGCGGGAAAAGACCCGCAGGGTCCGCAGTGAATTTAATCAGGCCAGGGAAGCATTGGAGCAACTGCTTGTCAGTGACCCGGCTCCGGCAGAGCCGGAGCTCCGGCCGGATAAAAGCGGAAAACGTCCCGGGAAAGTGGAAAGATTGCAGAAGGATTCCGGGCAGGCTGAAAGCGGTAGAAGTAAGGATAAACAGCCGGGCTTTGTGAAGGATGTTCCGCCAGTGAAGGGTGACTGGGTTCGGATGCAGGGACAGCAGGCAGCCGGTTTGCTTGAGGACCTGAGAGGGCAGGAGGCTGTGGTGCGTTTTGGCGATGTCAGAGTGAAATGCCAGGCCGGCCAGTTGCACCGTCTCGGCCCGGATGAGATTCCCGTTCCGGCCTCTGGAAGCAGCGTAAAATATGGTAATTTCATCAGGGATTTGAACCAGCGGATGGCTGAATTCAAATTGACGCTCGATCTCCGCGGAAAGCGTGCTGAGGAAGCCCGCCAGATGCTGCAGCTATATATGGATGAGGCGGTTTTACTCGACGTGTTTGAGGTAAGAATACTCCACGGCAAGGGGGATGGTATCCTCAGGGAGGTCGTCAGGCAGTATCTGCAGGGTATCCCGGAAGTCAAATCGTACCGGGACGAGATCCTTGAGTTGGGCGGGCACGGGATTACCGTGGTCAGCCTGCGCCAGGTATCGTGAAAGTAAAGGTGGTGCCTTCACCGGGTGTGCTTTCAACCTGGATACTGCCCCGGTGTTTTTCAACAAATTCCTTGCATATCACGAGCCCCAGGCCGGTACCCTTTTCTTTTAAAGTCCCGTCTCTCTTAATCTTCCTTGAAATATCGAAAAGCTGCTGGATCTCCTCTGGATCCATGCCCGTTCCATAGTCCCTGACCATTATTTCGGTAAAGTTTCCTTGCACCCTGGCGCTTATTTCAACGCGGCTTCCCGGGAAGGAGAATTTGATGCTGTTGGAGAGGATATTCCTCAGGACAGTGGAAATCATGTTCCGGTCTGCGTAAACCTGAAGGTCGGCAGGAATATGGCTGATGATGCTTACTTCCTTTGCAGCCGCATGCTCGGAAAGCAGGCTTAGGGTTTCTCTCACCAGCAGGTTCAGGTAAGCCTTTTCGAGCGTGAATGCGATCTTGCCGCTGTGAGCCTGCGACCATTCCAGCAGGTTTTGCAGCAGTTTCTGCAGACTAAGCGACACATCGCGGATATTGCGGATCGTCTGCCGGCGTTCTTCGTCGGAGTAGTTTTCATATTCGTCATACAACAGCTGGGAAAACCCCAGGATGGCATGCAGGGGGTTTTTCAGGTCATGGCCGATGATGCTGAAGAATCTTGTTTTGGTGGCGTTGGCCTCTTCCAGTTCGGCATTTTTGTTCTTGATGTATTCTTCAAAATATTTTTTGGAGGTGATATCAGTGATAAAGCCTTCCAGGGCGATGAGCCTGCCTTCCTTATCGAACACACCGCAGCCTTTTTCCCAGACCCATTTTCTGTCACCATTCGAGGTGATGATGGGATATTCGCTTTCGAAGAAGTCCTGGGTTTTGAGCTTTTCCTGCCAGATCTCCCAGAGGTATTCCCTGTATTCTGGTTCTATCAGGTCGTTGTAAGAGATGATCTTATTGTTTACCAAGGCGTCGGGCGGGTAGCCCGTAAGTTCGAGGCATCCTTTGCTGACGAATTCCATGGTCCAGTTCTTGTCGTTTTTACAGCGGTAAGCAATTCCCGGCAGATTGGCCATCAGGGTAGTCAGGGTGCGTTCCCGTTCCTGCAGGCTTTGTTGCAATTCCTTACGCAGGTTGATGTTATGGGTGATCCCCTGAAAAAACTGCAATGAACCGTCCTCTTCCAGCACAGGTGAAATATGATTTTCGAACCACAACAGCCTGCCGTCCTTGTGCCTGATCTGTATCTCGATGATGTTTTTCAGCAGGGGTAAATTCCTGTGCAGCGTGCTTGTGTAGCGGTTTCTGAAGATTTCGAGGATGCGCGTGGAGCGTTCCGGCAGAAAGTGGGAAATCGGTTTTCCCGTCACTTCATACGGGGTATATCCGAGGATGGCATGGACCGAAGGACTGATATAAAGAAATACCAGGTCCTGATCAAGCTGCCAGAGGATATCCGTCATATTGTCGGCAAGCAGCCGGTATTTTTCCTCACTTTCCCGCAATCTCCGGTTGGCAAGCAGTTGTTCGCTGATGTCGCGGATGGCTGCAATGCGCACCTGCCTGCCCTTGTAAACGAAAGGCCTTGAGAGCACTTCAACCACCGCGATGCTTCCGCTGCCGGTTTTAATCGGGATGGTGTATTGTTCATCCTGATCTGCGCGTATCTTTTCAAGAACCATGGAATGGTGTTCGGGCGGAATCAGGTCAAATATATTTCCCTTGAGTTTTTGCCCGGGTTTCATTCCAAATATTTCAATAGCTTTCTCATTGGTATCCAGGATGATACCTCTGTCATGAATAAGGATTCCTTCGAAAGTGGCATTGCTGAGTACTTTGAGTCTCTGTTCGTTTTTACGTCTGATACCCTGGTAAATCAGCAGAAAAGTGATGGTCAGAAGAATCAGAATGGCCATGGCAATTGCCCATGACCAGTATTGTTTTTGTTGTTCTTTCAGGCGTTCATTTTCACGGTTCGACCTGACTGCATCGAACGCGGTTTGGATTTCAGTGAGTTTCCGTGTAGCATCCAGGGTTTCAAGGCTGTCGTTCAGCTTTTTGAACATGCCCAGGTAATGCCGGGCGGCAACCGTGTTATTCAGGGCGAGATTGTTCAGTGCCAGGCAGTATACAGCTTCTGCCTTATCCTTGCCGACATAAGTGCTGTCGGCACAGTCGAGGGCGGTTTTTGCATACAGAAGGGCAAGCCCGTACTCCCGGGCTTCATTGAAATGCCGGCAAAGGTTCAGGTTGATCTGAAACAGGTTGCGGTATGCACGGTATTGTTTGGCAAGAATCGTGGCGCGCTGAAAATACTGTAACATCAGGCTTTCCTGTTTTAATTCCTTATAACACAGCCCGATCTGGTAAAGCAAGGCCGTGATGGTGCGCTTGTGGTCCGAGTTAAACAGCCGGTTGGTATCGGCATTGATCTGGTCTATCGCTCTTCTGCAATAGGATATGGATTCATTATACCTTTTTTTGATATAATAAATGGAAGCGATATAGGCCAGGGAGTGCCCCTTTAGGTAAAGCTTATCATCAAATTCGGAATTTTCGATCAGAATTCGTTCGGCCTGTCTGAAGTAAAAGAGCGCTGAATCGGGATTCTCCATTTCTCGATAACTAAGTCCCAGGTTATTGTTGGCAGTGTAATTGCCAATTCTGGCGCCTATTTTATTGAAAATGTGATTGGCTTCCCTGTAGAAATTGAGGGAGATGTGGTAGAGTCCTGAAGCATAGAAACGGTTTCCGATATCAATCAATACATAACCGCTGTTATAATGCAATCCTTTTTCGCTCAGCAGCCGGAACGAATTCAGCAGCATTTCGAGGCTTTTACCTGTAAGGCCTTTATCGGCATAGGCCTTGTTCAGCATGTAATAGAGGTCAGAGGTCAGGCTCGGGTAGCGGTTCGAATCCAGGTCCTCCATCAGTTTGCGGCAGACGGACAGGGCGGTATCCGCAGGTGCATCCCAGAGGGCGATATCCAGTCTGCCAAGCGCCTTTCTTATGCTGTCCTCCTGTTTGTGCTCCCTGATCATTTCAGACAACCCGCTGACAAGTGTATGCCATTGTGGTGCCCTGGTTTCCTGGGGGAAGAGCTGGGTAGCGGCAAGCAGGAACAGGCTGAGTAAAGACAGAATATTTTTCATGATCTGGTACTTACTTGTCATGCTGCCTGAGATTCCTCGGAAGGATGAAATGGAAACAGCTTCCTTTACCCGTTTTGCTTTCAACCCAGAGTTCTCCTCCGTTTTGTTTGATCAGTTCCCTGCACAGCATCAGTCCGAGGCCGGTGCCTTTTTCGCCTGCGGTGCCCTCGGTGACAAACTTTTCGTCGAGTCTGAAAAGCCTGGGGATATCTTCGTGTGATATACCGCAACCGTGGTCACTTACCATGATTTCGAGGAAAAGTCTGCCGTTTTTTTCCAAATGGGATGCTGACAGGTTGACCTGGCTGCCGGGCCAGGAGAACTTGATGGCATTGGATATCAGGTTGCGGAAGACGGTTTTTACCATATTCTCATCGTACACGGCCATGCTGTTGTATCCGATTTCAGAGAACAGCTTGATGTTTTTATCATCAGCCTGCGATTTAAACAAAAGCAGGGTTTCGTTCGCCGTGATGCTGACATCGTTGTAGCCGGGATTGTATTCGATGCGGCCCGTCTGTGTCCTGGCCCATTCCAGCAGGTTCTGAAGCAGCTTGAAGGTGTGTTCTGATGATTCCCTGATGTTTTCGATGAAGGACTTGCGTTCCTCGTCTGTGTAATTTTCATATTCCTGTGACAGCAATCCTGCAAATCCCATGATGGACTGAAAGGGATTTTTCAGATCATGCGCAATGATGCTGAAGAACTTATCCTTGGTGATGTTTAAGGCATGTAATCCTTCCGAATACTGTTTCAGTTGTCTTTCAGCCTCCTTTCTGGCGTTGATATCCATCAGGTAGGCGCGGATGTATTTGGCCTGACCTTTTTCATCCCTGACAATGACCGCAAAGTCGTTCACCCACCGGCCTGCTCCGTCACGGCTGATAATCCTGTATTCCAGTTCAAAAACATCCTTTTCGGCGCTTTCGTTCTGGCTGACGATGTCCCTGAAATGTTTCCTGTCGCCTGGATGTACCAGGTCCAGGTATTTACGTGGTTTTTCATTGAAAAATTCCTGCGAATACCCGTAAATGCCGGCAATGTTGGGGGAAACATACTGTATCCCGAAATCAGGGCTGAAGTGTCTGTTCACAACCACAACCGGACCCGAAACAAAAAGGTTCTGTTCAGCCCTGATCGACTCTTCGATCTGGTGTCTCAGAAAGACGGAACTAACCTGGTTGACGAAAATCTCTGCCAGGTCGAGGTTTTTTGCCCTGTTATCAGCATTGAACATCAGGTTAAAACTCCCGAGAACCCTGTCTTTGTGTGCAATGGAAAAAACAATGTATTCCTGAACGGCAAGAATCTCCGAGACTTTTTCCCGGATATCCCCGGGGATTTTCCATGCTGGGGGAAATGCAAGTTCCCCCTTTCTGAGGGCGGTCCTTTCGCTGATTGCCCGGATTGTGAGCGGATCCATCCTGAGTGTTTTACCGAGCAGTGATTTGCCAAGGACTTTCCTGGCTTCTTCGATACGCGGAAAATCACCGGAGATGGCCTTGGGTATATAGTGAACCCCATCCGCCTGATGAAGTGTCAGATACGCAAGGCAGGCTCCGGTCAGCTTGCAGATATCATCGGTAATTAACTGGTAATCAATTGTGGCAAAAGGAAATTCGAGGTAGTTGATGATTGATTCGTTGATCAGCCGGATGGCATCCTCCTGCCGTTTGCGTTCTGTAATGTCTCGGCCGGTGGCAATGACGACATTTTTCCCGAAATAGGTACCGGCAGTCTGGGAAATTTCCTTCGGAAAAATTTCTCCGTTTTTTCTTCTGCCCCACCATTCGAAAACCTGGACATCACCTTCGAAAGCTTTTTCAATGAGATCCAGCGTACCGCTCAGATCGTTCATCCCCGGGGCTGAAAGAAATGCTGGTGTCTGCCCCGAGATTTCCTCCCTGGTATAACCATACATCTTCTCGGCACCCTTATTTACATTTAAAAAGGTACCGTGTTCATCAAGTATGTAAATGGCATCGTTGATGTAGTTAAACAGGTTCCTGTAACTTTTTTCGCTTTCCTCGAGCGCATGAGACGCCTCCTTCAGGCGGGTAATATCGATAATTGATCCGATAATGGTGCCATGTGAATCGACCATTGAATTGATCAGCGCCCAGAAGGTGCTGCGGTCCTGCCGGCACATCCTGAACTCCAGGTTATACGCTGCTTCTCCGCTGGTAAGCAAGCTGAGCAAAACCTGTCGGTCGTCCGGATTGAGGAACAGGGCGGAGGCTGCAGTGTTTGCTGCATCTTCCTGTGATTTAAACCCGAATAAGTCCAGAAAGCGCTGATTCGACATCAGGATCTTTCCCCCCAGGTTTGTAGCATATAGTCCGGCCAGGTTGTGTTCGAAAAAATACCGGTAACGTTCAGCCCTGGCATTGTTTTCAGAAAGCAGGCTGTTCTCTTGTGCCAGGTTCTCGATTTTTCTCAGCAGTTCCAGATTCAGTGCCTGCAAATCTGCTAATTCTGAATGTGATGAGCCCTTCGCCATGCGTGTTCTTACCCTGATAGATTTTCATCCAAACCTATGAATTTTCTTTTTATTCTGCAATGACAGATCAGGAAATAGTTGCAGCTGCATTTTTGATTCGGTGTTTTTTCTTACATTTACCACCTTTCAGGCAGTAAACCCTTCCTGTTATGTCATTCCACCGTATCATACGCCCTTCCTGCAAACCATTCAATGAACACTTCGCTTCGCTCTTGTTTATCCTGCTGATTCTTATATTGTCAGCTGCCTGTACCAGCAGGGATAAAGGTTCCGGTGAAGCGGCCGGGCCGGATATTAAAGTGGCTGAAGCCTCCGGTCCGGTAACAAAGGTGCGTTTCCTTCCATACTGGGTGAATACGGCGCAGTTCAGCGGATATTTCGTCGGAAAGGAGAAAGGGATCTATCTGAAATATGGCATTGACCTCGATGTGATTACGTTTCAGCCTTCCATGATTCCTGCAGCCATCCTTGAATCAGGGGAAGCGGATTTTGCTGCGCTATGGCTGGTGAACGCAATCGAAATGAAGGCTTCGGGCACCGATATTGTAAGCCTCGCGCAACCTTCACAGCAGTCGTCACTCATGTTGCTGGCACGGAAAAACAGCGGGATCAGGAAGCTGCAGGATCTCAACGGTAAAAAGGCCGGTATCTGGACCGGCTATGAGATGCAGCCCAGAGCGCTGTTCAAGAAGTATGACCTTCAGGTGGAGATTATCCCGATCGGCAGTACTAACAACCTCTTTCTTTCGGGTGCCGTGGATGTGACCAATGCCAACTGGTTTGATGAGTACCATACAATCCTGAATTCCGGTTTCAATGAGGATGAGCTGGTGACCTTCTTTTTCAAGGATTATGGCTTGAATTTTCTTGAAGACGGCATCTATTGTCTGTCAAAAACACTGAAGGAACACCCGGACTTGTGTGTTAATTTCGTCAAAGCCACCCTTGAAGGCTGGGATTATGCCTTCTCACATCCGGAAGAAACCTTAGATATCGTGGTGCGCTATGCAAAAGAAGCCAAAACCCCGGTTAACAGGGTTCATCAGCGATGGATGCTCGATCGTTACTACGATCTTTATAAAGCACCGCACGGGTCTTCTTACGAAACCAGCCTCAAAAAAGATGTTTATGAGAACATTGCGGGAATCTTGTTCGACAGCAAACTGATAACCCATATCCCGGCCTTTGGAGATTTTTATAAACCCTACCAGGAAATTGAACGTACACTGAACGGGAAACCAAACGAATAAAGCTTGTATTGATGATCAGACTCAGATATATGAGGGGTCTTGCCTCGAAGCTTATCCTGTACATATTTTCAAGTCTTGCACTGATTTTCGCCATTATCTTTTATTATAACATGGTGTTGTCGGAGCATATGGTGGTGAGGAATATCAGGGTGAATGCCGAATACCTGACCAAGGAAACCGTGGAAAAAGTTGACAAGGTACTCAGCCGCATTCAGAAAGTCCCGCTGAATATGGCGGCTGTTCTCGAGTTGTCCGACTTTTCCGAGGAAAAGGTGTTGCAGCTTTGCAGCCTGGTGGTGGTGAACAATCCTGATATCTTCGGTTGTGCCATCGCCTTCGAACCCGGTTTCCGTTCGCCTGACCAAAAATATTATTCTCCTTACTACAGCCGGAAAGGGGATCAGTTGAACCTCGCCTGGCTTGGAGGCGATGGCTACGATTATTTCACCATGGACTGGTACCAGATTCCTAAAATGCTTGGACGGAGCATATGGACTGAACCCTATATCGATATCGGCGGAGGTGATATTGTGATGTCGACTTTTTCGACGCCTTTTTACAGGACAGTGAAGGGCAGGCGGGAATTTGCCGGGATTCTCACCGCTGATGTCAGCCTGGAATGGCTGCAAAAAATTGTTGGCTCTGTGAAGGTTTGCGAAAGCGGTTATGCATTCCTGATCAGCCAGAATGGCAGCATCGTGACGCATCCGTCGGAAGATCTGATCATGAATGAAAGCATCTTCAGCATCGCCGAGGCCCAGCAGTCGGAACAACTCAGGGAGATCGGCAGGTGCATGATCCGCGGTGAAACCAGTTTTGCCACAACTTCCTACCGGAATATCCAGAACAACAAGAAAAGCTATATATCCTACGCCCCTGTCCCGGTCAACCACTGGTCGCTGGGAATCGTTTTCCCTGTCGACGAACTCATGGCAGACGTAAGCAGCCTGAACAGGGATATCATGTTGCTCGGCATTGGCGGATTGGTGCTGATGTCGGTCGTGATTGTACTGATCTCCAGATCCATCACCAGGCCGTTGCGCAGGCTGACTTTTGCCGCCGACGATCTGGCTGTGGGTAATTTTTCTGTTAAACTCCCCGAGATCAAAACGAAAGATGAAATCGCCCGGCTCAATAATTCCTTCATCTCCATGCAGCAAACCCTCTCGAAAACCATTGGGGACCTGAAGGAAACCACAGCCAAGCTGAAAGTGTCTAATGAGAAGCTGGAAGAATACAGCAGAACCCTGGAAGACAAGGTGGCACTCAGGACGAAGGAACTCAGCGAAAAGAACCGCGAACTCGACCTTTCATTTCAAAATATCCGCATCCTGGACGAGATTGGGAAAAAAGTTACTTCCACGCTCGACATCAACCTCATCCCCGGCATTATCTATGAGAATGTCAATACCCTGATGGATGCGACCGGATTTCTGGTCATGGTGCTGAATGAAAAGGAGCACAAGCTGGAATGCAAGCTTTCAATGGAGAACGGACAGCCCCTGCCCCTGTATGAAATATCGCTGGACGAGACCGATCGCTTTGCTGTCTGGTGTGTGATTCACAAAGAAGCGATCCTGATGAACGACGTGGAACTGGAATACAGCCGCTATGTGCCTAACCGGGCTAAACCCAAAGCCGGAGAAACAGTGAACGCACTGATGTATGTTCCGCTTATCCTGGAAAACAGGGTGCTTGGCGTGATCTCCGCCCAGAGTTACCGGAAAGGCGCCTATAACCAGGTACATTTCGACATGCTGAACAACCTGGCCAATTTTGTGGTGATCGCTTTTGAAAATGCCACGGCCTACGAGCAGATCAACAGGGCCAACAACGAATTGAAAGCTGCCCAGACCCAGCTGGTGCAAAGTGAAAAGATGGCCTCCCTGGGACAATTGACCGCCGGTATTGCACACGAAATCAAGAATCCACTCAACTTCGTGAATAATTTCTCGGAATTATCAGCCGACCTGATCAGGGAACTCTCCGAAGAACTTGAAAAGTTGTCGGATCAGCTTCAGCCGGGCGACAGGGATTACCTCAGGGAAATCATGACCGACCTGAAGAACAATGTGGTGAGGATCAATGAGCATGGTAAGCGGGCGGACAGCATCGTCAGGGGGATGCTGCTTCATTCAAGGGGTAAGCCCGGCGACTTTCAACCCACCAATATTAATTCGGTGCTTTCGGAATATGTGAATCTCGGCTATCATGGTATGAGGGCCGGCGACGCCACCTTCAACATCAAACTGGAAACCTCCTACGATGAGTCCATTGGCATGGTGAATGTCGTTCCCCAGGATATCAGCCGCGTTTTCCTCAATATCATCAACAATGCCTGTTATGCAACCAACCAGAAGAAAAAGGCATTGAAGGATTCCTACTTCCCGGTCCTTGAGGTTGAGACTAAAAACCTCGGCAGGCAGGTCATGATAAGGATACGCGATAACGGTAACGGTATTCCCTCAGCGATCCTCGATAAAATTTTTAACCCCTTCTTCACGACCAAACCGGCAGGTTCAGGCACCGGCCTCGGATTGTCGATCAGTTATGATATCGTGGTTCAGCAGCATCACGGTGAAATCAGGGTCGACTCAAAAGAAGGGGAATACACCGAGTTTATTATCCTTTTACCGAAAGACAATAACCAGTCAAATTAAAGAAAGAAAGATGACAGAAATCAGCAACATGATCAGGCTCATGGTGGTCGATGACGAAGTTGACCTGGAACCCCTGATCCTTCAGAAATTCAGGAGGCAGATAAGAAACGGGGAGTATGCTTTTGTGTTCGCCCATAACGGTCTGGAAGCCCTGACAAAACTGATAGAGTATCCGGATATCAGCATTGTGCTTTCGGATATCAATATGCCGGAAATGGACGGTCTGACCTTGCTCCTGAAGTTGAAAGAGCTCAAAAATCCGATGCTCAGAACCGTCATTGTTTCGGCATACGGAGATATGGACAACATCCGTACCGCCATGAACCGGGGTGCCTTCGATTTTCTCACCAAACCCATCAGCTTTGACGACCTGGAGATTACGATCACAAAGACGATTGAAGAGATCAGGGTGATGCAGCGGGCGTTAATGGAACATGACCAGCTGGTTTCTATCCAGCACGACCTCAATGTGGCCAGGGAGATCCAACAGGCCATCCTTCCTTCGGTCTTTCCTCCGTTTCCAGAACGCAGCGATTTCGATGTGTTTGCTACCATGATTCCGGCCAAGGAGGTGGGAGGCGATTTTTACGATTTCTTCATGATCGACAATGACCGCCTGGGTTTTGTAATCGGCGACGTTTCAGGCAAGGGAGTACCCGCCGCCATCTTCATGGCAGTGAGCCGAACCCTGATCAGAGCTACCGGAATGAAAGGCATGCCGGCCGATGAGTGTATTGCCTTTGTCAATGCGCTGCTCTGCAACGAAAGTGTTTCCTGTATGTTCGTTACGGTGTTCTACGGGATCCTCGACCTGTCGACCGGGGAACTGGAGTATGTCAACGCCGGCCATAATCCTCCCTACCTGATAGACGGAAACGGACAAATCAGCAAGGTGGAGATGACGGGGGGTACTATCCTGGGATGTTTCGAGGAATTCAGCTTTGTTTCCAGAAAAATGAATATCCTTCCCGGTCATACCATATTCTTATATACAGACGGCGTAACCGAAGCATTCAATGCAGCAGGGCAGGCTTATGAAGAACACCGCCTGGAGAAGCAACTCCTCAGCGGCAATGGTGATCTGACCAAGCTGATCAGACTGGTGGTAGAGGATGTCAGTCGTTTTTCCACCGGCATCAGCCAGTCCGACGACATTACCATGCTGGGTATCACATACAGAGGCTGAATGATCCGATGAACCTCAGGACATCAGACGTGAGCCTGCTTTTCAAAGGAATCCCGGTGCAATGAATGCTGAACAGAGCGGCATGGCGCATTCCGTTGTGCACCGCGCACACAAAAATGCCGGAAATGAGAATCCCTTGCATGATGCCCTGCTTTCACTGATACTCCTGCTCCCGGTCCTTGTATTGGTGATCGCTTCATTTCTGCCGGGCTTAAGCACTAACGCAGCTTTTCCCTTCCCTCCCCTGCAGTACGACCAGTTGTTTTACCCTGCCGCAGCCAGGGAATATGCGGATGCAGCCTCTTTTTCTTTCTTATATGCCAATCCCGCCGATCCGTCCCTGTATGCGCCCCGGATTTATTTTAACCTTCCCGTGCTGGTTCTTGGAGGACTGCTTGCCCTGATCCCTGCGGATCCCTATCTGGTTTTTGTGCTGGCGGGACTTGCAGCAGCGTGGTTGTGCCTGTTTACCTGCGTCAGGTTCTGGCGTGCCTTCAGCGGAAGCAAAACCTCCTTCACCAGCCCCGGCATCTGGATCTTTTGCTGGGGAGGCGGATTGTTCGGCCTGGCAGGGGCCTTGTACCTGTTGTTTGATCCTGCGGCTTTTACCGGCCTGTTCATGCTGGAACCCTCCCGGGGTTGGTGGGCACTGAACTGGGGCCGCAACCTGGTACTGCCCCTCGAAGCCTTGTATCATCTGCTTTTTATCCTGATGGTTTACCGGGTATTTAAAGGGAAATACCTTCAGGCAGCCGGGTTCTGTGCCTTGCTTGTGCTGTCGCATCCCTTCACCGGCCTGCAGGCTGGCCTGATCCTGCTTGTGTGGATGCTTGTCGAACGTATTGTGTTTGTAAACAGGAGAATACGCCTGGTTCACCTCCTGGTTCCCGGTCTCATGCTGGCCGCATTGCTCTGCTATTACCTTTGGTTTTTAAATAGTTACCCTTCGCACCGGCAGGTGTATGATCAATGGAAACTGCCTTTGCGACTGCTGCCCTGGCAGGCCCTGCTGGCTTATGGCATGCTGGTTCCGGCCGTGCTGGCAGCCTTTTGGAAATCAGGCTGCAGGGAATTCAGAACCGATCCTTTTGCACGCTTCCTCCTGGTATGGATGACCATCAGTCTGTTGCTGGTGTTTCACGACTGTTTTCTGCCTGCCCGCCAGCCCCTGCATTTTACCCGGGGGTACCTCTGGCTTTCTCTCTTCCTGCTGTCTTATCCTGTTCTGAAATCCTGGCTGCCGGGGAGACCCGCCGGCCGAAGCATGCTAAGACGCTGTTTTACGGTGATCCTGCCGGTTCTTTTGTTGTCGGACAACCTGTGCTGGTTTGGCCTGCAAATCCATGAACAGGAGCAGCAATACCTTCCCGGCCGGCACCGGCAGGAGGTCCTGCAGCACCTTGCACAAACTACCGGTACCGGGGATCTGATATTATCGGATGATGCCGAAATCAGTTATTTCGCTTTACTTTACACGCCTGCCCGGGCTTTGTTCTCTCACTGGGCGAACACGCCTGCCATCCTCGAAAAAATCGCTGCCTTCAATGAATTCAGAATGAGGGGAAACTTGTCGCCGGAATGGAAAAACCAGCAGCCTGTCCTTGTCCTGGAGACCCGAAGAAATCTGTCGGGCCTGATGCAGCAGCGGTTGAGGGAGGAATACCGGCTCACGTTTGCCAATAAGGAATACCGGGTCTACAGCCACGAGCCTGAGGAATGAGTTTTATTTAGGGAATTTTTCCATTTCATTTGTTGTAATGAAAAGCGGTGGGACGATCTCCTTCCTTTTTTAGAAATGTAAATCTTAATCATATGAAGTCAATGAGCAGTATTGTGTTTCTTTTAATAGGACTGGCAGCCGGAGCGGCCATTCTTTTCTGGGTTTTTTGGGAAAAAGCTCCGGGACTGATGATTCTTGAGAATGAATCGCGTTATGGTTTCGAAGAGACAGACAGTCTTTTGACCAGGGCGCTTGCCGACAGGGAATGGAAAACGCCTTTTGTGCACGATCTTCAGCAAACCATGAGGAACAACGGCTTTGAGGTAAAAAAAGTAAAGGTGTTCGAGGTTTGCAAACCCGCATTGGCGCACCAGGTGTTGAAAGGGGACCAGGAGCGGGTGGTGTCGAGCCTGATGCCCTGCCGTATTGCCCTGTACGAACGCTCCGACGGTAAGGTATTCATTTCCAGGATGAATTCTGGTGTGATGGCCAGGCCCATGAAAGGGGTAGTTCCTGAGGTGATGAAGCAGGCAGCCATGGAAATAGAAGAAATCCTGAAACCCCTGCTCAGGGACAAATCCTAGATCAGGATGCGAAGGAAAATCAAATCACTCTTCACGCCCTGGTCGATCGGAGGGCTGATATTGGGCGCTGTTGGCGGTTATGTATATTATGCCCTGGTCGGTTGCAGGGGAGAATCCTGTCCCATCTGGTCCAATCCCTGGTACAGCGTGGGTTGGGGGGCCCTGTTAGGTTACCTGCTGGGCGGCTCAATCCCTTCCGGGAAAAACAGGGGGAGCCGGATGCAGGATAAGGACAGCCGGGGGGATTAGGTATCCCTTAGCGGTTTCTTTTTACGGCTTCCCGCTGCCACAAGCGCGTAGGAATGATCGATGAGTTCTTCCAGGAACACATCGTTGAGCGACCCGTCAATGATGACGGTGTTCCAGTGAATCTTGTTCATGTGG
The DNA here is from genome assembly GCA_022709385.1 of Bacteroidota bacterium. Taxonomy (GTDB): domain Bacteria; phylum Bacteroidota; class Bacteroidia; order Bacteroidales; family CAIXZF01; genus JAKLIX01. The sequence continues at coordinate 124,802 of JAKLIX010000007.1, read as the reverse complement.
TAGCCCGGAATGATGCAGGGATGCCTTTCTCTCAGTTCAATCGCGCGCTCAGGGTCGCATTTCAGATTGATGCTGAAGGAATCGCTCAGGGAGGTGAGTGCGAAGATTCTGCCAGACACTTTCATGACCAGGGTGTCTGCATCAAACGGGAAACTCTCTGTAACTCCTTCTTTCAACAGGCAGTATGTTCTGAATGATTCTATGTCCATGGGCAGGTGTTTGCTTGCTGATTTCTGTCTGCCCCAAAATTAATATGATTTCCCGGAAAACTGAACAGACCGGCCATGGCAATGGCACCGGCCTGTATGTCCGCTTCTAAATAATTAACTATGAAGTAACTGCTTGCCGGAGACGATAACTTTTTTGTTTATTCAAATCCTTCTGTTTACTTTTGCCTTAATTGGCATCATTTGCCGATACTGAAATTGTAATCTAATAAATTTCCATATATGTCACTTCGTCAGAAAACACAGGATCTGAAACGTCGTATGCAGGAAGCTTTGCAGGGCGGTGGTTCTCAGGCCATCGAGAAGCAAAAGCAGACCGGCAAAATGACGGCCAGGGAGCGTATCATTACCCTGTTGGATCCCAAGTCTTTCCATGAGTATGACCTTTTCGTGGAGCATGCGGGGAAAGATTTCGACATGGACAAGAAGTACCTGCCCGGTGATGGCGTCATTACCGGAACGGGGACACTGGGAGGGTATCCGGTTTGCATCTACGCCCAGGATTTCACTGTGGCAGGTGGCAGCCTGGGTTATATGCATGCAAAGAAGATCACCAAGATCATGGACCATGCCATGAAGCTGAAGGTGCCACTGATCGGGATCAACGACAGCGGCGGTGCCAGGATACAGGAAGGGGTTAACTCCCTGGCAGGATACGGCGAAATCTTTTACCGGAATACCCAGGCATCCGGGGTCATTCCCCAGATATCTGTCATTTTGGGGCCCTGTGCCGGCGGGGCAGTTTATTCCCCTGCGCTGACTGACTTTGTTTTTGTGGTGGACAAGATTTCGAAAATGTTCATTACCGGTCCTGAGGTGATCAAGACTGTGCTTGGAGAAGAGATTAGCATGGAGGAACTGGGAGGGGCAAGGGTTAACTGCGAGATATCGGGGAATGCTCATTTTTTTGCCGAGAGCGAACAGCAGTGTTTTGAGCAGATCAAACAGCTGATCACCTTCATCCCCTGGAACAATGATAAAAAAGCCGATCCTTTTCCCAAGCGGCCACCCAAAAGCCGGTCGTTCAAGGTCGACAACATCATGCCTTCCGATCCCAAGAGCCCTTACGATGTCAGGAGCATCATCCGTGCACTGGTCGATGATTCCGAATTTCTCGAAGTACAGGAGCTGTTCGCACAGAACATTGTGATCGGTTTTGCAAGGATCAGCGGTGAAAGTGTGGGCTTTGTGGCTAATCAGCCGATGGTGCTGGCCGGCGTGCTTGACGTGGATTCTTCCGATAAGGCTGCCCGTTTCATCCGCTTCTGTGATGCCTTCAACATTCCTCTGGTAACACTGGTCGATCTTCCGGGATACCTTCCGGGTGTCGATCAGGAGCATGCGGGTGTGATCAGGCATGGCGCCAAGGTATTGTATGCATATTCAGAAGCCACAGTTCCCAAAATGACGGTGATACTGCGCAAGGCATACGGGGGTGGTTACATTGCCATGTGTTCGTCGCATCTGCGGGCCGACTTCGTGTTTGCCTGGCCCACGGCCGAAATTGCGGTGATGGGTCCCGAAGGGGCTGCCAACATCATTTTCAGGAATGAGATCAAGGCAGCAGAGAACCCGGAAGACGTCCGCAAACAAAAAATCAAGGAATACAAGAAGAAATTCGCCAATCCATATGTTGCCGCAGCTTACGGGTATATCGACGCCGTGATCGAACCGGCCGAAACCAGACATTTTCTGATACACGCCCTGGAAATCTCAAAACAGAAAACTGTGCGTCGGCCAGCCAAAAAACACGGTATCCCTCCTTTCTAAAACCCGGAATCCATGAATGAAAAGACCGAAAAAAACCAGTATATCTGCCTGGTCGTGGAGCATGACAAGTATAAAACCCTCCCCAATACGAAATACCTGCGCAGAAAACCTTATGAGCCGCTGAATAAAAAGCTGGTAACGGCTTTTATTCCGGGTAATATCAAACGAATTTCGGTGCAGGAGAAGAAGAAAGTGTTGAAGGGAGAGGTGCTGCTTACCCTGGAGGCCATGAAGATGAATAACCAGATCCTCGCTCCCATCGACGGATTTATCAAAAAGATACACGTCAGGGACGGAGAATCAGTTACCAAGAACCAACTGCTGGTGGAATTCCGCTAAGGTTTAAAATCACGCTGCTCCGGCATGAACTGCCGGTTGTTTTCCGAAATGAACTGATGCATCTGGTCGAGTCCCCTGCCGGTAATGGCTGAGGTGAGGATCGACAGAGGAAGTTGTTCCCAGCGTTCCTCCAGAAACATTTTATAGGCAGTCAGCCTGTTTTGAAGGGCCTGTTTTCCCAGTTTATCGGTTTTGGTAAATACCAGCATGAACGGAAGCTCCTGCTCTGCAAGCCATTCCATGAAAGAAACGTCGTTGGCCTGCGGTGCATGCCTGGCATCTATCAACAGGAATGTGCATAGCAGATTCGTCCGCTTGAGGAGATATTGTGTAAGCAGGGGCATGAAAGCGCTGCGCTCGCGGCGGGAAGCCTTCGCATATCCGTAACCCGGCAAATCTGCCAGATACCATTGCCCGTTTACCAGGAAATGGTTGATGAGCCTGGTTTTACCCGGGGTGGACGAGGTTTTTGCAAGATGTCTGGTGCCACACAGGGCATTGATCAGGGATGATTTGCCCACGTTCGACCTGCCGGTAAAGGCATATTCGGGATATAACGGCGGCGGACACTGGCTGGGATCTGCAGCACTTTTAATAAAAGAAGCATTCAGGCTGTGCATGTCAAACTGCATTATTTCCTGCAAGATGCCTCTCCTTTTTGGAAGGGTAGATATCTGCTATGGTGACCAGGATGCCGGTTTCCTCCACATTCCCGAAATGGGGGTTGTTGGCCGTACCAAAGGATTTCATGGTGGAGGAAAGATTCATGTATGCATTGACAAGCGGCGGGATGTTCTCGTTCTGCTTTCTGACTTCCTGAACCAGTATCCTGTAGTTTTCTTCGTAGGTTTCCGCATCGAAAAATGCTTCCAGCATCGCCTCATCATGCCAGCAGGGAAGCGGATGCAGGGGTCTGACCAGTTTATCGGGATCGGGAAAGAACTTGCGGAGAAAAATCAGGATCAGGTCCCTGGCGTATGGATTGAACTGGGTGTACATGGTGATCTTTCCGAAGAAATACCGCACATCCGGATTTTGAATGATGATGGCGCCCAGTCCGTTCCAGATGTTGTCGAGGGCAAACATGCCGCGACGCGCATCGTTGGATGGCTGATAGGCGGGTTGAACGAAGGAGCGCCCAAGCTCAATGGTGTAAGGCCAGTATTCCTGAAGGAATTGTTCCGAAAAGTTGAACAACTCCGCCGTCGGCGTAAGTACACTGCCGGCATCCGCGGGTTTCCATGCCCTGCCTTTCAGAAAGCGGTAACCGCCCACAATTTCATGCGCATCCGGATCCCAGACGATCAGTTGGCGGAAGGGCGGATCCATCAGGTCAAACTCATCCACATCACTGGCCTTGCCCGTTCCTCCTCCCGCAGCCCGGAAAGTCAGTTCCCTGAGTCTGCCGATCTCCTGCATCAGATGAGGCGAACTTAAGGCATCCACGATGAAAATCTTGTTGTTCCCGCTTTGGGTGGCTTTTACAAAATACTCCTGCTTTAGTTCGCTGATTAACAGCTTCCTGTCGATAGGGTCAATGATAGTTTCCATCGGAGTGCTTAATGCGTGTTTTTCTCATTGCCACGGGCCAGCAGTGCTTCAAAGTCGTCGGTCCCGTTTCCGATCCTGTAAACGTGTTGTTTTATCAGGCCGGCCCACTGAAGATCTGTTCTTTCTTTGGTCAGGCTTTCCCACGGAATGCTCCGGCCAAATGTGATGCCGATCACTTTGTCCTTTTGTTTGAACATCTCATCCACCAGGTACAGCATCTCCAGGTTTGCCCTGATCCCCAGGCTGCTTCTGAAATTGGCCAGCCTGTAGAAAAAAGCGGAATTCCTGCCGCTGATATGTGTGGGTAGGATGTTCCGCCTGTAACGACGTGCTTTGCTGATAAAAGTCTTCTTCCACTCCAGATCGGTGATGTGGCCTTTCAGGCTGCGGGAACACAGGCCTGCAGGAAAAAATAAAATGGTTTTCCCGGAGGCGAAGGTTTCGTCTAAAATTCTGATATTCTGTGCGTTTGACCCGTGTTTGTTTACAGGAATGAATAACTCCCTGATATTGGGGATGTTCATCAGCAGGTCGTTCACCGGGAAAACGATGTCCTTATGTACCCTGCCCACAGCCTGCATCAGGGCCATGCCGTCCAGACCCCCGAGGGGATGATTGGATGCCACCAGCAACCTTGTATCTGCCTCCAGGTGTTCCGCTCCGCGAATCCTTATGTCGGCACCAAACTCCGCCAGGATCTTGTCGATGAACTCCAGACCCCTGAACTCCTTCAATCTCAGCATGGTATCATTCACCTCGTCCTGATGGACGATCCTTTTCAGATAGGCAAGCATAAAACCGGGAATGAGCCTCAGAAGGCGGGGACTCTTGCTGGATATCAATTCCTCCAGCCGGATAAAGGGCTTTTCGGTGCTCATCGGCGCGTGTTTTTCCTGGGCCGGGAGACAAACCTAATGAAAAATCAGACATCCGGGGCGACTTTTTCCGGAATGCTCGGAAGAATCCACAACAGCAAAATTGTATGACATTGAAATTCAGCATATTAAAAAATTATCATCAAATTGTTGATAAAAAAAGTAACCAAAAGTGAAAAAAAGTGGTAAAAGGTGTCATAATGTGACTAAAAATGTCATATATTTGACCAGACTTACGCGAAAATCCCCTGTGACTGCCCTTGCGGTCATGTAAACAGCAGAGAATGACGAACCTGATCGGCGAATATGAATGCAGGCTCGACCCGAAAGGGAGGGTGCAGATGCCTGTGGCGCTGAGGGATCAGGTGGGTTCCACTTCCCAGAACCGCTATGTGCTGCTGCGGGGTTTCGAAGAGTGCCTGGTCTTATATCCCCTGACCGTCTGGAATGAACTGGTGGCTGAAATCAAGAACAACTACGATCCGTTCGATGAAGATCACCGCCAGTTTTTACGTTATTTTTTCCGGGGGGCCACAGAGGTGAAACTCGACGGTACCAGCCGTTTGCTGATTCCGAAGAATTTGCTGGATTATGCGGGCATAGAAAAAGACCTGGTAATGTTCGCAGTTCTTGACCACATCGAAATATGGCGAAGCGAGGCTTATGGCAAGACCCTTTCAAAGAAGCCGAATGAAGTCTCCAAACTCGCCAAGGAAGTGATGGGCAGGAAAAAACAGCAATCTCCGGATCATGTATCATAAACCCGCCCTGCTCGAAGAAAGCCTGGATGCCCTGGCTGTCAGACCCGAAGGTACGTATGTGGATGTAACCTTCGGTGGAGGCGGTCACGCACGTGCCATCATGGAGCGGCTTGGCAGTGGGAGGCTGATCGCTTTCGACCAGGACGAGGATGCAGTGTCAAATACGCTCAAGGACGAGAGGTTTTTTCTGGTAAACAGGAACTTCAGGTATATGATCCATTTTCTCCGTTACCTGGAGGCTGTTCCGGTCGACGGAATCCTGGCCGACCTCGGGATTTCATCCCACCAGATCGACACCTCAGAAAGGGGTTTTTCGATCAGGTTCGACGGTCCGATCGATTTGAGGATGAACCGCAGACTAAAAGTTTCGGCCCGCGATATCCTCAATGAGTGGGAGCCCAGCCGTTTGGCCAGGCTCTTTGCGGAATACGGCGAACTGGAACAGGCACACCGCATCGCCAGGGCCATAGAATCGGCCCGCAAAGTCAAAAGCCTGGAGACTACCGGTGATCTGAAGTCGGCTGTGATGCACATGGTGCCCTCCCACAAACTGAACCAGTTCCTCGCCCAGGTTTTCCAAGCCCTCCGGATCCAGGTGAATAACGAACTGGACGCCTTGCAGGAGCTGCTGACGCAGTCGCTGGATGTACTCAAACCCGGCGGACGTCTTGCCGTCATTTCATATCATTCTCTTGAAGACCGCATGGTGAAGAATTTCTTCCGCGCAGGTAACGTGGAGGGCAAAATCAATAAAGATTTTTACGGAAATGTAGTCAGCGGGATCAAAGCCCTGAATCAAAAAGTGATTTGTCCCGGCGAACGTGAATCCCTTGAAAACCCGCGATCCAGGTCTGCCAGGCTCAGAGTGGGAGTGAAACTGTAATCTCATGGAAGAAGTAAAGGATATAAGCGCACAGGAAGCCGAACCCTTACAGGATGTCGCTGACAATCCGGCTGCTGTAACAGCACCGTCCGTTCAGAAGAAGTCCTGGTCGCTGGGCAGGATACTGCAGAGTATCCTCGACGGGACTTTCCTTACCAGAGAAAACTTCATCCGCTCCATTCCCTACCTGTTTTTCCTGGCTTTCCTCGCCATCATTTACATCGCCAATACCTATTATGCCGAGAAAACGGTGAAATCGATTGACCGCGCCAAGAAGGAATTGAAAGAACTAAGATATGAGCATGTCACCGTGAAATCGGAACTGATGTACCTGAGTAAACAGTCGGAAGTGGGCAGAAGGCTGGCCGGAACCGGGATGAAGCCAAGCACGGTGCCACCGGTGAAGCTGGCCCCGAAGTCAGAAAAAAATGATAAATGACAACGATATACCGACACGGAATGGATCTGCGAAAAAGAACACTACAGCGGTGTACGGTATTAATCATATTAAACAGCTTTGTATTCGTAGACCTGCCAGGTATGAGTAAAAACAGCATAGCAAGTGAAAGATAAAAAGAAAGACATCCTGTGGAGGGTTTACCTGGTTTACCTGAGCGTGATCCTGTTTTCCTTCCTGATCATCGGCCGTATCGTTCAGATACAGTTTGTGGAGGGTGAAATCTGGAAGAAGAAGGCCAAGGAATTGACTATCAGGTACTTTCCTGTTGAAGAGATGCGGGGCAGTATCCTGGCATCCGACGGAAGCATCCTTGCCACCTCCATACCCATTTTTGATATCCGCATGGATCTGGCGGCCGGGCATTACAATGAGGAGTATTTCCTGGAGCATGTGGATTCTCTTGCATGGCATCTGAACAGGCTGTTTGGTGACAAAGGGCGGAAGGAGTATAAATCGATCCTTCTGCAGGCCTGGAAGGAGCAGGACCGTTTTCTGCTGCTGAAACGCAATGTGACCTACGCTCAGTTGAAGAAGGTCCGGAAGTTCCCGGTTTTCAGGCTGGGTCGCTACAAGGGCGGGCTGGTGGTTGTGGAAAAGAGCAGGAGGGAATTGCCATTCCGGAATCTGGCTGCACGCACGATCGGCTTTGAGAGGCAGGGGATCAATGTCGGCCTTGAAGGAGGTTACAACAAGTATTTGCGGGGTGTAAGCGGAAAAAGGCTGATGCGCAGACTGGCCAACGGCGGCTGGATGCCTGTGGACAGCAGGACAGACATAGAACCCAAGGACGGGAACGACATTGTGACCACGATTGATATTACTTACCAGGACGTAGCGGAGGATGCCTTATACAGATGTCTTGAAGAACATAAGGCCGACCATGGCTGTGCCGTCCTGATGGAAGTAAGCACCGGTGCCATTGTGGCCATTGCGAATCTGCAAAGGCAGGAAGACAGCACTTATGCGGAAACCATGAATTTTGCCATCAGCGAATGTACGGAGCCCGGTTCCACTTTCAAGCTTCCAAGTCTGATGGTGGCACTTGAGGAGGGTTTGGTCAGCCTCGATGATACGGTGGATACGGAAGGAGGAAAACACCGCTATTTCAGCCAGGTGATGCGCGACTCCCACGAAGGCGGTTACGGGCGGATTTCCGTCAGAAAAGCCTTTGAACTCTCGTCCAATGTTGGCATTTCCAAGATAGTGTACAAGGCCTTTTACCAGGATCCCCAGCGTTTTATCGACGGGCTGTACGGCATGTCGGTCAACAAGTCCCTTGACCTGGATATCAACGGGGAAGCCCGGCCCATGATCAAGTCCACCAGGAGCCCCATCTGGTCGAAATATTATTCATTAGCCTGGATGTCAGTAGGTTACGAAGTGGCCCTCACCCCTTTGTCAATCCTGACTTTTTACAATGCGGTAGCCAATAACGGACGTATGGTTAAACCGATGTTTGTCAGGGAAATACGCCAGTCGGGCAGCCCTGTGGAAGTGTTTGAACCCGTTGTGATCAGCAAGAGCATTTGTTCGAAGGAAACCATAGCCATGGCCCGCAGCCTGCTTGAAGGCGTGGTGACCCGCGGTACGGCAAGGAACCTTTTCAATACGGTTTATCCCATTGCCGGAAAGACCGGCACGGCTCAGATCGCCAACGACAGTCAGGGTTACGACAAAGTCAATTACAAGGCTTCTTTTGTCGGTTACTTTCCGGCTGATAAGCCGCGTTATTCCTGTATCGTGGTGATCAACAATCCCAGCAGGGGAAAGTACTATGGGGGAGCTGTGGCTGCGCCTGTTTTCAAGGAGATCGCCGATAAGGTTTATGCAACCAGCCTGGAGATGCACGATTCCAGGCTGGACACCGTGAAACCTCCCTTGCAGCCTCCCACCGTACTTACCGCCAACCGGGCCGATATCAGAACAGTGCTTTCCCCGCTCGGGATCCCCTATGAAGAGCAAGAACTGGCGCAATGGCAGGAGCAGTGCACCGACAGCAGCTTACGTCTGAAATTCAGGGGCAGAATCCTGTCCGACAACCTGGTACCCGATGTTACGGGTATGGGCGCGAAGGATGGGGTTTACCTGATGGAAAGATGCGGGCTGAAGGTAAAATTATCGGGCAGGGGAGTGATCCGCCGCCAGTCACTGGAAGCCGGCAGTCAGATTCCCCGCAATGGAACAGTGGTTCTTGAACTGGCTTATCATGAGAAGCAGTGATTAAACTGAGCGACATATTGTACCGGACCGGTTTGACGGAGGTGGTCGGAAACACCCTGGTGACGGTGAGCGGCATTGCTTCCGATTCAAGGCTGGTAAAGAAGGGTGATGTATTCGTTGCGATGAAAGGGACGCGTTCCGACGGTCATCAGTTTATCGGCCAGGCCATCGGACGTGGTGCGGTGGCCGTCATTCTGGAGGACATGCCTGAAACGCCTGCCGAAGGGATCGTATATGCGAAGGTTGGCAACAGTGCTGCCGCTCTGGGCATCGCTGCTTCAAATTACTACGGCAATCCTTCCTCTAAGCTGAAACTTGTCGGAATCACCGGGACCAACGGCAAAACAACCACGGCCAGCCTGCTTTACAGGGTTTTCAGGGAACTTGGATACGGAAGCGGCTTGCTCTCCACGATAGAAAACAAAATCAACGACACGATACTGCCCTCCACCCATACCACGCCGGATCCGATTGCGCTGAATGCCCTGCTCGACCGTATGGCAGTGGCGGGTTGCGAATTTGCCTTCATGGAGGTGAGCTCTCATGCCATCGTACAGGAGCGTATCAGCGGACTGACCTTTACCGGCGGGGTTTTCACCAACATTACCCATGATCACCTTGATTATCATCAGACTTTCAAAAACTACATCGCTGCCAAGAAGCGCTTTTTTGATGAGTTGCCGGCCAGGGCCTTCAGCCTGACCAATATGGACGACCGGAACGGGATGATCATGGTGCAGAATAGCCGTTCGGCGGTCTCCACTTATGCATTCCGGGCCATGGCAAACTACAGGGGAAAGGTACTGGAAAGCAGGATTGAAGGTACCAAACTGCGGATACAGGGCAGGGAAGTGTGGATACAGCTTGTGGGTAACTTCAATGCCTACAACTGCCTGGCAGTTTATGCAACAGCCGTATTGCTCGGACAGGATCCGGCTGATATAATGATTGTCCTCAGCCAGCTGGGGCCTGTGGAAGGCAGGTTTGAACGTATACTGTCGCCGGGCGGCATTACCGCCATTGTGGACTATGCCCACACACCTGATGCGCTGGAAAATGTGCTCAGGACCATTACAGCCCTCAGGACATACAAAGAAAAGCTGATCACTGTGGTGGGAGCCGGTGGCGACCGCGACAGGGGCAAGCGACCACTGATGGCGGCCGTTGCTGCCAGGCTCAGCGACAAGGTCATCCTGACCTCGGATAATCCGAGATCGGAAGATCCCGAGACCATCATCCGTGAGATGCAGGCAGGGCTCGACCCGGTGCAGCGGAAAAAGGTCATCGTGATTACCAGCCGCCTGGAAGCCATCCATGCTGCCTGTCATATGGCCGGCAGGGGAGATATCATCCTGGTGGCCGGCAAAGGACATGAGAAATATCAGGAAATCAAAGGGGTGAAAACTCCTTTCGATGATCACCAGGTGATACAGACAGCATTTCTTCAAAGCGGAAAATGACAAGATAGGATACCATGTTATATTATCTGTTCACATACCTCGACCATACCTTCGACTTCCCCGGAGCCGGGGTGTTTCAGTATATTTCATTCCGTGCCATCATGGCTGTGATCACTTCCCTGCTGATCTCTCTCATCTTTGGCAAACGCCTGGTCAGGGTGCTGCAGAAGAAACAGGTGGGTGAGATTGTCAGAGACCTTGGGCTGTCGGGGCAGAAAGAAAAGCAGGGAACACCCACCATGGGCGGTCTGATCATCCTGGGGGCTATCGTGATCCCCGGCGTGCTGTTTGCCAGGCTCGATAATGTCTATGTGCTGCTCATCCTCTTTACCACTGTCTGGCTGGGATTCTTCGGCTTTATCGACGATTATATCAAGGTATTCAAGAAAGACAAAAAGGGCCTGGCCGGAAGATTCAAGATCCTTGCACAGGTGCTGCTGGGTATTGTGGTTGGTGCCACCCTGTATTTTCATTCCGATGTGGTAATCAAAGAGAAGACCGCTTCCCAGGGTTTTGTGGTATCCAAAACGGCTTTCAATATTGAAAACGAAAGGGCTACCCATAATCTCTTCCCAAATAAGGCGGTTAAATCGACAAAGACAACCATCCCCTTCATCAAAAACCATGAATTTGATTATGCTTCCCTGATTGCATGGACGGGAAAGCATTACCGCGATTATGCCTACCTGGTATTCATTCCCCTGGTGATACTGATCATCGTATCGGTTTCCAACGGGGCAAATCTAACCGACGGGATAGACGGCCTGGCCACGGGGACCTCTGCCATTATCGGGGTGGGACTGGGTATCCTTGCCTATATATCGGGGAATACGGTCTTTGCTAATTATCTGAATATCATGTATATTCCAGATACCGGCGAACTGGCCATTTTTATCAGCGCTTTCGTGGGTGCCTGTGTCGGTTTTCTCTGGTACAACACCTATCCGGCCCAGGTATTTATGGGCGATACGGGCAGCCTGGCACTGGGTGGGATCATTGCGGTATTTGCCATTATGATCAGAAAGGAACTGTTGATACCTATCCTCTGCGGGATTTTCCTGGTGGAAAGCCTGTCGGTCGTCCTGCAGGTGGCATGGTTTAAATATACCCGTATCAGGACTGGAACAGGAAAGCGAATATTCAGAATGTCGCCGCTGCATCATCATTTTCAGGTGCTTGGTTATTCCGAACCCAAGATCGTGATGCGCTTTTTTATTGTGGGTTTGATGCTGGCCGTGATGACACTGGTGACCCTCAAACTAAGATAATATGTTGTATAAATCAATAATATATTCCATATGACACTCGAAGCCTTAGCTATGAACGGCAGGAGCCAGGTGTGCAGGAACATGGCTGCTGGTATCGGCGACCGGATCGCGGAGGTACGCAAACCTTCGCTCAGGGACAGCCTCGGCAGCTTTCATAACATACCGCACCGCATGGAACATGTGGCTTTCATTCATGGGGTTCAATACATCAACGACTCCGGCGCCACCAAACCCAATATCACCTGGTTTTCGCTGCAGAGTATCCCCGGACCCGTAATCTGGATAGCCGGCGGAATGGATAAGGCAAATGACTATACCATGCTAAGGAGCCAGGTGAACGGTAAAGTGACATCGCTGATCTGTACCGGCCTCGACAACCTCAACCTGATCAGTTCTTTTGCAGGAACAGTACCCGTGATCGAAGAAGCTGCCTCCATGGAAGAAGCGGTGATGCTTGCATACAAAAGCGGAAAAAAAGGTGATACGGTGCTGCTGTCGCCGGCTTGTCCAAGCTTCGACCAGTTTTCGAACTTCGAGGAAAGAGGACTGCTGTTCATGAATATTGTAAGGTCATTGTAACTATAGTGAAGATATATGTCGGGATTCTTTAAAAATATCAGGGGAGATAAAGTATTGTGGGTGGTGGTGGTCATTCTCTCCATCTTTTCCCTGCTGGCTGTTTACAGTTCCACCGGGACGCTGGCATACCGCAAGCAGGGGGGCAATACGGAATATTATCTGCTCAAGCATTTCATTATTGTTTGTTTTGGCTTTGTGCTGATGGTGCTTGTTCACAGGATCAGGCACACGTATTTTTCAAGGATTTCCCAGGTAGCTTTAATTATAGCCGTTATTCTTCTGATAGTGACCCTGTTTTTTGGCTCAACCATCAATGATGCCAGCAGGTCCATCATGGTTCCCTTTTTAAATCTGACCTTTCAAAGCTCTGATTTTGCGAAGCTTGCCCTGATCATGTACACGGCACGCATACTGAGCAAGAAACAGGATCAGATCAAGGATTTTAAAACGGCTTTTCTGCCGATCATGTGGCCTATCCTGCTGGTGTGCGCCCTGATCTTGCCTGAGAACTTCTCTACCGCTGCCATGTTGTTCGGTACCTGCCTGGTGTTGATGTTTATCGGCAGGGTAAACATCCGCTATATTTTCTCTCTGATTGGCACGGGCATGCTTACACTGGCCGTAGTGATCGCCCTGGTAATGATTACCAAACCGGACCAGGGAAGGGTTCATACCTGGAAAAACCGCATTGATGCATTCATGAACGGGGAACCCGGCAGTGAGGGATATCAGGTGGAGCAGAGCAAGATTGCCATCGCTACCGGGGGCGTGTTCGGTAAAATGCCGGGCAAATCAACCCAGAGGAACTTTCTGCCGCATCCGTATTCGGATTTTATATATGCCATTATCATCGAGGAGTACGGATTCATCGGTGGTATTTTACTGGTTTTGCTGTATTTGATCATTCTTTTCCGTGGAACCCGCATCGTGGTGAAGAGCCCCGGCAATTTCGGGGCTTTTCTCGCGATCGGCGTAAGTTTCAGCCTGGTGTTCCAGGCAATGATCAATATGGCCGTTGCCGTGAATCTTTTTCCGGTCACCGGTCAGCCTTTGCCATTGGTGAGCATGGGGGGCACCTCTATCTGGTTCACTTCCATTGCTATCGGTATCATTCTGAGTGTAAGCCGCGAAATAGAAAACCCTAAACCCGCAAGTCTTGAAGATGGCACACCACAGGCATAAATACATCATCAGCGGCGGAGGCACAGGGGGGCATATCTTCCCTGCCATTGCCATAGCCGATGCCCTGAAAGACAGAGAACCGGATGCTGATATCCTCTTTGTGGGAGCGAGGGGCCGCATGGAAATGGAAAAGGTGCCTGCAGCCGGATACTCCATCAAAGGTCTTTGGATCAGCGGATTACAAAGAAAACTGAGTCTGAAAAACCTCTTGTTTCCCTGTAAGGTGATCAGCAGCCTGTTCAAAGCATGGCGTATCCTGCGTTCTTTCAGACCGGATGTGGTGATCGGAACGGGCGGCTATGCCTCCGGTCCCACCCTCAGGGTGGCCGCCATGCTTGGCATCCCGACCCTGATACAGGAACAGAACTCCTGCCCTGGGATCACGAACAAGGTGTTGGCCAAAAGAGCGGACAGGATATGTGTGGCTTTTGAAGGTATGGAAAAGTTCTTTCCTTCTGCCAAAATCGTCGTTACGGGAAACCCTGTCCGAAAAGACATCCTCAGGCTTAACGGGAAGAAAAAGCCAGCCGTGGAGTTTTTCCAGCTGAATCCTGAGCTGCCAGTCCTGCTTGTGCTGGGCGGAAGCCTGGGAGCAAGAACCATTAATGAAAGCATCCTGCAGGGGCTTTCCAATCTGAAAGATCAGCCCTTGCAACTGTTGTGGCAGACGGGCAGAAGTTTCCTGCCCGTGGCAACCCGTCATATCAGGCAGCACCAGATATCCGGAGTGAAGGTATTGGATTTTATCAGCCGCATGGATCTGGCCTATGCCCTTGCCGATCTCATTGTCTCCAGGGCCGGGGCCATTTCCATTTCCGAACTGTGTGTGGTAGGAAAACCCGTGATCCTGGTACCCTCTCCCAATGTGACTGCGGATCACCAGACAAAAAACGCCGCGGTGCTGGCAGGCATGGGTGCGGCCATCATGATTCCGGATAAGCTCGCAAAAGAACAATTATGGAACCAGTGTATGGCCATCATGAACAATCCGGCCATCAGCACTAAGCTTGCTTCCGGCATTGCCTCTCTGGGCAGGCCGGATGCCACCGGCCAGATCGTAAATCAGGTGCTGTCATTGATTAAGCCCAAAACACAATGAACTTCGGCACCAACCAACATATCCATTTCATCGGCATCGGCGGTATCGGCATGAGTGCCCTGGCACGCTATTTCCATCGTCGCGGCCACCGGGTGACCGGATATGACCGAAGCCCTTCCGCACTCACGCTTGCGCTTGAAAAGGAAGGAATGCTTATTCATTATACAGATAAACCCGGACTTCTCTCACCTGATACCGCTTTGGTGGTTTACACCCCGGCCGTTCCACCGGATCTGGGTGAATTAAGAAAAGCCAGAGAAACAGGCATCAGGGTGATGAAACGCTCGGAAGTCCTGGGCGGCATTTCGGAAACCTACCGTTGCCTTTCAGTGGCCGGGTCTCACGGAAAAACCTCTACCTCGGCCATGCTCGCACACCTGCTGCGTCAGGAAGGGTGGCCGATCCTTGCATTCCTTGGAGGCATCTCACTCAACTACCGCAGCAACCTGATCGACGATCCGGATGCGAAGGTGATGGTGGCCGAAGCCGATGAATACGACCGTTCATTCCTGCATCTTTCCCCTGATCTCGTGATCATTACGGCGATCGATTCCGACCATCTGGATATCTACGGGACCCATGCTTCCCTGCTGGATGCCTTCAGCACATTCGCGGGGAAACTCTCCAAGGGTGAAATCCTGCTGATAAAGGAAGGACTTCAGAATTCACTGAGACTGCCTGCCCAGGCAAGGGTTTACACTTACGGATGGGAGCAAAATGCCGGATTCCGTCCGGTCAATGTGCAAAATACAGGAAACGGACATGCTTTTGATCTGGAGACTCCGGATACGATCATCAATGGGCTGCACTTAAGCGTACCCGGTCTGGTGCAGGTGGAAAATGCGGTTGCCGCGACGGCTGCAGCCCTCCTGACCGGTCTTGACGCAGATGCCTGCAGAAGGGGTTTGCAGTCTTTCCTGGGGGTGTCGCGCCGTCTCGAAAAACGATTCGAACATGCCGGCATGATTTATTATGACGACTACGCCCATCATCCCGAAGAGCTCAAAGCCTGTATCCGTTCCCTGCAGATGCTGCACCCCGGCAGAAAAATCACCGGGATATTCCAGCCCCACCTGTACACGAGAACAAGGGATCTGGCTGAAGGTTTTGCGGAAAGCCTGGCGGCACTCGACGAAATCATCCTGCTGGAAATCTATCCGGCCCGCGAAGCACCCATCGCAGGGATCAATGCCGCTTTCCTGCTGGAAAAGATCAGCTCGGATGCCAAGTCGGTCTGCGATAAGGAAGCACTATTCAACCTGCTCGATAAAAGACAGCCCGAAATTCTCGTGACCCTTGGCGCCGGCGACATCGATCAATTGGCCGACCCCATCGTTCATTATTTGTCAAACCGATATAAATAGCTCGTCATGCGATTCCGGAAAATATTCAATCTGAGTCTCTGGTTGCTTTTTATGGCAGCTTTTTTCGTCCTGGCCGGCTTCGTAGGTACGGAGAAACACAAGCTGGTTTGCCAGGGACTGGTGATCAGCCTTGAACAAACGGATGGGCATGGCTTTCTGAGCAGGGAGGAGATCAGCACTACCATCGCGCAGTTGCTGGGAGATTCCGTCAGGGGAAGACCAATGAAAGAGATCAGTATCCGGATGATAAGAGAAAGGCTACAGGAGAACCATTATGTGAGCAAAGCCATCGTGTTTGCCACAGTAGATGGTTTTATCCATGTGGAGATCAGTCAGAGAACTCCCGTCATCAGGGTGCACAACCTGCATGGGGAACAGTTCTACATTTCCGGCGACGGAAGGATGATCCCGATATCCGGACGTTACACAGCCCGGGTGATACCGGTAAATGGCATGATAAGCGAACGATTCGATCCATCCCGCGATCTGGTTCCTGTTCCGGATGAACAGGGTGAAATCGACGGCAGAATCACTACGCTCCAGAAAATTTTTCTGCTGGCCATTAACCTGCAAAAAGATCCTTTCCTCAATGCGCAGGTGGAGCAGGTGTATGTGGGTGGACAGGGAGACTTCGAGCTTATCCCGCTCCTGGGGAATCACCGGATTCTGATGGGAAATGCTGATGACATTCCGGGGAAACTGGCCAGGTTAAAGACCTTTTATCTGGAAGCGATGAACCGCAAAGGCTGGGATGCATATAAAACCGTCAATATACAGTTCAGGAATCAGGTCATATGTTCAAATAATTAAAATTCAATAAGCTATGGAATCCTCAGATATCATTGTAGGCCTCGACATAGGCACAACAAAAATCGCGGTGATCGTCGGCCGCTACAATCAGTATGGCAAGATCGACATACTTGGTTACGGTAAAACCCCCTCTATTGGTGTTGTCAGAGGAGTGGTTTACAATATTGAAGACACGGTAAATTCTATCACCGAGGCTGTCAGGCTTGCTGAGGCAGCTTCCGGCGTGGAGATCCGGAGTGTTTACGTGGGCATCGCGGGCCAGCACATCAAAAGCCAGCATCACCGGGGCAGTTATATCCGGCCCAATGGTGAAGATGAAATCATTGCGGATGATATTGACAGGCTGCATGAAAACATGTACAAGCTGATGATGCCGCCGGGTGAGGAGATCATCCAGGTCATTGCGCAGGAATTCATCGTGGACGGGGAACAGGGGATCAAGCAGCCCATTGGCATGTGCGGGGTATCGCTGGAGGCGAATTTTCATATCATCACCGGCCAGACGGCTGCCGTAAAGAATATTTTCCGTTGTATTAAACGGGCCGGGCTGGAGGTGACCGGGATGATGCTGGAACCCCTGGCCAGTTCATCTTCAGTGCTCAGCGAAGAAGAGAAAGAAGCCGGTGTGGTGCTGGTGGATATCGGTGGAGGCACCACCGATATTGCCATTTTCCAGGATGGCATCATCAGGCATACAGCAGTGATCCCCTTCGGTGGAAACGTGGTTACTGAAGATATCAGGGAAGGTTGCCACATTATCCGTAAACATGCAGAGGAGCTGAAAGTGAAGTTCGGCAGCTGCCTGGCTACCGAAAACAAGGAAGAGGAGATCGTAGCCATTCCCGGTCTGAAAGGCCGGCCGGCCAGGGAAATCTCACTGAAAAACCTTGCCAGGATCATCGAAGCCCGGATGGAAGAAATCATTCATTGTGTAATCAATGAAATCAGAAATTCCGGCTATGAACGCAAGCTGATCGGCGGTATCGTGCTGACAGGGGGAGGAGCCATGATGAAACATATCGCACCCCTTACCGAATTTGTCACCGGCTTCGATACACGGATCGGATATCCCAACGAACATCTCGGGAAAGAAAGTCCCGACGATATCACCAGTCCCATGTATGCCACCGGGATCGGCCTGGTTTACCTGGGGCTCGAAAAAGCGGAAAGAGAAAGAAGACGCAAAGGGATGGAAACCATGTTTGCCGATGCTCTGCCTGAAAACAACGGAGAAAGCACGGACCTTCAGGGTGAAGAAACAGAAATGCCGCTGATGTCGGGCCTGGATGAAAATGGCCTGGAGAAGCAGGAGAAAAGCAGGAAAAAAGCCATGAGGAAAAGAGAGCAAAGCAGGTTCGGCGAGAACTTCTTTAAAAAGATCACCCAATGGTTTGAAGAAGACGAAGATAAATCCTGAAGATAACTTTTCAACGGAAATGGTTGATAAAAAATCAAAATTGGCAAAGTTTCCAACGAAGTTTTTCATTTAATTTGAGGAGGAAAAATCATGACTTATATCGAGCAGCCAAACCAAAAAGCGGGAATGATCAGATTTGATATGCAGCGGGATGAGAAGCCCATTATTAAAGTAATTGGTGTAGGCGGAGGCGGTGGGAATGCTGTCAATCATATGTTCAACCAGGGAATCAAAGGGGTTGACTTCGTGATCTGCAATACCGATGTCCAGTCCCTCAACCTTAGTCCAATCCCGGCCAAAATCCAACTGGGTGCCAGTCTAACGGAAGGAAGGGGTGCGGGCTCCCTGCCTTCTGTCGGAAAAAATGCCGCGCTCGAGAATATCGAAGACATACAGCAGGTACTTACTGACAATACCCGGATGCTGTTTATTACAGCCGGCATGGGGGGAGGAACCGGTACCGGAGCAGCTCCCGTCATTGCTTCCGTGGCAAGGGAATTAAATATCCTTACCGTGGGGATCGTCACCCTGCCCTTCAATTTTGAGGGAAGTAAGAGACGAAAACAGGCTGAGGAAGGAATCCGCGAGCTGAGGGAACATGTGGACAGCCTGCTGGTAATCAATAACGACAAACTCAGGGAGTTATACGGCGACCTGCCCCTCAGCAAGGCATTCAGCCAGGCCGATAATATTCTTACCACCGCGGCGAAAGGTATCGCCGAGATCATCACGGTGACAGGATATATCAATGTTGATTTTGAAGACGTGAAGACGGTGATGAAGGATAGCGGGGTTGCCATTATGGGTACCGGTATCGCAGAAGGGGAAGAACGTGCCCTGATCGCCGTTGAAAGTGCCCTGACCAGCCCCCTGCTCAACGACAACAACATCGAAGGAGCAGGCAATATCCTGCTGTATATCGCTTCTTCGACCCAGGAGGTTACCATGGATGAAGTTACCACCATCACCGACTTTATCCAGGCCAAGGCAGGATTGAACGCCGAAATCATCTGGGGAACCGGTACCGACGAATCACTGGGGAATGCCGTGAGTGTTACCCTCGTTGCTACCGGCTTTGAAGTGAACGGCGGTGAAAGAAAAGGCCAGAAAAGCCAGGAAGCTGCCACTATCCTTGTAGGTGCCATCGGCGATGCTCCTGTCGACCCGGACCAACCCTTGCGGAAAAACCCGCCCATGCCGCTGTATCCTGAAGAACCCGTTCAGGAAGTGACTGCTGAACCCCTGTCCACCGCAAACCTCACTCCCGGCCCGGCACCGGAACCACTGCCGGATGAAGCTGCCCGGGAAACTGTTTTTGAAAACTTCATGCCCATGCCCGATGATGAAGGCCTGGAGGAAGAAACTGAAGATACAGATGCCCCGGAAACCTTTGGCATGCACCAGCAGGCTGATACCCCCGATGCATTGCCTGATCAGGAACCGGATATGGCGCTATTTACCTTTAGCACGGAAGAAATACAGGATACCCTGAACGAGCTGGAAATAAATCAGGATGAGCTTCCCAGGGAAGAAGAAGCAGCGAAACAGGCAGCCCCTGCACCTGCTTATACTTTCACGCCTCCTGCAGCCATGGCCGGAAACCGTAGCGACATTCCTTCCCTGGCCGACCGGGATAAAACTTCCAATGACCGCATCAGTAAGCTTAAAGAACTGAGCCTCAGGTTGAAAACTCCCGAAGGTGTCGACCAGCTCGAGAAAGAACCGGCCTTTCTCCGCCAGAAGGTTGAACTGAACGAAACCCGGCATTCTTCAGAATCCGAAGTGTCACAATTCTCTGTAACTACCGATTCCAAAGGAGGAATTGAACTGCGGCAAAACAATTCCTATATCCACGGGCGCCCCGACTGAGCATACACCTGACCTCCGTTAATATCTTCAGCCATGTCACTTACTGAAAAAATCAACCAGGATATCAAATCCGCCATGCTTGGCAGGGAAAAGGAAAAACTGGAAGCCCTCCGTGCAGTGAAGTCAGCCCTGCTGTTGCTTGGTTCCGAAGGAGGTAAACAGGAGATCAACCCTGAAGAAGAGATCAGACTGCTGCAAAAACTTGTCAAACAAAGAAAGGAAGCAGCGGATATCTACCGGTCGCAGCAGCGGGAAGACCTGGCCGGTGCAGAGCTTTTTCAGGCCTCGGTAATCGAACAATACCTTCCGGAACAGATGAGCCCGGAGGAGATGAAAGTGGCAGTTTCCGGCATCATTGCCAAACTGGGCGCTTCTTCGGTCAAAGATATGGGCAGGGTGATGGCTGCCGCCTCTGCGGAACTCTCCGGGAAAGCCGATAATAAGACCATCGCGGCTCTGGTGAAGGAAATGCTCGCTGTTTAAGCTTTTTTGAGCTTTTTTGCCTTGAAATTCATTTTTCTGACCAGTTCTGTCATCGTGGCCAGTCCGATCAGCGGTTTCCAAAGAAAACTGTAACGTCCCATCTTATCTTTAAACTGACTGTAGCGGACCTCACCCCTTAATACCTTGCAGAAACCGCGCCACAAGCGGCTTTTCTTCCGCATGAGCGAATGAATGAGTGCCGGCGCGGAATTGAAGATCCTGAGCAGCGGAAAGGCGGAGAGTAATTCGGAAACAACTTCATCTTCAAGTCTTTGCCTGTAACTATAAGGATGGGTGGTGGTTCCCTCGAGATAATCCATGATCACGGAGGCAGCGATTTTACCGCTTTTCAGGGCATAGTAAATGCCTTCGCCGGTCATCGGGTCGGTAAGCCCGGCTGCATCACCCGCAACCAGCACCCTGGAGGCCTGTAACCTGCTGTACCCGGTACGGTAGGGAATGGGGAAGGTTCTGAAACTGATGATCTCCACATCCCCCATATGCAGTGATTCAAGGAAACGAAAATAATAATGCTTCAGATGACGCGCCAGTCCCACCGGTCCGCCAACCCCAATCGACAAATGATCGGCCTTCGGAAATACCCAGGCATAACCTTCAACAAAAGTGCCCCAGTCCAGACCTGCCATGCTGCGGAAACGCTCCAGCTGGTCTTCCTGAACCCTGACCTCGCTCTCGATGCCGATGCCCTTGCGGATGTTTTGGTTAAGCAGATAGGTTTTTGCGGTTAAGCTGTTCACTCCGTCTGCCCCGATCACAAAACTTGCCGCGAATTCCTGCCCTTCGGCATGCACCAGCACTTTGTCGAAAGTTTCGGTAAAGCCGCTCACTTTGATCCCTTCCATAAAATCCGCTCCCTTCTCGCGGGCCTTGTCCACCAGGAACTGATCAAAACGGTCCCGCATGATACAAACCATCAGAGGTTGTTCGGAATGCCGGATAAATTCCTTCTTGAAACGGTGGGTAAAACGAAAGCTGTGAATGCTGCTCTCGATCAATGGATCAATGCTGAATGGAAGCAGATCCAGGGCCCTGTAAGTCAGGCCACCTCCGCAGGGTTTATGCCGGGGGAAATAATCCTTCTCCAGGATCAATACCTGGTAACCGCGTCCGGCCAGATGATAGGCGGCGATTGCGCCGGCAGGACCGGCCCCCACCACGATCATATCGTAATACTTTGGCTCCAATCTGAGAGGCTAATTTTTATCAAATGTATACCGAAAGAACGTAAGAATGCAAAAAAATGGATTTCAATATGCAATCGGTATAAACTGCTTTGCGGTCGAAAAATATTCAGTATTGATTAATAATATTAAAACGCACGGTCTTAGTTAATGATCTGCGGAGGACCACACTAAATATTCAGGTAAAGTGCTAAAAATAAATTAATTCGCCATGAAATCCTTTACCCTGGTCTCGATTGAAGCCTGTTTAGCCGTTTGGGTGTCCGGAAATTAAAAGAGTGCCTCCGGCTCACAAACTTGAATCTTGTCCGCGGATCCGCCACGGCGGACGCGGATTTTGGCCACGAATTACACTAGTTTTCACGAATTAAAATAGTAGTCTTTTATACTTCAGGCTGGGTTTCCGAAACAACATCTATAAACAAGGAGCTTCCCCGCAGGGGATTAATATGAATAAGCCCGGGTGTAACCCGTAAGGGTCAAACCCGGGGAAGGAGACGTGTTGTAGAATCCCAGCCCCGAAGCGGGCTGAACCCTGTTGTCTATGGAAAATAGCGCTTGTCAATCAAAATACCTGCTTCTTCAAGCAAGTTCTTATATTCTTCCTCAGAAGGAATCAGTTGATGGTTCGCCTTTTTTTGTTCTGAAAACAATGTGATAGAGGATCTGGCGGTAGCTTGTCATCATGGTGATCTTGGTTCAGCCACTGTGTGGCTGAGGGTTTGTCTGGGTTGCCCTAACCACGGGTTTGACCCTTCGGGTTACACCCGCGGTTATTTATGTTTTGCCCTTGCAGGGCAGTTTGGTTGATTACGTTCTCTTGATGATCTTATTCAACCCAAGTACACCATCGGTTATTCATGTTTTGCCCTTGCAGGGCAGTTTGGTTGATTACGTTCTCTTGATGATCTTATTCAACCCAAGTACACCCGCGGTTATTCATGTTTTGCCCTTGCAGGGCAGTTTGGTTGATTACGTTCTCTTGATGATCTTATTCAACCCAAGTACACACGCGGTTATTCATGTTTTATCCTTGCAGGGCAGTTTGGTTGATTACGTTCTCTTGATGATCTTATTCAACCCAAGTACACACGCGGTTATTCATGTTTTGCCCTTGCAGGGCAGTTTGGTTGATTACGTTCTCTTGATGATCTCATTCAACCCAAGTACACCATCGGTTATTCATGTTTTGCCCTTGCAGGGCATTCGCGGATTATTGACTCCCCCACGTCCCCTTGTCCAGGCTGCGGTATTGAATGGCTTCCGCCAGTTGCTCCACCCTGAGATCCGGAGCAGCCTCCAGGCCGGCGATGGTGCGGGAGACTTTTAGGATCCGGTCGTACGCTCTTGCCGGCAGATTCAGCCGCTCCATGGCATGCTTCATGCCGGAATGCAAGAATGCGGGAATGCCGGAATGCGGGAATGCTAGAGTGATAGGGAGAAGACAGCCTTTTTTGACATGGCTCCGAGGAGGATGCCGCGGGAAGCGAGGAAGATCATCATGGCGAGCCAGAGGCCGTGGTTGCCGAGCAGGGGCTCCAGCAGGTAATAGGACGGTAAAAAGATCACGAAGGTGATGATGATCATGGCATTGCGCATGGCGGCGGAGGCGGTGGCTCCCACGTAGATACCATCCCAGAGAAAAGCGGAAAAGCTGACCAGCGGTACCACACCGGCCCAGAAAAGATAGGGAACCGCGGCATTCAACACATCGGCATGATGGGTGAGCAATCCCAGGATGAAAGCACCGCCGAAGAAATACAACAAGGTGAATGGGATGCTGAGGAAAAAGCCCCAGCGGAACAGCCGCCTGACGGTTTTCCTTAGCTGCAGGCCATCACCCGCTCCGATGGATTTGCCCACCAGGGCTTCGGCTGCATATGCAAAACCGTCAATAAAATAGGAAAAGAAATAAAACAACTGGAAAAGCAGGGAGTTGACTGCCAGCAGGGTATCTCCGGCTTTGGCAGATTGCAGGGTGAAAAACGACAGGGCTACGATAAGGCAGATGGTACGGATAAAGATATCTGCGTTTACTTTCAGGAACTTCCGCATGTCTGCGGTAATTTGCATGCGAAGTCCGGTGAGTTTGTACCTGAGCAGTTTCCCATAATACCTGTAAAAGAAAATCACGGCAAGCAATAAGCCAGCGTACTGGGATACGATGTTGGCCAGGGCAATGCCGTCGGATTTCATCCCGGCAAACTGAATGAACAACAGACTGAAAAGGATATTCATCACATTCACCGAAATCGAAACCACCATGGGAATGCGGGCATTCTGCATCCCGATGAACCAACCGGTAAAAGCGTAAAGGCAAAGGGTAGGGGGCGCAGCATACACCCTGATCCTGAAATACTCACGTGCAAGGTCTTCCACTTCCGCACTTCCTTTGATCAGGGAAAATGCGGCCGTTTCAAGGGGTAACTGCAGGGCGATGATTGCCAGGCCTGAGCCGAAAGCCACCAACAACGCGCGGTAAAGGGTATGCATGCTCTCCCTGAGATTCCTGGCTCCGAGCGCCTGGGCAGTGAAACCGCTGGTTCCCATGCGTAAAAACCCGAAACTCCAGAAGATAAAACTGAAAATGGTGGTTCCCAGGGCAACGGCACCAACATATACGCTGCTTTCCAGGTGCCCCATCAATCCCATGTCCACCATCCCGAGCAGGGGGATCGCGATATTGGTGACGATGTTCGGAATGGCCAGGGCCAGAATACGCTTGTTCATGCCGGGATTGTTCGGCTTCTATTCTTCGAGCTGAAACCAGGGACGCACCTGGTTAAAATCTTCCTGAAGTCTCGATTGATGCCTGTATTCATTGGCCCGTGGCAGATAGATATAATCGGCACCCCAGGATTCGTAATGTTTCACTGTTTCTGTCAAAGCCCTGACAATCAACTGTACCTCCTCATTGGTCATGGTCGGGTGCAGCGACAGCCTTACCCAGCCCGGTTTGGAGCTCAGGTCTCCGGTATTGATGCGGTCGGTGATCTCTTTCGACCTTTCATAACTGACGTCCAGCAGGTAATGGCCGTACGTTCCGGCACAGGCACAACCACCCCTGGCCTGGATGCCGAAACGGTCGTTGAGCAGCCTGACCAGCAGGTTGTAGTGGATGGGCTCGATATAGAAGGATATCACTCCCAAACGCGCCTGGTCATGCTCAGCCAGAATCCGCATGCCGGGCACCTTCCTTAAGCCCTCAAAGCACATGGCCGTCAGCTCTTCCTCCCTTTTACGGATATTGCTGATACCCATGTTGTTCTTCAGTTCGATACAAAGCGCAGTACGGATTGCCTGCAGAAAACCCGGCGTCCCTCCGTCTTCCCTCGCTTCGATGTTGTCGATGAATTTGTATTCGCCCCAGGGATTGGTCCAGTCGACCGTACCTCCGCCGGGTTGATCGGGCGAGTGGAGCTGGTAAAGCCTTGCGTCGAAGATCAGCACACCCGAACTGCCCGGTCCGCCAAGAAACTTGTGTGGAGAAAAAAAGATGGCATCAAGCTTTTCCATGGGGTCGGCAGGGTGCATATCGATTTCAGCGTAAGGAGCCGAAGCAGCAAAGTCGATGAAACACAAGCCACCGTATTCATGCATGATCCTGGCCATCTGGTGGTAGGGTGTGAAAATGCCCGTCACATTGGAACAGGATGTGAAAGAACCGATGAGCATCGAACGGTCCTTATACTGTTCGAGCTTGTTCCTAAGGTCATCCAGATCCACCCTGAGATCCGGATCAGGCGTGAGTTGCACCACGTCGGCAATGGTCTCAAACCAGCTCGTGTGGTTGGAGTGATGCTCCATATGGGTCACAAAAACCACAGGCTTCTCCTTCTCGTTCAGGCACTCGGTATGCGAGATCTTGCCGCAGGTTTTCAAACCGAGTATCCTTTGGAATTTCACCACGGCTGAAGTCATGCCAAAGCCGGTGGTGATGATCACATCTTCGGGGCCGGCATTGACGTGTTCCTTGATCTTTTTCTGAGCCAGATGGTAAGCACGCGTCATCAGTGATCCTGTTTCGGAGGACTCTGTGTGGGTGTTGCCGATAAATGGACCGATCTGGCGCGTAAGGATATCTTCAATGGGTTGATACAGGCGTCCGCTGGCTATCCAGTCCGCATAAATGATCTTTTTTAATCCGTAAGGGGATTGAAAATACTGGTCAATACCAATGATATGCTTTCTGAAGCGGGAGAAATATTTTTCCATAAAAACTCGTCAGTGCATTAATTCAGGCTGAAGCTAAAAGGCAGGCGGGCCTGTATGCCCTGCATATGCTGCAGGTTTTGCAAATCCCTGTACGTTGGATACAATGGACCCAGTGCTTTCCGGATGGCGGTTTCCTCCTGCTGATCTCCCGACAAATATTCCACCAGCTCGCTGAAAGGATCTTTCTGTTCGGGCAGACTGAGGATTCTGTAATTGGTGATTTCTGCAAGTTCTGCCGCCAACGCCAGGGCTTTGTCCAGACCACCCGTTTCGTCAACCAGACCCAGTTCTTTGGCGGTCAGTCCCGTCCATACCCTGCCCTGGGCGATGCTGTCCACCTCATCCCTTTGCATCTTCCTGCCTTCGGCCACCCGCGTCAGGAAAATATCGTAAATCCGCTCTATGTCTTTGGTGAGGACTGCCCGTTGAAAATCCGACAATGGCTTGTACACCGGAATATAGTCGGAATTCTGATTTGTCATCACTTCGTCGATGGTGATCCCCAGTTTCTGGTTCATCATTTTCTGTACATTCGGAATCACACCGAACACCCCAATGGAGCCGGTGATGGTGGTGGGTTCGGCCACGATCTTATTTGCTGCGCAGGCGATGTAATATCCGCCCGATGCGGCGTAATCACCGAAAGAAGCTACTACGGGCTTGTCTTTCACGGCAAGCTGTACTTCCCGCCAGATCACTTCCGATGCAATATGCATGCCCCCCGGTGAATTCACCCGCAATACGATGGCTTTCACGTTCTTGTCTGTCCGCGCTTTACGGATTGCCCGTGAGATCCTGTCCGAACCGATGCTCTCCTCGCTGCCTTCGCCAGTGTTGATGTCGCCGGAAGCCCAGACCACCGCGATCTTGTCTTTGGTGAATTCCTTCTTCTCCGCCGGTTTTACGTCGATATATTTCCTCAATCCTACTGTGTTGATCTTGTCATTTTCCCCGATGGCCAGTTTCTTCCTCAGCCAGGCATGAAGCCCGTCGCGGTAAACCAGGGAATCCACCATCCGGTTTGCCAAAGCCTCAGCGGCCCCGTTGCAGGTAAGCTCATCCGCCAGACGATTCAGTTCGGCAACCTCAATCTTTCTTGCAAGGGATACCTGACTTGACATGTGTTTCCAGAAGGACTGCACAAATTCCGTAGTCTGCTCGCGGTTTTCTGCACTCATCCTGTCGTTTACCAGCGGTTCCACCGCACTCTTATATTTGCCGTGCCTCACAATCTGCATGTCAATATTCAGCTTTTCGAGACTTCCCTTAAAGAACAACAATCTGGCATCCAGTCCCTTCCAATCCAACAATCCCTGAGGGTTCAGAAATATTTTATCGGAAACGGATGCCAGGTAATAACTGAGCTGGGTGTAATAATCTGCATAACTGACGATAAACTTGCCGCTCTTCTTAAATTCCGTAAGTGCAAAACGAATCGCCTCCACCGTAGCCAGACCTGATTGTACAGTGCTCATATCCAATAATATGCCTATAATTTTCGGATCTTTCTCCGCTTTCCTGATGTCGGCGATCACATCGTTCAACCCTAATCCTTTCATGTACTGCGATCCTTCGAACGGCAGACCGGCAAAGGGATTTTGTGTGGAACGTTCGTACAGGGGTTCAGCCAGGCTAATCAGCAGCACAGATTTCTCGGGTATGACAACTTCCTTGTCGGAACTGCTGACAAGCGCAGCAATGATGATGAAGAAAATAAATAAAAGGACCAGGCAGGAAATGAAAAAGCCCAGCATAGAGGCAAACATGAATTTAAAAAACTGTTTCATGGCAGCAGGGTTTAAAGATTTGGTAAACGTGCAAAAGTAAGACATTTTCACTTGCCCGGATGAAGGATCGTGGATGGCAGCTTAAGTCCTGCCTGGCGGAGATACAACTTTTATTGTTAAAATACGGTCAATATAATCCCGGAGGGAAACCTTGCCCCGTTAATTGTCGTAGATATGTCAAGGCATATAGCGCTGATGGTTAGAAAGTATTCCGTATTTTTTGCATTGCTGTTCTGGCTGTTGCAGGGTGATGGTTTGTTTGCACAATACAGCCGCGAATTCTGGTTTGCCGTGCCTGATCTGTCGCCGGCCCATTGTGATGAGCCTATCGGGATTAAGTTGGTGAGCGGCGCCGAAGCGGCCGTTGTGACGATATCACAGCCTGCCAACCCGTCATTTGTGCCAATCACCCTGACGCTTCCTGCCAATGATGTGGCAGTGGTGGATATGACTCCCTTTAAAGCGGTGCTTGAATGCAATCCTGCCGGGACAGTGCTGAATTATGGCCTGTTCATTGAATCCACTGCCCGGATACAGGCCTGTTATGATGTGACCTGCAACAATACGGATGTGTTTATCCTGAAAGGTCGTTATGCCCTGGGAAAACGTTTCGTCATCCCCATGCAGCAGGTTTTCGGCAATGGCAGTACCCTGACGCCGGAACCGGTTTCTTCTTTTGCCGTTGTTGCCACCGAAGACAATACGGTCGTTACCATCGTCCCGAGCCGGAATATCGTCGGGCATGCTGCCGGTATTCCTTTTACGGTAGTGCTGAACAAGGGTCAGGTCTATGCTGCGGCTGCTGTTTCCATCCTTGCATCGGAACACCTTGGCGGATCCATCGTCACTGCCGATAAACCTATTGCGGTTACTTTTTCCGACGATAGCGTCCATGCAGGCGGAACCTGTCTTGACCTTTGCGGGGATCAGCTGGTGCCGGAGCACATGCTCGGAACGGAGTATATTGTCACGGGCGGTTTCTTGTCAGGTACGGGCGATCATGTCTTTGTGTACGCCATAACCGACAATACTTCCGTGTACGTGAACGGAAATCCTGTTGCCGATGCCCTTCTCGACAGGGGAGAATATTTTAACCTGCTGTTTTCAGATACTTCTGTTTATATCATGGCTGATCAGCCGGTCTATGTGACACATGTGACAGGCTTCGGCTGCGAAGTGGCCCAGGCACTGATCCCGCCGCTGCACTGCGCCGGCAGCAGGGAAGTGGTCATGTCCCATCCCCTCCCGGTCCAGGCATCCCTGCTTATCGTCGTTCCTGCAGGTGCAGAAGGCTCGTTTACGGTGGACGGCAGCAGCAGCATCATCACGCCCGCTGCCTTCAGCCCTGTTCCCGGTACAGGGGGCAGCTACCTTGGCGGGATCGTGGATATTACCAACCTGCTTGGGAATGGAATCGTCATCAATAATGCGCTGGATAAATTTCAGCTCGGAATAGTCTGCGGCGGGTCGGCCGGGTCGAATTACGGGATCATCAGTAATTTCGGACCCATGGTGCTCGACCTCGGCAGGGATACTGTCCTGTGTCCGGGCACGGTTCTCACCCTCGATGCCGCCAATGCCGGAAGCAGCTATTTATGGCAGGATGGAAGCAGCGGACAGACTTTTTCCGTTTCCCAGCCCGGTCAATATAGTGTTACGGTCACTGATCCGTCCGGTTGTACAGACGCCGATTCTATCCTGGCAATCTATCACCCGGATGGCACTGTCAGCTGGGACAGCGGGCCATCGCCGGTTTGCATCACTGCTGCTGCCGTCCTCCTTTCAGGCGGGTTCCCGGCAGGAGGAACCTATTCAGGGCCGGGAGTCAGCAATGCCCAGTTCGACCCGGGTATCGGAGCCGGACAGCATACCCTCTTGTATACAGCCGTCGACCAGAATGCCTGCCAGCTGACCGACAGTGTCACCATGGAGGTATATCCGCTTCCTGTCATCACCATTCCGCCATTTCCCGATGACCTTTGCATCGATCTGCCTGAGTGGCCCTTGCCACAGGCCGACCCGCCGGGAGGTACCTATACGGGAAGCGGTATTACGGGCGAAATATTCTACCCGGCCATTGCCGGAACCGGAACCCATCCCGTCACCTATACCTTTACCGACGGGAATGGATGCACCAACAGCCAGCAGGCCGACCTTACCGTACATCCTCTCCCTGTGGTGACCTTCAATGGAGTGCTTGAACCTCAATGCGTTTCGTCAAATGCCTATGTCCTGAGCGACGGAGATCCCCCCGGTGGGAGCTATTCGGGGAACGGCGTTAGCAACGGCGTCTTCAATGCATCCGTCGCCGGAACCGGCCTGCATACGATCACCTATGCATTCACCGACGCTAATTCATGTACCGCTTCAGCATCCAGCCTGATGCTGGTGTATCCGCTCCCGGTACTCTCCTGGAATAACCCTCCCGCTGATCTTTGTATAAACGATCCGCCCCTGCTGCTGGAAGGAGGGGAACCCGCAGGAGGCGTCTATTCCGGGACCGCTGTCAGCAACGGGATGTTTTATCCTTCGGTCGCTGGTACAGGGCTGCATGTCCTGAATTATACCTATACTGATGCGAACGCATGCAGCAATACGATCTCTGTCGGGGTGATGGTTCATCCGCTGCCGCTGGTCTACTTCTTTGGTTCCTTTCCACCGGTATGCCTGAATACGAGCCCGCTGACCCTGAATACAGGTTTTCCGGGAGGAGGCACTTACAGCGGACCGGGCGTGATTGGCAACCAGTTCAGTCCGGCGATGGCGGGACCCGGGTCTCATGTAATCACATACACCTATGCGGATAATTACGGATGCCAGGCCAGTGCACAGCGAACTTTCGTGGTGCACCCGCTGCCTGTGGCTTCGGCTCAGGTAAGTCCGGGAGAATTATGTGAAGGTGAAATGATACAGTTCACCGGCAATGCTTCTGCGGGCAGCGGCGGCGGATATACCTACCAGTGGACCGGTCCTGTGGGCTTTATTACCAATCTGCAGCATCCTCAGATCATCTCGCCGGTTACCATGCAATCCGGGACTTATACCCTGGTGGTGCGTGACGGGAACAACTGCTACTCAGCCCCCGCGGCTGTAACTGTGCTTATCAAACCCAATCCTGTTCCCCTGGCAACGGCAACGCCAGCCGTAAGCTGTGCGGGCGGGGAAATCCAGCTTCAGGCGAGCGCTTCAGGAGGCAGCGGAGCGGGTTATCAGTTTGTATGGACCGGCCCCGAAGGTTTTTCATCGACCAGCCAGTACCCCATCCTGCCCAATGTGCAGCCGGTGGTCTCCGGCACGTATTTTCTCGCGGTAACCGATGGCGCAGGCTGCGAATCCCTCATCCCCGCCTCAGTCATCCTGACGGTTCATTCCCTTCCCCTGGCAAACGCATCAAGCCCGGCACCCTCCCTGTGTGAAGGGAATAATCTGCAACTCAACGGTTTTCCTTCCGGTGGCAGCGGAGGAGGATACTCATTTAACTGGACAGGTCCCGGCGGATTTACTTCTGCATTGCAACATCCGGTCATCAATAATGTGACCGCAGCAAACACAGGCCTTTACCAACTGACCATCACAGACGGAAATGCCTGTGTCTCACCTTTCCCGGCCTCAGTCAACGTGACCGTTCATTCCCTGCCTTTGGCCATCGCTGCCGCCTATCCTGCGGTTTGTTGCGAAGGAGCAGATGTTACACTTGCAGGAAACGCCTTCGGTGGCAGCGGTGCCGGGTATTCTTACACCTGGTCGGGCCCCTCAGGATTCTCCTCCCCGGCACAGAATCCGCTAATTACCGCTGCTCAGACCCAGCAGTCGGGAGTATACAGCCTGACGGTGACCGACGGGAACGCCTGCAGTTCGGCCCAGCAGGCAGTGCTTACCCTCACCGTGCATGAAAATCCTGTCGCGCAAATCCTGGTGGCGGATACTGCGGTTTGTGAAGCAAGCCCCCTGCAATTCGGCTCTTCGGTTAGCGGAGGTCAGCCGCCCTTTACCTACCAGTGGTCAGGTCCCTCGGGATTCAGCTCCGCTGATGCTGAACCCTTCATCGCTGCCGTCGTGCCTTCACAACAGGGAACCTATTTTCTTGTGGTTACAGATGATCATGCCTGTGCTTCCACAATCACGGCCCAACAGGATATCCTTGTACTCGAAAACCCGGAGGCAACCCTTACCGCTTCCCAGGCTGTCCTCTGCCAGGGGGAGACAGTAAGCATTACAGCCACTGCATCAGGCGGGAACGGACCACCCTATGATTACCAGTGGACAGGCCCGGATGGCTTCACAGGCAGCTTGCCAGGTCCTTTTACCTTTTCGGTAAGTGTTTTATCAACAGGATATTATGTTCTTGTTTTAACTGATGATCATGCATGCATGGACAAGGATTCCGTTCTCATTACGGTACATCCTTCGCCTCAGCCGGTGGCCTCTTCCAACAGTCCCTTGTGTGAAGGCGCAAATCTCAACCTCTCGGCCAGTCCCGGCGGCTTGACATCATACCAGTGGTCGGGCCCCGGCGGCTTTACTTCCAGCTTGCAGAACCCGCTTGTTGCCGGTGTGTTGCCTGCTGCGGCAGGCATTTACACGCTTACGGCCACCAATGTATTTGATTGTCCGGGTACAGCCACGGTGAGCGTGCAGGTTCATCCCCTGCCGGTTGCTTTTGCAGGAAGCGACCAGACAATAAACTACGGGACATATACCAGCCTGGCGGGTTCATCCTCAGGTTGCGGAAGCAATTGTGCCATCAACTGGCAACCGGCTGTCATGCTGTCGGGCCCCAACAACATCCTTTCCCCGCAGACTGTCAACCTCACTGCTAATCAATCTTATACGCTTCTTGTCACCAACAACCAGACAGCTTGTGTTTCCAGGCCAGACACTGTGATCGTCCATGTAAGCGGTTTTCCCTTGTCCGTTAATCCACTGGCCGATCCGGATACTATCTGTCTGGGCTCGTCAACCCAGTTGCAGGCACAGGCCGGAGGCGGAAACCAGTCATATACCTACATATGGTCGCCTGTGACAGGTCTCAGCAATGCCACTGTCGCCAACCCGCTTGCAAGCCCTGCGGTAACAACGCAGTATTCTCTGACCGTTAGCGACGGCTTTAACCAGGTTACGGATCAGGTCACTGTATTTGTCAACAACCCGGCCGATGTGTATGCCGGAGCGGATACCATGATCTGTGAGGGAGCCTGGCTGTTTCTCCAGGATGCAACAGTGCAGAATGCTTCACAGCTGCAGTGGACTAGCCTGGGTGACGGGACTTTCGATAATGCTTCCCTGGTGAATGCCACCTATACGCCCGGAAGCCTGGATATTGCAACAGGAAATGTGGTGCTGATACTCGAAGCGGCCGGCCTCTATCCCTGTCCGGCTGCCGACGATACCATCTTTGCAAGTATTTCACCCATGACAGTGGCATTTGCCGGCCCCGATGATACCATCTGTGCCGGAGAGGAATATCCTCTCCAACTGGCTTCGACTGTGAATGCCGGGAGTGTCCTATGGTCAGGCTCCGGAACAGGATTCTTCAACAATCCGGTGGCAGTCAATACCATATACTATCCCTCCACCGCAGATATTACCGCCGGAACGGTCACCCTGAGCCTCCACGCTGCCAGTCCGGCTCCCGCTTGCAATGATTCCACCGATAGCATGGTGCTCGTTATTAAACCTTTGCCTGATGCCGATGCGGGTCCGGACATGAACCTCTGCCTCGGAGATACGGTCCAATTATCGGCCTCCGGGGGAGGAACTTATCAGTGGACGCCGGCCGTCGGACTGAGTGCGGCCAATATCCCGGATCCCTTAGCCTGGCCCTCCCTAACCACCACCTTCGCAGTACTTGTTACTCAGGACGGCTGTTCAAAGACCGATTCCGTGAAACTCACCGTCAATCCGCTCCCCCTGCTGGTCATGAGTCCTGATACGTTTATCTGCCCCGGCGAAGAGGCCATCATATGGGCTTCCGGTGCGCTTTCTTATCTGTGGAATGATGGAAGCACCGACTCGGCCCGGATTGTAAATCCTTCTTTTTCAACATATTATTACATTACGGTGACCAATCAGTTTGGCTGTGAGGCCGAGGGTAGGACCGGCGTGTTTGTGAATCCCGCTCCCGTCCTTACGATTAATCCCACGGAAGCAAACATCTGTAATGGTGATTTTACCATACTGACCGCTGCGGGTGCAGCCACCTACCACTGGTCACCGGCCACCGGGCTTTCCAGTACATCTTCTCCCCTGGTGATGGCTTCGCCGGCCAAGTCAACAACCTATACTGTCATTGGCAGCAGTCCCGAAGGCTGTGAGTCCCAGATACAGGTTCATGTGGCCGTTTACCCCAAACCTGAATTGAACCTGCCGGATACCCTGTACCTATGCGATAACGAAACATACAGCCTGAACGCGGGCTGGGAGGCCGGTATCGCCTACCAGTGGCAGGACGGGAATACGGCGAATTATTATGTCGTGAATGAACCCGGAACGTATTGGGTCATGGCTTCAAACCAGGGTTGTCATATGGAAGATACGACCTATGTTTTACCCTGTACGGTGCTGTGGGTACCCTCGGCCTTCACGCCTGACGGAAACGGCCTGAATGAAAATTTCATGGTGAAATCTGCCGTTGAGCTCCTGGAATACCGGATCATGATTTTTACGCGTTGGGGAGAGCTGGTATATGAATCTGATGATATCTTTGCAGGATGGGACGGTAAATTCCAGGGAGATTACTGTGCTCCCGGTGTGTATGGCTGGGTGATCTATTACCGGAACAGGGATAGCGGCAAACAATTGTTGAAAGGCGTCCTCACACTGGTTCGCTGACAGGTTCCCGCCTTTCGTCCTGCGGGCTATGAAATGTCGCAATAAGATGGTACCTTTTATTGTCAGAGGAGGAATTCCGCTGATGATGCTGACTATGGGAATGTCCGCTGAGGCACCAGCCCAACTGATCATTACCACACAGACCGGATTGAACCAGTACTGCGCCGGTTGCAGTTACAATGAGGCCTCCATCCTGATCAACGAAGTGATGATCAGCCCTGTTTACGGAGACGGCTCCATTACAGGTACCGACTGGGAAAGGAGAGGGGAATGGATTGAACTGTATAATCCCGACAGTTGCTGTCCCCGCGATATTTCCTGCTTTTTTCTGGGGAACAATGCACCGGATGGCTCACCTGTCCTGGATTACCCCGGCGGATTTGAACTCCCGCCGGGTACCATCGTGCCG
Source organism: Bacteroidota bacterium (assembly GCA_022709385.1). Lineage (GTDB taxonomy): Bacteria > Bacteroidota > Bacteroidia > Bacteroidales > CAIXZF01 > JAKLIX01. Next base: position 89,741 of record JAKLIX010000007.1, on the reverse strand, counting down.
CCTTCGGGTTATGTGATCGTCAGGGGCGTGAATGCTCCGGCGGTGCCGGCATCCCAGTTAGTGCAGCATGGAGGGAAAACGGTCGAGATCGTGGTGGACGACAACCAGCAGGTCTGTTACGGCAACGGCAACCGCCTGTGGTTCCCGAACAATGGCGGATGGTTCTGCTTTTACGATGATCAGGGGATTCCGCAGGATGCCATTTACTGGAACAACCAGTACAACTTCGAGCCGTTCACCCACCCCTGCGACCCGCCTGGAGGATGTACCCCTGCCAATACCCTGGCCTCATTCACACAAATACCTGCAACTAAGAAGACTTACATCACCCATGGTGCTCCCATTACGGGCAGGAGCCTTTGCCGCATGCCCGACGGCGGGCCCTGGGCCATCGACCAGGATTTCGATCCGACTTACGGAGATTGCAACCTGCCGCCCTGCCTCCAGACCAACCCTTGCACGGGAACGGCAACCGTGTCAGTAAGCGGCGGCACGCCTCCCTATGATTTCCTTTGGAGCGATTGCCTGGCTCAAAACAACGCCACGGCCGTGAACCTCTGCGGCGGTTCATACTGTTGTACGGTGACCGATGAAAGCGGATTGCAGGACACGGCCTGGGTGACTATCCAGAATGCGGATGTCGACATCCTGATGCCGGTATTCCAGTCAGTTTGCCTTTCCGGAGAACCGCTTACCCTGACAGGTGCCCTGCCGGGCGGCGGAACCTATCACGGACCCGGAATCAGTTCGAATGTTTTCGATCCTGCCGCCGCGGGCCCCGGAACACATACCGTCAGCTACGAGTATAACAACAATGCCGGTTGCCATGGCCTGGATTCAGCAAACATCACCGTCCATCCGAACCCGGAAATCCATGTTGACCCTCCCTTGGCCGAGGCATGCAGGCATGCAAGCATCACTTTCTCCCTCACAGGATGCACGGATTATACCTGGTCGCCTTCAGAGCCTGTAACCATTCTCCCTGATTGGCATTACCTGGTTGAAACAGAGCAGACCACCCAGTTCCTGATCACGGGTATCGACGCACATGGCTGTATCGGAACAACCCAAGTGACACTTCATGTGCTTCCCGACCCCGTTTATTCCCTTCCGGATACCATGTATGTGTGCGAGGGAGCCTTGGTTACTGCAATGGTAAGCACTGCTGATACCCTGTTGTATGAATGGAATACCGGGGGCACCGGCCAGAGCCTGACGGTTAGCAGGCCGGGTGTTTACCTGGTAACGGTTTCCAATCAGGCATGTTCGGTGGTAGATACCGTTCATGTATTCCCCTGTACCGAACTCTGGGTGCCCAACGCATTCACTCCCGGTCACAACGGGATCAATGATGTCTTTCTTCCCGGCATATCCGGGAGCATGAAGGAGTATGAGCTGCTGATATTCAGCCGTTGGGGCGGAGTGGTCTTCAGATCAACGGATCCTGCGCTGGGCTGGGATGGCAGCTTTAAAGGAGAAACCTGCAAGGAGGATGTCTATCATTACCTCATCAGGTATACCCCCGCCCAGGGAGGTAGAAGACAGAAAGATGGCATGGTGGTCTTGTTGCGGTGAGCATGCTGTCATTAAAAAACCCTGATATTCAATTGAATATCAGGGTTTTTTAATCCGGAAAAAGATTGACCGGAAACGCAGGAAAATCTTACTTCACGATAGCCTGGAAATCGGCACTGTCGAAGAACTTGATGAATTCCCTGTCTTCGGCGGCCACCGCTTTCAGTGCGGGTTTCTCTTTGACGGCTTTCTTGAGGTATTCCATCACCTGGGCCTGATTCTTCATCCTGGCGCCGGCCACGGCCATCAGGTAATTCCTTTCGGCATTGTCCGTCGCACAGCCGAGGGTGTTCGATGCATCGGAGGCATTCCCGCCGAGCAACTGCACCAGGGCAATGTTGTAATTGCATTTTTTTGCGCCCAGCAGGCTGGAGGCCGTCTTGTAGTCGCCGTCGAGGATGGTCAGTATCCCCTTGTTGTAGTCCACATTCACCCCGAGATCCTGGGCGGCTTTATAATAGGTCTTTGCACCGTTGAAGTCCCCTTTCTTAGCAGCTAAAGCACCCAAATTATTGAGAACCAATGGATTGTTTGGTGAGAGGGTATTGGCTTTGTCAAGGTAATTTCCGGCTTCCTCCAGATTACCCTGGTTCAGGGCCACATAACCCACATTGTTAAATCCTTTCCAGTCAGAAGGATAAATGCTGGCAAGGGATTTGTAAATTTTCATCTGGGTGGTTTCGTCTTGCGTCAGGCTGGCGGCATACAGCAGTTCTTTCACGTCCAGTGAATCGGGGTAAGTGGTCGAAAGGCGGGCAATCTGCTCATCTGTTTTCTTGGGCAGCAAGGCATTCACTGTAATCTCTGCACGACGCAGCGGAGGCAGGATCATGTCTTCTATCTCCTTATAAATCACGGTCATATTGCGAATCTCCTGCTCACGCTTCATGGGATCGGGCTGGGATTTCACTACGTTGATAATCGTGTTCTTATCAGGAATGGCGGATGCGGAAACAGCTTTCATGAACCCTTCCCAATCCTCTCCATGGGCCACCGGGTTGTAGGTGATCTCCTGTAAGGTCACGTCTTTTTCTTTGATTTTCAGTGCTTTGGCTTTCTCTTTTTTAAATTTCTTATAGAAGTTCACCAGATAATCCTGACCGGTCTTGCTTCTCCTGTCGGAGAGTCCCTGGTTATGGCTTTCCTCGCCTTCGGGAGAGGCCCAGGCATCGATGTTGATGGATTTGACGGTCCACTCCAGTTTCAGGAAAGAACTCAGGCTGTCAAGCACTTTTTTCGCCTCATTGTCCTTGTTGAGTTTATAGGAGAGGTTCAGGTCCGACATGTTCACCACGAAGTAGATATTGGCCTTATTGGTGACTACGGTTTCTTTTTCATAAAAGTCTTTCTCTGAACCCCGGATCAGGCGGGTGACATTTTCTTTGTTCGCCAAGACAAGTTCTTCGTCGTGGTAGATCTTTGAACAGGTGTTGATTACTCCGTCGCCGAATTTACGGTTGGCAAACTCCACGGCTTTTGGATTGAGTTTGGCGTCGGCTTTTTTCATGGCAGGCGGCACATCCTGTTTGGCGATGAAACCCACGGGTGCCACCTCCAGGGTGGAGGCCGTCATCTCCGGAATGAATTCAAACACATCAGTGTAGCTGAAGCTGCCGCCGGTCTTTTTGTTGATGGTGATTCCGTCGCCCTGTACTTTTTCTCCTTTCAGGATGATCGGCTTAAGTTCTTTCACCCCGCCATCGTACTTAATGACGGGCTGGTAAACAAGGGCAGCTTTTTTATGGAAATACTTGGGCGGAACATCTCCCTTGATGTTCACCGTCACTTTGCCACCGTGGTTCTCCAGAACTTCGGGATTGGCCTGGAATTTGACCTCCGGGTATTTCTTCACCATCTTGCCGATCCCGCAACTGCTGAAAACAACAGCAATGAGAAGCATGATGACAGCCTGATAAATGAAGTTGATCTTCCTCATAACATTCATGGTTTTATTGTTATTCAATGAAAATTGTCCGGGTAAACATCTATAAGTGTGCAAAGGTAATGATTAAAGAATGAAAACCAAAAATATTTATCGATACAGTCAAAGTGTAAGATATACTGAATCTTAATGAAAATGCGAAGCAGTTTTCACTTAGATTCAGTTATACCGATGACTCTGGGAACACATTTTTCGCATTCCTGCTTTCTTTCGGTATATGTTGTTTTCAAAACTGATTTTTTTCTTTGCCTTCGCCGGTCTCCGATGCAAACAATCCCAGTTTAACTGTCACCTCCCAGAGGATGATGCCGGCACTCACCGCAATATTGAATGAATGCTTCGTTCCGAACTGTGGTATTTCGATACATAGGTCAACCAGGTCCATCACGGATTCGTCCACCCCGTGAATCTCATTTCCGAACACCAGGGCGAGTTTTCTGCCGGGCTCCGGAACGAAATGCTGCAGCATCACCGATCCTTCTGCCTGTTCCACGGCTGCCACCAGGTAGCCTTGTTCCCTGAGTGTTTTCACGGCATCAACAGTTTCCTGAAAATACCGCCAGGCCACACTGTCTTCCGCTCCGAGCGCCGTGCGGTGAATCTCGCGGTGAGGCGGGACGGCAGATATGCCGCACAAACTGATGCCCTCCGCCCTGAAAGCGTCCGTGCTGCGAAAGACCGAACCGATATTGTGCTGGCTCCGGATGTTGTCGAGGATAATCCATACCGGTAACTTTTCAGCCTTGCGAAATGCACCGGCATCCATCCTGTTCAGCTCAGGGTTTGTCAGTTTCTTCATCGGGCAGTGGCTGTGGTGAAGAATGTTGATAAATGAAACGGCAACTGCTTATCAGTCATCAAACATACTGTATTTTTGTGAAAAATGAACCGCAGCCAGCCATGGCCGAAAAAATTGTGGAAACCCCCCTCATGAAGCAGTATTTCTCCGTCAAGGCGAAATACCCCGATGCCTTGCTGCTCTTCAGGGTAGGCGACTTCTATGAGACTTTCGGGGAAGATGCCGTGAAAACCTCGGCCATCCTTGGCATTGTGCTCACCAGACGGGCCAACGGAGCGGCCAGCTTCGTGGAACTTGCCGGCTTTCCGCACCATTCCCTCGATACCTACCTTCCCAAACTCGTCAGGGCCGGGCATCGCGTTGCCATCTGCGACCAGCTCGAAGATCCCAAACTGACGAAAAAGCTGGTGAAAAGAGGCGTTACCGAACTGGTGACGCCCGGGGTCACATACAACGATAAGATACTGGAAAACAAGGAGAATAACTTCCTTGCCGCCGTGCATCTCATGCCACAGCACAGCGGTATCGCCTTCCTCGATGTCTCCACCGGAGAATTCTTCCTCGCCCAGGGCAGCAACGAATACCTCGATAAGCTGCTCCAAAGCCTCCATCCCAATGAAGTCATCGTACAGAAAAACAAAAGACAGGATTTCTGCGATGTTTTTGGCAATCGCTTCTATATCAATACTTTCGATGATTGGGTCTTTACACATGAATTTGCAGAGGAATTGCTGCTGCGTCATTTCGGGACCACTTCCCTGAAGGGATATGGGGTGGAGGAATACAAACCAGGGGTCATTGCGGCCGGTGCCTGCATGCATTATCTTTCTGAAACCCAGCACGACAAACTGTCCCATATCAGCAGGATCACCCGTCTCGATGAGGATCACCATGTCTGGCTCGACCGCTTTACGATCCGCAACCTTGAACTGCTTTCTTCGCCTCACGAACAGGGCGCCACCCTGCTTTCCATCCTCGACCACACCCTGACCCCCATGGGTGCACGCCTGCTGAAACGCTTTATCGCCCTGCCGCTGAAAGACAAACTGCCCATCGAGGAAAGACTGGATATTGTCGGCCACCTGCTCGAAAATCAGGGACTTAGAGATACCATTGCGGCAAACCTCCGCGTGACGGGCGACCTGGAACGTCTTATTTCAAGGGTTGCAGTCGGACGAATCACCCCGAGGGAGATCCGCCACCTCAAAAGGGCCCTCGATGCCATTCACCCGGTGAAAGCAGCCTGCACCGGGGCACAACTCCCATCCTTTAATAAAATTGGAGAACAACTGAACCCCTGCCAGTTTATCGCCGAAAAGATCGGACGCGAAATCAGGGAAGATCCGCCGGCTACTCTCGGAAAAGGTAATGTCATCGCCGACAGGGTGGACACAGAGTTAGATGAACTGCGCAGCCTGGCCTGGTCAGGAAAAGATTACCTCAGTGCCATGCAGCAGCGGGAAATTGAACGTACCGGAATCAGCTCCCTGAAAATAGGGTACAACAATGTTTTCGGTTATTACCTCGAGGTAACCAATGCCCATAAAAACAAGGTGCCTCCGGAATGGCACCGCAAGCAAACCCTCGTAGGCAGCGAACGTTACATTACGGATGAACTCAAGGAGTACGAGGAAAAAATTCTGGGTGCCGAAGAAAAGATGCTGGCCATCGAAGCGCGGCTGTTCTCCGACCTGGTGCTGGCCATATCCGACTATATCGCTCCGGTACAGCTGAATGCCGGACTCCTTGCCCGGCTCGACGTATTGCATTCGTTCAGCCTCGTCTCAGAAAAGAATCATTATTGCAGACCATCTGTCAACGAGGGGCTCGTCATCGATATACGCGACGGTCGCCATCCCGTCATCGAACAACAGCTTCCCCCCGGCGAAACCTATGTGGCCAATGATGTACTCCTCGATAACCACCAACAGCAGATCCTGATCATCACCGGGCCCAATATGTCGGGAAAATCGGCTTACCTGCGCCAGACCGCCCTCATCGTGCTCATGGCTCAACTCGGCTGTTACGTGCCTGCCGCTTCTGCCAGTATCGGACTGGTCGACAAGATCTTCACCCGCGTGGGGGCATCCGACAATATCTCCTCCGGTGAATCCACCTTTATGGTGGAAATGAATGAAACCGCTTCCATCCTCAATAATATCTCCAACCGCAGCCTCGTGCTGTTAGATGAGATCGGCAGGGGAACCAGTACCTATGACGGCATTTCCATCGCCTGGTCTATAGCAGAATACCTTCATAATCATCCGCTTGCCAGACCAAAGGTCCTTTTCGCAACCCATTATCATGAACTGAACGAAATGGCCCAGGGGATGGAAAGGATACGCAACTATCACGTCAGCGTCAGAGAAGTGGGGAATAAAGTGCTTTTCCTTCGAAAGATCGTCCCCGGCGGAACGGAACACAGCTTCGGGATCCATGTGGCCCGAATGGCCGGCATGCCCGCTTCGGTCATCAGCCGGGCGGGAGAGGTGCTGCAATGGCTCGAAGCCTCGCACGATCGTAAGGAAGAAGGTAAAAAACAAAAAGCTGAGGCTAAGGGGAAAGGAAGGAAGGATGAGATGCAGCTGAGCTTCATCCAGCTCAATGATCCCTTGCTGGAGGAATTAAGGGATATGCTTATCAATCTGGATATAAACACCTTAACTCCGGTTGAAGCCCTGATGAAACTGAATGAGATTAAAAAAAGACTCAAAGGCTGAATTTTTCCCTTGACTGAAATAAATCTATTCGTACCTTTGTCCTCCCCAAATCCCACCCCCACACCCACACACACACCCACACACACACCCACTCTCTAATCCCCACACCCACCCCCACACCCACCCTCACACCCACTCGCGGAAGTAGCTCAGTTGGTAGAGCATAACCTTGCCAAGGTTAGGGTCGCGGGTTCGAGTCCCGTTTTCCGCTCAAGATCAAAGCCTCCGTAACCGAGAGGCTTTTTTTATCCCCTCACACCCACACCCACACTCACACCCACACCCTCTCACCCTCACACCCACACCCACACCCACCCTCACACCCGTAAGCCCGGGTGGTGGAACGGTAGACACGAAGGACTTAAAATCCTTTGGCCATTGCGGCCGTGCGGGTTCAAGTCCCGCTCCGGGTACAAAATCAGAGCGAGTGTGGGAGCGAGAGCGATGTGGGAAAGCCTTTCTGCTCTGATTTTTCTTCGCTCTCGCACTCACACTCACTCATCAAACATGAATCGGCGGCAATACGTGTGCACACGTGCACATGTGCACATGTGCACGTGGCGTGGTGACGTGAAAACGATAAACCAGCACACGATCATCAGCAAACCAACACATTAGCACATTTCCAAACTAGAATACTAAGGAGCTTGCGGATTGTGTCACCTGATGACAGGCTGTACTCCTTTTCTTTACACTCACTCATCAAACATGAGCCAACCTACTTTATAACGAATTGTTATCATCATAAAAAATTCATCTGATTTGCTATTTAAATTGACTCCAAATTATTAATTTATAACCTCATTGCGCAAGTGTCCACTTAAATTAGGTTCATTTTCAATTGATTATAAAAAAGTTCTTTAACATCATTGTAATCCGAATTTGAAAACAGCTCTTTTACAGGGCTTTTATCCAGTAAAGATATTCCCAAAACCTGTAATATTTCGTAGGTTGAGCGATCTATTTGAAGATCGTTCCCGACAATCGCTATACTTTCGCTATTTTTTATTGACGATGACTATCAGTCTAAATGATGTCCATAAAGGTCATTGTCAAATTCCATCTTTTCCTTGAAATAGGATAATTCCGCATTCAGAACGGGAACTACATGCGGACCTGAATGATAATCAATGTAGTGTATACCCAGCAGGAATTTCTGGTCTTCCGTGATGAGACTCTGGCAACCTTCCCAAAGGAAGTATCTGAGTATGCCTTTTTGCCGGAATTTTTCGATGGCATGGCGGTTGGTTGTGGAACGCAGACCGAAGCTATCGGCCAGGCCCATGGCGATTACCGGGATCTGGTGGTGGATGCCAAGCCGGAACATGTCCTGCAAATGCCCTTTCATCATAGAACCGGAGACGATCTCATCCACATACAGTAAATAATCGAACTGGTCGAGGAAGGGTCTGATCCGGGTAAGTTCAAGGATATGGTTATATCTGCCACTTGCAGGCCTGCCCTTCTTATTGATATAAACGGAACCCTCCGGAAAGAAAATAAAACTGGAGGTAACCGGGTAACAAACCGAACATTCAATATCTTTAATAAACTGTGCTGTAACTTTCCAAATTGGATAAGCCCCCCGGAGCGGGGCATACACGAGGCACCGGGCTCCACTCAACAGTTTATTTAATGACTCCGCCAGTTTCCGGCAGCCCTGAAGGTATGATAAATTTCTTTCCGTATTATTAACATAATCCCGCTCATGGGGATGGTTGCGCTTCATATGCCTGTATGGAAGGTGGAAGCATGGTTCGCCCGGCCAGAGGACAGAGGAAAGCACAGCTGATTCTATGGTAAAGGATTGCCATTCTTCGACGGATGCGACGCTTAACTTCTTGTCAAAGTCCGGTTTATTAGCCGCGTAATATTTTAACCAGAGTTCCATCTTCAAGCAAATCTACTTATTTCTTGTGACATTTTGCATTGCTTCTGATCATTTCCTGTTTTCTTCAATCCGCGTAAGTACTAACACAAGCAGGTATTCCCAATACAATTTCTTTCTTTAAATAGGATGCAGGCAGATACTTCAGCGGGGCTAGCTTAAGAAGATTCTCAAAGATTTCGAAGGAGCCCTGGCAGATTATGGTCATGCAATTGAACTTGATCCTGTGGGACCAGAGGTCTATTTTAACCGGGTAGCAGGTTGGAAATTGCTTATAATTAGGGATGAAATGATCCAAGACCTTCGAAAAGCAGCCGAACCAGGCTTTTTTCATGCGGAAGTTGCATTGCGCAACCTAAAAAATGATGGTAAGGATTGATGAAGCATTTGGTGTATTTTTGTCAGAACCCTAATATGCAAATGTTATCATGCTGATCAATAAACAAGGGATCGATGATTGCCTATTCCAATAATTTTAAGAAAGAAAATGATCACAGTCAGATCGAAGCTCCCAGGGTTTTCCTGATCGGTGACCATCATTTTGGGCATAAAGGGATCATTGAAATGTGCAGAAGGCCCTTTGCCAACCTGGGCCGGATGAACCGTTTCATGATCAGGAGATGGAACGAAACCGTCTGTGAGGATGACCTTGTCTATTACCTGGGTGACATGGCCTATGGCAGGAAAGCCGGTGCTGCGAGTACCTGGAAGAAGAAACTGAACGGCCAAATCATTCATATCACGGGAAATCATGATAAACCGGGTGACGGAGTCCCCTATCTTTTTGTCACATGGAAAGACCTGGAATTTTTATTGATCCATGATCCCAATCGCCAAAACCTGCCGCTTGGCTGGGACGGATGGATCATCCATGGGCACAAACATAACAATGACCTGGCGAATTACCCATTCATCAACTGTAAAAATAAAACGGTCAATGTCAGCGCGGAGGTTATTGATTTCAAGCCTGTCTCCTTCGAACAGGTTTATGCCATCATTCAAATGGAACTTTCAAGCTTTTTACGGTAATAATCCAGGGCAAAATCAAGCATGGCAGGGGTTACCGGTACTTTCCTCCGCTTAAACCGGAATCCGTCATCCGTGAACCGCGGAATAATATGAAAATGCACATGTCCGATTTCCTGCCCTGCAACCTTACCATTGTTCTGAAGGATATTGGTCCCGGAACATCCGCAAGCAGAGACCAGATTTTCCATTTTCATCACAGTGCGGAATACTTCCACACCATACATTTCATCCATATCCTTTAAGCGACTGAAATGTTTTTTGGGGATGACCAGCAGGTGACCCGGATTAATGGGATTAATGTCCAGGATCACCAGGGTGTGTTCATTCTCAAAAACCCTGTAGGCATCAATACCCCCATTTACAATGCTGCAGAACAAGCAGTCAATTTCCATGTTATCTGAACTCATTTTCCAATATTTTTCCGCTTCATATTAATCTATACCGACACGGAATGAGTTTGCGAGAAAATTAAGACCCAGGGGTGTACGGCATTACTCAACCTGAACAGCTTTGCATTCGCAAACCTGTCAAGTTTGAGTATAACACCTTTGTTTTTCCATGTCAATCTCAAAAAAGTCTGCTGATGTATCAAGGCAATCTACCATCGTTATTTTGGTGTTTTTAAGCCCTGTGTTGTATCTAACGATTCCATTTCTGGTTTTCGTGTGACCAAAAATATTGTGATATCCCGGGAGGGGATCCTCGATGACCTCTGAGGCATGAGCCCAGAAAATTCCGCCATGCTCATTAAGCCCACCCCTTTTTGCTCCAATATGAAACATAGGTTCATAATATTCTTTGAATAAGCGGTTTAAAGTCGATGCCAGGTTAAAATCGTCCTGGGTAACTTGATTTGCAATATATGTTTCGTACCAGGCATTCACAATTCCGGCATGTGTCCAGATATGATGGTCAACCTGGTATGCTGCCTGAAATAAATTACTGTTGGCAGTGAATAGCGAGAAAAGTTCAGGAAGCATTTTCTTTCGGAAGCCGGAACAATAGTGCCTGGAATGCCCCCCATAAAAGTAGGAGAGATCATGGTTTCCCCATAGCAGGATGATCCTGTCCTTGAATTGATTCTTGAGTTCAATGATCTCCTGAAGGTTTCCCAGGATTTGTTCTTCAGAAATAATGGACGAATCAACATAATCCCCTATGAAAACAAGAACATCCCATTTTCTTGACAAAGCCTCTTTCCAGACATCAGACCCATGCAGATCGCCAATGGTGAAAATTGTCACAGTATTGTTCATTTGTTATACTCCTCATTTTTTTTGTTCCGGGAACCGGGTACTAAAAATTTCCTTTTTCCTTTATCCTTTTCACTTGTACCTTCAATTTTTTACCTTTTCCCTTGGGCAAGGTTGTACCACATGCAGGATGGATTTCCCCCCGTTTATTCTTTAACCAGCATGATGGATTTCCTGCAATTTGCAGTCTGTAAGCCGAAAAAATAACTACCGGGCGATAAGCCGGATACATCCACCGGAATGCGCTGTTCCGCGGGATTAATTTTGACCAATTCCGGTTTTCGAACCAAGGTCCCCTTTGTATCGAATATACTGAGAAGGAGCTTCCCTTCTTTGCCCGCCTGATCAAGCTGAATGCAGCAACTTTCTTTCGCGGGATTTGGAAAGATGTGGGTAACAGATTCCGGATTTTCATTTCCATCCAGACCGACAATACCGCTATCCATGATGAACACGCCGTCGGCGGTACAGCAGAATATTTTGATGGAGCTGAGGATGGGGTTGATTTTGAATTTGCTGATATGCAGATCCGTTAAGCCATTGTTACAGGGAATGGAAATCAGATTCACCGGATCGAGCAATCCAACACCTGCGCTGATTCCGGATGGATCGTTCCAACCCATGAACACATGGTTCATCATGTCAATACCCACAGAAGTCATATGATCGGAAAAGAGCACATTGTTCCAGTTCATCCCCTGATCCGTCGATTTCCAGAGTCCTGAGGAGTTGGAGGTTCCGGGAAAGACACCGTAAAGCACGCCGTTCATGTCGAACCATAAATCGCAGAGCGGAGGAGCGTTAACCGAAAAACTCCAGCTCAGCCCGCTGTCAGAAGAAACAGCCATGCAGTGGGAGCCGGTATCGGCAAAGGCCACTGCGTAGTTACCCGTAAAGTCAATCGCCATGGCCTTGCAGTCCTTGCCCGTAAAAAAAGGCAGGGATGTCCAGGATGCACCGTCGGCAGAGGTCAGGATGCCAGACTGATGGCCGGCAAAGTATTGATTGGTCTGATGGTCATACAGCAGGAAATGCGGATAAACACACCATTCGATCACGCTGAACTGCTGGAGGGAAGGACTGAAGCGGTAGATGCCATCCGACCAGGTCCCTTCTCCCTGAATCAGGATGAAATCATTTCCGTCATCATATTCCGCAGCCAGGACGGGAAGGCCATATGTATAGAAGTTCGGGTTAGAACCATCCACCTGGGTGATGTACAAGCCATAATCGGTGCAAATAACTGTATGTCCCTGGTTATCAATGTTGAAACATACATTATTGGAAGCAATGCCTGACGGGCCGTAAGGGTACCAGGTGCTGGCGCTGCAAGGGAATACCCATGCGGCGCTTAGGCAACAAAACATGATTTTTTTCATTTCTGAGCGGGATTTTTCTCATTCCTGACAGGATGATGAAAAAGAATTTCCTGACAGTGCGGGGAGCCTTGTGATAAGCAGCATTCCTTTTTCACGCCTGCAAGATTTGCATAAAGATACACAATATTCTCACAGCTTGTCAATCCTGGACTCGGTTTCGCGGCAAGAAACTACCAGCTGCACCCTTGAAACCAGAATCAAATGTACTGTCATCCCATCACGCTGAAGAGGAATCGGAAGCAAATGCCCTTACTTTGTGATTAAAATTTCAAAAAAATGCCCTAACTATGTGCTGAATATGCAACAAACATCCAGCTTTCCTTAGACCTCTCACCAGGCCGGCCAGAGAAATGCCGCACACCCCTGGATTGCAATTGTCTCGCGAACTCATTCAGGGTAGGCATAAAAGCCCTGACATTCCGCAGGCCTCTTTCAGTTTGCTGGTGTGAAAGTTTGCTCATGTGCTTGTGTGCTGATGATCGTTGCCAAGCCGGGTGAGCATAAAACCACTACTTTCGCAAAAAAAAAATCCTCATGGATCATTTCTTCTCCCGTATCAATGCTGCCCTGCAGACCTATTCCAATGTGCACAGAGGCAGCGGATTCCACTCACAGGTCTCCACCCGGCTTTATGAACATGCCCGGAAGGTGGTGCTGGAGGAAATGAAACTGGAGGGCGCTACCCACCTGGTCATCTTTTGTACGCCCCGCAGGGCAGGGATGCTGGCAGATACGCTCAGGGCGGGCACTTACCGGCTTCTTTCCGACAGGGATTATGGGCTCCGCCTCGGGGTCAGCGTCCTGGCCGTGGAGAAAAAGGCATTGCCCCGCGGCAAACCCTTTGAAACAGGCGGAGGCACCACCAGGCTCAATGGGGGCGACTGGGTTGTATGGGCCGGGGCACCCGAAAGATTTGAGGCCGGAACCCCGGCCGTAATGAACGTGATCACCTTCTGCGCTTACCTCGCTGAATTGCGGACTAATGATACATTTGGGAAAAGCTTAACCAAAGTAAATCCGCTGAGTCCGGAGCAAATCCTCTATGAAGACACTACCATGGCCAACGGAGGGAAAGCGCTGCTGCAGGAACTGCGTGATTCCATGATAGGCCGGCGGATGGATGTCCCGGTACTGCAAGGCCGGATGCCCTATGTCAACTTCGACCATGCCGCCAGCACCCCTTGCCTTGCCCCGGTCCGGGATACCTTCCTGAATGCACTTTTTCTGCCTGAGAATCAGCGTCAGGAAGTCGTTGAGGAGGCCAGGAAGATCTGTTCCCGCATCCTGGAGGCACCCCTGGAAGCATACGATATCCATTTCTTTTCCAATACCACTGAATCGGTGAATGTGGCCGCCGCACATTTCACGCATGATGCCGGGGGGGATATTGTACCGGTGGTGCTTGCTTCCCTGTCGGAACATTCCTCCAACGACCTTCCCTGGCGGGAAATGACAGGCGGGGAGGTACTCCGGATCGGGATAGACGCAGAAGGCTTTCTTGACCTTGGACAACTGGAGGCCCTTTTATCGGCCTACAATGCGGAAAAGCTTCACGGGAAAAAGCGGATCGTGCTGGCAGCTTTGTGCGGCGCATCCAACGTTACCGGTGCATACAACGACCTGGCAGGCATCAGCAGGATTGTACATCGGTACGGGGCCGGATTATTGGTCGACGCGGCCCAGATGGTGGCGCACCGGCCTGTCGCGATGAAAACTGCCGGGATCGATGCCCTGGTCTTTTCCGCTCATAAAGTATACGCGCCCTTTGGTGCCGGGGTATTGGCTGTAAGAAGGGGAATGCTTCGCAGCGGGGGAGAAAGCCGGAAAGCCGCCCTTGCCTCCGGAGAGGAAAACACGGCGGGAATCGCAGCCCTGGGGAAGGCCTTGTTGCTGCTGGAAAGGACAGGATTTGACGTGATCAGGCAGGAAGAGCAAAAGCTGACAGCAAAAGCCTTGAACGGCTTGTCGGAAATCCCGGGTGTCAGCGTGTACGGACTCCGCAGGCCGGATGCTGAAAGCTTTTCCGCCAAGGGAGGCGTGATCCCTTTCAGCATGAAGGGTTTGATGGCGCCGAAACTGGCTGCGGAGCTGGCGGCCAGGGGCGGGATCGGTATCCGGGCGGGTTGCTTCTGCGCCCATATCCTGGTGAAACATCTATACGGACTGAGCCCGCGCCTGGAGCGATTCCAGCGCTTCATCGTCAAGACATTGCCGCGGCTCAGCCTGCCGGGTATGGCCAGGATCAGTTTCGGGATCACCAATACGGAAGCGGAAGTGACTCATTTTCTGCAGGTAATGGCCGGTATTGCCTGCCGGAAAAAGTCCGGCAGCCTCAAGGGGTACCGGACACAAGTGCAGGAAGCCATCCGGAAAAGGGTGGAGATGGTTTTCGGAACAGGAGGATGAGAAGGCGAAACGTATTTGCAGGCATCCTTACCTAATCCACTCAAGATAATTTTCCCTGGTGATCACCTGCCAGCCAGCATCGGGATAGGCTTCAAGCCAGGCTGCCGGCATCCTGGTCTTTTTTGCTTTCCATTTGATTTCAAATGCTTTTAGCAGTTCACCACCCGATTCAATGACGTCGATTTCCTGCTGGTCATATGTGCGCCAGAAAAAAAAGCGGCAGCCGTCTTCATTGTATGAACTCTTCTTGATCCTTTCCGATAGGAGATAGTTTTCCCACAGTTCACCGTAGTCCGTCCTTAAGGCCAGGGGCTGGAAGTTTCCTGTAAGGACATTCTTTACACCGTTATCATAAAAATACCATTTGTTGTTTCGGCTGATTTCCTTTCGCAGGTTCCTGCTGAAACCCGTAAGCTTAAATATCAGATAGACACTGCTGAGCATTGCGAGGTATTTTTCCACCGTATTCCTGCTGAGACCCAATTGACGGCCGAGTTCCTCATTGGAGACTTCTTTCCCTGTCTGAAAGGCAACAAGTCGCAGCAGATCTGTTACCTTACTGCTGTTCCGGACCCCTTCATGGCTGAGTACATCCTTAAAAAGAAAGGAATGCGTGAGGTCGGTCAGGTAGCGTCTTCTTTCGTGAATATCCTCAATGGAAGTGATCTCGGGATAGCTTCCGAAAATCAGCCTGTCCTCCAGATTCCGCGTGGTTTCGAGCAAAGTTTCATGTACGGATAGCTCACCTTGTGAAAGCGGGAACATCGGGAAATGCCTGCACCTGCCCGCCAATGGTTCCATCGTCTGGTTTAACAGCTGAAAAGCGGAAGATCCAGAGGCAATCACACACAGATCCGGTTTCTCATCCACCATCAGTTTCAGCTTCCTGCCAATGTCAGGAACCTGGTGAGCCTCATCCAGAATCAGCAATTCCGTTGAACTGAACAAACGCCTGTAGTTCGCCACACTCCTTTCTTCAAGCAGGCGGACGGTGTCATAGTCCTCACCGTTCATCATTTGAACTGTCCCTCTGAAATTTTTTTCGATCTGTTTCAGTAACTCGGTTTTGCCTACCCTCCTGGAGCCATATAGCAATAGAACCTTACCGGGTTTGATTGCATCTTCCATCTTTTTTTGCAGGATGCGGGGATAATATTTCATGGTGATGTTTTTTGCAAAGATACCATTTATTGACGGAATTTAGCTAAAAAACGTCATTATGATGACGTTTTTATCGTGATTTCACATTAATGGGAAAGGCCTGGGGGGCATGTGGAACTGCTTTAAGAGGTTCATTTCTGATGAGACTCCTTCACCTGAGCCCTTATATCTCCCTGGAGGGATATGCCATAAGCTTCCCCGACCGTAACAATATCGCCCTGTAAATTGTTTAAAAGGGAAATTACCAGATTAATACTCACATCATTCCTTTATCATGAGCAATTCAATACGGATTTTTTTACGGATGAGCTTCATCCTGAGCGGCTTTGTCCTGCTGCTGTCATCTTATTTCATCGGTTACTCGGCCGGAAAATCTGCCCCTGCCGGCGATGTGAACACGGTCACCCTGCAGCAGGCCCAACGTTACACTGAAAAGTACCGGACTACGGCTCCCATGACCCATGACGGGATCGTCAATGCCCTTGTGGTGGACGTACAGCAATACAATGCCATGACGGATATCCTGCAACATTCCGTTGGTACGGCAGGTTTCAGAATTTATTTCGGGGTCGACGATAACAATCAGTTTGTCAGGGTCGTATCCGGCTTTGGTCCCAATGGCAAGGACAACACCAATTATCTGATGGCCACGTCCACCAGCTATTCCGGTCTCTGCCCGCCCGTTTGCGACAGCCCGGGGGGGATTGCGGATTGATTTGTGGGAGACGTGATGAATCACGTCTCCACTTTGTAAAGGGAGGCATGATGAATCACGTCTCTACGGATGAGGGGGGGGATGATACAGTTCCCTGAAGAAATTCCTGATGGCACTCCATTTCAGGGTCAATCCGCGTGCGTTGATCACGAAACGGATGACCTTGCGTTCGGCGTAATGGTGCAGGGGCATCAGGATGGCGATTACCCCGACCTTAATCAGCAGGATCTTCCAGGGTTCGCCGTGGGTAACATGGTGTATCCACTGATCCAGCAGCAGGATGATAAATTCGAACAAAAGGATGAAACTGACAAAGCCCAGCAGGTGAACCGACCAGGGGGGGACACGCAGGCTGGCGAGCATCATCAGCATCAGGAACACCACCACCGTGATGATGGTGATGGCCATATACTGCAGATTGTATCTCCGCTCGGTTTCGGCTTTTTCCCTCGCCAGGTTTTCCTGCCGGATACGGGAAGCATTGTCGATCTCCATCAACAGCATTTCATCCCGCTTGCCGATGTTCGACAGACTGTCCTTTAACATCAGTTGCAGCCTGGTGTATTCGTGTGCATTACGGAAGTCCCCCAACAACAGGCTGGATTTTTCCAGTTCCTCGCAGGCCTGGATGGCGTAGGAAAGATAACCGGCTTCGGAAGCATAGGCATAGGCCTTGCGAAACATGTCAAAGGCTTCCTGCTTTTGATTTTGCCGGTTCAGAAACTGTCCGTAGCGGATATAGAAATTTGCCAGCATGGTCTTGTTCGTTTCATTGGCCAGGCTGTGTCCTGCTTCCCTGAAATAATAAGAGGCCGAATCGGTATTCCCTTCATATTCATATATCAAGGCCTTTACTCTCAGATACATGGCTGTATCGGCCCTGGCCAGTTTCTCCAGTTCCTCCGGGAAACGCATTTTGTACAGTTCCCTGAGTTTGCCGGGTTGATCGGTATTGATCAGGTATGCCCTGTAAAGCGATACGGTGAAGAAGCGGAGCCGCTGCCTGTCAGCCCTGTCGGAAAAGCCGAGCAATTTGGCGATGTTGGCTTCATTGATCCTTTGTTTGGAATTGTATGAAATCTCTTCGAGATCGTACTGGGTCCACATCCATGCCATGGAGTCCACATCATGCATCTTGTTTACAACTTCTGCTTCTTTGAGTTTGTACTCTATGGCTTTGTTGAAATTGCGGCTGAGGTGGTAAAAGCGTGACAAGGCTTTATAAACCTCCTTCAGCAGCAGGGGATCCTCCGAAGTTTCGGCCAGGGTGAGTGCATTGAGATAGGAGCGGAAAGCTTCCATCAGTTGGTTTTTCCCTTCCTGGCAACGTCCGATGCTGATCAGGCTTCTGATCTTAAAACCGCTGTTTGCCGATGCCTCGGCATAATTCAGGCTGTTGTAACTGCATTCAAGGGCACGTCCGTGCATATAGCGGCTTCTGTAAACATCGGCAAGGTTCAGGCAGGTGCGCCACCGCAGGGAGTCTTCATGCACCTGGCCCAGCAACTCTTCCACCCTGGGCACCATCTTCAGCCGTTCCCCGGTATAGGGTCCCTGATCCATGCATTCCAGGTAAGCATTGTAAGCCTGCAGGATCAGCACATCGTCATAAGTGGTTTCCGCAAGATCGATGGCAAGCCTGAGCACGCTGTCGGCCCTGTCGGGATCGTTCTCCGATTGGTGACAATCGAGTCCGCAGCAAATGATGTCCCTTACCCGGCGATACTCATCGGAATGAGCCACCGTTTGTCCGCTGCTTTCCTTCTTATTACCGGGTTTCGTTTCTCCTGCCGAAACAACAAGGACATAAGACAGGCAGGCAGGAAGTAAAAACCCCTGCAATACCCGGTAGAGGAGGGTTTGATAAAGCATAGTGGTTTATTATACAGGGAATTGATAAAAAGAGTTGCAATCAGTTTATATTGATTATATATTTGTGTGTCTCAATCATTATTTTCTTTATTCAATTCATTAAATCCAAATCCCATGGAAACCAAATCCACTCCTTTTTTACCGGTCAGGTGCCTGGTGCTGCTGGGTGTTGTGATTGTTGCAACGGCTGTAGTTACCTGGTTTCTTGCCAGACCGCAAAGCTATGAACCGGCTTCCGGACTGGTTCAGATCACCAACGATGAAGCCCTTCAGATGCAGGCGACATTTCTTGAGACCGCCACGCCCACCGAGGAGGTTGTCAGGGGTATGAGCTTGAATATCAATCAGTACAATGCCATGGAGGGAATAAAGAGGTCGGTGGCCGGGGTCGCAGGTTTCAGAATCTACTACGGACTCGACGAGGGAGCGCCGGTGATGCTGATCAAGGGTGTGGATGCAGCACAACAGGACATCACCACCCTAGTTTACAAAACCAATCCGGGTGGCAGCGGATTATGCCCGCCGGTCTGCGATATGCCGGATGCCAACGATTAGTATCAGCAGTACTCCGATTCGCAGCCCGATTGTTTCTTATAAATTGTTGATAATGATTGGTATTATGGGTAAATATCGTCATGTGACCCAACTGTGCTGCTTGTGTTGCATATTGGCTGGCCTGTTGATGTCAGGTCTGCAGCCTGCTTATTCCCAGGTGCTCAATGTGGAGGAAATGCGCACTTTCCAGGATTCGCTGCCCTGGGAAGGTTCCCTCGGCCTGAAGGGTGAGATGTCGAAATCCGACGAGCTCTTTCTCAATACTACTGTTACCAGTCATGTTCAGCATCTGCGTAAGCAGAAGCAATTCCTTTACCTGGGGGAATTTAACCTGAACCGCACGGGTGACAGCACTTTTTCGGAGAACGGTTACCTTCACCTGCGCTTTGTGTCACATGTCAAAAGACCTCTCGCCTTTGAAAGCTTCACCCAGATACAATATAACAAGGCTTTGCAGATCAAACAGCGCTTCCTCCTCGGGTGCGGTGTGCGCTGGCATATTGTGAAGGGTAAAAAGGCAAAGATATACCTGGGATTTGCCGCCATGTTCGATGATGAAATATACCAGCAGACACCGAGAGAGCAGTATATCCGGAATTCAGATTATATCAGCCTTGTCCTGAGCCTGGGAAAAAATCTGGTATTCACCTCTATTACATATTATCAGCCGGTTTTCAGGGATATGGCAGATTACCGGCTGCTGACCTCCAATGGTCTGTCGTTCCATGCCGGCAAACACATCAATCTCGGAATCACGTATTGCCTGACTTACGACAGCCAGCCTCCTGCCGGAGTGGTGTCAACGGTATATTCACTCAAACCGGAACTGCTGTTTACATTCTGACCGGCCGGACCAGCCGTATTCTGCAGTCCTTAAAGGAAAACCGACGTACTTGTCAGCCGGATAATTTATTTCAATACGACCAATTTCCTGCAAAGCGTGGTATTGCCTTCTGCCGAATAAGCGGCAAGTTGGTAGGTGTAAACGCCGCCTGTTAAAACGCTGCCGTCTATCATGATCTTGTGCCAGCCTGCAGGCAATTGTTCTTCAGCACAATGTTCAGACACTGTCTGACCCAATGAATTCATTACAGTTATTTTTACTGTTGATGTGCCGTTAAGGTAGAAGCGGACTTCAGTTTTTCCCGTGAACGGATTGGGTTGATTCTGGCACAGGTAGTTCCCTGTATTGGCAGCGGGAAATATTTCCGGCATAGAAAGCGTGACACCGCTTAATTCCAACGCCGCTTCGTCACTGATCGCACTGCTTTCCAGTAACACAGGCGGGACTTGTTCCATTGGTTTCAGAGCGGTTTTTATTTTTATTGTAAATAGGCTTTGTTCCGGCTGTAATATCATTGGGATGAGGCTGAACCAGCTTATCTTCAGTTGGCCACCTGAGCCCGTCCAGTGAAACCCGCCAATTGTCGGGTACGGATTCCTGACATCCAGGATCTGCCATTCGGAAGGAATCGTTAATGACAGTGAGATGGCTCCAGCCGTCAAGAGATGTTCTGTTCGAATCGGAATCTCCGCCAGTCCCTGTTTATCAAAGGCAGTTATTCCTTTGATAATCAGGTTTATTTCAGGTCTCGTCCTGGTGTTGGGCGGGTTATAATTCCTGTTGGCATCTCCCATGCAGATTGCTTTAAAGTTCACAGTGGAAGTACTCCCCTGGGTAACGGTAAGCGGAGGTTTTTCAAACAGCCAGTCGCCTGCCGGAAAACTGTTGATCATCCCGACGTATCTTCTTGAAATCATCAGGGCATCGATACTGTTGATGACCCCGTTCCAGTTCACGTCACAGGCAAGACAAACCAGGGTGTCACCGTCCGGTGGCGGACAAGGACTCAGTCCGACAAAAATGCGCAGACAGAGCAGGGCATCGGTCGCATTCACGCCTCCCCATGCCTTGGAAGTCTCCCCGTCCAGGCGGTAATATCCGGGATCAACGTTGGTAAATTGATAATTACCGTTCAGATCGGTGACGGTGGCATCCTGTATGCTGCCTCCCTGTTTCTTGAATACGGTGGTATTTGACATGGGAGGATTCACAACAGGATTGTCATAACGTATCATCCCGCCAATAATGGAAGGAACAAGGTTGCCGGAGATGGTGAATGCAAGGTCGGAATACTTTCCTTCCTGGGTCCAGCTCAGTGGTACCCAGTCGCCTGGTACACCGTTGTTGATTGTTTTCCACAATCCTGCACAGAGCACGGGAACATGACTTCTGGCAGCTTCCTGCCATCTCCAGTATGGAGGATCGGAGTTACTGACTGCATTTGCCGAGATTTTCAGCCAGTAACGGTTTCCCGCTGTCTGCTGAAACGGGAATGGCAACACGTATGAATATTCATAAATCTGGGACAAACCATTATTAAAGATTCCTGTAGCGGTTTCATTGAGGTCTGCGAATGGGATCACGGCTGTATGCAGCGCATTTGTCTGCGGAAGACAGGATTGGTTGTCGGAACCGTAGATTTCGACCAGGAAGGAAAGGATTCCGGCACCTCTCAGTTCGTTACCTGCTGTACCAATGTAACTGCCATACCAGGCGATGGATGTTACTTCACCTCCGAAACACAGCCAGTCATCGGCTGCCAGCGTGTCACTGTTTGTTGCGGTATGGACAGGGATGCCATCCAGCAGCGCATTCGGAGGCTGATGCCATTTGTTGTCAGGGTCAATGGTAAACAGGAAAAGATAATCTTCCACTTCACCGCTCGCGGCAGCTCCCGTATAATCCAGTCCTCCTTCAATGGAATAGCGGAAGCGTGCATAATTACCTGCTCCTGTTGCATAGGATGGCACAATGAAGCTTAAAACATTGGCTCCTGTGACGAGCGGCCTGTTGTTAAATATCTTTTCATCTGCTTCGCTCCAGGATCCGTTGTTATTGAAGTCCATCCATGCATCGAGATATCCTGGTGCAGATGCTGTGACAGTGATATTGACCGGACTTCCCGTAATCTCTCCCCAGTTGCGGACCACCCCGTCTTCATCGTCCTCACTGTTGTTATCGTCGCCCTGAGCCAGGTTATTTGGAAGGCCGTCGGGTTCTGTGTCCACCAGATTACCCAGCCTCATGCCGGTCACAATAAAATGCCTGGCACCGTCATTTGACAGCAGGGTGGGGAAGTTGGGATCAGGGGCATCTCCCATGTCGTAATTTCCGGTAACTGTGATTACGAAAGTGCAGGAGTTACCACAGCCGGTGGAAGGATCAATGTAAATGTATGTGATTATGTGGACACCGTTTCCTGCAATGGCAGGACTGAAGAGGTTAGCCGTAATCCCGGGCCCGTTGTAAGTTCCGCCGGCAGGCGATGCGCCACTGAGTGTGAAAGGAGGGCTGGAGATGGTCGTGGAAATGTCTGGCGGACAGTTCAATTGTGGGAGCGGGTATACGGTGATGAGAAAACTGCAGATCCCTTCGCATCCTGTGAGTGGATCAGTGTATACATACCATATGCTGTGGTTCCCGGCACCTTCAACAGAGGGATTAAACTGCGTGATCACATTAAAGTTTTTCATGTAAACACCGCCGGGAGGAGTGGCTCCCGTGAGGATAAAAGCCGGGGAATTCAGGCAGACACTGATATTTGAAGGACAGCTTAGCTGGGGAGGATCAAAAACACTGATGATGAGGTTACAGGAATTATAGCATCCAGTCAGCGGGTCGGTATAAACATAAGTCAGATTGTAGACACCCGTACCTGATGCGAAGGGATCGAAAACAGTAACGGGCTGCCCGTTGAAGTAATAAGTGCCACCTGCGGGGCTTGCCCCGCTGAGGATAAACGGTGGGTCGTTGGTGCAAAGGCTGATGTTCTGCGGACAGGAGACATCGGGTGGTTGGAATAAGTTGATGTTGAAGGTGCAGGAAGCGGAACAGCCGTTACCGTCAGTATAGGTATAAATGATCGGGTGAACTCCCGGTGCAGCATTTGCAGGGTCAAAAACCGTGATCACGTTGCCGTTTTCGGTGTATACCCCGCCGGCCGGGATTGCTCCGCCCAGAATGAAAGCCGGATCATAGGTACAAACATTGAGGGAGGATGGACAACTGACCACAGGCGAAGCATTCACAATAATTAAAAAAGTACAACTACCCGGGCAGGAACTGACAGGATCGATGTAGGAGTAAGTAAGGATATTAACTCCCGGCCCTGTATTGGCAGGATTAAAAGTGTTATTCAGCACCCCGGGACCGGTATAGGTGCCGCCGGGGGGAGTGGCTCCGGAGAGCACGACTGGTGGGTCGTTTTCACAGCAGGTAAAATTGTTTGGGCAATTAACGGCAAGCGGATTGCAGATTATTACCCTGTAGTCCTCCACTTCTCCTGAAGGCACAAAGCCGGTGATTCCGGTTGTTCCCAATGCATAGCGAAATCTGGCGTAAGCTGGTCCGGGTAGGGCATCTGCCGGTATCAGAAGTGGCAGGTTGTTTAACCCTGTCAGCAGGGGTAGGTCGGTGAAAATATGCTCCCCGGCATCCAGCCAGTCACCGTCTGCATTAAAGTCCAGCCACGCATTCAGCAGTCCGCCTCCTGCATTGGCAGTAATACCAATAATTGTCTGGATTCCAGGCTGAAGTGGTCCGATATTAACACCGTCTTCATCGTCAGGCAGGTTATTGTCGTCTCCGTCAGCCAGAATGTTTGCTTGCCCTTCGTCCTCATTGTCTTTAAGCAGCCCGAGGAATAGCGTATCTGCCACCATGCCGTGGCATGCACCATTGGTGGCATTCAAAGTGGCAAATGGCGGATCAGGCGCATCTCCGAAATCTTTCAGCAAATGTGCGGACATTTTGACGGCATCACCTTCCAATACCCCTGCAACAGGTGTGGGTCCGAGGATCATGTAATTGTAAAACGGATTACCAAGTGCTGTTTCTTCCACTCCCCAAACCGTTGTTGAAGACGGGATGAAAGGGACAGCCGTGAAAACGTCTACATTGGCCCGTGGTTGTCCGATAAACCTTAACATATATTCCGCAGGTTGTCCCACAATCCCTGCCCCGTTCAGGCACGTCATGTAAGGCGTTATCTCATAGTAAGTTGTGTCGAACCAGGTGGTATCGATTATCCAACCGACGAGTTGGGTAAAGGAGAACTGAATCTGTCCAACAATTATGAGGATGTTACAACCACCACAATTCCCATTCCAGTAGAGTGAATCGGGTGGCTGAAGGAAAATCATGCTGTCAGGAGTTGAAATCACAATCCCGTATAAGGAATCCATCATAATCATTCCGCAGGGATATTCGAAGAAAATTGAGGTATCTGGTGAATAGATGATAGTATCTGTGGGGTAACATGTTTCCCCTGAAATAATAAGGCCGTATTCCGTTGTTGTGGTGGTTTCATAAACCGGAATGGAATCTACAGTATACCATGTCGAATCAACCAGCAACCAGGGATCCCAGGGCGTTTGCAATGATGCAACTTGTATGCTTGATATCAAAGCCGTATCATAGCTTGGTATGGAGTTTGGTCCGTCTGTAATATCGGTTGTAACCAGATTGAAGTTAATGTCCTGAAGGTGCAGCACATTTGTTGAGGTTTCAAGAATGCTGTGCCCTAACTGGTGTCGCATCAATGCCACGGTATTCTGAATGGAAGCATTGTTAAAGAAAACTTCATCAGGAATAAGTGCGAAGTTTATATCCCGGATCCCGAATACATTTATCGGTGTCCAAAGTACACTCCATCCCGTGCCCTGGTTGAAGACTCCCTGGGTTCCTATGATAGATGCTCCTTGTAAAGTAATTTCTGTGGGTGTGATTGTAAAATTGTTGTCGATCAGACTGTAAACATTGGTTGGCCTCCACATAATGGTAAATGCAGCATCGTGTTTGTAGCAACCCTGCACCCCGGGGATGGATGCGCCATTATGCAATACTTCAGCAGGAGTCAGTACAAAATTGATGTCGTAGATACTGTATACATTCGTGCTTGTCCAAAGAATAGTCCATCCGCCTAACATGTGATACACCCCGCGGGTATTCGCGATGTCGACCCCATTGACTAATATAGTATCTGGAATGAGCACAGAGTTAATATCTCTGATACTGTATGTTCTCCCTGCTGTCCAGAATATACTGAACATATCAGAATGTTTATAACAACCCCTAACTCCTGGTATTGGGACTGACACATCAAGAACTTGTGCAACGAGTGGTACGCCTCCGACTGTTCGAATACTGTAAAGTCCGGTTAATGTATACAGTAGGCTCCAGCCGGCGTTATGCTTATAGCACCCCTGCGTGTTAAGCAAAGGAGTCACACTGTCAAGAAGTGGAGTCGTCACAAGTGCGTTACCGGTTCCACTGATGCCCAAAACATTCGCGGGAGTCCAGAGAATACTCCAGGATGCATCATGAAGGAAGACTCCTTCGGTACCCGCAATTGTTAAACCTCCAGCAAGAACAGGAAAGGCTAGCAGTCCTGGCCCGATTAATGCGACATTAAAGACATTGGTGGGTGTCCATATAATCGTGTTGGAGGCAGAATGACGGAAGCAACCGCGTACATTCCCGATCAGAGCCCCTGTCGTATCCGTTATCAATGCTGCAGTCAATATCCCATTAATGGTTCTTAAAGAATAGGTGTTTGAAAGCGTCCAGAAAATACTCCAGTCACCTGATGGGAAGGAATAAAAACCCTGTACATCTGAAATCGGAAGGCCACCGAAAAATATTTCCTGTGTCCCGAGAATGAAATTGACATCATTGATCCCGTATATATGGCTGTCATTATAAAAAATACTCCACATAGCATCATGCCGGTCCATGCCGGCAGTGATCTCGGGAGTGCTTTGTGCCTGTATCGAAAGGCTGTGGCCAATGAGCAGCAACACTATGCTTGCTGCTGAAAAGTGATTTCTTTTCATAACCGTTGTTTTAAATTTAATGATAAAAACTGGCTTCTCCCATGAATGGAATGGGTGCTTACGGGATTGCCGGTAAGGATGATCCATTTTCAGGGTCTTTGTGACAGGTCGGGGAATGGATCCTCGGCATCAATTTTTTCAAATATAATACATATTTTACTAAAAGTCAATATTTTAATAAGGCACTCATGGACTGCCAAACAGCCTGTCGACAGCCTGAAAGTCTTATGCTGTTTGGGAAAAAATAGTTGATTTTGCGGGATCTTGTGAAGCAATGGGGTTTGTGACTATCAGTCGACGGCTGAAGATTGCCTGGCCTGGATTGTAGTTAATGAAGTGGCTGGAAAGCAAGCTATTAGCAACATGTCATCAGCTTCAAATAAACATAGGAATAGTTTTCGCCAAATGAGGATAAGCTTATTACACAGACCATGGGTTGGTACGCGTGAATTCACTACCTTTGAATTCCGCCTGATCAAATCTTATCATTATGACCTTTATTGCTAAATCCCGGTATCAATTCCTTTCATGTTTCCTGGCGAATTTGCTGTTTACTTCCCTGTTGCCTGCTCAGCAATGGCAGTCCTGTGCCGCATTCAGTCCTGCCCAGACCCTGCATTGTATCCGCTTTGCGAACGACTCGACAGGGTATACCGTTTCATCGCTCTATAACGGGAGTACCTACAACATCCACAAAACCAATGACGGCGGCCTGAGCTGGACGGACCAAAGCTCCGGTTATACCGGCACCAGGTTTAAGGATATCTGGACTTTCTCCGCAGACACGGTGATGATGTGCGGGAACTACGGCCTGGTGATCCGCACCACGGACGGCGGACTGACCTGGATTGCCGATACGGTGTCTCCCCAGGGCTACCACCTTTTCGGGATCAGTTTCGACGGTCCCACCGGCTATGTCTGCGGGAACAACGGGGCTATATACAAAACCAATGACATGGGCCAGACCTGGACGACGGTTGCACCACCCTTTGTCACAGCCATAGAGGAGATTTATTTCCTGGATAAGAACCATGGCTTTATCGCGGGGCTGAACTTCATCTATTACACTGAAAACGGCGGACAAAGCTGGCAACAGCCCCAGAGCTTTCCCGGGGCCTCCGTCAACTGGTGGCTGCGCTGCTTCAGCTTTGTGAACGACAGCCTGGGCTTCGTCTGCGGTGATATCGGCCAGGTGTATAAAACCACCGATGGCGGGAAAAACTGGACCTTCCTGCCCAATACGCTTACCCAGGAGTCCCTCCAATGCATCAAAGCCCTGGACGAAAACCGTATCTATGTTTCGGGCTATGCCGGTACGGTGATCAGGTCGCTCGACGGGGGCCTGAGCTGGGAAGTGATGACTGCGGCTTCATCACAGCATTTCTACGGCATGGATTTCACCCCCTCCGGCATCGGATATGTCTGCTCCTGGTCGGGTGAAGTGCTGAAATATAACGGCAGTGTTGTGAACCTTCCCGAAAACATCCCCGCGGCGGATATCCGCATTTACCCCAATCCGGCTTCCAATATCCTGTTCCTCGATGGAGATCCCGATGTGGATCTGTTGTCGGATTACAGTGAAATCAGCATCTTCGATGCCAACGGAATGCTGCTTTCTGTGCTCCCGGTGGCCAGACAGCTCAATCTTGCCTCATTCAGGCCGGGATTGTATTCCCTGGTTTTTACCGGCAACAAGGGCAGGATAGTAAAAAAAGTTGCCATCCTGAGATAAGGAATAGCTTCCGGTCACCTTCTGCAGTTTTTACGGATCCTTGTGAGGCTCACCCGCCACCGGCGGTGTTGGCCGGGTTTTATCCTTCATTAACCGATTGTCGTTTGACCGGATGCTTTGTCTGTCGCAATTTTGCCCTGTGATAATGCAGCACCCTTACCAATAACCTGATCAATAAAGTGTATGGAAACTCCCGCAATTCCTCAGGCCACATGGCAGGTGACAAACGGCAGGACCAATGCCATGAAATACCTCCGTTTACAGAAGATCATGCTTAAGTTTTACTACAATGACTTCTTCTCAAAATTTGATCAGATCGCCAGGCGTGGACGCTATCTTGAAGTGGGTCCCGGACCGGCATGCCTGACGCATCTGGTTTGCAGCAGGTATTCCCCTGATGAAATCGTGGGCCTGGATTGTTCTGCAGATATGATCAGGGTGGCCGAACAATACATCAGAGAGAAAGGAAACACGGAGAAAATCAGCTTTGTCCGCGGATCTGTTGAGGATGCAGCCCTGCTGCAGTCGCTCGGGACATTCGATGTGATCTATTCCACTTTCTCGCTGCACGACTGGTCCGACCCCCTTTCCGCCATCCATAACCTTTACCATGCCCTGGCACCCGGAGGAACAATGTTTATCTACGACTTCAACAAGGGCGGGGTCTTGTATTACCTTTGCCTTAACAAGGGTTTTCTGGAATCTGTCAGGACTTCCTATCGTAACGATGAAATCATCGGCTTTCTGAACCAACTCGGCATCCGAAATTACCTGATCAGGAAAAATGGTATAAGCCTCGATTTTTTTATCAGGAAGGAAACCATCCCATGTATTCCGGAAAAGAGGAACTGACAACCATTTGAAAAGCCGCGAACCATGAAAGAGATCATACGTCATATGGCAGGCTACCTGCTGGGATTTACCCTGTTTTTTCTCCTGATACCCTGGGGATTATACCGGCTTACCACCTTTGACCCGCACTTTCCATGGCAACTTCCTGCCTATCCGGAGGTCATCAGGTGGATCGTGTCCCTGGTATTGCTCGTGACGGGAGTGTTATTTGCCGCCTGGTCTAATATTTTTCTTTTCATCAAGGGAAAAGGCGGCCCGACAGATGCTTTCGGCCTGGCTGTAAGTCCTCAGACGAAGCGGCTCGTGACCTCAGGACCTTACCGCTACTGCAGAAACCCGATGGTGTTCGGGGCATTGTCGGTTTACGCTTCCATCGTCGTCTTTTTCCATTCGGTAACTGCGCTTGCCGTATGGCTGCTGTTTGTGCTCCTGGTGTTGCTGATGTTGAAATTTTCTGAAGAAAAGCGTCTTGCCCGTGATTTCGGCGAAGCCTACCTGGTATATAAAAAGAAAGTGCCGATGATCGTACCGCTTGGTTTCTGGAAGAACAGGTGCAAGCCATCCCGACCGGCTGAGATTGATAATCAGGGAAGCGGACATTCCGGCGGCAGAGAGTAATCACAGAATTTCAACTGAATTATAAAATATAAACATTAGAGATATGAACAGCGAAAAGGCACAGCGGATTTGTCCGGTGGAAAGGGCAGGGGGCCTGGATCATCCTGTCAGGAGATTTCTGCAGCATCCCCGTAAAATATTGAAACCATACATCAGGCCGGGAATGACGGTACTGGATTTGGGCTGCGGTCCGGGATTCTTCACCTTCGAGATGGCGAAAATGTTGCAGCATCACGGAGAAGTAATTGCAGCCGATGTCCAGCAGGGGATGCTGGATATTGTCAGCAGGAAAATCCGGGCCTCGGGACTTGAGTCGCTCATCAGCCTGCACCTCTGCGGGGAGGACCGCATTGGTCTGGACAGGGCTGTAGACTTTGTACTGGCTTTTTACATGGTTCACGAGGTAAAGGACAAGGCGAAGCTTTTTCATGAATTGAAATCCCTGTTGAAGCCCGGCGGCTTGCTCTGTATCGTTGAACCAAACTTCCATGTGTCACGTGCTTCATTTGCCGGGATGCTCGACATGGCAGCGCAGTTTGGTTTGCGTGTGGTGGAAAGGCCGGGCGTGTTTTTCAGCAGGTCGGTGATCCTGAGCAACTGAGGGATGTTGCAGCTTGCCAGTGGATAAGGTTTGGCGGTGGGCGAGATGCAGCCTGCATGAAAAAAGCCCCGGAAATGAAGTCATTGCCGGGGCTTAAAGCTAAGGGGGAGGTTTATGTTATCTGTCGATCAGAATTTTATGGGTTGATGTACCGGCCTGAGCCTTGTCAATGATCAGGGTGAAGATACCCGCGTTCAGGTGGCTTACGTCAAGGATGATTTCCTGGCTGCTTTCTGCCACTTCCCTGGTTTCACGGATCACTTCCTGGCCGAGGCTGTTGTACATCCGGATCTCAATGGATTGATCTGTTTCCTGGTTCAGCCTGATATTCAGCTGATGACCGGCGGGATTGGGATAGAGCATGGGAAGGTCTTCATCCGTCGTACCGGCAGTTTCGCTTTTTTGCAGGGGGGAAGGCGGGTTCACCGTTTTGTGCTTCAGATGGATGATATAGGGATTGTGCAGGGGCGGGAGGTGGATGGCCGACATGGGGGAGGGGCCGGGATGATGGGGGAAGTAGGTGGGCATGAAGAGGCTGTCGAAGATCGTTCCGGGGGCAGGGAAAGCTTTCAGAAAATAGACCCCGGCCGGCAGTTGCTGGAAGCCGAAATGCCCCGTGGTGTCCACAAGGGTGGAATCCAAGTGCAGCAGGCTTTGGGTGGCCGGATCCTTTTTAATCAGCAGGACTTTGGCAGGGAAAACCGGACTGTTCCCGGCGAAGACGGCGCCATGCAGGTTGAACGGTCCGGGGTTCGGCGCCGTGACGTGAACGGTCTTGACGGCAGTATCAGCGCAGCCGTCGGAGCTGCTTATAATCAGGGTGACCGTGTAGATACCTGCAGTATCATATACATGGGTCGGCTTTTTCAGGGATGAAGTGTCTCCGTCGCCAAAATCCCAGGCAAAGGTATATGGAGGAGTCCCCCCCAGCGCATGGGCGTGGAATTTGACGGTCAGCCCGAACTTGTGATAATTGAATTTGGCATGGCAGGGAGGAGGCGGAGGAGGCGAAGCGATTACGATTTGTTTGCAATAGGTGTCTGTACAACCGCTGTTGTTCACCATCGTCAGACAAACCTGGTAGGTGCCGGCTTGTGCGTACACATGGGCTGCATCAATGGCGGTGGAGGAATCTCCGTCGCCAAAGGTCCACAGGTAGGTGGCAGGAAACCCGAGGGAAATATTCTGGAAATGAAAGGCAAGCGGGTTTCCGGGTACATGGTGTACCAGGAATTTGGCCTGGCAGTTCTGGGGTGCATTGCCGCAGATGCTGAAGTTGGCAATGATGGAAGGGCCCGCGCTGCTATCGGTGATGGTGTGGATCACCCCGTTGCAGTCCGTGGTGGAGATGTTGAAAACCAGGATTTGGTTTGGCGGAGTAGGGAAATGCACGAAATATTTCCCTGCCTGGTTGGTCTGGACGGTGGTATTGTAAGTGAAACCGCCGGATGCCGCAGGGTCGGAAGCAATGGTCACGTCATGGTTCACGAGCGGCATGTTGGCCATGGGGTCGGTAACATGGCCGAAAATATGGAAATTCATGGTTTGTGCGCTCAGCAGGGAAAATGTTCCCACCATCATAAGCAGCAGAAGGGTCAGTTTTTTCATCGGGAGGATCGGTTTAAATGATTTTCAATCTTTAGACATTGTAAACCGGCTTTGGTTTACTGAATGCAAAAATTTAATATTACGACCGACAGCCGGGTGTTTGTGAAAAAAAATCCACACCAATGGTGTAAGGTATTACTCATATTAAATAGCTTTGCATAAGCGAACCTGTCAGGTTTGAGTATGAACCCTGCCATACAGTCTGAGCTTTGAAATCAATATTATTCATCATGTATAAACCAGCCATCGTTTTCATGCTGACACTGGGCCTGCTGATGGGAGGATGCGGCGATAACAAGCAGCAGATCCGGCATCTTTCCCAGCTTGACGGGGGCAGTACTTTTGCCGTCCCTACCGGCACGGCGGCCGACCAGTTCGTCCTGAAGAAGTACCCCGCTGCCGTATTCGAGTATTATAATTCGGTGCTCGACTGCGCGATTGCCGTAAAGACCGGTAAAGCGGACGCCGCAGTATATGACCTGCCGGTGCTGAAGAATATTGCTGCAAAGAATGCAGGCCTGTTGGTGCTGCCTGAACTGATGTTCGATGATAACTACGGCTTTGCCTTTCGCCTGCAGGATACCGTCCTGAAGCAGGTGGCGGATGCAGTGCTGGATTCATTGAAGGCGTGTGGTCTGTACGCGGAAATGGAAAGCAGGTGGTTTCCTTCCCACGGGAATCCTGCCCGGATGCCTGAAATTCAATTTATTGAATCAGGAGAGGTTTTGCGCTTCGGTACGGCCGCCGTTACGGAACCCATGTCGTTTTATGACAGCCGCAAGCAATTGGTTGGTTTTGATGTGGAGTTCGCTTCCTATGTGGCTCAAAGGCTTGGCATGAGACTGGAGGTGACTGACATGGAATTCGGTGCCATGATCCCTGCCCTGATTGCCGGGAAAGTGGATATGATAGGAGCAGGCTTGTCCATCACCGAAGAACGCGCCAAACAGGTGCTGTTCACTGAACCCTATTATAAAAGCGGGATAGCCGTGATGGTGGCCTCCGGTGAATC
Organism: Bacteroidota bacterium; assembly: GCA_022709385.1. Lineage (GTDB taxonomy): Bacteria > Bacteroidota > Bacteroidia > Bacteroidales > CAIXZF01 > JAKLIX01. The sequence goes on along the minus strand of JAKLIX010000007.1, from coordinate 57,127 downwards.
TTCACCTGAGGCTGCGGATCAGGAAGGCAAGCTGATGCATGGCGCGCAGGATTTGCACAACAAACTCATCGGAGTACTGCTTGGAAGTATACATGATACTTACGCAACTAAAGCCTATCCGGATGCCACAATCCTGCAGTATCAGAACACGGCCGAGCTGGTCTTTGCCCTGACCAGCGGCAAAACAGATGCGGTGCTTTACGACCATGTCTCTTTGCCGGACATCTTTAAAACAAACCCGGGACTGGGCATCCTGGCAAAGGATGTCTTTAGCGTTCCCATCGCGGCAGGATTTAACAGCGACAATGACGCCATCCGTGAAAAGTTCAATGAATTTCTGCTGGAGATCAGGAATGACGGTACCTATGACGCTATGGTAAAACGATGGATGGAGGAGGATGCATCGGTTTTGCCCGACATCCCGCTACCCGGCGGAAACGGAGTGCTCAGAGCCGGTATCGTCAGCGATCTGGGCAAGCCTTTCTCCTTTATTTCCGGGGGTAAGCTCGCCGGATTCGACATCGAACTGTCTAAACGCTTCGCTGCCAGGCTCGGGATGGAATACGAGCCGGTCGATCTCCAGTTCGGCAGCCTCATCGCTTCCATCTCCACCGGCAAGATCGACATCATCACAAGTTCCATGATGATTACCGAAGAAAGAGAGAAACAGATCGATTTTTCTGAACCCTATTTTGTTTCCGGTGTAAGCATCATTGCGGAGAAAGCGCATATTGCCGGAATGGATGCCGCTGAGGATGATGCCACGGAAGATGCAAGCCCGTCTTTTTTCCGGAAAGTCGCCGAAAGTTTTTACAACAATATCATTCATGAAAAACGTTACCAGCACATCCTTGACGGTCTCTGGGTAACGGTGCTGATTTCTGTACTGGCAGCCATCCTGGGAACGCTGATTGGTGCTGTGGTATGTCTGATGCGCATGTCTGCGCGCAACTGGATTGCCAGCACGGCCAGGGGCTTTATCAACCTGATCCGGGGCATCCCTGTTTTGGTGTTGCTGATGATTATCTATTACATTGTTTTTGCATCGGTCAATATTGATCCGGTGATCGTTTCGGTGATCGCTTTCGGGATCAATTTCGGAGCCTATGTGGCTGAGATATTCCGTTCGGCCGTCATGGGAATAGATCACGGACAAAGGGAATCTGCTTCGGCGATGGGATTTTCCCCATTTCAGACCTTTCGCCACATTATCTTTCCTCAGGCGCTCCGCCCCATCCTGCCGGTTTATAAAGGGGAGTTCATCTCACTGATCAAGATGACATCCATCGTGGGCTATATTGCGGTGCAGGATCTGACCAAGGCCAGCGACATCATCCGCAGCCGCACCTTCGATGCCTTCTTTCCCCTCATCATGGTGGCCGTATTGTATTTTCTGGTGGCCTGGCTGCTGACCCTGGGACTTGACTATATCGAGATCAGGGTGAATCCGAAAAGAAAACCAATCAGAAACGGAAAGGAGGTGTCATTATGATCAGGGTTGAACATTTGTGCAAACGTTTCGGCGAACTGACCGTGCTGCATGATGTGAGTGCAGAAATCAGGAAAGGAGAGGTGATAGCCGTCATCGGCCCTTCCGGGTCAGGAAAGAGCACCTTTCTTCGTTGTCTGAACCTGCTGGAGACTCCGACATCGGGACGTATCCTGGTTGACGGGGTATCCCTGCTCGATCCGGCTACCGACGTTTCTGCCATACGCAGGAGGATGGGGATGGTTTTCCAGTCGTTCAACCTTTGGTCGCATCTGAGTGTTATGGGCAATCTGACGCTCGGACCTATCCATTTGCTCCGGAAAAGCAGGGAGGAGGCCATGACACGGGCCATGGAACTGCTCAGGCTGGTCGGTCTGGCAGAAAAGGCCGGCAGCTATCCGGCTGAGTTGTCGGGCGGACAGAAACAGCGCGTGGCCATAGCCCGCTGCCTGGCCATGGATCCTGAGATTCTCCTGTTCGACGAACCCACCTCTGCACTCGATCCGACCATGGTAAGCGAAGTGTTGGCAGTGATCCGCCGCCTTTCTTCGGAGGGAATGACGATGGTGATCGTAACCCACGAGATGGAGTTTGCCAGAAATACAGCCACCAGGATGTTTTACATGGATGAAGGAGGAATCTACGAGGAAGGAAGTCCGGATCAAATCTTCGACACGCCCTTGAGGGAGAAAACCAATGCCTTTATCAAGCGGGTACGCAGCCTTCGGATTCACATCACAAGCAAGGATTACGACCTCTACGCCATGCATGCTGAAATGCAGACCTTCTGCGAGAAACATCTTTTAGACAGGGAGCTGACCCTGAACACACAACTGATGGCCGAAGAGGTGCTGGGACTGATGCCGGACATCCGGGACACTACCCTGAACCTGTCTTATTCGGAGAAAGACGGAGATGTCATCCTCACCGTCGAAAGCCCGGGCAGTCCCTTTAACCCGCTGGAGCACGGAGAAAGGGTGGACGATATCGGGATCCGTCTGATCCGTGGCAGGTGCCGCAATGTCGAATATCGCTATGATGCGGGGGTGAATATCCTGCTGCTCGACCTGCGGGCTCAGTGAAGCGAAGGCTTTGCATTGCCTGGCCACGGATTCGAGTCATGCTGGATATGGATAATCCCGGCGGGAGCCTGGGAAAGGATCTTGCATATCAGGCAATTCCGGTACTGTTTTTCCTGAATATGGAAATTTTCCCAAAGTGAATTTAAATTTTTGTAAACGTAATGTTAAAAACTAGGTATATAAAGGTATTGTAAAGTGTTGATAATTAATTTTTTGTTTTATGTTGTTTTGATTTTATAGGTGCTTGCGTTGCATATGGATTGATGTTTAAGGGTAATGGGAGATGGAAAACTAAAAAATCTAAAAAGAAAGCTTGGATCTTTACATGAAGAAATCTTTCTGCATTCCGCTGCTGCTGTTGTTCGCAGTCACGCTGTTTACCTCGGAAGAATCCTCCTCTCAGTCCATTTCAATTTCCGGGGGCTGGAGTCCGTCCGTTTCATCCGCCAACATCAGCGATGCCGGCCTCGACTTCAGCAGTCCTTTTACATCGGCCGGGACTGTGATAGCGATGAACATCGATGTGAATCCAAATAACAGCAGATACCGTATAAATGTCGCCAGGAGCGATGTGTCATGGAATACATCTTTTGAATTACAGGTTAGAAGAACCAGTGACGGTAATGGGCCGCCTGCGAGTCAGATCAGTGGAGGAACCAGCTTTATCACTATCACTACCGGTAATACCGTGTTTTTCAGCGGTCGTCGCGACAGAACCGAGGTGGATATTGAATACTCGCTTGAAGGTGTCTCTGCAACACTCCCAGCCGCCATCTATTCCACCACGGTGGTATATACCCTGGTACAGTTGTAGATTGCCGGCAGCAGGTGGTTGGCGGATCTATTTTCCCTATTCCTCTTTTGAATAGCTTGCCGGCTTTTTTGGCAAAGTAAAGGTAAACTTCGTCCACACCCCGGGTTCACTCTGTACCCAAATCTTACCCTTGTGATTATCAAGGATCTGCTTGACAATGGAAAGCCCGAGGCCCGATCCTGTATTGATGTCTTTGGGAACATTGCTTGCCCTGTAGAATTCGTCAAATATCTTTGGTATTTCCTCCTGCGGGATCCCGATACCGGTATCTGATATCTCGGTAACGACATGATCAAGGCGGTTTCTGACGATTACCTCGATCTTTCCGTGTTGTGGGGTGTATTTAAGGGCATTGAACAGCAGATTGGTATAAAGCTCCTCTATCGTAAAGGGATTTCCATGGATGGTGTTGATGTTCTTATCAATATGGACATGAAAATCGATGGATTTATCCCTGGCCAGCAGGGAAGCGGAGAAGGTGACTTTGTTCACCACTTCGGGAAGAGAGAATGCCTCGAATTCGATTTCCTGTACAAGTCGCTTCCTGGTCAGGTTCAGCAGATCTTTGACAAAGTTTACGAGCAGGTGGGTTCTGTAGTATGCACGGTTCAGGAACTCCGACTGTTTATCACTGAGCGAGCCTGCGAACTGGTTTCTCACCACATCCAGGCAGGAAATGATGGCTGCGAGATGCGCCTTGATATCGTGTGTGAGCCGCAGGACATATTCATTTTTCAGTTGGTCTTTTTTTTCCAGTTCAAGGTTGGCAAAGACATAGGATTCCTCAATGCGGATAGATCTGGCGACAACCATATGGGTGAGGCTGACAAGCAGAAGGGAGGCGGTGATAAACACGCTTCCTGCACCGTAAATGTATAATTCATTCCGGTACAAATCCGGATGTATAAATCCCTGAAGGTGGTGATGCGGGATGAGTCCGTGACATTCCAGAAGTACCACCGAACCGAACATCAGGATGATCAGGGCGGAATGGAAATAGGAGCCTTTCCATGAAAAGATGGCGCTCGACACGATCATGTGGAAGAAATACAGGATAAACAGCGGATTTTCAACCCCTCCGGTGAAGTGAAGCAGCAGGGTCAGCATCAACAGGTCGGTAATAATCTGGAAATGAATAAATGCCTTGATGATCCGGATGGGATTTTTAAGGTCTTTTTTCTGCAACCACAGCAGAAAAAAGTGATGCAGACAGTTTAGTGCCAGCAGGATCACAGATAGCCTGATCACAGGATCAGGATTGATATTAAAAATCTCAATGTATCTGAGCCCGATACCGGCCAGCAGCAAGAGGGATGAGGCAATCCAGCGGATTCTGATAAACCAGTTCGCGAATACAAGATGGGCGGGTATCAGCTTCTTATCCATCTGCTTTGTTGTTTGCTGCCTTCATGATGAACAGATCATGAAGGGAGCTCACTCCCGGGGGAGCATTTCCTCAATAATTTCAACCAAATCGAGCGGAGCGATGGGTTTGTCGTGAAAACGCACGTGAGGGAACAGTTTCTCATCATCCACCGCAGAGAAAAGGTTGACTCCCAGTTGGTCGACCATGCCTGTAAGCATCAGCACGGGGATTTGTTTCCAGTCCGGATTGCCTTTAATCTGGTGAAGGAAATTATATCCTTCAAGGTTGCTGTTCATCATGACATCCAGCACGATGAAATCGGGTTTTTCCTTCTCGATCAGGAGCATTCCCTGCCGGCTGTCAGGAGCGGTAAAGACCTCATAACCGTATATCTCCAGGTTCACCTGGAAAGAACGGAGCAGGTCTTCGTCATCGTCGATTAGAAGAATTTTCTTATTCATGGCATTGACTGTTATATGAATGGTCGGTGTTTTGCAACTGTGTTCTTATGAGGTTACGGCTTCAATCTGGTACTTCACCGGTGACAGCAGCCCATCGAGCTGCGCCATCACCTGTGCATCTGTGAAATGACGGCCTTTAATGGCGGAGGAGGGGCAGGCTGCCACACATACGCCGCAGGCTTTGCACAAGGCGCTGATGACTTCGCTGTAAGCTTCCTTTTCATTGAATTCTATAGCGCTGAAGGGGCAGAGTTTATTGCACAGCCTGCATCCTGAGCAGATCTCCTTGTTGATTTCGGAGTAAAGCGCATCAACCTCTATCTTTCCCTGCGAAACTTTTGCCAGGATTCTGGCGGCTGTTGCCCTGGCCTGGGCGACGGTATCGGGGATGTCTTTCGGTGCTACGCAGGTTCCGGCAATAAAGATCCCGTCGGTGGTGGTGGCCACGGGTTCCAGTTTAGGGTGGCTTTCGATGAACCAGCCTTCTTTATCCTGGCTGATATTGACCAGGTGTGCCACTTCAGATGCGTCTTCCCTGGCTTCCATGCCAACCATGAGTACAATAAGGTCGGCCGGTATCTCTATCGTTTCACCCGATAAACACTCATTGACTTCTATCAGCATCTGGCAGTCATCCTTCTCATCCGCACGGCGAATCACCGGCCTGTCGTTCTTGTTGTACATCAGAAACAGGGTTTTTGCCTCGGAAGAACGCCGGTAAAAGTCTTCGTGACCTTTTCCGAAAGCATGCATGTCAACATAAATATCCGACACATAGCACGACGGGATGGCGGATTTCACTTCATGTGCATATTTCAGGGCAGTCATGCAGCAAACCCTGCTGCAGTAACCATGGAATTCCAGGCTCCGGCTTCCGACACAGTGAATAATCGCAATATATCTGGGTATCCGGCCTTCCCGGGTCTCTATCTTTCCAGAACGGATCATGGTTTCCAGTTCAAAAGAGGTGACCACGTTTGGCAGTTTGCCATAACCGTAATGCGTGATGCGCGAGGCGTCAAACTCCTTGTAGCCAGTACAAACAATCACATTACCCACCTTCACTTCTTCTTTTTTATGTCCGTTTTCCACCGGGATTGTCTCGATGGTGGCCGTATAATTCCCCACAAACCCGCTAAGTTCCGTCACTTTTGAATTCAGATGTAAATATATGTGATTATTATCGTTTATCCTGAATATTCTTTCATTAATCAGATCCTGTGCAGAGTAAAGATAGGGTGCGGTGAGGTCGACCCTGGCGAGGTTACCTCCCAGGCGGCCGGTTTTCTCGACCAGGTAGACAGGGTAACCTGCTTCGGCCAGTTCGAGTGCTGCGGTCATGCCGGCGATGCCTCCGCCAATGACCAGGGTGGCCGGCGACATATCCACTGAAAGGTTCTCCAGTGGTTCATGCAGCGCCACCCGGCGGATTGCTGCCTGGGTCAGTGCCATGGCCTTTTCGGTGGCATCCTGCTGATCATGGTGCACCCAGCTGCATTGCTCCCTGATATTCGCCATCTCGAACAGATACTGGTTGATGCCTGCTTTTCTGAGGGCGGAACGAAAGGTACGTTCGTGCATACAAGGGCTGCAGGCTGCCACCACGATACGGTTCAGGTTGTTTTCCCTGATATCCTGGACGATCATCTCCTGCCCCGGATTCGAGCACATGTATTTATAAGTCCTGACGAGCATCACATCGGGCAGGCCTGAAACAAATTCCCTGACCGCTTCCACATCAATGACTTTGGCTATGTTGGTGCCGCACATGCATATGTAAACACCGGTTCTGCAATTTTCCATGGCTTGGTTTTACTTGACAGTGATCATATGATCTTCTGATAATCTGAGTTGTTTCTTCAATGCATCTTTCTGTATTGCAGCAAAATACATGGCTAAAGGGCGGTACAGCAGGTGTGCCCATTTGCTGAACGGCATTCTTAACAGCCATGGTACCACACACATCAGATGCAGGATATAGGTGATGTTTGCAGCCTCGTAATACCCTGTCCGGTGAAGGATATGCTGTCCGATTCCGGTAATGACGATCAGGAACAACAGAATCACAAACACCCAGTCGGTACTGTGCGACTTCTTGAATTGGACATAGGCAGTTTTTCGAAGCCTGCTCCGGATAAAGTAGATGGTCCCGATGATCAGGCCGAGGCTTGCCGCATAGGCAAAAAGGTGTACCTGCCATATGATCTCCGGACCGTGCTGCAATTCCTCAATAAACACCATCACCAGTACAAGCATGGTCACATATCCGAGCATCAGTCCAAGGTGGGTGATCCAGGGCATGAAAATAAAATTCCGGTTTTTCGACTCACATTGCGCATAACGTTTCTGAGTGAAGAAGTGGAGCGGAAAGGTGAAGATGTGTTTGAGGTAAAGCCAGGGGGATATCCTGACGCTGACTCCTTTATTCATGGTCAGATGCCACATCCTGTATGCGTTGATCAGCAGGAAGACTGCCAGAACGGAACCGATCGCGAGATCGAAGAAATGGATAAAACTGCTTGGAAGAAAGGCCCCTTCTCCGTCATATATGCTGATACTGCCTCCCGCTTTCCCGTATATAAACAGGAACAGTCCGGTTATCAAAGCCACTGCCAGGATGGCGATTACTTCTGTGGCTGAGGATCTGAAAAAGCGCGAGGCGATGCCGGTAAAGTCGTAGCGGGCAATGAGCCAGCGTCTGAGGCTCATCATGGTTTCTCCCGGATCGGCTTCGCGGGGGCATTGGTCGGAACACTGGCCGCAATAATAGCACAACCATGGTTCCAGGGTCGTTTCGATTTTTCTTTCGAGGCCCATTTGCAGTCGCCTCATCGATTTCCGGGGAAAGTTAAAGATGTCGTCCGAATGGACACAAACGGTTGAACAATCCCCGCACTGGTAACAGAGTTGTACATCCTCCGCTCCATATTTGTTCAACTCATCAATATACCCCAGGTTGATTCTGATTGCCATGTATTTGATAATTAAATCGTTTGGAGAATTTTTGCTCTTGCTTCAATTTCACTGAGCGGCACACTGTCCATATGGCCGATCCCTCTTCCGCTGGTAATGCTTCTCAGCACGCCTGCAGCCACTGCCGAGGCCTGGGCTACTGTATCCGGAATGTCTTTGGGTCCCTGACACATCCCTGCCACATAAATGCCACCCCTCTCGGTGTCAGTGGGATTGCCGTTGTAATCCAGCTCCGAAAACCAGCCGTCGGGATCCCGTGAAATACCGAGGATCCTGCTCAGATTTTCCGTTTCAGCTGATGGAACCAGTCCTACGGCCAGCACGACCATGTCAACCGGAAATTCAACGATCCTGTCATTCATGATGTCCTCACCCCTGACCGACATCTGCTCATGCTTCATCTCCACTTTTGTGGTATGTCCGCGGACCACAAAGGTGCCTTCATGCCTGATCCGCTCGGCAAATTCTTCATAACCCTTTCCAAATGCCCGCATGTCGATATAGAATTCGTAGCATTTGACATTGGGTATCTTTTCCCTGATAAGGTGCGCAAACTTCAGAGAATACATGCAGCAAACCCTTGAGCAGTATGCATTGTATTTTTTATTTCTGGATCCTACACAATGGATGATGGCCACGCTTCGGGGCGGAACGCCGTCCTTTGAGAAAATCCATTCGTCTTTCTGTGTCTTTTTATTGAACTGCTTTGTTTTGGTAACGATCCTGCCCCCTGTCGTGCCGCTCGCATTGGTAAGCCTCTCAAACTCCAGGGATGTAAGTACATTCGGGTATTTACCATAGCCGTACTGTTCTATTTTACCCACGTCGAGCAGTTCATAGCCTGTGGCAATAATGATATTCCCCACTTCGAGGTCGGTATCGGTGTCGGGTTCATCCAGGTTAATGCATTCCTTGGGGCATTTCTTCACACATACCCCGCATTTCTGGCCTTCCGAGAGAACATAAGTACAGCTTTCCTCATCGATCAGGTAGGCATTGGGTACTGCCTGGGGGAATGGAATGTAGATGGCTTTTCTCAGGGATATTCCTGAGTCAAATGCACTCTCGACTTTAACCGGACAGACTTCGGAGCAGAGGTTGCAGGCAACGCATGCATTCACATCCACCCTTCGCGCCCGCTGACGGATCTTTACACGGTAGGCGCCTGGTTTTCCACTGACTTCCGTCACTTTTGAATTTGTCAGCAGGTGGATCATGTCGTGCTGGCCTACGGATACCATTTTTGGGGTGAGGATACAGGCGGCGCAGTCAAGGGTGGGAAACGTCTTGTCAAACATGGCCATATGTCCGCCTATCGTCCCGGTCTGTTCCACCAGGTAAACGTGTTTCCCCGCATTGGCAATCTCTAGGGAAGCCTGGATCCCTGCAATGCCGCCTCCTATGACCAGGGTGGCGTGATGCACGGGGTTTCTCCGGGGAGTGGCCACCAGGGAAAATGGCACTGCCATACTGGCGCAGGCAACTGTTGCTTTGGCACGGTCCAGGGCCTGTTCTCCCTGTGCCCCGTGCTCTCTGAAAGAGGCAAGGCGCACTTCGGCAGGATCGCCGCCGGCCTGTGCCATGGCTTTTGTAAATACCGGCTTGTAATAACCGGGCATGTCGCCTGCAATAATGATACGGTCGAGCGCTTTGGACTGTATCAGTGTGCTCAGGTTTTCCGCATCCAGCCGCGGTCTGAGTCCAAGGATACGGACCAGTTCCACGCCCTGCAGGTTGGCAGCGTACTTGGCAACAGCATCCGTATTAATGAGGGTGTTTTCATCAACCTGGCAGAAAAATATTCCGGTGCGCATAAGCTATTATTTTAATGGTAATCTTATCTTACAAGTCTCTGCGGATTTGCCGCAACAATTCGCCGGAACTGCTTCTCAGGTTCACGATCATGGGCATATTGCCCGGAAGACTGTGTGTGGCACAGGAAAAGCAGGGATCATAAGCCCTGAAGGCCATTTCAATCCTGTTCAGTATGCCTTCGTCCACCGTGACCCCCTTGCGGATATATCCCTGTGCGGCCTTTTTGATGGACATACAGATGGCGGCGTTGTTGTTGGTGGTTCCGACAATGATATTGGCACGGGTAATCAGGCCTTTCTCGTCTGTCCAGTAATGATGGGTCAGCGTCCCGCGCTGGGCCTCGACAATGCCCACGCCTTCACCTGCAATGCCGTCGGGCGGCGTACGCAGATCGGAACCTGTAATGTCCGGATGCATGGCAAGTTCAAGGCATCTTTCGGCTGAATACAGCAACTCCACCAGCCTGGCCCAGTGCATGGCCAGGGTGTTGTGGACGGGCTTGACCCCGATAACGGAAAACATCCTGTTGTATTCGGCCATGGCCAGCGGCGTGGCCATCCCTTCGGCTGCATTCAGCCTTGACAGGGGAGTGGCATGATACACACCTGAGTCATTCCCCTCCGTAAATCCTTTCCAACCGACCTTCTTTAAAAAGGGAAATTTCAGGTAACTCCATGTTTCAACCCTCTCAGAGACATACTCTCTGTAGTCAACTGCCTGATAACGGCAGTGTTCCCTGCCGTCCGGATCTACCACCCTTACGTGTCCGTCGTAAAAATTAACGTGATTGTTGCTGTCGACAAGTCCCATCGAATAAAGCCTGAGCTTGTAAGGTCCCTGGAGGATCATATCAACATAGTCCTTGTTGGCAAGGACCACATCCTCGAAAATCCTGAGTGAAAAGCGTGCAAATTCGACAAAACCGCCGGCTGTCTTCACGATATCGTCGCGTTGTTCGGCAGTCAGCCCTTTTCGCACCCCTCCGGGGATGTTCAGCATCACATGGGTTTGATGACCACCGAGCAGGGCCTGGATCTCCTGGGCCAGGCGTCTCTGCCTGATCACTTCTGTGCCGATATCAGCGCCGACCTTCGCAATCACTCCCAGTATGTTGCGTTCGGCCTTCGGGGTGTCCGGACCGCACACAAAGTCAGGTGCGGCAAGCGCGTAAAAGTGTGCGATGTGGCTGTGCACGAAATGAGCCATATAGAAGAGTTCCCTGATCATGGCCGCAGTCGCAGTGGGTTGCAGACCAAATATCATGTCCACGGCCTTACCGGAGGCCATGTGATGACACCCCGGACAAACCCCGCAGATCTTGGTCACAATCTGTGGTACTTCTTCGGCAGGCCTTCCTTCAAGAAATTTCTCGAAACCCCTGAGTTCGGGAACCTGAAAGAAAACATTGTCCACCTCGCCCTCATCGGAAAGGAAGATCTCAATCTTACCGTGTCCTTCAAGCCTTGTGATGGGATCTATCGTAAGCTGCTTCATAGTACTTTCCTCCTTATCATGGCTGAGGGGATACTGAAACGGTAGAAGGTCCCGGCCGGGTCCACAAGGTTTTCCACTATTTTTTCAATTTCTTCCGCTTCCCTGGCATCGATCACACTCGAGATGGCCGACATCATTCTGCTGCCGGGGTCTTTTACATCTTCCAGCGGTCCGTAGCATCCGCGGCAGGGTGCGTTGCCCTTCACGCACCTGACGCCACATCCTGCTCTGGTGGCAGGACCCAGGCAGATCACACCCTGTTCCAGAAAACAGGTGATCCCGTCGTCATAGATCTCATATGGCCTGAGAAACCTGCTGATCTGCTTGTTCTCGGATTTCAGCCTGGTGCATTCGTCACATTGTGCTTTGCCTGATGCGCCAATAACTGATCCGGCAGGAGGCAGGGACGCGCCGGAAACGATGGCCATGAAAACCTCCAGCAGGCGTTCCGTCTGGGGAGGACAGCCCGGCAGGTAATAATCTACGGCAGTCACCTGGCCGAGCGACCTGACATCATTGTAAAATTCCGGAAGCGTCAGTGATCCTTCTCCAACACTGCTCACCGTCAGAGGACGCAGCTGATCAGGGTTCACGGTAGACTCGCATTCGTCGTAAACCCTTTTGAAGATCTCCTCCCGGGTCGATAGATTCGCCAGGCCCGGAATGCCGCCGAGGTGGGCGCAACTGCCGTAAGCTACCAATACTTTGCTTTTTTTTCTCAACAGCCTGGCCATGTGTTCATTCTCGGTATTCCTTACTGCCCCGTTGAAAAGTGTCACATCAATGAAGCCGTCGGGCATGGCTTCCACATCGGAATATTTGACATCGAGGGCGATGGGCCAGAAAACCAGATTGGCTGCAGCTACCACGTCAAACAGCTTTTCATGGACATCCAGCACCGAAACGCAACATCCACCGCAGGCGGCAGCCCAGTAAACTGCCAGGTTCAGTTTTGGTTTTGAGTTCTCCATGTTCCTCTTCCTTAGGTTAATACGTCCATAGTTTCCTTTATTTTACAAGGCCCGAGCTCTGTAATGGTCTCAGTGAAGCTGTTCACCAGCTCGGAATACTGTTTGCCTTCGCTGGCACTGATCCATTCAAGTTTCAGCCTGGCGGTTTCAATACCCATCTGATGAATGTATTTTTTCAAAAGATGGTACCTTCTGAGACATTTGTAATTTCCTTCGTGGTAATGGCAGTCACCGGGATGGCAGCCACAGATGAGAACCCCGTCGGCCCCTTTCCGGAATGCATCTATCACGAAGGCCGGCTCGACGCGCCCGGAACACATCAGCCGTATGGCACGGACATTCGGCTTGTACTTCATCCTCGAAGTGCCTGCAAGATCTGCCCCGGTATACGAACACCAGTTGCACAGAAATGCGATGATCTTTGGTTTATAATCCATCAGTGAAATGTTTTATTATGTTGATTCATTTGCCTGATCCGGTGACAGAGCCGGTGGGATAAAGGTAATATACTGATTATTAATTATTTGTAATGAATTTGCTGAAAATCATGTAATGTCCGGCCAGGGTGTTTGTAATGATTTCACTACAAAAAGCCGGCTAACGACTTTTAATCTGCTGATGTGGCACATGATGCCCTGATGTGTCACATGGAGGTGAGGCCTGGTGGAAGGGACCCCGGAAGGAAGCGGGTAATAATACGGGAACGATTATTCAATCAGCCAGTTGTCGAGTAAATAATGCACGATCATGGCGTTATTTTTGAAATTCATCTTCTGAAGGATGCGTGCGCGGTAGGTACTGACGGTTCTGTCGCTCAGGGAAAGGGTTTCTGCGATCTCCTTGATGGTTTTTCCGGAACCGATCATACACATCACCTCAAACTCTCTTGATGACAGTCTCTCATGGGGCGCCTGCTCCATGGGATGTTTGAGTTCGTCCAGCATTTTTTCCGCAATAAAACCGGTAATGTAATTTCTGCCGGAATACACCACACGGATGGCGTTGATCAGTTCCTCGGGGGCGGTTTCCTTGGTCAGGTAACCGCTTGCTCCTGCTTTCAGTGCACGGATGGCAAAGCGTTCTTCGGGATACATGCTCAGCATGATGATTTTTATGCTGCTTTCCATGGCTTTGAAGTTTTTGATGGCTTCAAGCCCGCTTATGCCGGGAAGGGCGATATCGAGGATAATGACATCCACTTGTACCGATCTGAGAAGCTTCAGAGCCTCACCGGCGCTTCTGGCTTGTCCTGCAACCTCCATATCCGCCTCCTGACGGATGATGCGGATCAGTCCTTCCCTGACGATCCTGTGGTCATCGACGATCAATATTCCGATCATACGCTTTGTGTTTAGCCTGCCTGCTATTTGTCATGTTGCACTTATTTCAACCTTAACAGTCGTTCCTTTCCCCTTTTCCCCGTCTATGACCAGATTGCCGCCAAAAACGAGCGCCCTTTCACGCATCCCGATGATACCGAGGGAGTTGCTGTTTTCGATGTCTTCCCTGCTGATCCCCACACCATTGTCGTGTACCAGCAGATATATCCACCCCTTATGTTTGCGCAGGAAAATGTTGACTTCACCGGCTTGTGCATGACGGGCAATGTTTGTCAGTATCTCCTGCATAATACGAAAAAGTGTGACAGCACGCCTGGGGTCGGTTTTCAGATTCTTCGGGAAGATGGTCAGGTGGAAACGGATATTTGTTTTTTTTGTGAGCTCGGCAACATACCACCGGACGGCTTCAGCAAGTCCCAGTTCATCGAGGATTTCCGGGCGGAGATCCTTCACGATCCTTCTCATCAGGCCGATCGTCGTATCGATCAGGTCTGACATTGATTTGAACTGTGCGAGGATTTCCCCGCTCAATGCTTCTTTACAACAGGAACCCATGTTTCTTTTCAGGAACATCAGATCCATCTTCAGGCCGGTGAGCGAAGATCCAAATCCGTCGTGGATCTCCCTCGCAAGCATCAGGCGTTCTTCCTCCCTTACGGTGTTCAAATGATCTGAAAGAGAGCGCAACTGCGCGGTGTATTGGATCATTTTCTGTTCGGCCTGTTTGGTTTCCGTAATGTTCCTGAAGGTCGACATGCGGGCGATGATCGTTCCGTCTTCATTCAGTATCCTGGAACTCGACACCGACATGGGAAAGGTCGTGCCGTCCCTTCTTCTGCCAGTCAATTCGCTGGTCCAGCCTCCGCCAGGCGCTGATTGAGAGACTTTCTGAAGGCTTTCGTAAGATTCCTCAGAATAAAACAGGCTTGTTTTTTTACCCGTGATCTCCTCCCTGCTGTATCCGAACAATTGCCCGAAGGCCGGATTTACATAAATCACTTCCCGGCTGAGATCGCAAAGGCAAATGGCTTCAAAGGAGTTTTCCGAAGCCTGGAAAAACATCCTGATCCTGTCGTCAATCCGTTTGCGCTCAGTGATATCCCTCACGATGATCAGCATCAGTTGCTCACCCTTGATGTCTATCAGTCCCGATGTCGGTTCAATGATGACATAGCCCCCCTGTTTTTTTTTATGATGCAATAAGATGGTTTCGCTGCCTGCGAGATGCGCATGAAGCTGATGCAGCTTTTGTGGCAAGAAGG
The DNA here is from genome assembly GCA_022709385.1 of Bacteroidota bacterium. Taxonomy (GTDB): domain Bacteria; phylum Bacteroidota; class Bacteroidia; order Bacteroidales; family CAIXZF01; genus JAKLIX01. The sequence goes on along the minus strand of JAKLIX010000007.1, from coordinate 42,060 downwards.
TTTTTTCCACGGTGGGATGCAGATCTGCAAAACTCATCCGTTTCAGCTCATCTGCCTGGTATCCGGTCATCTCCGTGGCTCTGACATTGCAATCCACGATCTTAAGGGTCGATTCCTCCACCAGGTAAATGGCATCATTGGCATTATCGAACAACTTGCGGTATTTCTCCTCCGATTCCCTGGCTGCCTTTTCCGACATTCTGGTGGCGGTGTACATCGGGGCCAGCTTGGCCATTCCTGCAACAAGTAAAAGGGATACCAGCAGCCCAAGCATATCGATGACATCCGGCGAAGACACCGCTGTGTCGTCAGGAAAATTGCCGAATAAGGGGATCAGGCGCCGGAGCGTCATCAGCAGAAGCGCCAGGGCAATCAGTACCCATGCAATGTCTTTCCCCGTGCGCCACATCTGCCGCAGTGCAATGAATGCCGCAGTCAACTGAAGCAAAACAGAACAAGCCAGGATCATGGTGTGAATCATCAATATCTGACGGATATAACTATACAAATATACGATTTCACCCGTCCTGTGTCAAGGCGATCATGGCCGGTGTCTGTGCTTCATTTTCATTACCTTTGCCGCTTAAAACCCAACCTGATATGAGGCGTTTGCTGAGTTTGACTGCAGTGATGCTCCTTCCGGCCCTTGTTGCCGGACAAAACATGTACCGTCCTTCCGATAGCGAGATCCTTAAGCTGCCGGCCTGGGCGAAGGAAATGTACGGACAACAACCCAATGTGTGGCTGGTCGATAGTCTTTACAAGGCCTGGTTCGCGGTTCATCCTTTTGTAAAGTCTTATCATACACAATATTACAAACGCTGGAGGCGCAGTGCTGAGCCATATCTTGATGAACGGGGTTTTGCTGTCATTCCTTCCGTTGAAGAGATGAGCGCCCGCGATGGGCAGTACAGGCAAGGGCTTGCAGCTAAGGATGCGGTAAAAAGCGGGCAATGGCAGGTGCTCGGGCCCCTGCAGTCGCTTGGGAACAATGGACAGAAAAAGGGATCGCAGACCAATGTCTATTGTATCGACCAGTGCGCTTCCTTCCCGGATATCCTTTACTGCGGAACCGAACCGGGCGAAGTTTATAAAAGCACGGATCACGGAGAAAACTGGCAGTGTGTGACCATGGAGTACGACATGGGCGGGGGGCTTACCGCCATAGAGGTGAGTCCTGACAATCCCGATATCGTGTTTGCAGGCAGCCAGCACCGGCTCTGGCGCAGCCTAGATGGTGGTGTGAGCTGGACAAGCATCCTCCAGGCGACCGACCTGGGAGTCAATGAGATCCTTATGATCCCGTCGGATCAGCAGGTCGTGCTGGCAGCCACCAATAAAGGCCTTTACCGCAGTACCGATGGCGGGGCGGGTTTTATCCTGATGTTCACCGAAAAAACATACGATATCAAGGCCAATACCGCCAACGACAATGTCCTTTACCTGGTAAGGAACAACCCGGCTTTGATCCGGGCCGAATGTTACCGCTCGGATGACAAAGGAGCTACCTGGATGCTGAAGGACCAGGGATGGTTTGCCTCATCCGACCCCGACCGCCACGACGGCGGAGCACGCCTTGCCGTGACGCCGGCCGATCCCATGCGCGTGTACGCTTACCTGATCGGGGAGGCCAAGGCCAACGACTATGGTTTCATCGGGCTGTACCGAAGCGACGACGGCGGCGAAACCTGGTTTCTGCCCAATCCTCCGGCCGGCGGACCCTATTCATCCGCCCATCCCAACACGGCCTACGGCATGCCCTCATGGACCTATCACCAGGGTTTCTATAACTGTGCACTGATGGTAAGCAACGACAACCCGGACCAGGTGCTGATCGGCGGACTTAACCTCTGGCGTACCGACGACGGGGGCTATACCTTCGCAGCCCAGGCCGGCTACCAGGGCAATGTGCTGCAGATGCATGTGGATATGCAGGACTTCAGAGCCATGAGTGGTGAATACTGGATCACCAACGATGGCGGGATCTACTGGTCTGATGATTTCTTCGGAACCACCAACCTGGTGAAAACCACCGGTGTTCACGGATCTGACTATTGGGGCTTTGGCAGTGGATGGAATGAGGATGTACTTGTTGGCGGCCTCTATCATAACGGTAACCTGGCCTGGTATGAGAATTATGCACAGGGTGATTACCTCAGCCTGGGCGGTGGGGAAGCACCCACCGGCTATGTGCACCCTTCGGAAAACCGAAGGACCTATTTTTCGGATATAGGTGGCCGTATCCTGCCTCAGCAGATCGGCGACCCCATTTTGAATTTCAGCATGGGGATGTCGCCCAATGAGACCTACTGGTCGGCCGAGTCAAGCGAAATGGAGTTTCACCCTGCCTGCTACAACATCATCTTCCTGGGGAAAGAGAACAAGCTGTGGAAGTCGGTCGACAGGGGCGTATCCTACAGCCTGGTGCAGGAGTTTGGCACCAATGTCAATTCCCAGGTCAAATATATCGAGATTGCCGGCAGTAACCCGGATGTCATCTACCTGAGCCAGCAACCGGCATCCGGTACCAACGGGAGCCTCTGGAAAACCACCGACGGCGGGGCGGGCTGGAGCCAGCTCACCAAGCCTGCGGGAAACAGCAGAAAAATGCTGCTGGCGGTCAGTCCGGAAGATGAAAACATCCTCTGGCTGGCTTACCCTCAGGGCAGTAACGGCAGCAAGATCTTCAAAACCACCGACGGCGGCCTGACCTGGACCAACCTTAGCACTGCCACCCTGAACGGCGAAAGCATCCATTCCATGTGCCACATCGGGGGCACGCCGGGCGGGGTTTATCTTGCCACGGGGCGGACGGTCTATTACCGCAACGATACCATGCCCGACTGGATGTACTTCAACGACGGCCTTCCGTCATATATCAACGCCAACATCATCAGGCCTTTTTACCGTGACGGAAAGCTTCGCATGGCTTCCTACGGCAAGGGAATATGGGAAAGTCCCTTGCACGGGCAGCAGGATAAGCCGGTCGCAAGGATCATGGTGGATAAACTGGGCGCCGTGGTCCACTGTGCCACCGATACCTTTCATTTCGACTGTTACAGCATGCTGAACCACCAGAATGCCTCCTGGCAGTGGACTTTCCAGGGAGGGACACCCGCCGGCAGCACACAGCGGAAGGCCGGTGTCGTGTTTAACAGTCCAGGCGATCACCTGGTGACGCTGACCGTAATAGATGCGAACGGGCAGTCAGATACCGATTCCCTGGTCATCAGCCTGTCGAACTACCTGGTGCCATTTACCGTGAACGAAGGCTTCGAAGGTAATTTCCCGCCATTGGGTTGGGAAGTGTTCAATCCCGACCAGGATGTGACATGGACCGTGAGCAATACCGCCGGAGGTTTTGGCTGGAGCGCCAGGAGCAGCCTGTTCGACAACTTCAACCATGATGCACAGGGTAAATTTGACGATCTGAGGTTCAGCATCAACCTGAGTTCCGCACAACAGCTTAGGCTGGTCTTCGATGTGGCTTACGCCGAATACGGGGGACAGTATTCCGACAGCCTGCAGATCCTTGCGTCCACAGACTGCGGCCTGACAAACAGCTTGTTGTATTTCAAGGGCGGCGACAGCCTGGCCACGGCTCCCGACAACCAGAACTTCTTCTATCCGAATTTCAGCCAGTGGCGCAGCGATACGGTGGATCTCTTCTCCTTTGCCGGCAATGACGATGTAGTGATCAGCTTCCGCAATATCGGCAGGTACGGGAATGCCCTTTACATCGACAATCCGAGGGTGCTGACAGGTACATCCGCCGTCCCGCTGCAGGAATATAATCAGCAGTATGCCGCTTTCTTTCCGAATCCTGTTGTGGCCGGAGATCAGCTGTTTCTCTCATCCTCGGAACGAGGACCCCTGAGGGTGGAAATCTGGAACCTGGAAGGCAGGCAGATAAAGAGATGTACCCTTTCAGCCGGTGAGTCCCTGGCAGTGGATCCGGCCCTGTTCACGCCCGGCATCTATCACTACCGCATCAGCGGCAGCAGCCTGATACAGCATGGCCGCCTTGTGGTGGGCGGCGGGCGTTGAGGCAGCTTTCTGTTTTACATTCCTGTATTTTCCATATATTTATAAAGCTGGATTTTTACCTTTCCGGTGAAATTTGAATTCCATTGAATAGTTAGCGTTGAATCAGCGAAGAATTCCTCATTACCAGTGGGGTAAATCACTTCCAAGCTGCCTGACAGGATGTTAAAAGCCATATCACTTTCATCGAATGTGGCACTGTTTGAAACATGGGAAATCCTGATTTTTTAATCCCCTCCCTCAGCAATAGTTCCTGGAATATTGTACTGATAATGCCCGTCGCTTAGCGTTGAGGATGCGATGGTGCTGTGGAGATTACCGCCTTTGTATAGTTTAATGGAGACATTACCAGCAAAATCGTCAAACCAGGCATATTCATTTTTGAGCCTTTGAGAAATGTCTCTGCACCGTTAGGACTTATGACGGTGATATTGCCCAGATAATGGTAAATGCACTGTCGCTCAAATCATAGATCGACGCATTGGCAACACGCTATATCCTGATCCGGTAGTCGTTCCCCAGTTCGAAGTAGGTGGAAATACTCCAGCTGTGCAATCCGTCGCAGAGTGTGGAAGATGCGACAGTGGTATGAAGGGCTCGGGAGCCTCCGCACTGGTTTCCGGCCTTCAAATCAGGGAGCCAGGGGGCTGGACTTCATTTCGAGATCTGCTGTTATGACTCCAAGCACGGATGAATCGGCCGCGAAGAAAGGCACGGTATAGGTAATCATATCTACATTCCCGCCAGGGGCATCGAAATACGGATCCGACCACAGTGCCTTTTTCTGTGAAGCCGGCCCGGCAAACCACTGATCTTTGGTGTAATCATACAATTGACCGAAGTCCTTCATTTCGTATCCGCCGGCTGTCCGGAACAGATACAGGGATTGTCTGAGAGTATCCGTGCCGCTGATCACAGGAACCATGGCAATGCAGGAGCCAAACACGGCAGGATTGGCATCAAGGTACGCCAGGATCAGGTCTTTGATCATTGTACTGTCAATGCTTGTCAGACCGGAACGCAGCACATATTCGTCGAGGGATTTTGCAACCACCGTTTTCAGGCTGTCTGAAGGCATTTGCTTTTCGGCTTTTTTCTCCGGGTTATTGCAGCAACTGAGCAGCATGGTAAAGGCGACCAGGATGACTGATGTCAGGTTTAGAAATTTCATAAAGGTTTGATTGTAGTGATAATTTTTTCAAAAGTAGGAGAAAAATAAAGATGTTGCATTTTTATCCGGTAAGCGGAAACATTATCCGGATCACAACAGCGCATACAAAATACGATAAGCCTGAAAGGAAGGAGGAACCTCCCTGATCGCCGGAGCAGAAAATATGCAGCTATCACACTCGCACTTGCTCTCACCATGTTCTGGTGACTCCGGAGGGATTCGAACCCCCAACCCTCAGAACCGGAATCTGATATTCTGTCCAGTTGAACTACGGAGCCGTGAGGTGCAAAGGTACGAAAAGAATCGGGATGTCATCCTGGCGTTGATTTAAATCAACGCCAGGATGACATCCCGATTAATCCCTCTCAATCTTGACCATCTTTCCGAACAACTCACCCGAAGCGGTGATCTTCTCTGAATTCCCGTAAACACAGACCGTCTGAGTGGCCAGTACATCCGAAACCAGTTTCGAAAAATTCCTGAGATCGGTCAAAGTGGTCGAAAGTACGGCGTCCCTGTCCTTCTGGGCCTGCATAGCTGTCCGTCCGGTGAAATGGTTGGCCACGGCCTGCTCACCTTGTTGCGCAGGAGTCAGGGGCCTGTCCATTCCCGAAATGGTGCCGATGATGTACCTGCTGAGCTCGGTCTGGTCGATGCTCAGTTGTTGCAGGTATTGTACAGTGCCTTTGTATGCATCCAGGGTTTCTTTCAGATTCGGATCACGGTATGAATTAAAGGTAATGGTGCCGTCCGGCGAAATACGGCTGAATCCACCGTAGGCCCCGCCAATCACCCTGACCTGGTTCTGAAGCCAGTCTGACGATAATACCTGGTTCAGCACACGTAACTTGCCGTCCCAGCCATAGCCGAGTTTCCTGAAATTATAGCCTTCAACCACATACTGCACTTTGGAAGAGGTGATGATGCCTTCATTTTTCTTCTCCGGTTTCAGGTTCCAGCCGTGGTACATGGGCTGCGCTGACCTGAATCCTGCCGTGAATCTCTGTAAGGCCGGCCGGAAAGCATTCATTTCAGCTTCGGTACCGGTGAAAGAAACGGTACAGTTCTCCCTGGTGAATAACATCTCTGATACCTGTCGGAGTTTGCTGCTGATTTCGCCTGCCTTTTGCTCAAAATTCCGGCTCAGGTCAGTGACAAACCAGTAATAATCAAGCCCGCCGGTGATCTCCCTGAATAAGCCCTGCTTGCTGAAATAGGATTGAATCCTGCCCATGGCAATTCCGATGCCGTCACGTTTTGCATTCGCATCCAGTTGGGATTGCAGCCGGGTCAGCAGGGTTTTCAGGCGCTCCTTGTCAGTGAATTTCGATTGCAGCAGGATTTCCTGCGTGAGCCCGAACATATTGTCCAGCTGCTCGGGCATTACCTTGGTGGTGACAGCGAATTTGGGCACAAGCCGGTCGTCGTCGTAATTCTCCAGGTAGGTTTGAAGTTTGGTGTTGAAACCGCCCGTGTACATATTCAGCAGTTTGCTCACCTCGCCGTATGTGTGTTTCTCGGTGTCGAAAAGGGTGGACAGGTCGCATAGCATGGAAGCGTATGGGATCAGGTCCTGGGGTAGCTGCCGGAGGTCGAAATGCAGACTAAGGTATGCGATGCCGTTTGTGAAGGTCTTGTGCCAGAGAACCGCCTGTTTGTCGAGTTCAAGTGCTTCCGCGGAATAGTATGCAGCGGTGGGGTTTACATCGCTGAGACTGAGCAGCGGAATGGTGGCCAGGGCTGCAGGATCGTCCTCACGTTTCTGATATTCAATCAGTTCGCGGGTCTCTTTGATCAGTTTCTCTTTCTCTTCCGCACTTAATGAAGCCTTGTATTGACGGAGCTTTTCCGTAGTCTTCGCATGACGCTCCTTATCCAGCCCGGCTTTGGGCTCCATGGTGAAAAGCAGGCTGTGTGGATTTTCAAGCAGGTATTTCCGGGCGATCTTCTCCAGATATTGTGTGCTCAGCGCCTGTTTAAGCCCTGCCAGGGTTTTTTCATATTCAAGTTCCCTGAATGGATCGTCGGCAAAAATCCAGCCATTGGCCACTTCTCCCATATACCTGAGCCCTTTTTGCGCATCGTTCCCTTCTCTCATCTGGAATTCCAGACGGTTGAGCAATCCCTTTACCTCATCCTTGTCAAAACCTTTTGAAATCACATCCTGTAAAGTTTTCCGGAAAAGTTCCATGAACTTGTCCCTGTCACCGGGATTGGCATTCTGTACGGTAATTTGTACCACATTCTGCTTGATGTTGTCAATACCGGCATATATATCCTGGCCAATGCCGGCTTCCTGAAGTGCCAGCCGCAAAGGGGCCGTTTCCTGGTTTACCAGCAGGTCACAGATCAGCCCCAACGCTCCGACCAGTTCGGGATCGGTATTATGCCCGGCAACAAAAGCAATTGAGAGGTACGTCTTGTCCGTGGTGTTTTCACCTTCCATCACGGGATAATATCCTCCGGCAAGCTTCATCTCGCGAAAAGCCTTCTGATCCTGGATGGTAACAGGACTTTCCAGTCTGCCGTAGTTCGAAAGATAAGCCGAATCAATCAGCTGTAATTCCTTGTTGATGTCTGCATTGCCATAGAGAAAGATGTAACTGTTCCCCGGATGGTAATTGCGTTTATGAAAGTTTAGGAAGGTTTCGTTAGTCAGTTCGGGAATGGCATCGGGGTAGCCTCCGGATTCGTTTCCATAAGCATTGTCGGGAAACAGATGCCTGTAAAGCTGGTAATAAAGCTCGCGGTCAGGATTCGAGAACGAACCCTTCATCTCATTATAAACCACTCCTTTATAAATAACCTCCTCTTCCGGTGCATTGAGTTCGTAATGCCAGCCCTCCTGCTTCAGAATGCGTTCATCGGTATAAATCAGCGGGTTGAAAACTGCATCAAGATATACCAGCATCAGATTGAAGTAATCCTTGTCATTCATGCTGGCCACGGGATAAATAGTCATGTCCTTCGAAGTGAATGCGTTAAGAAAGGTCTTAAGGGAACCTTTCGAGAGTACGTCGAATGGACTTTTCACCGGAAATTTCACTGATCCGTTCAGTACGGAGTGTTCCATGATGTGGGCAATGCCGTTGTCGGATTCAGGGAAGGTCTTAAAGGCGATGGCAAAGGTCTTGTTTGCATCATCACCGGCTATTTTAAACAGCTTGGCACCACTTTTCACATGCTCATAATAAAAGCATTCGGCGTTCACTTCCCTGACAAATCTTTTCTCTTTAAGCCGGAATCCGTGGATTTCCTGTGCTTGTGTCGCGAGTTGGGTCATCATTAAAATAATAAAGGGAATCAGCATTCCCGGGCGCATAATAAACGATTTAAAAGCTTGCATTGTTCTGGTATTGGTGTTATCAATTAATCTTTCGTGCAACGGACACTGAAACAATAGTCTTTTCTTACGGTAGTGCGGTTCACATTGGTGCTTTTCAGACTCATATTCCTGATCCAGGCCGATTGTCCGGTATACATACTGGATGTCCAGTAATATGCCTGTTCGTCCAGGTAACTGAAAATCTTATGTTTAGGGAAATAGTTTCCTGCATATTGAACAAAGAAGGCAAGGCTGCTGTCTTCTCTCATCCTTTTTCCGGCATGATCGGCACCACCAAGCACCGTACACAGGGTTTCCCACTCCTGATCCGACGGAATATGCCAGCCCTGCGGACAAATACCCCTGGTTTTTTCCTTGCTGTCACCGTTCATCATACAATCCCATGAATATAACATACCGTATTTCAAGCAGTTATCTTCGCTGTTTTGAAAACAGTACCCGTTTAGCGGCCTGCCTTCCGCATCATGAGTGGCTCTCAGGTTTGCCGCCATCCAGACCTGTGAACCTATGGTTATTACCGGATAAGTATTGTCATCAATGTCGGTGATGCTGTCCTGTGCCCCGGCTTCCTTCATCAGTCCGCCAATCAAGGGTATCATCATCAAAGATATGAAAATGGTTCTGCTCATGTGGTGTTTGAGACTGCAAATTTAAAAGGCCTGAACGAAAACAAGCGGATGATTTGATCAGTCATGCAAATTCATAGACGAATCCGGGGAAAAACATGTTAATTTGAAGTATTGCTGATGAAGGTGATGTCGCTGGCCAGATGGGAGGTTGTTGTTCCGTGCCTGAATACCTCCAAAAAAAAAGAGGCCTGTTTCCGGGCCTCTTTTTTTTGGAACAAAAGGGATGATTTCTGGTATGTGCCGGTAAAAAACCGGAAAATACCATGAAGCGGGATTATTTCACCACTTGCAGGTGCTTGTACAGGCTTTGTCCGTTGCCGGTGATGATCCTGCATACATATGTTCCGGATACAGCCACAAGCTCATCCGGAATTCCGAATGTCTGTATGCCTGCCGGCAGCAAGCCCTGGTGAATTTCATGGAGTTTCTCACCCAGCATGTTGTAAACCGAAATTTCTGCAATACATTCTTCCGGATTGATAATACGGATGGTAACTGCTGAACTTGCAGGATTGGGATATAAAGCCATGTCAATACCGCCATCGACCAATACCGGTGCTTCCAGTTTGGGTAATATGGCAGAAAATTCGTCTGCCCCGGGATCAGGTGTGGCCATATTCCTCATCTCACCGTCAATATCACTGCTTAGCAGGGGAATTGGCGTGCCCTTGCTCTCAATGCCTGCATTCAAAGCCGTAAGGTGCAAGTCTGTATCGGAATTGTACACAGGAGCCACGGAAATACTCTGCATGTCTTTTCCGGTGGCAGATTTCCAGGCAGCAAGATTCGCACGATTCCCTGCCCAGTAACCGAGGGGAGCAGAGGCAGTATACAAGTCATTGTAATTGCTGTTCCAGTAAGTATTTGATTGTGTGTATACTGCGTATTGTCCCGCAGGAGATGCTACCCTGAAGTTGCTGAAAATGTTGTTTTTCAGATCAGTATTCACGGAATTCTTCCTGTAGAAGCAATAGGAACTATTGCTACTCGAAGCACTACCGTAAATATGAACGGTATTGAAATAATATAAATTGAATGAATTTGAAGCAGAACCCTCATAGATGCCGTAGATTGTGGAATTCAATGCATTACCGCTTCCCAGGGAAATCATGTTATTGGAACATTCATTATGAGTACCGGAAGTTGCGTTGAAGTATAGTCCGTAGTATTGTGGGCTGATCGAAAGAGAATTGGTTGTAAAGGAGTGGATGATATTCTTCCTGACAAGCATCTTACTTCCTGAGATGCCCTTGATGACCGGTGACCCGCTTCCTGCAGTGTAGTTGATGTTGGCAATGACATTGCCTTCTACCCTGTGTTGCGGCAGGCTCGATGTAATCAGGATGCCGTTGAAATTTCCTGTCCCGGCCGATTCAATAGAAGCAGGAACCGTGGCGTCTCCAATGGTGTTGTTGATGACGGTACTCTGACCGCCGCTGACCACGGTCAGTTCGATGCCGTGAAAGGCCGCCGGCCCCGTGCTGCTCAGGCGGATGTTCCTGATGGTGTTGTGCTCGATGGCATAGGTTCCGCCATTGGCATGGATAGCCCTGAAGGTCGCACTGCTGCTGTTGACCCAGGCCTGCCCTCCGCCCTGGGCATCGGAGCCCCCGATGATGTTGCCGGTGATGCTGTTATTGGTACTCAATGCACTCGGCGTGAAACTGATGACACTCTGAGGCGTACTGTGTGGACTGGCCACATCGGTGTAGAAACTGTTATTCCTGACAATGAAGCTTATACAGCTGCCGTTACCGCTTACCAGAATGCCGCTGCTTCTGAAATTCTTGAATTCGTTTTCACCGATGGTGATGTTTGAATTGACCACGGTTGACAAGCTTCTGCTTGTGAGGAGGTTATTTGGCAGAATCGTCGGATGGCCGTTGCGGAAAATGTTCGCTGTGAAGCGGTTGTAATCATTCCCCGTGCTGACACCGTTTCCTATCATGACGACGCCACTGGCAGTGGCACGGTTACTTCCTTCAATGATGCAGTTCGTGATCGTATTGTGGCAGGCATCGTTCACAAACAGAAAGGTAGCGTTAAAACTTGCGGAGTTTCTGAAAAGCAGATATCGGCCCGATCCCATATAATTCCCGTTGATGCTGACCCTGTCGGCACCGTTGAAACGGATCAGGTCAAGTGCCACATTGCCGGTTATGCTTCTTAACACTGCCTGGTCGGGCACGATTGTAAGGGTGTAAGGACCGTTGCCATCTTCCGCCCACTGGTTCAGCGCAACTGTGCCTGGTTCTGTCAGGTCACTGATGATGCGGGCTTCCACATTCTGGCAGAATACCTGGGCATTCAGACTCTCGAAAAGACCGCCTGTTCCCGTAAGACTTGGGAAATCGCCACCGGTTCCCACAGTTACTGTTTCAGGCAGGAACAGACTGAAACTGACTGTAACGGAAGATGAAGCGCTGCAGCCGTTGGCATCAGTGCCGGTCACGGTGAATGTTTCTGTTCCCGGAACGGTGATCAAGGGGTTGAGTGAGAATGGATTGTCGAGTTTACCGGCAGGTGACCAGACCACCGAAGGGACGTAATAATGGATGTCGGCCGTATATCCTGCCACGGCAAAGATTCCATAGGAAGGAACAACGGTGAGGGTATTCAGTCCGCCATGATTCCAGTAAGGCATGAGCTGGCTGCCTGGGATGCTGATCTTGCTGGGGTAGGAGACAGGATTGAGGTTCTGACAATAGCATGTGCCCAGGTTGAGGATGCCGCTGGAACCGATCAGGTTGCCGTTTAGCAGAAACGTCCATTCTCCGGCCTGACAGCTTGCCCAGTAAATGTTGAAATCGATGGATTTGATGGAATCCAGGGGCGTGATGCTGAAGGGATCCGAAGTCCTGGGCAGGGATTCTGAGGTATATCCGTCGGCACATATTTCCTCGAAAACACAGGGCGTTCCTCCGGGAACATCGTATATGCAGATGGTCGTGCTTGATGTAGCAAGACTACCCGTAAAGGTAGCCTGTAACTGTGCGTTGGGGCCACACCAGTTGTTTTGAACACTTCCGGCCGTAACAAGGGGTTTCGGAAGCACTGACACACCGCAGGTGTCGCTGGATGAACAACCGTCCGTTCCAATGGCTGTAATTGTATAGAGCATATCACCCAGCGGGCTGGCGGTTACGGAACTGCCTGTGGTGGTGTTCAATCCGTCCGGAGGACTCCAAAGATAGGTGACTGAAGGATCTCCTCCGATGTCAGCCAGCGATTTTTCCCATTGAGGGTTGTTGATCAGCCTGGCAGGCTTGCCAGTGACTGCTTCCGTGGTGAATTCGCCAACTCCCTCATCCATTCTGAAATAACAGACCAGTCCGGGTGCCTGAGGATCCGCCGGACTGTTCATCCCGGCCTGGAGTTGCGCCTGGGAAAGCGCCGTGTTCCAGATCCTGACCTCGTCAATGCTTCCGTTATAGTATTCACCGTCGGTGGGGTAGACCCGCTTACTGATGCGCAGGACATTTCCCGTTGTGTTCAGACTTTTCGCACTGCTGGCATCCAGCACCCCGTCAACATACATGTAAAGGGTCGTTCCGTCGAACACCACAGCCACATGATGCCATTGGCCATCGGCAATGAAAGTGGAACCGGAAAGATCATTGTTGTTGCCCACAAAATACAGGTTGCCCACCATGGAAATCCCGAAACGCTGACTGTTTTCACTCGTACCATAGTTGATGATTGAGGCGTATGTGCTGGTGGTTTTGATCCATGCTTCCATGGTCCTGGAGCTGTTTCCCTGGGGAAGGCCTGGATGGGTGGTTTCAAGATAGCGGTTGGTGCCGTCGAAAAGAAGGCATTGACCGGCTCCGTTGACGGAAAGTGTGGTGGATGTCCCCTCGCAGATGGTCTGCCTGATCCCAGGACCAATTGGTTTCTGCGGCACGACGACGGTTGTTGTGGCCGTACCTGTGCAACCGCCGATTGCAGTTCCTGTTACCATATAGGTTGTTGTTACCGGCGGACTTGCTTTTACACTGGCTCCGGTCACCGCACTCAGGCCGGTGGCAGGGCTCCAGGTGTAAGTAACGGCCGGATCAGCCTGCAGCGGAGCAGAGGAACTCACCCACTCCGGATTGTTGAGAAGGTTGCCTGCTGAACCGCTCACTCCGTCATAAACCGTGCTTCCGTTTTGCTCGTCGAAACGGAAGTATGCCAACAGGCCTGAGGCTGCCGGTGATACCGTGGAATACATATTGCTCTGTATTTCAGCCTGGGTGCGTGCGGTGTTCCAGATTCTTAATTCGTCGATCCTTCCGTTGAAAAACCGGCTTGTCCCGTTCCAGGAGCCGATGTTGTATGGCCGGCCTCCTGTAATGGTGTTGGGCGCAGGATAGAATTCCGTATTGATCAGGTTGCCATCCACGTAGAAACTGACTGTCTGGCTTACGGATGAATACACTGCTGCCACATGATACCACTGGTCTTCGGTGAACACATAATTGCAGAATTTATCCGGACTGCCGCCAAGTGAAAACTCCAGGAGATTGTTTGGCGCGATCTGGAAATGCACATCCCCGACCAGCCATCCATCATTATTGACGATCACATGCCAGCGATTGTTTAAAACATGCGGATTGATCCAGCATTCATATGTTGCTTCGGTAGCGGCCTGAATACCTGTTGAGACCTGCACGGAGCCGGATTCGTTGAAACGCAGGCAGGATCCGGCCCCGTTCACTGAAAGGGTGGCACTGTCCTGGCAGTCGGTCACGGATACCGGCTCACTCACTCCTACAGCTAAAGGGGCGACGCTCACAAACACACTGTCCTCCGAACTGCAGCCGTCTTCACTTGTGATGGTCACATAAACCATGGAAGATGCAGGGGGAAATGCGCTAACCGCATCCCCACTGACGGCGGAAAGGACCGACGCGGGTGCCCACGAAAAGGTGAAAGTCTGTGGATTGGGCGGATTCACCGGGTTTATCGGGACGGTCGAACTGACCCAAAGCGGCCCGTTTATCAGGTTGGCCGTCGTTGTTCCGGCACTGTTTGCACTGGTGTTCCCGCTGCCTTCATTAAACTTGAGGTAGCATATAAGTCCCGGGGTGGAAGGATTGACAAAGGAAGCCATGCTGGCCTGAATTTCTGCCTGGGTTCTGGCGGTGTTCCAGATTCTGATTTCTTCCAATTGCCCGTTGAAATACTCACCGTCGTCGGGTACAGCGCGCCGGCCTGACCTGAGGGTGAAACCTGTGGTGTTAAACGAAGGCATCGTGGAGCTGACATACAAGGTTCCATCAAGATACAAACTCAGTGTAGTTCCGTCATATGAGGCGGCGACGTGATGCCATTGACCGTCGTTCACCGGGATGGAGCCCATAAGGTCATTATACTCACCAACATAATACAGATAGCCGTTCACCACAAGCAGGCCTGAGCGTTGGTTTGGTGTGGTGTTTCCCCAATTCATGATAGTGCCGTTATCCGTCTGGCTCGTTTTAATCCAGGCTTCCATGGTCCGTGGCGCGTTTCCCTGGGGCAGGGATGGTTCACTGAGTTCCACATAGCTGCTGCTGCCATTGAAAGAAAGGCAGGTGGCCGGATCGACCGTGTTGTTGACCTGGCCCGAAAGACTAACGCTGCCGCCGCAGGAAATTATATGTGGAGATTCCGGGCTGATCAACATGGTCGGAATGGCATGCACAACAACCTCAAAAGGATAAGAACTGACCGGACAACCATTTTGGTCTGTATAACTGACTGTCAGCTGATAGTTTCCTGCAACAGGCCATGTGAAGGTCTTCTCCCAGGGATTGCTGTCCGTGTTGGGAATGCCGTTCCATGAGTAATCACTCATGCCGCTTTCGGTCATGTACTGCACGGGATCGGTACCTGCACAAACTGAGGTTGGACCCGTAATGGTGGCCATGCTGACCTGGTGTACGGTCATCTCTACAGCGTTTGAAACAGCTGCACTGTTCCAGTCGGGAGCACAATCCACGCGTGACAGCCTCCGGAACCAGGTGGTCTGACTTACAAGGCCGGGGTCATAATCAGGTGAGTTGCTTGAAGGGATGTCCGTAAAACCGGCATTATCGCTTACTTCGGATTGCTGCCAGAGGTATTCCAGCGTTCCTGTCTCTCCTGATGGAAGCGACAAACTCTGAATCAATTGGGGATCAAATGGTCCGCATCCGGATTGACTGCCGGCAATGCTTCCTCCCACGGAGGGATTTTCACAGGGCGGGGGAGCCAGTGCACCTGCCTGACGCATATAAAGCAGCGAACAAAGCAGCATCATGATAAAAGTAAATGACAGGTTTGGTAGTCTGGTTTTCATAGGGTTTCTTGTAATTTAATGAAAGAATTAAAACTGCCGCCGGCTTGTGCAAGACTGCATATGCCATCTCAACGGGGTGGTGAAAGTAGGCTGTTTTATTTAGAATAATTCTAAATTAACTTTCCATTAACACTTTATAAGTGTGTGAATGGAATGCCATTCGGTTTCAGAGGCAGGCTTATCACAAATGAATCAATGTGACACATGGGATTTCAATGTGTCACATGGGGTTCACTCCCTCCCCACCCAGTGCATGCCTGGCGGGTAATGCCCCGACAACTGCTCCAGTATCCACTGGTAGTCGTCCGGCTGATGCACGAAATCCACCCCGTGGGTGTTGATGATCAGTACGGGAATTCCCTGCAGGGTTCTGAAATGTTCCAGATAACTCTGGTGAATCTTGTCCAGGTAATCCGCCGAAATGGATTGCTCATACTCCCGACCGCGATTCCGGATATTCTGGTGCAGACGGTAGGTTTCGGTAAAGAGATATACCAGCAGGTCGGGCCCCGGCAGGGCATTCATCATGAAGTGGAACAGCCTCGAATAAAGCTGGTACTCATCTTGTTGGAGGGTCTTTCTCGCAAAAATCAGGGATTTGTGGATGAAGTAATCGGCAATGGTGAAACTCTTGAAAATGTCGCGCTTCGACAATTCATCCGATAATTGCTGATAACGTGAGGCAAGAAACGACAGCTCCAGCGGGAAAGCATATTTTGAGGGATCGATGTAAAATTTCGGAAGGAAAGGGTTGTCCTCAAACTGTTCCAGGATCAGCATGGCATTGTACTGAGCAGCAATCATGCCTGCCAGACTGGTCTTTCCGGCCCCGATGTTCCCTTCGATTACGATGAAGTTATAAGGTAGTAATCTGTTCATCCTCAATTGGTTTAACATGTGTCACATCCGATTCGTCCTGGCAGGCCGCCAGGAGTTCCCGGTTACTTAAGCCCAGTACCGGATGAATGAAAGCGGGATCGATCTCCGCCAGGGGCTCCAGAACAAACTTTCTGAGGTGGAGCAGGGGGTGCGGGATCGTCAGCGTTCCGGTCGTAATCATCAGGTCATCAAAGTAAAGAATGTCAATATCGAGTGTCCTGCTCTGGTATCCCGCCTGACCGTGCCGCTCGCGCCCGTGCCGCTTCTCGATCCGCCTGATTTCCTCCAGTACGGCTTCCGGTGAAAGAAAGGTCTCAACCCTTACCACCTGGTTCAGAAAGGATGTTCCGGCGTCAAATCCCCATGGCCGGGTTTCGTAAACGGAAGAGGTCCCGCTGATTCTTCCGATCCCCTGCACGATCCCGCGACGGGCCGCCGCAAGCATCTGCTCCCTGTCGCCCAGGTTGGAACCGAGACAGAGAAGCACGCGTGAAGGAAGGGGCTGTTGAATCATCCTGGGATTATTGAAGGTATTTCTTAATGCCGGAAAGGATCAGGCGGGTGGCACCAAGGTTCTTCTCCACATAATCTCTTGCCGTATTCCCGCTTTCTGCCCTAAGGGATTCGTTGTTTAACAAGCGGTTCATGACCTCTTCCAGGCTTTCCCGGTCACGGATGGGATAGGCCCCTCCCGCGGCAGCAAGCTCACGGGCTTCGCGAAATTTGCCGAATTTTGGCCCGAATACCACCGGAATACCGAAAGTGGCCGCTTCCAGGATATTGTGGATGCCCTTGCCGAAACCTCCCCCGATGTAAGCAATACCGGCGTAACGGTAAAGCCCGGAAAGCTGCCCGATGCTGTCCACCACCAGCAAGTCCGCCCCGGGATCGGGATTCTGAAGGAAAACCGACAAGGATTGCGACTTCAGCCCACAGTCCTTATGTATTTGCATAATCCTTTCATTGTCAACCTCATGCGGTGCAATGATGAAGCGGCTGCCACCGGCAAGTTTCCTGAACAGCGGAAACAGCAGGCTTTCATCCTGAGGCCAGGTACTGCCTGCAAGAATCACGCTTTTACCGCTACCCCAGGGGCTGATTCCGGGAAAACGGCCAGGCTGGCCGGCAATGCTGCCAACCCTGTCGAAACGGGTATCTCCGCTGATGGTAACATCCTTAACTCCAATACTTTGTAGTAATTGCCAGGAGACTTCATCCTGAACGAAAAAATGGGTGAGCTGCCGCAATTGCTTCCGGAACCAGCCGCCGTATGCACGGAAGAAGTGCTGTGAAGGGCGAAAGTGCGCCGAGAGTACTATCACGGGTATCTTTCTGTTTCTCAATATGTAAAGACAGTTAAACCAAAATTCGTATTTCACGAAAAACACGATGGCGGGATGGAAAGCATCCAGGAAAGCTTTCATCTTCCCTGGTGTATCCAGCGGCAGATAAGTCACCAGGTCCGCCCTGTCGTAATTTTTACGGATCTCATAACCTGAAGGAGAGAAGAAAGTCAGCAGGATGCGGTAATCCGGGTGTTCATCTTTAAAGGCTTCCAGCACCGGCCTTCCCTGTTCGAATTCTCCCAGGGAAGCGCAGTGGAACCAGGCAACACGCTGATCTACCGTAAAGTGCCGGGCCGGCACAACGGATTTTTTCCGGCCTTTGACCCAAAGGGCTGCCTTGTGGTTGAACGGGGAAGCTGCCCTGATCCCCAGGCCATAAAGAGAAATGATGATGGTATAAAGCCAACGCATCTGCAATGCGCTCAATAATAATAGAATACGGTGGGACTTTTGCGGTAGAAGGGCAGTATCCAGCCTATCCTGAAACCCCAGAGCAGGTCGAAACGTTTTTCAGTATCTGCGGCCATACGGTCGAAGTCATACTCCCTCAAACTTTTGGTCCAGGCTTCGGTAATTTCTATGCCGCCATAAAAATTAGCCGCTTTTTTGTTGCTGAAATAGATATAGCCTGCAAACTGAGAGGCAAACAAGCCTCCCGTCAATCTGTCATAACCCCTGCGGTAATCGCCCTGCACCTGAGGTGCCGATTTATTCGGATTTTCTATCCTGATCTTATGCTGAAGGTAGCCGCCTCCTGCCATGAATAATATGCCTGAATTCGGATTGGGCCTGCCGGTTGACAGGATTTTACCAAACTGGACACCCAGCTGGTAACCCCTCTCGTAAAGGTAAATTTCTGCATAAGTACCAACCTTGTCGATCATAAAGTCTTCAGAGGTGGATAGCTTGCTGAAAAGCTCGTCTTCCTTCACATTGTCACCGAAGAGAAAGTTGGCGCTGATGCCGGTCAGCCAGTTGCCGCCCGACTTAAAGAGCATGCTTCCGCCGATATTGGAGTTTATCCCGAAGCGCTTCGCAAGATCTCCCCCGGGAAACTGTACGGCATAGGATGCGGTGAACAATCCGGCCGTGAAAGCTGAATCACCCTTGTTCCCGGCACCGGCGGTAAGCCAGAGTGTGAGCGGAAAAATAAAAACAAGCTTGTGTAATAACTTCATCACCGGATTAACTGCTGCAAATGTATTGAATTGATCCGGTTAAACGACCTCTTTTCAGCTTTAATTGCCGGCTCTGAAAAATAACTAACTTTGCAGCCCGATATACTAATTCAGCTATTATGAGAAAGATTCACATGGTTGACCTGAAGAGCCAGTATGAGAAACTCAGGGATGAGATCAATACGGGCATACAGGAGGTCATCGAGGCTGCGGCTTTTATCAATGGGCCTGCCGTAAAGCACTTCCAGACTGACCTGGAACAGTACCTCGGTGTGAAACACGTGATTCCCTGTGCCAACGGAACCGATGCCCTCCAGGTATCCATGATGGCGCTTGGCCTGGAACCCGGCGACGAAGTGATCACCGTATCCTTTACCTTCATCGCCACGGCCGAAGTCATTGCGCTGCTTCATCTGACTCCCGTCCTGGTGGATTGCGATCCCCGGACTTTCAACATTGATCCTGATGCCATCCGTAAGGCCATCACGCCCAAAACCAAAGCCATCGTCCCGGTACATCTCTTCGGTCAGTGTGCTCCTATGGAGGAAATCCTTGCCATTGCGGAAGAATATGGTTTGTATGTGATCGAGGATGCCTGCCAGGCCATTGGCGCCGATTACCGTTTTTCCGACGGCCGGGTGAAAAAAGCCGGTACCATGTCGGATGTGGGCTGTACTTCCTTCTTTCCGTCTAAAAACCTGGGCTGTTACGGCGACGGGGGAGCGATCTTCACCGATAATGATGAACTTGCAGCCCTGCTCACGGTGGTGGTGAACCATGGCATGACCGTGAGATATTATCATGATTATATCGGAGTAAATTCAAGGCTCGACAGCATACAGGCAGCCGTATTGCGCGCCAAGCTGAAACATCTCGATGCCTATGCGGCTGCCAGGCGCGAGGCTGCTGACTTCTATGACCGTGAATTTGCTGCAAACCCCCACCTGACCACTCCCCTGAGGGCTCCCTTTTCTTCCCATGTCTTTCACCAGTATACCCTGCTCACCGATGGCATCGACCGGGCCGGTCTGCAGCAATACCTCGCTTCCAAGGACATCCCCGCCATGATCTATTATCCTGTCCCGCTCCACCTGCAGAAGGCATACCAGGATCCACGTTACAGCGAGGGAGACTTCCCCGTGACGGAAGACCTTGCCAGGCGCGTGATCAGCCTGCCGATGCATACGGAACTGGATGAGGAACAACTGAAATATATCACTTCTTCAGTGCTGGAATTTATTCACAACGAAAAGGCATGACAGATAAAGCATACTTCAGCCATGAAACTGCCGTCATCGACCAGGGCTGCAGCATCGGCAAAGGAAGCAGGATATGGCATTTCTCGCACATCATGAGCGGATGCGTCATCGGGGAGCACTGCAATATCGGCCAGAATGTCGTCGTCTCACCGGAAGTCGTCCTCGGAAACAATGTCAAGGTGCAGAACAATGTGTCCATCTATACCGGCGTGATCTGCGAGGATGATGTGTTTCTCGGGCCTTCCATGGTCTTTACCAACGTGGTGAATCCGCGAAGTGCGGTGAACCGCCGTGGGCAATATGTACGCACCCTTGTCAGGAAAGGCGCCAGCATCGGGGCCAATGCCACCATCGTCTGCGGACATGAAATCGGAGCCTTTGCCTTTATCGGCGCCGGCGCCGTGGTGACAAAGGAAGTTCCCGCCTATGCACTCGTCGTGGGCAATCCTGCAAGGCAAACGGGCTGGATGAGCGAATACGGCCACCGCCTTCATTTCGATGAAGAGGGATTGGCCACTTGTCCCGAAAGCGGCGAAATCTACCGCCTGCGGGATAAACGCGTGGAAAAACTGACCCGGGATCAAACCGCTGAATGATGAATCCGCTACACTTTGCCCTGATCGGAGCGGCAGGTTATATCGCCCCGCGCCATATGAGAGCGATCTTCGAAACGGGCCACCGCCTCGAAGCCGCCCTCGATAAAAACGACAACGTGGGAGTTATCGACAGCTACTTCCCCGATGCCGATTTCTTCCTCGAAGCCGAACGCTTCGACCGTCACCTCGATAAACTGCGCCGGCAGGGTGATAAAAAGATCGACTATGTCTCGATCTGCTCGCCCAACTACCTCCACGACGCCCATATCAGACTGGCCCTCCGGAACAGCTGCCATGCCATCTGCGAAAAACCCATCGTCCTCAATCCCTGGAACCTCGATGCTCTGGCGGAAATAGAAAAAGAAACGGGAAAGCACATCTTCACCGTCCTTCAGTTACGATACCATCCGGCTATCATCAAACTCAGGGAAAGTATCCGGCAGTCGCCGCCGGAAAAAATCTTCGATATCGACCTTACTTATATCACCGGCAGGGGAAAATGGTACTTCATGTCCTGGAAAGGTGATCCGAGCAAGTCGGGAGGTATCGCAACCAATATCGGCGTGCACTTTTTTGATATGCTGATCTGGATCTTCGGACCTGTGAAGGAAAATATCCTGCACCTGCAGCAAGCCGACAAGGCAGCTGGATTGCTGATACTCGAAAAAGCCAGGATCCGCTGGTTTCTGAGTATAGACGCTAATACCCTTCCCCCGGAGGCAAAGGAAAAGAAACAGATGACCTTCCGCAGCATCACGGTGGAACAGGAGGAAATCGAATTCTCCGGTGGCTTTACCGACCTGCATACTGAAACCTATAAAAACATCCTTGCAGGCAATGGCTATGGCATCGCAGATAGCCGTGATGCCATCCAGACGGTCTATGTCATCCGCAATGCAAGACCGATAGGATTACATGGGGATTATCATCCTTATTTACAAATGTTTAAATAAACTTCGAAGCGGGAATGGCTATGAATCTTTATGACAGTATCATCAGCAGAAAGGAAAAGATCTCCCTGATCGGACTCGGCTACGTGGGCCTGCCCATCGCACTGGAATTTGCCAGGCATGTTCCCGTCATCGGTTTCGACATCAGGGACGACAGGATCAGGATGATGCAGCAGGGCATTGATCCGAGCAATGAGTTGCCCCCCGAGGCATTTGAAGACTGTGACATCCTGTTTACCTCCGATCCGGAGGACCTGCGCGGGGCTGCCTTTCATATCGTGGCAGTTCCCACGCCCATCGACGACAGCAATATGCCCGATCTGGTTCCCCTGCTCAGGGCATCAGAAACGGTCGGGCGCATCCTTAAGAAGGGCGACTACGTGGTGTTCGAGTCCACGGTTTACCCCGGCGCCACCGAGGAGGACTGCCTGCCGGTACTGGAACGCTTTTCGGGGCTGAAGGCCGGCACGGATTTTAAAATCGGCTACAGCCCGGAACGCATCAATCCCGGCGACAAGGATCATACCATCGTGACCATCAAAAAGGTCGTCTCTGCCTGCGATCCCGAAGCACTGGAGATCATTGCCAGGGTATATGAACTGGTGGTGAAGGCAGGCGTACACCGCGCCCCTTCCATCAAAGTGGCCGAGGCCGCCAAGATCATCGAAAATACCCAGCGGGATGTGAACATCGCCCTGATGAACGAATTGTCCATCATCTTTAACCGCATGGGAATCAATACTTACGACGTACTTGAAGCTGCCGGTACCAAATGGAACTTCCTGCGTTTCCATCCGGGTCTGGTCGGCGGGCACTGTATCGGGGTGGATCCCTACTATCTGACCTATAAAGCAAAGAAATTCAGGTATCATCCCCAGATCATCAATTCCGGGCGCTTCGTCAATGATTCCATGGGTTTCTATGTGGCCAAACAGGTGGTGAAAAAGATCATCGCGGCCGGAAAAAATGTCCTCAACAGCCGGGTGCTGGTCATGGGAGTCACTTTTAAGGAAGATGTGACCGATATCCGCAATTCCAGGGTGCCCGACATCATTTCCGAGCTCAAAACCTATGGTGTTTGTGTGGATGTCACCGACCCTCACGCTTCCAGCGATGAAGTGATGCACGAGTACGGTTTCCCGCTGGTGGCCGGGCCGCGCACTGATTATGATGCGATCATCGTGGCCGTCGGTCACCATGATTATCACAGCCTGGATGAAGGCTACTTCCTGGCACATACCGCTCCGGACGCCATCCTTGCTGATGTCAAGGGGATTTACCGGGGAAAAATCGCCGGACTGGCCTACTGGAGTTTATAAGGTGTCCTTTTCTTCCGTAAATTTGGATTTTAAATTCCGTCGATTGAAAATTCTTGTAAGCGGAGGAACCGGCTACATCGGATCCCACACTGTTGTTGAGCTTCAGCAGAAGGGCCATGAGGTTGTGATCGTGGACAACCTCTGCAATTCTTCCGCCGGCGTGATCCGTCAGATCGGAAAAATCACCGGGACAGAGCCACTGCTGGAGGTCTTCGACCTGACCGACCGTCACAGGGTTGAGGATTTTTTCGGGCGTCATGCCGGCCTCGACGGGGTGATCCACTTCGCTGCCTTCAAGGCGGTGGGCGAATCGGTGCAGAAACCCCTGGATTACTACCGCAACAACCTGGTCAGCCTGATGAACATTTTGGAAGCCATGCACCAACAGCGCGTGCTGCACCTGGTGTTCTCCTCCTCCTGCACGGTTTACGGTCAGCCCGAAAGCCTGCCCGTGACCGAGGAGGCCCCCCTTCAGAAAGCCCTTTCTCCCTATGGAAATACCAAAAGGATATCCGAAGAGATGATCGCCGATTATGCCCCGCTGAGCGGGATCAAAGCGGTCCTGCTGCGCTACTTCAACCCCATCGGAGCCCACCCCTCGGCCCTGATCGGGGAGTTGCCGCTCGGTGAGCCTAATAACCTGCTTCCATACATAACCCAGACTGCCATCGGTAAAAGAGCCGCACTCAGCGTGTTCGGCGCCGATTACAATACACCCGACGGTACGGCCATCCGCGATTATATTCATGTCTGCGACCTGGCAAATGCCCACGTCCTGGCCATGGAAAGGCTCAGCAAACTGCAGCAACAGCAAAAGCCCGAGGTGTTTAACCTCGGTACGGGTCACGGAAACAGCGTTTTAGAGGTGATACAGTCCTTCGAACGCGTGTCGGGCCTGAAACTGAATTACCGCATTACAGACAGAAGGCCCGGCGACATCGAACAGGTCTGGGCCGATGTGTCACTTGCCGAAAGCGTCCTGGGCTGGAAGGCCGTCAGCAGCCTCGATGAAATGACGCGTTCGGCCTGGAACTGGGAAAAATATCTTGCTTCACAATAATTCCTGAAGATGATGGAGAAAAGTATTCTGATTACCGGAGGCGCAGGCTTCATCGGATCCCACGTGGTCAGAAGGTTCGTAAAAAAATACCCGGACTACCGCATCGTGAATCTCGACAAACTGACCTATGCCGGCAACCTCGGCAACCTCAGGGATATTGAGCATATGCCCGCCTACGTCTTTGTCAGGGGAGATATCATGGACGGGGATCTGGTGGAGCGGCTCTTTGAACAGTACCGTTTCGACGGGGTCATCCACCTGGCCGCCGAATCCCATGTCGACCGCTCCATCAGCAATCCGCTGGAATTTATCCAGACCAATATCATCGGCACCTTCATCCTGCTGAATGCCGCTAAAAAGGCCTGGGCCGGACAGGAAGACGGGAAGCTGTTTTATCATATCTCTACCGACGAGGTTTATGGCTCGCTGGGCGATACCGGCCTGTTCACAGAACAAAGCCCTTACGATCCCCGTTCACCCTATTCCGCTTCCAAAGCCGGTTCCGACCACCTGGTCAGGGCTTTCTTTCATACCTACGGTCTGCCGGTGGTCATCACCAACTGCTCCAATAATTACGGGCCGAATCAGTTCCCTGAAAAGTTGATCCCGCTCTGTATCAATAATATAAAACATTCAAAACCTCTTCCGGTATACGGCAAAGGTGAGAATGTACGCGACTGGCTGTACGTGGAAGACCATGCCGCTGCCATCGATGTGGTCTTTCACCGCGGAAAAGCCGGAGAAACCTATAATATAGGCGGAAACAACGAATGGAAGAACATCGACCTGGTACGCAGGCTTTGCACGATCATGGACCGGGAGCTGGGCAGGGCAGAAGGAAGCTCGGAAAAACTGATCACCTTCGTGAAGGACAGGGCCGGCCACGACCTGAGGTATGCCATCGATGCATCAAAGATAAGGGATGAACTGGGCTGGACTCCTTCGGTGCATTTCGACGAAGGATTTGCCGGAACCGTCGGCTGGTACCTCCAAAACGGGCAATGGCTGCAGGAGGTTACCTCCGGTGATTATCAGAAGTATTACGAATCACAATACCTCAGGAAAACTTAATCAGCTGAAAATATTAACAATGGGTTGGCTCGGAACAGTCTTTTCAAAACAGCAGGCGGGAGAAAATCAGGATTATGCCGTCCTCTCCGCCGACATCCATTCCCACCTCATTCCGGGTATTGACGACGGAGCTGCTACACTGGAGGATTCGCTTGAGATGATCCGGGGACTGGCCGGCCTGGGTTTTAAAAAGATCATCACTACCCCGCACATCATGTCTGATTATTTCCGGAACAACCCGGAGATCATCCGTGAAGGACTGGAAAAGCTCAGGCAGGCCGTGGCGGAGGAAGCCATTCCGCTTAGCCTTGAAGCCGCGGCTGAATATATGTTCGATGACGGATTTGAACGGATATTCAGGCAGGGAGAACTGCTCACTTTCGGGAAGAAGTGCATCCTCGTTGAATTATCCACCTATACGCCTCCTCCCAATCTCCGCGCTCTGCTGTTCGAACTCGAAGTGGCCGGCTATACCACTGTGCTTGCGCATGTGGAACGCTATGGCTATTGGTTCGACGATGTGTCACATATAGAGGAACTGAAGCATCATAAGCTCCTGGTACAGGTGAATACCATTTCTTTTACAGGTAATTACAGCCCCCGTCTGAAACGCAATGCCATCAAACTTGCCGAAGCCGGCCTGATCGACCTGCTCGGCTCCGATCTTCACAGCGCCGACTCTCTGCCCCTGCTTGCGGCGGCTTTGCAGGAGCCGCAGGTACAGATGCTGCTGTCCTCCGGCAAACTATTGAACAATCAGTTGTAAACCATGACAGAACCGACCGTATATGCACCCGGCCTGACCGATGATCCGAATGGCATCACCGCCCTGGATGAGACTGAATCCTTTCATGTGTGCAGGGTGTTAAGGATGAGAAAGGGAGGACTGCTTATGGCAGTAAGTGGCATGGGACATTGCATGCAGATGAGCATCCTGGAGGCAGGAACCAGGACCACCCTGCTGAAACCCTCCGGAGACATGAGGCTTTTGCCTCTTCCGCCATACAGTATCCACCTTGCAGTCGCGCCCCCCCGCCACCCCGACCGCCTGGAATGGCTGACCGAAAAAGCCGTCGAAACCGGGGTCGATAAAATCAGCCTGCTGATCTGCAAACATTCCGAAAAGTCGCGCTTCAACACGGAGCGCTTGCAGAAAATCATGATCTCCGCTATGAAACAGTCGCGCCGGGCCTGGCTTCCGGCCCTAAGCGGTCCCGTCCCCTTCCACGATTTTATCCGGCATGCGGAAGAACAGGAGAAATGGATCGCAAGTTGTGCGGAAAAAGCACCCTTGCTGGTTCAAAGCGCCGCCTGCCGGACATCCTGCTTACTCACCATCGGTCCTGAAGGCGACTTCTCCTCAGAAGAAATGGAATTTGCGGCAACCTACGGTTTTCATTCAATATCTTTGGGCGATTTTCGTTTGCGTACGGAAACGGCTGCCCTGCTGGCCTGCCATACCATCCACCTGATCAATGCCCTGAAGTGAAGTTAACAGCTTAATAGTCAATGCTCCCGATGAGAAAGATCATTCTTACCCTCCTGTTGTTTGTCATCATACCCCTGGCCCAGGCCGGTCCGCTTACCATTGCGCTGCTGAAGTATCAGGGTGGCGGCGACTGGTATGCCAACCCCACCTCCCTTACCAACCTGATCAGGTTTTGTAACAGGAACCTGGGAACTGCCATGTCTGAAGACTATGCCACCATTGATGCCGGCAGTCCCGAGATTTTCAACTATCCCTTCGTCCACATGACCGGTCATGGCAATGTGGTGTTCTCGCCTCAGGATCAGGAGAATCTGAGAAATTACCTGCTGGCTGGCGGATTCCTTCACATCGACGATAATTACGGCATGGATAAGTTTATCCGTCCGCAGTTGAAAAAGCTGTTTCCCGAGCTCGACCTGGTCGAACTGCCTTTCGATCATCCTGTTTATCATCAGAAGTATGACTTTCCGAACGGGCTGCCGAAGATACACGAACATGACGACAAGCCGCCCAAGGGTTATGGGCTCTTCTGGGAAGGCCGGCTCATCGTATTCTATTCCTGGGAATGTGATCTTGGCGACGGCTGGGAAGATCCCGATGTGCACAAAGACAGCGAGGAAACCCGGCTCAAAGCCCTCAGGATGGGAGCCAACCTGATACAGTTCGTCTTTAACAGGAACTGAGCCTTAGCTGAAAAGGTCCGATCCCTCATTACACCGGCTGAAATAGCGACCCGGACTCATGCCCGTGAAGTCCCGGAAGTCGCGATTCATATGGGACTGGTCGTAGTATCCGCATTCCGCCGCCAGTGATGCCGGTGCGCAGCGGGGATGGAGTTTCCGGTATTGCAGGGAATACTGGAAACGTACGATCCTGAGAAATTGCTTGGGACTGCATCCGATCTGGTCTGCAAAGCATCTTTCGTATTGTTTCAGGCTCTGGCAGGCCATGGAAGCCAGGCTGTTTACGCTGGCATTTCCGTGCGATCTGAGGATATAGGCTGTGGCCTGCGCGAATTTGTGTTGCGGTTCTCTCCGGTAGTGCTTTTCCAGGCATGCGCAAAGGAAGGTTTCCATATGGCGGACCTGTTCAGTGAAAGATTTGCAGTGGTAAAGGCGATCTTCAAGGCAGGATGCTTCAGTGCCGATGATGTCTGCAAGGGGTACGTTGGCATTGAAGAACAGCCTGGCCGGTGCTTTCAAAAAGAAGGGAACGGCCTGAGGCTTAAAACTGACCGAGAACATCCGGAGGCTGTCTTTAATCCGCAGATCGTAATAGCGATCGAGGTGACCGCTGACCAGCGAATTGGAATTGAATGTCATGTTGATGTCGCTGACCTCCGGCCTGTACCCGAGATAGAAAGTGAGTTCCGTCAGTCCCGTGGGAATGAGGCGGTAATCATAGGCGCCTCCCGGGCGCAGGCTGTGGTCAACACCCCAGTATTGTTTCACAAAGGGTGCGAGCGATGGGGAAGGACTTGCCGAGACAACTGACATGCGGCTAAGGTAGACATTATTTGTCGCCGTATAAGCCCAGGCGGTTGCCTTCGCAGTCGGTAAACACGGCAAAATACCCCCTGCCCTCCGCTTCAATCTTTGTTTTTCCCCTGAGAATTTTTCCTCCGTTTTCCATGATGCGGGAAATCGTTGCCTCGAGCTCATCCCCGGTGTGCAGGCTTACCATCACTCCGTCGGCAGAAGGATTAAATCCCTGTGCCAAAGAAACAGCGCCTTCCCCGCCCGGGAAGCAGGCCATCTTCTCGTTCCCGCAATCAAGGGCAGACAATTCGAGTCCAAAAACACGGCTGTAAAAGCGGACGGCCCGTTCAAAATCAAGGGCTGGAATCTCCACCCATGCAATCAGGTTTCTTTTCATATTGATTTGTATTTGGTGAAGCGGCAAAATTAGTCGCTCCCTCAGCAATACGATTGTATAAAAAAGACAAAGTATGCTGAATCATGCTCTGATTGGTTACATGGTAAGAACGATGACTGGATGCATTTGATTCTGGAATAGGGGTTTTGATCCTGAACTTTTTGTCGGTTGTCTCGTCCTTGAAAAGGTAACTTCACTTTTTATCTCAATTTTTTGCCTTTTAACTTCCACTTTAAGTGGTGTTTTGCATATATATATACCGACACGGAATGGGATTGCGAAAAAAAAAGCATTCCAGCGGTGTACGGCATTACTCATACTAAACAGCTTTGCATTCGCAAACCTGTCAAGTATGAGTATAATTAAACTACCAGGAAATGAAATATGATCATGTTAACGAGTGCTTGATTTTGGTGCAGGAGCCATTGAAATCTATCAGCAATTGGGGAAAAGTATTGAAGCAAAGATTATCCGATCTCAAATGGTCAGGTCGGCCGAATCTGTCGGTGCCAATTACCAGGAACCCCAATCAGCTTCTTTGGAAGCGGATTTCATCAACAAGCTTCAGATTCCCAAAAGGGATTGAAGGAGACCATATACTGGCTATACTGGATTGAATGCGTGGCTGCCATAAAGGATCCGCAACTGGTCTGCCTGCCTGAACCGCTGATTCCGGAGCGCGAGGATCTTTGCAAGATATTGAATCCCTGTAATTTGCAACTCCATAATATTTTATTTTTCAACCTAAAGCAAAAAAAATGGCAAATGAAAAACTACCGATGATTCCTGACGAAATGATTATCAATAAGATATCTCTGATTAGAGGTCAAAAAGTGATGATAGACCGGGATCTGGCAGCGCTTTATGGTGTTCCTACCAGGGTACTCAAGCAGGCCGTAAAACGTAACATTGAGCGATTCCCTGAAGACTTTATGTTTGAAATGAGTGGGGACGAATTTAAAAATTGGAGATCACAATTTGTGATCTCCAAATCCGACTTGATGGGGTTAAGATATGCTCCTTATTGCTTTACAGAACAGGGAGTCACCATGTTATCCTGTGTTCTCAGCAGTCAACATGCCATAGCAGTCAATATACGCATTATCAGGATATTTACCCGATTAAGGGAAATGCTTCTCACGCACAAAGACATTCTTCTGAAGCTTGATCAGATCGAAAAGCAAGTATTACATAACAGCGCTGATATTGCCATCATTTTTGATGCCCTGCGGCAACTCCTGAATCCACCACAGCCACCGGCAAGACCGGCAGGTTACCGCAGAAAAGACCAGCAGCAAGGAGACTAAAGGGCTACGATGACTATGGAAACACACATCGCATTCCTGTGTTCTTTGGGTATATCAGGGAAACCCGATTCCGGGATTGGCAGAGAAATCTTGGGGAGCGGACTGAGCGAAAAGTAAAAAGGCGGAAAATTGAGGGTACAAGTGAAGTTTTAAAGGAAAAAGGAATTTTTAGCACTATGGAAAAGGTCGACCTACCAGTGATACCTGATGAGGTGATAATGAATAAGATTTTCCTGATCAGAGGGGTTAAAGTGATGCTTGACAAGGATCTGGCTGAACTATATGGAGTTACCACAGGCAATTTGAACAAGGCTGTACAAAGAAACTTTAGTCGTTTTCCAGGGGACTTTATGTTTCAACTATCAAAGGAAGAGTTTGACAACTTGATATTCCAATCTGGAACATCAAGTTGGGGTGGTACCCGGAAACTGCCGTATTGTTTTACTGAACAGGGAGTGGCAATGCTCTCCGGTGTTTTAAACAGTGATCGTGCTATTGATGTGAACATCAGGATTATACGAATATTTGCGAGAATGCGTGAACTTTTATTGACTCACAAAGATATCTTGCTGAAACTGGAGCAAATGGAACAAAAAGTAACCCAGCACGATGATGATGTCCGGCTGATCTTTCAATACCTCAGGCAACTACTCAACCCGCCAGCTTCACAACCCAAACGTATCGGGTACAGAAGGAAAGACGAACAATAAAATACCTTAGAACGGGCTATATCAACCTAATAAGTAAGGCTTTATGTGGTGAAGACTAACCTGAAGCCTTGTTGCACAGCCTGTCCCGAAAATTCGGGAAAATCCTGCAGTGTATTGCGGTTTTCTCTTTGGGGTTTATACCGAAAGAACACAGGAATGCGAAAAATTGTTCCCAGAGTCATCGGTATAAGGAACCTAAGCGAAAATTGCTTCGCATTTTCACTAAGATTCAGTATCCTATGATGGATTACCTGGTAATCACGATGACTGGATGCAATTCGATGAAAATACCTTCACCTAAGCCAGGCTGTCTGAAAGCAGTTCCAGTGATTTCTCTATCAGCCTGATTTTGGTTTCTGCGTCTTCTTTCTTCTTCAGTTCATTTTCCACCACCTGTTTTGGGGCGCCGTTCACGAATTTTTCGTTGGAAAGCTTACCCGTGACAGTCTGAAGGAAGCCCCGGTAATACGCGAGGTCTTTACGCAGTTTCTCTATCTCTTCTTCACGGTTGACGGATTCGCCCAGCTCGAAGTGAAACTCGACGGATCCGGAGAGAAAGCTGAGTCCGTGTGCCGGTTTTGTGCCGTAACTGATCGTACATGCCGTGAGCCTGGTGAAGGTAGCCTCACAAAGCCCGGGATTGCCGTTTGCTGCTTCGGTGTGGACCACACTTTGTTTGATATTGGTCTCAGCCTGTTTTCTGCGCGTGGCCACCACGAGCGCGATGGTATTGTCCATTTCCCTGAGGATATCCGTTTGGAAAGGCATGGCTTCGGGCGTTGAGGATACCATGATGCTTTCGCCCTCGGTTCTTTGCTGCAGCAGTTGCCACACTTCCTCAGTGATAAAGGGCATGAAGGGATGCAGTACCTGCATGAGTTTCTCAAAGTAACGGATGGTATGCTGATATGTCTGCAGATCAATCGGCTGTTGGTATGCCGGTTTGATCATCTCCAGGTACCAGGAGCAGAAATCGTCCCAGATCAGTTTGTAGACGGTCATCAGCGCATCGGAAAGTCTGTATTTTGCGTAATGATCTTCGATGGTGGCGAGTACCTGGTTGAAGCGTGCTTCGAACCAGCGGACGGCAGTGACGGAGGCTTCGGGAACGGGGATGTCCGGATCAGTTTTCCATCCTTTCACGAGTCGCAGCGCATTCCACACCTTGTTGCTGAAGTTCCGGCCCTGTTCGCAGAGCTCCTCATCGAAGGGAAGGTCGTTGCCGGCCGGGGAAGTAAGAAGCATGCCCACCCGAACGCCGTCGGCGCCGTAGCGTTCCATCAGTTCGATCGGATCTGCCGAATTGCCGAGGGATTTGCTCATTTTCCGGCCGAGCTTGTCGCGCACGATGCCGGTCAGGTACACATTGCGGAAGGGGATTTCGCCGCGGTATTCCAGTCCGGCCATGATCATGCGGGCCACCCAGAAGAAAAGGATTTCCGGGGCAGTGACCAGGTCATTGGTCGGGTAGTAGTACCGGATATCGTCGTTTTCCGGGTCCGTAATGCCGTTAAACACGGAGATGGGCCATAGCCAGGAGGAAAACCAGGTGTCGAGCACATCTTCATCCTGGCTGAGGTCAGCTGCGCTCAGGTTTCTATCGGGATATCTTTCCCTGGCAAGTTCCAGCGCGGCGGCAGCATCCGTTGCTACAACGAATGCTCCTTCCGGAAGATACCAGACGGGGATGCGGTGGCCCCACCACAACTGCCTGGAGATGCACCAGTCCTTCACATTCTCCATCCAGTGCCGGTAAGTGTTTTTAAACTTCGCGGGGTGAAAGCGCACCGTATCGTTCATTACCACCTCCAGAGCGGGTTTGGTAAGTTCCGGCATGCGAAGGAACCACTGGGTGGAGAGCCGGGGTTCGATCACCACATGGGTGCGTTCGCTGTAGCCTACCTTGTTAACGTAATCCTCTATCTTCACCAGGTTTCCTGCTGCTTTCAGATCTTCCACGATCTTTTCCCTCACAGCGAAACGGTCTTCACCGGTATACAGGATGGCAGCTTCGCTCATGCTGCCGTCGTCGTTGAAAATATCTACGCTGTCGAGCCGGTATTTCTCACCGAGCATATAATCGTTGATGTCGTGGGCCGGGGTCACTTTCAGCGCGCCGGTACCGAATTCCCGGTCGACATACTCATCCTGTATCAGTGGAACCGCCCTGTTGATCAGCGGCACCAACACTTTCTTTCCGTGAAGGTGGCTGTACCTGGGGTCTTCCGGGTGGACACAAACGGCGGTGTCACCGAGAATGGTCTCGGGACGGGTGGTGGCGATGGTGATCCACAAGTCCGCTTCACCCTCCACCTGGTAGCGGACGTAATACAGTTTCGACTGCACTTCGCGGTAATTGACTTCTTCATCGCTGATGGCCGTCAGGGCTTTGGGATCCCAGTTGACCATACGTACACCTTTGTATATCAGCCCTTTATTATAAAGGTCCACAAAAACGGTAATCACCTGCCGGCTCATTTCCGGGTCCATGGTGAAACGTGTCCGGTTCCAGTCGCAGGAAGCGCCCAGCCGTTTGAGTTGTTCGAGGATGATGCCGCCGTGTTTTTCCTTCCATTCCCAGGCATGGTCCAGGAATTCCTCCCTGCTGATGCTTGCTTTGTCTATTCCCTGCTGTTTGAGTTTTTCCACCACCTTGGCTTCCGTAGCTATGGAAGCATGGTCAGTTCCGGGGAGCCAGAGGGTGTTTTTACCCTGCATCCTTGCACGGCGGACAAGCACATCCTGTATGGTATTGTTAAGCATGTGCCCCATATGCAGGACACCGGTAACATTGGGCGGAGGGATTACAATACAGAAGGCTTCCCTGTCGTCGGGTTCAGCGTGGAAAAAACCATGGTCGAGCCAGTATTGGTACCAGCGGGTTTCAGTTTTCAGGGGATCATATTTCGGGGCTATTTCCATCATATCGTGATTCGCAGGTTTTTCGGAAAAAAATCGCGCAAAGGTAAAAAAAATCCGTAAATGGCGGCTTACCTGACCTGGATGTGTCTTCCGACCCTCAGGATGGATTTTCTCGACAGCTTATTCATACGGCAGAGGGCTTCCACTGTGGTACCGTAGCGTTTGGCGATACGGCCCAGGGTGTCGCCCTTTTTCACTTTATGGTAAAGCACGTCCGTGGGATTGGCACTGATGACGCCTCCGTTTGCGTGGCGGGCAACTTTGGCATGTCCCGGCCGGTGCCTTTCGAACAGGGGACCGGTAATCATCAGGGTGTCGGATTTCAGCCGGAAGCTTTCAAAGTCGATAAAAGTGCCAGGGTCGAAAGGTTCACCCAGGAAACGGGTCTCAAAATGCAGGTGGGTTGTGGTGGCTCTGCCGGTTCGTCCGCCCAGCCCGACAGGATCGCCTGCTTTCACATCCTGGTTGACGTTCACCAGCATCTTCGAAAGGTGGGCATACACCGTTTCCAGGCCGTTGAAATGTCTGATGACCATTACCAGGCCGTAACCTTTATATCTTTTGGCCAGTCTGACCTTACCATCGAAGGCTGCCACCACCGTATCACCCTGTTCCAGCTTGGTATCCACTCCGGCATGAAAGCGTCTTCCACGATAGCCGTAGGGGGAAAGGAAACGGCCGGGACGTGGGAAAACGAAAGGAGATTCCGAGGGATTGTTGAAAACGATCATCACGGTGTCCTCCATCTGTGTGAGGTCTGTGCGGGTTTTCCGCACGTAGGTGTTATCCCAGCTGTTGTTGTAAAGGATGTCGGAAGGGATGAAGATGATATCACCCGGAAGGAATTCGTTTTCACCGATCAGGGAATCCGAAGGGAGCAGGTCCAGTTCATCGGCTTCTATTTCGTCATGATCATTGATCAGGAGTGAATCGGCCTGGCTTTGCTGGGAGAAGGAATATCCGGGGTAACAAATCCACAGGATAAAAACCAGGATATAAGCTAACTTGCTTAATGAACGATATTTACAACAGATGCTCAATATACTTCACAGAACAATGCAACAAAAGCGCCTGCAAAAATACGGAAAATTTCTATTGAGCTTCTGCAGGGACAGGCTCGAATCTCTGCAAGGACATGCCATGGCATGTCCCTGCAGATTAACAGCTTGATGTTTAATGCATTGTAATTGTTTGTTGGTGGGACACGATATATCGTGTCCCACCAACATATCATGTCCCTGCCGGTGTTCAGGCATGTCCATGAATATTGTATTCAGGAATGTCAGTTTCCCTGTTTCGAAGCGCGTTTGCGTTCGGTTTCATCGAGGATGATCTTCCGCATTCTGAGTGAGCGGGGTGTGACTTCGAGGTATTCATCCTTGCCGATGTATTCCATGGCTTCTTCGAGCGAATGTTTGATGGCCGGGGTGATAAAGATTTTTTCGTCTGAACCGGAGGCGCGGATATTGGTGAGTTTCTTGGTTTTGGTGACATTCACGCTCATGTCGTCCGGACGGTTTTGTTCGCCTATCACCTGTCCGGCGTACACCTCTTCGTTGGGATGGATAAAAAAGCTGCCCCTGTCCTGCAGTTTATCGATGGAGTAAGCGATGGCCGTTCCGGTTTCCATGCTGATGAGCGAGCCGTTTCTTCTGCCCGGAATATCACCCTTCCATGGTTCATAGGCTTTAAAACGGTGGGCCATGATGGCTTCTCCTTCGGTAGCGGTGAGCACATTGTTGCGCAAGCCCATGATTCCGCGCGAGGGTATGGTGAATCCCAGGTGGGTCCGGTCGCCCCTGCTCTCGATGGAGTCGATCTCCCCGCGCCGCAGCGTGACCAGTTCAATGACTTTGCCTGAAAAGGCCGTGGGTACGTGGACGGTTAGGGTTTCCACCGGCTCGTGATCGATCCCGTCGATTTTTTTAATGATCACCTGGGGCTGGCCGACCTGCAGTTCGTAGCCTTCGCGGCGCATGGTCTCGATCAGAATACTCAGGTGAAGGATGCCCCTGCCGTAAACATTGAGCGTATCGGGCGATTCGGTATCCACGACCCTGAGGGCGAGGTTTTTCTCCGTTTCCTTATACAGGCGGTCGCGAAGCTGGCGGGAGGTCACAAACTTCCCCTCCCTGCCAAAGAAAGGGGAGTTATTGATAGTAAAGAGCATACTCATCGTCGGCTCGTCGATCTGCAGGGCGCGCATGGCCTCGGGCTCATCGAAATCAGCAATGGTATCACCGATTTCAAAGTCGTCGAGACCGAGCATGGCACAGATCTCTCCTGCATATACATCCGTCTTGATCTTTTCTTTGCCCAGGCCTTCAAACACATAGAGCTCCTTTACCTTTGACCTGAAGACGCGTCCGTCGGGCTTGATGAGGCTGATATTCATCCCCCAGCGAAGGATACCCCGCGACAGCCTGCCAACCGCAATACGCCCCACATAGGAAGAATAATCGAGAGAAGATATCTGTAACTGTGTGGTTCCTTCGACATATTTTGCAGGCGGGATTTTGCTCAGGATGATGTCGAGCAGGTAAGTGATGTCAGCCGTGGGTTGCCTCCAGTCCGGCCCCATCCATCCCTGCTTTGAAGAACCGTACACTGCCGGAAAATCGAGTTGTTCCTCGGTAGCATCGAGTTCGTACATCAGGTCGAATACCGATTCGTGTACCCCTTCCGGATCGCAGTTGGGTTTATCCACCTTATTGATAACCACCACGATCTTCAGGTCGAGCGCGATGGCCTTCTGCAAAACAAAGCGTGTCTGGGGCATCGGACCCTCAAAGGCATCAACCAGCAGTAACACACCATCGGCCATGTTCAGCACCCTTTCCACTTCACCGCCGAAATCACTGTGTCCCGGGGTGTCGATGATGTTGATTTTTACTCCTTTGTATCGGACACTTACGTTCTTGGCAAGGATGGTGATGCCTCTTTCACGTTCCAGATCGTTGGAGTCGAG
Organism: Bacteroidota bacterium; assembly: GCA_022709385.1. Lineage (GTDB taxonomy): Bacteria > Bacteroidota > Bacteroidia > Bacteroidales > CAIXZF01 > JAKLIX01. The sequence continues at coordinate 5,637 of JAKLIX010000007.1, read as the reverse complement.
GATCAGTTCACCGGCATTTTCATTTTCCCTGAAAAGATTGCATTGGTAAAGCATGCGGTCCACCAGGGTGGTTTTCCCGTGATCCACGTGCGCGATGATTGCTATATTTCTGATATTGTGCATGATAATACTAATTTCTCCCTGATCGTTAAGGGCCTGCAAAGGTAGTAATTTTCTCTGTTGAAATTTCCCCGTGAACAGGGGGTGTTACCGGATTTACTTCCCGGCAAGGTCAAGCAGTTTATCTCCCTGCAGCCTGAATACAGTCCATTCATCCATGGGTTTCGCTCCTATAGCACGGTAGACGTCAATGGCGGGCTGGTTCCAGTTCAGGACGGCCCATTCCATGCGGGCACAATTCCGTTCCACCGCCAGATTGGCCAGATAACGGAGCATTTGTTTACCATAGCCCTTGCCCCGGTGTTCGGGATCAACGAAGATATCCTCAAGGTATAATCCCGGACGGCCTTTAAAGGTGGAATAGTTGTGAAAAAAGCAGGCAAAGCCCACACATGCCCCGGCTTCAAAAGCGAGGATCACCTCCGCAAAGGGCCTGGGACCAAACAGGGTTTCAAACAACTGATTTTCTGTGATTTTAACCTGGTCCGACAGCCTTTCGTATTCGGCAAGCTTATGGATAAATGCCAGTATAGTCGGAATATCGCCGGATTCGGCCACTTTAATTCTGAACTGATCTGCATGATGGTTCATTGGTAACATTTTTTACAAAACTATTTGAATGAGGAATGCCGTACACCCCTGGATCACAATTTTTTCGCAAAACCTTTCCGTGCCGGTATACAAGTCATTTCCATAAGATCAATGACCTTTAATCTTTTACCTGTTCCCTTTTGAAACCCGCTGTGATTTCACTGCCCCGCATCTCCAGTCCCAGCGGGATATGGGGTGCAGAAGGCAGCGGATAGTGATAACAGTTAACTCCTGCAATGGGTGTATGCACTTCCAGCCAGTCGACCTTTACGGATTTCATGGCTGCGGAAGGGTAGGGCAGGGGCCTGATCCCCGGCGGGATATGCAGCGGGCGCAGGATCATCATCTCGGATAAGAAAAAGCTCAGCACAAGGATCAATGCTGTTTTGGTGGTCAATGCTTTGCTGAAAAGGCCGCTGATCCTTCCTTCTGCGAGTTGCAGCAAGGGGATCAGGCTGAAAAGCAGCAGGCTGGCGACAGCGAAACGGGGATCCGGTGCCAGGACGAACCAGCAGATGAGCGTGGCAAGGGAAACCATCCAGAACCGCATCTGGACGGCAGGCCAGGCATGTGCGGACAGTTTCCTGCATTTCGTTAACACAAAAGCTGCCAGACCGCTCAGAATAAAAAAGAGGGGAAGCGGGCCGGATTGTTGTACCCACTGTCCGAACCAGGAACGGAAAGGCAGGGACAGCACTTCTTCGTGGGGAAGAAAGGGAATCCTCGCCCAGCTCCTGATCCAGTAGAAATCGTCCCAGGCCTGGGCAGCAGGGACTTTCCAGTCGGGATCGAAAAGGTCGAGCCACGGAAGGGGGTATACCAGCCAGCCGGTGAGGATATAGCTTCTTGCAAACCAGGGTAGCCAGAAAAGAATCAATAGAAATGCTGGCAGGAAGTTCTTTTTCAGGGTCTTTTCATTCCAGACCACCGGAATCAGCAGCAGGAACATCAGGTTGGTGAGTTTGACCAGCGGCAGGGCAATCAGGAGCATCAGCAGCAGTACTTTCACATACAGTCGGTAAGGCAGACTGGCCTGCAGCCTGCTTTCCACTGTCAGCAGGAAGGCCAGCAGGATCAGGCTTGCTGAGCTGAGTTCTACGCTGGTGGTGGGGATCGCTTCTTTGAAGTAGTGAAGCAGCCAGGCAAAGGCCAGGAGGATAAGCAGGTACTTCAGGCCGGTCATGAGCTTTTCCATCCTGACCACCTGCAGCAGCAGGAGCAGCATCAGGAAGAAGTTGCTGCTGTATATCGGTTCACCGTTCAGAAAAGGAAAGGAAAACAGGGCGGCGGGCAGGAAAGAAGCGAAATTGAAGGCGAATTTCGGACAGAGGTTTCCCAGTCCGGGAATAGCCGGATACTGATGGATCCACTGGATGGCCTGGACATGGTAACCCCACATGTCGGGGAGACCCGGCGACTGGCTGGCAGCTATCCAGAGGAGGAGAAAAAGCAGGCCGAAGGTTCCTGCCTGGCTGAAGCTGGGCTTCCTGATAGTCTGGGCGATCTGCACCAGCATCTTCCATCGGATCAGGCTGACCCCTGCCAGGTGGGCCAGCAGCAGGATCATGGCCTTTTTGCTGACAGGGCCCAGCACACTGGCGAAGAGCAGGATCTGTATCATGGCCAGGTAACCGAAAAGCGGGAACAGCACCTGGGTGGGAATGGCTGCGGTACGGAGATCGATCTTGCGGCGGAAAAATGCCACACACAGGAAAAAGCCCGTCAGCCAGAACAGGATGTAGGTCATCAGCAGGTGCAGCAACAGGACAAGCATGGCGGATCAGAGGTTTTCAGGTCCAAGCACCAGCCATTCATGCTGCATCCAAATCGGCCGGTAGTGTGCAGTATTCAGGTGAAATACTTCAGGCAGGAATTTCGGGTAGTTGGTAATGAGGTAAATCGTACCCGTGGTGTCAGGCTGTTTCGGCTTGTAGATCTGCTGCTTTCTGGCAGGGGGGAAAAAGGTGGTGATGACATCCGGTTGTGGAAATAATGCTTTGTCGTACAGGAAGTTATTCAGCCATGTCTGTTGCAGAACCACCACGCGGTCTTCCGCTTTGAACCATGGCTTTGCCCTGAGGCTGTTGCTTAGCTGCCTTTCCTTGATATAGGTGTCCAGGTCGTTTTTATAGTAATCGCGCCATGCAACGATACCGGGTTGCGGAAGGATAAATACGATCACGGCGGCCAGCAGCATGGGTTTCAGTATTTCCGGTTTCCAGGTGTCGGAGAAAAGTTGTAGCAAGGCAGGGATCAGCAACAGGCTGAGCAGGCAGCATTCGAAAAAATAATTCGTCCCCGATCCCCACTTCATTCCGCTCATCACCGCGATGATGACATAGAACAGTGCACCGGCGGTAAGGAACCACAGTCCCGCCAGTTGCGCCTGCCGTCTGAACAGCAGGGCAAGGATGATCACGAAAAAAAATACCATAAACCTTGGCAATGCCGGCAGCAGGTAGAGGCGGATGGCCCAGGCCAGGTCGAAGCCGTTCATGATGCCGATCACGATGTTCTTATACACCACCATCGGCGGTTCAGGCAGCAGCAGCAGGTAAAGCAGGGCAGTACTCAGCACGAATGCTGCCATGAAAAGCAGGCTGTTGCGCAGTCTGACCTTCAGGATCACGAGGGCGATCAGGGTGTACAACAAAAGGAAGACACCACTTTGTTTGCTGAAGATGGAAAGGCTGAGGAAGACAGCTGCCAGGATCAGCGGAAGGCGGATGCCATTGTTTCCCCGGAGACGGTAAATGCGGGTGAACTGAAAGATCGTCAGGGCGAAGAAGAGATGGTAGAGGCTGTCGGGGCGGCTGTAATCCTGTTGTTCGAAAAAAACAAAGAGCAGCAGGGCGGTCAATAGGTGGTTCCAAGGTCGGCCCGTGTAGAGCTTTCTGAGGCTGAAATATACGACAATGATCAGCAGAAGGTTGAATATCAATGACATGAACCGGCTTAACGCACACCAGTGGAATGGTTCGCCGGCTTGTATTCCCATGAGTTTCCCGCCGGCTGCGACAAGGTAGAAGTAAAGCGGTGTGTATTGGATAAAGGAATAAGGCTCAAGCTCGGGATCGGTATACAGGGTCTTGCCTGAGGCGAGTGTCTGGCAGCTGTATATGACGTTTTGTTCAATGCCCCCGACATTGGGTACGACCACATTGACCAGGCGGATCCTGATAAAAAGCACCATCAGGATGCAAAGCAGGAGCAGGCCGATGATCAGGCGGGTATGCCCGCTTTCCGGTATTTTCAGACCAGTGGGCAATGCGATGCGGCTACTGCTTTCCGATCACGAAAAGGTAGTCTTCCACCCTGGGGATCTTGCGGTCATATTTCTTTTTATAGGCGAGCCTGACGGTGACTTCGCCTTTTTTCAGGGCTTTGAAAAGGAAGATGTCTTTGCCTGGTTTACCTGGCAGGGTGGTATCCTTCCCTGGTTCAAAAACCTGGGAAAGCAGTTGTATCAGCGTTGTGTCGTGGTTGTTCACGATCGACCAGCTGAACCCTTCGGCAGGAGCGGACTGCAGTTCGATTTTATATTCCTGTCCCACTTTGAGTTCGACCCTGGTTCTGTTCACTTTTTCCTGTGGCTGGGCACTGACCGGCATGCTGAGGCTGATCAGCAGGGCGCCGGTGACCAGCAGGGATTTGATTGTGTTCATTCGTTGGAAATTTGAAGCAAAAATACGATTCCCCGGGGAATATGAAACAATCCGGGTGTTTGTTCCCGGTTAAAAATTCAGGGTTACATCATACCGAAAGAACACAGGAAAGCGATGTGTGCATCCCGAGTCATCGGTATAAAGAATCTTTACTCATACTTGATGTGTTGGTTTGCTGATGATAGTGTGCCGGTTTATCGTTTTCACGTTCAACGCCACGTGCAAACGCCATGGGCCTACAACACTGGTAATTCAACCAACTGATTCCCCGTAATCACATTTGACCCCTTCGGGGTCATGAAATCAACCTGACATTCCTGCTATAAACATATGACCCCTTCGGGGTCAGAACATTCCCGCTCTCATTCTGCTTCTGATTCTCACTCTTTTCTAAGTATTCAATGTTTTCTGCAGTCACAAGAAAACGGCAAGTCTTCTAAGAAAATCCGAGGCCCCTCGGACTGAGCGAAAAGTAAAAAAAGCGTACATGGGCGGAGAAGAAGGTAAAAGGCAGAAAATTGAAGGGAAAAGTGAAGGTTGAAGGAAAAAGGTAATTTTTAGTTTGTTGTCTGAACTATATAACGGAAATCTTTCAATGTGGCACATTGGATTGCAATGTGGCACATCAACTGACCATGTGTCACATGGTGAATGAAACAGATTTTTTCGACTGGGTATGGGGATTTGATGTAAATTCGCAACAGGACTATGACGATATACCGACACGGAATGAGTTTTCGAGAAAATTTCGATCCAGGGGTGTACGGCATTACTCCTACTAAACAGCTTTGCATGCGCAAACCTGTCAAGTATGAGTATAAAATGACCATGAATGAGCAGATGGTACTGGATGACCTTGACAGTTGCGGGCAGCCCGGCACCTTTGTGATGTCCACGGGATTGTATTATTTCCTGCAACAACAGAATCACCGGGATGATCCGGAAACCAATGTGTATTTCTTCCACCCTGATCACCTGGGAAGCACTTCCTACATTACCGCATTTGATGGAACACCATACCAGCATGTCGATTACCTGCCCTTCGGAGAAGTACTACTGGAGGAAAAAGCAAGCACCTGGCTCAGCCCCTACAAGTTTAACTGCAAAGAACTTGATGATGAGAGCGGGTTGTATTATTACGGAGCACGGTATTATGATCCCAGAACCAGCGTCTTTCTTGGGGTTGATCCCTTGGCTGAGAAATATCCAAGTTTAAGCCCGTTTGTTTATTGCGCTGATAATCCTGTGATTTATATTGATC
>JAKLIX010000006.1 GCA_022709385.1 Bacteroidota bacterium | reverse complement strand
ACCAGCAGGGTGACCGGGTTATTGCCGATATTATTGCAATTGAAGCTGTTGGGTGTCACCGACACCAGGTTCACTGTACCGCAGTTGTCCGATCCGCTCTGATAGACATCGGCCGGAACGATGGAAGCCTGGCCGTTGGCATCCAGGGCCACCGAAGTATTTTTACAGCTTACTGAGGGAGGAGTCACATCTTCCACGGTCACAGTGATACTTCCGCAGCTTCCCGGTGTCACACAGCCGCCTTCGCCCCTGGCGTAATAGGTGGTGGTGACCGCCGGTGAGACATTGATACTGACTCCCGTTCCCTCAGCTGTGCCGCCACAGGAGCCGGAATACCAATGCCAGTCCGTGGCACTGTTCAGGTTACCCGTTGCAATGCTGAGCGAGGTCGAACTGCCCGGGCAAACAGGATTGGGTGTGGCCGACAGTGTCGGTATATCCGGATTGGTGCAGCCGCCTCCGCCTGTGACTGTAATGGTGATATTATGGGATGAGCTTATGCAGGTTGTTGTGCTGTTCCTAACCGTGAGGGTTCCATAGTAGGTTGCAACAGGGGCTGCTCCCGGGACGGTAAGTAGAATAGGGCTTGCACCTAAAGAAGCGTTGGTAACATCTGCAAATCCTGCCGTTTGTGCAGCTGCATCATAATCAATGCTGTACTGGTCGGGACTTCCTGCCATGGCCAGGTATGGCAGACCGGCAGAGGTAGTGCCTTGGGTTATCGAAGGCATGGTGCCTAGTACGATATCCGGGGCGGCCTGTACTGTATAAGTCACGATAACCTGTCCCCGGTATCCGTTGCCTCCGGTTTTCATCCCGGAACCAAATGAACTGTTCCGTCCGCCTCCGCCAGCTCCGCTGAGGGCAGTCGCAGAATTACCATTAGAACTGCCAAATGAAATTCCATTTGCTCCGCCACCACCACCACCATCACCTCCACTACCTCCTGCTGTACCGCTCGCATTTCCTCCATTGCCTGCATTACCGGCTCCTCCGCCTCCTCCCCCGCTATTTCCTGAAGCTGCTGCTGCTCCTGTACCACCATTATAAGTGATTCCCGTAGCGGCACCACCTCCTGCCCCGTTATTATTCGAATTGTCACCAACTTTTCCTCCCCCTCCTCCTCCGGCAATAACCGGGATACCAGAAAAGAACATTGATGTTCCTCCAGGATTTCCATCTCCGCCAGACACTCCAGTGCCACCAGCACCCACTGTAACTGCAATCGTTGCGCCCGGGTTCACACTTACCGAAGGAGCCAGTGTATATGTACCCCCTGATCCTCCGCCTCCAGCTCTGGATGAACTGCTGTTGGTTCCTCCCCCGGCACCGCCTCCACCCCAACATTCCACCCTGACAATTCTTACTCCGCAGGAAGGAACATTAAATACTCCCGAAGAAGTATATTGGGATACAGTTAAAGGATTATTCACCGTAATGTAAAAATATTTCGTCAAGCTATTGCTGCCACAACTGTTGGTGGCAGTAAGCGAAACAGTATAATATCCTGCCGCAGCATATACAATGGAAGAGGGATTCTGGTCATTGCTCAGAGACGGTGTCCCTCCATAAAACTCCCACTGCCAGGAAAAGGGGAAGTTGGATGAATTATCGGTGAAATTAATGGAACTTCCTGCAGTAATCGTAGTGGAAGAAGCGCTGAAATCAGCGACAACGGCTGCGGTTGCCACATTGATGGTAGCTGTGTTATCCTGTCCTGCCACCACAAAGGCGCAACCTACAGAGGTGATCGTGATGGTCGTGACACCGGCTGTTGAAAGGTTTATGGTGGTAAAAGAACCGGTTCCTCCTGTAAAGGTCATGGAAGCGGACTGTCCCGTTAGGGTAGTGGCTCCGCTCAAGTCATAATAAACGGTATAGGTGCCATTTGCCAGCGTTGAGCTGGTCACTGTCACTGTTGACGCAGCCACGGCACATACATGGGTCGCCGTGGTGGCCATGTTGCTGAGATCCTCCGGACAAATCCAGCTGATTAGTACCTGGCCATTGGCTCCTGAACCTCCTGAGTAGTTCGTCGATCCTTCCCGGTATGCACCGCCGCCACCACCGCCGGGCGTATTACCCGGGGAGCCGGCACCATCACTGTCGTCTCTGCCGTTACCCCCGGAACCTCCCGCAAACGGAGCTGTACCTCCATTGTACGTTGAACCGTTATTGCCAATACCTCGTGAACCCGCGGAGGAACCTCCCCCGCCGCTGTAATCACTCTGGGTAGAACCATTGGCCCCGTTTCCACCGCTCCATCTTACATCGCCGTAACATGAAACATCGGCTCCGCCTGTTGCCCCGGTCGGTGAGGTGCCCACACTGTTACCCCCTTTAGCCATCACGGTATTATTGGACTGAAACCAGGAATCACCGCCAGGTGAGCTTGAGGAACTGCCGGTCCCAACGGTTACCGTATATGAATTTCCTGGTACAACAGTCAATAGTTTGGCAGCATAAGCACCTCCGCCTCCACCACCCATTGCTCCATCCCCGCTGGTTGAACCACCCCTTCCTCCTCCACCCCAGCATTCCACTCCAATACTGGTGACCCCGGGTAATACTATAAATGAACCACTGGTGGTATACGTCAATGAATTGGGCACGGTATTCCAGCTGACCACGACAATACCATTGGCACCATTCCCGGGATCATTATTTCCGATTCCCCTTCTTTCACCACCTCCGCCGCCACCATACTGTGATCCGTCATAACCATCCCCGTTGTTGGTTCTTCCTGCACCGCCGTTCCCTCCGTAATTGCTGGTACCTGTTCCCGCAGTTGTCCCGCTTGCATTCCCGCCATTTCCGGAGCTGCCTGCACCACCGCCGCCGCCGCCACTGTTCCCGGCGACAACATCCCCGCCATTTCCACCGGAATAAGTAACATCTCCATAACCGACGGCACCACCAGAAGCACCACTGGCACCGTTATCCGGCACGCTGCTCCCTCCTCTGGCCATCACATCTGTACTGTTGTTGAACCAGGAATTCCCGCCCGCTGAAGTGGAAGTACTGCCCAATCCGACATTAACCGTATATGATGTGAAAGGAACAACCGTCTTCACACTTCGTGAATACCCGCCGCCGCCACCACCGGCAGCGGCACCTGAAGTGGTGCGGTTGCCTCCCCGGCCTCCGCCACCCAGACACTCCACTGTAATCGAAGTCACTCCGGCCGGCACAATAAATGTCCCGGAAGATGTAAAAATCTGCGAACTAGTCTGGCAGGATGCTTTCCGGGTCAGACCAGTCAGACACACAAACACTAAAAGCATTCCCAATGCCTTCAGCGAAAAAGTGAATAATGCTCTCATAAAGAAATGATTAAGAATTTATACCACTGAATCTCAATAATCAATAACTAATGAACCGTATGAATTCTATTTCCACAAAGTTTCAAGGAAGGGTTCGTTCATTCTTTGCACGATAAGGACAAACGCAGGTAAATATACGAAACCTTGTTATAATTAAGCAAGGTTTTACAAAACTTTTTATGATCTGAAGCCGGCTTGACATGCCTTGTAAAGGCCTTCATTTCAGCACAAAAGCTAATATTTTCCAATATCTGGAATACGGAATTTACAATTTTGGCACAAAAATGAGATACAATTATCTTAATTTAAATGACTTGACAAAAAAAGACATTTCTTACAATAATAATAATTTCCATAATCCGGACGAACAGAATACCGGTAAAGCAGGGACTGAATGTCGCATGCAATCAGGAATCAATATTCAATTATCAAAACATCAAGAATCAATATCCAAGTCCAGGGATACAAGTCCAGGATTCAAAATTCAATGGAAAAGCCGTGCCTTCGGGTCTTTGGTGTTAATCCCGGATGGAAACAGGTTTAGGGGTTTCGTGGTTTAGAAGTTGAGTTAATTGTTTAAGGTTTAAATGCTATAGCTTCATGTGTCGGTAACTTTCCATGATAGGAAAATTTTATTTACCTTTGAGATCAACATGATCAAACCAGAAAAACTAATTCTTAAAATCTTATCAGGTACAGCTGATGCGAACATCCCATTCAGGGAACTTTGTCAGCTAATGATCCGTTTAGGGTTTGACCAGCGTACCAGTGGAAGTCACCATGTTTTCAGAAAATCAGGAATTCCTGAAAAAATCAATCTACAGGAGGATGATGCCAAAGCCAAACCATACCAGATTAAACAAATACGCGATTTATACCGACACGGAATGAGTTTGCGAAAAAATTGCGATCAAGGGGTGTACGGCATTACTCATACTAAACAGCTTTGCATTCGCAAACCTGTTTAGTATGAGTATAATAGTTAAATACAAACTAATGGAGGCCTTCGGAAATGTTAAAATATGAAATCATTATACACTGGAGCAGGTCAGATAACTGCTTTATTGCAGATGTACTAGAATTGCCCGGCTGTATGGCTCATGGCAATAGTCAGGAGGAAGCGCTGAGAAATGCACAACAGGCTGTCCGTTTATGGATAGATACCGCCCTTGAATTCGGGGATCCGGTACCTGAACCAAAAGGAGATCGGCTGATTTTTGCATAGCGTTCTTCGAATAATATTTAACCATCATGCAAGTGGAGTCGACGCATCGTTTCGTACCGGAAACAGTTCCCGGCTGGAGACCGGTTTAGGAGTTTAGTGGTTTAGAAGTTTAGGTACCAGTTTAAGGTTTAAAGTTTACGGTTTAAGGAGTTCTGGCCGTCATCGGACCGGTTTAGATGTTTATTGGTTTAGAAGTTTAGTGAAACTCCGTGCATAACTCCGTGTAACTCCGTGGTAATAAGGGCCGGGCGTGGAGAAGCACTGCTCCGGGTTTTTCATTCTTATCGGAGTCGAAGCATTTATCACCACAAAGGCACATAGTTCACATAGAATTCAAATCTATGTGCCCTATGTGCCTATGTGTTTCATTTACTGCCTGCTAACCGGCCATCACTTCAGCAATTGCATGCGCTTCACAAGCGTCTTCTTCCCTTCCACCACCATCCGGCAGAAATACATGCCGGTCGGCAAATCCTCCGCCCGGAAGCTGAAAGTATGGATCCCACGGTACATCATGCCCTGACGGATCTCCCCTACCCTTTCACCCAGCAGGTTGTAGACACACAGATCCACGACCCCGTCCTCCGGAAGGACAAGTTCGAGGCTGGTTACGGAAGTGAAAGGATTGGGATAAACCCTCAGATCAGCCTGTTGCGGCCCGGCATCCTCCAGCCTGGGCAATACAGCGGTAAATTCATCACAACCGATATCCGGGGTGGCCACGTTTCGGATGTTGCCGTCAATATCAGTTGTAAATGTGGCGATGGGATTCCCCTTGCCGTCGATTCCTGTATTGGACGGCATCAGGTGCAGGTCGGTATTGCTGAAGTACACCGGCATCACGTTGACACTGTGGGCATCCTTGCCCGTAGCCGTCTTCCAAAGGGCAAAGGTGGCCTTGTCCGCGCCCGCCCAGCCCGCGATCGGTGCTGTGGCCGAATACAGGTCATTATAATCGCAAAAGGTCCAGTAGGTTCCGGAGACCGTATAGATGGCATACTGCCCGAGCGGCGAGGCGGAACGGAAATTGCTGAAAATGTTGTTCTTGATGGTCACGTTCACCGAGTTCTGGCGGTAGAAACAATACGACTTCTTCGTGGTGGAGGCCGTGCCGTAAATATTTACCGTATTGTAATAATGCTTGGCCGTGGTATTGGCGGCAGAACCTTCATAAATACCGTAAATCAGTGGATTCAGCACGGCGCCTCCGCCCATGGAGATCATGTTGTTGCTGCACTCGTTTGATGCTCCGGTTGATCCGTTAAACCACACGCCATACATCGTGGGGGTCAGGTTCAGACCGTTGACATTTATCTCCAGTATACGGTTTTTGCGCAACTGGGCCTTGTTGGCCTTGATGCCGGCAATCACCGGAGAGCCTGTGCCTGCTGAGGTGTAAGTAATATTCCCGATGATATTCCCCTCGAGCAGTTGCACCGGTAAGGAGGAATTCACCAGGATGCCCGTAAAGGCGCCCGTTCCGGCCATGCTGACGGCATGGGGCATGGTGGCAGAGCCGATAGTATTGTACTTCACTTTGCTCTGCAAACCCTGAACAACCGAAAGATCAATGCCTGTGAACGATGCCGCGCCCGCGCTGCTCATGCGGATGTTGGTGATCACATTGTTCTCGATAGTGTAAGTGCCTGATTTGACATATATTCCGCGTAAAGCAACCGCTCCGCTGTTCACCCAGGCCGTTCCCCCGCCATTTGCCGCACTGCCGCCGATCATGTTATTCCGGATGAAGTTGTTGGTGCTTGTGGAAACAGGGGCAAAACTGATTGCGCTTTGCGCCGTCGTCGCAGCGGCAGCCAGATCATAATAGAAACTGTTCCCGTCCACTGTCCATCCCGTGGCCGATCCGATGCCCGAAACGAATACCCCGCTGCTGCGGAAGTTTTTGAATTCGTTGTTAAGCACCTGGATACCGGAATTCGACTGTGTCACCGTGCTGTAGCTGCTCAGCAGGTTGTTCGGATTGGTGGCATTGGCATTGCGGAAGAGGTTCTCCGTGATCAGGATATTATCGTTGCCGGTGCTTACCCCTGCTCCTACCATCAGCAAGCCTCCGTTGGTAGCACGGTTGCAGCCCTCGATGATACAGTTGCGGAAAGTATGCCCGCAGGCGTCATTCATGTATGCTATCGTGCCGTTAAAGCCTGCCAGGTTGCGGAACAGCAGGTAGCGGCCCTCAAAATCATAGCGGCCATCCACCGTCACCCGGTCGGCCCCGTTGAAACGGATCAGTTCCATGTTCACATTGCCCGTGATATTCCGTAATACAGGAAGATCCGGAACGATCGTCATGGTGTAAGGACCTCCTGCATCTTCGGTCCATGGGTTCAGTGCGTGGGTTCCGGGCTCCTGAAGGTCGCTGATGATATACACCTTCAGGTTGCTCCACAGGGCCCCGTTATTTACGGCTTCAAACAAACCGCCGTTGCCCGTCAGGGTCGGGTAATCCCCGTCCATTCCCACAGTCACTTCCTCCGGCACGGACTGGGTAACAAGGATATTGTGCATAGCGCTGCTGGTACAGCCGTTGCCATCCGTGCAAGTATAGGTCAGCACATGCGGACCGGGTCCGGCCAGCAGGGGATCGAATTCATCATTGCTTACTCCGTCGCCACTGTAAGTACCTCCCGCCGGTGTACCTCCCGTCAGGGTGATGACCGGACAATTCAGGCAGGTATTCGCCGGATCCCCGCTGAAGCCTACCACCGGCAAAGGCCATACGGTGATCGTGACCGGGGCCTCATTCACCGAACTGCACTGGTGGTCATCCGTGACCACAAGCTGGTATAGTCCGTTGTGTGTGGCAAGGGCATTGGGGATATGAGGGTTCTGATCAGTCGAACTGAAGCCGTTGGGGCCAGTCCACTGGTACTGGTAGCTGCCTCCTCCCCCGCTGCCGCTGCCGTAAAGCGTAAGGTCTTCACCGGTACATAACTGCAAGGGCACAGCCGTGGCTCCCGCAAGCGGTTGGTTGTATATCTGAACGGAGACACTGCACATGGCGGTGTTCCCATTGACATCCGTCACCGTATAGGTCACCCAGCTCTGGCCCGCATGGAAGAAGGTTCCGCTGGCATCGTTCGATCCGCTGCCATTGGTTATGCCCGTGATCTGGTAGGTCACCGACTGTATCCCGCAATGATCGCCCGACAAGGGGGCAAGTCCGTTGACAATTTCCCCGTTCTGTCCGCTTGCAATACAATGCTTCACTGCCTGCGGACACTGCAGCCAGGGCGGCTGGTTGTCGGTCACTGTCACTGTTTGAGTACAAGTAGCCGAATTTCCGTGGATATCAAACACCGTCCAGGTCACTACAGTATTGCCGACAGGATAATGACCGTTAAGAGGTGCATTATTGATAATAGTCTGCACCCCGCAATTATCCGAGGTCTGGGGTGTGCCAAGACCCTGTATGGTCGCGTAACACTGCTGTGGATCTGCATTTACCGTGAGTTGCTGCGGACAAGTAATAGCAGGAGGTTCATTATCAAGCACGGTGATCGTCTGGCTGCATTGGGTCGTATTACCATGTATATCAACCACATACCAGGTAATCGTATGACTGCCCACGGCATACTGTCCGTTAAGAGGCGCATCGTTGTGGTAACTCAGGACGCCGCAATTGTCATAGACCCCGGGGGTTCCGGGATTTGCTACGGTAGCATAACAATGACCCTGGTCGGTATGGGTGTTGATATGCGGCGGACATATAATGGTCGGCGGCTGGTTATCCGTAACGATCACGTCCTGGGTACAGGTCGCCGTATTGCCGTTATGATCGGTCACTGTCCAGGTAACCACATGATTACCAACTGCATACTGACCATTGCCCGGTGCATTATTGCTGACACCCTGTACCCCGCAATTATCATTGGTTTGCGGAGTGCCCAGGTTGAGGATGGTGGCATAACACTTGAAGTTGTCAGCAAAGGCATAAAAAGCTTGCGGGCACTGGATCGAAGGTGGCTGGTTGTCGGTGACGGTGACGCTTTGGGTGCATGTAGTAGTATTGCCGCTTTGGTCGTAGACTGTCCAAATAACCGTGGTCGTTCCCACCGGGTACTGGTTGTTGCCCGGGGCATTGTTGACAAGGTTCGCCACACTGCAGTTGTCATCCGTCTGGGGTGAACCCAGATTGCTAACCGTGGCATAACACTGCTGCGGATCGGCATTGACATGGATGCCTTGCGGGCAGGTGATTGTCGGATGAATCTGATCAACAACATTGACCGTGGCTGAGCAGCTGGCCGTATTGCCATTCCCGTCGTTGACTGTCAGCACCACAGGATTATTGCCGAGATTGTTGCAGGTAAAGCTGTTGGGGCTTACAGATACCAGGTTCACCGTACCGCAGTTATCGGTACCGCTCAGGTACACATCGGCAGGGACCACTGAGGCGTTGCCGTTGGCATCCAGATACACCGTCTTGTTCTTACAGGTCGGCGAGGAAGGCGTAATATCTACGACTGTCACGGTGAAGCTGCATGCTGCAGTGTGGCCCTGAATATCCGTAGCCGTATATGTCACAGTTGTAGCACCAGGGTTGAAGAAACTTCCGGAAGGGATATCCGGTAGGCAGCCTTCGATCCCGCAATTATCCCATCCGCCGGGATGCTGAGTTTCCACATACACCTCCATGATCAGGTCATGAAGGGGTATGGTAAAGAAGGCAACGATCAGGCTTCCGTCGGGATAGGTATCGGAGGTAATCGCGAGCTCAGCCTCCGGCGCGGAAAAGCCAAGGATGTATGGCTGCCCCTCGACCAGGTCGGGGGCCACACTCAGCGGGACAATGATATCAAATTCACCGGCGGCATCCGGGACAGGGAATGTGCCTAATATCACAGGATCATCCCAGAAGTTTCCGCTCATGCGCATATGCAGCAGGCCGCTGACCCCGTTGGTGACGTTTTCCTTTTTCAGCACGATACGCGACAATCTGCCACCGCTTGAGGCAATGAAGGATTGTGCCAGATAAGCCGGCAAAATATCTTCAGTGCTGCCGTCTATATTCACAGCCTGCTCTTCCAGGATACTTTCCGGCCAGCTGACGATGCTGCCGCATGTGCCGGGGTCACAGGGCTGAATGATATCAGCCGGACAGAGCACAACAGGCGCCTCCGTATCCGTAACGTTCACCTGCTGGGAGCACTGTGCTGAGAGACCGTTCACATCGTACACCGTCCAGGTAAGTGTATGACTGCCCACTGCCCACTGCCCGTGATCCGGTGCATCATTCAGGACAGTCTGCACCCCGCAATTATCGCCTGTTTGCGGACTTCCAACATCCTGAATGACAGCATAGCAAAGACCCGGATCATTGTTCACATTTATGGGCGCCGGACAGCTAATGGAAGGTGGCTGGTTGTCGGTGACGCTGACCGGCTGGGTACAGGTGGAAGAATTCCCGTTTACGTCATAGACCGTCCAGATCACCGTGGTGGTACCGACAGGGTATAGGCTGTTGGAGGGTGCATTGTTCGTGGGAGCCTGTGTTCCGCAGTTGTCTATTGCCTGGGGATTACCCAGGCTGGTGACTGTGGCGTGGCATTGTTGCGGATCGGCATTGACGCTGACCGGTGGCGGACAGGTGATGGATGGCGGCTGGTTGTCGGTGACTGTGACCGCCTGGGTGCAGGTGGCCGTATTGCCGTTCGCATCAAGCACGGTCCAGATGACGATGGTATTGCCGACCGGGTATTGATTATTGGCCGGGGCGTCGTTGGAAATATTCTGCACGCCGCAGTTGTCGCCGGTCTGGGGAGAACCCAGACTGGTAATTGTGGCGTAGCATTGCTGCGGATCGGCATTCACACTGACCGGCGGCGGACAGGTGATGGAAGGCGGCTGATTGTCGGTGACGCTGACCACCTGGCTACAGGTGGCCGTATTGCCGTTCACATCAAGCACCGTCCAGGTGACAATGGTATTGCCGACCGGGTAGTGATTGTTGACCGGGGCGTCGTTGCTGATACCCTGTACCTCGCAGTTGTCGCCGAATTGGGGATTGCCCAGGCTGGTGACCGTGGCATAGCACAGCTGCGGATCGGCATTGACGCTGACCGGCGGCGGACAGGTGATGTCGGGTGGCCGGTCATCCAACACCGTTACCGTGGCCGTACATGAAGCCTGGTTCCCGTGCCCGTCATCCACAATCAGCGTGACCGGGTTTTCGCCGACATCGCTGCAACCGAAATGGTCAGGGCTCACTGAAATCAGGTTGATGGTCTGGCAATTATCCGAAGCGTTCAGGTAAACATCTGCCGGCATGATGGTGGCAGAGCCGTTTTCATCAAGATCAGCCTCTATGTTTTTGCAGGTAACAACCGGAGGCTCCCCGTCGTTCACTGTCACGGTGAAGCTGCATGCTGCAGTGTGGCCGTGAATATCCGTAGCCGTATATGTCACAGTTGTAGCACCAGGGTTGAAGAAACTTCCGGAAGGGATATCCGGGACGCAGCTTTCGATCCCGCAATTATCCCATCCGCCGGGATGCTGACTTTCCACATACACCTCCATGATCAGGTCATGAAGGGGTATGGTGAAGAAGGCAACGATCAGGCTTCCGTCGGGATAGGTATCGGAGGTAATCCCGAGCTCAGCCTCCGGCGCGGAAAAGCCAAGGATGTATGGCTGCCCCTGAACCAGGTCGGGGGCCACACTCAGCGGGACAATGATATCAAATTCACCGGCGGCATCCGGGACGGGAAAATTGCATATAATCACAGGATCATCCCAGAAGTTTCCGCTCATGCGCATATGCAGCAAGCCGCTGACCCCGTTGGTGACGTTTTCCTTTTTCAGCACGATACGCGATAATCTGCCACCGTTTGAAGCAATGAAGGATTGTGCCACATTAGCCGGCAAAATATCTTCAGTGCTTCCGTCTATATTCACAGCCTGCTCCTCCAGGATACTTTCCGGCCAGCTGACGATGCTGCCGCATGCGCCTGGTTCACACGACTGAACGATATTTGCAGGACAAAGCACAACAGGTGCCTCCGTATCCGTAACGCTCACCTGCTGGGAGCACTGCGCCGAAAGACCGTTCACATCGAACACCGTCCAGGTAAGTGTATGGCTGCCCACTGCCCACTGCCCGTGATCCGGTGCATCATTCAGGACAGTTTGCACCCCGCAATTATCATAGGTTTGCGGAATTCCAAAATCCTGAACGACGGCATAACAGCGGCCAGGATCATTGTTCAGGGACAAAGGCTCCGGACAGGTGATCACAGGCGGGGTGTCGTCGATCACAGTCACTACCGCCTGACAACTTGCGGTATTCGCATGTGCATCGGAGACCGTTAAGATTACCGGGTTGTTCCCAATATCATTGCAGGTAAAACTGTCAGGGCTCAGCGAAATCAAGTTCACTGTTCCACAGTTGTCAGTACCGCTCTGGTAAACCTGTCCGGGCAACACGGCAGCCAAACCGTTCTCATCAAGAGAAACGATCATGGACTGACAGTTGATTTCAGGTGGCTCGACATCTTCAGCCAGGGTGACTGAGACCTCTGTCCTGAGCTGACATTCACAGAGGGTAGCATCATTAACCGCGGCGGCCCAAACGGATGAAGTGCCGGGCGTATTTCGTGAAGGAGCCACAGTGAGGTTTCCGCCGCTTGGGGCATCATACCACAGGATACTTTCACCCGGACCTGCCTGGGCAGAACCGGTATGGGTGGAACCATCGCAATCCGTGGCTGAGATGCTGAATCCGGCAGGGGGATCAGGAGCGGCAAGCACCTGAAGCAGGGCATTCTGGCCGGGATCGCTCGAACAGGGATCGAAGGGAAAGTAACCTGAAAAATCGGCCCGGATCTCATGGTTGCCGGCCGGAAGCGCAGCGGGATCCCACAGGCAGGAAGCACTGCCATCGGCAGGATTCACAGCTACAGGCGAACCTGCAGCACTTCCACCGATAAAAAACTGTACCGTTCCACCGGCTGGAGCAGGGGACACAAGCGCCGTCAGAAGCAGGTTCTGCGCGCCTCTGCAGATGGTCTTGCTATCCGGACTGACCGACGTTGACAAACCGGATGAAACAGGTCCGGAGAACTCCTGGCCCAGGGCAAAGTCGCTCATCGAAGTGAATGCAGCCGCATTGGTGTAAGGCGTTCCTGCAGTGGGGTGTGCGGTGATCACACCACCACTTTTTTTAAAGATCAGCACAGGAGCATCCGGAACATATCCGGTACCATCGAGTGTGACATAATACTGAAGATTACTCCCTCCGGTCTGGGTAATACTCCAATAACGCCCCTGGGAAAGAAGGAGGGTATTCGGGGGAAAAGTCCCTGTCATGCCGGTCTCCATCTGTTCAACGGTCACTTTGCTGATACCGCTCAGGGCATGGTATCGGAATGTCACCGGCCGGTAATAGCCGTTTTTTCCCACATGGAATACTTTTGTACCCGTCGCGGAGAAAGAACGCGCCATCCGCCCGTTCACAAAACTGCCCGTTCCTCCTAACAGCAGGACTGCATTCTGAAGGGTATGAACCGTATACGATCCGGTTGTCAGTATTCCCCTGCCGAGGTAAAACACTTCATTCACGTCGACGTTGTTGCTCAGTGTCACTCCGGCACCATCAAGCGTTTGATCAATGATCAGGGCATTCACACTCAGAGGCAGACCATCTCCGGTAATCTGCGGACAGTTTCCTATATACGAATATCTTCCTCCGCTGCTGTAGTTTCTGCTGCCGGTCACCTGAATATTGCCGGTGGATCCGCTCAGGCTAATCCCGTCCGGAGAGGTGATCCACAGACCCGCATTTGCATTCAATGTAAAATTACCACTGCCTGTAAGGCAGGTCCCGGGGTCCGCCATGGTCAGCGAGGAGTTTTCATGCACCGTGTAATTTACCGGGCCCTGGACGTTTCCTCCCCCCGTGTAAACATGGTAGCCCGAACCATAGAAAATGACATTGACACTGCCGTGAGGTCCGAGTGTATTTTGGTAATGTTGCAGGATACCACCGGCATGTGTAAAATGATATCTGACCATCAAATTTAATACCTTGTTCTGAACATCGGTGATGTATACCGATCCCTGGGTAAAAAGAAAATCACGTTCAACAATAACATTCAAGGTACCTGTATGACTGACACGAAGTATACCGCCGCAAATTTTCAGATCTCCTTTTACAGTAATATCCGGCGGATTATAACCTCCGAAATATATTGTTCCCTGACTGAATATCAGGTCCCCCTCAACCAGGAACTGACCTGGCTGGGTCGGGTTTACTTCCATGGAATAGCCTGTGTTCTCAAATGTCAGATTTCCCATGCAATGCAGCGGTATGTTCATGGTTAATATGGTGTTCGGATCGCTGGAAAAATTCAGGTGACCGAATACCTGGTTCAGACCTGATGGCATGGTATAATTAATCCCCGTAATCCTGCAAAGGGAAGCGGGATCCCAGGTGACCTGAGGGATCACGCCTCCGTCCTGATTGTGCTGATAAACACTGTTGGCCTGAAACACTGCCGATCCGGTCAGTTCCAGATTTCCCCAGGAAGAAAAGGTCCCGTATACATTGATGTCAGTACCCGGGCCATCCGGTATTTTAAGGAGGGTGTAAATGTTTGTACTAAGCACTCCTTCGCTTTCGACCGTAATCTCATCTGCTTCAGCACTGGTTGTGACCGTAATGGTATGTCCAGAACGGATCAGGATGCTTTTATCTGCCCTGGTCGGGCTGTGGGTGGCAATAGTCCAGCTCAGGCCGTCAACCGATTCTTCCCAGGATGCAGGGGACGACCAGGTTCCGGACTGTCTCGACCTGAAAAAGCTGCGTGCAGGCATGGGGTTCAACACTGCAAGTGTCCTTGAAGGCAAGGAAGGATCGCTCATGATAAGCGGAACCCTGTCGGGAACGACCTGAAACTCCCGGTTCAGGATCATATTTCGCACGCCATGGCTAATAGTGTTGGTTTGCTCTGCATGCAGTGACCAGTTTGAGGGAAAGGAAACCACAGAAGAAGGCTGCGGATTTCCAATACGGACGGATGATACGATCTCAACCACCGTGGCGTTGGCAGTTGTCGGACTGAATGGGAGAAAATTAGTGGGATACTGTATTGTGGAAACCAGGCTGCCGGAATGATAATTTGTGGAAGATAAAACTGGTTCCAACTGGTCGACAAAATCAAAAACTGCCACAAAGATGTCCGTTATCACCAATTAAGGGCCCCAAAACAAAATGTATTAAAAGAGTAAGAATAAAAATTGCCGGGTTTTCTTACGCAGTTGCGGAGTTGAGTGTGATGTGGCACTGGCGCCCCTCCAAAACGAATTGTACATAGCGCTGGTATTTGACCCATGCACGAAGGCGATTTAAGGGCTGTTTAAGCGCCAAATTTACGGTTTATTGAAACCAGAACCACTCCCCTTTACAATATTTGCTTAAACACGTGTACCAAGGGATACATGCTAAAACAGGCCTGCCGGATTGCCCGGCCTGGCGAAAAGCAGCGTTTGCCTCTCAAAAACCGTAAAAAACTAAATGGGCTTGCAGTTGGGCTTGCAGATGGGCTTGCAAAACACGTACATTACCCCCCCTGAGTTGACCCCCATAATACGCATTTTTGCACCGAAAAGGCCTTTTTTGGCTCGAGTTGACCCCCATAATACACATAAAGAACACACTAAATCTATTCTAAATAAAACACGAGAACATTGATAATCAAATTAATAGAGATTATTTTAAGGATTGTGGGGCAGAAAAATGTGTGTGTGTTTTTGTGCGAATCGTTTTTTTTGAGAAAAGAGGCAGTGTTAGCAAAACCTGACAATACATTGAATGGCGTAGATCTTTAATATGGAATCAGCGGAAAGTTTTATGCTTGCCATATTGGTGCTTACCGCCCATATTAACTCCTGGTTCTCTTTGTCTGGATGGAGGTACTTGATCATCCGATATTCATCGGTTACAATGAGGTGCAGTTTCTCAGAATCAAATTCACTTCTTGTTTTAATTTCCTTAACGGCGATCATGTCTCCTGGTTCAACCACCCCTCTCATTGAAAAACCGATCACAGGCAGAATTGCATCGCAATCCACAAGGTTGGGTATATGAAAATAAGAAGTAGGCTTGGCGTTCTGCAGAAAGACCGGAAGGTCACCTGCTGAGGCAGGCAATGTTTCATAGTAGGGGATTCCTTTCCCAAAACTTGATACCTCTTCGCTATTTACCAAAGAATGAGGTACGTGGTATTTCAATACACTCTTCTTCCCGGATATCAACCAAGATAGATCAACTGATTCAGAATATTCTGAATTAAGTAACTTGGTATAGAAGTCATTACTTGGTGCTGCTTTACCATTTAAGATATCGTAGATCGCTTGGCTCCGCGTATATCCCAATTTTTTTGCAAACAAATTCGCATTAATACCAAGACTCTCAATGAGTTGCTTTATCCTTTCAGATATTTCTGAATTTTTTTTCATAATTTCTTGTAAGTACAGAATATTCTGTATTATATTTGCCAAACAACAACCATCAAAATTACATCATGAATCTAAGAAATGTACAGGAGGAGGTAAAATTTCCTGAAAACCTCGAGGTCAGGAAAGCCCTGGCACGGGGGGACGCAGGCAAACTGGCAAAGAAGACGGGCTATTCGAGAGCCTACATGTACGAGATCCTTGCAGGACGCAGGAGAATGCAGGATAAGTTATTGAAGGCCGTGATATCACTGTTCCAGGAGCGCAAGGCTTTAAAGGAACAGGTCCTTTCAGAAATCACCAACCAACACAATTAATATGGAGACAAAACACACCCCGGGTCCCTGGGTCGAACGCAACGACCATGTGACCACAAAAGAATGTAAGAACAGGCATTTCGCTGACAAGATCTGCGAATGCAACTGGGGAAACGATGACGAGAACGAGGCTAACATGCGGCTTATCGCTGCTGCCCCGGACCTTCTTGACGCCCTGATTGACATCATTGAGCAATTTGAATGTACGACCATTGACGTAGGAGCTGACCTGGCAGACAGCATCAGGATATTCGGACGTAAAGCCGTACACCAGGCGATCAGTGGCAAATACGGGAGGAGTGATGATTGACAGCGTAGTACTCCAATGTAAAAGGTGCGGATATGCCGAGTCGATTGAGACGTTTCCGCAGACCAGGGATCTCATTGTCCATGAAGGGGAGACCCTGAAGGACGGGGACCCGATCTGTCCCCGCTGCGAGGCGGAGGGACTGGATAGCTTCAGCCGCAGGCTGCTGATCTCCGATGACATTCCCAGTTTCACACTACGGGCCAACGACATCTGCTCGGTGGCAACTCTGAAGCACTACGCCAGCGAGTGTGCCGGTGAGGGATCCCCGCAGCGCTTCATAGATACCATCCAGGAGATGGCCGGACACTTCGAAATATGGCAGATGGCGAATCCCTATCTGACCGGCTTCCCTCATTCTATTACAAACATCACTTGTCCTCACCGTGACCCTGATCCGCTGCAGGACGCAAATACCACAAATCATGAGTAAGAATTCACATTATAAGGACGACAAACGGCGTATGCTGGCGCTGGCCGAGGACGGCAAGTTCGTGCTGCGTGCCCAGTTCACAAAGGCCGGTTACTGGGTAATAGTTTACTACACTATCAATGCAGGCTGGAAACGAATGAGCAAGCGCTCCTGGTACAGTTCGCAGGAACAGGCCAATGATGAGATCAACGAGTTAATCAAAAGAAGTCCCAACAAATTTTTCAAGGAGGAGCAAATATGAACACAGACAACAAAACAACAGAAACCCTGGCGTCAACCATTACCATCAAGGAGTACTGGTACTCCGACGCAAAGTCCTCGATAATGAAAGGACGGCGTGTGGTCATTGAATGTGATGGCCTTATCGCTGTCGATCAGTACAGGGCACAATACCTTCACGCAAAGCCTGCAGGCCGCAACATCATTGACGACTTTGTGGAGCACATCGCCAATTTAAGCACTCCGGCTGACCCGATAGTAAGAGTCAGTCTAATATCCGAATTTCCGAAATGTCTCCAGGTTGACGATAAGACTCAGAAAAGTCTGCCTTGAATTCAGATCTGAAATATACCCCTCAGCATCCAGGACTTTCAGTGCAGCATCCAATGTTATCCAATCAACGCCAGTCCGGTCAAGTAATTCCTGCAGATCAACTCTGGTATTTTGTTCTGGCAGGCACATATTGCATAGGCAATACAGAACTTCCTTTTTTAATGATTCATCAATGTTTGACATACGCTTATAATTAAAGGTTTGACGACTCAAATGTAAGCAAATCCCGGGGAGAAGGCGTGATGCTGCCGGTCGGACCGGCCTCCGGGACCCAAAAACAAAGAAACGACGATGGAATATTTCAATAATACCATGTGTATCACAGGAACCGAACTTATTGAGAAGGTCGGGATTCCCAAGGGGACATATGATGCATTAAAGAAACGCAACAAACTCAAAGTCCTCCGCCGCGCCTGCAACAGCACCCCGGCACTGATAGAGTACCGCTCCATGCCGACCAGGTATAAGGAGATGGTGGTCTCTGCACTTGGAGATCCTTATGATGTAGTACACCGTAATAAGGTAGCCGAGGCTATAATTCATGATGCCAAGGCTGAAGAGTTCTTCAGCACTTACCGTCTTGCCAACGGCAGCACCCTCCCCGAGGCCACCATCAGAGAATACTGCACCAACGCCGAGGTGATGACAACAGTGCTCTCGATGATCCGGACCATTAAAGGACACCGAAGCAACCAATCAGGCAGCTTCAAGGGAATATGGGAAGGTGCATCCAGGGCGGTCAACGATCTGGACAAACAACTGTACCAACATTCTCTTCCAACGACAGCTACACGTCTGAAAGACAAATGCAGGCAGTTTCAAAAGGAGGGATACGAAAGTATCATTCATCGGGGCTTTTGTAACAAGAACACCGAGAAACTGAGCAATGAAGCCCAGATATGGCTGTTCACACGCTGGTGCAGTAAGACAGAAAGGGCCACATCCGAAGCTCACCTTTTCCAACTTTACAACCAACAGGCTGATATGAACGGGTGGTCACGGCTGAAGAGTGTTCAGACCATACACAACTATCTGTATCAGGACGATATCAAGCACCTATGGTGGGCCAAGCGCTACGGTGAGTTGCCAGCAAAAGAGAAGTTCGCCTATCAGCATTCCACCCGCATGCCCACCATGCGCGACAGCCTGTGGTACTCTGACGGAACGAAGCTCAACTACTTTTATCTGGGAGAGGACAAGGAAGGTAAACCCAAGGAAAGAACAATGAAGGTCTACGAGGTGATGGATGCCTACTCTGAGGTGTTCCTTGGGTACCATATAAGCGAGACGGAAGACTTCAGGGATCAGTTCCACGCATACAAGATGGCCGTGCAGACAGCAGGCTGCAGGCCTTACCAGGTATCGTTCGATAACCAGGGAGGCCACAAGAAGCTGGAGGCCGGGGAGTTTTTCAAGAAGATCGCCCGGCTGGCCATCCGCACTCAGCCATATAACGGCAAATCAAAGACAATTGAAAGCGCATTTGGCCGGTTCCAGCAGCAGTACATGAAGCAGGACTGGTTCTTCACCGGCCAGAATATCACGGCAAAAGATAAGGAGAGCAGGGCAGACACCGCATTTCAGCACGCCAACAAATCCGCTCTCCCATCCAGGGAGGAGATGATCAAAGCTTACCTGGACAGAAGGCAGCAGTGGAATAACGCACCCCATCCCAAAACGGGGATCCCAAGGATACAGATGTACAGGGAATCAGAGAATACTGCAACAGTGAAAGTGAACATGTGGGATATGGTGGACCTGTTCTGGGTGCTTCGTCCCGAGCCGGTGACAGTTACCGCTTACGGGATCACCTTCAGGGAGAACAAGGAGAAGTACACCTTCATGGTTTATAACGAAAACCGCAGGCCTGACCAGATGCTGCTTCGCCAACTAATCGACAAGAAGGTATGGATCCGCTTTGATCCGGACGACATGAGCCTGATTTACCTCTACGAGAAGGACGCTTCCGGGCTGCGCTTTCTTACCATGGCCGAGACCAAGGTGGAGATCCACCGCGGCAAACAGGAACAGGATCCTTTCGACCATGAGTTCCTTGCCGATGTACGGAGGGATTTCAAGGTTGTGCAGCAGACGGTCGACGATACGATGGACGCCTGGCTGGAGCGCGAAGGGCGGCTTCCCGAGCAGAACGGACTGGTATCGGTGGCACTACCCGGAACCAAGTCGAAGAGTGGGGCAAGGAAGCATGTGGATGTTGCCGGTATTGAGAAGGAGATCAGCAACGTGGTACCGGTGCTGGTTGAAGCAGGGACGAAGCAGGAAGACGATGATGAATACGATATCTACGCATTGATGTAATAACCTAAAACCCGAAAATTATGATCACAGACAGTCAAAAACAGCAGATCGCTGACCGCTTGCGCACCTACAGCGACCGTTACGAAAGCCAGAACAAGGCATCCCGATCGCTCAGGAGCGTGAGCGGCGGCACCATCTCGCAAATCCTCAATTCCAACTGGGAACAGATCTCGGATGAGATGTGGCGGAATATCGCATCCCAGGTCGGCTACCTTGAGTCGGAATGGCAGTTGGTGGAGACCCGGGATATGAAGATGATGACGAGCCTGCTGGATGATGCCCGTATCAACGCCAATGTCTTTGCCGTCACCGGCGATGCCGGATCTGGCAAGTCGGTGGCCATGCGCCAGTATGCCGAAAAGCATAAAAGGATTTACCTTCTTCAGTGTGCCGAGTACTGGAACCGCAAGATGTTCCTTCAGGAGCTGCTCTCATCCATGGGCAGGGATTACTCCGGGTACACGGTGGCAGAGATGATGTACGAGGTGGTACGGTCGCTAAAGGTAACCCAGAACCCGGTGATCATCATGGACGAAGCCGACAAGCTCAACGACCACGTGCTGTACTTCTTCATCACCCTATACAACCACCTGGAGGACCGCTGCGGGATTGTGATGTGTGCCACGGATCACCTGGAGAAACGGATCAAGCGGGGGTTGAAGCTCAACAAGAAGGGATACAAAGAGATCTACTCACGTATTGCCCGCCGGTTTATCAACCTCAAGGGTCCGGGATCTACGGACATTTCAGCCATCTGTATGGCCAATGGTATAGCAGAACGCGATCGCATACGCAAGGTGGTGGAGGAATCGGAATATGACCTGCGCCGTGTACGCCGCGCCATTCATGCACTCAGACAAACTAATTGATACATTATTAAACACTTAAACGCTTTCAATGAGCGCCCAAAAGAGATCACTAAGAATGACTGACCTGTTTGACAAACAACATAACGACATGGACTTCAAGGGAGAGTGGAAGGAGTGTTTTGGCCGCCCCGAGAAAGCAGGTACCTGGATCATCTACGGACATCCAAAAAACGGTAAGACATCTTTTGCCATTAAGTTATGCAAGTATCTCACCAACTTTGAAAGAGTGCTATATAACTCCCTTGAAGAAGGTGTGAGTTTGTCTTTGAAACAGGCCTTTGTTCGTGAGAATATGATGGAAGTTGAAGGCCGTATGTGGGTGCTTAATCGGGAACCCGTAGCAGATTTGTTAATAAGACTTGAAAAACAGAGATCACCAAGAATCACTGTAATTGACTCTCTGCAATATTCAGGGATGAACTACACTACATACAAAAAGTTCAAGGAGCGGTTCCCTGATAAGTTATTCATATTCATCTCCCATGCAGAAGGGAAACAGCCTGCCGGACGTATTGCACAAAGTATCCGGTATGATGCCAACGTAATCATCCGTGTAGATCAATTCGTTGCTTACCCGGACGGTCGTTATGGCGGAGGGAAGCCTTTTGTGATATGGGAGGAAGGGCGCGAAAGACGTAATTTCTAATACCTATCTATCATGGAAAAGACAACCTATAAGAAGTTGCTCACCGACCGCCACGACGATCTGGCAGCAAAAGTACGCAGGCTTACCGGTATGGGGCAGAACGAGGTCAACGAGATGATGTTCGAGATCGGGTCGTGGTATATCATCAAGCTATGCCATAACGAGCAGATCAGTGACGCCTTTATGCTGGAGCCGCTGTACTGGGCCTGGTGGCGCAACCAATGGGCCTTGGTTGACGAGGTATACTGGAACAAGTACCACGGCAACATCGACCGCGACAATGTACGGCGCATCCTGCAGCAGAAGTACCGGGAGCTGCACGCCAACCTGGAATTCTTCCCGGACAAGATCGTGTACAACAAGATCCACGACAACTACATGCACACCACCCAGCAGATCTGCGAAAAACACCGCAGCCTGCCCACTGAATAATACCAATCAAACCATATTTAATCACCCTTTAAATGTTACGATTATGATTCAGAAAATCAAAGATGATCACTGGACGGACGAGTCCGGCAAGAAGGTGCCGGTTCAGTACGTCTTCACGGGCGCCCGCCTGAGGGAGCGCCATGCCGGAACCCTGGTCAAAGAAGCCCGCCGTGTCAACGCGCGGCTGACTAAGTTTAAATACCTGATGGAACGTCTCTGCCAGGAGGTGTACATCAAAGCCATGGAGGAGTATAGGTCCAAGACCGATGGCAAAGGAAACTTCACCTGGTTCAATTTCGACCGCTCTGTTAAAGTAGAGGTGTCGATCTCCGACCGCATCGACTTCGATGACCTCTCTATCAAGGCTGCCAAGGAGAAACTTGACCAGTTTCTGACAGAGAACCTGGATGCCAAGCAGGAGTTTGTCAAAGACCTGGTTATTGATGCCTTCTCCACCACACATGGAAGGATCGATGCCAAGAAGGTGTTCCAACTGATGAAATACCGCAGCAAGATCAGCGCCCCCTTGTTCCAGGACGCCCTTAACATCCTTCAGGAAGGTATCCGCAAGCCGGGATCGCGCACATACTTCCGTATCTGGGAGCGGGATAAGGATGGAAAGTACGAGATCATTGACCTCAACTTCTCTTCTATATGAAGACCACAGTCACCATACAGAGGCCGGGAAGCTCCACGGTGAGCATTGAGGCCGACACCAACCTTGCACTTGTACAGATCATGAGTGAGATCATGTACGTTCTTGATATGGAATCAGCGCTGATGATGATGAACGACAAGCCGGTGAGGAGCATGCAGACGCGCAGGATCTTCGGAGAAAAGCTGTTGCTGGATGAGAAGCCCAAGATGAAGATATGTGTGATGTGCAACCAGGAGTACAAACCTACTTCCAACTCTCAGAAAATCTGTAAGGAGTGTCATGATGATGTAAAGAAGTCGGTCAGTAAACCGCGTAAGGATGCCACGATCTACGAGATGATGTAACCTTCCAAATCAAACGCTATGTTCTTAGAAACCCAATTTGAGCCTGATAAGATCCGCACCTTCACCGGAAGGTACATCGATCCTCTGAACCCTGATCCCCGGGAGATTGACCTGGTGGATATCGCCCATGCCCTTTCCAACCTCTGCCGCTTCGGTGGCCACGTGATGCGCTTCTACTCGGTGGCAGAGCACTGTATTATGGTTGCCAACATGATCCGCACCCCTGAGCTGAAGCTGTGCGCTTTGCTGCACGATGCTGCCGAGGCCTACCTGCTGGACATGCCAAGGCCGGTGAAGTACCGCATTGAAGGATACAAAGACGCCGAGGCCAACCTGATGAAGGCCATTGCCGGGAGGTTTAACATCCCCTATCCTTTTCCCCAGGAGGTTATCGATGCCGACAACCAGGCCCTGGAGTGGGAATGGGACAACATCATGACCGCTCCAAGGTATGACCCGATGTATCCCAAGTATGCCAAGCAAATGTTCATCCAGTACTTTAACCTACTGTCGGAATGAACCACACCACGGGCAGGCACCGCAGGCTGTACGGCCTTCTGAAGGAGAGCGGCACTCATGAATGGCGGCATGATATCGTTCATACCATCACCCAGGGGCGCACCACCAACAGCGCTGAGCTCTCGGATTTGGAGGCTGATGAGATGATCCGTTACCTGGAGCAGATGACCAAACCGGAAAAGTACTCCCAGGCAGGGGTGGATCCACAGGGCCAGCAGATGCGCCGGCGGATACTATCTCTATGTTACACCATAGGCTGGACACGGTGGAACGAGCGTTACCAGCGCAGCGTGGTGGATTTTGAGAGGCTGGATGCCTGGATGATGAAGTACGGGTACCTGCACAAGAAGCTCAACTATTACTCTTACAAGGAGCTGCCTACCCTGGTTACCCAGTTTGAGAGCATGGCTGAACATGTATTAACAACCAAGACCGATGAGTAAGCAATATTCCCTCACCTCGGATGCCTTCAAAGGCGAGGTTATCATGACCTTCAACGAAGACGGCCTTCTCTCCCATTACGATGCCCGCGGTGCAGAGCTATCATCCACGCAGCTGAACTTCATCGCCCACAAGCTCCCTTCCCACATCGAGGATATCCAGCGCATGATCGAGACCACCACCACCGGCAGGCTCACCGAGCTGCCTTCTGAGGTGACCTTTGAAATGTTCTGGAACCGTTACGGGGAGAAGGAGCGATCCTCTAAGAAGAAGTCACTGGCCCGGTGGAACCGCATGAGCCGCACCGACCAGCAGAAGGCCTATTCTTTCATCAACCGGTATGAGTTGAATCTGAAGCCAGGCATCGATAAGAAATACGCCGAGACCTACCTGAATGCAGAATTGTGGAACAATTAACTTAAATTCTACCCATGAGAAGAGGACGGAGTGAACATCTGATCAGCATACGCAACAGGGCTTTGTGTGCCCGCTACTATTACTGGACCGAGGTCTGGGAGCGGCGGTACGAAAAGGTGCTGGAGACGCTGATGAATGATGAGTTCTTCATCTCGGAGGTAACGATACAGCGGGAGATCATGCGCAGCGACTACCTGAGTGAGTTGCTCAACACCCGTCCGAAGATCAGCGAGCTGAAGGTGATGTTTCCCGGGTTCTCCTGGGTTGAGAACACCCAGTTCAAGACTTCCAAACGACAACTTTCCCTGGAGTTGACCACTTAAAAGGCGCTCTGTGCTGGGAACGTAAGCAGGGCTCGCCGAAAGGCGGGCCTTTTTTCATTTTTTTTCTTCCACTATTACAACCCAGTCCCCTTGAGCGTTTACATTAAGGTAATACTTTCCAGCTGATTTATGAATATAGCTTTCGCTTTCTTCTTTCTCGGCGGATGTCATAATTTCAGGTGCTCCACCAGATTTCATTACATCATCACCTTCATTAACGACATACACTCCAAATACTCCAACACCAAGGCCTTCAGCTCCCTTATATGAATATCTCAGCCGGGCTTCCCCTCCAAATAATTCGAAAACTGGTGATTGCTTCATTCCGTTTCCTTTGAAAACGTAGACTTCTGTCCATTCTTTCTGAGATTTCTCTGCGCCGGATTTGTTTGTTGAGTTGGTTTGCTTTGAATTATCTGGTCCAAAAAGTCCAGCAAGTATGAAGAGTAACACCAACACTCCGATAATGATTACCCAGGTTTTTTTGTACCAAGGCTTCTTAGGTTTGGGCGTTTGTTCCATTTTGATCAATTTTTGGTTAAACATAAAAGATTAACCAAAAATACAATTTTCTGGTTACGGGCGGTAGAAATTGTCCTGGCTGTACTCCGGGATCCCTCCCTCTTCAGGCTGCACCTCTTCCAACTCCCCTTCCTCATAAGCTTTCTGGGCTGAGTAATCCAGGATCATCGTTGTAAAGGTCTGTGAGTAGAGCCATTCATACGGCGGGGCCTGTTCCCTGGTAAGGGCAATACGGGTACACTGGCCGAAGTTATCCCCGGCCTTACCCTGCAGCAGGCGGTATATCTTGCGAAGAATCTCTCCGAACTTTGAGATATCGACATGGCCGGTGGCTCCTTCATGAGAGGCTTCCGAAGGGATAAACAGAAGGTAGATCCGGATCTCCATATTCATAGCCTGGGCGTTGACTGCCAGGTCGTCGATCTTGTCGGAGTTGACTTCAATAAAAGCTGCCGGTACGGGGAACGGGTATTCATTCTCCGGTGAGTCCACCTGCTGGGCCCAGAGGTCGACAAACTTGATCTCAGGTATGTTCTCTATGATAAGCCCGGCGATTTCTATGTAGGCTGCTACCCAGTCCTGGTCTGCGTTCATTTGAATTGCGTTTAAGAGTTGAATAAATCCCTTTCCAGGGCATTGATTTCACGGATAATGACACGGTTGATGGTATCGTTGAGCATGCGGCTTTCACCCATAAACTGACGTTTGGGAATTGCGGTGTTCATTTTACGCGCATGGGAGCGCACGGTGCAGAACCCTGTGACCACACGCTGCTTGCGGGCCGTTGTTCTGCGGGTGGCAAGGGATGTGGATCTTATCCTTGAGGTGGTCACAATGCGGCGTTTGTGTTGTCGGACGGTGACTGTACGGGTGATCCTTCCACCTTCGTTGTGAATCTTTGCATAGGGCACATGCTGGTTGCCGGCAGTGATGACGATGACCCCGTCCCGTTTCTGAACTGTACGGATCGAGCGTTTCAGGTTGCCGCTTTGGATCAAAACACCCACGGAGCGGTTGAAGGTGGAGCGCTTTCCTGACTTGGTCCGTTTCCATGGCTTGAGCTGGGAGTCGGTAAACCCCTGGTTGCGGAAGGAGTTCTTGAAGTGCTGCTCCGCTTCAGAGGCTATCTTAATTGGCAACACCCTGGCATAGAGCTTCCGAACTTCTTTTGAAGCCTTGTCAAAATTTGGTATCCGGATCGATGTTACTGGCATAATTTATGTTATCTTTGCAACAAGTGTACCGGTCAGAGAGACACTAAGATCCCCAGTTGCCACTGGCGGGCAATCCCAAGACCTGGGCATTGGCATCCAAATAAGTCCATAGGCGCCCTAACCCTGACCGGTATATTTTTTTATCAGCAATCCCCTGCGGAACTGATCGCCTTTCACATCCATTATTGTTTTAACTCTTACAGGAGTATTACTCATTGAGTCGGTTACCACAATCAGCATGTCATCCTGATAGAACTTCACATAGGAATGTGTGAACCCGCTTGCCCCACCCCGTCCTGTTACCCAAACCTCATCAGGGTTTTTGAGAACCTCAGGCATGAACTCCAGAAGTTGATAACGATCTTTATACTCCTGCTGATCATTGAAATGCCTCTTAAAGGTCTGTTCTGTCAGCCTGATAGGACGACCCTGATAATCCTCCATCACCAGGTACTTCTTATCCATTGCCTTCTGACGGAACCACTCGGCAGCCTGTTCGTTATTCTGCAAAGTGGAACTCCTTGAGGTAAAAGAATGCTTCGGCAGGTTTTCCCAGGAGTGTTCCTCATTCTCATCCCCGTACATATCATTGATGTTGAACCGGGCATCAAACCCTTTGATGTAAACCTGGTTCTCGTTGAACACCAGGGCAAGGTTACCCCGGTTGATCCCGAATCCGGATTTAATCATACGGTCCAGCTCTGAGTTGCCGTGCTGATCGACATTGGATGTCTGCAGGAGTTGAATGACATTGTCGCCATTGGCCACCTTTTCTCCTTTACCTGGTTCTGATATGGCGATGACCTCGCAGCGGCAGTGCCAGCCGTTGGGCGGGTAGATCGTATTCCATGCAGCATCATTGGCCGGCAGTATCTTCCCGTCCAGGGCCTGGTGCGATTCCCTGACCCTGTTGTCACCGGCTGTCTGGTATTTCCAGTATTTAAGCACATCTGACTGGCTGAGCTGCTCCCGGTAGCGGGCTGCATTGATCCCCGTGCCGACGGCAGTGTCGAACTCTGTCCTCATGTAGCTGAGGTTAAAACTCTTGAGCAGGGGCTCGGCTTTCTTTTTGAAGTCATCGAAAGTGGTAGCATCGGTGATCAGCTCATTGAGCTGCTGCAGCAGGGCCATGTCTTTGGCAGCGGAGAAACGAAAGATGTTGGCCTCCATCATCGTGAGCACCGAGTGGTCCATGTCGGAGTATTCGAACGGATGGCTGTTCCATCCCTGCAGAAGGCCAGCGGTGAGCTCGCGGGCAAGATAGCGGTAATACTCCGGATCGAATAACCGGGAGTTATTGAATACCCCGAGCAATACCTGCTCTTCGATGGAGGCGATATCCTGCTGATCCAGCGCCAGGGGCCGGGGATCACCTGCCGGGTAGTCGGGCAGCCTAAGGTTCAGATTTGAGGGCTTTTTTTTTTGAGGCGGCTTGGGGGGCACCGGTGGTTCAGGCTCAGGCTCCGGGTCATCTTCCGGATCTTCACCCTGGGCCGGGAGCTGGGGAGTGGACTGCTTCTTGACAGAGAGGATGTTGATGCCGGTCTTTTCGGTGATCTGCAAAGGATCAAGCTCGAACATCGAGGCCAGGTCTTTCACCGCGGTGATGAAGTCGGCACGGTCCATCTCCTGGGAGTCGTCCCAGTCGAAGTGATACCCTGCCAGAGGATAAGCGAAGTTCTCGATCAGGCGTGGCAGCAACTCATGGTTGATGTTGTTTTTGATCATCTGCCGGTCGGCAGAGTGCCGGTCGTTAGCCACGTCCATCAATACCTTGATGCTTCCGTAGGTACCGGTGGCATCCTTGTTGTCGGTGGTGCCGTCCTGTCCCAGGATCGCTTTTGAGATCTCTGAGTTCACACGGCGGATGAAGTCATCGAAGATGTTGTGCTGAGAGGAGTTTACGGTGAGGGTCTCCAGCGTCTCCCCGTTCTGGAGGATGGCGTATCCGGCCCCGGCCCAGGCCTCCATCATTGAATTCAGGGCCTGCAGGCGTTTGGGATCGCTGGAGTCTGTGATGATCCAGCGAAAAGGGATGCCGTATTTCTCCACATAATGGCTCCAGGCACCCATGCAATACTTTTTGTAGATCACCGTGGGCCCGATCCGGGAGATCAGTCCCAGGTCATTGTCCTCACCCACCTGGATGTAGTAAGCTGCCAGGGGAGGATCCTTGTAGTTCCATCCTTTGTCATCGGAGTAGTTCTTAACGATCAGCCCGCTCAGAGGCTTGATGTTCTGGCGGGGAATGGACGTGATGGTGCGGATCATCCCTTCCTCGTCCAGTTCAGAGATCTCAAGCACAGTGGTTCCAAAGAACACCGACATCATCGCCTCGCGCATGTATTTGTCGAACCAGGGTTTCTGCAACAGGGCTGTCTTTTCCAGGTCTTCCTTCTGAGTCTTCTCATCAACGATCTTAAACTTGGACCGGATCACCCGCAGGATCCTTGACTCCATGACCGAGAACAGGTGGTTGTCGTTGATCAGGTTCAGATACAGATCGATGAGCAGGTACCTGGTGGGGTTCATCTTTGCACCGGCGATGGTGATAGCCTGTTGCCAGTCGCGCAGCTCCTTGGGCTTGGGTGAGAACTCAATGGGTTCTATTACCTTGGATACACTCTGGGACGGGGCCCCCTTGGCTTCTACCCTGATGATCCTGTCAGGGGTGGCGGATTTGGGCTTTTGTGGCGTTTTGACGGGGTTTCTTTTATTGGTGGCAGTGGGCATGAAGTTTTGTATTATCGTTGATTTACGGTGAACTTAAGCAGCAATTAAACAATCTCAATAATAATGGTCCCTGGTCTGTTGGTCAAACCCGAAATTCAATTCCGGATCATCTTCATCATCCAGCAAGGGCAGGTCAGGGTTCTCCAGTCCGTCCTTCACCTGGTCCAGCCAGGAGAGGGCATCCTCATAGCGTTTCACCCTGAAATCTGATACTGCCCTGGGCGAGAGCCGTGCATGCAGGTGGTAGAGCATGATGTCAGAGGTGATCATCACGATAAATGAATTCCTCGGATCGGAGATCTCCCAGGAAGGATCCACAGGCTCTTCGGGCTCTGCAGGAGGCTCTTCCGGGTCCGGTTCTTCTGGCGGGGCAGGATCGGGGTCCACTCCGGTGTTCTCCAGAATGGCCGCAAAGAACTTATCCCCCTTGGTGACCAGGGCTCCAACCTGGTATTCAGCGGATTCATCCCATGGATCCGGGATCGAAAAGATCTCCTCGACCTTGTAGCGGTCGCGCAGCTTGTTCTTGATCTGGATAATGGCAGTCTGCTCCGAGAGAAGAATGAAAGCCGATGCCGGCTGCCCGGAGACGGATGAAGTCAGTCCGTTCTTGAATTCCTCCCGGATGAAGGTGTGTATGTCGGTGTCGGTTAAAAAGGCGTAGGTCATGTTCTTCTCGTTTTAAAGTACTTCATAAGGACGGCGGTCATAACCCAGCTCAGGTACGAATCCGTCAGATTTGACAAAGCGCATCAGCCGGTCGATGGCCTGCTGGTCGGCATCCGGACCGTCGTCATGGGTGTTGTACCCTGGCTCGATGCCTTTGAGCTGGTTGATACCCTCCAGCATGTCGTTGTTTCCGCGCTCCTTGATATTGTAGTACACCCGGCTGTTCTGGTAGAGAGGCTGCAGGGTGATGATCCGGTCATACTTTTTGTATTTGGGCACTTCCACCCGGATGATTGACAGAGAACGCCCGTAGGCTTTCTCCACCTCCTGGATGGTCTGCAGCACGGTCTCATTCCAGAACTGGGACTCGAACTGCCAGTGCACTTTTACCGTATCCGGCAATGACTCCTCATAATCCATCATCCATTCTATGGCCGCCTTCATCTTGCACTGGCGGCAAAATGCTTTGATGTGATAGAAGTTTCGCTCATAGGTACCCCATACCTTAACGGCGTTATAATCGTTGTTGCCGGAATATGCCACATCCCAGTGGCCAATGATATGCTTGAACTGGTTCAGCCGGGGAAGCTGTACCCACTGGATCTGGTCGTCTTTGAATATCTTTCCTGCCACATGCGGGCGGTTATTGTACTCAGCCTGTGCTGCCAGTCGTCCTATCTCCCGCTCCAGTTGTACATAATAATCCCTGGGGTATTTCTGGGGCCAGGCAGGAAGGAAGTCGGTATCATAGGCTGCCACCTCATGCAGCAGCCATCCGGGATGGCGCTCCTGAAGGGTGGACTGTATCGTCTTGGGGGCATAGCGGTTGTTAGGCACCAGGAGTCTGCGCACAGGTCCGTCCATGGTGGGGACCAGGTCCTGCTCAATCCAGGTGGCTGCCTCATCGATACGGCGGGGATTTTTGACGATGTCTTTATCATCCAGGTCATCACACACGCACAGGGTGGGACGGCGGTTCTTGTACCGCAGTCCGCGTGGCGACTGACCCATGCCCAGGGCCTGACCGATGAAGCCGCTTCGGGTGATGAAGTATCCATCCTCCCAGCTGCCCTGGGTGATCTGTTCGCCGAAGTCGTGCAGTATGGCCGGGTTGGCCTCGAACTCAGCCTGCAGGTCAGAGAGAAGCTGCTGGCCCTTACGTTCGTTATTACCGATCAGCACCAGGTACACGTCCTCGCCGTTGAGGTGAAGCCAGAAGGGGATGAAGATGTCGCACCAGACACTTTTGGCCAATCCCCGGCCCCAGCGCACCAGGGCCTTCAGGGTAGGGTCCTTTTTGATCCGGCGGGCCAGCTGCTGCTGG
Organism: Bacteroidota bacterium; assembly: GCA_022709385.1. Classification (GTDB taxonomy): domain Bacteria; phylum Bacteroidota; class Bacteroidia; order Bacteroidales; family CAIXZF01; genus JAKLIX01. The sequence goes on along the minus strand of JAKLIX010000006.1, from coordinate 163,418 downwards.
AAGGCCGCGCTGGGAGAACTACAGTAATGAGGGAAGTAATACTGGACGCAGTAGGCGATATCCCGTCGGGCCCTGTCGATACGAAGCTCTCTGTCGTGGTCGCTCTCAAAGGGGTTGATATGCCCGCTCTGGGCGATCAGCCGGAGTTTCTCAAGGTAGCGGTCTTTGATCTGGTTATCGACTTGTCTCTGCGAAGCCATGCTTACTGGTATTTTGCGGCTACCCGGTGGATATGCTTCTCCTGAAAATCGATGAGCTTCAGATACAACTCAGGGTGTTCATCACGGATGGCATCAAAGACCTGATCCATGACCTTAAGATAAGTCCCCAGCGGGATCTGCATCTCCTTCTGGGCCGCAGTCATCACCTTGGTCCATTTGGATACCTCATCGGCAATATTGGCCTTGCGCTTACTCTTTTGAGCCTCATCCAGCGTTGTGTCGGAATCTATCAACATACGCTCCTCTGCCAGGTTACGCAACAGATCCTTGATGTTGATGACCATCATGTCCGGGGAGTTCTGCTTGGCATCCCGGATGGCCTTCCATCCTTCTTCTCTCACCCAGGCTCCCACGGTCTTCTCCTGAACGTCGACGATCTGGGCCACCTCTTTGGCTGTTTTGCCCTGGTCTATGTACAAAACCCGGGCAAGGCGTTTTTCTTTGTCTTTGCTCATAGGTACAAAAATGGGGTAAAACTGAGGGTAAGAAAAATAAACAGGACATGGTGGCAGTGTGTCGTTTCATCGCAGGGACTCTTACTGCTGCCATGTTTTCAGGATTTGCACAAAGAGTTTTCGCCGATCATCTTTGCAATCCGGTCACGGGGAAAATACGCCCCGACAGCCGCAACCAACCATGAGTAAGACACTGACAATCTCAGCCATAGCGCAGAACGGCAAAGCCCTCATACGGATCGTTGGCCGCATCTCAGACTGGAGGAATAACTCCGAGGATTTTGAGATCAAGGTCAATGACCTTATCGCCCAGGGTATCCGCGATGTGGAGCTCTATATTAAAAGTGAGGGCGGCAGCTGTATCGAAGCCAACGAGATCGTCAACATCATCCGCAAGTTCCCCGGAACGATCACCGGCAACGGCGGGGCCCTGGTAGCCAGTGCAGCCTCATATATTGCGGTACACTGCTCCAGCTTCTCCATGCCCACCAACGGGCTTTTCATGATCCACAAACCGATGGTGTATACCGAAGGCAATATGGACCAGCTGGAATCTGATGTGAAGATGCTCAAGACCCTCACCGACGTGTACCGGGAGGCTTATGTGAAGAAGACCGGCAAGACTGCCCAGCAGATCGATCAGCTGTGGCTGACTGATTTCTGGATGGGTTCCCAGGAGGCCAAACAGCTGGGGTTCATCGACACCATATCTGATGAGGAAGACCAGATCGACGATGATACCATCCAGGCTGTTAAGGCCTACCAATATAAGAACCTGCCCAAGGCATTAATGGAGTTCCCTTTAACCAAAAACCAAAATACACCCGACATGAATATCAAAGCTATCGCAGTCGCTCTCGCCCTTACGGAGTCGGTGACTGAAGCAGAAGTTATGGCAGCCCTCTCAACTCTGAAGGCAAAAGCAGACAAGGCTGATGAGTACAAACAGCAGCTGGAAACACTGCAGCAGGAGCACCAGAAGGAGAAGATCAAGGCACTTCTTGACAAGGCCATCGAAGACCGCAAGGTACTTCCTGCCCAGAGAGAGCACCTGGAGAACCTTGCCAGCAAGGACTTCGCCGCCGTGGAAGCCATCATCAAAGCCAGCCCGGCAGCCGCCAAGGTATCCGGACAGATCGAAACAGGCGCCAACCAGGTCGAGGACCGCTCCCAGTGGAAGTACCAGGACTACATGGACAAGGACCCCCAGAGTCTGATCACCATGGCCAAGGACGACCTGTCGACCTTCAAGCGGCTGTTCAAAGAACACTACGGTACTGACTATACCGAGTAATCAGGAATTCATTTTTTCACCAACAATCACCAATACCAATGGCAAACGTAGTTTTAAGATCGGCCTTTATCGCTGAGTTGATCAAAGGATTCGATAATCTGAACGAGGACTTTCTGGCCGGCGTTCCCGACTATTCAGCGATGGTGGGCAACAACGCCATCGACATGAATGAGATCGGTGCAGATCCCGGCGTGCTCATCGACAACAGCGTCTATCCTCTCGACGCCGCACAGAGGGAGGACGAAGGCAAGCGTGTATTCCTGCGCAAGATGGAGACCGAGGTGACCATCATCACCGACGACGAACTCTATGCCCTGCCTTATGACAAGAAAGGATCCGTGCTGGATCGTCACAAGGTGGCCCTGCGTATGGCTGCTCTGAAGCTGGCCCTTCACTCCTTTGCCCCGACCGAGGATACCGACGAGACCCCTGTGCTGCAGACCTCCGGCGATGCACGCGACGGACGCCTGATGCTCATCCCCAAGGATCTGATCTTGCTTCGCGAGAAGCTGGACGACCTGGGCGTTCCCCAGGACGGATGCACCCTGGTGCTTTCCTCCGAGCATGTGGCCGACCTTCGCCTGGTTGACCAGACCTTCGAGAAGCAGTACCACGACATCAAATCCGGCAAGATCGGTGACATGTACGGCTTCTCTATTTACCACAACAACTACGCTGTGCGCTATGCTGATGGAGCCAAGGTCGCATACGACGGCGCCGTAGAAGAAGGTCAGATGAAGTCATCCATCGCCTTCTATGCACCCAACGCCATGAAGGCCAGGGGTACCGTACAGATGTACTACTCCGACGCCCTGACCCAGCCCAGGATGAAACAGAGCGAGGTGTCCTTCACCATGCACTTTCTGTCAATCCCCAAGAAGGTCACCGGTTTCGGAGCCATCATCTCCGCTTCCGCATAGTTTCAATCACTCAAAACCCAATTTTTCAACCCATGAAAAAGTTCATCTTGTCTGTCACCCTCCTGTTCCTGGTTGTTTTGTCCGGTTTCGCGCAGGATAAGATCTGCTCCCTGAAGTCCGATCAGTACTACCAGGATATCACCTTCTCCACCCGGGACACCATCACCGACAACGACACCCTGTACACTGTCGACTATGACCTGAACAAGGCCATGCCGGTAAAGTACAATGTTGCCGTCAAACTGACCAAGGTCTCCGGCGCCCCGCTGGTGGTTGCATCGCTGCAGGGCAAGGTATTCTCAACGGATACCTGGACTAACATTACATCGGTCACCTGGCACGGCTCCTCTTCCGATACGACGATCAAATACACGCAGAACTCGACCGCACAGTATTATAGGTTCCTCCGTCTGCAGTTTGACGCCAACACCACCGCTCAGAAGTCACGGCTGACGTATTCCAAGTTTAAGCTCTGGGACCGGTAACGGTCCCTTCTCCCAAAAGTGCGTCGTAGAGCAGCGGTCAGCTCGGCAGGTTCATACCCTGCAGGCCGGGAGTTCGAATCTCCCCGACGCTACAAAAACCACCCCGATGATGAGCGGATATCCGCGCTGCTGCCACAAGAGAGGTGAAAGGCAAATCGGCCCGGTAGCCTCTCTTCCACAGCAAAATGTAAAAGGATGAGTGAATTTGAAGTTTGGGCATACAGGACGGTGATATCACTATGTGTACTGGCTGTATGGTATTTCATCCGCAAGTGGATGAACCGCATTGTGGATGAGCTCAAGCAGATCAACTCAAACCTGGTACATGTGTCGGAGACAGTCATCAAACACGGGGAAAGGCTTGGAGCGTTGCATAAACAGACCCGCGACCAGGATAAGAAGATCACCGATCTGAGCCTAAGGACCAAGACACTCGAACACCGCCAGGATACCTGCCTAAATTGTAACAAGCCATGACCGAGAGATTCAAAAAGTTCATCCCCGTGATCCTTCAGCATGAAGGCGGCTTTGTCAATGATAAGGACGACCCTGGCGGAGCTACGAACTATGGCATCTCCTTAAGGTTCCTCAAAGGCACGGGCGAGCTCAAAGACTTCGACCTGGACCATGACGGGGATATCGACATCGAGGACGTTAGGATACTGACCCCGGACATCGCCCGGATGGCTTATTACGATTACTTCTACCACCCGCTGAAGGTGGAGATGATCCCCTCTGAGCAGCTGGCCCTGCAGGTATTCGATCACGCTGTCAACGCCGGGAGCCGCACGGCTGTCCGCCTGCTGCAGCGCATACTGCATGTTGACCAGGACGGGGTTATCGGGCCCATCACCCTTGCTGCTTCCATGGCCGATCCTTCCGCCGCTCTTCATTACAAGCAGGCCCGCGAGGACTTCTACCATGATCTGACCCGGGTTAAACCGGTCTTTAATAAGTACCTGAAAGGCTGGCTGCGCCGGGTACAAAACACCTACGACGCCTTATGAGAAGGGGCATAGCATATATGACCCTGGCCGCCCTGATCATCACTTCTGTGGTGACAGGCTGTATTACCAAAGAGCGTTGTGCCCGCAGGTTTCCGCCCACCACGGTGACTGTCGATTCAAGCAGGGTGACCACCGTTGAAGTCCCCAGGGATTCCATCATCGTGCTTCCCCCGGATTCATCCTGGCTTGAGGCCATGCTGGAATGTGACAGCAACTACCAGGTAGCCCTTGCCATGCTGCTGGAATCATCTGAAGGGAAACAGGCAGAGAAGCCACGCATTATCATCCGCTCCAATAAGCTCCGTGTCGACTGCAAATGCGACTCCGCAAGGATCCATGCCATTCTGAAAGACCGGGAAGTGAAAACCGAAAGGATCGTCAACACGGTAAAGGTGCCACAGCCCATAGAGGTGAAATACATCCCCGGGTATATGTGGTTCCTTGGACTGACAGGAGCCCTGACCTGGATCGTGCTGTTGTTTATGATCATCATCCGCGCCTTCGGGTCACGTTTTAAAATACCTCATGATTAACTTTCAATCGCCATGAACAAGATCAACGCTTACGACATTTTCAAAGGTTTCCTGGTGGCCGTCCTCACGGCCCTGATCACCGGTTGTTATAATGCCATCCAGAACGGAGGGCTTGACCTGACCTGGTTGTTTTTCAAACCCATTCTGCTGTACTCCTTCGGAGCCGGGCTGGCGTATCTGCTGAAGAACCTTTTCTTGATTCCCGGAGGGAGCCTGTCAACCAGCCTTTTTAAGATCAATGTGGCAGACGTGCTCAAAGGGTTCCTGGTAGCCGTCCTTACTGCCCTGATCACCTGCCTGTACAATGCCATTCAGGAAGGCACTATCCTGTTTACATGGGTGTTCTTCCGGCCTATCGTACTTTATTCAATCGGTGCCGGGCTGGCTTACCTGATCAAGAATGTCTTTTCCAACTCCCAGGACAAGGTGCTGACTGCGGAGCCAAAATACAAGGCGCCGGACAAAGAAGATTATTGATAACCAAATTCAACGATAACCATGAAAAAGACATATTCGCTGGATGATCTGAAAAGCCGCGCAAGGCAGATCTTCCTCAACAATCCCAAAGAGCAGATCCTGTATTGTACCCTCGACGGCCAGATCTTTCTTTCCAGGGCTAAGAATTCAGCTGAGATGCACGCCCGCGACGCCGGCGGAGTGAAGCCCCTGACGGTCCATATCCTGGAACGGGATGATGTACTGGGCGGGAAGAAAAAGACCGTTGTACCCCAGACTGCTCCGGCCACGGACAAGACCCAGGGGCCCTCTGACCAACCCTCTGAGATGGACGAAGAGAAGGATGAAGCCCTGATGGAACTGCTGGACAAGGCTGTTGAGATGCAGATCGTCAAGAAAGCCGGCAACTTCTATTCCTTCGGGGATTCCAGGATCGGGCAGGGCAAGAAGCAGGTGGTTTCGGAATTGCGCAGCAGTCCGACCCTGACCGCTGCCATCACGGAAGCTCTGGCAAAGTCAAACCAGTAACAACATACAACCATGTTTAAAGGACCAAATCCGCAGAAACTTACCGGCCAGCTTGGCGGCAGAGAAAAGAACACCGACAAGACTTTTGCCCTGATCGCAGGCGGGGTGGCCGTAGAAGATATGATCGACTTAGGCCAGATCGTTGAGCTCAAGCAGGCCAGCGACCTTGAGGCCTATGGCATCGACGACGCCTATGACGCCAACAACAAGGTGTTGGTCAAATACCATGTCGATGAGTTTTTCAACTACTGCCCCTCGGGCACATTGTTCCTGATGCTGGTGCCCCAGGGCACTGCCATGCAGGACATCTGTGATCCGGAAGGCACCAACGACCCTGTCGGGGTGGGCGCCCTGTTAGCACTGATGCAGGACGAGGCCACCCGGCGTGAGATCAAGGTGGTGGGCGTTGTACTGAATCCTGCCGACGACTATGTGGCCACTTTGGAAGACGGGCTGGACTCCGATGTGCTGGCAGCCATCCCCAAGGCACAGGCTACCGTGGTAGCACTCAAGGAACAGTTCATCTACCTGGACTGCGTGCTGCTGGAAGGCCGTGAGGTCAACGGCACCTTTGCCGACCTGAAGGACCTCACCACCATGGACAGCGAGAATGTGGCCGTGGTAATCGCCGCCGACCCTGTCATTCAGGCACTGGATGCCCTGTACGAAAAGACCGCAGCGGTGGGAACGGCACTGGGCAACCTTGCCATACGCAAGATCAACGAATGCCTGGGGTCGGTGGACATCATCAACAAACCAGACGCAAAGAAGGGCAATGAGAATTACTCACTGAGCGTGGCAGCCACCGGAAGGTGGATGAGCGCCGCACTGTCATCGGGGGCCAAGTTCTCCACCCTGTCGATGACCGACCAGCAGACCATCACCGACAAAGGGTATATCTACGCCGGAAGCTATGCCGGGTACGACGGGGTGTTCTTCAACGAATCCCCCACCTGTACCGACGTGGCAAGCGACTACGCTACCATCGAACGCAACCGTACCTGGAACAAGGCAGCCCGCTACCTTCGCCAGTCCCTGCTGCCCAAGATGAAAGGCATCTACAAGAAGGATCCTGAAACCGGCTATCCCATGCCGACAGTGGTTGCCTCATGGACGCAGCTGGCCCGCAAGAAGCTCGAGCTGATGGTTGTCGACAACGAGGTATCCGGCGTGGAAGTGTACATTGATCCCGAACAGTCACCCTCCAAGGATGTGCCCCTGGTGGTCAACGCCCGCGTGGTGATCGACGGGATCATCTATCAAATCAACATCCCCATTGGATTAGCAAATTCCATTTAACCATGAATACCAATATCATCAACAAATTCGGGACCCTGATGGGTTGGGGGGCAGTCACCTTCAACATGATGGGCCGTGATGTGGACGGGATCACCGAGCTGGAGTACGAAGACTCCATGGAGATCAACAACGAATACGGCGCCGGTAACATGCCCGTGGGTGAAAGCCAGGGAAACTACTCGGCCAAAGGATCTATTTCGGTGCTGATGGAGGAGCACATCGCACTGCTGCGGTCTCTGCCCAAGGGTACGCGCATCCAGGATGTGCTGATCCCTGCCATCCCGGTGGTGTACGGTCTTTCTGACGTGCAGACCATCGACGTACTGAATAATGTGAGGATCATGGGATCCGGTCGCTCCATCAAACAGGGCGACGGGAAGGTGATCATGAAGTATGAGCTGAAGATCTCCCACATCGACTGGAACGTGTAACCCTTATACCCCCTTTATATGAACAAAGAATATCAGAATGCCCAGGATGTGACGGCGGAGATGATCCGCGAGTGGGAAGAGCGTCACGGAAAAGTCGAGATCATCGATGTGCCGGTCAGCGATGAGCTGTCGGACAAAGTGGCTACCTTCTACCTGCGCAGGCCCACCCGGATGATCGTCACCGAGATGGCCAAGCTGGCCAGCGCCAATGAGCTGGACCGTGCCAACAACCTGATGATTAAAAACTGCGTGCTGGGAGGAGACATGATCTACCTTGATGCAGTTGACGGAGAGGACAGCATCTATTACGCGGTGCTGGAGGCAATCGGTCAGCTGATCGAGAAAAAAAAAGCGACTTTTCGCACCAGGTAGCCCAGGCTGAAATATCCCGGGAGGATGATCAGGACGTCTTCCAAAAGATTGATGCCCTCATCCGAGGGCATCTTCATATAAACCCGGAGGAACTCTCAGATGAGGAGTACGCCAAAACCTACCAGCAGATCATATACTTCCGCAAGGAACTGTTCGAACTCATCGCCAACGCTGTGGCATACGGAATAAGCAAAGCATTCAAAAACGACAATGGCTGACAAAACTACCAACTGGATCCTTAAACTCACCGACCTGGTCACCGGGCCGATGAAGAAGATCACCACAGTGAGTGGCAGCGCCGTGCTTAAAGTGAAGGAGCTTACCGACCAGTATGACCGGTTGGAAAAGAAGAGCTCCGCCCTCACCTCGTCTTTTGTAAAGATCGCCGCCGGTGCAGCAGCCTTCGGGGTGCTTGCATCTGGAAGCCTTGCTTTTGAAAGCGCCATGGCAAGAGCAAACACCATGAGCGGACAGGGAGCAGAACAGTTCAAGGGATTAACGGACCAGGTCAAGAAAATTGCATCTGTGGTGCCTATTGCCAAGAAGGAACTGGCAGACGGATTGTATGAAGTATTCTCCAACGGAGTACCCGAAAAGAACTGGGTCAGCTTTCTGGAGAGTTCCTCAAGGACAGCCGTCGGCAGCGTGGCTGATCTGAAGCAGGTGGTCGGAGTGACAGCGACGGTCATCAAGAACTATAAATTGTCCTGGGACGATACCCTGCTGGTTCAGGATAAAATACAACGTGCTGCCCAGCTGGGTAAGACGCAATTTCAGGAACTGGGTGAGTACCTCCCTTTGGTTGCAGGATCTGCATCCCAGTTGGGGATATCAATAGATGAACTCCTTGGTTCTTTTGCTACCCTGACCGGTGTATCAGGTAACACTGCCACCGTAAGCACTCAGCTTAACGCTGTGATGACAGCACTGATAAAGCCTACTTCTGAGGCTACTGAAGTGGCAAAGAAAATGGGATTTCAGTTTGATGCAGCAGCAGTAAAAGCATCAGGTGGACTTATCCCTTTTCTCAACAATCTCAAGCCTTCGGTTGAGTCTTTTGCCCGGAGTAACGGCATGCTGGCTGAGAACATCTACGCCACGCTCTTCGGTTCCGCAGAGGCCATGAAAGGACTGCTACCAGTTATTGGTTCGGTAAAGGATGATTTCATCAGGAAGACATCTGAGATTGCTCAAAGTTCCGGCACGATAAGTCAGGCATTCGGGATCATGTCGCAGACTACAGAATCCAAAGCTCAGGCTTTTAAGAACAACCTGAGTAACGCGATGGATGGAGTGGTTTCAATACTAAAGCCTGCAGCAGACAGTTTTCTTGGCCTTGCTTCAAGGGTAATGGAATCGGTTGGTTCTTTTATGAAAGCTCACCCATTCCTTGCCAGATTCTTGGTGATAGGAGGAAGTATTATCACTGTGCTCAGCCTGCTGGGTATTGGATTTACGATAACTGCAATCAAACTCCAGATGCTGCACACAAAACTCCTGATGACTGCAGCCTCAGGTACCGGTTTCTCGGGCGCGATGGCCAGGGCACTGGTGCTTACGGGTAACTTTGCCAAACAGGCACTCATAGCCGGATTTAATCTTTTGAAACTCTCCGGCAGGTTCATTTTAACAGCGATCCAGGGAGTAGGTGCATTCATCATTTCGCTGATCAGCGCCACAGCAGCTCAGTGGGGTCTGAATATCGCCATGAACGCAAACCCTATCGGGCTGATCGTGCTGGGAATACTCGCCATTGGAGCTGCTGTGTACGGACTGATTAAGTACTGGGACCAGGTGAAAGCGTTCCTGGCAAAAATGGGTAAGTGGATGTGGGAACACAACCCTTTCAGGTTCGTGATAGACCTGATCGATCGTGTATTCCCAGGATTCAAAGAGAAAGTCAAGGAGATATTCCAGAGCGTGATCAACTGGTTCAAAAAGATGTGGGACAAGATCAAAGGAGTGTGGAACTCGATTACATCTTTCCTGGGATTCGGATCAACGGAGGTAGAAGTCAAGGTGGATGACAGCGATGTAGAAAAAGCCGCAGCTGAAAAGCCGGCCAAGAAGCCAACTGATTATGTGAAGGAGTCCGCCACCCCGACTAAGACCGGGGACTCTGTCACAGCGGATGTGTCCGGATCAGCTGCATCGGTCTCCGGGACCAAGTCCATTGTGATGAACCTTACGGTGAACATGTATAACACTTTTGCCAGCGGGGTAAAGGACAAGGCAGAAAAGGTAAAGCAGGAGCTGGCTTCCTTAATTGTTGATGCCGCAAGCGACGCAGCAGTCACCATCAGTTAAATGGAACTCAAATACAACATACCGGATCTGATACGCGGCTTTCACGGGACAAGCGGGAAACTGTTATTCTATCCCGGATTTTCTATCTTGAAGACTGAGAGGCAGCTGCTGGAGAACTACCCTGAGGTGCAGATACTATCCCATGATGACCTTCTCACCGAGAAATGTTACCTGGGAACACCGGTGTTCTTTCCTGTCGTTTTTGAAGGCGGCCAGTATCAGATCTATCATGAGGGCACCATAGCCAAAGTCACACTGGAGGATTTCCGGCTTCCGCTGGCATCCATGGTTTCCTTCCGACGCCAGAAACGATCCACTGAGACCCCGCTCGGCGGTGGCACCGGTGTGGTAACAGAGACCTATGCCATCGGGGACTGGCAGGTCGATATATCGGGGCTGTGCCTGGATGAGCCACAGCATCCGCATGGCGCAGACACCTTCTTAAAACAGCACAAGCGGCTGCTGGAGTTTGAGAACCTGGTGGATGCCATAAAGGTCAAAGGAGATCTGTTTACCGTCAAAGGAATTTACTCACTGAAAATAAACGATATCAGCTTTCAGCCCAACATGGGAAAGCCCCGCGTGCTATCCTACACGATGAGCTGCAGCAGCGTAACACCGGTTGAACTCATCATTAAATGAAACCCCTGATCATGTACCTGGCCATGTGTTCACAGCTTATCTTCCCTGCCACCCCGTCCCGGGCGGAGATAGAGATACGGCGTATCACCAGCTGCAAGATCGAGTCCTCCTGGTCTTCTCTGACAGATACAGCCGAGATTGTTCTTCCTCATAACATCAGCGACTTTGCCGGTGGTGTGCGTACACTGCTTCGCAGAGATGATCCTGTGATCATCCGACTGGGGTATAACGGCGAACTGGTAGAGGAGTTCACCGGGTACATTTCAGAGGTATCGGCAACCGTTCCCGTGGTGATCCGCTGCGAGGATGAGATGATCCGCCTTAAATACCTCAAGGTAAACAAGTCTTATAAGTCAGTAAGCCTTATACAGCTCATTTCGGATATTGCCCCTGGCTACACAACAGACTGTGCCGATATCACACTGGGTGCTGTACGCCTTCAGAACACCACTGCTGCAGCTGTCCTTCAGATGCTCAAAGACAAGCAGAAGATCTATTCCTATTTCAAAGGAAAGACCCTGGTGGTGGGTAAGATCTACACGGATGACACCACGGTTCCGCCTGTCAAATTCGGGTTTAAGCGCAACATCGTATCAGATACCAATTTAAGCTTCCGCAATGCTGACGACATGCGACTGAAGATCGAGGTGGTCAGCTACCTGCCTGGCGGGAAAACCGTTAAAGTTAACGCCGGAGACCCGGACGGAGAAGAAAGCCGATTTGTACATTACAACATCACCGATACTGCCACACTTCAGAAGTTAGCAAATGATCATTACACACAGATGAAGAAGGATGGCTTTGCCGGGACATTTACTGCTTTTGGTATTCCCCTGGTTTGCCATGGGCAGAAGGTGGAGCTTCTGGATGAGGATTACCCGGACCGCTCGGGCAGATACTACGTTGACGCTACCCAACTCACGTTTGCCGAGGCCACTATCAGAAGGGAGATCACCCTGGGAAGGAGGGCACTGTGACCGAAAAGGAACAGATAAGGGCTGCCGTACGCAAGATCGTCGAGGACATGATACCTGTGCCCTTTGCCTGGGCCACGGTGGAGAGCGTGGATGAACAACAGTCGACAGCGGTGTGTAAGGACTCCCTCACCTCCCTTGAATATTTTGATGTACTGCTGGGTCTTGGCAGTATCATTCAGAAACCGGTTATCGGTACCCGTGTTCTGCTTGGCCTGACTTCTCATAACGGGGAGGCTGCATTCATTATCTGGTGTGAGGAAGTTAAGGACTATTTAATCAGCCTTCAATCGGGATTTAAGGTGCAAATAAAGAAAGATGGAACCATGACAATCAACGGCGATGGGTGCGGGGGGCTTGTCATTGTAGATAAAAATGTAGAGCGGATCAATGCCATTGAACAGGACATCAACGCCCTGAAGCAGGTTTTTACCACCTGGGTACCGGTCACTCAGGACGGTGGTGCCGCTCTCAAGGCAGCAGCCGGTTCCTGGTTCGCCCAGGTCCTTCAGCTGACCAAAGTATCCGATATCGAGAATAACAAGATCAGCCATGGCAAGTGACTTCCTTTTGAGTGATACGGGCGATGTGGCAGTGGTCAAGGGTGACCTTGTGATTGCAGAGACTTTTGACCAGGAGGTGACCCTCATCCTTCAGAGTTACAAAGGAGAGTTCAAGCAATCACCCCTTCTGGGTCCGAACCTGATCCGTCGCATCAAATCAAAGTCAGATTCCCTGAGTCTGAAACGTGAGGTGGCCATCTCCATGGAGATGGATAACAAGTCGCTCGAAAGCCTGAGCATTGAAGACAGTTCAGTACTAAATATTTCAGTCAAGTGAGAACCATCATCGCACACGAGAACCAGACCCTATACGACATCGCCCTGCAGGCGATGGGATCGGTAGAAGGGGTCTTTGCCATCCTGGCCCTGAATCCTTTCTTAAGGCTTGATATGGCCATTCCGGCCTCTACCGAAGTGCTGGTGCCGGACGACGTAATATCACAGGAGGTGGTGGATTACTATGAGCGCAACGGGATTGTGCCCACATCAGGATTAGGAGAGGAAGTGGTACTCACCCCTGAGGAGATTATCTACTACCGTCAGAAGCTCTTTTATGACCTCTCTGACGGACAGAAAGCATTCGACGGGATCCGCCTGTGGAACCTGGTTGATAAGCTCACCATACAGATCATCTATGAAGGGATCACCAGCAACCTGGTGCAGATCTGCCTGGATCAGTCGCTGGACGGCATCAACTATGACCTGATCCCGGGATCAGTATACACACTGGATCCCAATGCCGAGTCACATTCCTTCAACATCTTCGAGCTGCAGAGTAACTACGTCCGTGGCCGGATCATCCTGCCCGAGGACTCCGATGGCATTATCAACGAAATCATTTTCCGTCTATGAGCCGGTCAATAACAGAGATCTATGACAGCCTTTGTGTTGCGAAGGCTTCCATGCAGGAGCTGCATGATTATATCATTGACCCGAACCTGCAGGGCACCATCTTGGATAACTCCCAGCAATTGAAGATTGATGTGCGCAGCGGATCCAAGGTAGCTATCTGGAGACTGTGGCTGTGGATCATGGCTGTCGGGTCCTGGATGGTGGAGAAACTATTCGACCAGTGCAAGGCTGATGTGGCTGAATTACTGGCAACCACCAAACCTCATACCCTTACCTGGTATGCCAATGAGTCCAAAAAGTACCAGTACGGTTATCCACTGGTAAGGATCGATGATGTGTTCACCTATGACAATGACGATCCAAACAGCCGGATCATCAAATATGCAGCTGCAGCTGAAAAGAACGGTAAGGTCCTTATTAAAGTTGCCAAGGAGGTGGATGATGTGATGACCCCTCTCACAGCCCAGGAGAAAACCCTCTTTGAAGAGTTCTGGGCCAAATGGAGGGATGCCGGAGTAAAAGTGGAGATTGTCTCTCTGGCTGCCGATATCATCAAGGTTACAATGGAGATCGTAAGAGATCGCCTTGTACTGGATGCAAACAACAACCTCATCAGGGATAACTCGATCAACCCGGTTAATCTTGCCATTGATACCTTCTGCCGTAACCTCGAGTTCGACGGGATACTCCGTGTTTCAAGATTGCAGGATGCCATACAGGCAGCTGAAGGTGTTGTCGATGTGAAGATCTCACAGCTGTACCACAAGCCCGCGGGAGGCAATTACGCTGCCGTGAACATGCAGGCGGAGTCGGTAAGCGGGTACTTTACTTTGAACGTGAACGATAGCGATATAACAATGCGGGATTATGTTACAACCAAGGTTCTCCCTATTTAAGACCGTTCAGATCCTGCTTCCTCACGGGCTGAGATATTCCAGGGTTATCGCCTGGAACAAAGCCTTTGTTTCGTACCTGGCAATGCTGTTGGAGAGCCTGTACCAGTTCTGGGATCTGACGCTGAAAGAAATCAAGATGACCCCGCAGATCATCTGCCTGGAGTATTTGCTCAATAACCGATATGGCACCACGGAGATATATATCAGCGACGGCACTTACCTGGGTCCATGGATATACCCGACCGATAATGAGGCAGAGCATGAGGAGTTCTACCTTGACCAGTCGGATTCTTTCATCTGGAATAACCAGGATGAGGTGGTCATTGATTTTGTTGTAAACGTCCCTGAAGCGCTCCAGGCTGAGACACCAATCATCGGGGCCATCGTCCAGAAGTACAAATTACCCGGCAAACACTTTATAATTCAACTGTTCGAATGAAACGACTCAGAAACATAGGCGGCGGCATGCCCCTGCGCCTGGATGATTTCGTAATGATCCAGGATGATTACCGCGATGCCCTTTCATCGGTGATCCTCTCCCTTCTCAATGGTGAGACATCTTGCATAATCAAAGGCTTTGAGGTGGATTACGAAGGAGGTACCATCAATTATACCGAGGGATACATCTTCGTTGAAAACGAGGTATTCTACGTTCCGGCAGTGTCTTTCGCACAGCTGAGCCCTTATCTGTACCTTGTGCCCGACTTTACCACCCAGGAGAACCGGGTGTTCCAGGATACATCGGAAAATGATGTCTATGATATCCGTCAGTACTCTCTGATCACAACAGCCGAGTTGCCCGAGGAAGGACTGGACTTCACCAGGCTGCTGTCATTAAGTGATGGTCAGGTGGCTTTCATTCAGGACAGCATCTCAGAATTGGCTGTACTTAAAAGTGTCACCTCGATTGCTTACCAACAGCAGTTCTCTGCAGCCACTGCCTTTGATGGTATCAGCATCCAAAAAAACAGCATCAACGGTTGCCTGGTGCAGGCAGCTTTCCTGGCTGAGGTTGCCACAGGAAAGATAGGGGTGTTGCCCCAGGGATTAAGGCCATCGAGCGACCTTGTAGGGTTCTTTTTCAACGGCAGTGTGGCACCAGGGATACTGAAGGTTAAGAAGAACGGAGATATGTACGTTTCCGGAGCAAGCCTGGTAGCTGAGAACTATATCACCTTCCAGTTCTACCTGGACTTTGATGATACCATCCTGTTTACCCTTCCTGTCATCGGAGGAACCCCTGTCCCTGGCGGTGACGAATCTTAAACCCTAAGACGATGGCCGGAACTACCACACTGATCAACCTTCGCCTGGGCATGAATATAGTAATGCCGGGCAATAACGCCGGGGATGTCCTGGTCTGGAACGGGGATAACTGGGGCCCCACTGTTGTAATGCTGCCGTACAACTTCCTGGCATTGAATGTCACGGAGAATGTTGAATATGAGCATGCCATTCCCCAGCACCACCTGATCAAGACCATCTCAGTGCGCAACACGACAGCGAACCCTGTTCAGGTAGCCATCGATGCCATGAATGACCTCGGAGAGTTATTCAATGAGACGATCGAAGGCAACTCAATAATTACCCTGACTGTGAATATCGCCCTGAACACAGATCAGATCGTAGGACTGGCAATCTCATCAGCCGACTGGAATGATGCCAGCGTGGATATCTCCATAAACACAGAAAAGCTTTTCTCATGAAACGATTGTTATTATTGCTCTTTGTCATTATCGTATGTGCAGCCCGCGGGCAGGATGTTCCCAATTACAACCCGGTCAGCACATCCCGATTGACAACTCCTGCCGTCCGACTGCTTACCGGGAAGATCGCTGCCTCAGGATACTTGTCCAACCAGGCAGGGCATTTATATTGGGGACTCATGAGGATCGATACCAACTACTCCGGATCCTCTCATAGCCACTACCTGGACAGCCTCTCAAATGTCAACACCCTGGGTAAGGGTCTGTACAGTATTCTCTACTGGGATCCCACTACATCGAAATGGAGAGATACGATCCTGAGTTCCTCGACCTACCAGGCTGGTTACGGTCTTGGCTTGAGCGGGAGTACTTTCTTTAATTCAAGATACTGGAAGTACCAGGATACCGTTAAAACCAGCTTAAATGGCATTTTAAAAGCAACCTCTGGTGTGTTGTCGGCTGCGTCAGCAGGTAATGACTACCAGGCGCCTGTGTCTGCAGGTTACAGGATCGGAATAACTGGAACCACAATCAATAATACGCTATACCAAAAGAGTATTGACACCATCAATACTGCTTTGTCAACGGGGTTAGTCAAGGTTACCAACGGAACAGGGAAATTGTCTACCGCTGTGGCCGGAACGGACTACCTGGTTTCGAATCAGAATATCACACTTTCCGGGGATGTGACAGGAACCGGAGCAACAACCATAAGTACAACGGTAGCCGACAACGCTGTTGACGGAACTGATATATCGCTTGCTTCAGAGGCGGCAGGAGATATCATGTATTTCAATGGAACCGACTGGGTGAGGCTGGCCAAGAATTCTACTGGCTATAAGTACCTCTATTCATCAGATGGTAATCCGTCATGGCAAACAGCTGTTTCATCGGTAGGACTCCTTGCCACAGGGATCCCACAAATTTTAGTTACGGGTTCGCCCATAACAACCAATGGTTCCTTCGGGCTTTCATGGCAAGACACCCTCCCGAATAAGGTATTGGCAGGCCCGGCATCAGGGGGGGCGGGAAAGCCGCGATTCAGAAGCCTGGTAACAGCTGACATCCCCGATCTGTCGGGAAGCTACTCAACAACTTCGCATAACCATACACTGGATGGTCTCAGTAATGTATTGACAACGGGCAAGGCTGACAAAAATGTGATCTACTGGGATAATTCAACTGCAAAATGGAGGGATACAACAGCATTCTCAGCGGCAGATACAGGTAAGGTAAACACAACAGGAACTGAATCCATGTATGGCACCTATACTATTAACTCACCGGGAGCCTGGTTACAGACGAATGCCGGGAATATTAATTTCACCTCAACAGCTGGGAACTTTAACTGGGGTACCACAGATGGTACCATAAGCATAGATGCCAACGGTGCAACACAGCATCTGATTTTGAGTTCCGAAGATGATGTCTTAATATACTGCGGGGCCGGAAAGTATCTGACCCTCGGGGTTCAGTCAAATCCTGTGAATATTATCAATACCGGCACGACAATTAACTCTGTAAACGGAATTGACTCACTGGGTAAGTACAATGACCATGTTGCGTTTGGGTACTTCGATAAGCTGATGATCAACAGTGGGTCCTCCTCGTTTACTACTCCGACCACCAGAGGCAATAGCGGAGAATTTCTCAAATCAAATGGTGATGGTACTACCACCTGGGGAGCGATCGGCGGATCTGGTACTGTCACCAATGTCGCAACCGGGCTGGGATTGTCAGGAGGACCTATTACAACAACCGGCACTGTGTCTCTTGATACTGCCAGTGCCGTCGTATTATCCAGGACAAGGGCTTCTCATGAATATCAGCCAAAGGGAAACTACCTGACCTCGGAGGTTGATGGAAGTACCACCAATGAGATACAAAACCTATCATACACTCCATCCACCAGATCATTGGGGATATCCGGGGGAGGTACCGGTACAACCCTGCCGGAATTCTCAACATCCTCGACAGATGCAGGTCTGGTCCCCGGAAGCAATTCTGCCGGATCTACGTACTATTTGCGTGCAGACAAGACCTGGGCTGTTCCTCCTGATAACAACACCACCTATTCAGCTGGTTACGGTATGGGACTTACTGGCACTACATTTTACAATTCGCGATATTGGAAAGGCCAGGATACAGTTAAAACCACTTTGAATGGCCTTTTAAAGGCGACTTCAGGAGTACTGTCAGCTGCTGTGGCCGGCACAGATTATCAGGCGCCGCTGACAACAGGGAACCTGACTGAAAACATCACTGGGCTGGAGTTTGATAACACCAGGCAAGTCATCGGTGGAACGGCTACCTTATCCCTGACCAGCGGATATGTGATCCCGACAACTACCGAGCAGACGAACTGGGGATCTGCATACACACACTCTACATCCTCCCATGTATCAACCGGTGCCAAGGTCTGGACTTCCCAGGCGGAGAGCAGCCTGTCTGCTGAGGAGAACATTGGTGGGTTAACAACTGGTTTGATGAAGGCAACTGTTACTGGTGGAGTGGCAACTGCTTCTACGATCACAGATAACTCATCCAACTGGAACACCGCGTATGGCTGGGGTAATCATGCCTCAGCCGGTTACGTGACCTCGGCCAGCGAAGCCGACAACCGGTTGGCAATCTTTACAGCTACTGATGCCATCGAGGGCGATGCAGATTTGACATTTGACGGTCATGCTCTTACAATCTCTGGCCGGCAGTCAATTACAAACACCACTGATGGAGAAACAACGCTGGCCCTTAGTAAAAGCTACTCCACATCATCCTCAGGTTCTGCTTTGTACGCAACTCATTCCGGCACCGATAACGCCAACACCAATTACGCTATTCAAGCATCATCAATAGGTGGTAGTTTCTCAACAGCAATTGGGGGTACCGGTAAGTATGTGGGAGTTTCTGGCACCACCACGGACGTTTTAAGTTTTGCAGGGGTTTCAGGAGATGTCACATACGGGTATGGCTTGTATGGGAAATCTGTTAATGGAAATGCCATATATGGGCAATCAGAGTTATACAGAGCCGGTGCATTCTTTCAAATAAACACAGGGACCAATCCAAGCAGTGAAGCTTTTGAGATTGGCAGGGCTATTGGTGGGAGTGCAAATCTGACCCGTGATATGCTTACGATAAATGAGTCCTCATCAACTTCAGGAAGCATCGGTGGTAACCTGATAAAATGTACCACAGGGGCAGGCACACAGATGACCCTTGACATGTCGGGGAACCAGGCTATCAATGGAGACTTTACGTTGACCGGTGGGGGTACACTTACCAGTACGAGTAATGGTATAATTAATGTCGATCCCAATGGATCTGGGGGAATTCGAATGGACTCCACTCAATTTACCAACCAGGTTTACTATGATGCCATTCCTTCAAATGCCGCAGCTGCTTCGACAACTATCAACTGGAAGACTGGAAACCTTCAGATAGTCACCCTGGGGGCCGATATCACAACCCTTGCTTTTACGGCACCGTCGGGTCCAGCGCACCTTACAATGAAGATAGTCCACGCAGCTAATACCACGACATATGCAATCGACTGGACAGATGTTCCAATCAAGTGGCCGGGAGGAACGGCGCCGACACTGACCCAGACGAGCTCCTCAGTTGATATTATCACCTTCTTCTATGACGGCTCAACATGGTATGGTATGGCTGGTTTAAACTTTCAGTAAAATGAACAGGCTTCTGATTGCACTTCTCTTATGCCCGTTGATGCTCACTGGAGCTTCTCGGTATTGGGTTGGTGGTACAAATACATGGAACACCACTGCAGGAACCAAATGGGCGACAACTTCTGGGGGATCTGGTGGCGCCAGTGTGCCATCCACAAGTGATACTGTTTTTTTCGATGCCAACAGTGGGAATGTCACTATTACAAAGTCTGGAGCAGTAGTCATTGCAGCGATGGTCTGTACAGGTTTTACTGGCACATTCGCCGGCTCTGGAAACATCTCATTTTTTAAAACAGGCAGGCTGGTAATCGTATCAGCAATGACAATTACCTGGAGCAGCGACTTCCTATGTGGCGCTAACGTTACTGTAAGTGTCACGACAAACGGAAAATCCATGCCAAGTATGCGTTGGGATGCAGGTACACTCAAGCTCATAGACAACTTTACCTCGGCATCTGGCAAGGGGGTGTACCTGACTACCTCCGGGGCAATCAATCTGAATGGTTTTAACCTGACGACGGAGATATTTTCTATTACTTCATCCGGGACAGTCAACCTGGGATCCGGCACTCTTGAGATTACTGGAACAACTGCCTTGGATTTCTCAGATCATTCAGGGACACTAACAGAGAGTACTTCAACAATACTTATTTCCGGAGCCTCTACTTCGTTTACAGGTGATGGTGAGACATTCTATAAAGTCAGGTTTACCGGACTCGGAACATCAGGTTTCACCATCAACGGTGCAAATACCTATACCTACCTTGAGATCGAGCCTGCAGCCACTGGATTTAAAAAGGTGATCCTGGCAGCGAATCAGACGGTTTCAAGCAATGTTAAGTTAACCGGCTATGATGCAGCAGCCAACCGATTATTCATTGTTTCGAATACGCTCGGGACAGCAAGAACTATCACCTGCAATGGATCTCTCACCTCATGGACTAATACAGATATGCGAGATATTACCGGCGCAGGTTCCGTAACATGGACAGGTGGTACATCGACAGGAGATGCTGGTGGGAATTCGAATATTACATTCTCAACACCTGTTAAACGTTACTGGGTAGGAGATGCCGGTAACTGGTCATCAACAGGTGAGTGGTCGTCCTCTTCAGGAGGATCCTCCGGCGCCTCAGTTCCTATTTGCCATGACACATGTATTTTCAACGCAAACTCCGGAACAGGTACCGTTACAGCTGACTGCTACCGAATTGGGAAACTTGATTTTTCAGCAGCACCAGCTAATCTGAACCTTACACTTTCAGTTGCCACTGAGGGTTATAAGGACTGGATACTGAAATCCGGGATGGCCATGACTGTCAATAGCTCACTGGATTTCTACGGGGTGGGCAGCCATAATATCACCTGCAACACCACAAACCTGAACTCCTCGGGCAACAACACGATATTTTATCGGGGAACCTATACAACCACCGATGCGATGATCTGCAGCGGCGGCCTATATGTCATTGGCACGGCAACTCTCAATTTTGCCAATGCCTCGCACTCACTGACTTCCTTCTTTGTCAATGCAGGTTCTCCCACCGTGTCACTTGCCGGGACAATAAGCATCACCGGAACCACCGGAGGTATCCTTGAAATCTCAGCTGGTACTATCACCAAGAATGATGGAATAATAAAAACAACAGGTACGGTCATCGGACCTGTTACGATTTCAATATCCAAGTCAATTTTCGAACTCTACCTGGATAACCAATCCACGTCGTCCAGCAACTCAGTCAATATTATCTCTGCAGGCACCTTTGACACCCTCAGGGCGACCCGCGGCGGAGAGTACCTCAAATTCACTAATGGGATAACACAGACCATCACAGGCGGATTGAAGATGACGGGATCGGCAGGGAATTTAATCACCCTTGTCAGCGCATCAGCCGGTTCCGCCTTCACTCTGTCAAAATCCTCTGGTACGGTATGCACCGACTACCTCTCGATAAAGGACTGCACAGCATCTGGTGGTGCTACTTGGTGGGCTGGAGCTAATTCGACCAATGTCTCTGGAAACTCCGGATGGGTGTTCCAACAATGTAGTGGCAATCCGCCTCCAGCAGGAAATGCCATCTGGTTCGGTATAAACCATTAACCCTAAACCCATAAACCCATGAAACAAATTGTTTTCTTAATGATTCTGGCCATCGCTACAATGTCATGCCAGAAAGAGACCAAAGTCCCGGACAATGTCAGCACTCCTCAAGTCAAGACAATGTCCACAACCCTGCAGTTGCTGCGATCAGGAAGCAGCCTTCGGTACACTTCCGGATCCCTTGTTGCACTCGGTGTAATAGACAAGATCTGGTTTGTATACGAATGCCCGAAAACAAACTCGCAGTTCAACCCTCACAAACCGAATATCTGTGTTCCTCCGGGTACGTATGAGTTCACCAAGGGACAGAACGGTATTACGGTCTCGGTCCCCGATGTCGGTATTATAACGTATGGCATTGGTGAATCTCACCTTGATTTAATCCCACGTGGTGGAGTAATCTATGGTGCTGTCATCAACACCTACCCCTATACCTTCGTCGATGAGTCAGCGGCGGCCATGGAGATGCTCCTTAACGCCATCCCGGCATCTGGTACAATTCAGATCCTGCAGAACTGACACAAATTCACCGAAGCAAAATGGGTTATCTGTCCAGGGTAACCCATTTTTTATGTAAGGAGGATGGGGACATAAGCAATTTAACAACCCTTAAACCTCTTTTAAAATGGACAAAAATCTGACTACCCCGATCAGTTACTACGGGGGCAAACAAAAGATGCTCAGGCATATCTTGCCTCTCATTCCGGAGCATCACCTTTATGACGAACCCTTCTGTGGTGGCGCAGCAGTATACTGGGCCAAAAAACCGGCAAAAGTTGAGGTAATCAACGACCTTAACGAAGAGTTGATCAACTTCTACATTGTGGTCAAAACACAATACCAAGCGATAAAGGAGCTCGTCAAAAGCACACTTCATTCCCGTAAGATGCACGCACAAGCCTGGGCAATATATAGTGACCCTAAGCCTCATGATCAGGTGAAAAGGGCATGGGCCGTTTGGGTTCTGGCAACACAAGGGTTCAGTTCCCAGCTATCAAATTCCTGGGGCTACGACCGCAAAAAGGGGAGCATGGCAATTAAAGTAAGGAATAAGAAGATCCAATTCACCGAGGACCTCGCTCTACGACTGGAGTATACCCAAGTCGAATGCAGGGATGCCATTTCGGTGATCAGAACGTTTGATACTCCTGGTTCCTTCCACTACCTTGATCCACCTTATCCAAATACCGATCAGGCACATTATGCCGGGTATACGGTTGATGATCTGGAGCAGTTACTGAAGACCTTAACCCAAGTGAAGGGTAAGTTCCTTCTGAGTAACTATCCACAAGCCGTTATTGATGAATACTGTAAAGAGTACGGTTGGTACCAGCGATGCTTCAAAATGCCTGTGGCAGCATCAAAGAAGGCGGTAAGACCGACAAAGATCGAGGTGCTTACAGCAAACTACCCAATATAAAAGAGGAGAGCCCGGCAGGACAGGATTGCAACATCACTTATCCAGGGGTTTCCCCCAAGGCCGGGCTCTATGTTGGGAAACATAAGCCATATTATGAAGATAAGTGATGTTGCGACACAAAAGTAATATCTGGTAGGTATGTTCTGACGCCCAGTTGAAAAAAATACGAATGTGTGTAAAAAATCGCATTTCGTTTTAGAAATTTGCACATTTCGTTTTGGCGATTATACAATGCCGAAGAGGTAATCCTTATCCTTAACACATTATTCACAGCCTGATCCAGCTCTGATTCCTTCAGATAAAACAATGCAGTTGACTGAAAATTTGGAACGCTCAGATCGGAATTGATATGCGTGAACGATTTCAGACCATACTGGGGCGTTGTACAGCTAAAGCCGGAAAGCGAGGCCCGTGTAACCGACACTGCCATGACCAGCAAACGGTAATCATTTGACCCTTCAGGCACATCATACGGAATGTTTAGGTACTCAGTGGATGTCCCGTGATACACATTGGTCCAGTCACTGATGGTTGTGATATACTCCTGTGCTTCAAGCTGCTGCATGAACAGCAGGCCGCAAAGAATAGCGAAGCATGCGGAAATGATTCCCGAAGGATGACATTTTGATACTGGTGTCTTCATATTACAATATTTTAATATTTCACAACATCTAACGAACTGGATAATATTGATACAGCTGATGATATCAGGTTGCCGCAATCAAGAAGCCGGTGAATCTCATCAGTTTTTCTGATTCGACACATTTCAAAGAAAAACCTGTTGCCCGGGCATAGTTGGTCAGCCAGGACATAAAAAGCTGTTTTTCATCCTCCACCGCTTCAATGGTAATCACCAGAGATTCATCCGCCGATTTCCTGACGGATCCCTTCATCCCGTGCTGGACGGCGGCTCTGTAAATTTCGAAAATCGGACGGGTCGGACCTGAGCATTGTCCGCTCAGGGTGATGATGCTTCTGGTAAGCGGTGGTTGATGAACAGTGTTGTTTCCTGGACGATCAGATATTCCGGAGTTCATGTGAAGATTCCCTGGTTGACGCATGATTCAAAGGTAAACCTGCCTATGCGCGTATGTCAAATTTCAGGCTTGGACAAAGCCTGGACAAGGGAAAATTAATTAATAAAAAATTAATTAACAATACATTATGAATCCAGTAATGAAGCAGGAAGTATTTCCGGAAAGCTAAAATCGGCTCATAAATTCAGCCATTTCCACATCGGAAGGGATCTCCATCTTTTTTCTCAGGCGGTGTCTGCTTTTCTGAACAGCAGCCGGAGAGACATTTAGCATCCTGGCTATCTCTTTGGTTCCCAAATTAATACGATAATAAGCACATAATTTCAGATCATGCTGGCTCAGATCCGGATAATTTTCCTGAAGTTGGAGAAAGAAACCGGGATTCACTTCGTCGAAGTGCATTTTAAATTGATCCCATGCAGCTCCCAGATCGATGCTCTCCTTCAGCAACTGATTAATCCTGAGCATGCACTGATCGAGCGCCCCACCCTCCCGGGTCCTCGAGTCCTCCAAAGTTTGCCTGATATCGTCTATCATTTCATTGATGCTGATCACATGCAATATTCTGGAACTCAGTTCTCTGTTTTGATGCTCCAGTTTCTCCTGCTGCAGTCGGTTGATCTCCTTTTCAGCAAACAACTGGTCTTCGAGGCGGGCTTTGATCATTTCCTGTAGTACCTTTTCCTGCTCCAGCAGGGTGGTTTTTTGCCGGAGGTTTCTGTTTTTCAGGCGATAGTAGCTCAGCAGGTAGAGGGCCAGAATGATCAGGCTGATGGCGCTGATAAGAATTAGCAGCTTAGTACGTTGCTGAATTTCAATCTTTTGCCTTAATATTTGGTTTTCCTTTTCCTTTTTTTCATTCTGAAACCTGGCCTCCATCTCGGCGATTTTTCTGCTTCTGTCCTCATTAAAGATACTGTCGGATACCTGCTTCGATAATTCATGATATTCAAGGGCTTTGTCGGCTATGCCCATTTGTTTGTACACCTGGTAAAGGGTCTGGTAGTTCTTTTGGAGGTAAGTCAGGTTTTCGGTTTGAAGCGAAAGCTTTGTTCCCCGGTGGGCGAAATACAGGGCGCTGTCCATACGGTTGAGTTCCTTGTAAACCCTGCCGAGGTTGGCACAGGTGTTGGCAATCCCCAAGGGATATGTCATCCCTTCACTTATTCTGAGCGACAGCAGATAATAATGAATGGCCTCTTTCTTCCTTCCCATTTTCTCCATGATCAGGCCCAGGTTATTGTAATTGCCGCTGATACCGAGACTATCCCCGGTTTTTTTTCCCAACTCCAGTGCTTCCTGATAGGTATTGAACGCATCATCGAAGCGCTGTTCATCAATATAAATAAGCCCTATGTTATTGAGTGTGATTTTGATAGATTCACCGTTCTGCAACTCCCGGGCAAGTTTCAGGGCC
This sequence comes from Bacteroidota bacterium, assembly GCA_022709385.1. Classification (GTDB taxonomy): domain Bacteria; phylum Bacteroidota; class Bacteroidia; order Bacteroidales; family CAIXZF01; genus JAKLIX01. The sequence continues at coordinate 137,813 of JAKLIX010000006.1, read as the reverse complement.
TCATTCAGCATGTTTTTTGCTTTTGAGCGATCGCCCATTTGCCAGTAAAGGACTGCCGCATTATTGACAATAGTAATGTGCGTCTTAACAAGCTGAGGATCATCTTGTTTCAGGAGCATTAAACCCGCAGATATCCTTAATGCATTCAGTTGCATCTGAAGGGCCATGTCGGGCTGACCGAGGTTTTGGTAGATATTCCCTGCATTGCCGTACATACTTTCAAGCCGTCCGAGCACAGGAAAACTGTCAGCGGCTTGCTCCTTTTCCTGATTCAGATATCCTATCGCATTGAGGATACATTCAAGAGCGAGTGTATTCCGGCCGGCATAAAAATGAAGGATAGATAAGGCATTAAGTGCTGTAGCCTTTAAAGGCAAATCGTCTGATTGCTGTGCCAGGCTGTTTGCCTGTTCGGCAAGTTGCATGCTCAAACCGGGATTGCGCATGGAATACTTCTTTGCAAGTTCAATCAGACGGTTTACCTTCTCTGCGGTTTCAAGGCCCTGCAGGAGTTGCGCGATGCTGTCGGAATCGGGGAAACCTGCAGATGGCATCCATTGCACCGGTGGCAGGGCGGGAGTATTCAGATTCCTTGCAGCACGTGAAGGAGCAGACTGGGCAAGGACATCACTGTATACCAGGCAAATACAGGTAAAAATAAGCAACAAAACTATATTTTTCTTTTTTCTTTCAGCCATAAAAAGAAAATACCAATAACAGTGCAAGGTAATAAAAAAACTTTCAGTGTTCCGGCTGGAGAATGGTTTAGGGGTTTAGTGGTTTAGAAGTTGAGTCGTTTGATATTAGTAGAGACACGATTTATCGTGTCCACTCGAGAGACACGATTTATCCTGTCCAAGCTTCAATGATCAATAGATCAAGAATCAATATCCAAGGCCCGGGAAATAACAGGTTAAGAAGCAAGTAACAAATTCCAGGTTTAAAAGATAAATCCGAAAGTTGTTCACACCTCAAGTGAATATTCAATAATGTCATCCGGAGTGAAAACAGATATCTCAGGATGCGTGGCAGGGACCTTCTGAAACAGTGCTCTGATTATTCTCCCGGGTTTTTTGAAAGGTATGTTCCCAGCTTTACGATTCAGAGATTCAATGACTTCATCCAGACAATTCCGGTCTGTCCATTTTACTTCGGCAATAAGCAGACAGTCGTTGTCAAGGGAAGTGGCCACAATGTCGATTTCCAGGGGTTTTTTATCTAAACCACCTCCCCACCAGCGGCGGGCAGGATTGAAGCGTACTCCCTCAATGTCCATGCAGGGAACTACCTTTCTGCATAGATCCTCCCATACAAACGAAATGTACTGATCATATGCTTTTTTGGTTTCTCTCCATACAACCGAGCTCATATCAGATTCGAGTCTGCTTCTGTTAGGGACAAGGAAAGTAAAATAGAAATTCAGAAAGGAATCTTCAATTTTGTAACGATTTCTTTTTGAGGATGCAGTTGATTCACCAAAGGGAATTTCACGCCTGATATACCCCTGAGTGATCAGAAATCCAAATACATGCGAAAGGTGAGTCAGGGGTTTCCCCAATCGGGCAGCAATTTCAGATGGACGATGTACACCAGCTCCGATCAGACTAAGGATGGAATATGCTTGTACGGATGTACGCATTTCATCTAAGAAAATACGTTCAGGTTCTTCATACAACAAACCATCACGGTCCAATACTCCCATTTTCACCGCCTCATCAAAACTATGATACTGCTGTCTGATCTCCCAATACCTTGGTACTCCCCCCCATACGCCAAATTCTCTGACTGCATCGATGGAGGAGAGCGAAAGAAATTCTTTCATATTGCGGATTTCCATAGGTCTGACCCTGATGATCTCGTCACATCTTCCATACAATGGAGATGTAATGTCCAGCACCATGCTGTGCATCATATGTTGTGATGACCCGCAAAGTACCAGGTGGAAATTCCTTGGTTGAAGCTTGTCCATCAGCTTTTGCAATACAGAAGGCAGTTCGGGGCTTTGCTTCACAAGGTAAGGGAATTCATCAAGACATATTACCGTTCTGTCTTTCAATACATTATTCAATGAAATGAACAAGCTTTCCCAGTCAGGGTAAACTGGCTTCGAAAAACCACTGACTGCCTCTTCCACCTGACTGGCAAAGGCAGCTATTTGCAGCGGAGCTTCCCGCATGTCGGCAGAAAAATATATGGACCCCCTCGGTAATACATGATGCAGGAGGGTTGATTTCCCGCAACGCCTTCGTCCGTATACAACAATCAATTGTGGCTTCTCACGCTGAAGAGATTGTGTTATCCGTTCAATTTCCTTCACCCTGTTTACAAACATCGCCTTAAGATTTAATTATTTATGACAAAAATAATGTTTTTTATACATATACCGACACGGAATGAGTTTGCGAAAAAATTTCGATCAAGGGGTGTACGGCATTACTCAAACTTAACTGGTTCTTGACAGCAGTGTGAAACAGTGGTGTTTAGAACCAGTAATACCGTACACCGCTCTGAAGATCTTTTACTGAAGACCCACTATGTGTCGGTATAAACAGCTTTGCATTCGCAAACCTGTCAAGTATGAGTATAAAGGCCGGGCGTGGAGAAGTACTGCTCCGGGTTTTTCATTCTTATCGGAGTCGAAGCATTTATCACCACAAAGGCACATAGATCACATAGATATTTATCCTATGTGTCCTATGTGCCTTTGTGGTTCTTTTTCAGCCTGCTAACCAGCCATCACTTCAGCAATTGCATTCTTTTGACGATCGTCTTCTTCCCTTCCACCACCATCCGGCAGAAATACATGCCGGCCGGCAAATCCTCTGCCCGGAAGCTGAAAGTATGGATCCCACGGTACATCATGCCCTGACGGATCTCCCCTACCCTTTCACCCAGCAGGTTGTAGACACACAGCTCCACGACCCCGTCCTCCGGAAGGACAAGTTCGAGGCTGGTTACGGAAGTGAAAGGATTGGGATAAACCCTCAGATCAGCCTGTTGCGGCCCTTCCTCCTCCAGCCTTGGCAATACAGCCGTAAATTCATCGCAACCGATATCCGGGGTGGCTACATTGCGGATATTTCCGTCGATGTCGGTCGTATAGGTGGCGATGGGATTCCCCTTGCCGTCTATGCCCGTATTGGACGGCATCAGGTGCAGGTCGGTATTGCTGAAGTACACCGGCATCACGTTGACGCTCTGGGCATCCTTGCCGGAAGCCGTCTTCCACAGGGCGAAGGTGGCCTTGTCCGCGCCTACCCAGCCGGCGATCGGTGCCGTGGCCGAATACAGGTCGTTGTAGTCGCAATAGGTCCAGTAGGTTCCTGAGACGGTATAGATGGCATACTGCCCGAGCGGTGAGGCAGAACGGAAGTTGCTGAAGATGTTGTTCTTGATGGTCACGTTCACCGAATTCTGGCGGTAGAAACAATACGACTTCTTCGTGGAGGAAGCCGTACCGTAAATATTCACGGTATTATAATAATACTTGGCCGTGGTATTAGCGGCAGAACCTTCATAGATACCGCAAATCAGCGGATTGAGCACGGCACCCCCGCCCATGGAGATCATGTTGTTACTGCACTCGTTCGATGCTCCCGAGGGTCCGTTGAACCAAACGCCATACATGGTGGGAGTGAAGTTTAAACCATTGACATTCATTTCATAAATACGGTTCTTCCTCAGCAATGCCTTATTGGCTTTGATCCCGGCTATTACCGGTGAACCCGTCCCCGTGGAGGTATAGGTTATATTGGCAATCGTATTGCTCTCCAGTAATTGAACCGGTATGGTCGAAGCGACCAGGATACCCGTGAATGCGCCTGTTCCCGCGATGCTGATGGCATTGGCGAGGCTGGCCGATCCGATGGTATTGTTTTTCACCTGGCTCTGCAGGCCCTGTATCACTGCAAGCTCAATGCCTGTAAATGCAGCTGCCCCCGTGCTGCTTAAGGTGATGTTTCCGATTTCATTGTTCTCAATACTGAAGTTCCCCGACTTGACGTAGATCCCCCGGAACTGAAGAGCGGCCGTGTTTGTCCAGGGCGTTCCCCCGCTTGTTTCATCGCTGCCGCCGATGCGGTTACCGCTGATCACATTGGCAGTGGTTGCGAGTCCCGGCGCAAAGTTGATCACCGTCTGGGCCATGGACTGCGGTAGGCTGCAATAAAAGACATTGTCCGCAATTGTAAATCCGCTGCCACCACCGGCACCAGTGACAAGGATACCGCTGCTTCTGAAATCTGAAAAGACGTTGTTCCGGATGACGATATCTGAATGATGCTGGGCAATGCTGCTGTTGCTTCCGATCAGGTTATTCGGCAGAACAGTGGGACTGGCATTACGGAAGATACTGTTTTCGATCAGGAAATTGTCGTTACCCGTGACTGCACCGTTTGAAAGCAGCAGCACTCCGCCTGTAGTAACCCGGCTGCAGCCCTCAATGATGCAATTCCGCAATGTATGATTGGTGGCATCATTCAAATAAGTGAATGTTGAGTTATAACTGGCCAGGTTACGGAAAAGCAGATAGCGTCCTTCACCGTCAAAGCTGCCATCGATAATCACACCGTCTGCCCCGTTGAAACGGATCATATCCGATGCCACATTCCCGGTGATATTCCGCAGTACCGGCTGATCCGGCATGATCGTCATGGTGTAGGGGCCGAAGCCGTTATCCGACCATTGGTTCAGGGCATGGGTCCCGGGCTCGTTCAGGTCGCTGATGATCCTTACCTCCAGGTTGCCGCAGAGGGTCAGGGAGTTGACGGCTTCAAACAAGCCACCGTTACCGCTGAGGTTGGGATAATCTCCCCCGCTGCCCACGGTCACGGCGCTCTGGATGGAACTGTAAACATAGGCCGTATTGGTGGCAAAGTTGGTACATCCGTTCCCACCGGTAAAAGCATAAGTGATCACATGAAATCCTGCACCTGAAAGGACAGGGTAAAACACGCCGTTCACTACGCCATTGCCGGAATAGCTTCCTCCTTCGGGGTAGCCGCCGGTGAGGAACACGGGACTGCTGTCGAGGCAACTGCTGGTGATGCTGCCGGTGAAGCTTACTTCCGGCAGTGGCAGTACCGTAATGCTTACGGAGGCATCATTCGCGGAAGCACACTGACGCGAGTCTGTCACCACGAGGATGTACTGCCCGCTCTGGCCGGGCTGAATATCCCCGATGACGGCCTGCTGCCCCGCACCGGTATACCCTCCGGGTCCCAGCCAGGCATATTGGTAGCCCGTTCCGCTGCCACCGGCAGCACTGCCTTCAAGGGTCACCTCCTCACCCTGGCAGTACTGCCCGGGATTCACGGAAGCCTGCGCCACGGGCCGGTTGTATATCTGAATGGAAAAGCTGCAGGTGGAGGTATTTTTGTTTACGTCAGTCACGGTATAAGTTACCCAGTTCTGGCCCACATTGAAAAACGTTCCGCTGGCATCATTGGAACCGCCGGTATTGGTGACACCGGATGCAGTCCAGGTGACCGACGACACACCACAATTATCGCCGGTAACGGGCTGTATCCCGTTGATCACCAGGCCTGTAAGTTCAGGTTCGATGCAAAGGTAAAGCGGCAGCGGACACTGGACCAGGGGTTTCTGATTATCATTCACCGTGATCTGCTGGGTGCAGGTGGCGGAATTTCCGTTCACATCATAGACTGTCCATGTAACAAGATGAATTCCTACTGAATATTGCCCGTTGGCCGGAGCATCATTATCCACGCTGAACACTGCACAATTATCTGAAGTAATGGGAATACCGGGGTTAAGAACGATTGCATAGCACTGGCCTGGCGCAGCATTCACGCTGATGGCCTGGGGACAGGTGATCTGCGGAAGCTCTGTATCGGCTGTGAGTGTGACGGTCACAAGGGTTCTGGTTTCGCTTTCACACTGGGTAGTATTGTCGACTGCGGCAGCCCAGGCCAAGGAGGTCCCGGGAGTGCTGCGCGAGGGTGCCACCGTGACATTACCGCCGGAGGACGCATCATACCATATTATATATTCATTGCTTCCTGCTGTGGCAGAACCGGTATAGGGTGTCCCGAAGCAATCGGTTTCGTTTACATCTGAACCGGCAGGCGCTGCAGGCAGATCGAAGACGGTGAGCACACCATCATTGCCCGGGTGGCTGCTGCCCGGCAGGTAATTTCCGTTTCCGGAAAAGTCGGCCCTGATGGCATAGCCGCCGTCAGCAAGACCGCCCGGATTGTAAGTATAGGTCGCGGTCCCGTCGATTGTACTAACAGGAACCGGCGAGCCCACGGCCGTCCCCTCCAGGTAAAACTGTATCGTCCCGCCATCCGGAACCGGGCTCACCGATGCAGTCAGACCAAGGGTGGTTTCTCCCCGGCAGACTTCCTTGGAGTCAGCAAATGTTTGCGTGATGATACTGTTATACTCACCGAGGGCAAATTCACTTAAAGAATTGAATGCCAAAGCATTTGTGTAATCAGGACTTGTAGTGGGATGAGAACTGATTGTTCCACCGTCCTTTTTGAGCATGACCACAGGGTTCAGGGGGGTATACCCGGCGGGATCCAGCGTTACAAAATATTCATAGTCGCTGCCGCCTGTCTGGGTGATCTCCCAGTAACGATCTGCGGTCAGCAGGCTGGTCTGCGGCGGCAGGCTTCCGCTCATGGCAGATTCAAACTGCTCGGCCATCACGGTGCTGCTTCCGCTTAAAGCGGAATAATTAAAGGTCAATGGCCGGTAATTGCCTCCTTTGCCGATGGGAAACTCCTTTGAGCCGACTGCATCGTACACCCGTGCGAGACGGCCATTGATGTACGACAACGCGGATGCATTCTGGATCAGGGCGGTCGCCTCAGCAGTCAGCGTAAAGGCATTGGTGGTCAGCAGGCCGGTATTCAGATCCAGTTGATGGCTGACGGTAATATTGTTATCAAGGAAAACGCCGTTGCCATTATTTATCTGGAGGTGATAAAAGGATGATGGGAAGCTTCCACCGATGATCTGGGGCGCCGTACCTGACATAAACACGGTAGCAGTGCCAGGATCAAAGTTCCCGTTGTTATACCAGTCTCCCCCAAGTACGAGATCAGTATTGGTCATCCACAAGCTTCCTCCTATAATGCAATCATTCTGTATGAAGTGTGTAATGTGATAGAACTCCACCTGGGGATCATTCACATCGTTTATTACGAGGTTCCACAGCGGGGGCTGGCTCTTGATCCGGAAGTACTGTGAGGCCGGCGTGCCGGCATTTCCCACCTGCAAAGTACCCCCGGTGACCGTGCAGGTCCCGGCAAGGTTGAGGTATTCCAACCCTGCATTGGCATTCCTCCTCTGAAGGACGATATAGCCGTCGCTCATATGGAAGGATGAAGCGGGATTTCCGAGGTCAAAGCAGGCGAATGTGCTGTTGTTTAATCCGACGGTATTCAGGGTGACGATACCGCCTGTTTGAGTATAGGTTGTGGAATAATTGGTGGAATTATCCCTGCCGAGCCGTCCCGCGATGCTCAGTTCACCACCTTCGATGGTAATGATGGAATTTGAGCGGTATCTGAGCGCCTGGCCTTCGGCTGTGCCAATATAGGTTGTTCCGGCTGACTGACGGAAAGTTCCGTACAGGACCCAACTGTAGTTGCCGGGCAGGATGGTTCCGCCGTTGTTCCAGAATCCTCCTCCACCCGGAATGGTGGCCCCGGCGCTGGTGGTAAAGGGCTGGATGACGGACGGGCTTGACAGTTTAAAAGTACCGTCAGCAATCACCAGGGGATTACTGGCTCCGGAAAGACCTATCAGGGCAAGGACTTCGAGTATCCTGTGCTGTGCTCCCTTGGCAACCCGCAGGATGTTGAATGTAGTTGTCGAAGAACCACTGATGGTTTGCAGATCATTGGTGCCGTTAAAGTTAATGGTGGAAGTACCGGCAGAGAATGTTCCGTTGTTCACCCAATCGCCCGCGATGGCATGGGTAACAGATCCGGCTGAAAAATTATCCGTAATTGTCAGGTTTCCCCCTATTGTGAGTGCTCCTCCGGCAGTCTTGCTTCCCGATCCGCTGAAAACGACGTGATTGAATGTTGATGAGGCGATGGTGGCAGCATCGGGCCCGAAGAAAGTAACTGTGGCATTACCCGGCAGGAAGGTCCCGGAGCTGCTCCAGTTCCCTCCGACGCTGAGGTTGTTATTGTCAGCATCCAGGGTACCTCCGGTAATATTGAGATTCCTGCTGATGGTGGTTGGAGCGGAAAGGGTGACGGTGCTGCCTGAGTTGCTGATGATCAGGTCTGCCGGCGTATGCTGGGTCAGGCCGTCTCCGGTCACCATATCGGCGTCCGCAACCCTTTTATACATAAAAATCGCACCGGAACTGTATGTACGGCCACCGGCAGTGCGGATATTACCGGCAGCATCCGCCACCGTGATGCCCTCGACCGAGCCGATATTCAATCTGCCTCCGGAATTCAGCAGAAAAGCTCCGGCACCGTTGACGCGGGCTTCATCCTGCATCGTCATTATACCGTTTACGGTGAGTGTTTTTCCCGCTGGAACGGATAATGTGACAGCATCCTGTATTACAAGGGTGCCTCCGCTTTGTACTTCAATATCCCCGAATTCAACGGGACCAAGTACGGTAACCACGTGATCCGGTTGCACGCTTGCCGATGGATCAGGCTCAGTCGGTGTATTCTGTCCCGGATACTCTGTGGCATTCACCCAGGTACTGCCGTTGTATTGTTGCCAGGTACTCACATTGTCCCACGCTCCACTGGTCCTGGACCGCCACTGTTCCTGCAGTACGACGGGTGCGGAAATTACACTCACGCTGACATTATCGAAAAAGGCCGTCTGATTGGCACTGGTCGAGCCCTGCCAGTAAGCACCGAGAAAGCTGAAAGAGGAAGCAGTATACGTATTGTCTGCTGCCGTTCCCTGTGAAGTGAGTGTTCCCGTGGAAGGATCAACAAAGGCGGAAGTGCCGTCATTCCTGACAAACAGTTCCCAGTTATCGGTGGAAGGATCATAGGTCACCTTTACACTCAGGTAATCGGTCCCAAAGTCCGTTAATCCTGCGGTATTGGAGGTTATTATGCTGGTAAGGGTACCGGAGAGGCCTGTGGTAAACCTGGCCAGCCGAAGCGGGTCGGTACTTCCCGATTGTCCAAGCACTACAGCATAGCCATTACCGGAACTATTCACCGTGGCCTGCGTGGCTGACAACACGAAAGCGATCCCATAATTTGCTGTAGCAAAGCCGCTGGGATCAGTCCTTATCTGCCTCATGTTAAAGGTCCAGCTTACCAGGCCGGGATTCTGGTTCAGCGCCGGTTCGTAAGGACTGGATAAAGAGGCCGTGGAAAGGTAAGCAAAAGCCCAACCGGCCACATTGGTTGTGCCCCCCACATCGTTCGTGATTTCCAATTGTGCCGGACTGGTGTTTCTTCTGGCACCCCAGTCATTTCCGGAGCGGTTCACCGACCAGGAGCTGGCCCCGATACTGCCGGCAGTGGTCCAGGTGGCACTCTGGAAGGTACTGAAATCATCGCTGAAAACCGTGGTTTGCGCCACAACCATGGTCGAAAGGATCATGCACAGAATTATCATCATGATACCTGGAAGGAGGATGCACTTCTTTTTCATAAAAGAAACGATTAAGTAATTAAAAAAGAACAGAATACAGTTCACAAGCAGGATTACTGCCCAAGATGGGAAATTACAATGAAATCTTTACCAACAAATCAATTGTTCGTAAATTTTCTATGAAAGCTTGTTTAGGAAAATAAACGTGATCCGGAATTCCTGTGTATTCCGGAAAAGCAGTCTTTGACCCGATGGTCCAGTGACAATTCGCTTATTGTCAGAGCTTTATTTTCTCGAATAATTCCGGGAGCCTGCGGACAAAGGCCAATTCTTTCCAGGCCTTACGTGCTTCCTGGACCGGGGCTCCGAAATAGCTCTTTCCTCCTTCGAGGGATTTATCGACGCCTGACTTGGCAAAAACCACGGCGCCCTTTCCGATCACGAGGTCCTTTTGCACGGCCACCTGGCCCCAGAGGATGACCTCATCTTCGAGACGGGTGACTCCGGCAATGATACAAGCGCAACCGATCAGGCAGTTTTTCCCGATAACGGTATCGTGCCCCACCTGCACATGGTTGTCGAACTTGGTGCCTTCGCCGATGAAAGTATCGCCTGAAACGCCTTTATCAATGGTACAGCATGCTCCGACCTCCACCCTGTCGGAAAGCACCACCCTGCCGCAGCTTTCAAGTTTCTCGTATCCCCATGAACGTTTCTTGTAATAATAAGCGTCAGCTCCGATGACAGAGCCGGAGTGAATGATGACATGGTCGCCGATCACCGTATGGTCATAAATGGTGACATTGGCATGGATCAGGCAGTGTTTCCCGATGCGGACATGGTTACCGATGAACACACCCGGCTGGATCACGCTGCCTTCACCTATCATGGCAGTTTCGTCTATCATGCGGTGCGACGGGACGAATTTCCGGTATTTTTTCACCAGGGAAACGTACACCCCGAAAGGATCATCCGCAAAGAGCAGGGATTTTCCCTCCGGGCATCTTACGTCCTCTTTGTTGATAATAATGGTGGTGGCTGCAGACCGGAGCACCCGGTCATAGTATTTGGGATGATCCACAAAAGTGACATCACCCTCCTCCACCATATGGATCTCATTGATGCCGGTGATCAGACGGTTGGGATCACCGGCATATTTCAACTGGTGGGAAGCAGCGATCTCGAGGACGGTGATTGGTGATTCAAGTTTCATGATCAGGCCTTTACACGTTCGGCATAGGCACCGGTACGGGTATCCACTTTAATTTTTTCCCCTGTCTCGACAAAGAGAGGCACTCCCACGACAGCACCGGTTTCGAGGGTGGCGGGCTTCAGGGTGTTGGTAGCCGTATCCCCTCTGAGTCCGGGCTCGCTGTAGGTGATTTCGAGCACCACAAAAGCAGGAAGTTCGCAATACATGGGAGATTCGGTATCGGCATGAAAGGTGATCTCCACTTCCTGGCCTTCTTTCAGGAAGGAGGGTGCATTGATCAGTTCTTCTTCCAGGGAGGTTTGTTCGAAGGTATTGCTGTTCATAAAATGATAACCGTTGTCATCTTTGTAAAGAAACTGGAAAGGCCTTCGTTCGACCCGGGCCACATTGATTTTGACCCCTGCATTGAAAGTGTTCGGGATGACTTTGCCGGTTTTCAGGTTTTTCAGCCTGGTGCGAACGAAAGCGCCGCCCTTGCCGGGTTTCACATGCTGAAACTCGACGATCACATATAATTCATTGTTGAACTCAATACACAATCCGTTCCGGAAATCTGCAGTTGTTGCCATAATAGCTGGGATTTTAAAAAACGGGGGCAAAGGTAGAAAAAAATATCGGAAACCTCATCCTTTCTTTCTATTGCTATTGGAGTCAGTAACACGAGAAGGCACAGACATCAGCCATGCCTGCCGCCGGAGGCCGGCCGGAACTCAGTCGATGACCTTGCTTTTACATGCGTTCACAAACAGGATAGTGCCGGGCGCATCATATCCTTCAAAAAACAATTGCTCCATATGCCTGATAGTACTTCCGTGAAAGCCGAGGATCGTCAGTCCGGCATCGGCCGAATGCTCATTGATGATGGATTTCACCGAGCGGTCATGATTCCTGACCAGGATACGGATATTCTGGGCTGTGATCGGCAGGCGTCCGTTTTCTATGAGTTCCCGCATCTGACGGCTGACCTCAATCTGTTCGTTCTCCCTGCAGACATGAAAGATCCTGATGTCGGAATGTTTCCAGTCGGGATGACCGAGAAAAATAAAACTCAGGATGATCATCAGGTTGGCATTTTCGGTATCCTCCGTAGTAATCCAGACATGAATCCCATTTTTGTAGATCAGGGGTCTCCGGCTTGAAGCAAGGATGCAGATATCGAAACCGGCAGTATGGATCAGTTTATAATTTTCGATGATCTCATCCAGTCCGGACGGATTTTCTTTATCGTATTCAAGGATCATCATATTATAATCCATGCCTGATATACTCGGAATCTGAATGGACTGTGCGATGGCGGCGGTAAAAGACGGACAGATCAGGGTATCGATATATACATGGCTTACATCTCCATAATTTCTGATCAGCTGCGACAATTCCTGCACTGCCTGGTCATGCGTGTTTTTCGAATAATAACCGACGATATGATGCAGGTAGGTGCCGAAGCCATACTTAAATGATATCCAGTTAGTTAGTCTGAAAGCATGATCGCGAAGGAAGGAATGCCTCGAAAGACAGATGACGCTTGGTCTCCAGTCTGTCGTGGTTTTTACAATCTTTCCCTTTTGCAGAAAGAGCTGCAGGTTTCTGTTCACCTGAAAGATCGTATTCATAAAAACAGAAGAAATCCCTTTCCTGTCTTTATGGATGGCATTTATATATATATGCAGCAGTATCATCAGGCCGAAGGCGACCAGGCTGTATGTGGTGTTAATTTTAAACATGACCCATACCGCAGTAAGAAAGCCTATCAGCGATATCACCCATTTCGACTTGAATGATGGCCGGTAAGAAGGAGATGAACCGAAATGATTGAGGAAAGAGATCAGGCACAGGCTGCCGTATGTGATCAGAAAGAACATCGTGATGATCTGGGCAACCACATTCACGCTGCCAAGTCCAACAAACACAAAGGCAATCATGCAGGTCAGCAGGCTTGCGTTGAAAGGTTCATCATCGGATGATCTGGCCCTGCTGAGCCATTGGTTGATACCGGCCACCGGAAATGAATGATCATTTGCAAGGGCCTGTATGGTCCGGGGTGCAACCATGATGGATCCCAGGGCCGAAGAAAGGGTTGAGGCTGCCAGTCCGAGCGGAATAACCAGCCAGCCCAGCACGGCGATCCGGCTCATGACAAACTGATCCTGCACCAGGTCGGTGGCAGCAGCCGATACGGCAAGTTTATATGAGATGAAACCATAGACGATCATACCGATGAAGGTGGCTGCTACAGTGCCCATGGGAATGGATTTGGCAGGATTCCTGAGATCCCCGGAAAGGCCCACTCCGGCGGTCATACCGGTAAATGCCGGGAAAATAATGGCTAGCACCAGAAAAAAATCACCGGAATTCCTGAACTCAAGATTACTGAAGGGGCTTCCCTGCTGAATCCCCGCCAGGGGCTTTCCGACAAAAAACAACAGCAGGGATATTGCCAGGATGACAACAACCACGTATAATGCCTTAACTCCCAGCTTAGCCCCTTTCCGCATAATAAAAACCGACAGTACCGCCATCACCGGTAAACTCACAGCCTGCCGGGGCAGTATCAGCTGGTAGGTTTCCTTCAGATAGTCAAAAAAGAACTGGAAGGTTTCGGTAAAGGCGATCACGTAGAATGCCACACTGATGGCCTGTGAAAGATACAGTGTAATACCGATGGTGGTGCCGATATTCAGCCCAAAGGAACGGGATACGATGAAATACTCGCCGCCACCCTCCACTCTTTTATTGGTGGCTATTTCAGAAAGCGCAAGCGCTGTCGGAATAGTGACCATATGCCCGAGAAGGATCAGAGACAAGGCACCAAAAAAACCGACTGTTCCTACGGCATAAGCAAAACGCAAAAAAAGGATGGCACCCAGGATAGTGGAGACGGCCGTAAAAAAAACAGGGGCCGTACCGAATTTCTTCATTGTTGTCTCCATATTTCCACTCATTGACTTGATTCTTTATTCACAATATGTTTCAGCTTTCCTGAAGCCAATTTACAAAGCGCTCCATGGCTTCGATGACCGCACTGCAGCAGTGCCTGTCGAAATCGTCCGGCAGTTTTTCGCTGATCGGGATGGTTTCACTCATGGCCAGGGCTTTGGCTCCGTCGAAATTGACCAGGGAAATCCTGGCACTGAGTTCCTCTGCAGGACGCATGAAAACGCTTCCCGGCAGGATGGCAATCCCCGTGTCCTCCAGCAGTTTCCTGCAGAAACCTGCACTATCGCTGATACCTCTCCGCTCCAGAGTCTCCCTGAAGTCACTGCAGTCGACAAACAGGTAAAAAGCCCCGGTCGGCATATGCACCCTGACCCCTCCTTTCTGCAGAATCGCGACACATTTCCTTGCAATATACTGCAGTATCCTGCGTGCATTGAAAAGGTAGCGTTCGATGATGATACCCCCGCGAAACGCGCTGACTGCCGCATACTGCACCGGTGCCGACACGGAGGTATAGGTCTCGCTGGCCACCGCTGCCATAGGCTTAATCAACCATTCGAAGTGAGCCGGAAAAGCAAAAGTCCCCAGTCGCCAACCCCCTGCTCCGCACCATTTGGAAATGCCTGAACTGATAATCGTACCCTCAGGATAATAGCGTGCAATGGACGTATGCTTCCCCTCAAAATTCAACTGACCGTATATTTCATCCGAAAGTATGATCATTTCATGACGCCGGGCAATACCGGCAATTTCCATCAGTGCTTCATCCCCAAATGTTTCCCCGTCCGGATTGGAAGGATAATTCAATACGATCAGCCGGGGTTTGAACATGTCATTCTCAGATTTCAGGAAGTCTTCAAGCTGGCTGGCAGTCAGCTTCCATCTGCTCTCAAAAGTCGTTTGAATAAGCCGGATGTTTCGCCCGATAATCTTGGCCTGCGGCACATAAGAAACCCAGCAGGGTGTCGGAAGAATGATATCCCCGTAATAAACAAGCTGAAGAATAAACATCAATTCCTTTGAACCCGGCCCAATCATCACATTGTCCGGATTGATCAATACATTGTCTTTTTGTTGGTGAAACAAAGCCACGGCTTTCCGCAGTGATTCAAGCCCCCTGACATTCAAATAATCCTTTTCGTGGGCATGATTCCTGAGCATCTCCACCATGGTGACAGGAACAGGAAAAGGAGATTGTCCAAGCCCCATCCTGTATATCCTTCTCCCTTCCTTCTCCAGCTTCTTGCTAAGTTCGTTCACAGCAAGGGTCGGCGACTGTGTGATTCCCCTGATATTCAGATTAATACTGGCATGCTTTGAATTCATGGTTTTCCATGTTTAAATTTCACTTATTTCATATTCAGAGATCAGGCAGAAAGCTGATATGGAAAGCAATGCAACACTATAAATATTTGATTATCAACAAATATCATTCACATCCCCGGGAACCGGCACTGCTCCGGATGGATAAAGATACGAAAAAATGCTTACGGGATGGGTTTTCGGCAGATCGCCCTATTTGAAGTCGTTGATGAGGATGTGTTCGCCACAGAAAGCAATCTCAGCGGGCTGATGGTTCGAACAAACCGTTATCAGGCAATTACCAAGCCGGTAGCCGATAAGTTCCCTGTACCATTCCGTCCCCTGTTTGTCCAGGTTTGAGCAAGGTTCATCGAGCAGCAGAAGGGGAACATCGCTGAGTATGGCGAGTGCCAGTTTCACGCGTTGTTTCATGCCGGATGAAAAGTATTTGATCGCCTTGCCGTTTATTCCGGGCAATGCCAGCATCCGCATAAAAGTGTCTTCGCTGATACCGGGCAGGAAAGGCTGAAGTTTTGCGTGAAAATGATAATGCTCGGCCACGGTATATTCCTCGATCAGATCCTGGTAGGGCGCAGCCATGCTATAATAGCGATAGACCTCCTCAGGTTTAACCGTCGTTCCTTTGTTTATCCACAGCATTTCTCCCTCAGTCTGGGTCAGCCGGCTCGACAGCATCTGAAGCAGGGTGGATTTCCCGCTGCCGTTATTTCCGAGGATGGCATAAGCACCGGGTGATTTGAATATGTAATGGATCCCGCGGAAAACCCAGTTTGCATTATATTTTTTCCCTAATCCCTTTAAATGAATTTCGATCATTGTAATCCCTGCACCGGATTTAAAGCCAAAAAGCAAACCATCACCCTGACACACTCAGTTCATTGTTCGCGGTTAACTGCCGGCTGTTCACTATTCACTAAATGTCAATTTTTTCCCTCACCTGCTGTTTTCCGGAATACCCTTTCATGATACCCCGACTGGATTGCTGGATGAAGGACAGAATTTCATCCCTTTCTTGGGTGGCTTCAATATCCGCCTCGATGATATTCATGGCCTGAGTCACATTGTAACCCCTGAGGTAGATGATACGGTAAATATCCTGAATCTGACCGATCTGGTCGGAACTGAAACCGCGTCTTCTCAGTCCGATCGAGTTGACCCCCACATAGGACAAGGGTTCCCTGGCCCCTTTGGTGTAAGGTGGCACATCCTTCCTAACCAGTGATCCCCCTGAGACCATACTGTGGCAACCCACATGAACAAACTGGTGTACGGCCGACAAGCCGCCGATGATCGCATAATCGTCAACAAAAATATGTCCTGCAAGATTGCAGCAATTGGAGAGGATGACATTGTTTCCGATGACGCAGTCGTGGGCCACATGCACATAGGCCATCAGCAGGCAGTTGTTACCGATCACTGTTTCATAGCTGGCTTTGGTACCCCGGTTGATGGTGACGTATTCCCTGATGGTGGTATTATCTCCGATACGGACGATGGATTCTTCTCCCTGGAATTTCAGATCCTGCGGTATGGCTGCAATGACAGCCCCCGGGAATACCCGGCAGTTTTTACCGATACGGGCTCCTTCCATAATGGTCACATTGCTGCCTATCCAGGAGCCGTCGCAGATCTCCACGTTTTTCTCAATATTGACGAAGGGTTCAATCACCACGTTTTTGGCGATTTTGGCCTGGGGATGGACATAGGCAAGTGGCTGATTCATGCAGTTAAAGGATTTGAATGAAAGGGCTAACGTCTTGTTTCATAGGACGAAAGATCGGAAATATTGGGATCATTTTCATGTTTTCTCCTGAAGATCTGTGCCAGCAAGATTGCCTCCATCACGATATGATTCCCGACATAGGCAACACCTTTCATGTGGCATATCCCTCTTCTGAGTGGAGAAAGAAGCTCCAGCCGGAAGAGGATGGTATCTCCGGGCACCACTTTTCTTCTGAATTTAACTTCGTTGATCTTTAAAAAATAGGTGTCATAGTTTTCGGGATCGGGAAGGTGGCTCAGGACGAACACCCCGCCGGTCTGCGCCATGGCCTCCACCATGAGTACACCCGGCATTACGGGTTCGGCCGGGAAATGCCCGGCAAAAAACTGTTCGTTAAAGGTAACATTCTTCACGCCGACGACATGATCCTTCCCGAGTTCCACGATTTTATCGATCAGCAGGAAAGGAAAGCGATGCGGAAGGATGCGTTTGATGGCATTGATGTCATATACAGGATCGGCAAGGGGATCGTAGCGGGGAATTTCGCGGATACGAAGTTCATCCAAGTGGTGTTGCCGAATGGCTTTAGCAAATTTCACATTGCTGTGGTGCCCGGGCCGGCGTGCAATAATGTGGGCCTTCAGGGGTTGCCCCACCAACGTCAGGTCTCCCACGATATCAAGCAGTTTATGCCTGGCAGGCTCATTCTGGAAATACAGTTCCAGGTTATTCAGTATCCCGGTTCTGGTGACCGCCACACTCGGTTTGTTCAGCAGGGTGGCCAGCTTGTCGAGTTCCTCCTGTGAAACTATCCTGTTTACGAAAACAATGGCGTTGCTCAGATCTCCCCCCCTGATCAGATTATGCTGGGCCAGGGCTTCGAGCTCGTGGAGAAAGACGAAGGTACGGCAGGGAGAAATCTGGGCTTTGAAGTCTTCAAGGTTCTCCAGCACGGCATTCTGGGTATCCAGCACCGTGGTTTCATAGTCGATCATGACAGAGATCCTGAAATCCTTCGCCGGTAAAGCGATCATCTCGACCTTTTTCTCTGGATCAAAATAGCTCACCGGACTCCTGATCTCGATATACTTCCTGTATTCTGACTGTTCAGCAATGCCAGCCTGTTCGAGCGCTTCGACGAAGAATTTTGAACTGCCATCCATGATGGGAGTTTCCACCCCGTTCATTTCAATGATGCAGTTATCGATACCGAGTCCGGCAAGTGCAGCCAAGGGATGTTCGATGGTAGCCACACGGGCACCGTTATTTTCAAGGGTAGTCCCCCTGGAGGTGTCAACCACATTGTCCACATCCACACGAATCTCCGGGGAACCTTCCAGGTCGGTTCTCCTGTAA
Organism: Bacteroidota bacterium; assembly: GCA_022709385.1. Taxonomy (GTDB): domain Bacteria; phylum Bacteroidota; class Bacteroidia; order Bacteroidales; family CAIXZF01; genus JAKLIX01. The sequence continues at coordinate 119,703 of JAKLIX010000006.1, read as the reverse complement.
ACGTAACCCGTGAAGGGAGGTGCCGGATTGAAAGTCAGATCAACAGCCACCCCTGTGTGCAAACCCGTTCCCGAAACCGTGACCGGCTTCCGTATGGTTCTTTGTTTCTGATTCATGGGGGGCAAAGGTAATAATTTTCAGCTTTGAAATAAAGCACACTTCAGCTTGCCCTCCCCGCTGAATGACGCAACTGTTCCGATTAAGATACAGCCAAAAACACCGGTACTATTTTTCCGGGATCAGCTTTTCGAGCGCTTCCACCCTTTTTACCAACTGCTGAAGGTTCTTGAAATGGATAAAGGACCTGCGATAATTCCCGATTTCGATGGCCGGTGATCCGAGCAGGATGGCACCTTCCTGCCTGACATTGCCTTCAATCCCGCTCTGGGCAGCCAGTTTCACCCCGTCGGCAATGCTGATATGACCCACGATACCAACCTGTCCGCCGATCATGCATGCGGCACCGATGCGGGTGGATCCGGCGATCCCCGACTGCGCGGCAATCACCGTATTTTCACCGATATCCACATTGTGGGCCACCTGGATCAGGTTGTCGAGTTTCACCCCCTTCCTGATCCTGGTCGAACCCAGGGTGGCCCGGTCGATACAGGTATTGGCACCAATTTCCACATGGTCTTCCAGAACAACGTTCCCGGTCTGGGGCACTTTGTCGTACTGTTGCCCGGTATTGGGGGCGAAGCCGAAACCATCGGCCCCGATCACTGCGCCGGCATGCAGGATACAATGGCTGCCGATCACGCAATCATGCAGGACTTTTACACCCGGATGCAGAATCGTATGATCTCCAATCACCACATGATCGCCCACATACACATGCGGGAAAATCTGAACATGTTTCCCTATCCTCACACCTTCGCCTATCCAGGCGAACTCACCGGCATAGAGCTTCTCTCCGTAAACGGCGGTTTCAGCCAGGTAAGCCCTTTCGGAGATGCCGGTTCTTTTCTTCAGCGCCTGCTGATAAACCTCCAGCAGGCGTGCAAAGGCTGCGTAAGCGTCTTTCACCCTCAGCAGCGTGGCATGTATCGTTTGCTCCGCTTTGAAATCCTGACTGACAATCACAATATCAGCCCCGGTGGTATAAATAAAAGGCGTATATTTCGGATTGGCCAGGAAGCTCAGGCTGCCGGGTTCACCCTCCTCAATTTTGGCAAGCCTGTTGACCCTTACCTCAGGGTCACCCTCTATATCAGCCTGCAGCAGCTCCGCAATTTGTTTGGCAGAAAATTCCATATATACTTCTATTTCAAATCAATAAAACTATATCTTAACTTTAGGATAGCAAAGAAAATAATTGGTTACAGTTTCAGAGAGGACCGAGACGTTCAACTGCGCGGAATCCTGGGTGATATCGCTCATCCGGCCGTCGCGGTGCAGGATATTGATTCGGTCGACCGATGGATTGTAGGCATTGTTGGCGATTTCGCCCTCATACAGGAAATATGGAACATCATCCGTATGAAGTTTCAGTTCCCGGCACACCTCAGTTCTGATGCTGTCCACATAAAGCGGGTCAAAAGGATTTTTGCTGATTTCGATCCGGAAGAGCTGCCTGTTCACAAGGCTGCTGCTGAGGAAAGACAGGACGCTGTCGGAATCATCCGTCCAAACCTTAAACGATGCCGAAATATCGGAATCATCCAGCCTGGCGAACATTCCAAGCAGGGCATCGCTTTGCCGGAAGTCTTCCATGCCGTACCTGTTTTTCAGAAACGCTGCCAGGGAAGGTGTTGCAAACAACTGATGGCCGTTTTCGGCGAGGTATTTTGCCCTGCGCAGGGTATGTACGAGCATCTGTTCTGCAGCCAGCACGGTTTTGTGCAGATACACCTGCCAGTACATCAGCCGGCGGGCCACGATGAATTTCTCCACGGAATAAATCCCCTTGGCCTCCACCACGAGTTCATCATCGGCCACTGTGAGCATATTCAGCAGGCGGTCGGAATTGATCACTCCTTCGGAAACCCCGGTGTAAAAGCTGTCGCGTTTCAGGTAATCCATGCGGTCCATGTCGAGCTGGCCTGAAACCATCTGGTGCAGGAATTTCTTGGGATAAAGGTTCCGGAATATCCGGATGGCCATGTCGAGCTGCCCCCCGAACACCTTGTTTAAGTGTTCCATGAATAAAAGCGAAAGTTCTTCATGTGTCACATCGTACACAATGCAGTTCTCCAGTGCATGGGAGAAGGGTCCGTGCCCGATATCATGCAGCAGGATAGCCAGCAATACCGCCTGCTCTTCATCCGGACTGATATCTATCCCCTTCCAGCGAAGCGACTCAATGGCTTCGTTCACCAGGTACATGGCCCCCAGGGCATGATGAAAACGGGTGTGAAGCGCCCCGGGATACACCAGGTGGGTGAGCCCCAGTTGCTTGATCCTCCTTAAACGCTGAAAAAAAGGATGTTCAATCACGTCAAACAAAAGCTCATCGGGTATGGTGATAAAACCATATACCGGATCGTTGATGATCTTACGCTTGTTGTTGGGGCCGGGAAGCATTTGTCCTGTTTCATGCAAAAGTAAGAAAATAAAGATATTGTCAGCCAATTCCAATTTTTACGGAACTTTGCCGTTTGCTTCTGCCGTGCTGCAAAAGCACAGCAAATTATAACCAAAAACAGTAATATGTCGTTAGCATCAATTTTATGGGCAGATGACGAGATCGATCTGCTGAAGCCGCATATCATTTTCCTTGAACAGAAAGGGTACCAGGTATCTACGGCCAACAGCGGGGATGAAGCCATAGACATATTGAAAACCAAGGCTTTCGATATTGTTTTCCTCGACGAGAACATGCCTGGCATCAGCGGTATTGAAACCCTGAGCCAGATAAAAAACCACTATCCCAACCTGCCGGTGGTCATGATCACCAAGAGCGAGGAAGAAACCATCATGGAGGAGGCCATTGGCAGCAACATCCGGGATTACCTGATCAAGCCGGTTAACCCGAATCAGATCCTGCTCTGCCTGAAGAAGAACCTGGAGAACAAGAAGCTTATCAGCCAGAAAACCACCTCGGCCTACCAGCAGGAATTCCGCCATATCGGCATGGAAATTTCAGGCCGGCTGAATATTGCAGAATGGCAGGATGTTTACCGCAAGCTCGTTTACTGGGAGCTGGAACTGGAAAAATCGGGCGATGAAGGCATGAAGGAAGTCCTGGCCCAGCAGAAAAACGAGGCCAATCATGTGTTTGCACGTTTCGTGGAGAAGCATTATTTCTCGTGGCTCAGTGGCAGGTCAGAAGAAAAACCGGTACTGAGCCATACCCTGATGCGGGAAAAGGTGTTTCCATACTTTCACGGTGAAAACCCGGTTTACCTGATCGTGATTGACAACCTGCGTTACGACCAGTGGAAAGCCATACAGCCGATACTGGAGGAGTATTTCAGGGTAGAACGCGATGAAATCTACTTCGGCATCCTTCCCACCGTTACCCAATACGCACGCAATGCTTTGTTTGCGGGGCTCCTGCCATCCGAGATCGAGAAAAAATACCCGAAATACTGGGTGAATGAAGACGAAGAAGGAACCAAAAACATGTATGAAGGAGAACTGCTGGGGGAATGCCTGAAACGATTCGGGAAAGACATCCGTTATTCATACAATAAAGTACTCAACCTCACCGCCGGCCGAAAACTGCTTGAAAGCCTGCCCAATCTGGCGGGCAACAAACTCAACGTCATCGTTTACAACTTCGTGGATATGTTGTCGCACGCCCGGACGGAGATGGAGGTGATACGGGAACTGGCCGAAGACGAGGCTGCCTACCGTTCGCTCACGCTTAGCTGGTTTGAGCACAGTCCGCTGCTGGATATCTTCCGTTACCTGGCCGAAAAGAAGTATCAGGTACTGCTGACTACCGACCACGGTTCGGTGAGGGTGCAGGATCCCGTCAAAGTGATCGGCGACCGCAACACCAACACCAACCTCCGGTATAAAACCGGCAGAAGCCTTGACTATGATAAAAGGGAGGTGTTTGAAGTGCATCAGCCAGGCGATGCCTTCCTTCCGAAAATGAATCTCAGCAGCTCCTATATCTTCTGCCGTTCCTCGGATTTCTTTGCTTATCCGAACAACTACAACCACTACGTGAAGTACTACCGCAACACCTTTCAGCACGGCGGATTATCGCTGGAAGAGATGCTTATCCCTTTTATCAGCCTGACAGCCAAATAAGCGATGCCCGGGAATACAGTCACCGCCGCACTGGAAACCCTGCCCCTGGTGGCACAGCGTATTCTGGATACCCACAGCGGAAAACGCATTTTTGCTTTCGAGGGGACGATGGGTGCGGGCAAGACCACGCTGATCAAAGCCATCTGCCGGGTACTGGGTGTCAGGGGGAATGTGAGCAGCCCCACCTTTGCCCTGGTAAACGAGTACCTCCTGCCTGGCGGTGATCCTGTATATCATTTTGATTTCTACCGTATTAAGAACATTGCAGAAGTGATGGATATCGGCTATGAACATTATTTCTTCAGCGCTTATTATTGCCTGATCGAATGGCCTGAAAAAATCACTGAACTTTTGCCTGCCGGATGCGTATACATCAGGATAGAAGAAAGCGGTGAGGAGGGGATCCGCCGGATTTCCTTCTGAATCCGATTTTGACTACTTTTACGGAATAAGCGCAAGATCATGAATCTCACTTCATCCGGGCAGTTGATGCCCCGGGAAGAAATGCTGGAAGTAATGCGGCGTAAGAGCCACCTGGTGATAGGCGTCCCCAGGGAAGTGAACCTTGAAGAAAAGCGGATCGCGCTTGCCCCGGAGGCAGTAAGCGTGATTGTCCAGCAGGGTCACCGGGTGATATTTGAAGCAAAGGCGGGTAATTCAGCTCATTTTGCCGATCTGGAATTCACAGAGTCCGGTGCTGAGTTGGTGAGCAGCCCGGCAGAAGTGTACCAGTCGTCGGACATCATCCTGAAAGTCGCTCCCCCATCACTGGCAGAAACCGCCCTGATGAAAGAAAGACAGGTACTGGTTTCAAGTCTTCAGATGGGGACCCAACAGGCAGACTATTTCCGGCAGCTGATGAGCCGTAAGATCACGGCCATTGCCTTCGAACACATCCGCGACAAGACGAAAAGCTTCCCCCTTGTCAGGGCCATGAGTGAGATTGCAGGCAGTACCGCCATCCTGGTGGCATCGGAATACCTGAGTCATCCGCAACTGGGTAAGGGACGCATTCTCGGAGGGTTTCCGGGGATATCCCCCACCGAAGTCATTATCCTGGGCGCCGGCACGGTGGGCGAATCCGCGGCAAGGGCCGCCATGGGGATGGGAGCCACGGTGAAAGTCTTCGACAACAATATTTACAAGCTAAGAAGGATACAAACCAACCTGAATAACAGAATATTCACAAGCATCATACAACCCAAGGTACTGGTGAAGGCCATGCGCAGTGCCGATGTGATGATCGGGGCCATCCATACCCCCGATGGGAGGCCGCCCTGCCTGATCACCGAACCAATGATCAGGGAGATGAAGGAAGGATCGGTGATCATCGACGTGAGCATTGACCAGGGAGGCTGTTTCGAGACATCACGGGTAACCAGCCACAGCAACCCGGTATTCCAGGTGCACGGGATCACCCATTACTGCGTGCCTAACATCGCTTCCAGGGTTCCCAACACGGCCTCATACGCACTCAGCAATTTCTTTGCACCCATCCTGCTGAACATGGGAGACTCGGGCGGGGTGGAAAAACAGGTGAAAGACGACCCCGGTTTCAGGCATGGCATTTATCTTTATAATGGCATCCTCACCCACAAGTATGCAGGGGAGCACTTCGGGCTGCCTTTCCAGGATATCGACCTGCTGATGGCTGCTTACACCTGATCAGTGGACCTGCCACTGCGGATTAGCCCGCTTGAGTTCCTGGTAAGGATCATTCTTTCCTTTGCCCGGCTGCACGATGGTAACCGTATAGGTGTAGGTTTTGGGGGTTCCTCCCACATTCACGTCGGTTAGGGTTACGGTATACTTCACGTCACCCGGGCCGCCGAGGTTGATGCCGGTGGGTTCCCAAACAATGGCATTGTCGCCGTAGCCAACGGAGCGGGCGATGACACTCACTGTGACCGAATTATTGCTTGCATCTTTCATGGTCACTGCGGCGGCATTGAAGTCGGCATCGGGTTTGGAGAATGACCAGCGGTCGAAGACCAGGGGAGCAGGCACATAGCCTTTGGGAGGCCAGGAGAAATACTCGGGCATGTTGGCAGGATAAGGATTGCCGCTGTTGCCCATCACCCAGATGGCGTTGGAACCGTCGGTGGATCCGTCGCCCATGACCTTTGCCTTGGAGTAAATCAGCCAGCGGCGGTGGCCCACGTCCTTGTTGTTGGCCCCGAAATCGTCCATGTATCCGGTGACGGCATTGACAGAATGCATGCCCAGTGCAATGTTTGAATTGGCGGCAGCTTCAGCTCCGTCGGCCGTATAACAGGTCCAACTGGTAGGGGGATTGTGGCTCAACTGGTTGTTGGCTTTCATCATCAGGGCAGCTTCCTGGCACTTGGCACCCTTGGCGGCATCCAGGGTCACATCATCGTTCAGGCCCACCATGCGGCGGTAATAGTTGATACGCTCAGCCACCTTATTATGGGATTCATCACTGGCCGTGCCGGCATCGCAGCCGGATACGGCTCCGGTCCATCCGCAATTGCTGAGGTTGGTTCCCAGGTAATGCACCTCATAATCAAGGAGAATTTTCTCCCTGTCGAGCCCGGCTGCATCGGTACTGACGCAAACGGCGCCTCCGACAACGGCTCCTCCGCCGGCCACAACATAGGTTTCACCTTTCTCCAGGGCAGTGGCAAGCCCGCCTCCGCTGATCTCGACCACACCCTTGGGAGATGCAGCCCATGACACCGAGGAAGTAATGTCTTTGGTGCTGCTGTCGGAAAATAAGCCCATGGCCCTGAATTGTACCGTGGTTCCCACTTCCATGATGGTATCGCCCGGAAACACTTCAATTCCGATCAGATTGGTAAGGTCGATGGTTTCATCCTCTCCGCAGGAGACAAAAAACAATAAACCGGATAACAAGACTGCTACCGGCAATAAGCTTTTCCTGTTCATGACATTTTTTTTTCAAAATTACAAAACAAATTGCAAGCTGCTCACTTTCCCTTTCTTCTTTTTATCTCCTGCCTCACCAGCCTGAGTTCCCGTCCGGTCTGCCCGGCAATGGAAGTGTTCTCTTCCGCCCTCCGGAAAAGATAAGGCATCACATGCCGTACCGGTCCGTATGGCAGGTACTTGGCCACCCGGTACCCGGCATGGGCCAGGTTAAAGCTGATATGGTCACTCATTCCGTATAACTGGGAAAAACAGATCCGTATATCGTTGGATGCCAGTTGTTTTTCGGCGATCAGCGAAGCAAGCAGGTAACAGCTGTCCTCATTGTGTGTTCCGCAAAACACGGAAACGATGTCGAGGTTGTTCATGGCAACTTTCAGGGCTTCATCGAAGGCCTGGTCGGTTCCCATCTTGTCGGGATAGATGGGTGAAGGATAGCCCAGGCGGGCAGCCCGGGCGCGTTCTTTCTCCATATATGCGCCCCTGACGAATTTCACACCATAATAATATCCCTGTTCCCTTGCCTGCCGGATCGCCTCCGACAGATGGGCAAGCCTGTCGTGGCGGTACATCTGCAGGGTATTGTACACGATCGCCTTTTCTTTGTTGTAACGTTTCATCATCAGGGTCACCACGGCATCCACCAGGTCCTGGTACCAGCTGTCCTCGGCATCGATCATGATAGGAACATCCGCATCCCGGGCCGCGGCGCAAAGCTGGTCGATCCGGCTGACATACTGCAGCAATCCCTGATGAGCCGTTGATTCGAGTGATGTTGCCGGGCTGAAGTCCTTTGAAAGGGTCTCCAGATCCCCAAAGGCCGTGGGTTTGAATACGGCAAAGGGCACATTCAGATCGGCTGCCGCATGAACCACCGTTCGTAAGGTTTCTTCATGGGTCTGCCTGATCTGTTGCTCCGAATGACCGCCCTCCACGCTGTAATCAAGAATGGAAAAAACTCCATAGTGTGCAAGCGAATGGGTCGCCGGCAAACAGTCGGTGATCGATACGCCGCCCACAAACTGCTTATACACTGTGGGTTTAACGATCCAGGCGACCGGTATACGCAGTGCCAGGGCAAATTTCAACAGGCCGTTGGCAAGCTTTACCAGCCATGGGTGCGACAGCAGTGTAAACAACAGGGCGGAACGCCGAAGATCCCTGTCGCTACGATGCCTGAATGCAATACCGGTGTTCTGAAAATCTAACATGACAAAGACAATTAAATATCCAAACCTGCTTTCTTTCTGCTCCATTTGTCGGGCGGAGCCATTTTCACAATGCCCGGGCTGAATGAAGCCAGTATTTCCACCAGCTCGGACTGGGCTGCCATCACCTTTTCGAGGTCTTTATACACGACCGGGGATTCATCCACATCCCCGCCCGAAAGCTTCACTCCTTTTTCCAGGAGGTACTGGTCAAGATCGCAACGGCGGAGTTGCTTAAAAGCCTGGTTCCGCGACATCAGCCTTCCGGCCCCGTGGGAGGCGGATGACAGTGACACGGCATTGCCCTTCCCCCTGACCACATAACCATCCTGGGTCATGGATCCGGGAATGATCCCCAGGCTGTGGCGGTAGGCAGGGGTGGCTCCTTTACGGTGAACGGTCACCTCCCGCCCGTCGGCCAGCCTTTCCTTCCATGCAAAATTATGATGATTCTCAACAGTGGCAAGCACTTCCCTTCCAAACTCCTTTCTGATCTTAGCATGAATCTCATGATGATTGGCCGAGGCATACAATCCGGCCAGTTCCATGGCCTGCCAGTACTCCTGTCCTTCTTCCGAGTCCATGGAGAGCCAGGCAAGGTGCCTCGCCTCCTGAGGCAGCCGTGTCTTCTTCATTGCCAGGCCCGAAAACCACTCAGCCAGTGCGTTACCAAAACCGCGCGATCCGCTGTGGCTCAGCAATGCAAGGTAGCTTCCTTCAGACAGTCTGAGCAGATCATCATACTTTCTGATATCCAAAGTGCCCCATTCCACGAAATGATTGCCTGCACCGCTTGTCCCGAGCTGACTGTATGCAAGATCCCTGAGTTCCTTCACGATGGGGATCTCCGACCAGGTCAGGCGGTCGAAAACAGTGGTATCCACGTGGGTTCTGTTTGTGGAACCCACACCGAAATGGGTGTGCGATTCGAGCAGTTGTTTCAGCAGCCCGCTGTCTCTCCTTATCAGGGAAGGATGCTCATCAAAAACCGTCATACACATGCGGCAGGCGATGTCGACTCCGACAGCATAAGGGATCACCACCGAAGGATCCGTAGCAAGCACGCCTCCGATCGGGAGGCCGTACCCCTGGTGTGCGTCGGGCATCAATGCCCCGGCCCTGGACACCGGCAGCCGCATGGCCGTATCCATCTGGTCGAGGGCTCCTTTCTCAATGTATTGTGCCCCGTAGATCCGGTAATCACCGGTCTTCTCCCGCAGTATCACCTCCTGCCCGGCGTATTCATCCACCCGGTGGACGGGTATGCGGTTGCTGTTCCTCTTCTTTTTTGATCCCATCAGGCTACTAAGATAGAATGAATTATTTTTGTAAGGATCATGACAGGGCCATGAAAGAAAGAATTCAATTTATCGGAAGGGGATCATGGTCCCGGACAGGGGCCTGGCTGGGCGGCCTTGACAAGGGTTCCCAAAACATTTTCCTACTGGCTGATGAAAATACGGCAAGGCTATGCAGGCCATTGTTTATCAATATGTTGCCCATGGCTGAGGCCTTCCGCCTGATCACCATCAGCGCCGGTGAACAACACAAAACCCTGGAGACTTGCCGGCAGGTATGGTCGGAACTGGAAGCACAGGGAGCCGGCCGCGACAGCATCCTGATCAACCTGGGCGGCGGCATGGTTTGCGATCTGGGCGGATTCGCCGCATCCGTTTACAAACGGGGTATCCGTCACATCCATATTCCCACAAGCCTGCTTGCCCAGGTGGATGCGGCCATAGGCGGCAAGACAGGCGTTAACCACCTCGGGCTTAAAAACCAGATCGGAAGCTTCCGGCCGGCCATCCGGACCCTGATCGAACCTGCCTTCCTGAATACCCTTCCCGCATCACACCTCAGGGAAGGCCTGGCCGAGATGGTTAAAACGGCCCTGGTCTGCAACAAAAGCTTCTGGGAAGAAATCCGCGGCAGCCTGAACCCTTGCGAAAAACCACCCGACTCATGGATACGGACAGCGGCCCTGCTGAAAAAAAATATCTGTGACGAAGATCCTTATGAGAACGGCAGACGGAAAATCCTGAATTTCGGACATACAGTCGGACATGCGATCGAGAGCTATTACTTATCTGTAAACAAAGCAGTTACACATGGTGAAGCCGTGGCTTGCGGCATGAAATACGAAAGCCTGCTGGCAGTCCGGCTTGGCATCATGAACGAGGCGGACGGACAGCAGATCACGGACTTCCTCGACAGGCATTTTCCGGGAGATCTGATCCCTGCGGGCCAGGAGGAAGCATTGTGCAGCCTCATGAGACACGACAAGAAAAATCTCGGTACTCAGATCCGCTTTGCCTTGTGCGAAAAGCCCGGCCGGACGGTCTTCGATGTACCTGTGCCGGAAACGGAAATCCTCAGCCTCCTCAGGAAATTATAACACCATGGCCAAAACATCTTCAGCGAGTCCCCAGTTGCATATCGATCCGCCCGCCGGCTGCAAGGTATACACTGAAGTTAGCCTTCCGGGTTCCAAAAGCATCGCGAACCGCCTGCTGCTGATCAGGGCCATGGCCGGCGCCAGCGAGCCTGTAAGGAATCTTCCGGACTCCGGCGATACACTGCTGATGCAGCAGTTACTGGAGCGGATCCGACAATGTGGAAAAGATGAAGCGGGCAGGGAAACAGTAAGCCTTGATTGTGGCAATGCCGGGACTGTCCTCCGTTTTCTCACATCCTACCTCGCGAATCTTCCGGGCAGCTGGCTGCTGACAGGGGATAAACGCATGAAACAACGGCCCGTGGGCGCCCTGGTGGAAGCCCTGCTGCAGATCGGCGCCGACATCCGGTATACCGGCCAGGCGAATTTCCCGCCTTTACTCATCAACGGCAGACAGCTCAAAGGGGGAAAGACCGGGGTTTCTTCGGCAGAAAGCTCCCAGTTCGCTTCCTCCCTGCTGATGGCTGCACCCATGATGCCGGAGGGACTGGAAATCACCTTTACAGGCAGCATCAGCTCCCGTCCCTACCTTGACATGACCCTGCAGCTGATGCGCCAGAACGGCATAGCGGTCAGTGAAAAAGGGAAAATGATCTCGGTACCGGGTAAACCATACGTTTACAAGCCTTTGGAAGTGGAGGCCGACTGGAGTGCCGCTTCTTACTGGTTCGAAGTCGCAGCCCTGTCGGCAGAAGCAGGTATCCTGCTGCGCGGGCTGAAGCAGGAAAGCCTGCAGGGCGACGCCGCGGCGGCAGGATACTTCAGTTGCCTGGGCGTCGGAATTGAAAAACATCCGGAAGGATTACTCCTGAAAAAAGACAGACAAGTGAAGCAAGGGCAGCACTTCATGCTGAAGCATCACCCCGACCTGGCACCCGCCCTTGCCGCCACCATGGCCGGACTGGAGGTGCAAGGTTCGCTTGATCAGATACAGAACCTTGCCATCAAGGAATCAGACCGGGCGGAAGTCCTTTACCGTTCGCTTGCATCACTTGGTTATGGTTTGCTCCGCTACCCGGACCGGATGGTGTTCACGGGAAAAAAACAGACCGTAATGGAAAAACCGGTCCTTCAGTCGGCCAACGATCACCGCATCCTGATGTCGCTGGCCCCGCTCTGTCTGAAGGAAGGCAGCCTGCTGTTCGATAGTGGCGTAGCCGTGGCAAAATCCTACCCTTCCTACTGGGATGACCTTCGCCAGGCAGGTTTCAGGGTGGAAGAAAAAAAACCGGACTGAACATTTGCCCGTTCATCTGAAAACAAGTACGTTTGCATAGAATTTATGCAAGAATACGGCCAAGCCCCATGATCGCAGATCTGTTTATGCCCTGTTTCATCGACCAGTTTTATCCCGAGACGGGATTCAACGTGGTAAAGGTGCTCGAGAAATTCGGCGTGGGGATCCATTACAACACCAACCAGACCTGTTGCGGCCAGCTTGCATTCAACAGCGGCTTCTGGGACGAAGCCAAAGCCATCGGTGAAAAATTCATCAGGGATTTCCCGAACGACCGCCCCATCATCGGTCCTTCCGCTTCCTGCGTGGCTTATGTCCGGAATTACTTCCCGAAGCTGTTTCATAATACGGCCCTGCACAATGAATACAAGCAGGTGCGAAGGAATATCTACGAATTTTCGGATTTCCTGGTGAATATCCTCAAAGTTACCGACACGGGCGCCACCTTTCAGGAGAAAGTGACCTATCATGATTCCTGTGCAGCCCTTAGAGAATACGGCATACGGGAGGAACCAAGGATACTGCTGCAACATGTGAGGGGACTCGAGCTCGTCGAGATGGAGGACACCGAGGTCTGCTGCGGCTTCGGCGGGACTTTCTCGGTGAAAGCCGAACCCATTTCCACGGCCATGGCCGAACAAAAGGTGGAAAAAGCCCTGCAGACAGGCGCTGCGTATATTGTTTCCACCGACCTCTCCTGCCTGATGCACCAGGAAACCTACATCAGAAAACACGAGCTGCCCATCAAGGTGATACACCTGGCGGACGTGCTTGCTGCAGGATGGTAGACTCCCCTCATTCCCGCATTCCGGCATTCCTGCACTCTGGCATTCCCGCAATGTAAAACATGGTTTTCAATACCCGAGGAAACCCCGGAAATGCCGGAGAACGGTTTAGGCGTTTATTGGTTTAGAAGTTTAGTTTATTGTATAAAGCCTACGGTTTAAAGTTTAATGAACCGTGATGCTGAGTGTGTCAATTCTCTTTATTTTCAACACATAGGCACATAGATCACATAGTTTTTTCCGATGTATGTACTGTGTGGTTAAAAAAGCCGTGCCTTCGGGTCTTTATTGTTGATCTAAATGTCTAATGTCGAAGGTTTAAAGTTTAATGAGCCGTCATGCTGAGCGTAGTCTAAGCATCGTTTCGTGCTGGGATCAGTTTCCCGGCTGGAGACCGGTTTAGGAGTTTATTGGTTTAGAAGTTTAGTGAAAAATTTAAGGTACGGGGTCTAAAGTTTAATGAACCATGGGTCATGAAAAGCAATAAATACTTTTTTAGCCACTCCGTGCATAACTCTGTGTCCGCCGCGGCGGATCCGTGTTTTTAAAGGCCGGGCGTGGAGAAGTATTGCTCCGGGTTTTTCATTCTTATCGCAGTCGAAGCATCCATTATCAATAGATCAAGAATCAATATCCAAGGCCCGGGAAAGAATAGGACAGGAAATAAGTGACAAATTCCAGGTTTAAAAGATAAAGTCTGGCCGGAGAACGGTTTAGGAGTTTATTGGTTTAGAAGTTTAGTGAAAAGTTTAAGGTCTAAGCGGCAATTCTGGTTTGCAATCAATATAATTTAATCTTACATTTGTTCGATCAGAAAAGCGATACTCAAAATGGAAAAGCAAACCTGCTGTTCACCTCCGGCCAGGCCGGGGAGCACCACCCGCCTCTTGTTGATGATCTGCCTTGCCGGTATGGCAACATTTTCGGTTTCCAGGGCAGCGGTGACCAACTGTTATCCCCAGGATCTGGACTACTGGACAGGGACAGCCGACAATCAGGGCTCGAAGATCCAGACGAGCCTGGTGCATGCCCAGGGCAGCAGCAGCGGGAACAGGGGCTGGATGAAGTTCGACATCACGGCCATTCCGCCGGGTTCGACCATCAACAATGTGGTTCTGAAGTTCTATATCTCCTCGCAGTATAATCCGGGATATCAGATCCGGAAGGTGACGGCTGATCCCGTGACCAGTTCAGGCTCCACCCTTTTTTCCCAGATCGGGAGCGGCACGATCTACGGCACCTTTAGCAATGTGGTTTCAGGTCAGAACTCAAGGACACTGAGTACCCAGGCAAGGACCGATCTCCAGAACGCCCTCGGCCAGGGTTGGTTTGCCGTGGGATTTTATTGTTATAATTCTTCCGGTATTTTTTATCTATGGGCCGACGGATGGAACCAGGCCAACAAACCCTACCTGGAGATCACCTATACCCCGGGTTTGATAGACGACATCGGCATTGACTCCATCACAAGCCCGGTAAACCAGAGTTGCGAAGGCCAATGGCCTATACAGTTAAAACTGTTTAACGGAGGAAACAACACCATTAGCTCCGCAAGCCTTGACTGGTCCATCAATGGTGTTTCGCAACCCAGTGTTCCCTGGATGGGGACCCTGGCACCGGGGGCTGTTACCACCGTCACCCTTGGCAATTTCACTTTCTTACCGGGAAATATAAGCATCTTCGCACAGGCAGCCTACCCCAACGGAGTTAGCGATCCCTTTCCGGGCAATAACAGCAAAACCGTCATCATTCAGATTGTGCCGCCACCTTCCATCACGGCTCATCCCACGAGTATTCTCGCCATTGCCGGCTACCCGGCCATCTTCACCGTATCCTCCCTCGGTCTTCCATTTTACCAGTGGCAGATCAGTACCAACAACGGCGTTACCTGGATAAACCTGAGTAATGTTTACCCTTATGAAGGCGTCAATGACGACACCCTGACCATCCTCAGCCCGACCCTGCAGATGAGCGGGTACAAATACCGCTGTGAAATGTCGGGATGCGGCACAACGGTTACCTCCAACAGCGCCACCCTCACCGTCATCAAGCTCGTGAAAACATGGATCGATACGCTCTATACCTGTCCCTGTGTGCTCCCTTATCCTGATATCGTAGTTCCGGTGAAAGTTGCCGACTTCGACTCCATCAGTTCGGTTTCCCTTTCCCTGCTATACAAAGCGGCTGCTCTTGAATACCAAGGGATACAAAACGTTCATTCCAACCTTGTCGGTCCTGTTGTATCAAACAACATCCAGGGTAGTCCATTCAACAATTTCCGGCTTGCCTATTACAATTTCATGGGTGCAATCTCTGTTCCCGACAGTGCTACCCTTTTCGAACTAAAATTCAAAGTGAAATGCGATACAACAAGGCTGATGTGGGAAACCTGGACTCCCGGCGCCTGTCAATATGCCACCGGGCAGACAACTTTTAATGATGTCTTTTTTGATGGCTGGATATTGAACGGCGGGCCCCTTGTGCTGCAACAACCTTTCAGTGATACGGTCTATTTAGGGGACACGGCCACCTTCACCTGCCAGGGCGCCACCTACGGGGCTTCCATCAGTTATCAGTGGCAGGAAAGCACCGATGGCGGAACCACCTGGAATAACCTGGTCCCGAATACCACCTACATGGATGTTTACACTCAGACCCTGAAGGTGAAAGCAAACCTTGTCACGATGTCGGGTTTCCGGTACCGTTGCGTCATCCTTGGATTATGTCCTGCTGTGAGCACAAATATGGTCATCCTTACGGTAAATAATCCACCGGGTACATTGGAAATCATTGCAACCTCCGCCACGCCCGCCACCATATGCCAGGGTCAAAACTCACAACTTGAAGTCATTGCAACGGGAGGCAGCGGACAGTATTCCTATCAGTGGGAACCCGCCAATGCCATTACAGGATCCAATACTGTGGCCAATCCGGTGGCCAATCCGACGGTTACTACAACGTACTCGGTGACCGTCTTCGACGGGGTAATAAGCCTTTTCGATACCATTACCGTGACAGTCTTTCCCCTGCCAAATGCCACCGCCGGCAGCAACACCCCGATCTGTGCCAATGCCACCCTCAACCTCACCTCCGGAGGCGGTGTCGGCTATGCATGGTCAGGACCGGCAGGATTCACCTCTTCAATGCAGAATCCAAGCATCCCCAATGCTCCTGTCACTGCAGGGGGAAGCTACACAGTGACCGTGACCAGTGCAGAGGGTTGCCAGGTAACAACTACTACAACTGCTATGGTTAACCCACTTCCGACACCTTCGGCCGGCAGCAACAGCCCGATCTGTGCCAATGCCACCCTCAACCTCACGGCTGGGGGCGGAGTCGGTTACGTCTGGTTAGGACCGGCAGGTTTCACCACCCTTATTCAAAATCCCAGCATCTCCAATGCTCCTGTCACTGCAGGGGGAAGCTACACAGTGACCGTGACCAGTGCAGAGGGTTGCCAGAACACAGCCAGTACCACCGTGGTGGTCAATCCGCTTCCTACCCCCTTTGCCAGCAGCAATGCGCCATTCTGTGCCAACACTCCCCTTTTACTCACGGCAACCGGAGGCACTCTCTTTACCTGGACCGGGCCGGAAGGATTCACTTCCAACAATCAGAATCCCATCATCAACAACGCCCAGGCCATCAACAGCGGAACGTATATTGTGGAGGTCACCAATGCGAACTCCTGCCAGGCTTCCACTGTCGTGAATGTGACCGTATGGCCAAGACCCACGGCCGCAGCTGCCGTTACCCTGAGTCCGCTCTGCGCCAACCAGACCATAAACCTGATCGGAAATGCTTCCGGCGGCAGCAGCAGCAATTACACTTTCTGCTGGAGCGGACCCAACGGATTCAGTTCAGCTACTCAAAATCCGACCCTTTCCGGTGCAATCATCAATAATTCAGGAACATATTCTCTCACGGTCAGCGACGGCAACTGCAACTCGGTAAATTCTGCTTCGGTGAATGTGACTGTTTGGCCAAGACCCACAGCCGGTGCCACTGCCACGCCCAATGTCTTGTGCAGCAACAATCCCATCAACCTGGGAGGATCAGGCTTAGGCGGACTGGCCCCCTATACCTATGCGTGGACCGGACCATCAGGGTTTACTTCGACAACACAAAGTCCGACCATTCCCAATGCACTGCCGGGCATGACAGGGGTTTACACCCTGGTGGTCACCGATGCCCACAATTGTGCTTCAACCAATAATGCAATGATCAATATCACCGTTTACGGCCAGCCGATTGTCAGTTTGAATACTTTCCCGCCGCTGTGCGCGGATGGCGGACCCTATACCCTCACGGGCGGTTCGCCACCGGGCGGAACCTACAGCGGGCCTGGGGTAAATGCCAATGTGCTGGATCCCCTTGTTCCAGGTCCGGGGGACATCACAGTAACATATTCTTTTTCAGACACTAACCAATGCACAAATGATGCAAGTCAGAGCATTACCATAGAGGCGGCGGTCGCCCCGGCGGGGATCATCTCGGGTCCTGATACCGTTTGCCAGGGACAGTCTGCCATATACAGTGTCGGTGAAATTTCAGGAGCTTCGTCATATATCTGGGAATTACCGCCGGGAGCCAGTGGTCAAAGCAACGGGAACAGCATTACGGTGGCATTCGGGGATGAAGCACTTACCGGGTATATCAGCGTCAGCGGAATAAACGCATGCGGACAGGGAACGGCCTCACAATCGGGCATCCATGTAAATCCATTGCCATCCGCTCCAACAAGCATCAGCGGACCCGTCAATGTCTGCCAGGGTCAGATCGTCACATACAATATCGCTCCCATCAGCTATGTACAGGATTATCTCTGGACCGTACCGCCTGGCTTCGATGTGCTTTCTGCAAACAGCAATACCCTGCAGGTCAGTATTAACACAAGTGCAATGAGTGGCATCATCAGGGTCAAAGGAACGAATGCCTGCGGTGTAGGGCCGGAGTCTTCCATTCTTGTCAATGTTTCACCACTGCCAGTAGCGGCGGGGAATATAAACGGTCCTCAAAATGTATGTCAGGGTATGGTAAATATCCTGTATGGCATTAACCCCATCCCAAACGCTGTTTCTTATCAATGGACGCTCCCGACCGGATTCATCGGCACAAGCATGAGCAGTTTTATTATCGTCAACACAAACAACAATGCTGTATCAGGGAATATCACAGTGAAGGGAATGAATGCCTGCGGAGCGGGCTTACCAACTTCCCTGCCAGTCAGTGTATTTCCTCTCCCCGGCGCTGCCGGACCTGTCAGCGGGGAAATCAATCCCTGCCAGGGAAGTGCAGGATGGTATTCAGTCCAGCCCATTTCCGGTGCCACTTCTTATCAATGGACGATACCCCAGGGATATGGCGGAAACAGCGATTCCTGCAGCATCTATCTGAGCATTGGTGAAAATGCTGGTCCGGGTACGCTCGGGGTTGCCGGACTTAACAACTGCGGCAGCGGTGAAAGTTCGGCAATACTTATAGAGCCGATACCGATACCTGCAGCCGCAGCGCCAATTTCAGGGCCTGCAATGGTATGCAGCGGAAGCCAGGGTATTCTTTATGAGACATTGCCGATCGCCCACGCAGATTCTTATCATTGGATATTCCCTCCAGGCGTCACTGGGACTGAGGTGCAAAACACCGCCATCCTGGATTTCCCGACTGCCTCGACAAGCGGATTTATCACGGTAGAAGCTGAAAACAACTGTGGTACAGGTGCATCGGCATCCTTATGGATCAGCATTGCTGACCCGCCTGTGGCTGATCTGGGTGAAGACACTGTAATCACGCCGGCAAGTCCGCTTTTGATCGATGTGGAAGTAAGCGGCGGAACACCACCCTTTGCATACCTTTGGAATACGGGCTCCACCGACAGTTTAATCACAGTCGCACCGCTGAGTACGACCATATATGCAGTAAGTATCACTGACCAGAACGGATGCACTGATTCGGACAGCCTGCTTGTTAGTGTCACCGGAGGCAGTATCCTCACCATTACGGCACCCATGTTAAATTCCTGCCCGGGAGATCTTGCCATTCCTGTCTCAGTTACAAATCTCAACAATGCGGCATCTGTTTCCCTCTACCTTAATTACCAGGATACTATTCTGGAATACCTGGGCTATGATTCCGTGAATCCCGCCCTGGGAGGAGGCATCCTCCTTGTCAATGATTTCCTCAGCCAGGTACAACTGGCATGGTTCTCGGTGCTCCCTGCAACGATTGACAGCGGTCTCCTGCTCAGGCTGTTGTTTACGGGCCAGACCGGCACGAGCTCACTTATATGGGATCCCACACCCGGCAATTGCCTGATTACCGACATCAATAACCAGGCAATCCCCAGCATTATGATAAACGGAAGTGTTACGGTTAATACCTGCAGCAACCTGTCCGGGCACCTTACTTACAAAAATGTGATATCTTCACCACTAAACAACAGCCAGGTTCTCCTTTCCAAGGATTCTGGCAATAATGATACATGCACAACAGACGGTAACGGGTATTACTTTTTCGGGAATCTGCCATTGGGCATCTATACGGTCAATGCAGCCTGCGGAAAACCCTGGGGCGGGGTCAATGCCGCCGATGCCCTGATGATCCTCAGACATTTTGTAGGGATGACAACACTTACCGGACTGCAATACAACGCCGGTGATGTGGATAGCAATACCTCCGTGAATGCCAGTGATGCCCTGCTTGTTGCCAGGCGGTATGTGCATTTATCGGACAGCTTTCCGGCCGGGGACTGGCTATTTGAAAGTACAACGCTGAATATTGACGGCAGCTCGAACATCAGTCACAATTTTCAGGGTTTATGCTACGGTGATGTGGATGGCTCCTATCTGCCGGCAGCCCGGCAAAGTCCGTCACTCCGTATGGAATATGAAGGAACCATAATTTTTCATTCCGGTGATGAAATTTCAATCCCGGTCAGAATATCGGAAGCAGCCAGGCCGGGTGCCGTTTCCCTGGCATTTGACATGAATTGCGGTGATTTTGCAGTTACGAATGTGCATTGCGAACATCCCGGCAGGCTGGTGTATCATCAGACGCATGATCAGCTCAGAATCTGCTGGTATGAACTACATGGCATGCCCCTCCTGCCCGGGGATGTCCTTCTCACGATACACCTCAGGATATTGAATCCCGGGAAGGAGAGTAACAGTCCGAAAATTACCCTGGCAACTGAAAGCCAGTTATCAGATACAGAGGCAGGTTTAATGCAGGCTACTCTGATAATGCCACTGCTCTTGGAAGTGCAGGATGAATGCTTCGTCGGACAAAATGAACCTAACCCGGCAGAGGGTAAATGGCATATCCCCGTATGGCTGCCTGAAAAATGCAGACTAATCGTCAGTATCACTGACATCACCGGAAGAATGATCCGCTCATATGACGCAGGTTCATTCGAAGCCGGTTCCCACCGCCTTGAGATGGAGCAACTATGCATGCCGGGTGTTTATCTTTACAGAGTAGATGCCGAGGGGGAAAGCCGGCATTACTTTGGGTCGGGCAAGTGTGTTATCAGCAAGCAGTAAACATTTGACTGAAAAGTCATGCTGAGAGGTGAAGCATCGTTTCGTGCCGGGATCAGTTTCCCGGCCGGAGAACGGTTTAGGAGTTCGTTGGTTTAGAAGTTTAGTGAAAAATTTAAGGTCCGGGGTTTAAAGTTTAATGAACCCGGGGTCATGAAAAGTAATTAATAATTTTCAGCCACTCCGTGCATAACTCCGTGTAACTCCGTGTTTATAAAGGCCGGGCGTGGAGAAGCATTGCTCCGGGACTTCATCATCACCGGCAGGCCCTCAGCCGGCATCAAACTGGCAACCAAAACAAGGGGGCTTGTGTCTTGCTATCGTTATAATTATTACATTTGCTCCTTTGCAAAAAACCTTAGAACATTATGGAAAATACTGTGTACGATGCGCTTGCAAAAAAGTTTACGCTCGTGGGTAAAACCCTGTTTCTGAGCTGCTTAACTTTTTTCTTAACGATAACGGCCGGGCAGGCTGCAGTGACCAACTGTTATCCCCAGGATATTGACTACTGGACAGGGACAGCCAACAACCAGGGAGTGAAGGCCCAGACGAGCCTGGTACATGCCCAGGGCCCCAACAGCAGCGGGAACAGGGGCTGGATGAAGTTCGACATCACGGCCATTCCGCCGGGCTCGACCATCAACAATGTGGTTCTGAAGTTCTATATCTCCTCGCAGTATAATCCGACATATCAGATCCGGAAAGTGACGGCCGATCCCGTGACCAGTTCAGGCTCCACCCTTTTTTCCCAGATCGGGAGCGGTACGATCTACGGCACCTTTTCCAATCCGACGGCAGGTCAGAACTCAAGGCAACTGAGTACCCAGGCAAGGACCGATCTCCAGAACGCCCTCGGCCAGGGTTGGTTTGCCGTGGGATTTTATTGTACCAATTCTTCCGGTGTTTTTTATCTCTGGGCCGACGGATGGAACCAGGCCAACAAACCCTACCTGGAGATCACCTATACCACCAATTTCACGAACGACATCGGAATTGACTCCATCTCGAGCCCGGTGAACCAGAGCTGTGAAGGACAATGGCCGGTAAAGATCAAGATATTCAACGGGGGAATCAACCTGATCACCTCCGCCACCCTGAACTGGTCGATCAACGGTGTTTCGCAACCCAGTGTACCCTGGACGGGGACCCTGGCGCCGGGGGCTATTACCACCGTGACGCTGGGCAACTTCACCTTTGGCCCCGGAAACATCACCATCTTCGCCCAGGCCGCCTTCCCCAACGGCTTGACAGATCCCTTTCCCGGCAACAACAACAAGACCCAGATCGTACAGATCATACCCAAACCATCCATTTATGTACAGCCCGTAAACCAGAGTACGGGCGTAGGCGGCAATGCGACATTCAGCCTGCTCGCTTCGGGTGGGAATATCACTTACCAGTGGCAGATCAGCATCAACAACGGCCAGACTTTTGCCAACCTGTCCAATGCGCCCCCCTACGGTAATGTCACTACCAACAACCTGATCATCACGGGAGCCACGCAGAATATGAACGGGTATAAATACCGATGCCTCGTCACCGGTATCTGTCCCCCGTCGGTGTATTCCGATACCGTGCTGCTGAGCGTGGGGCCACCCGTCAGGGCCACCGCGGTAACCGGCTATGCCTGTCCGGGCAATATCGCCGTGATTCCCATCACGGTCAAGAACCTGCTGAACTCGACCGGCATTAAACTCACCCTGCTGTATAACCAATCGAATATCGCCTATGTCAACTATTTCAGTGTACATCCCCAGCTTGCCTCCAGCTTCACCGTCAACAGTTCCAGCGGAACCGTGGTGATTGAATGGGCCTCGGCCAGCCCCGTCACCATTGCAGACGACACCATCTGCAAGCTGCGCTTCATGTACACCAACAACAGCACCATCGTGTTCGACACCCTGGTACCGGGGAACTGCCTCTTTTCCGGAGGAGGCGGCCTTGCCTTCCCGGCCGATTATGTGAACGGCGCTGCCACCAACGGAACCCCCTCCATCACTTCACATCCAACGAGTATTCTCGCCATTGCCGGCATCCCGGCCATCTTCGCCGTATCCTCCCTCGGTCTTCCGTTTTACCAGTGGCAGATCAGCACCGACAACGGCACTTTCTGGGTTAATTTGAGCAATATATTCCCTTACGAGGGTGTTAATGACGACACCCTGAAAATTTTAAGTCCTACCCTGCAAATGAGCGATTATCAGTACCGTTGTGAGCTATCCGGTTGTGGTACAACGATCACCTCCAACAGCGCCACCCTTACCGTCATCAAGCTTGTGAAAACATGGATTGATACGATTTACAGTTGTCCATGTGTTAGTCCAATGCAACAAATTGTTGTACCTATTAAAGTCGCCAGTTTTGATTCAATTAGTTCAATTTCACATTCAATAGTCTATAAATTTAATGCACTTCAATATGTTGGCATTCAGAATATTCACCCAAATTTAATCGTGTCGGGGTTTGTTGTACCAAACAATCTAGATGGAAACCCTTATAGTGTTTTTCGATTAGCTTATTATCTAGTTCAAGGTACTGTAGGAGTTCCCGATAGCAGCACATTATACGAACTTAAATTCAATGTCAAATGCGACACAACAAAAATCATGTGGGAAACCTGGACTCCGGGCGCTTGTCAATATTCGACCGGTCTGACTACATTTTTTGCAGATTTTAAGGATGGATATGTACTGGACGGCGGGCCTTTCATCCTTCAGCAACCGAGTCCGGCCACCGTATATGCCGGAGACACGGCCACCTTTACCTGCCTGGGGGCCACCTACGGGGCTTCCATCAGTTATCAGTGGCAGGAAAGCACCGATGGCGGAAACACCTGGAATAACCTGGTCCCGAGTGCCACTTACATGGGTGTTTACACTCCGACCCTGAAGGTGAAAGCGACCCTTGTCACCATGTCGGGCTACCGTTACCGTTGCAGGATCAACGGTTTATGCCCCTTTGTGACCACCAATGCAGTGACCATGACCGTGAACTCTCCGCCGATCTATGTCACCATTCCTCCCATCAATGCCTGCGCCGGAGACACCGTCTTTGTGCCCATCGTGGTCAATAATTTTTCCCAGGTGTGTTCTTTCTCTCTCAAGCTGCGATTCAACGGATCCAACCTGACCTTCGCAGGGCATAAGCAGATCAATCCCAATCTTCCCGGACCGGGCGCCATGATGGTAAACAACAGTGCGGACACCGTCATCATGTCCTGGACTTCCCTTGTTCCGGGCACCCTGCCATCCTATGCCACGCTGGTGATCCTGAAATTCATCAGCAACGGGTTCTTCAGCGGAAGCCAGTTGATATGGAAGACAACACCAGCCGGCAACTGCCAGATCACCAATTGTGCGGCCATCACCATTGCCAGCCAATTCAACAATTCCACCGTATCTGTGGCTGCCCTTCCCCTGCCATACAATGTCATCACCCCGCAGCCGGCCGGCGGGCATTACTGCCAGGGCGACATGGGTGTACAGGTCGGGCTCGACAACACCCAGCTTGGCATCGTGTATGCCCTTTACCGCGACGGTGTGGTGGTTCCGGGATACGGCGGTGTAGCCGGAACAGGCTTCGGCGTCACCTTCAACACCTTTGGCACCCCCGGTTTCTACCAGGTACTCGCAACGAATCCCAACACTGGCTGTACCCGCTGGATGGACGGATTCGTGACCGTGATTGCCGATTCCCCTCCTCCCCTTTACACGGTCGAAGGCGGAGGAGCATACTGTATCGGCGGTGCCGGCATGCCTGTCGGACTCAGCGGATCCACCACCAATGTGGAGTACATGCTCTATAAAGACGGATTTCCGGTGGATACCCTGTCGGGAACCGGCACGCCGCTCAGTTTCGGGAACCAGACCAATGCCGGTACTTACACCATCATCGCCAGAAACGAATGGGTGGAAACCTGTCCCACGCAGATGACCGGCAGTGCCGTGGTTTCCATCACGCCTTATCCCGATGCCGCCGGTTCCATCAGCGGTGCCACCACCGTGTGCCAGGGACAGACTGTCACCTATTCCATCACCCAGGTGCCAAATTCCACATCCTACCAGTGGACGCTTCCGGCAGGTGCCACAGGCAGCAGCACCGGGACCAGTATCAGTGTGACTTTCACCACCTCCGCCGTGTCAGGCAGTATCTCTGTAAAAGGCATCAACAGCTGCGGTCAGGGTACGCCTTCCAACCTCGCACTGACGGTAAATCCTTTGCCGACCTCCGGAGGACTGATCTCAGGCCCGACCACGGTATGCCAGGGTGCCACCGGCGTTATTTACAGCATCACAGCCATACCTGAGGCCACATCCTACGTCTGGACACTGCCGACAGGATTCACGATAGCAGCCAATAACGGCAACAGCATCACAGTGAATATCAGCACATTCGCCATGAGTGGCAACCTCACCGTCAAAGGAAACAATGATTGCGGTGACGGCCCCGTGAGCACCCTTGCCATCACGGTGAGCCCCCTGCCAGGGAATGCCGTGCAGATCTTCGGCAATAACACTCCCTGCCAGGGCCAGACGGTATTCTATTCCATACAGGCACCTGCCAATGCCACCACCTACTCCTGGAGTCTTCCTCCCGGAGCCAGCGGCAGCAGCACCACCAACTCTATATCCGTTACTTACAGCACCAGTGCCGCAAGCGGAACGCTCTCGGTGACTCCGCAGAACAGCTGCGGCAACGGCGGCACTGCCAACCTGCCGGTCAATGTGCAACCGCTGCCGGGAACTCCCCAGGCCATCAGCGGCCCCATCTCCGTCTGTAAAAACACCAACGGTGTGGTTTACACTGTGCCATCCATAAGCAATGCCCTGACCTATATCTGGACGTATCCCTCAGGGATCAGCGGCACCAGCAATTCCAACACCATTACCCTGAACTTCTCGGCTTCCGCAAGCTCCGGCAATATCACCGTGAAAGGGAATAACCTCTGTGGCGCCGGTCCTGTGACCGTACTGCCCATCACCGTGTATAACCAGCCCACCGTAAGCCAGGCAAGCTTCCCGACCGTATGTCTTGAAGGCGGGCCATACACCCTCACAGGCGGTAACCCGGCAGGAGGAACCTACAGCGGGCCGGGAGTCAGCAACGGCATCCTGGATCCCACCATCCCCGGCGTTGGCACCTGGACCATCACCTATACCTACACCGACGGGAATAACTGCACCAACAGTGCCACCCGTTCGCTCAGCATCAACCTTCCCCCCAGGATTACCGGCACCGTCTCCTACGACAATGTGGGCTCCACCCTGATGGGCAATGTGAAGGTCTACCTGAAAAACACCTCCAATGTAATCCTTGATTCCACTCTTTCCATCGTGGGAACGGGTGCATATGCCTTCCGCTGTTTGGCCAACGCACAGTACAACATGTCTGCCACCACCACCCGTGCCTTCCCGACCAGCTCGGTAAATTCAGTGGATGCCCTTGCCATTGCCCAGCACAGCGTGGGAATGATCACGCTTCCACCCTTCAACCAGCTGGCCGGTGATGTGAACAACAGCAGTTCCCTGAATGCCGGCGACGCCTTGCTCGTCATGCGGCGCTGGGTCGGTGCCGTTGATCATTTTTCGATTCCCGACTGGTTGTTCAGCATACCCAACCCAACCACGATCTCGGGATCTGACCAGGCAGTTCCGATCAAATCTCTTGCAGCAGGCGATGTGAATGCATCTGTGGTTCCCTCTGCGGCTAAAACTGAACCAACCGTCTTCATCGAACAAAGAGGCAGCCGCTATATCAACGGCAATGCCACTGTCGAAATACCGGTGAAAACCGGCCAGTCTATCCTCACCTCCGCCATCAGCCTGGCACTGAACTACCCTGCCGGCAGCCTGATGATCCGCGAAGTGAAAAGTAAACTGCAGCATTTCTTGTGGAATGCCACGGAAAGCCAGCTCAGAATCGCCTGGTACGATATCAACCCGGCTGCTTTTGCAGAGAATGAGACGGTGTTTACCCTTGTGGTAAGCATGGAGGGCGAGCCCGGTGCGGGCGGCAGGACAGAAATCCAGCCGGATGCCATCAGCGTAATGGCAGATCCCATGGCCAGAGTATTTGAGAAAGTGCGGTTGTATGTGCCTTCAATCGTTTATGGCAGTGACAACAACATCTCTTCCGAGGGATTTTACCTTGGTGCCAACCACCCCAATCCCTTCAGCAGTACCACCGAGATCGCCTATCAGCTTCCCGAAGCGGGAGATGTGAAGCTCAGCCTGTTCAGCCTGCTCGGAAATGAAATAAAGATCCTGGTGCAGGATAAGCAACAGGCCGGTGTGTATAAGACCAGTTTTCAGTCCGGGAACCTTGCCCCGGGCATGTACCTGTATAAACTTGAACTGAAAGGGAAAAGCCAGCTTTACCAGCAAACCAGAAGTATGGTCATCAGGGAGTGATCCTGCAAAGGTATTTGGCAAAGCGCGTTTTGTTTATAAAATATTTTAGAATAAGTGGTTTCATTTCAAACCATTAACAATATTCTGCCAGTTTGAATTGGTTTTGACAAAGAAAATTTTCAAAGATGAAGAAGACGGTATTCCTGATGTTTGTTTGCCTGTGGGGAAGCGCCATCATGGCCCAGCCTACACTCACGGTGGGAAATGTTTCATCCTGTTGTAACAGTGCGGGTGTTACGGTAGACATACCGGTATTGGCCAGTAATTACACGGGTATCGGAGGGTTCTCACTCTACATTACCTATCCCGCAGGACTCTCGTTTAATACGATCGTCAATGCACATCCTTCCCTCACCTCCTCCGGCTTTTTCGTTTTCAACGGGATGAGTGTGCCCACCAACCAGGTTGGGGCCAGTTGGTTCAGTGACGGCATGGTAACCCTGAGCATCACATCCGACACCCTGTTTGTGATGCGGTTCACTTATACCTGTGTTGCCTCCCAGGTTTCCAACCTGAATTTCAATCTGTCTCTTCCCACCCGCTCAGAGTCCTTTGATCTTCCGGGCGACCTGATGGGCAATGTCAGCTATATCAACGGCAGTTTGACCAAGCTGACGCTAGGCAGTGTCGGCAGCATCACCGGACCCGCGAATGTATGCGCCGGTCAGACCGGCGTGGGATACTCGATCACGGCCGTAAGCAATGCGAGCAATTACACCTGGACTGTGCCCACTGGTGCCACTATCATATCAGGTCAGGGTACTAACGCCATCGTGATAGATTACGGAAACACCAGCATCAGCGGCAGTGTGGGAGTTACGGCTTCTGATCCGTGCGGGAATACGACCACCAACAGCAAAGCCATCACCGTCAGTCCCCTGCCTGCCGGAACAGGCACCATCACCGGACCCGTTTCCGTTTGCCAGGGAACGGGGGGCCATGTTTTCAGCGTGAGCGGAATCACCAATGCGAGTACCTATAATTGGGTTCTTCCGGCCGGAGCAAGCATCACCTCAGGATCAGGAACTTCAAGTATCACCGTGGCCTTCAGCCCGGTGGCAGTTTCAGGCAATATCACGGTCCAGGGACAAAACGGTTGCGGACTGCAGTATACCAGCAATCCGTCCTTTGCACTTACTGTGCTGGAAATGCCCATTGCCAATGCAGGACCTGATCAGATCATCATCATCAATACCTCCACCACCCTGAGCGGGTCTGCCACTGCGGGAACAGGAAATTATTCCTATCTCTGGAGCCCATCGGCCATGTTGCAGGGGGGGATTGCCAATATACAAAATCCAAACACCATCAACCTTTCCGAGTCGCAAGTCTATACCCTGACCGTAACTGATGTTACCACCGGTTGCGTAAGTGCACCCGACCAGGTACAGATCAACATCACGGGCCTTCCGTTGAGCATCACCAGCATTACGGCAACGCCACCCGCCATCTGTCTCGGACAGACTTCACAGTTATCTGTGGTTGCAGCCAACGGGTCCGGCATTTACACCTATACCTGGGCTCCGGCGGGCTCGCTGCAGGGAAGCAACACCATTGCCAACCCGGTGGCCAACCCGACGACCACCACCACATTCACTGTGACGGTCTTCGACGGAGAGGAAACCCTGATCGAAACAGTCACACTTACGGTCTATCCTTTGCCGAACGCCACAGCCGGAAGCAATACGCCGATCTGTGCCAATGCCACCCTGAACCTCACCTCCGGAGGCGGTGTCGGCTATGCATGGTCAGGACCGGCAGGATTCACCTCTTCATCGCAGAATCCAAGCATTCCCAATGCCCCTGTCACTGCAGGGGGAAGCTATACCGTAACCGTGACCAGTGCGCAAGGTTGCCAGAAAACAGCTTCCACAAACGTGGTGGTAAACGCGCTTCCGACACCTTTGGCCGGCAGCAATGCCCCGTTCTGCGCCGACAACAACCTCTTCCTCACAGCCAGCGGAGGAACTTCCTATGTCTGGACGGGACCGGAAGGATTCACTTCCAACAGTCAGAATCCCATTATCAACAATGCCCAGGCCATCAACAGCGGCACTTATTTTGTAACCGTCACCAATGCGAACTCCTGCCAGGCTTCCACCAATGTGAACGTCACCATTTACCCCCTTCCTGTGCCGACAGCCGTCAATAACGGTCCGCTCTGTACCGGTGCGACGCTCAACCTGCAGTCAGGCGGCGGGGTATCCTATTCCTGGAGCGGTCCCAACGGCTTCAACAGCAGTACTCAGAATCCGGTCATCACCCCGGTTCCCTTTGCAGGCGGCGGCACTTATTCGGTCACCGTGACCGATGTCAACCTATGCCAGGCAGCAGCGATCACAGAGGTGACCGTCTATGCCCTGCCCACGCCCACTGCAAACAATACCGGCCCGGTCTGTGTGGGTGATCCCCTCACACTGAGTGCCGGAGGTGGCACCGGCTACCTCTGGTCGGGTCCTTCGGGTTTCTCGTCGACCGACCAGAACCCGGTCATTCCTTCGGTGACGTCAGCCAATGCCGGCACCTACAACGTGACGGTAACCGATGCGAACAGCTGTAGTGCTGCCACCACCACCCAGGTAACGGTGCATGCCCTGCCTGTTCCAGTTGCCGGAAGCAACAGTCCGGTGTGTACCGGTGTGCTGCTGCAGCTCAATGCCTCGGGAGGGACCTCATACCAATGGAGCGGGCCTGACGGCTTTTCTTCAAACCAGCAGAATCCACAGATCCCATCCCCGACAACAGCAAACAGCGGCACCTATACCGTTACGGTCACCAATGCCAACGGCTGCAGCGACCAGACAGACATTTCAGTTACAGTATATGAACTTCCTGTACCGCAAGCATCAAGCAACAGCCCGGTATGCGACGGAGGGCTGCTTGACCTGGCCGCGGACGGAGGAAATGTATATGTATGGACGGGGCCCAACGGCTTCAATTCATCCCTTCAGAATCCATTCATTGATCCTGTAGGACTCAGTGGTGCCGGCACCTATCATGTGACGGTAACGGATGGAAACAGTTGTTCCGCAGCCACCAGTATCGTGGTGGTGATCAATCCGCTGCCCACGCCCACAGCAGGCAGCAACTCCCCTGTCTGTGCCGGCAATCAGCTCAACCTGAACGTCAATTCCTTTACATCCTATGAATGGAGCGGGCCCGACGGATTTACATCCATCCTGCAAAACCCCGTGATTGCAGGAGCAGGACTGAATGCCGGCGGTGTTTACACTGTGACGGTGACCGACCTGAACGGCTGTAAAAACACATCCATCACCACCGTTGTCATCCATGCACTACCGACTCCCACTGCTAACAGCAACAGCCCCGTATGTGCGGGCAGCACCCTGAGCTTCAATGCCACGGGTGGCACCGGATATAGCTGGACCGGTCCAAACGGTTTTAACTCCCTGCTTCAGAATCCCGGCATCCTTAATCCGACTATTGCAGCTTCAGGCACTTATACTGTTACCGTTACCGATGCGAATAACTGCTCCAACACAACCACCACGGATGTAGTGGTCAATCCCCTGCCGATTCCTTCTGCATCCAGCAATACACCAGTATGTGTGGGAAACACCCTGAACTTAAACGCAAACGGAGGCACCGGATATACCTGGACAGGGCCCAATACCTTCACATCAGGGATCCAGGCACCTGATATCACCAATGTCACCCTTGCCGCTGCAGGTGTATATCTGGTCACAGTGACTGATGACAATAACTGTTCGGCCGCCACATCCACCACCGTGGTGATCAATGCGTTGCCGGTTCCCACCATCAGTTCCAATGCACCTATTTGTGCGGGTGCCACCCTGACCCTGAATGCAGGCGGAGGGACATCCTACATCTGGTCAGGACCTAACAATTTTGGATCCACCCTGCAAAATCCCAGCATACCCAATGCTACACCGGCCGCCTCGGGATTGTACACGGTTACGGTTACCAATGCCCAGGGATGTCAGAAAAGCATCGGGATCAACGTCAATGTACATCCGCTTCCCGTGGCCAATGCCGGTCCGGATCAGACCATCAACAACGGGACAGCCACTGTATTAAGCGGCAGTGCCACAGGTGGTTCCGGGAATTATTCCTACAACTGGACGCCGACCAACCTGCTGGTAAATCCCAATATTTTCAATCCGCAAACAATCAACCTCTCCTCCACCCAGGTATTCACCCTGATCGTGATTGACCAGAGTACCACCTGCCAGAGCTTGCCTGACCAGGTCACCATTACCATTGAAGGCGGGCCGCTCGGAGTAAACGTCGTAGCCACACAGACCGCCATTTGTTATGGTTTTGGCACCACCATCACTGCCAATGCCAGCGGTGGCTCAAACACCTATACCTATACCTGGGCATCAGAGCCCGAAGGTTTTACCTCTGACCAGTCAGGCATCAGTGTCAGCCCGGAAGTAAGCACTACTTATCATGTATCTGTTTTTGACGGATTTACCACCGTAACAGGCTCCATTACCATTACTGTTTATGAGTTACCTCTGGCCACAGCCGGATCGCCTGATCCCGTGATTTGTGCCAATACCCTGCTTGAGCTTCAGGGGAGTGCCAGCGGAGGCAGCGGGGCTGATTACGTGTACGCATGGAGCGGGCCGAATGCCTTCAGCAGCACCGATCAGAATCCGACCATCAGCAATGCCTCCACGGGGAACAGCGGTGTTTATTCGCTGACAGTGACCGACGGCAATAATTGTGCTTCGGTCAATACTGCCACCATCAATATGACGGTTCATCCCAGGCCCGCTGCCGGTGTTTCGGCCACACCCGCCACCACCTGTGCCAATAATACCGTAAACCTGAGCGGAACCCAGACCGGAGGCACTGCACCTTATACTTACGCATGGACCGGTCCCGACGGCTTTACAAGTACAGCGCAGAATCCTGTTCTCAGCAATGCCCAGCCCGTAAACAGCGGGAACTACACCCTTACGGTTACAGATGCCAACGGCTGTTCCTCCACCAATGATCCCGGCGTAACGGTGACTGTTCACCCTCGCCCCATCGCCACGGCTGATGCCGTTGATGATGAAATCTGTGCCAACCTTCCCATCGAATTGCTCGGCTCGGGTAGCGGCGGTACCGGCACCACTTATACTTATGCATGGTCGGGGCCCAACAGCTACACTGCATCCACCCAGAATCCGGTGATCCCCAACGCCCAGGTGATCAACTCAGGAACCTACTCCCTCACCATTACAGATATCAACGGATGTGCATCCGTCAACACTGCCACCATTGAAGTGGAAGTCCACGCCAGACCCACGGCAAGCGCAGCATCCACACCGTCGGCCCTCTGCCAGAACAACAGCTTCCAACTGAATGCTACCGGCAGCGGCGGAGACAGCCCATATACGTGGGCCTGGAGCGGTCCGGACGGATTCACCTCCAACCTCCAGAGCCCGACCATCAACAACGCCCAGGCCATCAATGCCGGCACCTATTCTGTTACCGTAACAGATGCAGAGGGATGTTCCTCCACCAACACCGCCACAGTGCAGATCACCATATGGCCCAGACCAACGGCCACAGCCGCCGTCACACTCAACCCGCTTTGCGCCAACCAGACCATCAACCTGACGGGAAGCGGAACAGGTGGCAGCGGCACTACCTATACTTATGCATGGAGTGGCCCGAACAATTATGCTTCCTCACAGCAAAATCCCAGCATCAGCAATGCACAGCCGAATTTTTCAGGCACGTACAGCCTGACTATCACGGATGTGAACGCTTGTAGCAGTACCAATACCGCAACCGTGCAGGTCACTGTGAATCCCAGACCCACGGCCATTGCAAGCGTGGTTCAGGCCCAGCTCTGTTCCAATCTGACCATTAACCTGATCGGGAATGCTTCCGGCGGCAGCAGCAGCAATTACAATTTCAACTGGAGCGGACCCAATTCCTTCAGTTCAAATCTTCAGAATCCGTCCATCCCCAATGCCGCCCTCACCAATTCAGGAACTTACACCCTCACCGTCACCGACGGCAACTGCAACTCGGTGAATACGGCTTCCGTGAATGTCACCGTCTGGCCAAGACCCACCGCCATTGCCACTGCCACTCCCAATTCCATGTGCAGCAACAACCCCATCAACCTTGGAGGATCGGGTTTAGGCGGACTGGCTCCCTACACCTGGTCATGGACAGGGCCCAGCGGTTATACCTCAACCACACAAAGTCCGACCATCCCCAATGCACTGCCAAGCATGACAGGGGTGTACACCCTGGTGGTCACCGATGCCCACAACTGTGCCTCAACCAATAATGCAGTGGTCAACATCACTGTCTGGGGAAGGCCGACAGCCATTGCATCTTCACCCATCACATCGCTCTGTGCCAACGGTACCATCCAATTGATTGGTATCGGAACCAGCGGATTATCTCCTTATACTTATGCATGGTCAGGACCGAATACCTTTTCAGCCACTACGGCCAATCCCACCATATCCAATGCACAACCCATCAACTCTGGAACTTATACCCTCACCGTAACGGATGCCCATTCCTGTTCCAGTACCAATACGGCTTCCGTGAACATCACTGTCTGGGAAAGGCCTACCGCCATAGCCTCAGCCCTGCAAACGGAACTGTGTTCCACTACTGCCATCAACCTGATCGGAAATGCATCCGGGGGAAACAACAGCAGTTATCAATTTGCCTGGTCCGGACCCGCCTTATTCAGCAGTCCAAATCAAAACCCGGTAATCAGCAATGCACAAACTACTAACTCAGGAACTTACACACTGACTGTCACCGATGCCAACAACTGCAACTCCACCAATACGGCCAGTGTGAATATCACGGTGCATCCCTTGCCCTTGGCCAATGCAGGGCCTGACCAATCGACTTTTAACGGCAACTTTGTCACCCTTTCAGGATCGGCCACCGTCGGTTCAGGACAGTATTCCTACAGTTGGTCACCTCCGGGGATGTTGCTGAATTCCAACATACAAAATCCGACGACCGTCAACCTTAGTTCCACTACCACCTTTACCCTGATAGTGACAGACCTGACCACTACCTGTGTGAGCCTTCCCGACCAGGTAACCATCACCATTACCGGAGGTGCGCTCGCGGTGAGTGTGAGTTCAGACCCGGACACCATTTGTTTTGGTGAAACGACCCATGTGCTCGCATCCGCATCAGGCGGCAGCGGCAATTACACCTATTCCTGGGTTTCTGTTCCGCCAGGCTTTACCTCCACGGAGATGAATCCGGCCGTAACACCCGCCCTTACCACTACTTATCTGGTTACCATTTCCGACGGTGTGAACACGGCATCGGGTTCGACGGAGGTACACGTTAATGAGTTACCGCTGGGCAGCGCCGGAACCACCACGGCCATCATCTGCAACAACCTTCCCATCAACCTGACGGCCGGTGCATCAGGAGGAAGCGGCAGCGGGTATTCCTATGCATGGTCAGGACCTTCAGGCTTCACTTCAAATGCACAGAATCCGGTCTTAGCGAACGCCCAGGTGATCAACGGAGGGAATTATTTCCTTACCGTGACCGATGATAACGGATGTGTATCCACCAATAACAGCATGGTCAATGTGCTGGTAAATCCCAGACCTGCGGCTTCGGCATCGGCTGTTCAGGCCACCCTTTGCACCGACCAGACCCTGTACCTGCTTGGCACCGCAACTGCAGGCGGGGGCGGGCCATACACCTACCAGTGGTCCGGTCCGCAAACCTTTGCATCGACCGATCAGAATCCAGTGCTTCCCCTGGTACAGACCAGTAATTCAGGCACTTATTTTCTGACAGTCACTGACGTTAACAGTTGCGCCTCCGCCACAGCCGGCAGTATCAGCATCCTGGTTCATCCCCTGCCGGAAGTCAGTTTCCTCACACCCTATCCCGACCAGTGTTATTCCACACCCAGCTTTACTTTAAGCGGAGGTAACCCCGGGGGAGGAACCTATACCGGCCCCTTCATCACAAATGGCATCTTCAATCCCGAGGCAGCCGGAATCGGAACCTACACGGTTACCTACCATTATATAGATGGTAATACCTGTGAAGATTCGGCAAGCGCTCCCGTCAACGTCATCTTTGTACCACAGATCAGCGGTGTGGCACAATACGACAACCCGGTCAACACCCTGCTGGGCGACATCGACCTTGACCTGCTGGATATCAACAGCGTCCTGCTATCCTCTACCACAACCCAGGCAGGCACCGGGGCGTATAGCTTTAAATGCCTTGAAGACCAAATATATACACTCGAAGCCAGTACAGGAAGGATACCCGGTGGCTACAACTCCACCGATGCACTGCTGGCGGTTCAGTACGGTCTAGGCCAGATTCCCCTGAGTGCGCTTCGCCAGCGGGCCGCCGATGTGAATGCCAATGGCGGGGTAAATGCCGGCGATGCCTTGATCATCATGAGGAGATTTGCCGGGCTGATTCCTACTTTCCCGGCCGGAGACTGGATGTTCGAGATCGATACGCCGGACACCGTTGCCGGGGCTGATGAGACCAGTACCATTCTTTGCATCTGTACCGGAGACATCAACGGCTCCAATGTACCCTCAGGCAAAAAACAGGCAAGCGTGAACATGGTACATCAAGGCAATATCTGGATTACCGATGGAAAAACAATTGCTGTGCCCGTTTATGCAGCCTCCTCATTTGAGGCCTCAGCCATCAGCCTGGTAATCACACTTCCTGACCCCGGATTCAGTATCACCGGTATTCGGACGAACCTCAGCGGTTTTGAATACGGGATACACGGAAATGAACTGAGATTTGCCTGGTACAGCCTGGAACCCCTGGTATTCCGTCCCGGAGACCAGTTGTTTTCACTGATATTGGAAACTGATCAGAATGCAGGCGTCGAAGCCTTCAGTGATGTGATGCTGAGCATTGATGCAGAAAGCGAAATAGCAGACAGGACTGCCCGTCCCCTGCCGTCCGTTACCCTGCGTACACCTGTCATTCAGGAATACCCAATAAGCGAAAGCAGGGCATTTTCATTGGAAGCCAATAAGCCCAATCCTTTCAGTCAAACCACCATGATCGCATTCGAGATTCCTGAAGCCGGTGACGTCAGACTGGAGCTCCTGAATATTTTTGGCAGCCTTCAGGGGATGTTGCTGGAAGCTGCACTGCCTGCCGGCAAACATCAGGTTGAAGTGAATGCAGGCCACCTGCCGCCGGGAATATACCTCTACAGGCTGAAGTACAACGGCAGCGAAGGAATGAAGCAGTTAAGCAGACGTATGACCATCACGCGTTAATGAAAGGAGGCAGCCATGAAACGAACCACAAAACATAACATCCGTCACTATATGAACAGACTCGTCCTCAGCTTCTCCCTGACTTTGTTGCTGAACTCATTTATATCTGCACAGTCGCCCGAGCTGACCATCGCCCAGTTACCCCACTGTCCCAACGGCCAGGTGAGCATACCGGTAACGGCGAATAACCTGGAAGACATCGGTGCATTGTCTATCTTTATGACCTATGATCCGGCCAGCCTGACTTTCGTCACAATCGACAATGTCCACCCCGCAATACAAAGCATCTTTTACGCCGCGCATGTGCTACCGGTGTCCACCAATATGGTAGGCGTTCAGTGGTTTCTTCAGAACCTCACCGTTCCGGTTACCGTCCCTGACGGTGATACCCTGTTTCATGTCGTTTTCGATCATCTTGCCAACAGTTCGGCTGTAAGCTTTTATAATGCTGTTCCATATCTGACAGAAGTCTATGATTATGAAGGGAATATTGTGCTTCCCCTGACTTTGAACAATGGAGGAGTGACCGTTCCCGCCCCCATTTCCATCAGCATCAGCGGAGATGACGAATACTGTGAGAACGACAATTTGCTGCTCACAGCCAATGCTTCCGGAGGCGGGGGTACTGACTACACCTATCAATGGCTTGATCCGTCCTTCAACCCGATTGCCAGTACTGCCCAACTCAGCATTTCCAATGTGCTTCCCTCACAATCCGGCACCTACCTTGTATCTGTGGCAGAAAACAATTCCCTGTGTGATGATTCAGAGTTTATTACCATCACCATACACCCGCGTCCCACCATCCAGGTTGATGCTTCCAATCCCATTTGTGACAGTACGACCTTAAGTTTATCCACGATCACCTCATCAGGCACCCTGCCTTACAGTTTCGCATGGACTGCGCCCAACGGCTGGACCGGCAGCGGAGACGCTCCTGTGATTGACCCGGCCACCCTGGCTGACGGCAACGACACTATCTACACCGTCATCATTACAGATCTATACGGATGTAAGGATACTGCCAGTACAGCCGATATCGTCATCTTCCCCAAACCCACCGTAGATGACATCCCTTCCATTGTATTATGCAACGGTGACAACACCCCCGTGATCGCCTTCTCAGGTCCGGTACCCGGAACGACATTCACCTGGACCAACAATACGCCTTCCATCGGGATTCCGGCCGGCGGGACGGGGAACATCTTATCCGTAGCCGCCATGAATGGCGGTTCTGCCAATGTGGTGGCGACCATCACTGTAACACCAGATGCCAACGGATGTACAGGAAATTCAAAGACATTTACCGTCACCGTAATGCCAACACCCGCCGTGGATCCCATTGCCGACCAGGTGCACTGTAATGCAGATCCTGTTATCCTGACACCAGTTACAGGTCCGGTTGCGGGCAGCGTTTACACCTGGACCAACTCCAATCCCGCCATCGGGCTGGCTGCAGGCGGAGTGGGCGATATTCCGGCATTCACCGCCACCAACGGCGGTACCGCACCGGTTTCAGCCACCATCTCCATCACCCCGTCTTACACCTTCTCCGGCGTCACCTGCACGGGTTCAACCATCTCCTATACCATTACGGTGAACCCCACCGGACAGGCCAATCCGCCCGCCGACCAGGTCAAATGCAATACTGACCTGACCTCTGTGACTTTCGGCACAAACAACACCCTTGGCATCACCACCTATGCCTGGAGCAATGACAATACCACCATCGGACTGGCTGCCAGCGGCAACGGGGACATCTCCTTCACCGCCACCAATACCGGTACCGCTCCCATCACGGGAACCATCATTGTGACTCCCACTTTCACTTACGGAGGAACTTCCTGCACAGGACCCACCCAGAGCTTCACCATCACCGTGAACCCCACCGGACAGGTGAATCTGCCTGCCGACCAGGTCAAATGCAATACAGACCTGACCACGGTGATTTTCACCACCACCCACACAGTGGGAGTGACCACCTTTGCCTGGAGCAATGACAATACTGCCATCGGTCTGGGGGCCAGCGGAAGCGGTGATATCTCCTTCACTGCCACCAATACCGGTACCGCTCCGATCAGCGGCCTCATCACCGTGACTCCCACTTTCACTTACGGAGGAACCTCCT
Organism: Bacteroidota bacterium; assembly: GCA_022709385.1. GTDB lineage: Bacteria > Bacteroidota > Bacteroidia > Bacteroidales > CAIXZF01 > JAKLIX01. The sequence continues at coordinate 81,563 of JAKLIX010000006.1, read as the reverse complement.
GCACGGGACCCGCCCAAAGCTTCACCATCACCGTGAACCCCACCGGACAGGTCGACCTGCCCGCCGACCAGGTGAAATGCAATACAGACCTGACTATGGTAACTTTCACCACCACCCACAGCATGGGGGTGACCACTTTTGCCTGGAGCAATGACAATACCGCCATCGGACTGGCTGCCACAGGAAGCGGGGATATCTCCTTCACTGCAAGCAATACCGGCACTGCTCCGATCAGCGGCATCATTACCGTCACACCTACTTTCACGAACGGAGGCACCTCCTGTACAGGACCAGCCCAGAGCTTCACCATCACCGTGAACCCCACCGGACAGGTCGACCAGCCCGCCGACCAGGTCAAATGCAATACAGACCTGACTATGGTGACTTTCACCACCACCCACACCCTGGGAGTGACTACCTATGCCTGGAGCAATGACAATACCGCCATCGGACTGGCTGCCAGCGGAAACGGGGATATCTCCTTCACCGCCACCAATACCGGCACCACTCCCATCAGCGGCCTTATTACCGTCACTCCGACTTTCACATACGGAGGAACTTCCTGTACGGGACCAGCCAAGAGCTTCACCATCACCGTGAACCCAACCGGACAGGTCGACCTGCCCGCCGACCAGGTGAAATGCAATACAGACCTGACTTCCGTGACCTTCACTACCACCCACACTATGGGAGTGACCACCTATGCCTGGAGCAATGACAATACCGCCATCGGGCTGGCGGCCACCGGAAGCGGGGATATCTCCTTCACCGCCACCAATGCCGGCACCGCCCCCATCAGCGGCCTCATCACCGTGACTCCGACTTTCACATACGGCGGAACCTCCTGTACGGGACCGGCCCAGAGCTTTACCATCACCGTGAATCCCACCGGACAGGTGAACCCGCCCGCCGACCAGGTGAAATGCAATACAGACCTGACTACGGTAACTTTCACCACAAACAACACGATTGGCATCACCACCTTTGCCTGGAGCAATGACAATACCGCCATCGGACTGGCTGCCAGCGGCAGCGGGGATATCTCCTTTACCGCTGCCAATACCGGCACCGCTCCCATCAGCGGAACCATCACCGTGACTCCCACTTTCACCTACGGTGGAACCTCCTGTACGGGACCTGCCCAGAGCTTCACCATCACCGTGAACCCCACCGGACAGGTAAACCAACCCGCCGACCAGGTCAAATGCAATACAGACCTCACAACGGTAACTTTCACCACCACCCACAGCGTGGGGGTGACCACCTATGCCTGGAGCAATGACAATACAGCCATCGGACTGGCTGCAAGTGGCAACGGGGATATCTCCTTCAGCGCCACCAATACCGGAACCGCTCCTATCAGCGGCCTTATTACCGTGACCCCCACTTTCACTTACGGAGGAACTTCCTGTACGGGACCGACCCAAAGCTTCACCATCACCGTGAACCCCACAGGACAGGTCGACCAGCCTGCCGACCAGGTGAAATGCAATACAGACCTGACTTCCGTGACCTTCACTACCACCCACACAGTGGGCGTGACCACCTATGCCTGGAGCAATGACAATACCGCCATCGGACTGGCTGCCAGCGGCAACGGGGATATCTCCTTCACCGCCACCAATACCGGCACCACTCCCATCAGCGGCCTCATCACCGTGACACCCACTTTCACCTACGGAGGCACCTCCTGCACCGGACCGGCCCAGAGCTTCACCATCACCGTGAACCCCACAGCTCAGGTCAACCCGCCTACCGACCAGGTCAAATGCAATACTGACCTGACTTCCGTGACCTTCACTACCACCCACACAGTGGGCGTGACCACCTACGCCTGGAGCAATGACAATACAGCCATCGGACTGGCAGCAAGCGGCAACGGGGATATCTCCTTCACCGCCACCAATACCGGAACCGCCCCGATAAGCGGCATCATCACCGTCACACCGACTTTCACTAACGGAGGAACATCCTGCACGGGACCAGCCAAGAGCTTCACCATCACCGTGAACCCCACCGGACAGGTCGACCTGCCCACCGACCAGGTTAAATGCAATACAGACCTGACTTCCGTGACCTTCACTACCACCCACAGCGTGGGGGTGACCACCTATGCCTGGAGCAATGACAATATTGCCATCGGGCTGGCTGCCACAGGAAGCGGGGATATCTTCTTCACCGCCACCAATACCGGAACCACTCCTATCACCGGCCTCATTACCGTGACTCCGACTTTCACTTTCGGAGGAACTTCCTGTACAGGACCCACCCAGAGCTTCACCATCACCGTGAACCCAACGGGACAGGTCAATCAGCCCGCCGACCAGGTCAAATGCAACACAGACCTGACAACGGTGACTTTCACCACCAGCAACACCGCCGGTACCACCACCTATGCCTGGACCAATGACAATACCGCCATCGGGCTGGCTGCCACAGGCAACGGGGATATCTCCTTCACCGCCACCAATACCGGTACCAATCCCATCACCGGCACCATCATTGTCACACCCACCTTCACCAATGCAGCCAACGCCTGTCCCGGTCCTTCGCAATCTTTTACCATCACTGTCAACCCGACCGGCCAGGTGGACATTGTTCCTGATCAGGAACGCTGCCACAACACCCTGACAGACTTCATCGCCTTTACCACCATCAATACCGGTGGCATCACCACCTATGCCTGGTCGCACAACACACCAGGCATCGGACTGCCTGTGAGCGGTACCGGGAATATTCCTGCATTCACCGCCATCAATGCCAGCGCAACACCCGTGGTGGCCACTTTTACCGTAACACCAACCTTCTCCTTCGGAGGAACAGCCTGTCCAGGTCCGGTTGAAACATTCACCATCACCATCAATCCAAGACCCAATGCCAATGCCGGCCCCGATCAGACCATTTCCAACGGAGCCTTTACCACCCTGAACGGTTCGGCTGCAAACAGTCCGGGCCCATTCGGTTACGCATGGACCCCACCGGGCATGCTGGTCAGCAGCAACATCCCTGACCCGCAAACCGTGAACCTTTCCACCACCCAGGTATACACACTGGTGGTCACTGACCTGACCACCGGCTGTTCCAGCCTGCCCGACAATGTCATCATTATCGTCGAGGGAGGACCCCTCGGCGTGATCGCTTCGGCCGATCCTCCGGTGATCTGCTTTGGTGACTCTACAACCCTCTCCGCCCTTGGAGCCGGAGGTACCGGGCTTTATACCTACACCTGGTCATCCAACCCTGTTGGATTCTCAGCCGGTACAGATAACACCGTCACCTTCCCCCAACAAAGTGCCTGGTATATCGTCTCTATCGATGACGGTTTCAACACCGAAATGGATTCCGTCTTTGTCACCGTCAATCCCAAACCCGAAATATCTGCATCATCCAATACTCCCATCTGCGACAGTACGGCCATCAACCTGATTACCTCAGTCACGGGAGGCACCCCCGCATTCTCCTATGCCTGGAACGCACCCAACGGATGGACGGGCGCTGATGAACCCAATCCCGTAATCGCAGTGGCTTCCCTGGCCGGTAACTATAATACCACTTACACCGTGGTGGTCACCGACCTGAACGGATGCCGCGATACGGCCACCACCGATGTGTTCATCTTCCCAAAACCCACCGTGGATGACATCCCTGCAGTGGTGATCTGTAACGGGGACAATACGCCCGTGATCGCCTTCTCAGGTCCGGTACCCGGAACGACATTCACCTGGACCAACAATACGCCTTCCATCGGGATTCCGGCCGGCGGGACGGGGAACATCTTATCCGTAGCCGCCATGAATGGCGGTTCTGCCAATGTGGTGGCGACCATCACCGTAACACCCCATGCCAACGGATGTACGGGTAATTCCAAAACCTTCACTGTCACCGTCATGCCCACACCCGCCGTGGATCCCATTGCCGATCAGGTGCACTGTAATGCAGATCCTGTTATCCTGACACCGGTTACAGGTCCGGTTGCAGGCAGCGTTTACACCTGGACCAACTCCAATCCCGCCATCGGGCTGGCTGCAGGCGGAGTGGGCGACATTCCGGCATTCACCGCCACCAACGGCGGTACCGCACCGGTTTCAGCCACCATCTCCATCACCCCGGCTTACACCTTCTCCGGCGTCACCTGCACGGGTTCAACCATTTCTTATTCCATTACGGTGAACCCCACCGGACAGGTCAATCCGCCCGCCGACCAGGTCAAATGCAATACTGACCTGACCTCTGTGACTTTCGGCACAAACAACACCCTTGGCATCACCACCTATGCCTGGAGCAATGACAATATAGCCATCGGACTGGCTGCCAGCGGAAGCGGGGATATCTCCTTCACCGCCACCAATGCCGGTACCGCCCCCATCACGGGAACCATCATCGTGACTCCCACTTTCACTTACGGAGGAGCTTCCTGTACGGGACCCGTCCAGAGTTTCAGCATCACCGTGAACCCCACCGGACAGGTGAACCAGCCCGCCGACCAGGTGAAATGCAATACAGACCTGACCACGGTGATTTTCACCACCACCCACAGCGTGGGGGTGACCACCTATGCCTGGAGCAATGACAATACCGCCATCGGCCTGGCTGCCAGCGGAAGCGGTGATATCTCCTTCACCGCCACCAATGCCGGAATCGCCCCCATCAGCGGAACCATCACCGTGACTCCAACTTTCACTTACGGAGGAACTTCCTGTACAGGACCGGCCCAGAGCTTCACCATCACCGTGAACCCCACCGGACAGGTGAATCCGCCCGCCGACCAGGTCAAATGCAATACAGACCTGACTTCCGTGACCTTCACTACCACCCACACTGTGGGAGTGACCACCTTTGCCTGGAGCAATGACAATACCGCCATCGGACTGGCTGCGAGCGGCAACGGGGACATCTCCTTTACCGCCACCAATACCGGAACCAATCCCATCAGCGGACTCATCACCGTGACGCCCACTTTCTCTTACGGAGGAACTTCCTGTACGGGACCGGCCCAGAGCTTCACCATCACCGTGAACCCCACCGGACAGGTGAATCCGCCCGCCGACCAGGTCAAATGCAATACAGACCTGACTTCCGTGACCTTCACTACCACCCACACTGTGGGAGTGACCACCTATGCCTGGAGCAATGATAATACCGCCATCGGACTGGCTGCCAGCGGAAACGGAGATATCTCCTTCACCGCCACCAATACCGGAACCACTCCTATCAGCGGTCTCATTACCGTCACACCCACTTTCACTTACGGAGGAACCTCCTGTACAGGGCCTGCCCAGAGCTTCACCATCACCGTGAATCCCACCGGACAGGCAGACCTGCCCGCCGACCAGGTGAAATGCAATACAGACCTGACTTCGGTGACTTTCACCACAAACAACACTGTTGGCATCACTACCTATGCCTGGAGCAATGACAATACCGCCATCGGGCTGGCGGCCACAGGAAGCGGGGATATCTCCTTCACCGCCACCAATGCCGGCACTGCCCCTATCAGCGGCCTCATCACCGTGACTCCCACTTTCACTTACGGAGGAACCTCCTGTACGGGACCGGCCCAGAGCTTTACCATCACCGTGAACCCCACCGGACAGGTGAATCCGCCCGCCGACCAGGTGAAATGCAATACAGACCTGACTACGGTAACTTTCACCACAAACAACACGATTGGCATCACCACCTTTGCCTGGAGCAATGACAATACCGCCATCGGACTGGCTGCCACAGGAAGCGGGGATATCTCCTTCACCGCCACCAATACCGGCACCGCCCCCATCACGGGAACTATCATCGTGACTCCCACTTTCACCTACGGTGGAACTTCCTGTACCGGACCTTCCCAGAGCTTCACCATCACCGTGAACCCTACTGCTCAGGTCGACCAGCCCGCCGACCAGGTCAAATGCAATACAGACCTGACTACGGTTACTTTCACCACCACCCACAGCGTGGGGGTAACCACCTTTGCCTGGAGCAATGACAATACCACCATCGGACTGGCTGCCACAGGCAGCGGGGACATCTCCTTCACCGCCACCAATACCGGAACCGCTCCTATCACCGGCCTTATTACCGTGACCCCCACTTTCACTTACGGAGGAACGTCCTGCACGGGACCCGCCCAGAGCTTCACCATCACCGTGAACCCCACCGGACAGGTCGACCAGCCTGTCGACCAGGTGAAATGCAATACAGACCTGACTTCCGTGACCTTCACTACCACCCACACAGTGGGCGTGACCACCTATGCCTGGAGCAATGACAATACCGCCATCGGGCTGGCTGCCAGCGGCAACGGGGATATCTCCTTCACCGCCACCAATACCGGCACCACTCCCATCAGCGGCCTCATCACCGTGACGCCCACTTTCACCTACGGAAGCACCTCCTGCACCGGACCGGCCCAGAGCTTCACCATCACCGTGAACCCCACCGGACAGGTCGACCAGCCCGCCGATCAGGTGAAATGCAATACAGATTTGACTACCGTAACTTTCACTACCACCCACACAGTGGGCGTGACCACCTACGCCTGGAGCAATGACAATACAGCCATCGGACTGGCTGCAAGCGGCAACGGGGATATCTCCTTCACCGCCACCAATACCGGAACCGCTCCTATCAGCGGCCTTATTACCGTGACCCCCACTTTCACTTACGGAGGAACCTCCTGTACGGGACCCGCCCAGAGCTTCACCATCACCGTGAACCCCACAGGACAGGTCGACCAGCCCGCCGACCAGGTCAGGTGCAACCAGGACCAGACCGATGTGCTGTTCACCACTCAGAATACCGTGGGCGTGACCACCTATGCCTGGAGCAATGACAATACCGCCATCGGGCTGGCCGCCACAGGAAGCGGGGATATCTCCTTCACCGCCACCAATACCGGCACTGTCCCCATCAGCGGCATTATCACCGTCACTCCCACCTTTACCTATCACGGTACCTCCTGCACGGGACCTGCCCAGAGCTTCACCATCACCGTGAACCCCACCGCACAGGTAAACCAGCCTTCAGACCAGGTCAAATGCAACGCAGACCTGACGACGGTGACTTTCACCACCAGCAACACCGCCGGTACCACCACCTATGCCTGGAGCAATGACAATACAGCCATCGGACTGGCTGCAAGCGGCAACGGGGATATCTCCTTCACCGCCACCAATACCGGTAACAATCCCATCACCGGCACCATCATTGTCACACCTACCTTTACCAATGCGGCAAACGCCTGTCCCGGTCCTCCGCAGTCGTTTAATATCACTGTCAACCCGACTGGCCAGGTGGACATCGTTCCTGACCAGGAACTCTGTCACAATACCCTGACAAACTTCATCGCCTTTACCACCATCAACACCGGCGGCATCACCACCTACCAATGGGCCCACAACAGCCCGGGCATCGGACTGCCTGTGAGCGGTACCGGGAATATTCCTGCATTCACCGCCATCAATGGCGGTGCTACGCCAATGGTGGTAACATTTACCGTGACGCCGACCTTCTCCTTCGGAGGAACAGCCTGTCCCGGCCCGGTTGAAACATTCACCATCACCATCAATCCAAGGCCCAATGCCGATGCCGGCCCCGACCAGACCATTGCCAACGGTGCCTTTACCACCCTGAACGGTTCGGCTGCAAACAGTCCGGGCCCCTTTGGGTACGCTTGGACACCACCGGCCATGCTGGTCAGCAGCAACATCCCGGACCCGCAAACCGTAAACCTTTCCACCACCCAGGTTTACACCCTGGTGGTCACTGACCTGACCACCGGCTGTTCCAGCCTGCCCGACAATGTCACCATTATCGTCCAGGGAGGGCCCCTCGGCGTGATCGCCTCTGCCGATCCTCCGGTGATCTGCTTTGGAGACTCTACAACCCTCTCTGCCCTTGGAGCCGGAGGTACCGGACTTTATACCTACACCTGGACATCCAACCCTGTTGGATTCTCAGCCGGTACAGATAACACCGTCACCTTCCCCCAACAAAGTGCCTGGTATATCATCACCATCGATGACGGTTTCAACACCGTCATGGATTCCGTCTTTGTCACCGTCAATCCCAAACCCGAGATATCCGCATCATCCAATACTCCCATCTGCGACAGTACGGTCATCAACCTGATTACCTCAGTCACGGGAGGCACCCCCGCCTTCTCCTATGCCTGGAACGCACCCAACGGATGGACGGGCGCTGATGAACCCAATCCCATAATCGCAGTGGCTTCCCTGGCCGGTAACTATAATACCACTTACACCGTGGTGGTCACCGACCTGAACGGATGCCGCGATACGGCCACTACCGATGTGTTCATCTTCCCCAAACCCACCGTGGATGACATCCCTGCAGTGGTGATCTGTAACGGGGACAATACGCCCGTGATCGCCTTTTCAGGTCCGGTACCCGGAACGACATTCACCTGGACCAACAATACACCTTCCATCGGTATTCCGGCCGGCGGGACGGGGAACATCTTATCCGTAGCCGCCATGAATGGCGGTTCTGCCAATGTGGTGGCAACCATCACCGTCACACCCCATGCCAACGGATGTACAGGTAATTCCAAAACCTTCACTGTCACCGTGATGCCTACACCTGCCGTGGATTTCATTGCCGACCAGGTTCACTGTAATGCAGATCCTGTTTCCCTGACACCAGTTACAGGTCCGGTTGCAGGCAGCGTTTACACCTGGACCAACTCCAATCCCGCCATCGGGCTGGCTGCAGGCGGAGTCGGCGATATTCCGGCATTCACCGCCACCAACGCCGGTACCGCACCGGTTTCAGCCACCATCTCCATCACCCCGGCTTACACCTTCTCCGGCGTCACTTGCACGGGTTCAACCATCTCCTACACCATTACAGTGAACCCCACCGGACAGGTCAATCCGCCCTCCGACCAGGTGAAATGCAATACAGACCTGACCTCTGTGACTTTCGGCACAAACAACACCCTTGGCATCACCACCTATGCCTGGAGCAATGACAATACCGCCATCGGACTGGCTGCCAGCGGCAACGGAGATATCTCCTTCACCGCTACCAATACCGGTACCGCCCCCATCACGGGAACCATCATTGTGACTCCCACTTTCACTTACGGAGGAACCTCCTGCACGGGACCCGTCCAGAGTTTCACCATCACCGTGAACCCCACTGCTCAGGTCGACCAACCCGCCGACCAGGTGAAATGCAATACAGACCTGACTACCGTAACTTTCACCACCACCCACACAGTGGGAGTGACCACCTATGCCTGGAGCAATGACAATACCGCCATCGGGCTGGCTGCCAGCGGAAACGGGGATATCACCTTCACCGCCACCAATGCCGGAACCGCCCCCATCAGCGGCATCATTACTGTAACTCCAACCTTCACATACGGAGGGACATCCTGTACGGGACCTACCCAGAGCTTCACCATCACCGTGAATCCCACCGGACAGGTGGATCAACCCGCCGACCAGGTGAAATGCAATACTGACCTGACTTTCGTGACCTTCACCACCACCCACACAGTGGGAGTGACCACCTATGCCTGGAGCAATGACAATACCCCCATCGGACTGGCTGCAAGCGGCAACGGGGATATCTCCTTCACCGCCACCAATACCGGCACCACTCCCATCAGCGGCCTCATCACCGTGACTCCCACTTTCACTTACGGAGGAACTTCCTGTACGGGACCGGCCCAAAGCTTTACCATCACCGTGAACCCCACCGGACAGGTGAATCCGCCCGCCGACCAGGTGAAATGCAATACAGACCTGACTTCCGTGACCTTCACTACCACCCACACTGTGGGAGTGACCACCTATGCCTGGAGCAATGACAATATCGCCATCGGGCTTGCTGCCAGCGGCAACGGGGATATCTCCTTCACCGCCACCAACACCGGAACCGCCCCCATCAGCGGCCTCATCACCGTGACTCCCACTTTCACTTACGGAGGAACCTCCTGCACGGGACCGGCCCAGAGCTTCACCATCACCGTGAATCCCACCGGACAGGTCGACTTGCCCGCCGACCAGGTGAAATGCAATACAGACCTGACTTCGGTGACTTTCACCACAAACAACACTGTTGGCATCACTACCTATGCCTGGAGCAATGACAATCCCGCCATCGGACTGGCGGCCAACGGAAGCGGGGATATCTCCTTCACCGCCACCAATACCGGAACCGCCCCGATCAGCGGCCTCATCACCGTGACTCCGACTTTCACTTACGGAGGAACCTCCTGTACGGGGCCGGCCCAGAGCTTTACCATCACCGTGAACCCCACAGGACAGGTCGACCAGCCTGCCGACCAGGTGAAATGCAATACAGACCTGACTACGGTAAATTTCATCACAAACAACACTGTTGGCATCACCACCTTTGACTGGAGCAATGACAATACCGCCATCGGACTGGCTGCCAGCGGCAGCGGGGATATCTCCTTTACCGCTGCCAATACCGGCACTGCCCCGATCACGGGAACTATCATCGTGACTCCCACTTTTACCTATGGAGGAACCTCCTGTACCGGACCTTCCCAGAGCTTCACCATCACCGTAAACCCCACCGGACAGGTCGACCAGCCCGCCGACCAGGTGAAATGCAATACAGACCTGACTACGGTGACTTTCACCACAAACAACACTGTTGGCATCACCACCTTTGCCTGGAGCAATGACAATACCACCATCGGACTGGCTGCCACCGGCAGCGGGGATATCTCCTTCACCGCAACCAATACAGGCACTGCCCCTATCATCGGAACCATCACCGTGACTCCCACTTTCACTTACGGAGGGACCTCCTGCACGGGACCCGCCCAAAGCTTCACCATCACCGTGAACCCCACCGGACAGGTCAATCCGCCCGCCGACCAGGTGAAATGTAATACAGACATGACTTCGGTGATTTTCACCACCAACAACACCCTTGGTGTCACCACCTATGCCTGGAGCAATGACAATACCGCCATCGGACTGGCTGCCACAGGCAGCGGGGATATCTCCTTCACCGCCACCAATACCGGAACCGCCCCCATCAGTGGCCTCATTACCGTGACGCCCACCTTCACTTTCGGAGGAACTTCGTGTACGGGACCGGCACAGAGCTTCACCATCGCTGTGAACCCCACCGGACAGGTAGACCAGCCCGCCGATCAGGTGAAATGCAATACAGATTTGACTACCGTAACTTTCACCACCACCCACAGCGGAGGGGTGACCACCTTTGCCTGGAGCAATGACAATACAGCCATCGGACTGGCTGCAAGCGGCAACGGGGATATCTCCTTTACCGCCACCAATACCGGTACCGCCCCTATCAGCGGAACCATCACCGTGACGCCTACCTTCACTTACGGAGGAACTTCATGTACGGGACCTGCACAGAGCTTCACCGTCACCGTGAACCCCACTGCTCAGGTCGACCAGCCCGCCGACCAGGTCAGGTGCAACCAGGACCAGACCGATGTACTGTTCACCACTCAGAATACCGTGGGCGTGACCACCTATGCCTGGAGCAATGATAATACCGCCATCGGACTGGCCGCCGCAGGAAGCGGAGATATCTCCTTCACCGCCACCAATACCGGCAATGCCCCCATCAGCGGCATCATCACCGTCACTCCCACTTTCACCTACGGAGGAACTTCATGTACGGGACCCGCCCAGAGTTTCACCATCACCGTGAACCCCACCGCCCAGGTAAACCAGCCTTCAGACCAGGTCAAATGCAACACAGACCTGACGATGGTGACTTTCACCACCAACAACACCGCCGGCACCACCACCTATGCCTGGACCAATGACAATACAGCCATCGGTCTTGCTGCCACAGGTAACGGAGATATCTCCTTTACCGCCACCAATACCGGCAACTCTCCTATCAGCGGCACCATCATTGTCACACCCACCTTTACCAATGCAGCCAACGCCTGTCCCGGTCCTTCGCAGTCGTTTACCATCACTGTCAACCCGACCGGCCAGGTGGACATTGTTCCTGACCAGGAACTCTGCCACAACACCCCGACAAACGCCATCTCCTTTACCACCATCAACACCGGGGGAATCACCACCTACCAATGGGCTCACAACAGCCCGGGCATCGGACTGCCTGTGAGCGGTACCGGGAATATTCCTGCATTCACCGCCATCAATGGCGGTGCTACGCCAATGGTGGTAACATTTACCGTGACGCCGACATTCTCCTTCGGAGGTACGGACTGTCCAGGTCAGGTCGAAACATTCACCATCACCATCAATCCAAGACCCCTTGCCAATGCCGGCCCAGACCAGACGATCCCATACGGTACCAGCACCACCCTTTCAGGCAGTGCCTCCGGAAGTCCCGGTCCCTACCTTTTTGCATGGTCTCCTGCCTTATACCTGCTCAACACCAGTATTGCCGACCCGGGAACTACCAATCTCTATGCAACCACTACCTATGTGCTCACCGTCACTGACGATGGTTCACGATGCATCTCCATTTCGGACACCGTGATTGTTTACCTTTCCGGAACCCCGCTCTGGGATACCATCATCCCCGACCCGGATGTGATCTGTTACGGACATGAATCGATACTGAACACCACCGTTACGGGAGGTTCCCTGAACTATACCTTCAACTGGGCCTCCGTACCTCCCGGATTCACCTCAAGCGATCAAAGTCCGGTAGTCAGCCCGCTGGTATCGACCTGGTACTATGTCACTGTTTACGACGGTTTCAACACGGTGATCGATTCCACCCTGATCACGGTCAATCCTCTTCCGATCCCGACCATCGGCAGCAATGCCCCCCTCTGTATGGGAGAAACCCTGAATCTCACATCAGGAGGCGGCAACGCATACCAATGGTCCGGCCCCAACGGATTCAATCAAACCATTCAGAACCCGTCCATTCCCAATGTGACCCTTGCGGCCACCGGCCTGTACAAAGTGACCGTCACCGACCTGAACGGCTGTTCCGACTCTATTGCCACCAGCATTGTAATTTTCAGCCTGCCGACGGCAACTGCCAACACCAGTACTCCGGTCATTTGCGAGAATGAAACGATCCTGATGACGGGAGCCGCCAGCGGAGGCAGCGGAACGGGTTATCAATATGCATGGACGGGGCCATCATCCTTTTCCAGCACCAACCAGAACCCTTTCATTCTGAACGCCACCACGGCAAACACCGGAACTTACTCCCTGGTGGTGCAGGACAGTCATGGCTGTTTTTCCACCAACAATGCCAGTTTTACGGTTACGGTAAATCCGAGACCGACGGCCACGGCATCCGCCAGTCCCACGACCCTTTGCGCCAATGGTACCATTAATTTCACGGGCGGCTTCACCGGAGGCGGCGGCAGTATTACAAGCTGGACATGGTCCGGCCCGGCTTCCTTCACATCCGCTTTGCAGAATCCATCCGTCACCAATGCGCAGGTTGTGAATGGCGGCACCTATTCTCTCACCGTCACAGATAACAACAACTGCAGCTCGGCTGTTCCAGCCAGCGTCACTGTGACCGTTCACCCGAGACCTGTTGCCTCTGCTTCGGCCACACCAACAGAATTATGCCAGAACGGGAATATCCAGTTCGACGGCGGGGCCAGCGGCGGTGCAGGGACTCCGTATACCTACCTTTGGAACGGACCTTCAGGATTCTCATCTACCAGTGAAGATCCTCAGATCACCAATGCCCAGGTTGTGAACAGCGGTGTATACAGCCTGACGGTGAGCGACGTCAACTGCCCCTCAGCAAGCCCGGCTCAGGTCACCATCACCGTCAGACCAAGACCTGTGGCCAGTGTGAGTTCCACCACAACCACCATTTGTGCCGGACAAAGCATCCTGCTCACCGGCGGGCAAAGCGGCGGTACCGGACCCTATTCCTACGCCTGGTCAGGACCCAATACCTACACCAGTAACCTGCAAAATCCTTCCATCACCAATGCGCAGACCACCCATTCCGGATCGTACAGCCTTACAGTGACCGATGTTTACAATTGTTCATCCACAAATAACCCTTCGGTCAGTATTACTGTCAATCCGCTACCGGTTCCGAGTGCAGGAAGCGACTCTCCCATTTGCTTCGGACAAACCCTCAACCTCACTTCCGGCGGAGGAACCTCCTACGCATGGTCAGGACCCAACACCTTCAGTTCCCTGTTGCAAAATCCGAGCATTACCAATGCAAGCCTTGCAGCCACCGGCATCTACACGGTTACGGTCACCAACCAATACAACTGTTCAGCCACCACCACCACCTCAGTTACCGTAAATCCCCTGCCCAGTCCGGTAGCCGGAAGCAACAGTCCCATCTGCGCCGGAGCCACCCTAAACCTGACTTGTGCACCCAACGGCCTGGCCAGTTATTCCTGGAGCGGGCCTAACAGTTTCACTTCCAACGCACAGAATCCTTCGATCACGAATGCGCAGCCGGCAGCATCCGGTGTTTACACGGTGACAGCTACCAACAGTTTCAACTGCCAGAACACAGCCACCACCACAGTCACCGTCAACCCCCTGCCAGTAGCCAATGCCGGACCGGACCAGACCATTAACTACGGTACCTACACCAACCTCTCAGGATCAGCCACCGGTTGCAACAATTGCGGCTACCTCTGGCAGCCGGCCGCCATGCTGTCCACTTCGAACACCATCACCAATCCCACCACCGTCAACCTCACCGCCACCCAGGCATACTCCCTGGTGGTTACCAACAACACCACCACCTGTATCAGCCTGCCCGATACCGTGATCATCACCGTAACAGGCAGTCCGCTCGAAATCACCACACTCACCGCCGATCCGGATACCATCTGCAACGGATCAAATACACAACTGGAAGCAATAGTTGAAGGCGGTAACCTGGTTTATACCTATACCTGGGCACCCGCTGCCACACTCAGCAATAACACCATTGCCAATCCTGTGGCTTATCCCACCACCACCACCACTTACACCCTTACGGTAAATGACGGTTTCAACACCGTCACAGGCCAGATTACCATCGTTGTCACACCCTATCCCACCATCAATGCAGGCCCTGATACCATCATCTGTATGAACGATGTGCTCAGCATCAACCTGTCACAGGCCACCAACTACGCTTCCGTGAGCTGGTCAACCGGCGGTGACGGTAATTTCAGCGATAACAGCATCCTCCATCCGGACTACACACCTGGGCCCAACGACAAACTGAACGGCGGGGTGACCCTTACACTGACCGTCAACGGCAATTCGCCCTGTCCTTCCCTCACCGACTCCTTCTTCCTGACCATCTCCGAACAAACCGTCGCCTATGCAGGCCCGAACGACACCATCTGTGCAGGGGAAACCTATGCTTTGACACAGTCATCCACCGTCAATGCCAATGCCGTTACCTGGACCACCTCCGGAACAGGTACTTTCTCCGATCCGCACATCCTTAACCCGGTTTATTTCCCCTCACCCGCAGATGCTACCCTGGGCAGTGTGACACTGTCGCTCAACGCAGTGAACACCACCCTGTTCTGCGGTGATTCCACCGACCAGATGGTACTGACCATCACTCCGTTGCCATTGGCAGACGCCGGTCCGAACGTAATGATCTGCCTTGGCGATTCGACCCAGCTCAATGCCAGCGGCGGTACCGCTTATCTGTGGAATCCTCCGTCAGGCCTGAATGCCGTAAATATCCCCGATCCCATCGCCAAGCCGGTGAACAGTACTACCTATACGGTCATCGTCACAGCGAACGGATGCAGTAAAACCGATACCGTCAGGGTTACTGTCAGACCGCTGCCTCCAGCCAATGCCGGCCCCGACACCGACATCTGCGTGGGTGATTCCACCAGGCTCAGCGCCACCGGTGGTTTCTCCTATCTCTGGAGCAACAATGCCACCACCCCGTCCACCTGGGTGAAGCCGGTGATCACCACTACCTACTATGTAACCGCTTATGATGATTTTGGCTGTGAAAACACCGATGACGTCGTGGTTACCGTGCACCCCCTTCCGGTCGTAAGTATTACACCACCCTATGCCCACATCTGCCGCGATTCCAGCGTCAGGCTCAATGCCAGCGGCGCCAGTATCTATTACTGGAGTCCGGCTTCCGGTATTTCCAGTATCGTCGGGTCTATGGTCGATGCCTTCCCCAAACAGACCACCAATTACCAGGTGACGGGGATCAGCGCCTACGGCTGTGAAAGTCACACATTCGTGCCCATCTATGTGCATCCTACGCCTGTGGTCTCCCTCAGGGACAGCGCTTACCTCTGCCTTGGAAATCCCTTCTACCTGAATGCCGGCTTCAACGACAGCGCATCCTACCAATGGCAGAATGGCAGCACCGGACAGTATTTCTTCGTAACCCAGCCAGGCCTTTACTGGGTCAATGTCAGCAATGAAGGTTGCATGGTATCCGATACTGTTCTGATCGACATCTGCACTTCGGTTTGGATACCCAACAGCTTTATCCCCGACGGCAATAACCAGAACGATGTGTTCCAGGTCAAATCATCCACAGAACTCAAACATTACCAGATCTATATCTATAACCGCTGGGGTGAAGTGATCTTTGAATCCGACGACATCAATGAGAGCTGGGACGGTACTTATGACGGGAAGGATTGTCCGCAGGGTGTATACGTGTACGTAGTGACCTGGGAAGGGCAGGGTAACCTGGCCAGCGAAAGGGAAGGCATGAAAAAAGGAACCATCCTGCTGATACGATAAGATGTTTGCAGCCCTGATCAGCCAGGAACTTAACATTGAAACCTGGCAGGTTAAAAGAGTACTGGAACTGTTTGAACAGGGAGCCACCATCCCTTTCATTGCCAGGTACAGAAAGGAAATGACCGGCAGCCTGGAAGAAGTGCAGCTTGCCAGGATCAGGGATAAAAACAATTATCTGAGGGAACTCGAAAAAAGGAGAGACAGCATCCTGCAATCCATAGAAGAACAAGGGAAACTGACCCCTGAACTCCGGGAAAGCATTCTCAGGGTGACTTCACTTTCTGAACTTGAAGATATTTACCTTCCGTTCCGTCCGAAGCGAAAGACAAGGGCCGGCATCGCCCGCGAAAAAGGACTCGAACCCCTTGCGAAAATGATCATGGCGCAAAACCCGATTGACCTGGGACAAAAAGCGCTTCTGTTCATTCACAGGGAACACGGTATCCTGACCGTTGACGAAGCCCTTGCCGGCGCCCGTGACATCATTGCAGAATGGATCAGCGAAAGCCTGGCAGCCAGAGCCCGGATGAGAAACCTCTTCCTGAGAGAAGGCAGCATCCGTTCACGGGTTGTGAAAGACAAAGAAGAAGAAGGTGAAAAATATCAGATTTATTTCTCCTCTGCAGAAGCCCTTGTGAAAGCTCCGTCACACCGCCTGCTGGCCATGTTCAGGGGAGAAAATGAAGGTTTCCTGAAAATAGACATCAGTCCCCCGGAAGAAAAAGCCCTGGATATGCTGGACAGGCTGTTCCTTAAAAATGAGGGTGAAGCCGCCCGGCAAGTGAAAACAGCCATCCGTGACAGCTACAAACGCCTGCTGGCCCCCTCCATGGAAACCGAAGCCAGACAATGGGCGAAGGAAAAAGCCGACAGGGAAGCCATCCGGGTTTTCACCGAAAACCTGAGACAATTGCTGATGGCGCCACCTCTCGGACAAAAGAACGTGCTGGCCCTTGACCCCGGCTTCAAGTCGGGTTGCAAACTCATCTGCCTCGACCGCCAGGGGAAGCTGCTGCATAACGAAACCATCTTCCCCCACCCGCCACAGAGAGAAATCCATGCAGCCATCAAAAAGATCCTGCAACTGGTCAGTGCATATAAAACAGAAGTGATCGCCATCGGCAACGGAACGGCCGGAAGGGAGACCGAAGATTTCATCCGGAAAATTCCCTTCGACCGGGATATTACGGCGGTCATGGTGAACGAAAGCGGTGCCTCCGTTTATTCAGCATCTCCTGTCGCCCGGGAAGAGTTTCCCGACTATGACGTCACCGTCAGGGGTGCGGTTTCCATCGGCAGAAGGCTGCAGGATCCCCTGGCAGAGCTGGTGAAAATCGATCCGAAATCCATCGGGGTGGGACAATACCAGCATGATGTGGATCAGAAACTGCTGCAAACCTCTCTCGAAGACACGGTGATCAGCTGCGTGAACCATGTGGGTGTGGAGGTGAACACAGCCAGCGCCCAACTGCTGGCCTATGTGTCAGGTATCGGTCCTGCCCTTGCGAAAAACATCATCGAACACCGCCAGCAATACGGCCCTTTCAGGTCGCGGGAAGCCCTGAAAGACATCAAACGATACGGGGATAAGGCATTTGAACAATCCGCAGGCTTCCTGAGGATCAGAGAAAGCGATAACCCACTGGATGCCAGCGCCGTACACCCCGAATCGTATTATATCGTCAGAAAAATGGCAGACCGGCTGAACTGCGGTATCCCTGACCTGATCGCAGACGACAACCTCCGTAACAGCATCCGTCCGGAAGAATTTACCGATGAAACATTCGGCCTGCCTACCATCCGCGATATCCTCTCCGAGCTGGCCAAACCCGGACGGGATCCCAGGAAAAAGTTCGATTTTTTTGAGTTCGACAAGAATGTCAACAGTATCCATGACCTTAAACCCGGGATGATCCTTCCCGGTATCGTTACCAATATCACGGCTTTCGGTGCCTTTGTCGATATCGGTGTCCATCAGGACGGACTTATCCATATCAGTCAGATTTCCAATACTTTTGTTAGAGATCCGAACGATGTGTTGAAAATCAACCAAAAGCTCATGGTGAAGGTGCTGGATGTAGACCATACAAGAAAACGCATCCAGCTGTCGTTAAAAGATGTGCAAGAATCCAATTGATGAAGTACCGCCACCACACAATCACCTTACTTAGCGTTATTTCACTCCTGTGTACCGGCATGTCAGTCCGCCTCCACGCTCAAGCCATCAAGGGGGTGGCCATCGCTGGATTCAACGCCACCCAGGTCGACGGAGACGAGGTCTTCGGTTATCATAAATTCGGACTGAACCTGGGTGCCTCAGCCATCATTCCCATCAATAAGCGATGGATGATCGGCCTGGAGAATATTTACAACCAGAAAGGGGCCATTCAGAGGGCACAATATGCCGATTCGGCTAAAAACGGAGCCTACCGCCTCCTGCTCAACTACGTGGAGGTGCCCCTGCTGCTGCTATACGAGGATAAGGAGACCATGACTTTCGGTACAGGCGTATCATGGGGCCGGCTGTTCAACGTGAAGGAGTATGAACATGGTTTCCGTGTGGACAGCACCACCCTCAGCGGTCCGTATCATCGGAGCGACTGGAATATCCTGGTCGATGTAAGATTCAGGATATACCAGCAACTGAAGTTCAATTTCCGTTATGCTTATTCCATCGTGAAAATCCGGGAAAGGCACTACTATAACTTTCACCAGGGTGCATGGGACCGCAAACAATACAATAACGTATTATCATTCAGGCTTTTATATTACTTCAACGAAAAGCCGTCGAAGAAACGTAAAAAAACAGATGATATCTGAGGCAGATGAAGTGATCCGGCTTCTGCAACTGGAGCCTCATCCCGAGGGCGGTTATTTCCGGGAGACCTACCGTTCGGGTGAGAGCATTGATGTTCAAGGACTCCCGGAACGTTATACGGCTGAGAGGAGCATTTCCACGGCGATTTTCTTCCTGCTCGATGCGCATTCCTTTTCTGCCTTTCACCGGCTCCGGTCCGATGAGATCTGGCACTATTACCTGGGTGATCCATTGGAAGTGAAATGGATCAATCCGGACGGGTCACTAACGGAAATCAGGATGGGACATCAGTTTGGCAGGGGAGAACGACTGCAGGTGATGATCCCTGCCGGCTGCTGGTTTACGGCTGCGCTTGTCCCCGGGGGGAAGTGGGCTCTGATCGGATGTACCGTGGCCCCGGGCTTCGATTTTCAGGATTTTGAACTTGCTGACAGGGAAAGTTTAGTCGCGGCCAATCCGCAACACGAATCGCTGATTTGTAAATACACCCTGCCGGCCCGTTAGCGTCGTTTACTCCTGAATTTTCCGGCCTCATCCAGAAACTGCACGGCAAGGGCCCGTGAGAAAAGCGGGTCCTCTTGCATCCTTTCCGGATGCCACTGAACGGCCAGCAGGAAAGACTTTCCGGCAGGCTGCTTCCATCCGTATGCCTCTATGATCCCGTCCCTGCTCTTTGCTTCAGCAACAAACACACTTGCCAGTTGGTCCACAGCCTGGTGATGAAAGCTGTTTACCCGGCCGGTTTTTACCTGGACGATACTGAACAGCCGGGATTTGGGTTCGATGAGGATCTCATGCCATGCACCTTCAGAAGTTTCCAGTTTATGAGGAATGACGGATCCGATATCGGTTGGAATATCGATAACAAGGCTGCCGCCATGAAAGACATTGACAAGCTGGGCGCCCCTGCAGATGGCCAGGACAGGCATTTTCGCCGCCAGGGCCGTCTTCAGCAGTACGATCTCCTGGCTGTCGCGTACCCTGTCCACTTTGCCGCAACGATCCAGGTCCTTCTCTTTCCCGTACAGCCCGGGGTAAACATCCGATCCGCCCGTCAGTACCAGGCCGTGACAGCTTTTCAACTCCCTGGCCGCATCGGCGGGCTTCATCCCTGCCATGTCTACGATCTCTGCCTCCGGCGCCACCGATAAAATCCAATCCGCATACAAACGGTATTTCTCCTCCATGCCGATCTTGGAAAAGGCTATTCTTAAACCACCCTGCTGTTGCGCCATTGTCAGATTGTTAATAGACAGCATTATCATGAATATTGACCAGTACTTCATCTTTGTTTCAATTTCACTGCAAAAATAATGATTTGGCAGGCGTCTCTGCCTGAAGGGAGGTCGAGCATACCAATAAAAAATAATTAGAGGGGACCTTGACTCAGCCGGCCGTTTTCATATTGACTTACACTATATAATATTTGTTTCGATGAATCGTATTTGTGTAAATCATTGTCTTTCCCACCTTCAACCCGTTCCGGGTTGTGACTGAATACTGCCGTTCTTTCCCCGGACACGGTCCGGAGCTATCCGTACCGACACGGCGTGAGTTTTCGGGAAAATTACGATCCAGGGGTGTACGGCATTACTCATACTAAACAGCTTTGCATGCGCAAACCTGTCAAGTATGAGTATAAATTAAAGCCCTTCGGGCTTGCTCCACAAAAACCCCGAAGGGGTTGAAAATGAATAGCTCCGGGTATAACCCAGGGTATATGCGACCCCAAAACATCTCAAGCCTGAAGGGCTTGAATTTTATTTCTCTGTCAGCAGGAAACACTAAAAAGCCGGGTAAAAATCCACGGTCAACTTCCGGTAAGCATCACTATAAATGCCATCGCTTTGCCTGAGCTGTAATTCCTCCACTACCAAACCACCGGAGGCACGTCCGAAACGCATACAGACCCTGTGAAGGGCTTTGTCCGGCGCAGGTCTGATCCGTAAAATCCCTGAAGGGAACAATCCGTAACGCGCTGCAGCGGCACAGCATATATTTTCATCGGAAGCCTGTAAAAGCACCGAAAAAAAGCCCCCGGATCCCAGCAATCCGGAAACCTGAGAGAGAAGCCCGTCCATGGTCAGGGCCTGCCCGTGTTTGGAAAGACGCTTCTTTTCTGATTGCGGTAGCAAGGCATTCCTGAAAAATGGCGGATTGCTGATAATCAAATCATAGGACGCTCCCTGAGGAGGAAGCCAGGCCTGCAAAGATGCATGAAAGGCCTTCAGCCTGTCCGGCCACGGACTCGCCCTGAAATTTTCCTCCGCCCTTGTCGCCGATGGAAGGTGTATATCAATGGCATCAATCACTGCAAGGCTCTTTTGTGCCATCATCAGGGCCAGGATGCCGCAACCCGTACCCACATCAAGGATGCGGGAACAGCCGGCCGGATTCGTCCACGCCCCCAGGATCACCGCATCGCTGCTGAGAGGCATGGCACAGCCATCATCACTGAGGCTGAACATCTTAAAATTGAATGGCTTCCGCATCGGGTCCGTGCCCTGGCCGGGCTGATTATTGATTCAGATCCAGCAATCCCTCCGGCAGTGAAACATGCAGGATCTTTTTCTCTTCCTGCAGGCCGGTGATGTATTCTTCGGTAAGGGGGACCAGAATCTCCCGTTCCCCGCTTACGATCTTCAGCAGGTCCTGACCCGGCCAGCGTAGCACCTCCGTGATCACCCCAAGCAGGCCGTCATTGAGATCCATTACCTGGTAACCGGATAGATCTTCCAAATGCCGTAAAGCAGTTTCCCCTGATTCGAGGTATTTCTTTTCGAGGTATACCGGGCATCCGTTCAGCTTTTTAGCCTGCTCCACCGTGCGGACATCCGTCAGGCTGACACTGATCATACCGCTTGCTAACTGCTCCAGTTCACGAATATGAAAGGGGATGATCCCGTCTTCAAGTTCCACCAGCAGAAATTGCAGTTTTTCTGTCGGGAAAGGCAGGGGTGATTCGAGGGAAACCAGCAGTTCTCCGCTAAAGCCGGTAGTTTTCCGCACCTTCCCTATCCTTGAACAGTCTGAATGATCCAGCATGGCGGGCTGTATTGGTATTTGACAGGCAGGACTGCCGCCCGGACCGATGATTACATCCGGCAAACTATGTTACAGGTTGACAAGACAGGCAGACCTGTTCTGACGAAAGGGGTTGCAGGTGGAATGGCTTAAGCTTCCGAAGCTTCGGCGGCGGGTTCTTCAGCAGCCGTTTCGCCCTGCGGGGCTTCTTCCGTCAGTGCCTCCTCTTCGGCAGCAGCGGCTTCAGCAGCCGCCTCCTTTGCATATTTCTTTGCAAGGGCCTCGTTCCTGGCCTGGTTCACCTTGCTTTCCTGTTCCAGTTTCTTCTTTTGTTCGGTTTTCAAGCCGAGGTCAAACTCGTTCTTTTTGGAACGTATCCGGGCTTCTTTGCTTTCAAGCCATTCGGTGAATTTGGATTCGACCTGATCCATGCTGAGAGCGCCCTTGGCAACCCCTTTCACCAGGTGGTGCTTGTACAGCACGCCCTTGTATGACAGGATGGCCTTCACCGTTTCGGAAGGCTGTGCCCCGCACTGCAGCCAGTAGAGGGCTCTGTCGAAATCAATCTGAATGTCGGCGGGTCTGGTCAATGGATTATAAGTGCCCAGCTTTTCAATAAAGCGTCCGTCACGTGGTGCACGACCATCCGCAATGACAATGTGGTAAAAGGGCCTGCCCTTCTTACCCATTCTCTGTAATCTGATCTTCGTTGGCATAAATTGATGTTTAAATAAATCCCCATTCCAGACCTTCGTCGATTGGGGGGTGCAAAGATACAAACAAATCCCTTATTTCCAAATCTCCCGGCCTTTTCCCAAGTTATCAACACGCAGCCGGCCATTCCGGCAATTATGGGTACTTTTATCCCGCAGAAAGCTTGCCCTGACATGGAAGAAATCATCACAGCAGAACCGGCCGAAGTCATTCAACCCCCGGCATTTACCCATTTACATGTGCATACCCAGTATTCTTTCCTCGACGGGGCTGCGAGCATTCCCGGATTGATCGACAGGGCGCTTGCGCTTGGTATGCAGGCCCTTGCCATCACCGATCATGGTGCCATGTACGGGGTGCTGGAATTTTTTCAGGAAGCCAGGGCCGCCGGGCTGAAGCCTATCCTCGGAATAGAAACCTATGTGGCACGCAACGGCAGGTTCAGTAAACAGGGCAAGCCCGACCGCAGTGGCTATCACCTGATCCTGCTTGCCAAAAACCTGCAGGGATACCGTAACCTTTGCCGTTTAAGTTCCCTGGCCTTCCTGGAAGGATTCTATTACACTCCCCGCATTGACAAGGAATTGCTGCGGCTGCACCATGAAGGACTGATCGCCTGCTCGGCCTGCCTGGGAGGAGAAATTCCAAAGACCCTTGCAAACCACGGAATGAACGCTGCCGAAGAAGCACTGAAAGAATATCTTGACATTTTCGGCGACGACTTTTACCTGGAACTCCAGCGGCATGGCCTGCAGGAACAGCAGGCCGTCAATGCCGGCCTGCTTGAACTGTCAGAGAAATACGGTGTGAAGATCATCGCCACCAACGACGTTCACTTCATCACAGCGGAGAACAGAGAAGCACACGATATCCTGATCAGGCTCAACACCAACAGGGATGAAGAAGACGGCGGACTGGTCTACAGCGGGCAGGAGTACCTTAAATCACCCGAACAGATGGCGGAACTGTTCTCCGATCTGCCACAGGCCATCGCCAATACACAGGAGATCACCGGAAAAATAGAAGATTTCAATATTCAACATAAGGTGATGCTGCCGGATTTTCCGGTACCGGATGGCTTTAATTCCGGGATAGACTACCTCAGACACCTTACCTATGAAGGAGCCCGGCAGCTTTATGCGGAAATCACCCCGGAAATAGAACAAAGGATTGAGTTCGAACTGGATGTTATTTCAAGCAAACACTTCGAAGGTTATTTCCTGATCGTGGCGGATTTCATCAGGGAAGCCCGGAACATGGGTGTGCTGGTGGGGCCGGGCCGCGGATCGGCCGCCGGCTCCGTGATCGCTTACTGCACCGGCATCACTACCATCGATCCCATCCACTATAAACTGCTGTTTGAACGTTTCCTGAACCCCGACAGGGAATCCATGCCCGATATCGACGTGGATTTCGACGATGCAGGCCGGGAAAAAGTACTCAGATATGTCACTCAGAAATACGGCGAATCAAGGGTTTCACAGATCATCACTTTCGGAACCATGGCAGCCAGGATGTCGATACGGGACGTGGCACGCATCCTTCAACTACCTCTTCCTGAGGCAGATAAGCTGGCTAAAATGATAGATACCGGACAGGATCTGAAAACCGCTTTGAAGAAAAACAGGGAATTGATCGAAGTCTTTGAGAGAGGTTCCCAAACCATGAAAAAAACCCTGGAACTCGCCCAGGTGCTGGAAGGTTCCGTCCGGCAAATGGGAACCCATGCCTGTGGTGTGATCATCGGTCCCGACGACCTCATCAACCACATCCCGCTTACCATATCAAAAGATACCGGGCAGGTCATCACCCAGTTCGAAGGCAAACTCATGGAGGATGCCGGCATGCTGAAGATGGATTTCCTCGGATTGAAAACCCTGTCCATCATCAAATCAGCAATCGAAAACATCAGGATCAGGCACGACATCATGATTGACACAGAGACCATCCCCCTGGATGATCCCCTGACCCTTGAAATGTTTCAGAAAGGGGATACGGTAGGTATTTTTCAGTTTGAGTCAGACGGCATGAGAGCCTACCTCAAACGACTGAAACCCAGTAGCATTGAAGATCTGATCGCCATGAACGCCCTGTACAGGCCGGGCCCTCTCGACATGATCCCCCAGTTCATCAACCGCAAACAGGGAAGAGAGAAAGTGGAATACCCCCACCCCCTGCTCGAAGACATTCTGAAGCCCACTTACGGCATCATGGTGTACCAGGAACAAATCATGCAGGCGGCCCAGATACTGGCAGGTTTTACTCCCGGCAAGGCTGATGATCTGCGAAAGGCCATGGGAAAAAAGATTGCAAGCAAGATGGAGGAGAAGAAGGGTGAGTTTCTGGAAGGGGCGTTGGTGAAAGGTATTGAAAGGGAAAAGGCGCTGAAGATCTTCGGATTTATGGAGGAGTTCGCCAAGTACGGATTCAACCGTTCGCACAGTGCTGCCTACGCCATCCTGGCCTTTCGCACCGCATACCTGAAAACCCATTACCCGGCCGAGTTCATGGCAGCCATCCTCACCCACAACCTCAGCGACATCACAGAGCTTACCTTCTTTGCCGATGAATGCAAACGCCAGGGAATCGCCGTACTCGGACCCGATGTGAACGAATCCATGCTGGAGTTCTCCGTCAACCGGAAAGGGGAAATCCGTTTCGGACTGGCAGCCATCAAAGGCCTCGGTGAAGGAGCCGTGGAAAACATCATTGAGGAAAGAAAAGCCAACGGCCCGTACGACGGACTCTTCGACTTCATCCGCAGGATCAACCTGCGTACTGTCAATAAAAAATCCCTCGAAGCCATGGCAATGGCCGGCGTTTTCGACAATTTCCCGGGGATCCACGGGGCCATGTTCTTCCACAGGGAAGGCCATGAAGAAACCACCTTTCTCGATAAGCTGATCCGCTTCGCCAATGCCCAGGCCGCCAATACCCAGGCAGCACAGCAGCAACTGTTCGAAGAAACGACGATCCGGCAAACCTTCGAACTGGCCCTGCCCAAATGCGAAGCCTGGTCCTACCTGGAAAAACTGAAATTCGAGAAGGAAGTCACCGGCTTTTATATGACCGGACACCCCCTGGAAGCTTTCGCTATCGAGATGAAACACTTCTGCAACCTGACCCTCGACCAGTTAAAATCGAACCTCCAGCACTACAGGAACAAAGAAGTCCGTTTCGCAGGCATCATCACCCTGGCCAGCCATAAAACTGCCAAAAACGGTAAACCTTACGGAAATATCACCTTCGAAGACATCCATGATTCCTTCTCCATGACCATGTTCTCGGAAGATTACCTTAAGGTGAAACACCTGCTGCAGGAAGGCAATTATGTGTTTGTCCGTGCCCGGATAGAACCAAGATTCAATAATCCCGACCAGTACGAGCCCCGTATCGTCGCCATGCACCTGCTGGCCGAAACACTGGATAAGATGGTGAGGGAAACCACCATCATCATTGACAGCCAGGAAGTGAACGAAGCCTTCGTGGATGAGCTGAAACAAATCCTGCTCGGGCATCCGGGAACCGCCAGGCTGAAAATTCAGGTGACAGACAGCATGGATGACCTGAGCGTTTCTTTTACCAGCAGGATCAAGGTCAACAGTGCCGAGCTGTCACGTAAACTGGAGAAAATGAAAGCGTTACAGTATAAGTTCAACTGAGTTGTTATTTCTTTCACAAATCTTTTCAATTTTCTTTGCAGATACGTGTGCATGCATTAAGTTTGCACCTGAAAACATATTTAAATCTTAAAATATAGGAACATGGCCATTACCCTAACCGACGCCAATTTTGAAGAACTGGTTTTAAAGTCTGACAAACCCGTACTGATCGATTTCTGGGCCGAATGGTGCGGTCCTTGCCGCATGGTCGGGCCTATCGTGGAAGAACTTGCCCGTGAATACGACGGTCAAGCCGTGATCGGCAAGGTCAATGTGGATGAGAACCCCGGGATCACCATGAAATACGGGATCAGGAACATCCCCACCCTGCTGTTCTTCAAGAACGGCGAGGTTGCCGACAAACAAGTGGGAGCAGTACCGAAAAACGTCCTTCTAAACAAGCTGAGCGCCTTACTATAGAAGAAAAGGGAGCAAATCCACCCGGCATGTCCGGCCACCCGCGGCGGTTATTACCGCTTCGGCCAATGAATCTTTTTCATCATCTGTAAGGCCGGTTTAAAACAATTTCCCTGCTGTGCCGTTCAGAAGGATGATATCTTTGTATGCACTTCCTGAACACAGGAATTGTTGCTTACGTTATTCAATATTGATGTTTTATTGACCGAACCTTGGATTTTACATTAGACCAGACCAAACTTCAGCCCTTCAGCCAGCTAGAGTTCATAGCCAGGCAGGTGGTGGAAGGCTTTATCACGGGACTGCACAAGAGTCCCTTTCACGGTTTTTCCGTTGAATTCGCCGAACACCGGTTATACAACACCGGCGAATCGACCCGTAATATCGACTGGAAACTATACGGCCGTACCGACCGCCTGTATGTGAAACGTTATGAGGAAGAAACCAACCTGCGCTGCCAGATCGTGATGGATGCTTCATCCTCCATGTACTACCCTGTGAAGGAATCGCCCTCACTTGATAATCCGAACAAGATCACTTTTGCCGTTTATGCAGCCGCCGCCATCATGGCACTGCTGAAGACCCAGAGGGATGCTGTGGGCCTGACCGTATTCACTGATACCATCAGCCTTGCCACACGCTCAAAATCCAATGCCATTCATCACAAATACCTCTACCAGCAACTGGAACAACTGCTGAAACCCATACCTGTCAGCGAACAGAGAAAAACCTCGGCAGCACCGGTACTCCATGAGATTGCCGACAACATTCACAAACGTTCGCTGGTGGTCATCTTTTCCGATATGATGGAAACCCACGGACAGGCCGAAGAACTGTTTTCAGCCTTGCAGCACCTGCGCCACAACAAACATGAAGTCATCCTCTTCCATGTGGTTGACAAGAACAAAGAGATTGATTTTGAATTCGATAACCGGCCATACCGATTCCTTGACCTGGAAACCGGACAGGAACTCAAGGTCCATCCTTCCGAAGTCAAAGAACATTATACCAGGGCGGTGAGCGCATTCCGCCAGGAACTTTATCTGCGTTGCGGACAATACCGTATCGACCTGGTGGAAGCCGACATCAACCGGGGATTCCGGCAGGTGCTGATGCCTTACCTGCTAAAAAGAGAAAAGCTGTATTAAAAAAAAAGCTGCCCTCCCGGACAGCTTTTCTTTTCAGAAACAAAAGGTTTAATACCTCTCGCGACGGTTGAAACCACCCTCGCGGTTGTTCCTGTTGAACGTACCTTCGGTACGGGGCCGGGCCTCATTCACGATCAGGGTCTTGCCCATGAAATCGGAACCGTTCAAAGTGTCAATTGCCCGACGACCATCAGATTCATCGCTCATCTCAACAAATCCGAACCCCCTGCTCCTCTGTGTAAACTTATCCTTGATAACTTTCGCAGAAGTGACCTCTCCAAACTCCTCAAATAACTCTTTCAGCTCATCGTCTGATGCCTTAAACGGAAGGCTTGCTACATAAATGTTCATTAAAAAAATAAATTAAATAAAACTTGTTGTGGCGCTGACAGCCCTGGGCTGTCCAAACCTCCACGCAGCAAATGTAAAACAATAACAATACAATCCTAACTATTTAACAAAAATTAATTTTTAGCTGTCGGCTTTTTAGGTACTTTTGCAGTTGAACAAAGTGCTAGTATAACTACCTGATTAACTGATTCTTACTTTTGGAATGAAGAAAGCCGGATTTATCATCCTATTATGGTGTATCTACCTGCCCGGTCTGCAGGCCCAAAGTACGACAGACCTGAAATTCAATGAGATACTCGTACATAATGACTCCGGATACATCGATGATTTCGGGCAGCACAGTCCCTGGATAGAAATATTCAATACTGCCTTCAATTACGTGGATATCGGAGGCTGTTACCTGACCAATGACCCTTCCGACCCCAAAAAATACCCCATCCCCAAAGGCGATCCCATCACCAGGATCGCACCACGCAACTATATTGTCTTCTGGGCTGCCAACCAACCCACCCATGGGATCAGGCATCTGAACTTCGACCTGAGGGAAAGCCGCTTCCTCGCCCTGTACGATGCGGACGGCCGGACACTGATCGACAGCCTGTCGTGGGGCCCGCAGCAAGCAGGCATCGCTTACGGAAGAGCAGAAGACGGCAGCCTTCCGTGGATCTTTCTGCCAAAAAACACACCAAACGCCAACAACAACACCACTCCCAGAACTTCCGCCGCGCAACAGTTCCAGCAAATAGACCCCGTCGGGATAGGAATGGCCGCCATCGCTATGTCGGTGGTCTTCCTGGTATTGCTGATGCTGTTCATCATCTTTAAAAACTTCTCCAATGCCTTTATTTTCATGGAGAAGCGCAAAGAACAAAAGAAACTGCGTTCACTGCGCGGCGCCGGGTTTCCACCGGATGAAAACCTTGTAGCCGTCGGACTGGCTATTCATTTGTATGCCAAGGAAATACAGGAACATGAGGACTTTATCCTCACCATTAAAAAAGTTTCACGGACCTACTCTCCCTGGAGTTCAAAAATATACGGCATCGGAGGCTGGCCCAGGCACTGAACCCGTTAACAATCCCTGCAATGAAAGGCATCTTCGACTTCCTCTCCCACCACCTGCAGCAGTTCCTTACTTATACTGCCTTTGCCAATTTCACCATCGGCCATGTGATCATGATCCTGGTCGGACTGTTTTTCATCTACCTGGCGATCCGTAAAGAATACGAACCCCTCCTGCTGATCCCCATCGGTTTTGGTATCCTCATCGGGAATGTTCCCTTTTACCCCGGACTGAAGATCGGTATCTATGAAACCGGCAGTGTGATGAATTACCTGCATTTCGGTGTGCTGCAGGGGGTGTATCCCCCGCTGATCTTTCTCGGTATCGGGGCCATGACGGATTTTTCGGCTTTGATCTCCAATCCCAGGCTGGTACTGATCGGGGCGGCAGCCCAGCTCGGTATCTTCGGCGCTTACATGATCGCGCTTCAGCTTGGTTTTAACGCCTCCGAAGCCGGTGCTATCGGCATCATCGGAGGTGCCGACGGGCCCACTGCCATTTTCCTTTCCTCCAAGCTCGCTCCGGATTTAATGGGAGCCATCGCCATCTCTGCATATTCATACATGGCGCTGGTTCCCGTGATCCAGCCTCCGGTCATGCGCCTGCTCACCAGCCGCAGGGAAAGACTGATCCGGATGAAAGCACCCCGCCAGGTATCTAAAACGGAAAAGGTACTCTTCCCCATCGTGGGCCTGCTGCTCACCACCTTTGTGGTCCCATCGGGCATGCCCCTGCTGGGAATGCTCTTCTTCGGCAACCTGCTGAAAGAAAGCGGCGTCACCAAACGGCTTGCAGACACCGCCAAAGGTCCCCTGATCGACATTGTGACCATCCTGATCGGCCTCACCGTGGGAGCCAGCACCCAGGCCACCACCTTCCTCACCGCCAAATCCATCGGGATCTTCGCCCTGGGAGCCGTCTCCTTTGTCATCGCTACCATGGGTGGCGTCCTATTCGTCAAACTCATCAACCTCTTCCTCAGGGATGGCAACAAGATCAATCCGCTGATCGGCAATGCAGGCGTCTCAGCCGTTCCCGACAGTGCCAGGGTATCCCAGGTTGTCGGCCTGGAATACGACCCGAAAAACCACCTGCTGATGCATGCCATGGGACCCAATGTGGCCGGGGTGATCGGCAGCGCCGTGGCCGCCGGCGTGCTGCTGAGCTTCCTGAGCTGATGCACGCTGGCAGCGGATTGTTTTATCTTTAAAAAGTCACACCGCATATCTGAACAAGATGCCCGCCATTTCAACTCACTTCAGGATATCCTCGACAAACCCCTGTTGTATGGATTCATTCTTAGTCAGGACAATCAGATCAGGATTCTTGGCAATCATGTATGCATGATACCTGCTGCCTGCTTTCTGAGTCCTCCGGATTAATCCATTAACGCTATCTTTGCAGGGTAGCTGACAATTGCCATGACCCCAAAACTGCCTTTTCTGAACGCCGTTGTCATCGAAGACGACAAACAGGCGCGTGATGCCCTGATCCACCTGCTCTCCGGCCTGAAACAAATCCGGCCGGTGGGTTCTGCCGGATCCGTGGAAGAGGGACTGCTGCTGCTCTTAAAGTTAAAACCAGATATAGCTTTCCTTGACATCGAACTGAGCGACGGTACGGCCTTTGAGCTGTTGGACCGCATTTCCCCACAGGATGCGCTTCCCCGCATTATCTTCACCACAGTGCATGACCATTACGCAATCCGTGCCTTCAAATATGCCGCATTCGATTATCTGCTGAAACCGATGCAACAAAGCGAACTGAATGATTGCATTGACAGGATGCTCGCGGAAAAACAAAAAGAAAGCAACAGGGAGCAATTGGTCATGCTGCTGCAACAAATCAGCCCCCCCGGAAAAATCAGGTTCAATGTCCGCAGCGGGTTCATCATGGTGGATCCCGACGACATCCTTTACTTACTCGCCGACAGCAATTACAGCGAGATTTTCTTCTCTCCCGGACAGTCCGAACTGGTAACCACCCATCTGGGAAAGATGGAAGAAATTCTGCCACCCGGAAGATTCTTCCGGATCAGCCGCTCGGTGATCGTCAACCTGAAATACCTGAAACGGGTAAACACCATGACCTGCAGTTGTACCCTGCTCAAAGACGGAAAATCTATCCAGCTTCCCTGCAGCCTGAAACAGATCATGCAGCTGAAGAAATTATACTGAGCTCCTTCAGCACTTCCCTCAACAGTCCCCGCTTCTCATCCCGGAAAAACATTCATTCCCTCAATTAGCTTTCACTTAACAAACAGGTGATCAAATTTTTCTTTACTTTGTTGGGTTCAAACCCAACAAGCAAGCATTCATGAATATCCGGCTCCGTTTTATATTTTTATTCGTCTTAGCCTTTGTATGCCTGCAAGCTTATTCGCAGCAGGATTACTACTGGGTGGGCGGCACAGGTAACTGGGACGATCTGACCCACTGGTCGGATGTATCGGGGGGTGCGTATCCTTCTTCCGTCTTCACGACACTGCCCGGCCAGTCCGACAATGTGTTTTTCAACGCCGCATCCTTCAATTCCCCCACCGATACGGTCACTCTCTACAGTACGGTCGAGTTTCATGATATGTACTGGGAAGATTATTCGGATACCGTCACTTTCTTTGGTCCCGGGGGTTTGTTTATCCACGGCTCCCTGCAATTCTGTGCCAGAATGAGGGTGAAATACCAGGGCGATACCCGCTTTCTGTCGAACAACACCGAAACCATCACCACAAACGGGAACTGGATCCCGGCCAGTTGTTTCTTTTTCGGAAATGGTACCTGGAACCTGCTTGACGATTTCATCGTTACTTACTCCATCAACCTCGACAAGGGAAGCCTCATCACCAACAGCTGGGATGTCACCTGTTCCCGCTTTACCTCCACCTCAACCTACCAGCGCTATCTCGACCTCGGTGATTCCTTTGTGACCATTACGGCCGGTAACACGGGAAACACCGGGGAGAACTATGCCTGGGACGTCAGGAACACGTCCACCATTACCCTGGTTACGGGAAATCACTCCCAGATCCATTTCTACGGTGCCGCCAGCAATACCTTCGGGTCCACCATGCATGCCGGATCCCACCTGAAATACGACCTGGTGCATTTCCATATCTCCCCGGGTAAACTGCTGATCGCCGATAACATTGTGGTGGATGCGGATTCCTCCAACTACGATGTGACCTTCGACGGCGTCGGCTTCATCATCGGTGATTCCAGCGACATCTACAATTCCCTCTTTCACGGCACAGGCTATATCGACGGCAACGTGAACAACTTCCACAACTCCATGTTCCGGAGCGACGGGTATATCAACGGGAACCACAGCACCTACAACCTGGTGACCATGCAGGGCAACGGATGGATCGGCAACCTCTCGCTGGTCGGCAGGAATGTGAACGACAACACCTTCAACATCGTGGATATTTACCACCAGGGTAGGGTGTACGGAGATTATAATTCGTTTAACCAATTGTTGTTTTCGACCCATCCCCACGGATGCGGCTGCGGCTGTTGCGGCCACCTGGAAACCGGCGAACTGCACGCCAATTTCAATACCGTCCACCAGAAAATGGAATTTAACCGCGACGGCTATGTCTACGGCGGACAAAACTACTTCGATTCCACCTATTTCTGGTACAACGGATGGATACTGGAGGGCAGCAATACGTTTTATGATCTGAATATCAGGAGAATCCATGCCTGTGGTTGCACCTGCCTTTCCTACTATGCCAATACCCTTACCATACAATCAAACAAAACCCAGCATATTCTCGATGACCTGACTTACTGGGGAGATTACCATTGCATGCGCTCCTATCTCAGATCTTCAGACACGACAGTGCAGGCCTTTCTCCTTTCAGACAGTGTACTCACCCTGGATTACATGGCGATACGGGATATCATTGCACAGAATCCGCCCGCCCTTCCCGACTCTGCCCTCCGCTCCGAAGATCTGGGAGGCAATCAGAACTGGTTCTTTGATCCTTACATCGCGCTGCATCCGGATACGATCATCATCGACAGCGTATCGCCCTGCTACAACTCGGTCAACGGCAGTGTCCAGTTCATCATAAGCGGGGGGGTGGGGCCTTACCAGTACAGCACCTACTGGCCTTACCTCTGGTGCGAACCGCAATGGTACGCTAACAATACGTTCAACGGCTTTGGCACAGGCAGTCATGCCTTTTACATCAAGGACAGCTATGGCTGCCGTTTCGACAGCAGCTTCGTCACGCCGGGCCCGCCCATCATCACCCTTTACCAGAATACGGTAATCACCCATGTGAGTTGCTTCGGAGCCAACAACGGCACCATCACCATTTATGCCCAGGGGGGAACGGGGCCGCTGCAGTACAGCCTCAACAACGTCATCTACCAGCATTCGAACTTTTTCGATTCACTGGCGCCTTCGCCGGTGAATGGCTATTATGTTGTCTATGTGAAAGATAGCGTGGGATGTGTGCGGAGTTTCGGCAATTATGTCATCACCCAGCCACCCCCGTTGATCCTTAATGTAGGGGGAGGTGATGTCAGCATCGAATGCCACGGCGACAGCACCGCGCTGCTGGTGGCCAACGCAACGGGAGGGACACCTCCCTATACATACGTATTCATGGGCCCCATCAACCTGGGATGGCCTTATCCGAACGACACCATCATCACCACAGAAGATTCCATCCTTGTGCATGCCGGTACCTACAGGGTAAAGGTCATCGATGCGAACGGCTGTGAAAAAGTGTCGGGCCTCATCCAGCGCAACGAACCGACGGCCATAGACATCGAATTTGCCACCGGGGCTGCCGACTGCTTTTCAAATACCGGCTTCTGGGCCACGGCCAACGTGAGCGGGGGATCTCCCGCCTTCACTCCGCCACCCTACACCTTCCTCTGGAGCAACGGTGCCACAACCCAGACCATCAGCAACCTGGTGCCCGGCGATTATACGGTCACCGTCACCGACGGCTATTTCTGCACCATGGTGGATACCGTAAGCATCAAACAACTCGACGACACCATCATTGCCCAGGATGTCTTTTGTTATGGAGGCAATACAGGCGTGGCCACCGTCGTGGCCGCCGGGGGAACCAATACCGTGGCCAACCCATACACCTACCTCTGGTCCACCGGCTCCACAGCCCCTACCATCTTCAACCTGACCACCGGCTGGTATTTCGTAACCGTAACCGACGGGGATGGCTGTGAACTGGCGGATTCTGTCTTTATCGACCAGCCGGACACTTCGGTATATCTTCAATTCACCAGCGACAGCACCCTGTGTAACGGCATGGG
Source organism: Bacteroidota bacterium (assembly GCA_022709385.1). GTDB lineage: Bacteria > Bacteroidota > Bacteroidia > Bacteroidales > CAIXZF01 > JAKLIX01. Next base: position 46,372 of record JAKLIX010000006.1, on the reverse strand, counting down.
CGGCGGCTGGGCCGTGGTTCATCCCTACGGCGGAACGCCTCCATACCAGATCCAGTGGTCGACAGGTGAAACCACCGACCATATCCTTAACCTGAATGCGGGAACTTATTTTGTCACAGTGACAGACAGCAATCACTGCATCAAATCCGGACAGGTCACCATCTATGAACCCCTTCCCGGTATCGTCACCTTTGCCACGGGTAATATCGACTGCGATACGGCGGGTTACTGGATCAAAGCCTATGTGCAGGGAGGCACGGCTCCCTTCACATACACCTGGAGCCCCGTCACTTCAGCCCTGGACTCGGTTTACGGGCTGATGGCAGGAACTTACAGTGTATCCGTAACCGATCATAACGGCTGTAATTATTACGGCACCGTGGTCATCGCCCCCCTTGCCACGGATGTGGATGTGCATGACGTGGACTGTTACGGAGGCAATACCGGCTGGGCTGTGTCCTATCCTTCAGGGGGTACCGCCCCTTACACCTGGCAGTGGAAAGCCCTTCCGGCAGAGAATATCATCGGGCTGACACAAACCGTGACCGGCCTCGATACCGGTGTTTATGTGGTGATCGTGACCGACTCCAGCCTTTGCTGGATCAGCGATACCATCACAGTCGGACAGCCCGCGGGAGCCTTACAGCTCAGCGTCACCCACACCGATCTGAACTGTTACGGCACCTGTAACGGAACGGCAGGGGTCATTCCCAACTTCGGCACATCACCCTATGGCATCCCTGTCTGGTCGAACGGAAGCAATACTTTTAGCGGATGGAGCCTCAACAACCTTTGTGCAGGTGCCTATACCGTTTCCGTGACGGACGCGAACAACTGCCTGGCCGTCAATTCCGTAAGTCTACTGCAACCGCCCCAGCTTCTGATCACTGCCGTACAAAAGGAAGACCCCCTCTGCAATGAAGCGGGCTTTTTCGGCAGCATCACCATTACTGCCCAGGGTGGAAGCGGCGTACTTGAATACTCCATTCACGGATTATCCGGTCCATTTCAGGCCTCCAACCAATTCACCGGCCTGGGTGCCGGATCTTATACGGCGATAGTAAGAGATGCCAATCTTCCGACCTGTTATTCCGCCACACAGAATGTCAGTATCACCCCGCCCCCGGTGCTCACATTGAACCTGAGCGGACAAGGTCCCACCATCAACGGAGGCAGCAACGGTTTTATCAATTCGACTGCCACAGGAGGGACCAGCCCGTACGGTTATCTCTGGAATACAGGTGCCACCGCACCCAACCTGAGCGGATTGCCGGCCGGAACCTATACCCTGACCCTGACCGATGACCACGGCTGCTTTGTCATTAAAAGCATGACCCTGTACCAGCCTGACCAGATGGTGCTCAACCTGGTTTCCGCCAATATCAGTTGCAACGGAGCCGCCGACGGTACTGCCACGGCCACGGTGAGCGGGGGAGTTCCTCCCTACCAGTTTGCCTGGAATCCCGGTCCCACCGTGACCAACAGCAGCGGTGTCCACAACCGGACTAACCTCAGCCCCGGCACTTATGCGCTCACTGTCACCGACAACAGCGGCGTGTTGAGGACAGGAAGTGTCATCATCACCCAGCCGCCTCCCTATCAGCTTGTATTTAACCACACTCCGAATATCTGCGACCTGAGCAGCAACGGCTATGCCACCGTTACCGTGAGCGGCAACACCCCACCCTATACCTACCAATGGAATGCCGCCGCCGGTTCAACCACCGACTCTGTCTATAACCTGACCGCCGGCACTTACACTGTAACTGTCAGAGACAGCAGGAACTGCAGCACCCAGGGAAGTGTCAGCATCACCTACTGGTCGCTGCCGGTGGCCTCATTCGGTATTGATACCGCCTGCCTCGGCAATCCCAACGGTTTCAGCAACTTTTCTTACGGTACTCCTTATCAGATCGACACCTCCTTCTGGAGTTTCGGAGACGGAAACCTGAGTTTTACTGCATTCCCGGACATGAATACAGGCCACATCTATGCCAATCCGGGTACCTACACCACCCAGCTTTATGTAAAGGACACCAATGGCTGCCTCTCGGCTCCGGTCAGCAGGAATGTCCTGGTTTATCCCATTCCCGACGCCGCCTTTGAGACTGAATCCGCATGCTTCGGGCAGCCGGCACATTTCTACGACGGATCCACCAATACCATGGGACTCATCACAGAAAGGATATGGATATTCGGAAACTATGACACGGTCTTTAACCAGCTTTACCCCTCCTATATCTTTCCCGCCTGGGGAGAAGACAGCGTGAAACTCATCATCCGCAACACCATCGGCTGTTCGGATTCGGTCAGCCATGCCGTTCAGACCGACTCCCTGCCCTATCCTTCTTTTAGCTATCAAAACCTCTACTGTACTGAAGGTCAGGTACAATTCACCAATACTTCCCTGCCAAACGGTGCTCCCCTGGCATCCTGGTTCTGGGAGTTCGGAAATGATTATTCCTCCAGCGCCCAGCATCCTTTGTTTGAGTTCGGCAGCACAGATACCACTTATCTGGTCAGCCTTACAGCCACTTCAGCCAGAGGCTGCAGCGACACTGTGACCCTGCCCGTTTACGTAAGCCCGCCCTTCCAGGCAGACTTCACAGCCGACACCGCCTGCTGGGGCAGTCCGACCTGGTTTACCGACAGCGTGCTGACACCCTCAGGCGACAATATCATTTCCTGGATATGGGACTTTGGTGACGGAAGTTCTTCCTTCGATCCCGATCCCTCCCACACCTATCTGTATCCCGGGATTTACACCGTTTTCCTGCTGGCCACCGACCAGCACCAATGCGAACAGCTAATCATGCATAAAGTTGTGGTCGATTCCATTCCGGAAGCCGCATTTGAATACAGCCTGCCCTGCGATCAGGATTCCGTCTTCTTTACAGACCTTTCCATACCACACGGATCAGGCATCATCACATGGGCCTGGAGTTTCGGCGACCCGGGAAATCCACTCTCCTACTCCCTGGAACAAAACCCGGGCTACCAGTATCCGGGTCCCGGACAATACACCGTAAGTCTGACGGTAACAGACGAAAAAGGATGCCAGCATACCCACAGCAGGGTGATCAGCGTGCTGGCTCTCCCGGAAGCTGCCTTCATCACTGACGCAGCCTGCCAGGGAGAAGCCGTCCATTTCACCGACCTGTCGCAAAGCAGTATCATCGCCTGGAACTGGGATTTCGGAGTGGAAAACACAAGCCTTGACGTATCTTCACTGCAACATCCCGAATTTGTCTACGCCAGTGCCGGTACCTACACCGTCAGACTGATCGTGGAAAACAACAACGGATGTAAGGACACAACCTGGAAGCAGGTCACCATCCAACCAAAACCAACAGCCAACTTCCTGAATATCAACATCTGCCAGAATGAAGCCATCCAGTTTAACGACCTCAGCACCTCCCCAGTCACCCTGATCACTGACTGGGCCTGGAATTTTGGTGAACCTCTGTCGGGATTTAACAATGTTTCATTCGATCAAAATCCTGTACATCAGTATTACCAGGCAGGTTTCTATTCCGTCCGGCTGATCGTGGCCGATGACAACGGATGCAGAGATACCATGATAAAAAACATCACGATATATCCGCATCCCCTGGCCAATTTCAATCCGCTTGACGTCTGCCACGGACTTTCCACCCAATTCACCGATCTGTCGGTACCCGTTTACGGCAATCTTGTTTCATGGCAATGGGATTTCGCGGATATGACCTCATCCTCCCTGCAACACCCGCTCCACCTTTACCCCATCCCGGGCAGCTTCCAGGTCAGCCTGGTAGTGGCCAACAACCAGGGCTGTTCCGATACGGTGAGCAAAACGGTGCAGGTGTTCCCGCGTCCTGATGCCGCATTCAGCTTTAATTATCCCTGTGTGGAGGGGCAGACGCAGTTCCAGGACAACAGCAATCCCAATGCCCTCTTCCTGACTTCCTGGGTTTGGAATTTCGGTGATCCCGCTTCAGGATTCGGAAATTTTTCTGCCAACCAGCACCCGACCCACCTGTACGGGGGACCAGGTAATTATCCTGTCAGGCTGGTTGTGACCAACTCCAACCAGTGCAGCGATACGGTTATCAATACTTTGACTGTTGCCGCCCCTCCCGGGGTGGATTTCGGATACACCAAAGTATGCCGGGGCATGCCCACCGAATTCTCCGATTCAACGTCGGCTCCGGCAGGCGGACTAAGCCAGTGGCAATGGAATTTCGGAGACGGTTCCGCAGGCGTTTACCAGCAAAACCCGTCACATACCTATGCCAATGCCGGCACCTATTATGTCAGCCTCCTTGTCACTGATGTCAACGGATGTCAGCGGAGCAAAACAAAGGAAATCATCGTATATCCCCTGCCCAACCCCAGTTTTCAGGTATCCCCGCTTTGTACCGGACAGCCGGCCTATTTCACCAATTACTCCAATGGCGCCGGGGCACCTGTTACCAACTATTCCTGGAACTTCGGGGATTTATTCACACTCGATGACACCAGCCACCTGGAACATCCCGAATACACATACACCCTGCCCGGTACCTACGATGTACTGCTCAGCATCACCAACAGCCGGGGTTGCGTTAACCAGACCAGCCAGACGATCGTCATTGAAGAAAGCCCGGTTGCAGGCTTTCTCTTCGATACAAACCAATGTACGAACGAAGCGGTCCATTTCACCGATATCTCCTATTCACCCGCCAACAACATTCAATCCTGGCACTGGAATTTCGGCGACGGACAGACCTCCTCCGCACAAAACCCCATTCACTATTTCACTGCCAGCGGGACCTATTATGTGCAGCTCACCGTGGAAACCCAGGGTGGCTGTGTAAGCAAGCTGACCAGCGAAGTGGTGGTGTATCCCCCGCCTGTGGCCTCTTTTGAACACTTCCCGGCCTGTGAGGGCAGGGTGGTGCAGTTCAATGGCTTTGCCAGCGGCATGAACCTGCCCGTAACAAACTGGCTGTGGAATTTTGCCGACGGAACATGGGACAATACCCAAAATCCCCAGCATGTCTTCCAGATAGCGGGAACATATTACGTTTCGTTGACTGTAACAGACTCAAAAGGCTGCACGGATACATACATATATCCTGTGGTGGTTCATCAAAATCCTGTGGCCAATTTTGTCCATACCCAGAACTACTGCCAGGGAACACCGGTTTGTTTCTCCGATGTATCCAACACCTTCACCCTGCCGGTTCTCTTCAGGAAGTGGAACTTCGGAGATCCCCTGTCCGGTGCGTCCAATTTTTCCAACGATTCCACACCCTGTCATGCGTTTATGGCACCGGGCTGGGTCGATGTCAGCCTGATCATTGTCGATCAAAACCTGTGCTCCGATACCGTATCCCTTCCTGTCCTCAACAAACCCGAACCCCTCGCCGGTTTCTCATACGATACTGTCTGCCTTGGCGACACCACACATTTCGTAAACCTTTCAGACGGCAATGGAGCAGGTATTACATATTTTCAATGGAATTTCGGTGATCCGGTCTCCATGGGACAGAATATATCCTTCTCCGCCGAACCCGTCCATCAGTTCACTGCCGCGGGGATCTTTGAGGTAAGCCTGATCATTATCGATTCCCTCTCCTGCAGAGATACGCTGAAACAAAATGTATTCGTGCGGAGTCTGCCGCTTCCGTCCTTCACCCATACGAATCTGTGCCTGAACGATACGATACAGTTTACCAGCCAGTCAACCTCCGCCAACGGACCCGTCACTTCCCTGCTCTGGACATTCCCCGACGGAAGCCAGGCTTCCCTGCCGGTAACCACATATGTATTTCCCGGAAGCGGCACATTCCCCGTACAACTGGAGGTGACTGATGCCGCCGGATGTTCATCCGCACTGCTGCAGCAAATCCATGTCCACAACCTTCCTTCGGTGAACTTTACGGCTACCCAGGTCTGTGAAGGGACAGCCACAAGCTTTACCGACAATTCGACACCCGGCATAGGCGGAATCATACAAAGAACCTGGATATTCGGGGATGGTGACACCCTGAACACCCTGGCAACACAGGTGAATCACCTCTACAGCGAAGCAGGATCCTATATGGTCAGACTCATCATCGGAAACTCAGACCTCTGTACCGGTAAAGATTCTGCCCTGGTTCTGGTACATGCGGCTCCCCTGCCCGCTTTCACGTTCAATGACACCATCTGTTTCGGGGATGTCACCCATTTCGACGGGACGGCCTCCGGGGGAAATGGCAGTCCAATCAGCTGGTTTGAATGGAACTTCGGCGACGGCGGACCCTTCAACATCAACAACAACAGCCTGACGCCGGACTTCAGCTTCTCGCACCCGGGCGATTTCAATGTGACACTTGCCGTCGGCAACGCCAATAACTGCAGCCGTTCACTGGTTAAAAACCTGCATGTCTACCCCCTGCCTGCAGCATCTTTTATTTATGACACCGCATGCTTCGGGAACCCAACCCTCCTCAGCAGTACTTCCACAAGTGCGGAAGGAAACATCACAAGCTGGCTGTGGACAATGGCTGGACAACAATGGGACACGCTGCCATCCCTGGATTTAATCTTTGCCGCTCCCGGCCTGCACCCGGCCTCACTATTGGTCACCAACCAGTTCGGATGCACCCATGCCGTCAATCATATCGTCCCGGTTGATTCCCTGCCCGTTCCCGCTTTCAGCTGGAGCGATACCTGCGTTCCCGGACTCAGCGCCGGACTGGTGCAGTTCACCGACCTGTCTTCAGGCAACGGCAGCAGCCTCAGCAGCTGGGAATGGCGTTTCAACAACCAGTACGGCTCATCCCAGAGCGATCCCCTGCATTTCTTCTATCCTTATGATGATTGCTACCCCGTCAGCCTCACCGTCATCAACGCCCGCGGCTGCCGCGATTCCATCCATGACACCGTTTGCGTGAAACACCCCCTGAACTTCGACTTCTTTGCCGATACGGTCTGCTTTGGCGCTCCCACCCAAATGAACAGCTTCGTCCTGTCACCGGAAGGTACCACGGTGTCATCCTGGACATGGGACTTCGGAGATGGCAGTCCGCTGCAGGCAACTACAGCTGATTCAGTCCTTTATACTTTTCAACACCCCGGCATCTATACCGTCACCCTCATCGCCCACTACCTCCAGGGATGCGGCGATACCATCCAGCACAGTGTCCTGGTGAGGGCCCTGCCACAACCCGGCTTCTCCTATAACCTGCCCTGCCAGCAAAACCAGGTAAGCTTTACCGACCAATCCACAAGCACGGCCACCCTTGCGGACTGGTACTGGACCATCGACGGCGGCTTCTTCGACCTGGTTCCCGATCCCGTCCATACCTTCACCGATCCGGGTGTTTACGAGGTTGCCCTGCAGGTAACCGACATTTTCGGATGCCACGACCAGACCGTGAAAAACGTGGAAGTGCATGCCCTGCCCCAGGTCAGTTTCCACAGCGATACCGTCTGCTTCGGCCTGGCCACGGCCTTCACCTCAACCTCTTCCGCCGGAACGGGAAACATCACCCAGCGCCTTTGGAAATTCGGGGACGATATCAGCATGATCAGTCCTTTTACCACCACCTATCATCAGTATGCCAATCCCGGAACCTACAACGCCTGGCTCATCCTTCAGAACACCCCCGGCTGCGTGGATTCCGCTTCCCGGCTGGTGACGGTCAGGCCCAAACCGGAAGCCGCCTTCACGGTCAATGACCCGGTCTGTTTCAACCAGGCAGCCGCCTTCAACTCCGGAAACTCCCTGCCCAATGGCGGAAACATCAGCCAATGGTACTGGAAATTCAACGACCCCGGCCTGGCCCTGCAGTTCGACACTTCTTACCAGGCCAATCCCCAGCATACCTATACCCAGCCGGGCAGCTTCAATGTGCAGCTGATCATCGGCAATACGGATGCGTGCTTCGATACCCTGGTGCAGGCCGTCGTTATCCATCCCCTGCCGCAGCCGGCCTTTAGCTTCGACACCGCCTGCTTCGGCAATCCGACACACTTCAGCAGCCTGTCAGTCTCACCCTCCTCATCCATCAGCAACTGGATGTGGAACTTCAACAATACCGGAAACCAGAACGGGACTGACACCATCTCCTACCTCTTCCCCCACTGGGGCCATTTCCCCGTACAACTGACCGTGACCGATGAAAACAGCTGTGTGAACGACCTGATTTACCAGGTATTCGTTGATTCCCTTCCCATTCCGGCTTTCAGCTGGAGCGATACCTGCGTTCCCGGACTCAGCGCCGGACTGGTGCAGTTCACCGACCTTTCTTCAGGCAACGGCAGCAGCCTCAGCAACTGGGAATGGCGTTTCAATAACCAGTACGGATCATCCCAGAGCGATCCCCTGCATTTCTTCTATCCTTATGATGATTGCTACCCCGTCAGCCTCACCGTCACCAACGCCCGCGGCTGCCGCGATTCCATCCATGACACCGTTTGCGTGAAACATCCCCTGAACTTCGACTTCTTTGCCGATACGGTCTGCTTTGGCGCTCCCACCCAAATGAACAGCTTCGTCCTGTCACCGGAAGGTACAACGGTATCATTCTGGACATGGGACTTCGGAGATGGCAGTCCCCTGCAGGCAACTACCGATGATTCAGTTCTTTACATTTACCAACACCCCGGCATCTATACCGTCACCCTCATCGCCCACTACCTCCAGGGCTGCGGCGATACCATCCAGCACAGTGTCCTGGTGAGGGCCCTGCCACAACCCGGCTTCTCCTATAACCTGCCCTGCCAGCAAAACCAGGTAAGCTTTACCGACCAGTCCATAAGTACGGCCACCCTTGCGGACTGGTACTGGACCATCGACGGCGGCTTCTTCGACCTGGTTCCCGATCCCGTCCATACCTTCGCCAACCCGGGTGTTTACCAGGTCGGCCTGCAGGTAACCGACATTTTCGGATGCCACGACCAGACCGTGAAAAACGTGGAAGTGCATGCCCTGCCCCAGGTCAGTTTCCACTGCGATACCGTCTGCTTCGGCCTGGCCACGGCCTTCACCTCCACCTCTTCCGCAGGAACGGGAAATATCACCCAGCGACTGTGGAAATTCGGGGATGACAGCAGCATGATCAGCCCTTTCACCATCGCGTATCATCAGTATGCCGATCCCGGAACCTACACCGCCTGGCTCATCCTTCAGAATACACCCGGCTGTATGGATTCCGCCTCCCGGCTGGTGACGGTCAAACCCAAACCGGAAGCCGCCTTCACGGTCAACGACCCGGTCTGTTTCAACCAGGCAGCCGCTTTCAACTCCGGAAACTCCCTGCCCAATGGCGGAAACATCAGTCAGTGGTACTGGAAATTCAACGATCCCGGACTGGCCCTGCAGTTCGACACTTCTTACCAGACCAATCCCCAGCATACCTACACCCAGCCGGGCAGCTTCAATGTGCAGCTGATCATCGGCAATACAGATGCGTGCTTCGATACCCTGGTGCAGGCCGTCGTTATCCATCCCCTGCCGCAACCGGCCTTTAGCTTCGACACCGCCTGCTTCGGCAATCCGACACACTTCAGCAGCCTGTCAGTCTCACCCTCCTCCTCCATCAGCAACTGGATGTGGAACTTCAACAATACCGGAAACCAGAGCGGATCCGACACCATCTCCTACCTCTTCCCCCACTGGGGCCATTTCCCCGTACAACTGACCGTAACCGATGCTAACAGCTGTGTGAATACCATCGAGCGGACTGTGTTGGTGGATTCCCTGCCCATACCTGCATTCACATATACGGATACCTGCTTCAGCGGCAACCAGCCGGGGATGATTTACTTCCACAACCTTTCCCAGGGACACGGAAGCACCATTACCCAATATCACTGGCATTTCAACCAGTTCTATTATTCGGATTCCGTCCATCCCTACCATGTCTTCATCCCGGCAGGACAAAGCTATCCCGTCAGCCTTACCGTTACCAACGACAGGGGTTGTTCCGATTCCCTTACCCAGATCATCTCAGTGAAACCCGAGTTCAACATCGGCTTCAGTTATACCGATACCTGTCTATACAGTCCCGTGCTTTTCAACGCATCCGCCTCTCCGCCCGGAACCCTGGTCAACCAGTGGAGCTGGGACTTCGGGGATAACAACCAGGGCACGGTCACTACCACTGCCACGCAACACCTCTACCAGGCACCCGGCAGTTATATTGTGACACTTACCGCCGCCAATGCAGACAACTGCGTGGACAGCGCTGTCAGGTACCTGGATATTTATCCGCCTCCGCTGGCCCAGTTTGCTGCGAGTTTCGCCTGTTGCAATGACTCCACGGTCTTTACCGACCTGAGTCTGCCCGTAAACGGCAGTATCGTTTCGTGGACCTGGTACTTCGGAGATCCGGGATCAGGTGCAGCCGACACCCTGCATGTCAGTGTCCCCGGAACGCCCGTCTGGCATTTCTACCCCCAGACCGACAGCGTATACCTGGTCACCCTGATCGTCACCAACTCCCTCGGTTGCAGCGATACGGTGACACAAATCGTTTACCGCTGTCCCTGCCTCCAGGCTGCCTTTGATCCCCTGAACCCGCTTTGTGACAGCGTTCCTGCCGCCTTTGCCAATCTGTCGACTGCCGGAGGCAACAGCGTGATCAGCAGCCTCAGCTGGGATTTCGGTGACGGAAGCCCGCTCCTTGTTCTGGCACCGGCCCCGGATACGGTCTACCATTTGTATTCCCAGCCCGGCCAGTACATCGTGATGCTGATTGCCACAGCCCAGCTCTTCGGCAATATCCTGCAGGATACCGCCTGGGATACCATCACCGTACATCCCAATCCCAGGGCGGCTTTCCTGAGCGAATGTGTCTGCTTCGGCGAAGCCACCACCTTCCAGAACACCTCCTTCATCAGCGGCGGCAGTATGAGCTTTACCTGGGAACTGGGCAACGGCAGTCCCCCGCTCAACGCGACAGAACCTCCACCCACGGTTTACCAGCAATACCAGCTGTACCAGGCAAGCCTGCTGGCTGTCTCGGATAAAGGATGCAGGGACTCCGCCAGCATGACCGTGTGCCTGTATCCCCTTCCTGAAGTGCATTTCACGGCAGATCCCCTCTTCGACTGCGGCTTGCCCGGCCTGGTCACTTTTACAGACCTCAGTACCATCGATTCGGGTTACCTCGCCAACTATACCTATGATTTCGGGGACGGATGGACGGAAGATTTCGCATCGGGTAATGTCACCCACACATACAACCAGCAAGGACACTACAGCATCCTGCTTACGGTCACCTCCAACCATGGCTGCAGCGATTCCCTGTTCAGGGAGGACTACTACACCCTTTACCGGGCACCCCAGGCCGCCTTCTCCTTTAACCCGCCACAAGCCAGTGCCCTCGATGGCTTTGTGAGGTTCACCGACCAGACCTACTCCCTGATCCCATACCAATGGTTCTGGAATATGGGCGACGGAACCCAGCTCAGCACGCAAAACCCGCTCTACCAATACAGCGATACCGGCACTTACGTGGTCACCCTCCATGTGATAGACGACAACAACTGCGAAGACTCCGTGAGTGAGCTGATCATCATCTACCCCGAATCTGCCTTCTATATCCCCAATGCCTTCACCCCCGACGGCAATGGCCGGAACGATCATTTCGGCCCCCAGGGCGTATATGTCGATCCCGATGACTTCCTGATGGTGATCTTCAACCGCTGGGGCGAAGAGATTTTCTCCACCAGCAACTTCTTTGAACCCTGGGACGGTAAAAAGGACGGGGAATTCTGCCCGATTGGCGTTTACAACTACTTTATCCGCCTGAAAGACGTGAACGGCGAACGCCACGAACGCAAAGGGACAGTGCTGCTGCTGAAAAAGGACTGACAAAGTCTGAAAAAGACCTGGCATAAGATAATTTACCAGTATATTTTCTCATTCAATGAGAAAATATGCAGGTAATTCGCTCATTATCCAACCAGGGTTCTTCTTCGGAAATGTGAGCGGAATCGGATTCTCACTGAACTCAGGACAACTTTACGAAAATTATACTCATACTTGACAGGTTTGCGAATGCAAAGCTGTTTAGTATGAGTAATGCCGTACACCGTTGTGTCGTAATTTTCTCGCAAACTCATTCCGTGTCGGTATATATTGCTGCGGAATTAGTGAAATGGATTAAAACCAGTGGCTCAGATGCGAGATTGTACTTCTACAGAACAAAATCAGGAATGGAAATTGACTTTCTTATTGGAAGTTACCTGAATCTGGATACACTTTATTCGCATTCCTGTAGTCTTTCGGTATATTTTCGGGGACTGCTTCATTCAGTTTATACTCATACTTGACAGGTTTGCGAATGTAAAGCTGTTTAGTATGAGTAATGCCGTACACCCCTTGATCGCATTTTTTTCGCAAACTCATTCCGTGTCGGTATACTTCCGGACCATTACTTAAAAATCAGACATTCTTATCATCTACTGCATTTTTTATTTAATATTTTATGCATTTACTGATTTTTTTATTGTATATTTGTAAAAACTGCACAAGATGAAAAGGAAACTCTTAACCACCATTCTTGATAGTCTGTTACGTAAGGAGTATATCCTGATAACCGGAGCCCGGCAGGTAGGTAAGACAACTTTACTGAAACAGATTCAACAGGAACTCAGGGAAAGGAAGGAAAGCACGCAGTTTCTGACCCTGGAGGATCCGGAGGTACTGGCTGCAGTCGATGAACATCCCGGAAACGTGCTGCGATATCTCAGGGATATGCCCCAGAATGCCGACATCGCTTCCGGATCGAAATTATATCTGTTACTCGATGAAATCCAGCTAAGCGCCAATCCTTCCAACCTTCTTAAATACCTCTACGACCTACATGGCGCAGGCTTGAAAATCATCGCAACGGGAAGCAGTGCCTTCTATCTCGACACAAGGTTCAAAGACAGCCTTGCAGGCAGAATGCGGATATACGAACTGTTTCCACTTGATTTTGAAGAGTTTCTGGAGCTAAGTGAAAGAACGGCACTCATTGAAGAAACCAAGCTGCTCAGGGAAAAGCCAGCTTACCGCTCCCTTCGTTCCAGGGAACTCCGGGCAGCCTTTGATGAATACCTCGTGTTCGGCGGGTATCCCGCAGTGGTTTCGGAAAAAGATCCCCGGGAAAAGCAAAGCATGCTGGGTGAACTGGTAAAAACCTATCTGAAAAAGGATGTATTCGAATCGGAAAACAGCAACTATCTGAAAGTATACAGGCTTGCCGTTTTGCTTGCCCATCAGACGGGCAAGCTGATCAATACCAATGAACTGGCAAGAACTCTCAGTTACAATGCCAGGACTATCGACCAATATTTATATATACTCCAGAAATCATACTATATCAGTCTGGTCAGGCCCTTCTTCAGGAACATCAGGAATGAGCTTACGAAAATGCCGAAGGTCTATTTTCATGATATCGGACTCCGGAACAGCCTGCTGAATTATTTTGATAAACCGCAGGCCCGGATCGACAAGGGACAACTTATTGAGAACTATCTGTTTATAAGACTGCGACAGCTTTACGGGGGGGATCAGATCCTTCATTGGAGAACGGCTGACCAGAGAGAAATTGACTTTATCGTACAGCCTGCCATCGGTCAGGAAAGCGCATTTGAATGCAAATTCAGCATCACGGAAGTCAAAACATCGAAATACAAGACATTCCATGAGCATTATCCCGATATCCCCCTGAGACTTATTGCCTATGAGTCGGCCGATCCCTCGACCCAGGTCATCAGGCTGTAAAATGCCGACACGGAGCGGCTTTGCGAAAAATCCTCAATAGAGCGGTGTACGGCATTACGCATGCTAAACAGCTATGCATTCGCAAAGCTGTCAAGCTTGAGTATATTTCCCCGGGCGTTCAGAGCCCGGATTAATCATGCCACGCAAGCCCTTCCCTCAAATCAGGGGAGGCTTCCCTCAACAGTAACTGCCGCTCCCTCACCCAAACCGACCTGTTGTCGGAATGGCGGATTTTCATTATAATATTACTACGCGTTAAGAAACTCCGAATGACCACTCACAACCTTATGCCATGCCCGCATCAGAAGAACAGACGGATAAAATCCTTCAGCATGTTTGGGTTGATGTACATCCGTACTGATATAATATGAAATAAAACCCTTTGATCAAAATAGATCAGTCGATTCAATCCTAATCTTACGTTTATGAAAAGAAAATTACAAAAACAAGAGCTTATGCAAACATGCACAGTATGTTACAACAGGTTATGGAACCTGTTTATCCTTGCAGGCTTATTGATTCTGCCTGAAGCCATTAATGCTCAAGTCATGAAGGCCAACTGTCCGGGAAGCAACATTGGTATTACAGTCAGTGACTGTATTTACACCAATGATCCGGCAGGTCCGAATTACATTGACCCACTGCCCGGAGCATTGATTTACTACTACACAAACGAACAGGACGGAAGCGCTTCAAGAGCATCCATCGCCAATGGAACCCATGTTTACAATCCAAACCCCCAGACAATTAATTATTCCTGCAACCCTGAGCAGAATTACCTTTACTTGACAACCATAGCCATGGACAGCCTCTATCCCAACCTGAGTTTTTACGGGGCACGGGGGCATTACACTGTGAACATTAACGATCAGGCTATGATCATTGATTCAACTACAATCCGTCAATTTGTCAAAGGAAACATCAAACGGGCATTAAAAATTCCATATACCGGGAGTCAGGTTAATATTGAAGTTTGGGGTAACATCCACACTACAGATACCGACTCCCTTCACTGGGATCCTCTGCCTGGTCTGGTTGTGTACGGGATATCAAACGGACAGGACGGATCAGATGGCTTTGCAAGGGTTTTTGAGGGTACTCATCCATGGAAACAGCAACCTGACCAGTTTTCATTTACCTCAAATTCCAACACATTTGAACTATCGGTTTTTCCGCTACATGACACCTGCACAGACCAGGCGCATCCGTACGATGGGCAATATCATATTAAAGTAAACAACGTTGAGTACATTATCGGGCCAGAACGGATCATCCATCTGTTATGCGATACCTGTGCACCACATTATATAGTCGAACAACCGGGTCCCGCTCCTGTCCTGTTCATGCCATTCACAGGAAATGCAGATGATCTGAGCGGCAATAACAATCACGGAATGATAACCGGAGCATCATTCATAAATGACAGGTTCGACAGGTGCAACAGCGCAATGTTGTTTGACGGAGTAAATGACAAGATTGATGTGGATCCTGCTCCATCTCTTGACCTTTCAGAATGGACAATCAGTTGCTGGGTGAAGCCAACCGGAACACCAAACGGATATAATGTGATCATGGGTAAGAATGAAAACAATAACAATAAATACAACTACACCCTCCAAATCGACCCATTATTCAGAATCAGTGGAGGCTTCGAGAAATGCACGAGCGAGTACGACCATCTCATCTTTTCAAATGCAATCCCTTTAAATCAATGGTCCTTCCTGGTTTACACCAGATCAAATACCGGAGAACTCAAGCTGTATGTTAACGGAACCCTTTCAGCTTCCGCCATAAGTTCAGATCAACCGTGCGAAGATACCCAGACACCGTTTATGATTGGTGCCACTGCAGGCTTTAACTGGGCGGAGAGCAGCTATTTCAAGGGAGGCATTGACGATGTCAGGATATTTGATATTGCTCTGAGTAACCAACAAATAATCAATTTCTTCAATGAAGAACCACTACTCCCGGATACCATTCAGATCAGCTGTCCGGGTGACACTGTTATTTATACCGGAACTGATAATTGTTACGGCATATTGTCAGTGCTCCCTTTTGAGGACGAAATCACCCAGTTTGATCCTGGTTTTTCTGTAATAGGGGCAACAGGAGCATCCAACCTCAGTAGCATTGTAAATTTCCCAATGTTTGCGGGTATTAACAAAGTAATTGCAACTTACAATTACAACTGCTCCCTGGTGACATGTGAATTTGATGTTTTGGTTATGGATACAATGAAACCAATCGGTCATTTCAATAATCTCACCAAAACACTCCAAGGAGGCAGTGCCAATGTTACAACATCCGAGATAACCGACTGGACCTATGATAACTGCCAGGTAAACGGCATTTCAATAAGCAAATCAGTCTTTGACTGTCAGGACATCGGATACAACCCTGTCACGGTAACAATAGAAGATGCCCATGGTAATGTTTCTCAATATGGAATAGTAATTGAAATTGAAGGCTCAGTCCCTGAAGCAGAGATTATTGTAACCCCGGGGCAAACTATTCCAAATGGAGTTCAAAACACAATTTATCTTGGTTACGCAGCACAATCCCTGGATCTTACTTCGGGCAGTGCGGGTATTAACATCTGGTCACCTGCCGGGTCGGTTAGTTGCGACACCTGTGAAAGCACAACAGTCAGCCCGGTGATTTCTTCCACATACACACTGCTTGCAATCAATGAATCAGGATGCACTGACTCGGCCTCAGTGGACATCTGTGTCCTCGACCCGCGACAATACGTTAACGGGATACCAGGAAACAAGTACCTTATCTGTCATAATGTGTCACATAACCCACATACCATTGCTGTTCCGCATCCCGCCGTTATGCCTCATTTGCTTCAGGGTGATTACCTTGGGTATTGCGGTATCAGTTGTGATAATGATAAATCGGCCATTTACGACGACCATTTTACAAATTCCGAACAAAGTTACCAAATGCAGATCCAACCAAATCCATTTCAGGAATCTGCCATTGTTGTAGTTGATAAAGCCCCAGAGGGTGAAATATTTAAACTAAACATTTACCATGCTTGCGGGAAATTATTAAAAAGCTGGCAACTTTCTTCTGAAGAGATGTTCAAATTAACCATAGGTTCTGATCTTCCAGCAGGAAGCTATATTTTTTCGATAGAAAGTGCATCGTTGAAAACACGACGGAAAATGATAAAAACGGGTCTGTAACGTAAACCTACCGGTGAAGAAACAGTAAGGGCATGTTTTCCGACCTCAACATGCCCTTATTTTTACACCGACTCGAAATGGTTTTACAAATGATTTATGTGCCAGTGGTGCAGTACATTGCTCGTTCTTATCTGACTCTTGAGAGTATATTGAAACAGTGGTGTTAATAACCAGTATTTCCGTACACCGGTCCAAATTATGTGTATTTTCTGAAGAAATCATATTATATCAGGCTGGTCAGGCCCTTCTTAAGGAACATCAGGAATGAGCTTACGAAAATGCCGAAGGTCTATTTTCATGATATCGGACTCCGGAACAGCCTGCTGAATTATTTTGATAAACCGCAGGCCCGGATCGACAAGGGACAACTTATTGAGAACTATCTGTTTATAAGACTGCGACAGCTTTACGGGGGGGATCAGATCCTTCATTGGAGAACGGCTGACCAGAGAGAAATTGACTTTATCGTACAGCCTGCCATCGGTCAGGAAAGCGCATTTGAATGCAAATTCAGCATCACGGAAGTCAAAACATCGAAATACAAGACATTCCATGAGCATTATCCCGATATCCCCCTGAGACTTATTGCCTATGAGTCGGCCGATCCCTCGACCCAGGTCATCAGGCTGTAAAATGCCGACACGGAGCGGCTTTGCGAAAAATCCTCAATAGAGCGGTGTACGGCATTACGCATGCTAAACAGCTATGCATTCGCAAAGCTGTCAAGCTTGAGTATATTTCCCCGGGCGTTCAGAGCCCGGATTAATCATGCCACGCAAGCCCTTCCCTCAAATCAGGGGAGGCTTCCCTCAACAGTAACTGCCGCTCCCTCACCCAAACCGACCTGTTGTCGGAATGGCGGATTTTCGTTATAATATTACTGTCCACATAGGTACTCCTTTTCACCACCCTAATCTTAAGCCATGCCCACATCAAATGAACAGACGGATGAAATCCTGCAGCTGGTCAAAAACTTTGTAGAGGAACAGGCAGGTTTCCTGAAACTGCGCTTCCCCACCCGGAACGGGATCCTCTTCCTCCACCCTTCAGAAATTCTCTACCTCACAGCCGATAACAACTACACCCATATACACACCACCGACGGAGGTACGGAAATCACTGCCCAAAACCTCGGAAAGGTGCATAAAGCCCTTCCGCAACAACACTTTATCCGCATCAACCGGTCGACGGTGGTGAATGGGAGGTATTTGAAGAGGTACGATAAACCAAGAAAAAAATGCATCATTGCATGCAATGCCTCCACCCGGGAATTTGATGTTAATAAAGGTCTGTAGATAATTATTAGGAATTACAATAGAAAACACAAAAAATTCTGCGCTTTATGAAAAGGATTCAAATCTGTTTAGCATGCCTAACAATATTAGGCATACTAAATGTAAATGACATTAAGTGTGCACCAGAAATTAATCAATTGACTGAGAGATCGATGAGTTGGATTAATAGATTTAATCAAAAAATAGTAAATCCATATAATTGGAACGCCAACGTTAACTTGAAGATGTTTGCAATGCCTTTCAACATGCATTGTCAAACACCACAATTCCATGATAGTTCTTACCAAAAATATCTTTTAAGGATTATTACAGAAAAAAAGAATATGTCTCCCGAAACTGCAAGAAAGTATGCAGCAAACATCATCCAAAGATATTTGATTGATCCAGCATTTTTAAAAGAAAATATCCTTACAATCAACACACTCATTCTCAAGAACTATGACAAGGTTCAGGACAGTATTCTAGTTATCCAGTATCTGGAGACACTGAGCAAACACCTAATTTATAACACATTAGACAGAGAAGCAACGATTGCAATTGTACAAACATTTTCCACATTTCATAACAATAGTTATAATAGCTTGCTTAGAAACCTACTTGCCGAAAGCATCAAAACGGACAGCGTGCTTTCAGCTGCTCTGATTGTCAACCTTGCAATGTTAGGGGATGCAGAAAGTGAGAACACAATAAAAGAAGTATTTAAAACAACCGAGAACGAGTTCATTTTTCAGGCGAGCGGATACGCACTTTGTTTATACAATTGCAATGATATCATAAATATCCTGAATAATCATGGCCATCGTTTCGGAGACAAATACATCTCCTTTTTTGTAAACAAGATGAGGGAAAGAATACTACAGGAGATAAACACTTCAAAAGCCAAGGATCTCCAGGTATCCATAATTGCCTTAACACGCTATCTTTATAAAAATGAGGATAATAGCAAGATTAAAAAGATCTTTATTGAAGCCCTTACAAAAGAAGTTGATACTCCGATAAAAAAGGAAATATTAAATGTATTGAGGAGCAAATTAAGTCATAAAGAAGCCATACAGATATCAGCATTGTTGGGAGCTGACAACCTGTTGAAGGATGAACTGGATTGGATTGCAGGCTACGCGAATGCGAGCCCTATTCCTTTCAATGAAGGTTCAACAACAAAAAGAGATGCATTAAGTCAGGAAGCACAACTCTTTGGTAACCCTATTGAACAGGAATACGGAGATGCTGTTTACAACGACAATTTTTTTCAATTGGCAGGAGTGGGATTTGCCTATCTTGGTCATGCCGGATTGTTTGCCGGTTTAACCGAACAGGGTCAGAAACGCATTATTCAGGTCAGAAGTGACATCCCACTGGTAGGTGATGACGAGTTTTCAGGGATGTTTAATGATGACTATTGGGGATCGTATACTATTGATCCAACTTACCGCTTGATGTCGTTCGGTGACAGGTCGGATGTAATATTTACTGCACGGGAACTATCATTCATGATTGGAATAACATACCCATTATTCCCTTATATAGGTTGGACTCAATTGAGTCATAACCCTGCTTGCGGAATAAAAATTGATCCCAGTGAGGTATGGGAACTTCGATGTGACGGACTCGTTGAATATTGTTATGAGTTCAACGGAATCAATGTCTGGGGTCAATTTGGACAAAATTATGATATCAGTAATCCAAATTACGCGGATTATCATGATGGCCTTTTCACCAATTGCTTGTGGGGTGATCCCTGTAATAACGTTGCTCCTATTGTTCAGTGCGGAGGCAACGATGGTTGCGGAGAGAATACCTGCACATTTTTAAATACCGCCTCAATAATAGACTATCCATCTTATGAAACGTATATCTCATATAATGGATTATCGCAAAATCTGTATATCAAAGCAACTGACAAATCTGGTATTCACTATATTAAGTACAAAATAGGTCAGACAGGTAATTGGCAGTTTTCACCGATACAGCCCCAACATCCGCTACAGGACTATTACACGATAAATATTAATCTAAATCTTTCTGCACCTGAAACTGTATTTTTCTCCGCAATGGACAATGGTGGTAATGAACCGCCGGTACCGGCAAGCGTCCTTATCGATGTTCAGCCGGCAAGTCTTAGTAATGGTACTGTGAGTCCGGTATCAGGAAATACAAGTACACCATTCACCTTTACAGTAACTTTTTCGGACCTCACGAACAATCCGCCTCAGAACGTGAAACTGATCTGCGACGGAACACAGTACAGCATGACAGGGAGTGGGACAAATTACCAATCAGGTGTTCCATACACCAAAGTATTAACATTCAGTACAAACGGAACCAGGCAGTTCCATTTCGAAGCAATCTCTGCAACCGGCACTGCACTAAGGTATCCCTTTTCCGGTGAATTGTACTTGCCGGTAAATCCGGGCGGTATCTCTGCTTACCCTCCCACCATCGAAATTACCAATCCAAACAATGAAGTGGTCCATGATATATGCTATATCTGGTGGAATGATAATGATCCGGACAACAATGCAATCATTTATCTTTACTATGATAACAACAATTCAGGCCAGAACGGTACCTGCATGAACCCCGGAAACCCTGTTTTTGAAGACAATTCGGATGGATACAGCTGGAATACAGTTAACATGCCTGAAGGACAATACTGGATTTATGCGACCATAGATGACGGAACGACTATAAATTACGATTACTCCCCGGGATATGTCGAGATCAATCATCCCGATCTCAGCGCTAATTTTCAATATATGTCCAAGCAGGCAGAGGAGGATGAGGGTGATGGCGACATGATTATAGAATCTGGTGAGAGTTTTGAGCTGGATGTTTGGATAAAAAACCAGAGCTCCAGTCTTGAAATGCACGATGTTGAATCCATCCTCACCACAACAAATCCGAATGTCACCATTACCGACAACGACAGTTATTATGGCATTTTTCAACCACTTCAGAATAAAAAAGGGAACGATGACTTCGGCATTCAGGTTGCAAACGGATTCAGCGGATACGTGGCTTTTCAGCTGAATCTGACATTCGTAGATGAGAATGGATACATGTTTTATCAGGTATTGAACATACCAAATATCCATATCTCAGATAATGTTTCACCGGCATTTGAGGTGGTCGGGAACCCGGTGATCACCGACGACGGCAGCAAATGCAACAATGACGGCATCCTGCAAAGTGGGGAGAACAGCATTGATTTTCTGCTGAGCCTGATGAATACGGGCAGTGGAGATGCCATCGATGTCGAAGCATTATGTTTCCTTCCGGCAATGTTCAATGGTACAACAACCTATTGGGCAGATTATCCTGACATTGACGTTGGCGATTCTGAATGGCCGCTGCCCGGAGAGGATTTTAACATTCAACAAATCCCATACGATTTTGTGGGGAATATCCAGGGACAACTTACGGTTTACTGGGCAAGTCAGGATTTTAACCAGGCAGTGCCTTTCCAGTTACAGGTATTTCCGGCACCAAGACTCAACTATTCTCCAGAAGGAACAGACTTTGGTATCGAAGAACCGGGAGATACAGCAGTTATTCCAATTACAATCTGGAATTACGGCTCATCGGATCTGATCATCTCACAAATTGAAAATATCTCCGGCAATCCGGGAAATATCATTTCGGGAGTTAATTTCCCGCTGACCATCTGCCCTGCCTGCACTGTCAACATCAGCATCAGTATCACCCGTGACACCCCCATGAATGTAAATGAAACCTTCAGAATTCATTCCAATAACCATAACAGAGGCACCCATGACATCCAGGTCAGTGGTACTTTCTTCAATCAATCAACAGAAAGCTACATTCAAGTCTGGACCAGTGATCCTGCCCTGAACCAGGGCGGTGATTGGGTGGAACCGGCTGACCTTGATAATGACGGACTTGTCGATATTGTGACCTTTTATGACAATATTCTTTACATATGGGAACAAACCACAACAGGCTCTTTCCAATTCACCCTCAAGTTTAGCTATACTTTCCAAATTGGCAACCAGGTATATATTGAATCATGTAAAGTCGGAAACTGCGACGGCGATATATATATGGATATAGCAATTGGTGTTTATGTCCAGGATAACTTTTCATCAAAACTTTTTGTTTTTGAAAATACCGGGAATGATCAATATGCGCAGGTGTGGCAACTGTCAAATGCACCAGGTTATGACAAATTAGAAGTTGGGAATTGCAATAATGATACGAATGATGAAATTGTGCTTTTTAACGACTCCAAGGTAACAATTTACAAAAGATCGGCAAATAACAGCTATACATCAGTTTGGAATTCAGGAACAACTATCCAGGATTACGGGGCCGGAGGTACCAATATGGGTTACGTCGGAATTGGCGATTCAGATCAAGACGGAAAGAAAGAAATTATTGTTGCAGGCGCAGATGAATGGGTCTTCATTTGGGAAAATACAAGTGGCAGCTCCTACTCTCTAATACATGATCCCTTTATTAGTTACTCACCCGATCCAGAACTGGAAAAGGTATTTCCTATTATAATAGATATCGATAATGATAATATTAAAGAAATCATCTTCAGTGGAGAGGAAAACGGATTTGAATTCTCCGTATTTAATCCATCAACCTGGAGTTTTGAATTTCATAACAGTCCGGGCTTATACGGTGAGTTCTCCTCTCCCGCAGTGGCTGATCTGAATAGCAACGGCTTTATGGAGGTATTTCTCGGGGAAGATTATCAGGGTTCAAGAATGATCGTTTATGAGTATTCAAACGGTTCATATTTTGAGGTCTTTGCCTCAGAACCCTTTATTGATCATATTTACAATATCGAAGCTGTTGATCTTAATAATGACGGCGTATCTGAATTAATTATCAGCCAGGATGACCATTTCCAGATATGGAAATATGAGGTCCCTCCCGTATTGCCGGATTTGGAGGTTGCTGCAAATAACCTGTCATTTACACCTGAGAATCCTACAGATAATGATGTCGTAAATATTTCCATGCTGGTCAGAAATATGGGTAACGCAACGGCAGGGGAAATTGCTGTTGAGTTTTACCTCTCAGATCCTTCAGAGGGAAACCTCATCGATTCCCTTACGATACCGGTCATTGAAGAAGGTGCAGACAGCTTAATTACCCTTAACCTGGTTTTCTCCCAGACCGGACAGTATAATCTTTATGTGATCGTTGACCGCAATGATTCAATTGAAGAATCCGATGAAACAAATAATATTTGCTTTAAGCCCATCATCATTACTGACAATGATGAGCAACCTCCAATTATCCTGTCGAATACGCATGAAGAATTCACCGGAGATAATGACGGCCTTATAGAGGACAATGAAGCGATTCGATTCGACTGGCAGGTGACTGACGATTCCGGCATTGGAAACACCTACCTCATGTTTGACAATGATTCGGTGATTGAAGGCATACAGGAATCGGAAGGACACTATTACTGTATCCTGTCACCAAGACCTACGGGATTCTTTCCTTATGAAATCCATGCTACTGACAACGACAATTCTCCCCAGAGCATTGAAAAATTTGATACCGTTTTGGTCATCCAGCATGCACCGCATGTTATTTCAGTTTATCCAGCAGATAATGCGACAAACATTTCAACTGGAGACACGATTGTCGCTGCGTTTGATATCCCCATAAATGCTTCCTCCATAAATTCAAACTCAGTTCTTCTGCTTAAAAATGGAATCACAGTTGTGATGCCATTGTCGCTGACATATTATCCGGCAAGCCAACGCCTGGTTTTTGATCCGGGAATGCTTGAACCCGGCACTTTATATGAAATGCTGATATTGGCAGGCAATTCGGGAGTCAGGGATTTGAATAACAATACACTGGACAGCAATTACAGCTGGAGCTTCAACACGGTAACTTATCCGGTGGTGGCGTTAAGCCCGTCCTACCTCAATTTTGGAGACATTCCCGTTGGTACTTGTTCTGCCATACAGGAATTCATCCTGTCCAACACCGGAACACTTCCCGCTTCCGGAAGTGTCGAATTGTCAGGCCCTGATACTACAGCATTTCAGATTGTATCAGGCGGCGGTAACTTCATACTGAATCCGGGTGATCAACAAAGCATCAGTGTGCAGTTCTGTCCAAATACCTCAGGAATCAAATCAGTAATCTTATCAGGAACATTACAGGGCACTGGCAATAATGTCTTTACATTGCTGGAAGGAACAGGAACTGATCCCTCTCCCGAAAGCATTATCACCTATTTTTCGCTATCACAAGCCTGTGAGGGAAATTTGAATGTACCGATCGTAATTCAAAATGCAATTGATGTAGCAGCCATTTCATTGACTATACTTTTTAGTCCGGACATACTCACATACCAGGGTTACCAGCAAGTGCATCCATCTTTGAGCAATGGGATTCTTGAGGTGAATCAGGACAGCAATAATATCATCCTTGCATGGTTTTCATTGTTGCCATTCAGCATCAGTAACGACACCCTTATCCAACTAAACTTTACAGCTTCAGCAGGTTATTCTTCATTAACCTGGGATCTCCTCACTCCCGAAGCATGTCAGTATGTGGACATTGACGATCAAATCATTCCATCAATATTTCAGAACCAGACGGTTACAGTTGAATATTGCAATAACATTAACGGTCAGCTTACATATAATAACACAACGAATACACCAATCGGAAACGCAATGATCCTTCTTGAACAAAATAATACTGTCATAAGCCAAACACTTACTGATGCCGGAGGTTCTTATCAATTTCAGAATATGCCGGATGGAACATATGCTCTCGATGGACAGTGTCTAAAGCCATGGGGAGGAGCAAACTCTGCTGATGCTTTAATTGTAATGAAGCACTTCACAGGTTTATCACTCCTCACCGGAATCAGGTTGAAGGCAGCCGATGTAAACATATCAGGCACGGTAAATTCAGTCGATGCTCTAATGATCGCAAAACGCTTTACACAGCAACTCAGTTCATTCCCTGCGGGCGACTGGGCTTTTGAATCGCCAGTTGTGGTGTTGAATGGTAACAATATTGTTCAGAATATTATGACTCTTTGCTATGGAGACGTAAATGGTTCATATGCTCCCGCTGCTAAGATAACACCCATGGTAAATATTGAGGAAAACTCAACAATTGTTGTCCGGGGAAGGGAAAATATAATCCTCCCACTCTTATCAGGTCAGGAAGCTGAAATCGGGTCTGTCTCGCTTGTTATTAATGTTTCTTCAGAATTGCTGTTGTGCCATGATGTTACAACGGAATTAGGAGGAGTATTGGATTTTCACCAGTCGAACGATCAGATCAGGATTGCCTGGTATAATATTGCTCCTGCCCTTGTACAACCCGGAGATGTCTTGCTTAGCTTGCATTTCAGTTTGTTGCATGATTTCACATCTCCATTGTTTGCGACCGGGCCTGAAAGCAATATTACAGATTCAGAGGCCAAATCATATGAGACTTTCTGCTTATTTCACTCTAAGATTCTATTCACCGGAAATGAAAATAATGAGGTTTGTGTTTTCCCAAATCCATTCTCAAACGAGACAGAACTACATTATTTTTTAGATGAAGACGCTTCTGTCACTCTTAATTTATTCTCAGTCACCGGTCAATTATTAAGGACATACTTCTACGACAGGCAAACACGTGGAAATAATAAGATTATCGTGAATTCTTTGGAAGCAGGCCCGGGAATTTACTTTTTTGAATATATTGTTAACTCAAGAAATAAATCATCGATCACAGATGGTAAAATAATCCAAATCAGGTAATTGTTAAAAATACTGTCACCAGCTACCACTGCAAATTCGGAATCATACCAATAATATCACTTACTATGAAACAATACACAATTTTTGGCTTTAACCTCTGCCTGCTCATAATGATAATGCTTCAATCATCAGTCTTGACTGCCCGGAAACAATCATTTCCTGCAGATTCAATTATCAGGCCTTCTATCCAGGGATTTACCAGCGGCCCCATCAGCAAAAAATTGCTCGCCGAGGCAGATTCCATCACCCTGCTGAATGAAGCCGGTGAAGTGATCACCGACATTCGTGTCATGTCTTTCGATTTTGTGGCTACATATGCCGGCGACATTTACCAGAAATCCAACCAGGGCAAGCGTTTTTCGGAGGAAGTGAAGACATTTATCTCCAAAGCGCCAAAGGGAACGAAAATCTTTTTTGAAAAAATCATTATCGAGCAACCGGACGGACAAATCCGTGAAACCAGAATCCTGTATTTGACGGTGGATTGAAAAACACCCAACTGTACACGCTATTTCTTTTTTCAGTCCGCTCAGCAGTAATGTCTATTGCATGTACCCACCCCATCACGGGAGTTGACAACACTTCCTGTAGCAGACACCTTGAAAAGGAACCCGGTCCTGTACCATGATGCCCCGGATATCATGACAGAAATGGATTATCGCTATCTTTGTCAGGATAGCTTTTCCGGTTGCCATGATGATGCCCCGCCTCCTCCCCTTCCTGTCAAACCGCTGGGTACTGGCCGTGATTCCGGCCACGGTCGTGATTCTGCTGCTCCCCGATCTCTTTTCATCATACAATATCCGCCTGATCAGCAGTGAGTTCATCTCCGGAGGCGTGGTGATCGGGTACGATGACATGGACGGGGACGGAAATTCCGAACTGCTGCAAGCTGGCAATTTCAAACATAAGACCTGCTTTCTGTTACTGAAAGATCATGAGAAACGTTTTATCGATGAATGGAACTTCCCGGGCCATCTTCTGAGCAATGACGTCCCCTATGCGACAGGCGATTATGACAACAACGGTTACAGGGAAGCTTACGTGGCAAGCTACAAGGACGACAGCCTGTTTATCAGCCGCTGTGAACCCCTGAACAAAACCGATCCGGAGGTTCACAGCCGGTTTCTTACGCTTTCCCTGCCCGGACTCAGTCTGTATGACTTTCTTTTCCAACCGGCCGGGCTCAGCGATCTCGACGGTGACGGATACAAAGAATTGGTCTTTGTGGTTTGTGCCGGCTTCTGCAAGCAACCCAGAAGCATATTTGCATGGAATATCAGAAAAGACAGCATCCTGCGTTCCCCGCTGAGCGCTGCCCAGATCATGAACCCGAAAATGGCCGACCTGAACCGCGACGGCAGGGCCGAGATCATCGTGGACTGCTATGCACCGGGAAACTGCAGCCCGGGAGAATTCCCCTTCTGCGACAGCAGCGCCTGGCTGATGGTGTTCAACCACCGCCTGGAATACCGCTTCGAACCCCTGGAGTTCCCCGGCCGCACCGGCATGCTGTCCCTATTCCCCTATGAGGAGAACGGTCAAAGCCTGCTCATCGGGAAATACAGCCTGTTTGCAAAAGAAAAAAGTGAAAACCGGCTTTTCAAAGCCACCCCCGACGACAGGATCCTTGTATCTCATCAATTGGACAAGACACAAAGCCAGGTGTTAAATCCTGTAATATTCGAAAAGAAACACGGACATTCCCTGTTCATGATCGCACACCAGAACAAGAGCATGACTGAAATCAACAGTGATTTCGACACGATCGGGATGGTGCATATCGGGGAGCCCTCCCAGGACTGCGTAACCATGGTTTATGACCTTGATGGTGACGGCAGCAGGGAGTTACTGATCCGTACAGGGGACGGAGGACTCATACAGGTCTTTGACCGGCACATGAAGAAAACCGCATCCTTCAGTCTGCCCATGCGCAGCTACACGCCCTTCTTCTCAAACAAAACGGAAGCAGGCAAAAAGAAACATTTCACATTTCATAATGCCGATAACCTGCTGGAATACGCCTATGTAATGAATCCGCTGGCCTGGCTCAGGATCCCTTTTTATGCAGCCGTGTACCTGATGTCGATGCTGCTGATCTGGCTCATCCAGCATTTAGGCCGCCTGCAGATACAAAGGCAGATCAGGATTAAGAATAAAATCAGCGAGCTGCAGACCCTGGTGCTGCAGAATCAGCTCGACCCTCACTTTATCCTGAACGCCATGAATACGGTGCATGCTTCCCTGAGTTTAGGCCAACACGAAGCAGCAGGCGAAAAAATGGGACACTTTTCCAGGCTCATCCGTTCCTCCCTGATGGATGCAGGTAAAACCCACAGAAGCCTGCAGGAAGAACTGGATTTCGTAAAAGCCTATCTCGAAGTGGAAAGAGGCAGAATGGAATATCCGTTTGATTATCAAATCGATGTGCATAAAGACATCGATCCCCGGATGGAGATCCCGAAGATGCTGATCCAGACTTTCGCCGAAAACAGCGTGAAACACGGCCTGAGACCATTGAACCGCAAGGGTGAACTCATCATTCAGATCAGGCGCGAAAGCGAGAGCCGGGAAACACTGATTTCAATCGAAGACAACGGTATCGGGCGGAAGAAAGCCGGCAGCTCCGGAACAGGCGGTAGCGGAAAAGGACTGGATATCATCTCCCAGCTGATCAGGCTGCATAACGAACTCACAAAAAAGAACATTTTATATACGATCGATGACAAAATGAATAAACCTGATCCACATAGCGGAACATCAGTCGAGATCAGAATACCATTCTAATGATGCTTTCATTCTCAGTGAACCAATCCCCAATTCCACCAATTGCACCATATTGGATTTCTCAATGAATATCACCACCTCCCACCTCGTCATCCTGATCACCTCTGTTGTGAGCGTGGTGTTCTGGCTGTGGTTTATCATCCGATACGACAAATATGAAAAGGAGCCCTTGCGGATGGTGTTGTTCACCATGATTTTCGGCGGGCTGGTCAGTACCACGGCGGCGGGTTTCTTGAATTCCCTGGCAGCCCTGATGACGGGTTTCAGGGTGGTTGATGCCGATGGGCAGCAATCGCCGGCGGCAGCTGTTACATTCTTCCTGTTTGTCGGCTTCAACGAGGAATTCTGGAAAGGCATCCTGACTTTTTTTCTTATCCGCAAAAGCCGGCATTTCAATGAACCCATCGACGGGATGATCTATGCCATGACAGTGGGCCTGGGCTTCGGGATACTGGAGAATATCGGCTACGGACGGATGTTCGGGCTCCCGGTCTTCTTCATCAGGCAGTTCAACGCCATTCCGCTGCATATCGGCTTATCCGTGCTTTGGGGTCTGGGCTTGTCAAGGCTGTATTTCCGGAGGAATCTCAGACTCAGGGCCTTTCTGCCCTACCTGATCGTCCCTGCCATCCTGCATACCATATATAATTTACTGCCGCAACTCATCCTTAACGGCCTGGTGATCACCCTGCTGATGAGCGCTTTTGCCTTGCTGCTGATCTGGGCTGGTACCAGGATACTGAAAAAACACCAACGCCCTTCATAATACACCTCGCTTCGATGCCACACAGCTCCATCACCTGCCTCGATATAAAGTTTTTAAATATTTCATACAAGAAGACTGATAATATATTATCTTTGCTCATAAATGACTATAACAGCTTAAATAACAGCGCTATTATCGGAATCAGGCCTAAGCCGCTTACCTGAAGGTTATTAGTATGTTGCGTGGTCATGCATCAGGTTAAAGGAAAGAGTGATAAAAATCAGGTACACATAATGGGATATTTTTTTTAACTTTAGACCATGAAACAGAGATTTTATATTGACACATCCGTTTTTGGTGGTTATTACGATGATGAATTCTCAGAATTCACGAAGCCTCTCTTTGAGAGACTTGACAAAGGGGAATTTACATTGCTATTTTCCGCTGTCACGCAGGAAGAATTATCCTTGGCTCCCGGGAATATAAAGAAATTGGTTGAAAACATTAAAATTGAGAATACTGAATTCATTGAAACAACTGAAGAAGCTGTAGATTTGGCAACCCAGTATATTATTGAAAAAGTTGTAGGACAAACAAGTCTTCCGGATTGTTTACACATAGCCCTTGCGACAATAAATCGGGCTGATTTCTTAATTAGCTGGAATTTTAAACATATCGTTAATGTTCAAAGAATTCGGGGCTATAATGCTGTCAACATCAAGCATGGTTATAAACTTTTAGAGATTCGTTCACCTAGAGATTTCATGACATATGGAGACAACGATTAATAAAACCTTTGACGCTGTTAAATTTATGCGTGAACAAAGACAAAGATTGAGTGAGATATTGTCTAAAATGACCAAAGAAGAGATCATTGAGTATTTCAAAAAGAAAAAACTGGAAAACTCTGTGAAGCCCTGTGCATCATAAGCATGGCTTCTTGTGGCGAAGATTAGGCTAAGCCGAAGAATGGTGTCTCACCCTCACCACAATCCGTCCGGATTCGTATATTTGAGCATTCAACCGCAGCATTCCCATGCCCTATGAAGCCAGTGCAAGTCCTGATCCTGACTGTCACATCCCTGCTCCTGCTGACAGCCTGTGCCACTCCCGAATTAACCCGCCACACCAAAGGGGAAGAGATCCGTGTGGAAGTAATGAACGATCCTGATTACCTCGGTCTCGATGTGCTGGTACAGCAGGAACCCGCACCCGGCCTGGCCGGCAGGGGGGCGGCACTTCTCCTGCCGATGGTGACCCAGACGTTTACCTATGCTTTCGGATCGGTGAAATCCCTGCTCACCGAAGATCTTTCGAAATACACTGCCACATACGGCGGAGGCCAGTCGCAATTGTCTTTTTACCGGGATGTATCGCTCAGGAGCATGACCGATCCGGACGGCATACAGTTTCGCGGCCTGAAGGTGGTGCGTACCGTGGAAGCCAGGGATGGCAAAAGGGACACGGCCTTTTTCGCTTCCTTCTCCATCGACCGCGACCAGCCGCTGGAAATCATGAACAACGGCCGTTTCCGCCTGAGGCTCGACAGCATGTTTATCCGTTACAGCAGGGCAAAGATCAAATCACGCCAATTACTGAAACCCCTGTCCTGGGGTTATTACCGCCGGCCGAAATTCGGACTCGACCTGAGTGTCAGCATCCAGGCATCCTGGATGAACGAACAAAGCACCCTCTTCGACCAGGTGAAACTCGGAAGCTTCAGCCTCAGGCTCGATGACATCCCCATGGATCCTTCCACTAAGAACTACCGTGATTACTTTGAGAAATTAAAGGACAGCCTCCTGCCGGGTTCCTGCTTTCTCGTACCGCGCTCGGTGGCCCACCTGAAAACGGGGCCCGAAATCTACAAGCCCTGTTACGGAAAAGGCATGTACGAGCTGACGGTCAATATTACGGAAAACGGGGCCGTGAGCAGGAAAAAGAAGATTCCGTTCGATTATGATCCCTATGTGGACCAATTGGAATCACACCTGCTGGAAAAGCTGCTGAACCGCATGAATATCAGGTAGATCATGAATAGTGCATTGCTGTTTCCCTGCAGATTAAGTCGTTTTCTTCCTTTGATATTGCTGTTTGCCATCCTTTTACCGGGTCTGGGTGCATCAGGACAATCGCGTCAGAAAGCCCTGCTGATCGGTATCTCGCAATATGACAGCCTCAGCGGCTGGAACCGGCTTCATTCGTCCAACGACCTTGGAATGATCAGGGAAGTTCTCCTGACCCGGGGCTTTGATTCCGCTGACATTCGTCTGCTGGAGGACCGGCAGGCAACCAGGGCAGGCATTGTGGCCGCTGTGATGAAACTGACGGATGAATCCCGGCCGGGCGACCGGATATTTATCCATTTCTCCGGTCACGGGCAACGCATGCAGGAC
This sequence comes from Bacteroidota bacterium, assembly GCA_022709385.1. Classification (GTDB taxonomy): domain Bacteria; phylum Bacteroidota; class Bacteroidia; order Bacteroidales; family CAIXZF01; genus JAKLIX01. Next base: position 14,499 of record JAKLIX010000006.1, on the reverse strand, counting down.
CGGAATGGCGATGAGCCGGACGGATTCGATGAAGCCCTCGTTCCCTTTGACGCCCGGAAAACCTACGAGAAAGGGGTTTACGAAGGGGAAAAACATCTCAGCGATGATGCCCTGGCACAGTTGTTTGACACCTTGCGTCTTAAACTGGGCCCTGACGGCAGCCTTTTGTTTACCGTGGATGCATGCTTTTCGGGCGGTATCAGCCGTTCAGGCCTGCATCACCTTGTCCGCGGCACCTCTATCCCGATGGCGGCACCGGCCTTCGTCCCGGAACAAGGGAAAAAGGAATTGCTGGCCTTTGACAGTGACACACAGGAATCCCGCCATTCGGCCAGGCTGTCGGTCCTGACTGCCGGCAGGCCGTACCAGCTTGCTGTCGAATTGCCGGAACAGCAAAGCGGGGCTTTCAGCCATGCCCTGGCCACCTCCCTGGCAGCAGCCGGACCTGCCGTCACCTGCGGCCGCCTGTTCGAAATGATCCGAATCCGCATGCTGGAAATACCGTCGCAGGATCCCGGAATGGAAGGGGATGCGGCAGCCCGGGTGTTCGGGAACAGCGACCAGCCCCAACTAGCGTTTTACAGTATTCTTTCCGTAAGCGGCGACAGCCTGATCCTGATCGACGGGGGCAGCTATGCCGGATTTACGACGGGCTCGCTGGCAAGCGTAATGGAAGGCTTCCCCGGCGACAGCAACGCCGTAGTGCTTTGCCGGGCGAAAGTCGTCCGGTCCTACCCGTTTACCGCCAGTCTGCAACTCGACAATAAGACAAACAGAAACAGGCTGCTGAAAGCCTGGGTTGCATACCTGCAGGCCACTCCGGACGAAGCCTCCGGGCTTTGTACCATTACCCTTACCGACACGGGAATCCGGCGGCAGATACTTTCCCTGCTGCAACATGAATCTTTCATTCAGCCCGAAGGAAACACCCCTGGTTTTATCATCAGCGACAGCCTCCACCAGGCCGCCGAGTACCTGATGCTGCACGGCCCTGACGGTGCATTGCTTTACAGGTCAAGCATTTCAGGATCCGGCGACCACACAGGCATTGAGACCTTCGCCAGGCAGGTCATCTCCAGGATCAGGCAAAATGCAATGGCGCGAAACCTGCTCCAATCAAATCTGAACAGCAGGGAGATCAAACCCGGAATCGAAGTCATCAGGCTGAGTAGTCAGAAGGAAGCATCCGGTCACTCACCCCTGTATCAGGTTGGTGACACCATAAGCTTCAGAATCTCCAACCGGGGCCGGATGGCCTGCTTCTTCACCATCCTGAACGTCAGTGCCGACCATAGGGTGAATGTGTTGTTACCCCTGGAGGGGGAAGCGGCTGCGGATTACTATCTTCCGGCCTACTCGGAACTGATGCTGAACAAGCTGTTCAGACTCACAGAACCCTGCGGGAAGGAAGTCTATCTGATTTATTGCCAGAACCAGCCTTCAGACCTCCGCAGACAGCTGCAGATGATGACGGACGGACGGCAATACAGGGGCGAAGGACTGAATGCCTGGAATCCTTTGCAGACTGATCAGTCAGCATGGTCAGGCCGGCGCGGACAGGCCGGGCAGTACCGTTCATCCCTCGAAAAAACCGTGATCGAAATCGTAAACGAACAATAATTTCTAAGCATTATACAAACTGCCTCCAATTTTCTTATATTCGAATCCCAATTCCATGTTATGTACTACCACCTTCCACTTCTGCTATGCCTGCTGCTCCCGGTCCAGGCCCTGATTGCACAAGTGACCAGGATCACAGAATATTACGATCCTGCAACCAGGCAATCTGTCAGAGAATCTTATACGGTTTTGGAAAGAGATCCTTCGGTGCGGCACGGAACCTACGCCTTTTACAGTGAGACAGGCATGCTGCTGACTGAAATCGAATATAACGACGGAAGGGAGACCGGGAGGAAGATGGAGAGGGATGAATTCAGCGGGATGTTGAAATACATCGGATATTATCTGGATCCGGAAAATTACTGGTACTTCCATTTCCTGACAGACATCCAGGGCCGGTTGATCATGAATTATGAAAGAAAACAAGATGGAATCACCGATAAGCACCTTCCCCCGGGCCGTGCAAAGGAGATTGTCGATTCCCTGCATAACATATTGAGATCCAGGAATGTAGAAAAAATTAAACCCTACCGGGATTTCCTGCTGAAACACGATTTCAAAATAGAACGCCTGTATATCGGAGCGGATGGGGAAAAGGTGCTGAATGAGCTTGGCAGGTACCTGATTCACAAGTTTTTCAGTATGTCGGAGAATATCACGGAATTCAGTGAGAACGAGCGGATCATCAGCCAGTTCGCGACCCGCACCGGCCAATACTACAGCAGCAGGCTTCCTTCGCTGTTTAACGGAAAACTGAAGTACCTGATCGGGGATATCAGTAAATACCAGGCGAACGACTCCATAGAGGAAAAGTTTGTAATGAGTTTTCACCTGGCAAGGCAGATCCGGAGAATTGAGCCCTTGTGTGAACAACTGCTCGAAACAGACAGCCTGCTGATCAGACGCAAGGACTTTCTTACCAGTCATTATGCGAATAAAATCAGCATGCTGGTTCTTTACAACAACAGCATCCTGCCCTTGCTTGACAGCATCACCAGGGTCTACGACAGTGAGGACTCCCTGGAGCTGAAGCTGGGCATGGGTTCCGGACTGCTCAGGTCAACTGAACCCTTTGAAAGGTATTATGAGGAACTCAGGCAGCAGGACAGCCTGATCGATCGTTTGTCGGATCCCTTGTTTGAAAAATTCAAAAGACATTTCCCGGATGCATTTCAGCAGGATCTGAACCATATCCGGACTTACACAGGCAACTATGACACACTGTCCTTCATTGAAAAAAAAGTCAGCTTTGGCCGTGAGGTGCTGAGGGAACTGGCTTCGCTGAGTGATAAATTCGACACCCTCAGCCGGCAGCAACAGTTCTTTACGACCGTCTTCCCTGATGCGGTAAGCTTTTACAAGGACAATCAGCCGAACATTTACCAGCATGAGATTGATCCCATATTGATCAGGCTGGCCGCCTATGACAAGACTGACAGGCTCGATGATAAGATCAGGCAGGGCAGTGTCCTTGTCCGTGAAGCCACTCCGCTCTGCAGCAGCATCGACAGCCTTCGTTTTTATGACAGTAAAATCCAGTCGGAATTACCAAGGATTAAGGCAAATTACCAGAAGTTCTACAAAAAGATCTACCTGAAAGAAATCGAACCTAAGGAAGCAGATGTCAACCAATATAAAAACATCGCCCAGACTTCGGCCAAGCTGGGCAAAGGCAGGGAAATCCTGACATGGTTGCGCCACAGGGATGCAGACTTCAATGAATTGCAGGACCAGATGATCAGGATCGATACCATGCTGGAAAGGACAGGAAAGCTTTACAGGAAAAGATACAGCGGGATCAATAAACAGGAGATCAGCGGTCTGAAAAGCGAATTCGGTGAATATAAAAAGGCAGAATTTCTCGAGATGAGAATCAACAAGGGCCGCATGATAGTCGAACATCTTGACTATATCAACAGCAGTTACGATACCATCGTGGCGATCGACAGCCTGTTGGCCGGGTTGCTCCCGCTGGTAAAAAAGCATTACAAAGAGGATTACCCGGGTATTTACGAGTCAGAGGTGGACGTAATCAGACAACAATACAATGACTTTAAGCAGGTACCGGCCGCCGACAAACTCCTTCAGCAATGCCGCGACCTGAGGCAAAAGATACGGATTCTCGACCACAGACAGCCCGAAATCAGTGAAAGGCATCAGGAGGTACTGGCTGAATATGAGCGTTTCCGTCAACTTTACCGTAAAAACAAAGAACGAAAACTAGTGGCAAAACGGGGTGAAACGGCATATAAGTTTTACTTCTCTCAATACCGCGATGCAAAAACACCGGAGGAAAGCCTTGATCTGGGAAAAGACCTCATACTCTTCCTTAAAAAAGTGAACTCATATGCTGCGGATGATTGCTCTTACCTGATCAAACAATTGAAAAACATAAATAAACCTCAGGAAATCAGAAAATTATTTGTAATTTAGCTCCTTCCATGCCCGGTGCCTTCCGTCTGTTCCTCCTGCTTTCTGCAACGGTCCTCCTCAGCAACCTGAGGTTGCCGGCGCAATATCTCGTGGTGGAAGAAAACCTTCAGAGCGGATTTATCACTGCCCTGGGATTCGGGAAATATTCGGACACCCTTGTCAATATCCGGCTCGACAACAGCAGTTTCCTTTACAGTATCAAAGCGAGAACCAACCGGCAACTGCCCGGCCAGTGGGAACATGCTGCCATCAGACAGATTCTTACCTCATCCTCGGGAAGCATGGTTTTCAGAAGCGCAAACCGTTTGTTTGCACTGGAGTTTACCACAGGGCTGGCATTCGGAAGCATTGACTGCAGGGAAGAATGCCTCAGCTGTTCATTTATTCCTTTCAGCAATTCGCTCTTTTACTCCGGAGGCTCTCGGGTTTATTCATGGAACACCATTACACAGGCCAGGTCGGAAGTGTATGCAGATGATGCCAGGCGGCCTGTCAGGAGAATACTCCCCTTCGTGAATACACCCGCCATGCTGGTTCAATTCGGTGATGGCAGCCTGGAGATCATTCATCATCAGACAAAAAAACTGCTTGCTATCCTTCCGGCCCGTTACGGCAGTATTTCAGCCCTTGCCCTCAGCGCTGACGACCGTTACCTGGCAATTGGCAACACCAGCGGCAACGTCTTTCTCAGAGACCTCAAAACGGAGCAGGATCTCTGGCAGGAGACATTGCACACCCATCAGGTATCCGAATTGGTCTTTGCCCCCCAGGGAGCCTTCCTGCTGTCACGCTCGTTTGATCAAACCTTCAAACTGACGCAGGTGACAGAAAGGAAACAACTGTTTGCCGTGCAACTGGAAGGTGCCATCAACCCCCTGCTGGCAGTGAGTCAGGACGGCAAATATGTGGCCGTGAATAAAAACAATGTATTGCTTCAGGTATATAACCTGCGGGCGATGCTTGCCGACTGGCAGTATGATCAGGCCCTTGCCGCATATCAGCTGAAACAGTACCGGCAGTCCGTGGATATGCTCAGTTCCGTTGTGAAAAACCATCCTACGGCCAAAGCATACAGCCTCAGAGGAAAGGCATATTATTCACTGGATCAGACTGATGAAGCCCTTTACGATCTGAATGAGGCGATACGCCTGAACCACAAGCATCCCGACAATTTTCTTCTCAGGGCTTCCATCCTGTACAGGCAGCATCAGTTCCGGGAAGCCTTGTCAGATGTGGATAACTACCTGGCATTCAATCCCGGCGACACGATTGCCTTATCCCTGAAGGTGCAGAACCTGACTTCACTGGAAGATTACAGGCAGGCCGGAGATATATTGACAGACCTGCTGCCCAGAATAAAAAACCACTCAGCCCTGCTCGAACCCAGGATTACCTCCCTCATGCATCTTCGACGTTACCGGGACGCAGTCGGCGAACTGGATATGCTTATCCGGACCGATCCCAAGCCTGCCTGGTTCCAGAAACGAGGGCAATGCCATTACTTTCTCGGTGAATATCAGAAAGCAGCCGATGATTTCTTCAGGCAAAATGCAGGGGCTGCCGATAGTCCTTCACTTCTAAAATACCGGGCGTATACGGCCTTTTCCCTTGAGAACTACGAACAGGCCATCCCGATGTTCCAGGCTTTGACCAGCGGTAAAAACAAAGACCCTGAACTGATCAGCGGACTGGGATTCGCCCTTCTGGCTTCAGGCATGGATGATCAGCTGGAGAAGTACTTCCGGGATGTCGCCGGCATAGCGGAGGTTGCGGATAATGCAGGGTTTATCAGGATATTGCATCGTCTGGAAAAAAAGGAGTTTCAGGGCGTATTCGAAGACGTGAGGAAGATCTTTTCACTAAAACCCGCCTTCACCTTCAGTTTGGGCGACAGCCTGAAATTGAATATGGATATACCTTACCAAAGGGTGATGGCCAAACTGTCGGATTGTATCTGCAACAAGCTCAGCGCACAAAAACCCGATCTGTCGTTACAGGCTGTGGGAGAGTCGCTTGCTGATTACCGCATTCGCGAAGTACAGGCACAAAGAATGGTAAACGGCATCATGGAGGACTGCCAGATTCTTTTCAGACAACTGGCAAAACAGGAAATTGAGAAGTCGCGTGAACCTGCAAAACTCATGATCACGCGTTCTGGACAATTCGACCAGGCAGGCGGCCGCTACCAGTTTATGCTTGGAGATAAGTCATTCTTTATCAATGGGATAGATCAAGCCAAGGGGCTCATGCTCGAGAAAGAATGGCGCAAAGTTACCCTGTTTGCGACCCAGCGCTTGTCGGATGATCTGAAGTCCATGCAGCATTCCGGCCTCAAAGCACTCCTGCCATACTCCTATGACACACTCGTAGTTCAGGAAAGCGGCAGCGATCATGTCGTTGCTGCCGGAACTCAAATTCCGGCTGAAGTGAAGGGGCAGCAAACCAGCAGGGGAACCGAACCACTCAGTCCTGCAAGGAAGCAAATAAAAACCGCCACCGACTATCATAACTACTTATTACTGATTGCGGTTGACAATTACCGTCACTGGCCTAAGCTGAAATCAGCCGTCAGTGATGCCCGCGCGTTTGCCAGGGTGTTGCTCGAGCGCTACGAATTCGACAGTCTGCATATGTATTCGCTTTTTAATGAAGAAGTTACGAAGGGAAATATCTACAATACCATTGCCAGACTGAGCAAGATCATCGGGCGCAAAGACAGGCTTGTGATTTACTATGCCGGGCATGGCGATACTACGCAGGCCATCAGGGACTATTACTGGGTTCCTTACGACGGTAAGCTGGATGCACAATATGATTATATCAGCAACAGTGACCTCAGAACCTGGATCAGATCCATTAATCCGCTGCATACGGTTTTATTCTCTGATGCCTGTTTTGCCGGACTGATCACCAGCAGGGCCTCGGGAGAGGAAAACATCAGCCGTACGGAGTCCATGCCCAGCCGTTTCGTGCTGGCCAGCGGCATGCATGACGAACAGGTTATGGACCAGTTCATGGGTACCAACAACAGCCCATTCGCCTATTATCTCATTAAATGCCTCGAAGGCAATGAGGAACCCAGTGTTTCTGTTTATAGGGTGGCGATGTTTGTGCAGGAAAGGGTGAGCAATCAGACCGGAGGGCAGCAGAACCCGGAGTTCTCGAATATGCCCGACTTTCCGGACAGCAAGGGTCAATTCTATTTTCACCTGAAGAAATAACCAACCCATTCGCCTCAAATGCGAAGCCTGATTTACCTTTCCGGCCTGCCGCCACCGAGGCTGCGTGCGCCCGGAAGGCATTGCCTGATGAGCGGCCTGCTTGTTCTTCTGCTTTGCACGACCGCAAATTCCCAGAATCCTCAGATTGTCCCCTGGCAGTGCAGCGCGGCAGACTGGAGGTTGACTTTCAGCCTGGCTGCCTCCGGTGACAGCATCACCGACCGTTTGTTTTGTTATGTGATGAATGATCTTCCTGATTCATTTCAACCACAGTCGGGTATCATCATCAATCGTTCAGGTTCAGTTCTGCCGGTGCATATCAGCTCCCTGGGTAATAAAGCTTTCCAGGCTTTAAGCGTACTTCCCCCCTGTCCGGACAACGAAGCGGATACCCTCAGCCTCTACCTGAGCGATGCGCCGCAATGTGACACATTGAATTTTCAATGTGACACATTGTGGGCCAGCGTACAGATGGAAGACACCAATCAAAACGGATTGCCTGACCGGATTAGGCTAAGTAACGGTATAACAGAGCTTTTACGAAGGATCAACGAAAGCCAGCAAAAACTTTTTACCGGTTTACAGGCCGGCAAAAACAGCCTCAGAATGCAATGTGACACATCGCAGCCACCATGTGTCACATCGAATCTCTGTTCCGGCATGCTCAGCAGCGGTACAAGCATGACCATCAGAAAACAGGGCACTTCCACCGATTATTCCATACAGTTCAACCGGCCGATCACCGGCCATTGCATCAAAAAAACCGCCGCCGCCGCCGATGTGACACTTGATTTCGCTCCGGCTCCCGCTATCCCCTTCACGGTGAAACTCAGATACCTTATACCCAAAGGCCTGCCTTTTGTCCAGCAAAGTATCATAGCCATCCCGGATTCTTCTGATATTGAATACTTTATACCCAACGATTGCCCGGTGTACTGGGCGGAACGCGCTTTTTACACTCCGGCAGCCTTCTACCATAAAATGTACTCCAATGCCTATGGCTGGGACAGCCTATGGCAAAAGTGGAATACAAATATGCGTTATCTCATCCTCAGCGACAGCAGTCACCAGCTGGCCCTGGGCTCCCTCCTGCACAACAAGGGTGTGATCCGCATCAACAAACCTTCACCGCTCTGTTTCGATATGTTCGATTCTTACGGCTATCATGCCGACGGACTTTGCCTGCGGAACTGTTACGCAGCCGGACAAACCGACGATCTGATCCGCCAGTGCAATGCCGCCTGCCTGACTGTCAATCAGCTCTCGACAGAAAACAAGATCTGCAACATATTGTATCCCAACAATATGGATATTATCCCCGGGGATGACTCACTCCGGGTAATGGTCTCAACTCCGGCCGCAGACAGCCTGCTTCCTCCTGTCCTGAGCATGCTGCTGGTAAGTCCCGACAGCATGCTGTACACCCTTTTACCTGTTCCCCTGCAAGGAAGCAAATTGTGGCAAAGTTCGGTGCTCACATTCCCAAACCCCTCTGACACAGGAGTCTGGACATTGATGGTGCAATGTGACACATCGTTGATCCAAAGAAAGTTCGTGGTCAGAAACTTTGTGCATCCCTGCCTTTTTTTCGATACTTCCGATGTGACACATTACCGGGGGAGCAGGTTCACGGGCTTTCACCAGACCCTCTGGAACGGCCTGCTGAACGAAATCAACAGCATACGGTATTATTACAATAACGGAAGCGCACCCATACAGACCGGTGCCAATGCCATGGATATCAGGGGATACGAACACAGGATGCAGGCGCTTGCCTTCCGGCTGCTGCTGGAATGGAACGAAACAGACTGGAATATCCTGCGGGCATACGTCTTCAACATCATGAACTACCCCGAATGGGGATACGAGGAAGGTTTATACGACCAGGCGTTTAATAACCTGGACCTTACCCACAGCCAGTTTCTGATGGGACTGGCCTGCGCCTACGACTGGCTTTACCCCAGGTGGAACCAGTCGGAACGAAGGCAGTTGCGGGAATTCATCCGAAAAGAGGCCAACGACTGGACACATCCTTCGTATGGCAGCTACTATATGAGGAAGTATCCGGTCATCGACTGGTCGACACGAAGCACCCTCACCAACAATCATTACTGGATCAACAATGCAGCCATTGAAATGGCAGCCAGGTTGCTTGATGGCGAAGTACCGGCGGATGAACGCAACCGCTGGCTGGATTGTACCATTTTTAACTTACAGCAGGTTGCCAGGGCGCTGCCGCCGGATGGCGGCAGCCACGAAGGCCCGGGCTACCATGCCTACGGCTTCCAGAACCTGGCTAAATGGATGGCTGCCAGGCGAAAAGCATGCGGATGGTCGCCAATAGACACAAGCCTCTGGCTGAAAAGAGCATCGGACTATGAACTGGGAAGCATGATCCATGGGTCGAAACTGCCCCAGGACAGGTACCTACTGGCCAATTTTGCAGATTGCCCCCTGCTTGGCTGGAGCATGCCCCGCTATTATATGGCCCTCGCGGCAGATATCCTGCAGGACCCGCTGGCCCAATGGATCACAAAACAGTATTATGAAAATTTCACCAATCCATGGACCTATATTTTTTATAACGACAGCATTGAGGCCATTTCCGCGGATTCCCTCCCCCGCTTTGCCCGCTTCGACACCCTCGGCCTGGTCTTTCACCGCTCATCCTGGTCAGGCGACAACAACTACCTCGCTTTCAAATGCGGCGCCATGATGGGAGGCCATGCCCAGCCGGATCTGAATTCTTTTATCCTGGCCAGAAAAGGGATCCCCCTGGCCATCGATCCCGGCTACAGCTATAAAAAATACACCGCCGAACATAATACCCTGCTGGTTTCCCAAACCGGCCAGGTGAATGAAGGAACCCAATGGCTCAGCGCCCCCCCATATTACAGAGACGGGAAACTGACAAGCGTCAGGCAGGCCGGCGGCTTTCTGCATGCAAGCGGGAATGCCTCCGCCTCCTATATTGAACCGGAACTGCAGACCTTCAAACGGGACCTGATCATGATGGACACGGTTTTCTTCCTGTTGCTGGACGAAGTGGCCGGAAGTGACACCTTGCAATATGACTGCCTGCTCCACGGCGTTCAATGGAAACTGTACCCCGGAACCTGGTCGTACCTGCGCCCCATCCGAAACGAAAACACTTTCAGCGCGATCAATGCAGGCTGGCGGCATAACACCCTCGGCATGCAACTGGGAATATTCCCGCTCTATTCAGCTTTTACGGCCACCCTCGACACCTTCCGCTATGTGCCGGAAACAAAACCTGAAGGAGGTTATAACAGCGACTTCAGCTATTACAATTACGGGTTCATGCTGAAACAACAGATCACAGCCAGGTATGGCCGCATCCGGAACCTGCTGGTAGCCACCGACAGTTGCGAGCTGAATGTGATCTGCAGCAACGACAGCTGCCTGAAATTAAGCGGCTGCTTCCCCGGTATGCTGACGGCCCTCTTTGAAGCTGCTGCCGACAGCATGCAACAGGCGGGCACAAAAGGCATCTGCCTGCTTCATGCCTACGACAGCCTGCATTGGAGGCTCTGGGCAGGAAACGGCAGGATATGGACCACACCTGAATGCACCCTGGGAATCCGTCACGGCAACTGCCTGGTCAGCCGCAACGGAAACATCCTCGACGGTAAAAGCTGGTGCAGCACCGCGGATACCCTTAGCTTTGACTTTCCCGCCATGACCCCGGTCATGCTGATCGATTCAGTTCAGGCAGCACTTACCCATGCTGATCAGGGATACGAAGCCTGCATTCCGCCCGGTAACCACAGCATCCTCTGGGTCGACAGCGCAGATTATTACCACGACTACACCGTAAACGGCCACATCGTCTATGCCAATTCCCAGCAGACCTCCCTCGCCGCTGTCAGGGTCTTCCTCTGCGATACCCTCCGGAATAAACTGGATTCGACCCTCAGTTCCAGTAGCGGAAGCTTCCAGTTTCCGCATATCCCCTCTGGTCAGTACAGGATTTACTGCAGACCCGAACTGCCTGCGGGCGGCATCAACTCCACCGATGCCCTGCAGATTCTGAGACATTTTGTCAGGCTGAGTACGCTCGAAGGACTTTACGCCCTGGCTGCAGATGTTGATCACAACCAGTATATCAATTCGCTGGATGCGCTGTACGTACAGAAATATTTCACCGGACAGCTGCAGTCCTTCCCCGCAGGACCCTGGATATCCGGGGAAGCCGGCTTCACAGTGGACAACCAGGGGGTCACAGTGATCGTCCCTGCCCTGTGTACCGGAGATGTCAATGGCTCATACATTCCATTCATCCCCTGATTTTTTTTAAACAAAACCTTTTTTTCGTTGTTTTGATCATATATTTAGGTATTTTAGTACCTTTATTCTTTGTTTTGTTGATTTTTTAATTATCTTATTGATAATGTTATTATTAGAAATAGCCAGAATAGTACTGATTGTCTAATTTAAATTCCAACATGATGAAAAACAAACAACTTTGGATCATTTTCATCGGCACCCTGGTCATATCCTTCGGAGTGCTGTTGTTTTTCGGCGGAGAAATCTACCGGCAGGCGCCGCCCATTCCGGTGAAGGTGCTCACCACAGAGCAGGAAGTGCTGTTTACGGGGCAGGACATCCGCGACGGGCAGAACGTATGGCAATCAATCGGAGGTCAGCAACTTGGAAGCGTCTGGGGACATGGTTCCTATGTAGCGCCCGACTGGTCGGCCGACTGGCTGCACAGGGAATCGGAGTACATTTTGGGTAAATGGGCCACAGACAGCTTCGGGCAGCCTTTCGACGGGCTGGATGCCGAAACACAGGCTAGCCTGAAGGTCAGGCTGCAAAAAGAGCTCCGCACCAATACCTACGACGAAACCAGTGGTATTCTGACCGTCAGCCCATTAAGAGCCATGGCCATACAGGCCGTTTCTGATGCCTATGCGGGACTGTTTATGAACGACCCGCGTTATGCAGGACTCCGGGAGGCTTATGCCATTCCGGAAAACACCATCAAAGAAGCAGGGCGCATGCGGCTGATGAATGCCTTCTTTTTCTGGGCTTCGTGGACCTGCATCACCGAGCGGCCCGGGAAAGCGGTAACCTACTCCAACAACTGGCCTCCGGATGAAGTAGTCGGCAACAAGCCCGCCGGTTCACTGATCCTCTGGACAGGATTCAGCGTGATCATGCTTTTGATCGGCATCGGCCTGCTGGCCTATTATCACGCCAGAACACGCTCAGAGGAAGAAACACCGGAACAACTGCCCGGTCAAGATCCCCTGGCCGGTTTATCGGCCACGCCGTCCATGAAGGCTACACTGAAATACTTCTGGGTGGTAACCGGCCTCATCCTGGTACAGGTGATCATGGGTATCATCACCGCCCATTACGGAGTGGAAGGCAATGGATTCTACGGCCTGAAACTCGACAGCCTGCTTCCCTACTCCATCAGCCGCACCTGGCATGTCCAGCTTGCCATTTTCTGGATCGCAACATCCTGGCTGGCCACAGGACTCTACATTGCCCCGGCCGTGTCAGGCTACGAACCAAGGTTCCAGCGGCTGGGTGTGAACTTTCTCTTCCTGGCCCTGCTGGTGATCGTGATCGGTTCACTGCTCGGCCAGTGGTACGGTGTGATGCAGAAACTCGGACTGGTGAACAATTTCTGGTTCGGTCACCAGGGTTACGAATATGTGGATCTCGGGAGGTTCTGGCAGATATTCCTGTTTATCGGCCTGATACTCTGGCTTTTGTTAATGACCCGCGCCCTGCTTCCCGCGCTTCGGCAGCCCTCTGAGAACAGGGCATTGCTCACCATGTTTTTGATCTCCGCCATCGCGATTGCAGCCTTTTACGGAGCCGGGCTGATGTGGGGCCGTCAGACGCATCTTGCCATTGCCGAATACTGGCGCTGGTGGGTGGTACACCTCTGGGTGGAAGGCTTTTTCGAGGTCTTCGCCACGGTCGTTGCCGCCTTCCTCTTTGTAAGAATGGGTCTGCTGAAAATCAAATTCGCCACCTCAGCCGTCCTCTTTGCCACCATTATCTACCTCGCCGGCGGTATCATCGGCACCTTTCACCACCTGTATTTCACCGGAACCCCCACCGCCATTCTCGCCCTGGGCGCCACTTTCTCGGCACTGGAAGTCGTACCGCTCGTGCTGATGGGCTTCGAAGCTTACCACAACCTCAAGCTGTCGCGTTCCACCAATTGGGTGAAAGCCTACAAATGGCCCATTTACTGCCTGATCTCCGTTTCATTCTGGAACCTGGTCGGGGCCGGCATTTTCGGCTTCCTGATCAACCCGCCCATCGCACTCTATTATATGCAGGGCCTCAACACCACACCCGTCCATGGCCACACCGCCCTCTTCGGGGTGTACGGTATGCTGGGTATCGGTCTGATGCTCTTCGTACTTAAGGGACTGACATCCAAATATGTATGGAAAGACAAAGTCATCAGCTTCGCATTCTGGTCCATCAATATCGGTTTATTGCTGATGGTATTGCTGAGCGTCCTGCCCATCGGCTTTGCCCAAACCCTGGCCAGCGTGAAACACGGCATGTGGTACGCCCGCTCTGCCGAATTCATGCAGGATCCCAACCTGGAAGTCATCCGCTGGCTGAGAGTCATCGGCGACACCATCTTCGCCATCGGCACCATCGCCCTTGCCTGGTTTGTGATCGGGCTGAAGACAGGCTGGTCGGTGGACAGGGAAAAGTTTGACGTGTCGTAAGCGTGTTTGGTGGTTCAGGAGTTTTGGGTACAGGAGTGAATGATTCAGTTTCATTGAGACTCGAAGTACTTCCTCAGGTTATACCGAAAGAACACAGGAATGCGATGTGTGTTTCCAGAGTTGCAAGACCATTTAATAGTATAAACCCCGATCCGTTGTTTTGTTGCCTGTACCAATACAGGAAGGTACGAACGGGGAGAAGCCAATCCTGGAATCGGATTTTCTTCGCAGACCTGCCGTGTTCTCATGAAAGCAGAAAACATTGAACTACGTAAAAAAGAGTGAGAATCAGAAGCAGAATGAGAGCGGGAATGTTCTGACCCCGAAGGGGTCATATGTTTATAGCGGGAATGTCCGGTTGATTTCATGACCCCGAAGGGCATACGCGTCAACTTAAGATAGTTTTTTCTTTCTGATCACAGCTTGGCTTTTATTGACTCTTCTCAATACATATGTATCCCTGTCGTGAATTAGCCATTCCATTTCTTCCCCTT
>JAKLIX010000005.1 GCA_022709385.1 Bacteroidota bacterium | reverse complement strand
AAATATGAATCCGTGAAATGGTAATATTAAATACCAGTATAGCCTTCCTTTTAATCCTAAGGGTCTGAATGAAGCAGTTTGAATCAGAATATTATCCTGTATTTTAAATTCTAACCAAGCCTCTCCTGGTAATTTCATTTCTGCAAATAGAATCAAACGTTTCTCATTTTTGTTGGCATAAATAACTCGCCAAAAATCAAGCGTATCTCCGGCATGAAGTTGTTTAAGATTCGTTCTTCCTCGTTTTAAACCTACTCCACCTGAAAACTTATCAAGTAACCCTCTGAGTTTCCATAACCAATTAGCATAGTACCAACCCGTCTCACCTCCAATTTTCCAGATTCTCTCTATGCACTCTTCCGTATCTTTGACTTCTCTTCGCCGAACATCCTTAAAACAGCCAAATTCGGGTACTTTAATGTAATCCGATATTCTGTAATCTAATCTGCCGCTTATGGTTGAATCTTTCCAGCTTGAAACAATCTCGTTTTGTTCAATTTTGTTAAAAGCCTTTTGAATACATTCTTTATATGATAGTGGTTTAATTTGAAGTAGCTTATTGATTTCATTCTCTTTTGCAATCACTTCTGTTTTCATGCTATCAACCAAAGAGATAGCAAGTTTGTATGATGTAGATGTAATAAAATACAACCAGTATGATGATATTTTTGGTGACATTACAGGAACCGTCCAAATAATCCTTTTAAGCCCACGTACTTCGGCAAATTTTAACAACATTTCCCTGTAGGTTAATATTTCATCACCAGCAATATCATAACTGTTGTTGTATGACTTTTCATTTCCCAATATGCCTGTTAATATATCAATGACATCGGAAATCCCAATTGGTTGACATTTAGTATTTAACCATTTTGGGGCAATCATTATTGGTAACTTCTCTACCAAATCGCGAATAATTTCGAAAGAGGCACTTCCCGAACCAATGATGATTCCCGCCCGCAGCGTTGTGAGCGCAAATCTTCCTTTACTTAACTCCATTTCTACATTTTTCCTTGAATTTAGATGTTTTGATAAAGTCTCTGAGTTTACTATTCCGCTTAAATATATTACTTGCCTGGCATTAGTTTTATTGATGGCTTCCCTGAAGTTAATTGAAGATTGCTTTTCTAATTCGCTATAGTTTTTTGAAGTTGACATTGAATGTACCAGATAATAGGCAAAATCAATATCTTTAGGAATAGCATGAAGGGTTTCTTTTTTGATTAAGTCTGTTTCGATTACTTGAATCCTGTCTTTAATCGATTCTTCAACGTAAAATTTATTTTTGTCTCTGACACAACATATTATATCGTAACCTCTTTCAATTAAGATAGGTAATATTCTTTTTCCAATATATCCTGTTGCACCGGTAAGCAATACTTTCATGATGTCGGTGTTTTCATTTTAATTATACGCAACGTTCTGCAGCTCTGCTCAGTAGCACGTCATACATGCTTCATCACGATCAACAACTGCCAATTTTCTGCGGGACACTGCCATTTCAAGTTGTTCTTTAACAGGCTATTGGGCATAGGTGTTGTTAAGTCATGTTTTCATCTGGAGCCTTCGATTCCATTATTCTGTAAAAAGCTAATCCAGTGATAGCTCCATACAACATCGCTCCTAAAATTAAAGCAAAGGGACTAATATATGTTGATAAAATTAATAAAGCCCAGCCCATTGCGCTTGCAATTATCCAATAAAACCTATTGTTGTAGTATGGTTTTAATAATCTGAACTGAATGATGCCCGCAATTAATCCTGCTAATGCAAAAATCAAAGATTCCGGGAAATGAACATCCGTATTAAAGATGTTAATCAGTCCCCTGTAAATCTCCAGTTTCCATAAAACAATTCCGGCTGTTATTTCGGCAACTACGAACCCGATAATTAACGACACTACCCAGAAAGAGGATATCCGGATATGTTTTTTTAATAATTCTCTTTGCATAATTCCGGTACCTAGCGCCAACACAAAACCACTGCCTATGTGCATCACGGCATTTGATAAATATGTTCCGTCATCAGCCATTGAGAATCCAAACGCGTCATGAATAAATAATAAGACAATCATGCTGATAAAATAGCTAAATAATATTATCCATGTATGGTTTAAAGCCCATTTTGAATAATCATTTAAACTTTTCATGATAATAAAAATTTATTTTTATGTGGATTCACGTTTGGCCTGCAGCCGAAGGGCAGGTTTTAGTGGTTGGAAGTTAAGTTTACAAATCATGTTTCGAAGTACTTACAATGTTTAGCAACCGATTATCCCCGCCTTGAGCTTGCAGGCTCGTTATACACAGGTATTTTATTATTGATTAATCGTTTTTATCAAATACTTTACTCCAATGCTAATACACGCAAGTCCTTCGCTTTCCCGCGCAATGTCTTCACCCCCTGAATGAGAAGGAGTGTATTCTAATCCTGGGATTGCGTAACCTACTAAATCAGAAAACAAAACATAATTATCACTAATTTTATATTCAATACCTATCCCAAGTTGTCCGCCAATTACGAATGATTTATTTGGAGCTACAGTATTTACTCGAATTGTGGGAATCACACCACCAATTATTTTAAATTTGAATGTATTTCCTATCAGGAAATTTATCGTCAATGGGACCTGGACGTATTTATTTTCAGTAAGATATTGGACACTCCCTACAACTGAAAATATTGCCTTATTGGGATGATATTCAGCTCTTAATCCAATCAGACCATCGTTCTTTAATGCATCCTCACCATGAATGTCAGTCATATTATAAAAACTTATGCCAGTATAAAGGCCTAAGTATTTCTCCTGTGCTTGGATTTTTCCTATAATACACAACATCAGTCCTAAGACGATTAGCTTCGTTGTTTTCATTTTACTTTTGCATATCTTGTTGTAAGTTGTTGAAAAGGACCAAAAATACAAATTTGTTACCGAAAGAGCACTGGAATGTAAAAAAAGTGTATCCAGAGTCATCGGTATAAAGAATCTTAATTCATACTTGACAGGTTTGCATCTGCAAAGCTGTTTAGTATGAGTATACTATCTTAAAATGCGAGGATGATGTTTGAACCGCCGTGTACATGACCCGTACGCACGGTGGTGTGAGAGGCGCTCCCCGTCAGCTACGGCTGGCGGGGATGTCTACTCGATTAGTGGCAGTTAATGTTTCCAAATCCTATCTGTTTAGGTTTAATATCAAGTTTCTCAAACTCAAATGTACAGGAATTTAACTTCAAATCATGCAAGTCATGAAGTCCTTGTTTTATTCTTATTTCCTGTCCATTATCAATCAAAACGGTGTAATACCAACCTCCATGAAATTTATAGTCGGATTTAAATCTAACAATCCCAGTGCTATCAACTTGTCCGTATACACGATGGCAAGTTACTAATCTATATGTTCCATCCCCTTCTCCGAATACTTTTCCATAAGCAAGAATTGAATCATCGGTTATTTTAGAGTTTCTCTGGTTATTCATAATCTTGCCGTTGTTGATACTGATTTTATAAACCACAAATTCAGTAGTTTGGAAGTCAATCCGCTTACTAGCAAATCGAACTTTAACTTTCCCCCAAGTCCAATTAAAATGACCAACAGAAGATGAAATGTTGAATCCACAGTCCAACAAATCAGAGAGTTTGTAACTTTTAATCAACTCGCCTTGCTTAAAGATTAAAATCAGGAATAACGAATCATCGGCTTGTTCTGGTGGCCAGTCATTTATGACAATAACATATTTTCCACTGCACGAGATATAGGCAGTTCTCTCTGAAATCGGACCTGGTATCTCGTATTTAAGTTTTTTAGTAATAGAATTGTAAAGACCCCATTTTAATTCTCGATAAATCTGATAAGTTCCATGCTCATCTGTAATTGTATCAGTTTTTGATTCACTTATTTTCAGAACATACAATCCATTTTTACTTTTAAATTTCCAATTCTGTCTTGGGTTGTCTGCTTTACAGATTACAAATCCAAGCGATAGAATAAAAATTAGTATGTATTTTATCTTATCCATGTTTGTCTGGTTTCACTGGCCTAATTGCCACTAACGGCTGAGGCTATATGCAGTAAGGGATTGCGGGCTACTTACCTGTCCACCGACACTAAATTTTATGCGGGGAAGAACGCTTGAATTACCACTGAAACCCTTATTGCATATAGCCTTTGTTACCGCCTGGTGTTCATTACTTTCATTAAACATTAAACGTTTTTTCAGCAACAAACTTAAATTTATCAGGTTCGTCTTGTATAATTTGATAACCATTTTTAATATAATAGTCTTTTCTCTCATTATACTCAGTCAATAGGTCTGAATAATATTTAAGGAATTTTGAAGAGTTAGTCAACAGCTCTACCATATTATGACCTGAATTTTTATTTAATTCAACTGTAATCCATTCTTTTTTTGTTTGCATAACTGTATGTTTTAAATTATTATTTTCCTGATTTTCTTCTGTTGTCTTCTTTGCATAACATTTGGCAATTCTCGGCACTTGTCTTACCGCCTTCGTGCCAAGGTGTTATATGGTCTCCTTCCATTTGTTCAATTTCAAAATGCTCTTTACAGACAGGACAAATTCCTTTTTGTCTTTCGTATGCTTCTCTTTTCTGATTTGGACTGAACGCTCGAATATTTAAGAACTTTTCTTTGCGAGTTAAAACAAAAATATAAATGCCTTTTTTATTGCCAACATCATCATCTTCCATGAGTTTAGATACTTCTTGTTCAAGTATCTTTGGGTCATATTTTTGGTCTTTGAAGTCATTGTATAGAAAACCCCATTCAATACCTTTCATTTCTCTACGATATTTAGGAAAAACAGCTTTCACCCAATTTATAACACTTTGAAAATAATTCCATAAATCAATTGCTGTCGGGTCGTGCTGATGTTCGGACATATATTCCTTTATTTGTCCGTTGGAAATCCAATTGATAGCTGTTTCTAAGTATTCTTGGCGATTTGCTGAACCGCTCAAGTAATCATCTCCAATTTTTGGGCGACTATTTTTTGAAAAGTATCTTTTAGCATCTGTAACCCATGAACCAGAATAAACTGCATTTCTTAATTCTTGATTTGTAAGTTCTTTACCTGCTATGTTGATGGTTTGAAACCAATCTAACTTTTCGCTGTCTGTTCCAGAACAGAAATAAACCATTAGGGTATAGTCTAATATTTGTTCTTGTTTGTCTTTTGGTAAATTATGAAATGCCAAACCATTTATTGAAAAGTCATTATTTACATACTGGCAAAGAGAAATTGTTCGTTGCTGACCGTCAATTATTTCAAAATTACCATCATCACGAACAGCCCAATACATAACATTTAGAGGAAAACCTTTTTGAACAGTGTTTATTACAGCATTTCGTTCTTTATCACCATAAACAAACTCTCTTTGGTAAGGTGGACGAATGTCTAATTTACCCTGATAACCTATAACACCATCTTCTGCGTTGTCTTTGTAACCGTTTGTGAGGTCGCGGACTTTAATTTCTTTAAGCTCTATGTTCATATTTTTTTATTCTTAATTAGTATTCTTGCGTATGGTACTGTAACTACACCATCTATCATCATATATAAATCACCATCAACAGCACCCCTTTCTTGTATTTCTTTCCTATACTTTTTATGTTCGGGTTTGTATGGTTTAACCCCAATTTCAATTCCTGAATTTGAAATACCTAAACCTAAAATCTCAAACTGATTTGGATTAAATTTATCAACAAAGGTTATTGGTACACCCATTGCACCTTTATAATCCATTGGAATATTCGCAACTTGTGAAACTTCTATACCATTAAAGTTTTCATAATTTGGATATTCTTTTTCATTTCCTTGGTAAGTTTTATAAAGGATTAAATCATCTTTGTGTTTTTTTACTTCCATATTTGTAAACCAACAAGAAGTTGAAACACGTGCTATTTTTTTTCCATTATCGTCAATATGGTGAAATTTTTTCCAATGGTCTGGAACAACGAAAAACATACCTACATTAAAATTTGTATAACCAGTTCTAAGTTTATCATCTTTAATTAGTTTAAAAATCTCTTTGTAAGTAATTGCATTTGTATTTCCGATTATGATAAAATCTTTATTGTATTCTTCTAATTGGGCAACATATTCTCGAAATAATGAAAATGGTGGATTTGTGGTAATTATGTCAGCTTCTTTAATAATTTCAATACATTCATGGCTTCTAAAGTCGCCACTTCCTTTAAGTGGAGTAACAGAATTTTTATCGTGTCTTAAAAGATGTTCAACATCAGCTATGTCTATTGCTCCGTCATTATTAAAATCTTTTACTTCATTGATTTCAATTTTCATTGGCTCTTTCTGTGTTTCATTTTTAACACCTTCAATGTCAAAAAATGAAAGTTGTTTGCCAGCAATTGGCGAACCTGCATAACTTGTTGCTATAAGTTTTTTTAGTTGAAGCAAGTTAAAATTAGAAGCAAAATATTTAAAGAAATTACTCTCGAAAGGGTCGTCTGCGTTGCAATAAACAACTTTGTTTTTGAATTGGTCTTTATAATGTCGAAGTTCTTTCTCAATATCTGAAAGCTGAGTGTAAAACTCATCATTCTTATCTTCTTTTGCTTTAAGTAAATCTCTTTTTGCCATTATATTTTAATCCTTTATTTAAGTCGTAAATTTAAAATTTTAAGTTCATTTGTCCTATCGTTTCTGTCTTTTTACACTTGGCGGTAACATGCCCATACCCGCAAACATTCGTTTATCTTGCTTATACCAGACTTCCTGAAAGCATCCATTATCTGAAATATACGAAAGTTAAGATGGATGTCATGTAAACAAGTTCCTGGCGAAGAATACAAAAATAATGTTTTTTGATGTGTTGACAAGGGAACAATGAAATGAATGGTCGTGAATGCGTGTGGTGAGGTCCGGCAAGGATTATTGGGCTTAGAAGGCGAGGCCCGGAATGCAGGAATGCAAGAATGCGGGAGGGCGGGAATGTGAATGCGGGAGTGCCAGAATGCAAGAATGCAAGAATGTGGGAGTGCGGTAGGGATAATGCGTGAATGCAAGAATGCCAGAATGCAAGAATGCGGGAGTGCAGGAATGCAGGAATGACGGAATGTTATGGGCAGAGCAGCAGTTTTGAGCTGCGTTGGTGGGGGCCGTGGCGGAGGGTGAGCAGGCAGGTGCCGGGAGGGAGGCGGGTAAGATCGACGGAAAGCGGGCCCGCTATGGCATTCGGCCTTTTCTCCCTGTGCAGGATAGCTCCGCTGAGGGAGGAGATGCTGAGTTCAATGTCTCCGCTAAAGGGATTGTCGAGAGTGACAAGGCCGCTCGAGGGGTTTGGCCGGAGGGTGATCTGCTGATTGCTGCCGGGCTGTTCCTGCAGGCCGGAAGCCGGATCGAGCAGGTAGGTCCCGAGAAACAGTCCCCTGCCGTGGGTGGCGGCGCTGACTCTTTTATCGGAATTCCTGAGCTGCAGCATATCCACCCGCACATTGGCGAGTCCCTGGCTGGCAGGGGTCCACCATACATTGCCGGAGAAAAGATTGGAGGTGCTCCATACGCCGAGCTCCGTAGCCAAAAGAACCTGCTGGCGGTTCTGGGGGTGAAAGACCGCCCAGCGGACGGGCATGTCAGGCAGGTTCCCCTCTGCATTCTGCCAGTTCTGTCCTCCGTCGAAGGTTCTCCATACCGAGGCTACGCCGTAATTGGAGAAGCTTACCAGAAGGGTGTCGTCCGAACCTCCCACAGCTACACAAGAGATTGTTGCCGTGGGGAAGGACGGGCTTCCGATTTCCGTAACCTGGGGCGTAGCCTGGGCATTGCTGATCCTGAAGAGCCGTCCGGACATGGAGCCGGCAAACACCCTGATGTTGTTCAGTGTGGAGTTGGGTGACACTTTGATATGCGTGAACGGTACTGTGGTCGCTGTACCCAGATTCAGGAATTGTCCGTTGGCCATGCCGTCGATATCCTGGATGCGCAGCAGGCGGTCCTGGCTGCCGCTGCCGTACATGGGACCGGCGTTGGCATACAGGGTGTTGAAGCGGTAATCATAATCAGCCGGGTTGATGAAATAACCGCTCTGGTATGCATCCACATAATTGAGGAAACTGCCGTTATTAAAGATGTAATAGGTATTATAATAAATTGAAGTGATTAGCAGGCCGGGATCATCCTGGTCGAAAAAGCAGTATGCGCCGTCACCACCGCTGACCATGTCGTTCAGGCTCAGGTCATTTCCGGTATACCACAGGCAGCCGTTGTCCTGCAGTCCGCCTGCCATCATGTCGGAACCCGGCTGGGGTGTGAGGGCGCAGGTGTAAAACTGCAGGGTGGAAAGGTTCTGTGACATTTCCTGGAAGACGGGAGAGGCGGTTCCACCGCTAGCGGTATAGAATATCCCGCCATCGGTTCCGAAGAGGATTTCCTGTGAGCTGCCGGGTTTGTACACCACGGCATGCAGGTCGGCATGCACATAATCGGGACCACCGCCCTGGTACATCAGGGCCCAGTCGGTCATTTTTGTCCAGCTTTGGCCGCCGTTGGTGCTGCGGTTCAGGTCGAGCCCACCGATCCATACGGTTGACGGATTATTCTGGTCGACGCCGATGGTGAACGCATGCCAGGCCAGGTTGGCCCAGTTCCTGTTGTTGTAGTCGGGCGGGATCGACATGGCGGTCCAGGATACCCCCTGGTTGGTGCTTCTGAGGAAATACAGGCCGTTGTACACTTCCCATCCCTGGATATTTCCGGCGCTGATGATGGCGTAAACCGTGGATGGATTGGAAGGGGCACAGGCCACCATCACCCTGCCGGGCAGGTAGAAATCGGGCTGGGCAGGGATGCTGAGCAGGTAGTTGTCAAATACTGTCCATGTTCCTGCCGTACCCGCATCGGAGTAAAGGATGCTGGCGCCGCCCTTGCCGTCGAGGTTGCGTGAGGTGCCGACAAAGATCCTGCCGTTGCTGTTCATGTCGATATCCGACACCGGCCATGCTTTGGTTTCGCCCGTGATGTTTGGTAGCACCTGGGTCCAGCTTACACCGCCGTCGGCGGAGCGGTAAAGCCCGTCGGATGGCATACTGGCATGGGCGGCACCCATGTATTTACCTGAGACCACTCCTGCGTAAACCACGCTGTTGCCGTTTTCATTCCGCACCAGGATATCATTGACGAAGGCGAACTGGGCGGTGGAAGGCAGGAGGTTCCAGGTCAGGCCGCCGTCGGTGGATTTCAGGATACCCACACCGAGGCCGCAGGATTCGCGATAGGTGATGATGGCGGTGGGCGCTTCGCCTGTTCCCACGTACATGACCTGGCTGTTTTGCGGGTCGAAAGCGATACAGGCCACCGAGAGCCCGCTCCAGAAGTCGTCCACGGCTATCCAGGGACTGGAGGGATTGGTGACATCGTTATTGAACCAGAGGCCTCCCGTCACCGAGCCGGCCCAGGCCTTCTTCTCAAGGGGGTCTCCGGGATCCCACTGCACTGCCCGCATGCGTCCGCCCATGTCGGAAGGCACATTCGTCCAGCTGACCACATTGCTCAGGGGATCCGTTTTGCTGTGTGCAAGTGAGTTGCCGTATTTCCAGGCCGTCAGCAGTCTTTCTTTCGGAACCCGGCCGAGGGCCGGATCGAGGGTAAGGAAGAAATCCTGCAGGGCTTGCTGCTGGGGAAAACCCAGCTTCAGCTTTTTCCCTTTGGCGGCAAATCGCTTTTCGGCGGCCAGCTTCAGTTCAGAAGTATCGAGCATGGCAAGCAGGGACTTTTCATACAGCCTTCGTTCCCTTTGGGCTCTTCGTTCCTTATCCCCTGTCCTGAGGATCAGGATGCTTGTGATGAGCAGCAGGGCTCCTGACAGGGAAAATAATGTAATTCGTCTCATAATCTCTTATTTCATGATGATCATGCCGGCGGCCAGTCCTGCCAGCAGGCCTGCACCGCCATAAATCCACCGTTGCAGTTTGTATTTTCGTCGATTCGATTTGAAGTCCTGTTTCAGGTTTTCCAGTGCCTCATCCGAGTGGCGGACCAGGCCGGAAGCGGTTTCAATGTCTTTTCTCAGCGATTCTGCCAGTTGCCTGTTCTGCTCCTGTAAGGCCTGCATCTCACCCGAGAGCTGCTTGTATTTCATCTGCATATCCAAGGCGAAACGGTCGGCATTGCTCAGGGCGGCTTCGTACCCGGCGATGGTTTGTCCCGCTTCACCGGGATCAAGCTTCAGCAGGTAATTGCGGGCTTTCTCGTAAAGACGGTAACGGTTTTTATTGATGATCCAGGCAGTATCGCAGCCGATGAGTATCTTTTCCCCGGCCATAAGCATTACTGCCGGTGCCGATACAAGGCAGCTGCTGTCGGTAAAATGTCTTTCCTGCTGGGATAAAGCCCGGGATGCCACCATTATCATCAACAGGCAGGCAAACCGGATTCCTTGTATTCGGGACAATCTCTTCATATCAGTTTAGAGCGCTTGTAATTCTTTCTGAAGGGATTCAAGGGCCTGCTGGTTCCTTTCTGTATGACTGGCCAGGCTGTCGAGGGTTGCCCGTGAGATCACCTTACGCAGCCTGTATTCCGTTCCGAGCCTGTCGACTTCCCTGTCGATTTTTCTGGCGGTTTCCAGTGAAACTTCGATGTTGGATTTCAGGCTGTCGATACGGAACCTGGCCTGGTTCAGCAGTTTGGTCAGGGAATCCATGTGATGCTGCAGTTCGCTGATCCTGGCGAGCGCATCCCTTTCCCTTGCTCTTTTACTGAAACACAAGGCTGCCGTAAGGGCCAACAGCAAAATGACAAAGAGGGCCAACAAAGGGCGGTTTCGTTTGTTTGTACTCACGCCGGGGATTTTGGGCTAAAGATATGAAGATTTTTTTCATTCACTTAGCGGCAATTGTTAACTTTGCACACTGAAAAATAATTGGCACAGCCGAATGAATAATTTGAAGCACAGGGGCTTATATTCGTTTTTCTTTATTCTGACAGGGATACTGACCCTTGTTTCGGCAAGGGATGTCAGCGCTTCACCGGGGGATACGCATCATGAAGGTCAGCAGCAGGAATTCAATGCCGGCAGGATGATCGTGGATCACATCATTGACAGTCACGAATGG
Source organism: Bacteroidota bacterium (assembly GCA_022709385.1). Classification (GTDB taxonomy): domain Bacteria; phylum Bacteroidota; class Bacteroidia; order Bacteroidales; family CAIXZF01; genus JAKLIX01. The sequence goes on along the minus strand of JAKLIX010000005.1, from coordinate 213,550 downwards.
CATATCCTGAGCATCGGCCACACCCACCTGAGTATTCCGCTGCCCGTGATTCTCTGGCATGAAGGGAAACTTGATGTCTTTATGTCCTCGAAGTTCCATCACGGGCATGAGGCTTACAAGGGCTATATGATTTCCCCGGAAGGGGAGCATAAGGGAAAGATTGTAAGGACGAAGGAAGGACTTGCTGAGGAGGATGCCGCCGCTTCCCTGCCGCTGGATTTCTCTGTTACCAGGAATGTGTTGTCGCTGTTTATCAGTGTGGTTCTGTTGCTGGTCATTTTTATCTCCATTGCGAGAAGGTATCAGAAGAACAGGGATGAAGCCCCCCGTGGCCTGCAGTCGCTGCTGGAGCCATTGATCCTGTTTATCCGTGATGAGATCGCCCTTCCTTCCATCGGTCCTGCAAAGTATGAGCGTTATATGCCCTACCTGCTGACGCTTTTTTTCTTTATCTTTTTCAACAACCTGATGGGACTGATCCCGTTTTTTCCTGGCGGGGCCAACCTTACAGGGAATATTGCCGTGACCATGGTGTTGGCCCTGTTCACTTTTGTGATCACGACCTTCAGCGGGAACAGGGCTTACTGGATGCACATCGTCAATGCGCCCGGCGTTCCATGGTGGCTGAAAATACCGGTGCCGCTGATGCCGCTTGTAGAACTGATCGGGGTGTTCACCAAGCCTTTTGTATTGATGGTCCGTCTCTTTGCCAACATCACGGCCGGGCACATCATCATGCTCGGCTTCATCAGCCTGATCTTTATTTTCGGCAATATCAGCGCAGGGCTCGGTTACGGAGTATCTGTCATCAGCATTGCCTTTGCCATATTTATGACACTGCTTGAAATGCTGGTAGCCTTTATCCAGGCTTTCGTGTTCACCCTCCTGTCGGCCCTGTATTTCGGGATGGCCACGGAGGATCACGGGCATGCGGCACATGAAGCAAAACACTGATTAAATATTAACCATTAAAACATAGAAAAATGAGTCTGTTAACTATTCTCTTGCAGGTTGCGACCGATCTGGCACCTATTGCCAAGATGGGAGCAGGGATCGGAGCCGGCATTGCCGCGATCGGGGCCGGTGTAGGTATTGGTAATATCGGCCGCGGTGCCGTGGAATCCATTGCACGTCAGCCGGAAGCCGTGGGCGACATCCGTTCGAACATGATCGTTGCCGCAGCGCTGATCGAAGGGGTTGCCTTCTTCGCGATCGTGGTTTGTTTGCTTGTGGTTTTCCTTTAGGCCCGGAAGAAGGGGAAGCCTCTGCAGTTTAAGGGCTTGCATGCGTGGGAGTTCTGCGGGATGACTGACATGCAGGCGCATTTGAAAAACAATAATACTGACGACCGATGGAATTAGTAAGTCCCGGAATCGGGCTGATATTTTGGATGACCCTGTCGTTTGGGCTGGTGCTGTTCCTGTTGCGGAAGTTTGCCTGGAAGCCCATCATGAAGGCCCTGCATGAGCGCGAAGCCAATATCGATGCAGCCATTCATGCAGCCGACAAAGCCCGCGAGGAAATGGAAGCCCTGAAGTTCAGCAATGAACAATTGCTCAGGGAGGCCAAGGAGGAAAGGGATGCCCTGCTGCGTGACGCACGCAAGGTGAGGGAGGCCATGCTGGAAGACGCAAAATCGCGTGCCAAGGAAGAAGCAGAACGCATCCTGGAAAGTGCCAGGGCCGGCATCGAGTTTGAAAAAATGGCAGCCATGACGGATTTGCAAAACCAACTTGCCCAGCTTTCCATTGAAATTGCGGAAAAGATCCTCAGGGAGGAGTTGTCGGACAAGCACAGGCAGGAAGCGTTCATCAGCCGCCTGATGAAGGATATTAAAATCAACTGAGCGGCCGTATGAAGAATACCAAGGTTGGCAGCCGATACGCACGCGCATTTTTCGACCTCTCGGTGGAAAAGGACTTCCTTGAAGAAGCCCATGCCGATATGCAGACCATCCGTCAAACCATCAGGTCGAGCCGGGAGCTCAGGCTGATGCTTCAGAACCCGGTGATCAGTCCTGTAAGGAAAGCCGCCGTCCTCAGGGAAATTTTCGGCCAACATGTATCCGAAGGCAGCCTGCTTTTCATGCGGCTGCTGGCCATGAACCGCCGGGAAATGCACCTGGAGGCCGTCACGGATGAGTTTGGCAACCTCTACCTTGTACACAAGAATATCCGCCTGGCCCGGATTCGCTCGGCATTCCCGCTCAATGACGCACTCAGGGAGAAGGTTATTGACATGGTGAAAGACAGGTTCCATTGCGAAGTGATATTGCAGGAGGAAACTGATCCGGGGCTGATAGGAGGGTTCGTATTACAAGTGGATGATTATCAGTTTGATACAAGTATGTTAACGGAGTTGAACCAATTACGGAAACAATTCCAGGAAAATGTATATAAAAAAGGATTTTAAAATTAAAGAACATGGCAGAAATTAAACCTGCAGAAGTATCGGCTATTCTAAGGCAGCAGTTGGCGGGCTTCAGGTCGGAAGCATCCTTGCAGGAAACGGGATCGGTATTACAGGTGGGTGACGGAATTGCCCGCGTCTACGGGATGACGAATGCCGAGTCGGGAGAACTTGTGGAGTTCGAGAAGGGCGGGCTGATGGGCATCGTGCTGAACCTGGAGGAAGACAATGTGGGGATCGTATTGCTTGGCGGGTCGTCCTTTTTGAAGGAAGGGGATATTGTGAAGCGTACGGGCAGGATTGCTTCGGTGAAGGCCGGGGAAGGACTGCTGGGCAGGGTGATCAACACCCTGGGCGAACCGATTGACGGCAAAGGGCATATCAGCGGCGATCTTTACGAGATGCCGCTGGAAAGGAAGGCTCCCGGAGTGATCTTCCGCCAGCCGGTGAATGAACCCCTTCAGACCGGTATCAAGGCCATCGATGCCATGATCCCCATCGGGCGCGGGCAGCGGGAGCTGATCATCGGCGACCGGCAAACGGGGAAATCTGCCATTGCGCTGGATACCATCATCAACCAGAAGGAGTTTTATGAGGCCGGCAAGCCGGTTTACTGTATTTACGTGGCTGTCGGGCAGAAGGGCTCTACCGTGGCCAACTTCATGAAGACCCTGGAAGAACATGGTGCCATGGATTATACCATCATTATATCGGCTACTGCTTCTGATCCGGCTGCCATGCAGTTTTATGCGCCCTTTGCCGGCGCCGCCATCGGTGAGTTTTTCAGGGATACGGGAAGACCGGCCCTGGTGATCTACGATGATCTCAGCAAGCAGGCCGTGGCTTATCGCGAGGTTTCGCTGCTGCTCCGCCGTCCGCCCGGACGTGAAGCCTACCCGGGAGATGTGTTCTACCTGCACTCCCGCTTACTGGAGCGTGCCGCACGTATCATTTCTTCCAACGAAATCGCAAAGCAGATGAACGACCTGCCGGAGTCGATCCGGCCGATGGTAAAGGGAGGCGGTTCCTTAACGGCCCTTCCCATCATCGAAACCCAGGCGGGAGACGTTTCAGCATATATTCCCACCAATGTGATCTCCATCACCGATGGGCAGATATTCCTCGAAACACCGCTTTTTAACGCCGGTATCCGCCCGGCCATCAATGTCGGTATCTCGGTGTCGCGTGTCGGCGGTAACGCACAGATCAAGGCCATGAAGCGAATCGCCGGTACCCTGAAGCTCGACCAGGCTCAGTACAGGGAACTGGAAGCCTTCTCCAAGTTCGGTTCCGACCTCGATGCAGCCACCAAGGCCGTCCTCGATAAAGGAGCAAGGAATGTGGAGATACTCAAACAGGACCAGTATTCCCCCATGTCCGTCGAAAGGCAGATCGCCATCATTTTCTGCGGTACCAGGGGACTGCTTCAGAAAATACCGGTGGAAAGCATCCGGGATTTTGAAGCGGAATTTCTGCACCACCTGGAAGAAAAATATCAGGATACGATACTGAATGTTTTGAAAACCGGACAGTTACCAGATGAGGTCGACAAACTGCTGACCTCGGTTGCCAAAGAGATCGCCACCAGATATAACAGGTAATTTAAGGATTTCCACCGCCTATGCCCAGTCTCAAAGAGGTTAGAACCCGGATCACTTCGGTCAAATCGACCCAGCAGATTACCAGTGCCATGAAAATGGTGGCTGCCAGTAAATTACGCAGAGCTCAGAATGCCATCCTCAGCCTCCGGCCTTATGCGTCAAAACTCCGGGAAATGATGGAGAACCTGTCATCCGGAGCGGGAGAAACCGCCATGGCCTCGCTGGCCACACCAAGGCAGGAAGAGCGGATTCTGCTTGTATTGATCGCATCCAACAGGGGATTGTGCGGAGCATTCAATGCCAATGTGATCAAGGCGGCCAGCCAGCTGATCCACCATACCTACCCCGGTCAGTACGCTGCAGGAAAACTTCAGCTGATGATTATCGGAAAGAAAGCGGCAGATTACTTCCAGCGCAGGAAATACCCCATCCTCTCAACCCATCACGAGATCTTCGACAACCTCAGCTACAACAGCGTAATTCCCCTGGCCGGAAACCTGCTTGCGGATTTCCAGTCGAAGCGTTTCGATAAAATTATCCTGGTATACAACCAGTTCAAGAATGCCGCAGTCCAGCGCCTGGTCGTGGAATCCTACCTGCCGCTGTTACCCTCTGCTGCGGAGCCCGAACCTGCTGTGCATGCCAATTATCTGTATGAACCTTCCCGGGAGGAGATATTGAACGATCTGATCCCCAGGTCATTAAGAATACAGCTGTACAAAGCTGTTCTGGATTCCCTGGCTTCAGAGCACGGCGCAAGGATGACTGCCATGCACCAGGCCACGGATAATGCCACAGAGCTGCTGAAGGAGCTGAAGCTTACCTACAACAAGGCAAGGCAGGCTGCCATCACCAATGAGATCCTTGAGATCGTTTCCGGTGCCGAAGCCCTGAAGGGTTAAGCCGGAACCAATGAACATCCATACCGGATTAATGAAACATGGTTAAAAACATCAATACCGAAAAGCATGAAATGTTCATGTTTGAAAAATACCAACCGAATTGATATTACACCTGGACATTCTCCCGCATGAAGCGGGACAGGCATGCGACCATTAAAATCAAAATTATAACACATGAAATCAAAAAATGTAGAAAAAGCCATCAACGAACAGATCGTGGTGGAAGCTTATTCCTCCCAGCTTTACCTGGCCATGGCTTCATGGTGCGAAAAGCAGGGTTTTGCCGGAGCATCCAGGTTTCTCTACATGCATTCAGACGAGGAACGCATGCATATGTTAAAACTGGTGCATTACCTCAACGACAGGGGCGGCCATGCCATTGTTCCTGCGCTGAAGGCACCTCCGAAGGAATACAAGGATATTTTCAAGGTCTTCGAAGATATCATGGAGCATGAAGAATATGTAACGGCTTCCATTAATAAACTGCTGGAAGTCACCATGAAAGAAAAGGACTACAATACGGCCAACTTCCTTCAGTGGTTTGTGATGGAACAGGTTGAGGAGGAGAGTGTGTTCCGTGGCATCCTCGACAAGATCAGCCTTTTGGGTAAGGAAAAAGGCATGTTTTTCCTGATCGACAAGGAACTGGACGGGATGGCTGCGGCTCCGGTTGCTTAGGTTCTGCCTTTTTTCGCGATTGCCTCACACAAACTTGTGTACCAGGCTTCTCCGTATTTTCTGATCAGGGCTTCCTTCAGAAAGCGGTACAGCGGTATGGCTTCATTTCTTCCTTTCACCAGTGCGGGACGGCATACATGCCATTCATGGTAGTTCACCGCTTCACCCGTATTGTATTTCCTGATCCTGACCGGGTAGAGGTGGCATGAAAGGGGTTTGCGCAAAGGAAACACGCCTGCTTCCCAGGCCTTTTCCATGGCGCATCCTGCAATATCGCCGTCAAAATAAGCATAGGCACATTCCTTGCCTTCGAGCAGGGGCGTCACCAGGTTCCCTGCGGGATCGAAGTCTGAGATCCCGTGTAATTCGACCCATTTTACTCCTTCAACAGTCATGAATTCAACCAGTTGCGGAAGATTGTCCCTGATGATTGCCAGCTCTCCGGGTTCGAGAGGGGCTCCGGCGTCTCCTTCCACGCAACAGGCACCCAGGCAGTGCTTCAGGTCGCAGCAGAATTTGACAGTGGCCAGATGATCAGAAACAAGGCAGTTTTCAATCACAAGCATATTATTCAATTTTTAAGCGTAATCCTTCCGTATGAGCCATGAATTCAGGAGCGTACATGCATTCCACCAGGCCGGTGCCATGGGAATAGTCGCCCCTGAGGGTGGCAAACAGGCTGTATTCAAATACCCTTTTCCCTTTTGGAAGGCTTGGAAAAAAGAAATGTGTGGCAGCGTCACGGGTACTCTGGTAGTAGGCAATGCCTTCCTGATACCGGTAAGATGAGATCACATCGCGGGGTTCCAGGCCGGAAGCCCTGAGATCCTTCAGATGAACGTATTCCAGGTCGCGGTCGCATTCCAGGATGATCCTGACCACAAGCTCATCACCAGGCCGGATCGTAGTCCGGTCTGCCGCTTCCAGCATCATTCCTGAAGAAGTGTTTTTCCTGACGAACAGCTGCCGCGAGATTTTAAAAGGCGATCCGGCGGAGCTGATCTTATCATAGTTTTCCATGTATTGCCAGTAGACGGAGCCCCACGCCACACCTTCTCCTTTTCTGACAACCGTGATGTTGCCCATCTCAGGGGTGATATCAGGGGGTTCAAATCTTTTGCTGAAGTAACCGCTTCCGGCTTCCTGTCTGAGTTCCGGATCGGCGGAAGGATCGAGGACCGTTTTCCCGAGCGTGATCCTGACGGAGGGATCCTCCGTGAGCCGGGCGGTGCCACGCAACAGCAGTGCATAACAGGCATCGGCCGTGGCGGTGCTTGTCTTCCAGTGGTTGGTCTGTTTGTGTTTCAGCAACCAGGTCTGCATGTCGTTTACCGAAGCGCTGTCGGAGAGGATTTCATCGAAGGCCTCCATCAGCAGCGCCTGAGCCCCCGGACCGCCCTGGTACCAGCGGTAGCCGCCCTGCAGCTCTTTCCAGTACATGCCGAGTTCGGGATGATGCTGTGCTTTTTCCCTGAGTGAACGTACAATGCGGACAGCAGCCGTTTTATCGCCTTTGCGGTGCAGGGCAAGGGCAAGCATGCCCTGGAGGTAGTGGTTTTGCGACAGCCAGTATTTTACTGCCTGTCCATGATAGTAATCCACGGCCTCCAAGTATGCTGCGGCGATGGGAAATTCCTTTGCAAAGAAGCTCCTGGCATAAAGGTAGTGGACGATACCCGGGTGAAGGTGGTTTTCTGCCAGGCTGCCGGGCATTTCCTTCACAATCCGCTGGTAGTCTTCAGCCGTTTGTTGGTCGAGGTATTGCAGGGCGGCTTGCAGCATGCCGGACATTCCTTCACCGCTTTCGTTCCAGGGAACTCCAAGCTGTTTCAGGTGACCGAGGCCTGCCACGATCTGGCGGGTGATGTAAGGATCGTCACGCAGGCCCGGGAACCAGGGCCAGGCGCCTGAAGGAGATTGAAGCCTGCGAAGCCTGGAAAGCAGGGAAGCCGTTTCCACACTGAGGTTGTCTCTGTTTAAGAGTGCGGCCACCCTTTGCTTTGCGGCAGTTTCATCCGCTGCGTCCCTTACCCAGGGGCTCTCTTCCAGCAGGACAGACTTCAGGCTGTTGTTTTTCTCCAGGGCGGATTGAAAAGCCCGGGGAGATAACAGCGCCCATGAATCAATCACCTCCCTGATCCGTGGGTCGGAATTCACCAGCCAGGAAGCCAGGGTGTTGGCATAATAGCGGTTGAAGAGCTGATCAGCCGATTCATTGGTGCTTTCGAGCAGGTAGGGGATTGCAAGGACAGCATACCAGACGGGATTGCCTGTAAATTCCACCACCAGGGCCTTATGCTCCAGCGTTGTGGAAGGATGTTTCTGCCGGGCCAGCAGTTTGTCGAAATGAAAGGGAAAGCTTCCTTTTCCTTTCACCGGAAGGGGAAGGCTTTCGGTCACGAGCATCCGGTTCGGCAGCACCGGGACCACGGTCTCCTCTCCATCGCTGAAGTCACCGGCCCGGGCTTTAAACCTGCAGTTCATTGCCGAAATCCCCTCAGGTATGATCAGCTGCCAGCTCACTTCCGTGTTCGATCCGGCTTCAGCGGAAAAGGGCAGTACCGCATCAGAAACCACCACTCCTGCAAGCGGTTCAGAAGTCAGGGCGTCGAAACATTCCAGGGAGACATGGCCCTGAAGCCTTTGCCCGGCCAGGGAAGATATTTTCGTTGTCAGCATGATGCTGTCGCCATGCCTGAAGAACCTGGGAAGGTTGGGAAACAGCATCAGGGATTTGCGGGTCAGCAGTTCTTTCACCAGCGTTCCTGTCTTCAGGTCGGCCGTGTGAGCCAGGGCCATCACTTTCCAGCGGGTAAGCGACTGGGGTGCAGTGAAGGAAACGGCGATTTCTCCCTCAGTGGTTTGCAGTTGCGGAAAGAAAAAGGCTGTTTCACGAAAATCGGTCCTGAGCTGTGTGATATCCAATTCTTTGCCCGGAATCGCAAGGGCTTGCTGTTCAGGTACAGTTTCGTCAGCCGCGGTTTCTTCCCCGCGCTCCGTCATGGCTGCATCCTGCGTGCCTTTGGCGGCCATCAGCATCATGTCGCCTGCATCTCCACCTGCCATCTTTGTCCTGCTCATCAGATATCCGCTGCCTGTCCTGTCGAACAGCAGCCGGTCGTACTGCCTGGGAGGCAGGGGTGCTTCCGGCCGGATATGTTCCGGAGATTCCCAGGGGATGGTAAAACGCATGGAGAAATTTCCGGGATTCCATGAACGGAAATGCTGCATCCCGCGGTAAAGCGACATGTCCCAGCGGTGAGGCATAAAAGCATCCAGCGACGCATCGTACATTCCGAGCAGGAGTTCCCCACTGAGCTTTTCGGCTTTGCTTCCGCTGAGTGTGATCTTCCATTGTTCGTTTTCACCCGGCAATAATTGATCCCTGAAGGTCTCAAAGCTGATATTCAGTTCTTTATTGGAATAGGGGATGTTGATCAGCTTGTTATGCCTGAACACCCTGTTGTCTCTTACCATCAGGAACTGTATTCCGAGGTTGCCACGATCCTGTTCGCTGATCTTCAGGGGGATCCTTTTTATTTGCCCTTTGGGCTGCACCCAGGTCCTGCTGATCACCTTATCATCCCTGATCACTTCGGCCATGATCCTGGCGTTTTTCACGCTGCTGCCCAGGAGCAGGGTAAGCGTGGTATCCGGTTCCGCCTTTCCTTCCGGAATGCTGCTCCAGAGGTAATGCAGACCGGGTAGTCCTGATTTGCCGTCAGAAAAGACGCTGCAGTGTTTTTTCAGTTCCACGCTCTGACCGGAGGCATCCGTCGCCTTCAGTTCGAAAAGATAGGTTCCGGCAGGCCATTGGCTGATGCTGCCGGGAATAAGGAAGGTATCCCGGGGTGACTGCAGTTCGCATGAAAAAACAGTCTTCCCCTTTGTCCAGGTGACAGGATCATCTTCATTGTCATAAACATCGTTGGGGAACAGTTTTTTAAATTCCTGTTCCTTCATCATATGGCGGTCGGGCCTTTCCCATTCCCTGGGTTTGAGCAATGCGGGAGGCGGTTCCAGGCGAATGGCGCTGACCTTGACGGTTGCAGGGACTTTTTCCCCTGAAAGATTCCTGGCAAAGATCGGAAACTTCGACGGGAGGGCACGGTTGATCTCTGTGGGCAGGTCGAGGCTCAGCAGCAGCGAGACCCTGCCAAGGGGGATGATGCGCGTGGCATTGCGGGTTTCGCCGTTGATATCAGTTACAGTCACATTGACCTCGAAATCATACACCACCTTCTGCTGTTTGTCGAGCGCATCATCATCCAGGGCTTTAAACTGAAACGACCATTTTCCGTCGGAGCCGGTCAGGGCAGTGCCGTGAGCGATCTCCCTTGTCCGGCTCATGGGTCGTATCCCTCTGAGGTTGAACCAATAAGGAAATCTGGCTTTCCGGATTACCCGGTATTCCAGGGAGGCGGCAGTAAGGGGACTGCCTGCATAAGACATGGCCTGTCCGCTCACCGTAAGCGTTTCACCCAAAACATAGCTTTGCGCAGGCGGATCGATGTTTACTTCGAAGCGGGGTCTTTTATATTCTTCCACCTGTATGCCAAGGTGACCGTTTTCGTTCGACAGCCTCATCCTTCCGTTCAATACATCCTTTGGTGCGGTGAAAATCCCTGAGAACGAACCGTATTCGTTTGTAACTAATTGCAGTTCAGATAGTTTTTTACCGTTTGCATCAAAGAAGCTTACCATGGTGTTTTGTTGTGTTACAGGCCGGTATGCTTTCCCGTTGCGTTCCAGCATGATCCCTTTGAATTGGATGAGCTGGCCGGGCCGGTAAATCGCTCTGTCGGTGAAGAAAAACGTGGTGATCTCCGGTTTGGGTTCCTGGCGGACCTGCATGTAAAAGTTGTAGTAAGACTCTGAGTACAGGCGTTCTGAGCCATATTGAAATACGAGGTAGGATGACTGGTTGTTACGCAGGGAGGGATCCGAGATCAGCAGGTATCCTTCCCTGTCGGTTTTCATGCTTTTGACGAGGCGGTCGGTCCGGCTACGGCTTTTATAGTCGTACTCAGAGCTCCAGACTTCGATGCCGGCATGTTGCAGCGGATGTCCCGATGAACGGTCGAGCACAAAGATTTCAGTGCCTTCGTGCCTGTCTCTTTTTTCCACATAACTGATGTTGGACATCCAGAAGGAAGCATATGCAAACAGATTTGAATCCCTGTTGAAGGCCGCACCATCTGAGAGCAGGATTACATAATATCCGGCCGGCAGGGCCGGGAAGGGAAGCTGGATGCGGTGAAGCTGGAGATCACCGTCATCGGGCAGGGTAAAGGAAGCTGAAGTCAGTGGTTTTATTGCCAGGTAGTGCTCAATGATCCGGTCCGGGGATTCCTGCCTGGTTTTTTTGTCTTCGGCGGGATCGGTTTGCAGAATGCGGTAATGGATGTTTGCAAGGTTCCTGTATTGAAGCAGGCCGGGGAAGGCTGATCCGGGGAGGTTGACCTGGGCGGTTTTCAGGGTGAGGCTTTTATCGTCGAGCTGCTTTGCAAGTTGTTTGCATAGCATGGCCCCCCTGGAGTCAGGATGACTTTTCATGGCTTCGTCACACAGCTGGCGGGCCTGCCTGAGTTTCCAGCGGTGTTCCTCCCGTTCGAACGGCCGGTAGCTTTGCCCCTTTTCGTTGTAAAAAACTGCCAGTCTGTGAGTTACCTCAGTTACGGCCGGATGGTTGCGGAATTGTGTCCGGAGTGCTTCCAGGCTTTCCACAAGCAGGCTGTCCTTGCTGTCGAACACGGCGTTGCGGTGCACATAATCCAGTCGTTTGAGGTCTGCGTCAATCAATGCGGCGGGATTTGCGTCGGTTGCATGGAATGCCAGCAATTCCGCCAGGAGTTTCAATGCAAAAAAGGGCATGGAGAGCGAATCGGGAGTCTCCATGGGTATTTTTATAAATTCCTGATATGATGAAAGATACGCTGGGTTGTCGAAAAGGAAAGTCGTTTCGGGCATGCTGAGGTAGGTCTCCGGACTCATGAGTCTGTCGATGGCCCGGTGGACGAGGAAATCGTAGAGGGTGGGTCTGAGATCTCCTGCATTGCTGTTTGGTTCGAGAATGGCGCTGTATGTTTCGAGGGGGACAGATTGAAGGAGGTTTGCCTGGCTGATGGCCTCCAGGTGGTGGTAAAGAATACGTTCGCTGAGTTTCCGCAGGTCCCAGGTGGCGATATCATCCGGATGTGTTTGGGCGGGTGTTCTGCTGAGCCATTCATAGCGGTGGTTCTCGTAGTATTCCCGGTAGCGTTCTGCGAGCAGGGAATGGCAGATGTTCCGGACGGGGAAAGCTGCAGTTTTGATTTCATTTTGCAGCATACCGATGGCTTTTTCGGTTCCGTCCTCTTCCGTTTGTGAAATGATCCTGATACGATACAGCAACGCTTTGACCAGTTGCGGCAGGTTTTTGTCCCGGACGGCATCCCCGTAAATGGCTTCAGTGATTTCGAGGGCAGATCGGGGCAGTCCTTCCGCCAGGAAGGCATCGACCTGTATCCACCGCTTATAGAATGATTCATCCTCCGGGGGATCGCTTTTCCGGGCCAGGGATGCCAGTGGAGGAATCAGGAAAGCAAAGAGCAGGCAGGCAATGGCAAGCCGGGTCGGATACCGGGAATTCATGGGGAGAAGCATTTGAAACGAATTAGTTGATTTTGGCTTCCAGCGGGTTGGCAAGCATCGAGAAGCCTGTCAGTTCCATTTTCACACTTCCCACTACCACGGCCGATTCACCGAGAATGGGGATGCGGTTGTCGTCGTCCGTGATCCAGAGGGTCATGGGGTAGGGGTTGGAAAAGACATTGCCGGTGGCAACCATGGGTTTGAATTTCATGCAGCGGAATTTGCCAAGGCTTGTTTTTACCACTTCAATGCCGTGATACTGGATCACGGAAACATAGACCGAATCGTCCAGGAAAAAGGGTACGGGAAAGTTCTGGCCTATTTTGGCATCGGTAAAATCAAGGGTTCTTGCATAATAGAAGGCGGAGATGATATCCTGCACATGGGCGGGGATCTTTTTAAGGGCCGTCCGGCTGCTGGCGTATTCCCGCTTATGGTCGAAACGCACGTCATCATCTTTCACATAGCCGCCTTCTTTTGTCCTTCTGATAAAAAGATAGGGAATAAAAGCCTCGGTATCGAAAAAGCTTTCGAAACGGTCGCGCACCTTGAAGAACCAGTCGAAAGCCTTGCGCGACCTGCCTTCTCCCACCACATGGTATACAGGCCTGTTATTTATCGTCTTGATTTCATCCTTTACTTCCAGGGAGGCATAGCCGGCCGTGACTTTACCGGTGAGCATGGCATCATAAAAAACCCGGAATTCAAGCTTCTCTCCCGCAGTAAAAGCCTGGTTGCGGATCTTGCGGGGAGCTTGCTGGGCAGACAGTCCCGTGAGGGATATCAGCAAGATAATCAATATGCCGTATCTGGTTTTCATCTTATGCAAAGGTACATCAATCCGGATTAAACAAAAAGCAGGCCAAAAGTTTGACCTCTTGTTTGACGGAATACGGAAGACGGTTTTGCTGTAATTATACTCATACTTGACAGGTTTGCGAATGCAAAGCTGTTTAATAGGAATAATGCCGCACACCCCTGGATCGAACTTTTCTCGCAAACTCATTCCGTGTCGGTATGTTTCATTGACCCTCTTGACAGGGCTCCCGAAATTATGTATATTCGCTAAGTAATTATTCACAAAATTTTCATACGATGAAAAGAACTTGTCTCCTGTTAACCGCATTGTTTCTCACAGTATGGAACTTTGCGGGGAATGTTCCTGCCGGTGTGGCTTCAAAGGTGGCCATGCGCTTTTTCAAGGAAAAATCGGAATGCTTCAGGAGGGACTGTAATCCTGAGTCATTGAATATCAAGAGCATACACACCCATTCCACAGAGGGGAAGGACTGGTTTCATGTATGTTCCTTCCTGCATGGCGGCTATGTGGTTGTTTCGGCCGATGACCGTTTGTACCCGGTGCTGGCCTATTCCTTTGAGGATGTGTTTGATGTGGGACTGGAGGTGCCAGCCAGCCGTGACCTGATGGAGCAGAATATGCAAATGCTCAGGCATATGGATCTGCATCAGACATTGCAGGATGCCGGTATTGCGGAAAGCTGGGTACATTATCGGGCGGAGGGTTTTTCCGCCAAACCCGCACTGCCTTCCTGGGGAAGTGTGGGCCCGTTGCTGACCACGCGCTGGGATCAGGGCTGGCCCTATAATTACTTTACTCCGCCGGCAGTTTCGGGCGGTTCCGGCGGCAATACCTGGGCCGGATGCATGGCCACGGCCGCAGGGCAGGTATTGTATTATTTCCGCTGGCCGCCCTCCGGGAGGGGGTACACCTCATATATGCCGTTTTCTCATCCGGAATTCGGACAGTTGTCGGCCAACTTCGGGGACGCTGTCTACCGTTTCGATGAAATGACGGATCATCTTTCCAAGGTTAACCTGGCAGTGGCTGAGTTCCTCTATCACATCGGGATCGGGCTGCATATGGATTATCATGAGAACGGTTCGGCGGGGATGGTCGGCCTTGATAATGATTCCCTATGGTATTTCTTTAAGACCAACCAATACCAGTGGTATGAGCGTGACAGCCTTACATACGAAGACTGGATTGCCGTTATGAAGGACAATCTTGACAGGAAGCTGCCCCTGTATTACTCGGGCAACCCGGTTTCCGGTGCGGGCCACGCCTTTGTGTGTGACGGCTACCAGGATTCCGCTTTTTTTCATTTCAATCTCGGTTGGGGCGGTACCAGCAACGGCTATTATTACATCAGCAATGTCCAGGGCTTTAATTATGAGCAGGTAATGGCCGCGGAGGTATATCCCGATTCAGTCAACTTTACCTACCCCCCCTATGCTTCGGGAACGGATACCCTGACCCACTGGGAGGGGAGCATTGCCGACGGAAGCGGACCGCTGAACGACTACCTCAACAATACGGAAGCATATTGGCTGATCTCTCCCCAAACCGCGATGGATTCCATCACCAAGATCACCATCACCATGGTGAAGCTTGATATTGCGGCGGACGGAGACATCCTGAGGTTTTACGACGGGGACGCCAATACCGCGCCCCTACTGGCAGAGCTGACGGGTACGCTGATCCCGCCCAATATAGTTTCTTCCGGGAACAAAGTACTGGTGGAGCTGATTACCAACGGAAGCGGGACTGCCCCCGGATTCTACCTGAACTACACGACTACCCGTCCGGTCTGGTGCACCGGAACCACCAGCCTGACGGCGCCTGCCGCCACCTTCGACGATGGCAGCGGGAGTTTTTATTACAATAATTCCAGCGTTTGCCAGTGGCTGATCGATCCCGGCATCAACGACACCTTAACACTGTATTTCAATTATTTCTCCACCGAAGCCGGCAAAGATGTCCTGAAGGTTTACGATGCTGTATCACAGGACCTGCTGGCTGAGATCAGCGGCCTGTATTTCACGCCTCCTGATCCGGTTGAGGCTCCAAGTGGTCAAATGCTGCTGGCTTTTATGACCAATCATTCCATGCAGGCAAACGGCTGGGAGGTGCATTATGATGTGGGTACCGGGATCAATGAGCCGCAACAGGAGGTTGTTTGGCAGGTGAGTCCCAACCCTGCCGCTGATATGGCGGAGCTAAGGTTCACCTTATCCGCAAAGGAAAATGTAGCGATCGCGGTTTTCGATGTCTATGGAAGGATGCTGGCAGCATTGCCGCAGGCGGAGCTGGCTGCCGGAGCGCATGTACGCAGGATTGACCTGGCTAGCCTGCCCGGCGGCTTGTATTTTCTCAGGATGACTGTTGCCGGGCAGGAGAGCACAAAGAAACTTATTAAATTGTAAAACAAATACTTAGTCCTGTGAGGACCGTAAAATATTACATCAGTCCGCTGATCCTTCTCAGCTGTCTTCAGGCCGGCGGGCAAAACAACCCGCCTGTTGCAGAGAATGATACCATTCATGTTTACCATCTGAACAGGATAGTGATGGTCTATGTGACAGACAATGACCATGATCCCGACGGGGATCCTGTATATGTTTATAAGGCGCCTCAGGCTGTGCTTTTTACTGATACCTCTGTAAAATGGAATTTCACCATAGCTGAGTGCCTGGGTAAGAACGGACTGTTTAAAATGTACCCTTATTATGTTTGGGATTCGATCGACACAGCGTCAGCACCGGGCTGGCTGTATGTCTGGTTTCACGGGCATGCGCACGATACCCTGAATATCAACCGTGTCAGTGCACTTATAAACAGCAATGGCTCACACTTTTGGGATCTGAATTATCAGTCAGACGGGATGAATGCCAATCCTTGCTTTCAGGTTCCGGCCGGCGGAGGTACCTCCGCCGTATTTACCTGTTCCTTGTGGATGGGAGGTCTGAACAGCAATGGTGCGTTGCATCTTTCGGCAAATCATTTCCTTAAGAGAGGAAGTGATTTCTGGCCGGGTCCGGTAATGAATCCTGCATTGTTTTCACAAGCCGCCGACAGCCTGCGAAACAGGGTGTGGAAAGTTAGCAGGAATGAGGTAGAATACCATAAAACACACTGGTGGGCAGCTGGTTATCAGCCACCTGAGGCCATCATAAACTGGCCGGGAAATGGCAATGCTACCATTGGTGAGGCAGGCATGCTGGCACCCTTTCACGACTGGAACAACAATGGTGTTTATGAGCCACAGGCAGGAGATTATCCCCTGATAAAAGGCGATCAGTGTGTATGTTTTATATACAATGATACACGCTGGCCGCATGGTGAAACAGGTGGGAAGACGATGGGACTCGAAATACTCGGCATGGCTTATGCCTTCGATTGTCCGGAGGATTCTGCGCTGGCGTATACCATCTTTTTCCACTATAATATTCTTAACCGCTCAGCTAATACATATCATGACACCTATCTTGCATTTTTTGCAGATACTGACCTGGGATATTCCAGTGATGACTTTGTCAGGTGTGACGTCGCAAGGGGTAGTTTTTATACCCTGAACGCCGTGAAAACAGACGGTCAGAACGTGCCATACGGCTACGGGGCTTTCCCTCCGGCCATTTCAACCACTATCCTTGCAGGACCTTTTCTGGATCCCGACAATCTTGACAATCCTGCCGTCGATCCACAGGGTAATCCTGTTTGCGGGATGAATATCAACGGAGTTCATTTCGGCGACAGCATCATTGACAATGAGCGTATGGGTTTGACCGGATTCATCGCACCGATTAATGTCAACCAGGGTTATAACAAGGATCCTGAAGTTGATACTTCCTTTTACAAGATGATGAAAGGGATATGGCTGGATGGAGAACCGATGGCCTACGGGGGTATTGGTCATCCCGACTGGGGCGGGTTTTACCAGGGATGCCGTTTCATGTTCCCCGGCCTGTCGGATCCATGTAACTGGGGAACCGGCGGGAATCAGCCGGATTTCTATCAGACCGGTGCCGGGGGAAGCGGACTGATCTGGGATGAGAGTCGTCCCGAAAACCTTCCCCAGGACTGGAGAGGAGTTGCCTCCATGGGGCCGTTCACATTCCTTCCGGGAGACAGGCAGGAACTGGATGTCGCCTTTGTCTGGGCACGGCAGTATACCGACAGTCTTCCTTCCGCAGCGGTTAACCTGTTGACAGACAGGGTTGATCAGGTGAGGTATTCCTTTTATCATGATACTACTCCCTGCGGCGGTTCTTTTTCAGGAGTGGTTTCGCCGGAAAGACCTGAGCAAAGCCTCCTGCTATATCCGAATCCGGTGAGGGACATCATGTACATTGTCAGGACAGGTGAGCCTATGAGCGCGGTGTTTGACATCCTGGACCTTCCGGGGAGAATTGTTCGCAGCGGCACTGTCGAAGGCTCGTCCAAGGCCCTTGTCAGTGTGGGAGATCTGAAGCCCGGACTGTATTTCATCTGCCTGAGAAACCGGAATGGGATACAATCCGCCAGGTTCCTGAAAATCAGGTAAGCGGGTTACAACCGAAACGGTGCAAAGCGCGACAATGTCAGTAAAATGATGACAAGCGGCAATTGCGAATCCGTGGGCAGTTGCCGGCATGAAGCCAGGTGCTTTTTTTTTTGCTAATCACTTGTAGTTTCTTTATTCAAGGTGATATTTAATTTACATTTGTATCTTCCAAAAGTTGGTATTAATGTAATAAACTGTTGCTTATGAAAAAGTTAAGTATCTTTTTTGGGTATCTGGCCGTAGTGCTTATTGCCCTTTTTGCCTGGTTTAAACTGCAGCACTGGCCCGGAGCAGCCGTGCTCCTGCTGGCCGGATGCATTGTCTTTTGCCTCGGTTTTCTGCCTTTATGGTTCCTTGTCCGTTACAAACAGGCGGTTTCCATCCTGGGAAAGCTGATCGTATTTGCGGCTTTTCTGACCATGTTTATGTTCGGATTCACCCTGCTCGCAAAATCGTATCACTGGTTTTTTGCAATCGGCCTCAGTTGTGCAGGCTATTCCCTCCTGATCATTACGATCATTCTCTCTGTCATTCAGGCCTTTAAAGACCCGGATGAGGTCAGATCCCTCACGGGACATACTTTTTCCATTGCCTCCGCCCTGGTACTTACCATCTGGGTTTTTCTGGAACTGATCACCATCCCCAGGGGAATGTTCAGGGAATTTCTGGGAGTAATAGAGACACAGAACAAGGAGATAGGGTATTTCACGGAAAAGTCGAACAGCATGTTTGCCAATTTCGATCAGGGCGCCGCGGTCAATCCACAGGCACAGGCTTACATGGAGAAGGCCGTGCAGGTGAACGCCGCGACCGACAGCCTGATCGCCTACCTGAAATCGGCTGGGGAGGATCTCATGTTCATGGCCGACGATGAAGTCATCCCCTGGGATTCGGTGCAGAACCTCTGCAACCTGACCGATACAAAAGCGGCTTGCCGGTATTTTTGTGATCCGGCCAAAGATTCTCTGTATCACCTGAAATACGCTCAGTACCGGGAATTCATGAAGGAAAACACCAATTCGAGGGGGCAGGAGATGCTGGACCTCTTTTTCCCGGATATGGAAGCGGATTCAGCCTCCTCCTGCGGAACGGATGAAGATTGTTGTGCATACACGGTGACTTCCAGTCTTATCTGGATCAATGCCGAGATCCTGCATGCACGCATGTTGCAGGCCGAGACCATGAATTATCTGCAGGCGATGTACGCCAGGGCTTTAAACAGGGTCAGCGAAGAGAAGGAATCGACACCGCAACCATAGTCCCTGGTTCATGACGCCATCACCTCAGACAGGGGATATCTATAAGGCCAGGATCAACAAGGTTCTCGATTATATTGACAGGAATTACGAGAAGCAGTTCACCCTCGGGGAACTTGCCGGGGTGGCGAATTTCTCCAGGTTTCATTTTCACAGGATATTTCAGGCCCTGATGCATGAAACGCCCTTTCAGTTCATTGTAAGGGTCAGGCTTGAGAAAGCGGCTTATCTGATGGCTGCCGGGCGAAGGGAGAGCATCACAGCCATAGCCATGACGGTTGGTTTCACCGATATTGCGGTATTTTCCAGGAATTTCAGGAAGCATTTCGGCATTTCCGCTACCCGCTACCTGAAAGAAAAATGCCGGTCCGGCAATCTGAGTCAAACGGATCGCAATATGCAACAAGCCTTACCTGCCCCTTCCATGTATTTTTGTCCGGAATCACAAACTTTACAATGGAGGACCAACATGAAAATGAACAAAAGTGTGGAAGTCAGGGAACTTCCGAAGATGACACTGGCCTATATCAGGCACATCGGCCCTTATAAGGGCAACGAGAAACTTTTTGAATCGCTCTGGAACAGGCTGTTTACCTGGGCCGGACCCCGCGGACTCATTGGCGGGCCCGGTTTCACAGCCCTGGTGGTGTATCACGACGATCCGAACGTAACCACGGAGGACAAGTTGCGCATGAGTGTATCGATTACGGTTCCTCCGGATACCAGGGTTGATGGGGAAGTGGGTAAAATGGAACTGGAGGCGGCACTTTACGTCATCGCCCGCTTTGAAGTGGGCGCCGATGAGTTCCAGCAGGCATGGGAGTGGGTGTACGGGCAGTGGTTCCCGGCAAGCGGTTATCAGCCCGACGATAAACCCTGCTTCGAGATGTACCCCGAAGAACCGCGCGACGGGAAATTTATCGTGGATATCTGTGTACCTGTGAAAGCCCTGTGATGGAAATTCAGTTTAACAGACGGGGCATTGCCAGATGGGAGCGGCCAACCACATCCTGATGCTGTCACTGACGGCGGCCTGTTGCCTGCTGTCATCCTGTAAGCCTCCGGAATCCTCTATCATTACCGCCTCTCCCGATGGAAGCATTTCCGTTGAAGTGTCTGCTGAGCATGGAATTCCTGCCTATGCCGTCCACTATATTGGGAAGGCACTGCTTAACAGGTCGGGGCTCGGTTTCAGCTTTGGCAATGCCCCGCCTCTTGACGACAGCCTGGAGATCATACACACAGAAAAGCGATCTGTGGACGACAGCTGGAAACCGCTGTACGGGACAGATGCTGTCGTGAGAAACCATTACAACGAAACGGACATCACCTTCCGGGAAATCACCCCCTTGCGCCGTTCCTTCCGGCTCATAATCAGGGCTTACAACGATGGAATTGCCTTTCGTTATGTGCTGGATGAGGAAGGAAAGTACGACAGCCTGCTGGTCACTGCCGAACACAGCGGCTTCCGTTTCGCTTCCAATGATACGGCCTGGTGGATCCCGCATGATGAGTTTGCTTATGAGTCGCTTTACCGGACATCACCCCTGGACTATATAGCCGCGGCTGCAACTCCCCTGACCGTCTGCAGTGCCGGCGGGGTGAGCCTTTGCCTTCATGAAGCGGCCCTGCTGGATTATCCGGAAATGTTCCTTTTGAAGGATTCTTCCGGCACGGCCGCCTTCACTTCCGGCTTATGGCCCGGACCCGGCGGCATCTGTGCCAGGGTGGCCACCCCCTTTACCACACCCTGGCGTTGCCTGTTGATCGCAGACCGCCCGGGTGGCTTAATTGAGTCGCATCTTATTGAAAATCTGAATGATGCATGCAGGTTGGAGGACACAGGCTGGATCAGGCCGCTGAAGTTCAACGGGATCTGGTGGGGGATGCATACCGGGCAGTTCACCTGGAAAGAAGGTCCGAGGCTGGGGGCCACTACTGCCTGGGCGAAGGAATACATCGATTTTGCAGCGGCCCATCGGATTGGCGGATTTCTTGCAGAAGGATGGAATAAGGGCTGGGAAAGCTGGGCCTCCGGCATGATCCCCATGCAGGATTTTTGTACGCCCAACGCCTTTTTCGATCTGGAAGAAGTGCTTGCCTATGCCCGGTCGAAGCAGGTGGCTTTCATTGCCCACCATGAAACCGGGGGGAACATTCCGGAATATGAACGTCAGATGGAGGCGGCTTTTGATTTATGCCGGCGCCTGGGAATCCATTACCTGAAAACCGGATATGCCGGAAGCATTCTGCCGGAAGGGCAACATCATCACGGACAAACCATGGTCAGGCATTTCCAGCGGGTTGTGGAGACTGCGGCCCGCTATCAAATAAACCTGGATGTACATGAAAGCATCAAACCGACCGGACTGTGCCGCAGCTGGCCTAACCTGATGACCCAGGAAGCGGTGAGGGGGAATGAATGGAATGCAGGTTACAGGGCCACCCCGCCTTCCCATGCCACCATCCTTCCCTTCACCCGCATGGTAGCCGGGCCATTAGACTATACACCGGGTATCTTTCACATCATCCACAGTCCGGAGGCAGGCAAGAGACTGTATTGTACGCTTACACATCAACTGGCCATGTTTGTGGTATTTTACAGTCCGATGATGATGGTATCCGACCTGCCGGAAAATTATACCGGGAAGGCTGCGCTTCGTTTTGTGGAGGAAGTCCCCTGTACCTGGCAGGCCAGCAGGGTAATCGACGGAGCGCCGGGGAAGCATGTCTGTATTGCCCGTAAAAGCGGCCATCGCTGGTTTACCGGCGCCCTGACGGGATCGTATGACTGTTTGCTGCATATACCCTTAGGTTTTCTTGATCCGGACAGGGATTATCTGGCCGAGATATATTGCGACGCCGCTGAAACCGATTGGGAAAGCAATCCTGAAGCGCATGAATGCCTGCGGGTGCCTGTCAGGCGTGGGGATACCGTTTTTGCCGCCATCAGCAAGGCCGGGGGGCATGCAATGATCCTGCAACCGTCCGGCAGCAGGCCGGGTGGCATGATCAGCCTTGCAGCATACAACCACCTGGCTTTAAAGAAGATGGAGCGATTCAGGCAGGGGAAGGTTTATGGCCGTGTGGCAGGCAGTCACCTGGCCATGGGTAAGGCGGTACAATACCTGACGGATTATAGCAAGAAGTATCCAGCCGGTGGTGCGATGGCGCTGACCGACGGGATTACGGGAAGCCTGAACTATGCGGAGCACTGGCAGGGTTTTGAGGGCAGTGATCTTGAGGCAGTGGTGGATCTGGGGCAGGCCTGTGCATTGAAAAAGGTTGAAGCGGCCTTTCTCGGCTCGCCCAACGATTGGATATTCCTGCCCTTGCGGGTTTCCTTCCTGCTGTCGGCCGATGGCAGGCACTACAGAGAGATATCAAGCCTGAAGCTGCCGGCTGCGGGTGTGGAAGAACGGATGAAGACAGCGCGGAAGGTGGTGGAGGCCAGGGTTCCGCCGGGCCGCTACCGGTATGTCAAAATCCGGGCAGAAGGAGTGAAAACCTGTCCGGCCTGGCATCCGGGCAGCGGAAAAATAGCCTGGCTGTTCTGCGATGAATTCATCGTGGAGTGATCTGAAGAAAGATGCGATTTTTGTGAAATATTTAATATGGTATGAAGATTTCCTGTAAAGCCCGTTTGATCAATGCATTGGTCAGGAACAGGCATTGGTTCCGGGGCAGACTCCGTAAGGAAAGGTTCAGCATGCAGACCTCCATCGAAGGTTTCCGTGCCCAATGTGAAAGGGGTGCTTCCAGGTTTGGAAAGATCCCTGCGGATGTGAGGATAGAGGAAGTCAATATCGAAGGGATCAGGGCTGAGTGGCATCACCCGGAGAATGAAGCAAGCGGGAAGCTGATTCTATATATGCATGGCGGAGGATATGTTTCCGGTTCCTGCAGCGATCACCGGGGTTTTGTGGCCAGATTTGCCCGTCGATGCGGTCTGTCCTGCCTGGTTTTTGAATACAGGCTTGCACCTGAACATCCATTTCCGGCAGCGCTCGAAGACTCAGTCAAAGTTTACCGTTGGTTACCCGGCCAGGGATTTTTTCCGGAACATGTTATATTTGCCGGGGAGTCGGCCGGCGGTGGCCTGGTGCTGGCAAGCCTGCTTGCGATCAGAGACAGGGGGCTTCCAATGCCGTTGGCAGCCGTGGCGGTCTCCCCCTGGACCGACCTGGCCTGCAGCGGTTCTTCATACAGAACGAAAAACAGGAGGTCGGCCGCACCCCTGGATTCATGGACGGTATTCAGCAGGCATTATGCCGGGAATGAAGATGTCAGGAATCCGTATATCTCTCCCCTGTATGGTGATCTGCATGACCTTCCGCCACTGTTCCTTAATGCGGGAACGGATGACGAACTCTATGATGATGCGGAGCAATTCTTTCACAAGGCGAAGGCGGCCGGTGTTGATGTGGTATTCCGCAGCGGGGAAGGGATGTTGCATTGTTATCCCTTCTTTGCCCCCATGTTCAGGGAAGCCACGGAGGCCATGGATGAAATTTGCGGGTTTGTGAAAAAAAAATTCGGATCAAACCACCACGTTAACGATTTTCCCGGGAACCACGATCACCTTCCTGGGTCCGCCGGGGGGGATCCATTTTTGTGCTTCCGGTGAGGCCAGCACGGCGGATTCCACGTCCCGGATTCCTGCATCCAGGGGCAGTGCAATCCTGAACCGCATCTTACCGTTGAACGAAACGGGATACTCAAACACGGATTCCCGGACATAGCCGGGATTAAAGACCGGAAATGCCGCATTGGCCACACTGGGCCTGTGACCGGTCATTTCCCAGAGCTCCTCGGCGATATGGGGCGCGAAGGGTGAGATAAGGACGATCAGATCGCTGAGGATGGCTGATTTATTGCATTTCAGGTCGGAGAGCTCATTCACGCAGATCATGAACGTACTCACCACGGTGTTGAGCGACAAGCGTTCAATGTCTTCCTCCACCTTCCGGATGGTCCGGTGGAGCACTTTCAGCTCGGCCGGCGTGGGAGCATCAGGGGAGAGCGAAAGTTGGTTCTGCTGGTCGTGGAAAAGCTTCCAGAGTTTCTTGATGAAGCGGAAGACTCCCTCTATGCCATTGGTATCCCATGGTTTTGACTGCTCGATCGGACCGAGGAACATCTCATAGAGGCGGAAGGTGTCGGCCCCGTACTTTTCGATCAGCTCATCCGGGTTCACCACGTTGTGCAGGGATTTGGACATTTTTTCCGTCTCGTGTCCGCAAAGGAATTTCCCATCCTCGAGGATCATGCCGGCATCTGTATAGTCGGGACGCCAGTTGCGGAAGGCTTCGATGTCGAGTTCACCGGCCTGGTTCACGAGCCTGATGTCGACATTGACAGGGATGGTGTCATACTGGTCTTTCAGACCGAAAGAGACGAATTCGTTTTTCCCTTTTACCTGGTATGCGATGCTTGACCGGCCCTGTATCATTCCCTGGTTGACGAGTTTACGGAAGGGTTCATCCTTGACGCTGTGACCCGAGTCAAAGAGGAACTTATTCCAAAAGCGGGCATAGATCAGGTGTCCGGTGGCATGTTCTGCACCGCCGATGTAAAGGTCAACGTCCTGCCAGTATTGCACGGCTTCTTTTGAGAAATACTCCTGTTTATTGTCCGGGTCCATATAGCGCAGGTAATAACCCGAGGAGCCGGCAAAGCCGGGCATGGTGTTGGTTTCCAGCGGATAACCTTCTTTGTTTGTCCAGTTTTTCGCCCTGGTCAGGGGAGCTTCGCCGCTGCGGCCCGGCTGAAAGCTGTCGATATCCGGGAGCAACAGCGGCAATTCACCTTCATCCAGGGTATAAGGCAGGCCATCTTTGTAGTAAACCGGGAAAGGCTCTCCCCAGTAACGTTGGCGGCTGAAGATGGCATCGCGCAGGCGGTAGTTCACCGTTCCGCGACCCTGTCCGGTTTCTTCCAGCCTGCTGATGACAGCCCGCACGGCTTCCTTTACTCCGAGTCCGTTGATAAAGTCCGAATTAACCAGGGTTCCTTCTTTGGCATCGTATGATTCCACCGAGATATCCCCACCGGAGACGACTTCCCTGATGGTGAGTCCGAAATGCCTGGCAAAGGCATAATCCCTGCTGTCGTGGGCAGGGACGGCCATGATGGCCCCGGTTCCGTAACCTGCCAACACATAATCGGCTACCCAGACCGGGATTTTTTCACCGCTCAGCGGATTGATGGCGTATGATCCGGTAAACTCCCCGCTGATCTTTTTCACTTCGGCCATTCGCTCCCTTTCAGAACGGTTTTTTGCCTGGCTGACGTAAGCCTCAACGGTGTTTTGTTGCCCGGGTGTGGTGAGCAGCGGCAGGAGCTCGTGTTCGGGGGCCACCACCATGAAAGTGGCGCCGAAGATGGTATCGGGACGGGTGGTGAAGACTTCGAGTTGCAAAGCCTCCTGCTCATGGACGGGGAATACCACGGAGGCGCCTTCCGATTTACCGATCCAGTTGCGCTGCATTTCTTTGAGTGAATCCGACCAGTCCACCTGGTCGAGCCCGCTGAGCAATCTTTCGGCATAGGCAGTGATACGTAATAGCCATTGTTTCATGAGCTTACGTTCAACCGGGTGTCCGCCACGGACAGAATAACCTTCCCTGACCTCATCATTGGCCAGCACCGTTCCCAGTTCCGGACACCAGTTGACCATGGTGTCGGAGAGGTATGCCAGGCGGTAATTCATCAGGAAATCCTGTTGCTCCGCTTCGGTAAGCCTGCTCCAGGTGCCGGGCGGGAGTGTCTGTTCAAGACTGCAGGCCGCATCCAGTCCTTCGGTTCCGTACGCTTCCAGGTGGGTCACCAGGCTTTCGATACGCTCAGCCTGCTGTGTTTTCCGGTTATACCACGACTTAAACAGTTGAATGAAAGTCCATTGCGTCCAGTGATAATAATCCGGGTCACAGGTTCTCACTTCCCGGTCCCAGTCGTAGGTAAAACCCATCTGGTCAAGTTGTTCACGGTAACGGGCGATGTTGTTCGCGGTGGTAACGGCAGGATGTTGCCCGGTCTGGATGGCATACTGCTCCGCCGGCAGGCCGTAGGCATCGAAACCCATGGGATGCAGTACGTTATAACCTTTCAGTCGTTTATACCTGGCATAAATATCTGAAGCAATGTATCCTAAAGGATGGCCGACATGCAGGCCTGCTCCGGAAGGATAAGGAAACATGTCGAGTACATAGAACTTGGGTTTGTTATTGTCGATGCCTACTTTGAAGGTTTTGTGATCAGACCAGTATTTCCTCCATTTCTTCTCGACATCGTTGAATTGGTAATCCATGGCTTGGGTAAGGGCTTGTTTTTCGGGCTGCGAAGTTAGGAAAATCGCACAAACTGCGAGCCATGGGATATTTTTTATACCTTAGCGGGCTGTTTAATCATGGGCAGAAAAGAGGAAAGATATAACAAAAGACGGCTGCAAACCTCCTATGTAACCACCGTGGTGAGCATTACCCTGGTGTTGTTCATGCTGGGATTGCTCGGGATGTTGCTTTATCATGCCAGGAAACTGTCGGAACACGTTAAAGAGAATATCGGGCTTACTGCCATGATCCATGACCAGGTGAGTGAGACCTCCATTCTGAAGCTCAAAAAAGAACTGGATGCAAGCGCCTATGTGAGGGAAAGCAGTTATGTGAGCAAGGACGAGGCTGCCCGTGTGCTGATGGAAGAGCTGGGTGAGGATTTCGTGGGCTTCCTGGGATATAATCCCTTGTTGCCTTCATTGGAAATCAGGCTGGTAGCTGCTTATGCCAATGCAGACAGCCTTGCGTTGATCGAGAAGAAACTCACGGCACGCAAGGAGATTAAAGAGGTCTTTTACCAGAAGTCGCTGGTGAACTCAGTGAATGAGAACCTCAGGAAGATCAGCATGGTTATCCTGGGTTTCAGTGGCTTGCTGTTAATCATTTCCATTGCCCTGATCAATAATACCATACGGCTTGCTGTCTTTTCAAAGCGATTCCTGATCAAGACCATGCAATTGGTGGGCGCCACCGAGAATTTCATCCGACGGCCCTTCCTGCTGATGGGGATCACCAACGGTCTTTACGGGGCCTTATTCAGCCTTGGCCTGTTATCCGGGGTTATTTATCTGGCACACAGGCAGTTTCCGGATATGGTGAACCTCCATGACTACAGCCTTTACCTTGGATTACTCGGAATGGTATGCCTGTTGGGGATATTTATATCCCTGGTGTCAACTTTTTTTGCCGTTCGTAAATATTTGAAGATCAAATCAGAGTTTTTATATTAAACGCAGATAAACATGGATTTGAAGAAGAAAAAAAATACCGTTTCCAGACCGGCAACCGCAAAGCCGGGTTTGCAGGAGAAAAGTGCCGAATTTGCTTTTGGCCGTGAGAATTATATGCTGATGCTGGCCGGGCTGTTACTGATCGTACTTGGCTTCTTGCTGATGATAGGCGGAGGATCTGATGATCCTAACGTATTCAGCGAAGAGATATTCAGCTTCAGAAGGCTGACCCTGGCTCCCATTCTGGTCCTGGCCGGGTATATCGTTGAGATCTTTGCCATCATGAAAAAGCCAAAAGTCAAAGGAAACGCATGAGTTTTTTCGAGGCAGTCGTCATCGCCATCGTGGAAGGAATCACCGAATTCCTCCCGGTTTCCTCCACAGGTCATATGGTGATTACCCAGGCCCTCCTCGGTATGGAAAGTGATGCGTTTCTCAGGGCCTATACGGTCAATATCCAGTTTGGTGCCATCCTTTCAGTGGTAGTTATCTATTGGAAAAGTTTTTTCAGAAGCCTTGATTTTTATTTCAGGCTGTTTGTGGCCTGCCTTCCGCTGGTGATTGCGTATTTACTTGAAAAGCAGATAGATATGATGCTTGCCAGTGTGTGGGTTGTAGCTGTTGCCCTTTTACTTGGAGGGATAGTCCTGTTGTATGTTGACCGTTGGTTTGCCGGTGGACAGGAAGAAAAGGAAGGAACCATCACATACCGTTCGGCCTTTATTATCGGATTGTTCCAGATCATTTCGGTGATCCCCGGCGTTTCCAGGTCTGCGGCTACCATTGTGGGCGGAATGAGCAGGAAGCTGTCGCGCAAGACGGCAGCAGAGTTTTCCTTTTTCCTGGCGGTTCCGACCATGTTTGCCGCTTCGCTGCTGAAGCTTGGAGGACAGTACCATACCTTTACCACACAGGACATCCGGTTATTGCTGCTTGGAAATCTCGTTTCTTTCCTGGTGGCCATGCTGGCGATCCGGACTTTCATTCATTATCTGACACGCCACGGATTCCGGGCATTCGGCTGGTACCGCATCGGCCTGGGTGTGATCCTTCTGGTGCTTCTGCTGTCGGGCAGTAAATTAGATGTTCTCTGATGGAAGAGCCATTGCAGCAGGGGCAGTTTTTTCTTATCGACAAGCCTTACGGCTGGACTTCCTTTGATGTGGTGAGCAAAATGAAGGGCTTTATCAAGCATCAGATGGGCATACCGAAAATCAAGATAGGGCATGCCGGAACGCTTGACCCCCTGGCCACCGGCCTGTTGATTGTATGTACAGGAAAGCAGACCAGGCAGATAGAACAGTTTCAGGCATTGGAGAAGGAGTATACGGGAACCTTTTACCTTGGGATGACAACTCCCTCTTATGATCTTGAGAAAGAGCCGGATACAATTTTTCCGACGGATCATTTAAGCAGGGAGCTGATGGAGGAGGCTGCCCTAAAGCTGAGCGGTGACCAGATGCAACTGCCTCCGGTATTTTCGGCGGTGAAAGTCGGGGGGAAAAGGTTGTATGAATATGCACGCAAGCAGAAAGACGTGACACTGACGCCGCGTCCTGTAAAAATCAGTGTTTTCGAACTGGGCCGCCTGGAAATGCCGGAGCTTGATTTCCGGGTTATTTGCAGCAAAGGAACTTACATTCGTGCACTGGCAAGGGATTTCGGACAGGCATGCGGAAGTGGTGCTTACTTGTTAAAGCTTTGCCGCACACGCATCGGGCCGTATTCTTTGAATGAGGCTTTAAGCATCGCGCAGTGGTCAGCCCTGATGGAGGGTAAGATGCAGAATTTATGATTATGTAATTCGTATGAACCTGATAACGAGTTTGTCCCGTTATATGGCTATTCATTGTGCTTGCTTCTTTGGGAAAAAATGCTTACTTTTGCAAACTTTTTCTTTAGGAATGCGTTAAATAAAAGCCATTAGAAAAAGGTAAATATGAAGCTTTCCCAGTTTCGTTATCATCTTCCACCTGACCTTGTACCTGACCGTCCGGCGGAGAACAGGGATGAATCCCGTTTGATGGTGCTGCAAAGGAAGACACAATCCATTGAGCACAGGACATTTAAGGACATTCTGGAGTACTTTGGCGAAGGAGATGTGTTTATCGTCAACAACACCAAGGTTTTCCCGGCAAGGCTTTACGGAGAAAAGGAAAAAACCGGAGCAAAAATTGAAGTGTTTTTGCTCAGGGAACTGAACCGCGAGAGCAGGTTATGGGATGTACTGGTGGATCCGGCAAGGAAAATCAGAATAGGGAATAAGCTGTATTTTGGTGAAGATGATTCACTTGTGGCGGAGGTGATCGACAATACCACTTCACGCGGAAGGACGCTGCGGTTTCTTTACGACGGGCCTTACGAAGAATTCAAGAAAACCATCGAGAAGCTGGGTAAAACGCCGCTTCCCAAATTGCATAACCGGGAAGTTGAGCCTGAAGACAAAGAGCGTTACCAGACCATCTATGCCAAGCATGAAGGCGCCGTGGTAGCTCCCACTGCCGGTCTTCACTTCAGCCGTGAACTGATGAAACGGCTGGAGCTTATCGGTGTATCCTTTGCAGAGGTCACCCTGCATGCCGGACTCGGAAATTTCAGGAGCATTGATGTGGAAGATCTCACCAAGCATAAGATGGATTCGGAGGAAGTGCTCATTGAAGCTTCCCAGGCCGATATTGTAAACATGGCAAAAGACATCCGGAAGCAGGTTGTGGCCGTGGGTACCACCACCATGAAGGCCATCGAGTCTTCTGTGTCTATCCAGGGCCACCTGAAGCCTTTCAGAGGCTGGTCGAACAAGTTTATCTTTCCTCCCTATGATTTCAGCATCGCCACGGCCATGGTCACCAATTTCCACCCTCCCATGACCCCCATGCTGATGCAGGTGGCCGCTTTCACGGATTATGATTTTCTGATGCGTGCATACCAGGAAGCCATTGATAAGAAATACCAGTTTTTCACTTTTGGTGATGCCATGTTAATCCTCTAGCGTGGATCTGAGCTTCCTTGTCGTTGCCGGCGGGAGCGGCACGCGGATGCAGACGCCCGTCCCCAAGCAGTTTCTGGAGCTGAAAGGCAAAGCTGTTCTGATGCATACCCTGCAGGCAGTAGCTAAAGCCGCCCCTGCAGCTGAAATCGTTTTAGTCCTTCCACCGGACTCTATAAATTACTGGAATGAACTTTGCTCCCGTTATCATTTCGGGATAAGTCACCGGATTGTTGCCGGTGGTGCAAGCCGCTTCGAATCAGTCAGAAATGGCCTGTCACCCGGGCTTCAAAGTACCGGAATCGCCATCCATGACGGGGTCAGACCCTTCCTCAGCCCGGAACTCCTTCAAAGGCTGTATCAGGGCATGATACAATACGGGAATGCCATCCCGGTGATACCGCTCAGCGATTCGGTGAGGGAGATCACCGCTAACGGCAGCCGCCCTGCCGACAGGAGCAGGTTGTTTACGGTACAGACCCCCCAGCTGTTCAATACAGCGCAGATTACGCAAGCCTATATGCAGGTCAGGGATAGCGGCTTCACCGATGACGCCGGGCTTTTTGAAGCGGCCGGACATGCCATCCACCTGGTAGAAGGCGACAGAAGCAACATTAAGATTACAAGCCCCGAAGATTTCAGGTTTGCTGCCTTCCTGCTCCGGGAAAAGGAAACAGGATCACTTTAAACGCCTGCCTTTCCAGTAATAACTTCCTCTGGCGGCAAGTACGGCAATCACCAGCAGGTAAAACGGATACAGCAGGCCTGCAGTTATCTGGCTGCGGAGCGGGATTTTCTGGCGGGTAATATGGCATACCGGCCTGATCATCAGCCGGTCGCACAGGGTCTTCAACACAAGGTAAGGGAGCAATACCCAGAGGACAAGCGGCCGGAGAACGGACAGGATCATCAGCAACACTGTCATCAGGTTTACGAGCAGGATAAGGATGGCGATCGCCATCGAAACCATGGAAGAAGCAGGACCGGTTTTGCTGATCCAGCGTACTTTTTGCCAAAACAGCTCCCGCAGGGTATCCATGGGATTTGTGCTTACCACAGCCTGCGGGTCGGTGTTGAAGGTGATGGCATTCCCGCCATAGAGGGCTTTAACGGCTTGCACCAGGTAAACATCGTCACCCGATGCATGCCGGGCGGAAGCAGGCGCCATCGACACCTCGAAAAAAGCAGTCCTTTTAAAAAGAAGGTTGGCGCCATTGCCCATGATGGCTTTTTTGCCAAAGGCAAATGCCGCGGTCAGGGAAATCAGGGCTGACAATTCCATTTGTTGAAAACGTTGCAAAAAACCGGGTCTGCCCTCCAGTCGAACCGGTCCTAAAACCATCACGGCTTCTGCAGTGATTGCACGGGCGATCATGGAGCGTATCCATCCGCTTTCCGGTCTGCAATCCCCGTCGGTACAGAGTATCCATGTTCCCGATGCCAGTTCGGCGGCCGTGTTCAGGCACTGCTTCTTACCGCTGGCTTCAGGCTGAATTACCTTGATATTCAGATGTTTGTTGCAATCCCTGAATTGTTTCATCAACTCCGGGCCTGCATCTTCCGAGTGATCATCCACCAGCAGTACTTCCAGCTTATCGGCCGGGTAGCCGGGGGTGGCCAGGAACTGCAACAGGCCGGGCAGGTTCACGGCTTCATTGCGGCATACGATGATCAGACTGACGGAGGGCCAGACGTTCACTTCCTCAGGAAGTTGATAATCTTTGCGTTTCCAGGTGTTCACGACGAAACGGCAGAGGAAGCCGTATCCAAGGATCAGAAACAGGCTGAGGGTTCCGGTGATCAGCAGGAACATCATGAAGTTGTTTCCTTAAAAAATCTCAGTTGCAGCAGCCCAAACACGCCGAGCAGGGCCGGCAGGGCGATGTTCATGACCCACAGCATGGTAAAGGTCAGCAGGGCAGGGAGGATGGTCTCTCCCGGAGGAAGGCCGGCCGATTGTCCGTACAATTCTGTCAGGTAAACAGCCACTGATCCCCGGATGCCGATCTCAGCCAGTGCGAAGGATGGAATCAGGGTTACTACGAGGAAAAACACACCGCTGATGAGGCCGGCGTCTGTCCAGCTGATACCCGGGAGGCTGAATCTGAGCAGGAGGCATGCCTGAAAGCTGAAAACCGCATAACGCAGGCTGCTGAGGAGGATGACAAAGCTGAGATCCCTTGTATGTAAACTCCTCAGGATGAGCAGATGCTGCAGCCACAGTCTCAGCCGGCCGCCCTTCTGACTATGGCGTGCCAGGCCGGAGAACAGCCCGATATTGAAGTACAGGAGCAACAAGGCAGCTGAAACCAGCAGCCATGCGATAACCTGCCCTGCCCGGAATGCCGGCAGCATTCCCTCAAAAAATGCTGCATGGCGGTCAAGGTAAAGGATCAGGGCGCCGCTGCCGGCAACGAGGGTGACAATGAACTGGGCAAAACTGCCGGTAACCGTCACCAGGGAGGCATCTATCCGGTTTGCCTGCCTCAGGCTGAAGACCCTGCCCAAAAACTCCCCTGCTCTGTTGGGACTGAAAAAACTGATTGTCACGCCTGTAAGAACCGCACCCAGGCAACGGGTGAACGACAGTTTTTCCAGGCTGCCGATCAGCCTCCTCCATTTCAGGCTTTCAAGCCCCCAGTTCAGCAACATCAGCGCCACGAGGAATACCAGCAGGGGATAGAATCCCTCGGCATCCAGGAAACGCTCCTTCACGATCAGCGGTTCAAATTGCTTTTGTTTCCCGCTCAGTTGTCCGAACAGCAGGGTGTAGGCAAAGATGCCGGTCAGCAGCCGGAGCAGCAGGTTGGAATATTTACGTACTTTTGGAGTCAGTTTCTTTATCATGAGCATCAGCGGTCAGGCAAACGACAAGGTCGTACTGGGTATAGATCCCGGAACCAATATCATGGGATTCGGGCTTATTTCCCGGAAAAACAAGCAGTTAGTCCTGATCCAAATGGATGTTCTAAAATTAGGCAATAAGCTGACATCCGGTGAAAAGCTTTCGGCGATTTTCCATAAGGTGCTTGAGTTGATTGACACCCACCGGCCCGATGAATTTGCCATAGAAGCGCCATTTTACGGTAAGAATGTACAGTCGATGCTCAAACTGGGGCGGGCACAGGGAGTTGCGATTGCTGCCGCGGTCTACAGGCAGCTTCCCATTTTCGAGTATTCACCCCGTAAGGTCAAGCAGTCCATTACGGGCAGGGGTGCGGCATCCAAGGAGCAGGTGGCGGCGATGTTGTTTCGGCTGCTGCAGGTCTCGAACCCGCCTGATTATCTGGATGCCACTGATGCTGTGGCAGTTGCAATGTGTCACATGTTTCAGGGGGCTCCGAAGCAGGAAGAAGACAGGTATTCGGGATGGGAGGCTTTTATCAGCCGGAACCCGGGCAGGTTGGGTTAGTAAACCATTTTATCACGAATGGCTGCTGCAATGGCAGAGAGTTCCTCCTGATCCAGGGTTAATTTAGGCCGTGAGAATTCAAGATCGTGCAAATCCTGCAGGGGGACCAGGTGTATGTGGGCATGTGGCACTTCGAGGCCGATCACGGCGATACCGACTTTAACGCAGGGAATGCTTGCATGGATGGCTTTGCCCACTTTTTGAGCGAAGCTGAAGCAATCTTTAAAGAGGCTTTCATCCATGTCGAAGATATAATCGACTTCGGTTTTCGGGATGACGAGGGTATGTCCTTTCGCCAGGGGATTGATATCGAGGAAGGCCAGGAATTGGTCAGATTCGGCCACTTTGTGGCAGGGAATTTCACCGCTGACGATTCTGCTGAAGATGCCGGGCATAATACTGGGGTTTATAATCTTTCGATCCGGAGGATTTCGAGGGAGATTTTTCCTGCCGGCACCTGTATATCGACTTTCTCTCCCACGGTTTTGCCAAGCAGGCCTTTGGCGATGGGAGAACTCACGGAGATTTTTCCGGATTTGATATCCGCCTCGTTTTCCGGCACGAGGGTATATTTCATTTCGGCATTGGTTTTCAGGTTTTTTACACTGACGGTTGACAGGATAAAGACCTTACTGTTATCCAGACGGGATTCGTCTATCACCCTTGCACTGCTGATCACTTCCTGCAGGCGGGATATTTTCATTTCAAGCATACCCTGTGCGTTTTTCGCTGCGTCGTACTCAGCATTTTCCGACAGGTCGCCTTTATCCCTGGCTTCGGCAATTTGTTGAGAGATCATAGGTCTTTCAACATTGACCAGGTAATCCAGTTCATCCTTCAGCTTTTGCAGTCCTTCTTCCGTATAATAACTGATCTGGGTCATCCGGGTTAAACTTTATTAAAACAAAAAATCAAGAAGACCCTCTTTCAAGGGTCTTCTCACCTACAAATATAAGGATAGTTTTCTAAAAAACCAAATTATAATGTAATCCTGACGCCGATGGTGTGGGTACCGGAGAAAGGATCAGTATCCCTGTAAGAATAATCCACAGAGAAGGAGGAGCCTTTTTCCCTGTTCAGGGGAATATCGACTGAGAGGCCTGCACTGGGGCCGGTGTAGGCAGTAGTTCTGTTCTTTTTCTCGGTGATACCTTCTTCATATGTGTATCCGGCTCTCAGCAGCAGGTATTCGCGGAAGGAATACTCGGCGCCGATGCCGAACTGGTCTTTGGAGAAGGAGTTGGAAGTAAAAGAACCGGCCAGGATGAGTTTATGGATGTCCGAGAATTTAAAGTCGTATGAGGCGCCAATATTCAATTGTGCGGGCAGTTCAAACGCCTGGGAACGTTGTTCGATGGTCGACTGGGTTTCAAAGCCGGGTATGAATCCCCTGAATGACATTCCGTCGCCCTTGAACTTCATGGTGGGTCCGACATTTTTCAGGGCGATTCCGAATTTGATTTCTTCATTGTCGCCTGTTACATACTGGATCCCGGCATCAAGGGCGATACCCTGGGCAGACACATCGGCGATGGCTTCGTTGATGATTTTCACGTTCAGTCCGCCGTAAATGGCATTGGAGAATGCTTTGGCGTAAGAGAGATTGATGTTCAGGAAGCTGGGGGTGAAGGTTCCGATACTTCCCAGGGAAGGATCGGGGCTTTCGACGGTAGTTTTTTCGATTTCGCCGAAGCGCATCGACATAATGGAAAGGCCGAGGGCGCCTGCTTCACCGACTTTCTGCGTGAATCCGAAGGTATTCAGGGTCACGTCAGAGCCCTTGAACCACTGGGTATGGGCGAATGCAAACTCTGATTTCCTGGTGAAAGCGGTGCCGGCCACATTTCCGAACATGGCTTCAATGCCGTGCACATTGGCAACGTTGGCTCCGCCCCAGCCCGTACTTCTGGGCCAGGGATTGATCAGCAGTTCGCTTGCACCGGCCGAACCGGAACGGTCCTTGTTGCCGGCAAAGGCCGGATTCCCGCCAGTCAGGCACGCTGCCACAAAGAGGAGTATAAAGCATTGGCTGAATGTATTTTTCATCGTCCTGTATGTTTTGATGTTAGCAATCATTTTTTTGTAAATGTATGGTTCAGATCAGAAAGCATTCAGGTCGACGGGGCGTTGTACGCCAAACCACTTCACCACTTTCTCACCGATACCCGGCGCATTGATATGTAGCAGGTAAATACCTCCGGAGATCGGAATACCTGCATAGTTTTTCATATCCCAGTCGACCGATGTTTTCACTTCGTCCTTGGTGATCTGCCTGACGAGGGTTCCGTTCACCGTATAGATGGAGATGGTACATTTTTCCGGAAGGTTGGTAATACGGACCCGGTTATCGAGCTGGTCTGTTTCATAGTTGGAGAATCCGTAATAGGGGTTGGGTACGACGTTGATCAGGTCGAGGGCGGATTTTGCCACGCTCTTGTCTCCTTTCACCGTGGCGATGTCTTCCGTATTGAAGGTGTACATCGGCCAGTTATCGTTCACCGGATTATCGGCCCCGACGCCCGGTATGCTGTAATTCCTGGCATAGGGTTTACCGACCCGGATACGGATGGTGGCATCGTTGTTCAGCCATTCTTTACCGGTAACGGCCATGGGAATATTCACCCACATGGCGTTGGAGTATCCATAGATTCTGTAATTGACATCGGGGATCAGGTTCCTTGACCACTGTCCGAAATCATAGGCCGGGCAGTCGAGTTCGGGATATCCGGGCTCCACGTTGTAAGTGTGAGCCATGATATAGACATAGTGTTTGCCTCCGAAGACCACCCTGCCGAGCGGACTGAGGAAGTGCGGGCTGAGGAAAGGGTTGGCGGGATCGATGTCGGTCGGGTTCCAGATCATGTCGCGGCCGTTTTCAGCCACCAGCCATGAATCTTCGCCGAACATCATATTCAGTCTTTCGCCCGTCTCCAGGTTATATGCATAGCCGGGGAACCAACCCATGCCGGTTCCGCTGATGAAGTTGGGATCATTCTGATTGGTAGATGGTTCTGTAGTGGAAGAAGGATTCCCGTTCTTGTCCACCGAGGGTGCTTTCCTGATGTCGAAGCGTTCTGCACCGCCCTGTGAAAGGTTCTTATCCGGGCACATCTCGATGACGGGACAACGGGTCCATTTCGATTTGTCGGAGGTAATCACCACGTTGATACTGGCAAGTTGCGACATTTGAAACTTCAGTTTTGAAGGCCTGTTCAGGCCGGGCCCGGCTTCATCCTGGTTGTTCAGCGAAACCAGGTTGTAAGGGGCCCAGGTACGTCCGACGGTTTTTTCGTAATCCTCGTTGGGGTCAAAGGCAACTCCGGGGCTTTGTGAATTACCCGTCAGGTCCCAGTCATTGCAGGCTGTATTGTTCGGGTCGGCCAGTACACCCGAACGTATCCAGTTCCAAGGACCGCAGACATCGATGTCGGAAATCCCGGTGAGCCAGATTTGAGAGCTGTCGGCAAAGGTGATGGATGATTCGATATAGCCGTTGGTCTTTGCGCTGGCATTACCCGGGGGCGCCACCTGTGTTATCTGCAGCGAGAGACCGATATCGAGCAGCAGTTGTTCATTCTCAACCGAAATGTTGCGGTCGGAAGTGTACACCTCTCCAGTGAGCGTGTTGGTCAGTTCCCAGCTTGCAGTGCCGATGCTGGTTCCGTTTTCGGGGATCAGCTTCAGCACATAATTGCCTTTCTCTACATTGAGCGGATCAATCACCTTTACATTCACCGGGCCTTTGCCGTTTTCATAGGTCGGATTTTTCACGATAAAGGGAGGTGAGGTGATTTTGAGCAGCGCCTCTTCGCTTTCTCTGGTCCATTCCAGCGACATGCCGCCATTGCCCTGGCCTTCGATCCTGGTGATCTTGGGACCGTCGCCGTAAGTTGTAAGTGGATTGGTACCACTGGCCTCCGGGTTGGGAATATGGGGGATGGCTGTTTGTATTTTAGGTTGTTTACGCCCGATCAGGTAGGGGAATTTCTGACCGTGCAGCCCGTTGGCATCATTGGGATCCTGGCTGTAGGTGAGGTAGTTGTTGTGCGCGTAAGCCACGGCAACGAAGTAGTACTGTTTATGGTTCACCAGCCGTTTGTCACCGGAAGCAAACTGGTCTTCCAGAATTTTAAAGGAATGCAGAATTCCCCTGTCGGTTCCGTCTACCATTTTCACCGGTACGTTAGCCTGGAGTTCCTGGTTGTATTCGAAGTTGATCAGGGTGAGGACACCGTTCTTGATATCGCATTGGGCGACCTGCCTGGCTTCGTCCGGATCGGTAAGATCGGTCACATTGGCATTTTTCAGCTGGAAGATCTGGTATCCTTCGAAACGGTACACGGGATCCCACTGGATCACGGGAGGTACATAGATCGAATCGCCGTTCACGATGGTAAGGCTGTCGGGGGTGATGATATTGGGATCGATTTCTTCATAGGTTTCGAATTCATTGCTCGATCCGGTGTAATTTTTCAGGTAGAGCAGGATTTCCCTGTCGAGTTCCTGCACGATGAGATCGGGATGGTCGGGACCTTCAAGGACTTTGAAGCAATTTTCGAAGAGTTTCTGGCATTTGTCGTCCACGCGTCTGAGTTCTTGCACTGAGGCCCAGGGGCCACCGGATGAAGCCCTTGCCCAGGGAATACCGACGGTGATATAGTTTACGGCTCCCGGTTCAAGGGTAAAAGGACCGGCGGAGTGCATAAAACGTCTGTCGTCGGGAGGGTTCCCCACATTGGCTTCCGTCCAGATGATACCTGTTCCGCCGGCGCCTGTCTGGAAACCAGCCGGCTGGATTCCGGCGGTACCCCAGTTACAGGGGTCGGAGAGTTCGGGGAACATAAAGTCGCAGGGAGGGCCGTTAGCGCCCGGAGAATTCGGGTGGGCATTTCCTCCGTAAATCATCTTGATGCCGTCTTTCCAGATTCCCCTGAGCAGGTTGTAATACTCGGGAGCATTGTCGGGGTCGCAGGTAGGACCGGAATTACAATTGGTGTGGTAAACGAAGCGGCGCATACCGAAACGTTCGTTGTCGATGATAGAATCGCCGAAGTTCACGCCATTGATGCTGACATCACACATGGGTTGCCCGTCAGGACCGATTTTCGGGTTGTCGAGCCCGTCGGGATCCATATAGGGTCCCTGGAAGAAGTCCACGCCGACGGCGGGAGGCTGGGTGCCGTATTCGTCATCTTTGCCTGATCCGTCGATGGCACGGCCATTGTAGCAGTAACCGAGCCCTCTCTGTACATCACAGCCTACATAATCGTCCCAGGCATATCCAAGGTCGGTATCGACCCACTGGCTGAAATAGGTTTCGGTAAGCCGGTAGGTGGAGCGGTTGATGATTTCGTATGAATAGAAGGTCATACTGTTGATCTCATCGTTGGTGCTGAATCCGAAGGCCTGGGCGCGGATTTCGAAGCCGACGGGGCTGCCCTGGGTTTCGCTGTGGATATTTCCTTTGTCGTTGAACACCCACCAGAGGGTTTCATCGCCCTTCAGGACCTGGTCGGCCAGAATGCCGCCCTTGACGATGCCTTCCACGGTTTCAGGCGTGGGAGCGTTGGCCTTGCAGAGTTCATTGCTGAAGTCATAGTATGGATAGTCCCCGTCATTTTCAGGATCATACACGCCGTTTTTCGGGGGATGATCGTAAAAAGGCGCCAGGTAGGGGCTTTGTCCCTTGGTGATATCGCCGTTGCCGGGCCATTTCAGGATGGACTCCGGGATTTGATAGTCGGGATAGGAAGGTTTGTCGTTCCACCAGCGGCGGAAAGCATCCACATCTGCCTTGTGTATGCGGAAAATACGGTCGTATTCGTTACAGACCTCAGCGGAGATATTGGCATTGCCGTCTGTGGTCAGAGGGCCCGGCCAGTAATCATTTCCGTTACCGCGGTAACGCTGTGCTGCCAGTTTGAGCTGACCGTTCACGTCCAGACCCCCGATCCACAAAGCAGCGGAGAACATGGAGGTTTTTTGCGTATTTCCGGGGATAAAGTATTTGGCCACCCCCTGGAGGTCCCACCACATATCCCCGCCGGTATTGATACGGCAGCGGACATTGTTGACCCAAAGGTCGGTAAAGGAAGCACCGGCGGCACATCCGGCCGTTGTTCCCTTGGGTATCTGCTGTTTGCTCTTGGGAGTGACATGCTTATAGGCGAAAGCGGCATCGGCCAGCAGGAGTCCAATAAACAACACGATTAATAAGCGGACTGCACTTTTCATATTCATTGTTTTTTAAATTCTTAGAAATTAATGGCAACACCCAGTCTTAGCCTTCTGGGAAGGCTGTAATTACCGGGTGAATTCACCCTGACCTCGTAAAGATCGACAAAGGACTGTGAGTCGGTCCTGATGGCGATATCGGGTTGCGCCTGGGGAGAAGCCAGGTAACCGTCGTCGTCGGGATTGCCGGTAGCCCGGTAAACGCTGAGGATATTCTGGGCGTTCAGCACATTGAGGATTTCAAAGTACACGTTCATGTAAACATACTTACTGTTCTTACCGCCAAATGACAGCATAAAGTCTTTGTCGATACGGGTGTCCATCCTGAACTGCCAGGGAAGGCGGGAACCGTTGACCGATCCGATGAGGATGCTTCCGCTTCCGAGGAAACCGGCACGGCTCGAACGGCTGTAGGGTGTGCCTGATCCTCCGTTGAAGGTAACGCTGATCCCCGTGTTTTCGAGCAGGTTGATGGTTTTTCTCTTATCTGTGCCTTTCACCCTTTTGCTGATGGTGGGTCCGTTGTATTTTGGCCCGCCTTCGTAGCGGTAATCGAACACCAGGTTGATGGCATGTCTTCTGTCATAGTCAACCGGGAAGGTACTCCTGAGGTTCCTCAGTTTCGGTTCGTTCGACAGTACCAGTGCCTGGGCCGACTCGTTGTCGGAACCGGTGCCGTCGGCAAACTGGAGGGTATAGCTGGCACGGATACGGGCATTGTTGGTTCTGCGCAGGTCGTAGGTAACGATCAAGCCCTTGACCGTTCCGAAGTCGATGTTGTTGTAAGAGAAATAGGGTTTGGGATAAGCGCCTGCGAAGAAGTAAGCCTGGATTTGGTTCCTCATTTCACGGTAGAAGGTCGACAGGTTAAGAGAGGAAGATCCGGAGAGTTTCTGCATGAAACCGACCTCATAGTCAATGGTCTTGGAGGATTTGAGGTTGGGATTATTGATAAAGTTTTGTCCGATGTATTCCAGTTTCAGGTAGTCGATGGGGTCGAAACGGACAAAACCGGTCGGGCGCTGGGTTAATACGTCGTAATGAGCAAAGAACAGTGCCTCATCGGAAATCGGGAAGGAGAAGGAGATACGCGGCAAGACGTTGGTTTCCGGTTCATAGTCTTTAAAGGCGCTGATTTTCACTTCTTTGTCGCCGGGGTTGAGGAGGTAGGGCGGGTTATTGGTGCCGAGTCCGTATGCTTCAGGGTCAGGAATTTCGGTACCGGTGGCGGTATACCATACACTGCCGCTGCGGTAACCTTTAATGGCGGTGGGACTGGCAGGATTATCCACATACACCACAAAGTCGTCGCCCATATTGGAGGGATGTTCGCCGAGATTCTTAACTTCCTTGACCGTTTTCGCTTCGTAGAGTAAATAGGGATCTTTGAGCACCATCTGGTTGGCGTCGAAACGGTCGACACGCACACCGACATTGAAGATCAGGTCGCTGAATGCGAATTTATCCTGGATATAACCGGCCATATAAATGGGTTCGAAGGCGGGGATTTGCCTTTTGTAATTGCCGAA
The DNA here is from genome assembly GCA_022709385.1 of Bacteroidota bacterium. Lineage (GTDB taxonomy): Bacteria > Bacteroidota > Bacteroidia > Bacteroidales > CAIXZF01 > JAKLIX01. The sequence continues at coordinate 172,284 of JAKLIX010000005.1, read as the reverse complement.
CTCGTCTTTGGCGGTGAAGAAGTCGGACAGGCTGGGCTTGCTGGTGAGTTTTTTACCGGTATAGTCGAATCCGTAATAAGCCACCAGGGCGTTGCTTCCGTCGCGGATGAGTTCATCGGCTGAGAACATATCCACGGTAAAGAGAGCCGGATCGTAGCTGTCGACATCGATCCAGTGGTTGCCGTCGGTCGGAAGTCCGAGTTTTTTCCTGAGGTTGAAATCGAAATAGCTTTGTTTGGAAAGGTCAATCAGATCCTCATAGTCAATGGTATCCTGAAAAACGCCGAATTCGTCGAAGCGGTAGAGGGGTTTGAGTTTATCGCCGGCCTGGCTGATATGCTGGTTGACGATACCCGTTCTCGGATCGATCAGGTTCCAGAAGCTGACCGGGGCATAGGCCACATAGCGGTCGTTCCGCTGTTCATACTGGATACCGAACTGGATGGCATGGTTGCCGATATCGGCTGATGCATTCAGGTTGATACCGATCTGGGTGTTGTCCACTTTTGAGTATCCGTTGTATTGAGTGCCCGGGGCAGCCCAGAGGCCATAGATGGATTCGGGATTGTCGCCGTTCAGCAGGGCGCCGCCCAGGGCATATTGCACCGGGTTTTCCAGGTGGTCTTCGATCTGGTCGGCAAAAAGATTTCTATAATAAGTGGTATAGTTTGCCAATTCGGGATTTTTATCGGAAGGTTCGAACCAGAACAGGGTGTCGCGGTAACCGGTTTGCAGCCACACATTCTCGAAACCAAAAATGGTATCGCTGCCCAGTTCATAGGTTTTTACCCTGTGAGATGTGAATTTTCCGATATAGCCGTAATCAAAGAGCTTGTCCTTATGCCCTTCATCCTGAACCACCTGGTTGTATTTGGTAAAGTCGGCCTGGAAGGTATAATACACATTCTTGATGATGGACTTACTTTCCTTATCGGCGGGGAAACGCTGTGTAAAACGGGTAAACACGCGCCAGGTGTTGTTGGTTACCTGGGCATTGTTGTTCCAGTTCATGAGTGAACCGGCAAAGTTATAGGCGTTGTAACGGTTATAGTTCATTGAGCCGCCGACGGTGAGATTGATGGTGGCGGTCGTTTTCACGTCGATTTTTCCGGACAGGTTAATATCGATGTTTTCGGTATTCAGGCTGCTTTTGGTGATTTCGAGATCGTTTTTACGAAGGAAGTCGGCATTTTTATACGTACCTCCGGAGGCCAGGCCGGCAGGGCGAAGCGGGTTGGCTACCAGCCGGTCATACACATCGTCCTTTACTTTGTAAAGATCGATGGAAGAAGGCCTTCCGTCCCTGTTGTAAGCGAAATCGGCAGCAATGAAGTAACCGAGTATGGCCTGGGTGTTCAGGGAGTCTTTGCGCTTTTTGATCAGCGGTCCCTGCATGTTGATTCCCAGTCTGTTATGCCCATAGTTGTCGAGGAATTCCGAGGTTTCCACTTCAACTCCTGCGCCGAACTGCCGTGAAGGGCCTTTGGTGGTGACATTGATTACACCACCGGTGGCATCGCCGTACTGTGCGGGCAGACCGCCGGTGATCACCGTCACCTCTTCGATGGCTGATTGCGGAAGGTTGTTGGATCCGCGTACTTTCATCCCGTCGATATACATGACCGTACCTTCCGTTCTGGAACCCCTGACGCTTCCCCTTTCCCCGTCGGCGGAGAATACACCCCCCACGGTAGTGGCCACAGCGTCGGCCGAGCGGTTAGGCATTTTGGCGATCTCCTCCGAGGTCACCGTCCCTCCCGTGGATGTCTTATCCTTGGAGATCAGAGGAACCTTGTAATCAACCACTTCCACTACGTCGAGGGCTACGGTGGTCGACTCAAGTTCCATGTCCTGGAAGGTGATTTTATCGGCATTGATGACCACACCCTTGATCATTTTTGACTTATAACCGACATAAGTGGCTTTCATGTCGTATTTTCCAGGCGTGATGGGTTTGATGGTGAAGTTGCCATCGAAATCTGATGTGGTACCTCCGATCTGGGTACCTCCGGCTTCAATCACAATGTTGGCGAATGGAATCGGCTCCTTGGTGCCTGCATCCCTGATCTTTCCCTTCAGTGTTCCCGATTGTGAGAATACCAAAGCACTGGTACAAAACAAGATCCCAACTGTCAGTAGTAATTTTCGCAACATAAACAGTATATTAGTTGTTAAATCTGAATTTCGCCTGAAAAAGCGGGTAAAGGTAAAAAGAATTTTCAGCATTAATCCAAAAAAAATAGATGAAAGCCCCAATTTTTTGGATGAAGGAACGATGCCGTAATTCAGGTTTTCAGGCGTAGGGACGTTTCAGAATTTCAGAAAAGACAACTGCCTTGCGGATGTCAAAATCTTCCATGATGCCGGGGCTGCTTTCTTCCTCTTCCTCAAGGATGATGACGGGGGCAGGTTTTTCTTCCAAGGGGGCATATTCTCCACCGCGGTACATCATGAGTTCATTCATCAGGAAAGGCACTTCTTCCGGGGCTTTGCGCAACTCAGCGGTGGCGGATGAGGCCGGGGCCGCTTGCGCCCGGGGTACGGACTTCTTTTCTGTAAATTCTTCACCCAGAATGACTTCCTCAAACCATTCTCCCAGGCCCCTGCCTTCCTCCGGCTCAGCTGGCAATGGCGCATCTCCGGGCGCTTGTCCCGGCCTGGAAGCCTTGACCTTCTGTGATTTACGGTAAAAAGAATAGAGGATCCAGGCGATGGTCAGGATCACGATGACAATATTGCCGCCGTCGGATAAGGAGATTATCGATAGTAACATACTACCTGCGTATAATTTTTCACGAAGGTAATCTTTTTTGTGAATAACTCGCAATCCGGCCGGACTCCCTGTTCCTTGAACTGTGTTACTTTTGTCTTTGCAGGCCTGTTGGCCGTGTTACGATCCAATATATTGAAATTCAGAATTATGTATCAAATTTCTGCCTTCCTCCTGAGAAGCTTGCTGACCGGAGTTTATTTTCTAACTGTTTTTCTGATCGCATCCTCCTGTAACAAGGATAAATACCATGATCCCCAGCCTGCCGGTCCGGAACCGGAATGGCAGCAGCTTACAGCCATGCAGTCCGGGGTCCCGGTCAATTCAATGGCTTTTACCGACAGCCTCCACGGAATCTGTGTGGGTGATTCCGGCATGCTGGCCGTCACCACGGATGGCGGAAAGCATTGGAATATTCAGTATCCCTGGCCCGGAAAACAACTCTTTTGTGTCAGGTTCAGCAATCCGCTGACTGCATGGATATGCGGAAGCCAGGGTTTGCTGCTGAAATCTGACGATGGCGGAGCAAACTGGAGTACTGTCAATCTGAATACTGCAACCAGTCTGCGTTCTATGTTCTGGGAGGGCCAGAGGGCATGGATTGTGGGCAATCCTGAATCCGATACGCTTTCACTTATTTATTACAGCGGTGATGGCGGACAGAACTGGATCAGGCGGGAGTCAGCTACCGGACAGGTCCTGCTGGGGGTTTATTTCAGAGACAGCCTCGGGTGGGCCTGCGGATTGAACGGACAGATCATCCGCACCTCTGATTATGGCAATACCTGGTTAAACTGCAATTCATCCACCACGGCCCACCTGCGGAAGGTGTTCTTCAACGGGAGCAGCCAGGGATATGCCGTGGGTGAGAATGGTACCTGGCTGAAAAGCGGTGATGGGGGGGCGGAATGGACTGGCGCAGGCACCCTGACCTATTCCGATATCAATGATATCTGTTTCACCGGTCTTCAGGATGGCTGGATGGCAGGGGAGAACGGAAAAATTTTCAGAACCCGTGACGGCGGCATCTCCTGGACCAGCGAAAACAGCCATGTTAACGCCACCCTGCTGGAGATCCACATGCTCGGTGCATCCAGGGGATATGCGGCAGGATACACCAAAAGCGGGACGGGTATTGTGCTTGCTTACAAGTAGGCTTTTCCCCATGATCCCTCCCCATACCATACAAAGTATCTTAGAAGCGGCCCGGATAGAGGAAGTCGTCGGTGATTACGTAAGCCTGAAAAAACGGGGCGTCAACCTGATCGGGCTCTGTCCCTTCCATCATGAGAAGACCCCGTCGTTCACGGTTTCACCGGCGAAAAACCTGTTTAAGTGCTTCGGATGCGGTATCGGTGGCAATGCCCTGAAGTTCATTATGGAACACGACAAGGTGAGCTATGTGGAGGCATTGAAAATGCTGGCTGCCCGTTATCAAATTGAGATTGAGGAACAAACACTTAGCCCGGAACAGGAGCTGGCCAGGGATGAAAGGGAAAGCCTGCTGGCGGTCACGGCCTATGCGGCAAAGTTTTTTATGGAAATGCTCCATCACTCGGAAAAAGGGAGGACGATCGGGCTTGCCTACCTTCGTGAAAGGGGCTTTTCAACGGATGTTATCAAACAGTTCGAGCTCGGATACTGCCCCGACGAAGCGGATGCATTCACCCGTGCCGCACTGAAAGACGGTTATCAGCTTAGCTACCTGGAGAAAACCGGGCTCAGCATTGTGCGCGACGGCAAGGCGGTAGACCGTTTCCGCGACAGGATCATCTTTCCGGTGCACAGCCTGTCGGGCAGGGTCATCGCTTTTGGCGGCAGGATCATGGGCAGTGGCAGCAAATGGGCCAAGTATATCAATTCGCCCGAAAGCGATATTTATCACAAAGGAGCAGGCCTTTACGGGCTCTACCAGTCAAGAAATGCCATCCTGTCCAAAAACGAATGTTACCTGGTGGAAGGCTATACCGACGTGATCTCCCTCCACCAGGCCGGCTTCCTGAACGTGGTGGCTTCATCCGGAACCTCTCTCACCACAGACCAGATCAAACTGATCAAACGTTTCACTCCCAATGTCACCATCCTTTACGACGGCGATGAAGCCGGGATCAGGGCTTCTTTCCGCGGGATTGACATGATACTGGAAGAAGGCCTGCAGGTTAAAATCGTCCTTTTCCCCTCCGGTGAAGATCCCGATTCTTTCGTCAGAAACAACCGCCAATCGGTGGTGGAAGCCTTCCTTCAGAATGAAGCGAAAAACTTTATCCTCTTTAAAACCAAATTATTGTACGAGGAAGCCCGGGAAGATCCCATCCGTAGGGCACAACTGACCAGGGAAATCGTCCAGAGTATCGCCCTGATTCCCGACCAGATCCAGAAAAATATCTATCTGCGTGAGTGCAGCAGTCTGATGAACATCCCCGAACAGGCACTTGCAAACGAGATCAATAAAATTGCCAGGCAACAGTTCAATAAAAAGCATGCGTTAAGCGGGGATGCAGCCGCAGGACTTCCTGAGCCGCCCCCGCTGCCGGTGCCTCAGGAAAGTCTTACCACCTCGGAGTCGGAGTACCAGGAAAAAGATATCATCCGGCTGCTGATCAATTACAGCGGGGAGGAAATCATCATTCAGGACATGGAGGATGAGAGCCGGCAGATCCAGGTGAAAGTGGGAGAATTCATCATTCAGGACCTGCTGAAGGATGACATCCGCTTTTCAAACATCCTGTTTCAGCAGGTTTTCGACGAGTTTGTCGCCGCTTACCGGGAAGGAAAACTGCCCGATGAACAGGTTTTTTTCAATCATACCGACGGCAAGATCGCACAACTTGCCGTAGATATGGTCAGCAGTCCTTATTTGCTGAGCAAGAACTGGTTTGAGAAAAAGCATATCAGTGTGCTTACCGAGAAGCAGGTGCTTGCGGATGCGGTCACCTCTTCCGTATTGTCGTTCAAACTCCGTCAGGTAGAGAAAATGATGTCAGGCAATCAGCGAAGGATCAGGCAGATGGATGATGAAGAAGGGGTGATTGAACTGTTGCAGCAGCAGCAGCGCCTGTCGCAGGTAAAGAAGCGCATCAGCGAAAAGCTGGGCCGTATCGTTACCCGCTGAAAGGCTCAGGGCCGGATCAGGCTTTGCCTGTGCTGCGGACTCTGCCAGAGGCCTATAAGCTGGCGGAGCCCGGCATAATATGATTCCTGGTTATCATTGTACACCTTCTGTTTCAGGGTGATTTCCTTCCTGAAGGATACTTTGTTTCCCTTTTGTTTACATTCGATGACCACTTTGCCCGCCTCGTTCGTCAGAACGGTGCGTTCTACCGGATTAAGCAGCATGCTGCCTTCAGGAAGGGTAAGCGAATATTGATAGGATTCGCTAAGATCAAGGGGCTGAAATACAGGACTTTTTCTTTCGCTGAAAAATTCTTCGGGTGACCAGGATGCCATGCCTTTTTCCAGATAAGGCCATTCCATCACAAGGGTTTCTGCTTTGGGTGACAACTTTTTACTGCTTCCCGTCAGTGCTTTCGTCTCGCTGATCTGAGCTGTAAGCCGGGTAGTGGTGATGTCTTTCAGGTCGGAAGAAGTCACAAAGCCCTTGATCCCTTTGATTGCGGCCTTTGGATTGAGGCTTATGGCAAGACGGGGATTCATCTTCCCGCCGGCGGAAAGGCTGAGGGAGCCTTCCATGCTGTGGTCGGCAAAAAGTTCGAACCTTCCGTCCAGGCTGATGGAAGCTCCTGGATCTTTCGGAGCCAGGGCCTGGGGACCGGCTTTCGGATCGAGGCTGAGCCAGGCACCGCCCGGATGGGTGTACAGCAAGTCCTGGTCGTGGGTTTCTTTAACGGATAAGAGTACCGGATCTTCACCGGGGATGTTCGCCAGTACGCAATACTGGCTGATGATGCTGAGATTGCCCATTCCCGGGTCATAATACGCCGGGAATTGCGCTGCAAGTGTCGTGCGGATGCCTGCGAGTTCGAGGAAAGCCATCAGCAGCAAAGCTTTCTCGATATCGGTACCCCCGGCACTGCGGAAAACTTCCCAGGAGGGCCTTACCTGGTAGTCAAGCAAAGGCAAAGGAATCCTGAAAAGCCGGAATTCCGTGATGATCTTTTCCTGCAGGTTGAGCGCTTTTTGCAGGGGCGACAGGGCCTGATTGTTCACCCTGTCGACATACTGTTTTATCTGATCATCGGCCGGATGGGGGAAGGCCTGCTGCAGCATGAATGGCGCCAGAACCTGGTGTAAGGCGGAGGAGGTGGAGAAACAAATACAGGGTGCATAAGCCGCAGGATCAGGCTGCATCACTTCGGATTGCAGGGCCGGGAGGTTGCTGAACCTCCAGGTATAGGTCTTCTGACCGCCTTCCCTTCTAAGATCTGACACGGCGCTTGCATGGTAGAGACGGAAATTCAGGCTGGTCTTTTCGGGTACTTCGATGATGAACTCCAGGTCTTTAACGGGACTGTGTTCGGCAAGGATTTCGCTGCCCATAAAGAAGGGAATGAGTCCCCGCCGGCTTACAAGGGTGTAGTCAAGTACAATGGTGGCACCCACTTCAAGCCCGGTATGGGTTACCACCATTTCCCGCAGACCGTTTGCGAAGGCAGCATTTTCGGCCATTCTCGGCAACACCTCGTTAAAGGCATTCGGCGGAGTGATGAGCTCTTTCCCGTCGGCCATTACTGTATGGGCTTCGTTAATGGTGAGTTTCTGGAACCCGGGATTGTAAACAATAAAGGTTTCCCCGTATAAACGGTGGAAAGCGAAATGACTTAACAGCTTCACTTCTTTGCGGTGGCGAAATTCCACACTGCCGTCGTCCAGCAGGGTGTACTTTTTGAATACCCGCTCAAAAACTGCGTCGGCTGTGTCGTCTGCCAATACAGGGATACTGGCGTGGAGCATCATCCCTGCCAGCAAAACCATTAAATAAAACCGGAATTTATTCATATGCAGTTAATAAAAAAGTGTAAACAGATTTCCATTTATAATAAAATGCTTGATGTTATCAGCCTGGCATTCGATTGCCGGATATCCCGGTGAAAGCTGATTGCGGGGGGACTCCTGTCACAACCTTGTTAAAACGATCCAGCCGTCCATCTCTTTCTGGTTGATTACTGCCTGTCTGAAATCCGGCCAGTGCTCCGGTGCATAGATCCTTTGACCGTAAGATGCATTTTGTTTCATAACCAACTCATTGCCCTTTGCCTTGATGCTGCCCTGCCAGCTTACAAGCGTTCCGTTCACCGCTTCAGGGACGGGGATATCGGCAGCTGCCACCCTGAACGGAAGCCTGATGGTCTGATCCAGTGCGGTCAGGCGGGAGCAACGGTCGCGGAAGGGGTATTTCCTTTCTTTCGGTGCAGTGGAAATATTCAGATGAGCCTGCGCATTCCGGAAAAAGTCGGGAGTAAGCAGATGTTTCATGATGATCTCCTTATCAGTGATAAGCGCAAACCCTGGGATCATAAAACGGATTTCCAGATGGAAGGGACCTTCGGAATAGTGATAGGGCTCCTGCATGTCGTAGTCCAGTAAAATTGCGGCGGGGTGAATTTTAAGTAATTCTTTTTCAATTTGTTGTTTCCACTTTGAGCGGTATTGTCCTGTGAACATCCGGCGGATGGCCGCATCGGTCTGTCCTTCGGCTTTGATCGAGATGCTTCCTTTCAGGCTTCCGTCTGTTGCGAGTTCCGAAACGGCATGCATTTTCAGCCAGTGGTTTTCCGGAGGGGATACCGGGGTTTCCATCAGGCTGGCCCCCTCTGGCAATCCCATCAGGTAGTTTTGTTGTTGTTCCGCACTGCTCCAGAGCTCGCGCAGGAAGGGCACCCAGGTGGGATCGAGCAGTTCGTAGCGGCCGTCTCTTCTTTTGACCACGGTTACACAGTGGTTAAAATGGTCGGCGGGGATATTTTCGATCCGGCTTCCTGCCATGGTCATGGCCGGATAGGATTCAAAACCGGCCGCCCGGAGCATGGTGATCAGCATGCCGGCTTTGTCCTTACAAACCCCGGCCCTGTCGGTAAAAGTCATGTCGCCGGTATGCAGGGTATATCCTTCGCCTTTTCCCATGGAAATCCCGGAATAGCGGATCTCGTCGGCACACCAGTGGGTCAGCCGTGAGATGCTGTCGGTTTCGTCCACGGCGCCTCTGAGAATGTCATTGACTTTCAATTTGATCGCTTCAGTGGAATGGAAACTGCCGTAATCTTCGTTCACCCTGAAAAACCAGGTCGATTTTGACTCCCAGTCGGGACTGGTGGTGAGGATCATCTTCAGGGCTACGTCGGACCTGTCAGCCATGGAAGGTTCTGACTTCAGCGGCATGAGGTTTCGGGCCGTGAAGGTGTACTGCCGGAAACGGTCGCTTATCTTTTCGTCCACTTCCATTGTGCCGTTATAAACCTTGTAGGTCACCTGTTTGGAAGCGGGCAGGCTGATCTGGTAGACTTTTTCCAGCACGGGCTGGTCGTTCCAGAAGGGTACGATATCGTAAAAGTGGCCCCGCATCGGGGGAATGAATCTTTCATCATCGTCTGTTTGCAGCAAGGCGTATGTAAATCCTTTCTTGAAAAGACGTATTTCCACGGCATCGCCGGGTTCCAGTCGTCCCACTTCCAGCATCACCTCCCGGGCGCCCCAGTAGATGGCACGGGCAGGGGCGGGATAGTCCATGACTTTTGAAGGATCGAGTGCGACACTTGAACCGTCCTGCCTGTAAATAATGACTGCTTTAATCTCAGCCATGGCCGACAAGGGGTCATAATCGTAACGTACCACCGAAAGGTCCAGGGCTCCCGCCGCAGTCAGCACCTTGTAAAGCCGCCTGGTGTGAAAGTAGCCCAGGCCGGTTTCCATCACCTCAACGCGGGTACTGTCGAAAAGGACAAGGCTTGCGGCATCCGGATAATCGGCCGCATTGCCTGAATTTTTAATCAGGTCTTCGACAGGACCGGCCATCAATGTCGATCTGAGCAGGAGGATGAAGCCGGTGGTGAGAAGGAGATTTTTCATTAATCAGGATAGGTTGATTGTTGCACTTGAATACAATTGGAAAGGCAAAGTTAGGGAAAGCTGCAACATTAACGGGGGTTGATTGTTATATTCCCGGTAAAGGATACATGTTTAAAATGTTCGTGTTTGGCAAACACCAAGCGGCAATGATAATAAACCGGACATTTTCCCGCATGAAGCGGGGCAGGCATGTAATTATTTAGATTTAAATTATATACAAATGAAAAAGAATATTGGAAAAGCGGATATGTGGATCAGGATACTGATTGCACTGATCCTGGGTATCCTGGTCATCGCGGGTGTAGTCGAAGGAACCCTGGCCATTGTATTCGTGATCCTGGCCCTGGCCTCCCTGATCACCGGGGTCATCGGATTCTGCGGTCTTTATACCCTGCTGGGGATCAGCACTTGTCCACGGAAGGATAAGTCCTGAGCAGCTTTCAGCGTTTCTGTCGGAAGAAGGTCTGCATCAGCAGGCGGCATGCTTCTTCCAGGATTCCTTCCTGCACGACGGTTTCCGGGTGAAGGACAGCTTTGCCCAGGAGCGAATAACCTCTTTTTTCATCGCGGCAGCCAAATACGATTCTCCCGATCTGAGCCCAGTTAGCGGCTCCCGCGCACATCACACAGGGTTCGACAGTCACGTAAAGGGTGCATTCCGTCAGGTATTTGCTGCCAAGGTAATCAGAGGCCGCCGTGATACACTGCATTTCGGCATGGGCGGTCACATCGGTCAGTTGTTCGGTAAGGTTGTGTGCACGGGCAATGATGAGGCCGCCGGAAACGATTACCGCACCCACCGGCACTTCATCCCTGTCGAAAGCAGCCTGGGCCTCCTTCAGGGCCTGTTGCATGAAACGGATGTCAGTCTCCTGATCAGTCATCTACCAGTTCAGCCTTTTCCGGATGGCAGCAGCTTCATTTTCATAGCCCGGTTTCCCGAGCAGGGCAAACATATTGGCCTTGTAGGCTTCCACCCCGGGCTGGTCAAAGGGGTTAACTTCCAGTATATAAGCACTTAATGCACATGCAAATTCAAAGAAATACAGCAGTTCGCCGATATGAAAGGCATTCAGTTCGGGGATGGTGATGCGCATCACCGGAACACCGCCGTCTACATGGGCCAGCAGGGTACCGGTCTCTGCCATGTGGTTGATGCGCGTCAGGCTGGTACCAGCCAGGAAATTAAGCCCGTCCAGGTTACTGGGTTCCTCCTCCAGGCTAACCCTGGCAGGGGTTTCCGCGACCGAGAGGACGGTTTCAAACAGAATTCTCAGCCCGTCCTGCAGATATTGCCCCATGGAATGCAGGTCGGTAGTGAAGTTGACAGTTGCCGGGAATATCCCCCGCTGCATTTTTCCCTCACTCTCACCGAACAACTGCTTCCACCATTCACCCATGTAAAAAAGGGATGGTTCATAGTTCACCAGCACCTCCACCGGTTTGCCCATGCGGTACAACAGATTCCTGCAGGCTGCATACAGTGCCGCCGGATTCTCCCCGAACTCCGCAGAGGCATGGCAGATGGCATATTGAGCGGCAGCTCCCTCCAGTAATTCCCTGATGTTGATCCCGGCCAGGGCAATCGGTAGCAACCCTACCGGACTCAGCACCGAAAACCTCCCCCCGACATCATCCGGAATGACATAGGTTTTATAGTCCTCCGTGTCAGCCAGGCTTTTCAACGCTCCCCGCGATTTGTCGGTGATGGCGATGATCCTTTCCCGGGCTCCCGCTTTACCGTGTTTGGCTTCAAGCTGCTTCTTCAGTAAACGGAAGGCGATGGCAGGTTCCGTCGTAGTCCCCGATTTGGAGATCACCACCAGGGCATATGACCTGCTCTGCAGAAACTCCAGCAGCCTCGCCATATAGGACTCGCTCAGGTGATGTCCGGCATACAGGATTACCGGATGTTCCTTCTTATTACAGTAAGACGAAAAGGGATTGGTCAAGGCTTCAATTACGGCCCTGGCACCAAGATACGATCCTCCGATCCCGGCCACTACCACCACTTCCACCCTGTCTTTCAGGTAACGCATGTCCTGTTCGATGGAGTCCGCAAGCGCAGGATCAGAATTTACGGGTAGTTCCATCCAGCCTAAAAAGTTATTCCCCCGGCCCGTCTTGTTTATCAAAACCTGGTAATGATAGTAAAGGTCTTTTTGCAATGCCGCCAATGCCTCTTTTCCGGCAAAAGGAAGCATGTTGTCAATGTCCAGTCCGATATGTTTCATGCAAGATGTGATTGAAGTACCTACAAAAATAATCTTTTCTGTAAATTAGCCCCAGAAGCGTTCAATATCATTCGGTGAAGCATAAGGTGTTGTTATTGTGTCTGTTAACCTTTTGGTTGCAGCTTGTCAGGGGCACTGTTTTTCAGGTCGGACCGTCCCGTCCCCTGCTGATTCCTTCTCAGGCAGCCGCCCTGGTCGATGACGGAGACACCGTCGACATCGATCCAGTAACTTTCTCCGGCATGGATGCCTGTGCGGTCTGGACGAAACATAACCTGCTGGTCAGGGGTGCAGGTGGCATGCCGCATATGCAGGCCAACGGAGCCTTCGTACAGGGTAAAGGGACCTGGGTTGTGTCCGGCGACAACATGCGGGTGGAGGCCATTGAATTTTCCGGGTCCGTGGTTCCGGATCACAACGGGGCGGGCATCCGGCACGAGGGCAGCGGGCTCAGCGTCAGTCATTGTCATTTTCATCATAATGAAAATGGTATTCTGGGAGGGCATGCCGGCATGATCCTGGTGGAGCATTGCGAATTCGGCCATAACGGCTATGGTGACGGATATTCCCATAACATCTATATTAATCATGCACAGGAACTGACTGTCAGATTCAGCTATTTCCATCATGCACATATCGGCCATGAGATCAAAAGCAGGGCACACCGGAATTTCATTCTGTACAACCGGATCAGCAATGAAATCACAGGGGATGCCAGTCGCGAGGTCGACCTTCCCAACGGCGGCTTTGCTGTGGTATGCGGAAACATCATCCACCAGGGACCTGCCGCCACCAACGGGAATATGCTTGGTTTTGGCAATGAGGGCCTGACCAACGACCCGCCGCATGAATTGTACCTGGTGAATAATACCATAGTGGATGAAAGGGGATTTGGCGGCAGTTTCATCAGTATGCCGTCCTCGGGGGTAAACCTGCTGAAGGCTGTGAACAACATTTTTGTTTCGGCCACCGCAGCATGGATAAACGGCAGTCCGTTGCAGCTGGATAGCCTGACCAATATCATTGCTGCGAATAAGGGTCAGTTGTTTTTTACGGATACCCTTCTCTATGATTACCGTCTCAGCGGGCTTTCCCTCGCGGCTGTCAACCAGGGAAGCTTTCCGGGTTCTGCAGGCGGTTTCCTGCTGCAACCCGGCTGGGAGTACCATCATCCCTGCCTCGGTCTGGTCAGGCCCCAGCAGGCTGCCATCGATATCGGAGCTTACGAGTATGTGTCGCCCGCTGCCGTGTTCGGAGCGGAAAGCGGCCTGCAACTGCTCTCCTGCCAGGGTCCGGGGATATATCGCTTCAGGATTCACCCGCCCGATCCGCTGGCAAGCTTTGAGGTTTACGATGCGAACGGAAGACTGACAGCCCGGGAAGGCTGTAATGAGCATGGAACAGGAGATTTTGACCTGTCAGGCTTCCCTTGCGGGATTTACCTCTGCCGCCTCAGATCAGTCAAGGGACAGGGCGCGGTGAAATTCCTCCACTGCCCCGGAAATATTCGGTAACTTTGCAGATTATGTGGAAAAGACTCCTGACCACCATTATCGTCCTCACATCCATTGCCCTGGCCGGGCTGATCGGTATCCAGGTATACTGGATCCAGAGCTCAGTGAAGGTTAAGGAGGAGAATTTCAGCCGTTCGGTTACGGAAGCCGTGAATAATGTGGTCTATAAACTGGAGAAGCTGGAAGCCATCAACGAGATTCAGCGTACCATGAGCTTCCTGGAACGCGGTACGGAGATTTACGGGCAGATCGACTCGGTGAAAGGGCTTTACCTGACGGAACTGGTGATGCTTTCCGCACGCAATGCCACCGACAGCCTGATCCTCGGCGATACTTCCGGTATCACCATCCGTTACCAGGAGGAAAAACCCAAAACGCCCGTCCCGGAATATGACACCACTTTCGTGAATGTGGTCAATCGCAGGATCATGGACATGAAGCGGCATATTTACCTGGGGGAGGCCATCAGCGAGAAGGGAACTCCTGCAAGCCTTCAGAAACGGCAGCGTGAAAGGCTGAAAAAGCTCTACAAAGAGAAATCCAGCCTGATCAATGATGTGCTGGAAGACATGTTCAATGTCCGTAAACAACAGTCCATTGAAAGCCGCATTGATTTCCGGCTGCTGGATTCACTCATCACGGCCGAACTTTCCAACAAAGGAATCAGCGCGGCTTTCGAGTTCGGGATCTTCAGTCCCCGCCGCAACCTCATGGTCATGGAGAAAACAGGCTATTACCATCAGCAACTCATGCGCAAGAGTTTTGTTTTCAATCTTTTTCCCAACGAGGTCATGCGCTACCCGGAATACCTCATGGTGTACTTTCCGCACGAGACCCGCTACATCCTCAGCCAGGTGAAGGGTATGCTCATTATATCCATCGTCTTCATCCTGGTGATTATCGGGTCGTTCACCTATACGATATTTACTATTCTCAGGCAGAAGAAACTGTCGGAAATGAAAAATGATTTCATCAACAACATGACCCATGAGTTTAAGACGCCCATCTCCACGGTATCACTGGCCTGCGAGACCCTGACAGACAAGGATGTGACCAGAACCCCCGGCCTGGTGGATGGTTATATCGGGATCATCCGGGAGGAAAACCAGCGCCTGGGTAAGATGGCAGAAAAGATCCTGCAGACGGCGATCCTGGAAAAAGGCCAGGTCAGGTTGAAACATGAGGTGATCAATGTGCACCTGGTACTGGAAGAGATTATAAGGAATATGCGGATTCAGGTTGAACTCAGGGGAGGCGGCATCAGTACCGGTTTTCAGGCAGGGAATCCGCTGATTGAGGCCGACCGCATGCATATTACCAATGTGTTCCTCAACCTGCTGGATAATGCCAACAAGTACTCCCCCGAAGCTCCCGTAATCACCGTTTACACGGCAGACGCAAAAGGCGGGGTCAATGTGGTGGTGCAGGATCAGGGTCTCGGGATCAGCAAAGCCAATCAGAAAAGGATATTCGACAAGCTCTACCGTGTATCTACCGGAAATATTCACGATGTCAAGGGTTTCGGACTGGGACTGAGTTACGTCAGGTTTATCGTTGAAAAGCATGGCGGAAAAGTGAGCGTTCAAAGCGAATTAAATAAAGGAAGCCGCTTTATCGTATTTTTGCCCTTCCATATCCGGCAAAAACTGATTGAAAATAATTCAAGACGGATCAAACCCTTCCAATCACCTTTCCCATGGAAAAGCTGAGAGTACTGTTGGCTGAGGACGATAAAAACCTGGGTGTCATACTGAAGAACTACCTGGAAGCCAAGAACTATGTGACACATCTATATGCAAACGGGGAAAGCGCCCTTCACGCCTATCAGCATCATCAGTATGATCTCTGTATCCTGGATGTGATGATGCCTGTGATGGACGGCTTTACGCTGGCAGAACAGATACGGAAATCGGATAAAAAGATACCCATACTTTTTCTAACGGCTAAGTCGCTGCAGGACGACATCCTGCAGGGTTTTAAATCGGGCGGCGATGATTATATTACCAAGCCTTTCAATATGGAAGAGCTGCTGGCCCGTATGACGGCCATCCTCAGGCGTTCGCGGCAGAACCTCGAAACCGGGCCGAAATCAAATATCTTCCGGATAGGGAAGTTCACATTCGATTACAACCGCCAGCAACTGACAATCAACAGCCAGGAACATAAACTGACTTCCAAGGAAGCCGATCTGTTGCGGATGCTTTGTGAAAACGTGAACCAGGTGCTCGACCGTAAAGCTGCCCTGGTAAAGATCTGGAACGACGATAGTTATTTCAATGCCCGCAGCATGGATGTGTACATCGTCAAACTCAGGAAAGTCCTTAAGGAAGATCCGGACGTGGAACTCATCAACGTCCATGGCGTCGGATTCAAACTGGTTACCCGGGAATAGCCTGGTCCAGGCAGAGGACAAGGCCTTTGAGGTATTCGCCTTCCGGGTGAAAAATACTCACCGGGTGATCGGGTGGCTGACAAAGATGCCGGATCAGCCGGATGTTACCTCCGTTTTCTATGGCTGCTGCCATCACGGCCGACTGAAATGCCTGCCGGTCGATGGCCTGGGAGCAGGAAAAAGTGAACAAGATGCCTCCTTTGTTCAGGCGTTTCAGGGCCGATGCATTGACGGATCGGTAACCCCTGAGGGCTTTGTTCCTGTCGCTGTGATGCTTGGCAAAGGCCGGAGGATCCAGGATGATCAGGTCGTAGGTTTCATCCGTGTTCTCCAGAAAGTGGCGGGCATCTGAACAAACGGCCCGGTATCGTTCCGGAGAAATCCCGTTCAGGCTGCAGTTGTCCTCAAAACCCTGTATGGCTCTCTTTGAACTGTCCACTGCAGTCACCATGCTGGCTCCACCGGCCAGGGCGTTCAGACTGAAACCGCCGGTATAGGTAAATACATCGAGTACGCTTTTCCCTTTCGCGTAACTGCCTGCCACTGCCCTGTTCTCGCGCTGGTCGCAGAAGAAACCGGTCTTTTGTCCCTGCAGATCCAAAGCATAGCGGAGGCTATTCTCACGAAACTCAACCGGAACAGGACTTCCGTACAGGAATCCGTCTGTGGCGTCATAATCGTATTGCTTCGAGAGAATGTCGGCGCTGCGGCTGTACACTGTCTGTAAATCCGGACCGTACAACTCCTGCAAGGCCTGAACGATCTCATTGATTGAGAGGTACATGCCGATGGACTGGGCCTGGATCACGAGGTGACCGGCAAAATGGTCAATCACGAGTCCCGGAAGAAAATCCCCTTCCCCGAAAACCAGGCGGTATGCGCTGGTGTCAGCATTCCCGGTCAAACCCTGGCTTTTCCTGTGCTGATAAGCCTGTTGCAGGCTGCTTTTCCAGAAGTTCCCGTCGAGGAGGCCTGCCGTGTGCCTGAGCAGCTTCACCGCGATTGATCCCGACTGGGCATGCCCGGTGGCCAGATATTCCCCTTCCGCTGTATGTAGATCCACCGGATCGCCTTCGGTGATGCCGGCTTCTGCTTTCATGATGGCTCCCGAAAACACCCAGGGGTGCCTTCTTCTTACGGCCTCGTCTTTGCCCTGTTTCAGGGTGATTCTTTTATACATTACAGGATGATCAGGGATAGCCGGAATACTTCCGGACCGGTGGTTCTCAATATGATAAAATACTGGCCGCGGGGGATTTGCAATGGTAATTCAAGCAGCTTTCCCCCCGGATCATGCTCCGTTCGCATGCAGCAGCGGCCTGTGACGTCCACAATCTCCACGAACAGGGGTTGTTGCAGGAGCCTGCCGGGTATGTTGAGAAAAACACGCTCAGAAGCGGGATTGGGGTAGATACTGAAGACTTCATCCTTTTCAGGCGGAGACTGCCCGGTGACAGGGCTGACCGTAAAGCTGACAGTGGCCGTGTCGTACCAGCTTGGCACAGGAAAGGGATAACAGGCGGAGTAAAGGGCCGTATAAGTGCCGGGAGCCAGTATCCCCAGCGTCCTGACATCCGTGTAGTTGCAGATCACCGTGAGCATCCCTGAATTGAAGCAGCCGTCGAGCCTGATATCATTGCTGTCAACGGTGATACTCTGGTGGTCGATCCAGCATGGTCCGCTGGGGAACCATAAATCAGCCTCCAGTTTCACGGTGTCAGCGACCGTGGGATTGGCCGGCTGAACCACGAACGAAACCAGCCCCTGGGCCATGGTGACGCCGCACGTCAGCATGCCGCCCATAAGCATCATGGTAAAAACATTCCTTTTCATGCCTGTGGAAATTTACCGTAAATATACGAAGGAAAGGATGAATTTCAGTTATTAATTGTTCTTACGCCCGGCCTTTATAACCACGGATCCGCCGCGGCGGACACGGAGTTATGCATGGAGTGAATTTTTAAAGTAGGAGGGAAGAAAATTGAAGTTAGAAGTGAAGTAGAAAGAATTGGATTTCAGTTTTTTAACTTCACTTCAATTTTTTACCTTCATTTTTATCACTTCTTTCAAATACTCAACGTCTAAACCAATAAGCATCTATACTGTAAACTAGAATTAATTGAACCACATAGGACACATAGGGTAAACATCTATGTGATCTATGTTCCTATGTGTTGAAAATAAAGAGAATTAACACACTCAGTCGGAAACAATGCTTCGACTACGCTTGCATGACAGCTAAACTAAACGTCTAAACCAATAAGCATCTATACTGTAAACTAGAATTAATTGAACCACATAGGACACATAGGGTAAACATCTATGTGATCTATGTGCCTATGTGTTGAAAATAAAGAGAATTAACACGGTCAGTCGGAAACAATGCCTCGACTTCGCTTTCAGCATGACAGCTAAACTCAACTTCTAAACCACTAAACCCCTAAACCCGCTTCCAATGACGGCCAGAACTCATTAAACCCTAAACCTTAAACTTTAAACTCAACTTCCAAACCAATAAACTCCTACACCGGCTTCAAGCTGGAATTACTCTTAATTACGTAATAATTGGTAGTGATAAAGAAATTTCTCAGAAAGGGGATGGATGCAATCAGTTTCGACTGCACCCTGGGTTTCAGACCGAATTTTACTTCATAATTGGGATTTACCATGTAGAAAATACGTTTCTCCTTTCGGTATCCCGTCTTTTTCAGCAAACGCTCGAAGCGTTCGATGGAAATCCCGGTTTCTTTCACTTCCAGCAGCCCTTCTATCCTGGCCGCAGGCTCTCCTCCGAGCTTGAGGATGAACCGGTAAAGGGGCACCGGCAACAGATGGTACCAGGGAAGCTTTGACAACAGCCTGTTTTGGCAAACCTGCTGGTGTCCGCCATAGGGATTGTACCAGGGCGGAAAGCCCAGGAAAAAGCGTGTATCCGCTTTCATAAAACGTTTGACGAAATGCAGGAACCTTTCCTGGTCGTGGATGTGTTCGAGCACGTCCCTGGTGAAGATGAGGTCGAAGGTCCCGAGACCGGCCGTGTCATAAATGTTCGCGTGGATGAAAGTGAGTTTGTCCCTGTGCGGGTGGTTTTCATAAAACCGTCCCGCGTTTGCAATCTTGTTTTCCGCCAGGTCAATCCCCACCACCCGTTTGCAGCCGCGGTCGGCAAAGGGTTTCAGGTTCCCTCCCTCTCCGCAGCCGATCTCGAGCACGGAGGTGTTTTGATCTATCGTCATCAGTCGCTCCAGCATGGGGATGACGTGCCTGCTGACGGTGTATTCCTGCTCCGAGAAGTACTTCTCCCTGTCGATGTGTCTTTCCTGCATGGTCTGATCTAGGTAAAGCTAATAACAAGTGAAACCCTCAGTTGGTTTCGCAGGCTTCGGCCTGGTACCCCGCCCTGTGCAACAATTCAATGATACGGGCCGGGTCTGGCGGATCGCAATCAACCGTCAGGATGCGGTCGGGATCGTAGATATCCACCTTCCATTTTTTAACGGATGGCTCCGCATCCAGCAGGGTGGCAATGGCCATTTTGCAGCCCTGGCATTTCACGTTGGTTCTGAATTTTAAGATGGCCATTGGTTACAGTGACAGGAGTGTGATTATACCCCGGTACCGCCCCATAAACGGTATGGATGCATTGCCAGGTTCGAATTTTGATATCTGTGGTCCTGGCTGACTTCTTCTCCTATCCAGTCCGGTTTTTCGAAAAACGCAGCCTCTTCCGGGAGTTCGATCTCGGCAATGACCAGGCCGTGGTTCATTCCCAGGAATTCGTCCACCTCCCACACGAAGCCGCCAAAGGGAATGCGGTAACGGTACTTCTCGATGATTGCATAGGGGCTGAGTTTCAGCATCGTTTCTGCATCAGCCACAGGTATAGGGTACTCAAACTCTGCCCTGCTGATTCCCGATTGTTTCCCTTTGACAGTGATCCAGGCAGTGTCGTCGCTGATCCTGAGCCTTACCGTGGCCGTCTCCCCGATAATGAGGTAGCCCTGGATGATATGACGCGCTTTGGCCATGACACGGTAGGCGTCGGAGGTGGTCAGAAATTTCCTTTCAATCTCGAGGGGCATGGCACGAAAGAAAGAGAACAGGGATAAGTTCTCAGTGTTTGATGATCTTTTCCACCAGCCGCCGGTCTTTGGTCATCACCTCAAGATAATAGATCCCGGGAGCAAGGGCTTCGATCTGAAGCCTCCTCGGCAGGCGCACATGCTGGTATGCGGCGGAGCATACCAGCCGGCCCAGGGTATTGTAAACCGTTACGGATGTAATATATTCATTATCAGGTGGTAATATCATGATCTCCGAGACCGCGGGGTTGGGATACACCTTCAGTTTTTCTTCCTGCAGCACTTCTGCCGGGATGGGCAGCTGCGAAAGGTAGATGGTTCCCTGATAAACCAGGGTGCCTTCGATTTCGTTGGAAATCTCGAAGGTATAATATCCCGTGGGAAGGGTATTGAGATTGAAGGTGAACGCGAGCTGTGTGTCGTTGATCACCATGGCATTATAGGTGTATGCATAGCCCGGTCCCGACAGGATGGCGGTATGGTAGGGGGAATAGGTGAAGTGGGTATGGTTGGCATAAACCATAAAGGTGACGGCCGGACCGGTCATGACAGAATCGGGTGTAACGTTGGTAATCAACGGAGTGTAAGGATTGGGCAGCAGGTTCAGGGAATTGGCCAGGCTCATCAGGCCGTCGGTGGGATTGGACACACGGGTGGAATAGAGTCCTGTGGCCGCGTTGTAGGGCGGAACGAGTGTCACTGACAACTGCGTATTGGAGAGCACGTTGACGGAGTAGGGGTATAGCTGGAACCATTGATGCTCAAAGAAAATGGTATTGGACGACTGCATGAAATGCGTATTTTGCCCGGTAATGGTGATGGCAAGGGGTTGTGACACATAGGCTGTCGACGGGCTCACGGAAACCAGGTGGGGCGGGTTGGCCCCGGGCGTAAGCAGGAAGGCATCCGGAAGGGTAAGCAGACCGTCCTGCGACGGATAGGAATTGGCCTGGTAATAACCCAGGGGATGCGTATAGTCAAACACAAAGGTGGCCTGCGCCTGGGTATTGCTGAGGATATTGAGGCTTACCGGGGTGATGATCGTACCGCTTCCCTGTGAGAACCAGAAGCTGGTGGTGGTTCCCTGCTGGAAATGCGTATTCTGTCCGGTGAAGGTCACGCTGAGTGTCTGTCCCTGGCTTGCCGTGCCGGGGTTCACAGTTACCAGTGAGGGAGGACTTGAACCGGGAGTAAGAAGGAATGCATTCGGCAAGCTCATAAAGCCTGTGCCCGGCGTGTACACATTGGCAGTGTAATAGCCCGGCTGATGATTATAAAGAAAGCTGAACTGGGCCGATAACTGGTTGCCGTTGATGATGCTGACGCTGTTGGCCAGGATCATGGTGGATGATCCCTGGCTGAACCAGACGCTGGTGCTGGTACCCTGCTGGAAATTGGTGTTCTGCCCGGTGAATATCACGGGAAGGGTCTGCCCCTGGCTTGCCTGGCCGGGAAAGACCGACACCAGGTTTTGTGTATACCCCCCGGCAAAGGGCAGCAGGCAGAGTATGGCTTTAATGAGTGTTTTCATGTAACAAAGGTAATAGTTTTTCGGCGATGGCCACGCTTTCTTTGTCCTGATTATTATTGAACAGCCAGATGACATCGAGGGTAAGCTGGTGAAGCAGTCCTCTTTTTTCTCTGATCGACTTATAATAGACAAGTCTGATCCATTCAGGGTCGCCCAGGATGGGTGCTGCCCCCCTGTTGAGGGTTTCATTGCCGAGGCTGTCGAGAGCAAACACAAGGTAGTCCTTCAGAATGACATCCCTGTATAGCGGGTATTGTTCGGACCGGAAGGCTGTGTCGACCCGGCGCAGTGCCTTGTATGCCGCCGTATAATGGCTGCTGTTGTATTCCACCGCGGCCAGGTTTAAGCATGCATCGTCGAAATGGGGGGAAACGCGCACAGCCTCTGAGTAAAAATGTACCGCCTGCCGGTTGTCACCTTTGATGGCATAACTGCCTGCAAGGTTGTTCAGCACATGCGGATGCCAGGGGCATCTTTCCCAGGCATCGGTGAAACGTTCCAACGCCTTGTCCTGCTCCCCGAGGTTATACCAGGCCATACCCTCGTACCAGGAAAGCGGGGTGGTAGTGGGATCGAAACGGTAGAGCGGGTTGTTCGCCCGGTCCAGGTATCTGAGCGACTGTTGCCATTGCTGCCTGTCGCGGGCCAGCAATGCTTTGCGTGTAAAGCCTTCGGAACGGAAGCGGATGATGCCCGTTACCAGGGCAGCAGCCGGCAGGATGAGCAGGAGTGCTGCCGGCAGGGGGCGCAAGGCCGGCCGGCCCGGTCCGGCAGCGCGTGCAGCGTCGCCGGCGGCAAGACCGCAGGCAAGAAAAACCGAGAAAAACATCACATGCTCTGTCCGCTCTTTCGGAAAAGCAAACATAGAAAGGCCAAGGTAAATCACCGTTGCGCTGAAAACGGCCATTCTCCATTCAAACCCGCCTTCACCCCTGCCCCTGAGCAGCGGCAGCAAAGCCATTCCCGCAAGCAGGAGAAACAACAGCAGCGCAATACCGCCCTGTTCGCTCAGTATCCAGAGAAAATCATTGTGCGGCCGCTGGTAAAAGGTCAGGTTATCTGCCGACTTCAATCCCTCATTACCCTGTTCCATCACCGCGATCTTCCAGCTTCCCAGCCCCTTGCCGAAGACCGGATCCTCCCGGCTCATCTCCAGGGTCTTCTCCCACAGCAACAAACGGTCCCTGGTCGAACCGTAACCCGGATGCAACAGGTTATGGACCTGCTTGCGAAATACGCTTTCGCCGCTTTTCTTCTCCAGCAAAAGGATGCTCCCCGCCGATACAGCAAGGGGAAGGAGAATCAGAATAAAAGTTCTGACGGACAGTATTTTGCCAATTGCTTTCCGGTCAGAATGCAGCAGAAGGTAAAATACGGCCATGAAAAGTCCCAGCGCCAGGGAAACCCAGGCGGCTCTGGAGAGGCTCATCACGATCAGGAATACGGACAGCACAGTGGTGAAGGCGGCAGCGACTTTCCACGGCCTCTCCAGCCTGAACAGGCCGTAAATCTGGAAGGGCAGGAGAACAGAAAGGATTTCAGCAAAGATGTTTTTATTGGCAAAGGTGGAGGTAAGCAGGTAGGATGCCTGGTGGGTGAGGCCTGCGGGTAACAGGAGCGTGAGAAACTGGTAAAGTCCGTAAATGGCGCAAACACACACAAGCACGATGACAGCCCTGCTGAAACATTCCGGGAAGCGCGGAAACAAGGTGATAAGCATGTAAAAGACCAGGACAGAGATGCCGAAAAGGCAGATATTCAGCCATTGGAACCAACCGTCGGCAGGATTGACGCCCTTGATCAGCAGGCTGACTGCAGATACTGTGAGATAAAGGCAGAAGGCGACAAGCCACCGTTTTGCCAGGGGTCCGGCGGGAGGTATTTTGTTTTTTTTCCAGGGATAGGCCAGGAGAATGACAGCGATGATCAGGAATAGCGAGAACAGGATGAACCGGAGCGGTAAGACCGGGTCAAGGGTGGTCCGGCTGAAAGCCAGGGGAATGATCAGTACGGGTCCCCACAGCAGCCCGCGGTACAAGGCGCGGCTCATTCCGGCTTTATTGACGGATGCTTAACTCGTCAATCAGGTTTTTCGCTCCGGCAAACTTATCGATGATGAAGAGTACGTAGCGGATATCCACGTTGATGGTACGCTGCAGTTCCTCCTCAAAGGCGATGTCGCCGCTCATGGCTTCCCAGTTGCCGTCGAAGGCCAGCCCGATCAGTTCTCCATTGGCGTTGATCACCGGGCTGCCCGAGTTTCCTCCGGTGATGTCGTTGGTGGTGATGAAACAGGTGACGATCTCCCCGTTGGAGGCATAGGGGCCGAAATCTTTGGCCGCATAAAGGCTTTTGAGTTTGTCCGGTACGGAGAATTCATAGCTTCCGGGTTCCTCCTTCTCCATCACTCCTCCCAGGGTGGTCTTGAAATCGTAGTGTACGGCATCGGCCGGGAAATAGTCCAGTACCTTTCCGTAGGTGAGCCTCAGGGTCTGGTTGGCATCAGGATAGTACTTCTTATCCGGGTTCATTTCGCGTAAACCGGCCAGGAAAAGCCT
This sequence comes from Bacteroidota bacterium, assembly GCA_022709385.1. GTDB lineage: Bacteria > Bacteroidota > Bacteroidia > Bacteroidales > CAIXZF01 > JAKLIX01. The sequence continues at coordinate 148,180 of JAKLIX010000005.1, read as the reverse complement.
GTCATACCCTTCAAGCGGTTGCTGTGCGGCATTGTATGTGTCGTTCAGAAGATTATAACTTTCCGAGAAAGACTGTGCACAGCGGAAAACCGGATCCTTCTCCAGCACTTTCGCCCGGGGATTGTCCAGGAAGGCTGTCAGCCTTTCTTTGCTGGTGAAGATGCTTTTTGCATACACTTCGGCGGCATATTTTTTGAAATCGCCCTTGTATTTCCTGTTCACTTCAGCCAGGATCGCCGGGTGGCCGGCAACAGGCACTTCCCTGGCGAAAATGCCGAGGACCAGGGCGAAAAGTGACTCGTCAACGGAGGCATTGTAATCCTTGAAGTAGCCGCTCAGTTTTTCCCTGAGTTCGCTGAGGGTCTTCTCCGGTAAGGCTTTGTCACCGGATTTTAACTGTTTGTAAAGGCTCACATAATTTCTGGCAAGCCCGATGGCTTCGGCTCCCCTGAGCAAACCTTCTGTATAATAAATGCGTGTTTTGGCCACCTTGCCAATCTCAGCATAAGCAGCCGCAATGCCTCCCAATACCTCTCCGTAGCGTTCCTTTCGCCCGGGATCCGCACTGTACCATTCCGTAAAAGCTGCCTCCAGCGCCTGTTTCTTTTCATAGACTTTCAGCCTCTTCAATCCCTTGGTCTGACCGATGAAGTACTTCCAGTAATTGGAGATCATCGCATACTTGGAAGCATACTGTATATTGATTGCCTTGTCGGCCTTCATGGCCGCCCTGATGATCTCCAGCCGCTTCTCCCGGATGGCCACCACGGTGGGATTGGTCTCTTCAATGGCCAGCTTCACCCCGTATGAGGTCAGGTAACGGTCGGTACTGCCCGGATAACCGTACACCATGGCATAATCGTTCTTTTCCACCCCCTTGATCGAAACCGGAAGAAAATGCCTGGGTTTCAGGGGAATGTTGTCTTTGGCGTAAGGAGCAGGCTTACCGTCCGGACCGGTGTACACCCTGAAAATGGAGAAATCACCCGTATGCCGGGGCCACATCCAGTTATCTGTATCGCCGCCGAACTTGCCGACGGAAGAGGGCGGGGCACCCACCAGGCGGACATCTTTGTAAACCTCGTAAAGGAACAGGTAGTATTCATTCCCGTTGAAAAACGACTTTACCACCGCTTCGTGGTAATCAACGCCGTTCTTTGCTTTTTTCTCGAGTTCGGCGGCTATCTCACCGACCTTTTTCGACCGTGCTTCTTCTCCTGCCCCGGAAGGAAGCAGGGGAAGGATTTTGTTGGTGACATTCTCCATCATCAGCAAAATCCGCACTTCCAGACCCGGATTCGGCAGTTCTTCATGGAGCGAAAGAGCCCAGAAACCGTCGGTCAGGTAATCATGCTCCACCGTGCTGTGTGCCTGAATCCTGCCGTAACCGCAATGGTGGTTGGTAAACAGCAGTCCCTGTGCACTGACCAGCTCACCCGTGCAACCGCGCCCGAAAAGCACGATGGCATCCTTTAAACTCGAATGGTTGATGCTGTATATCTCTTCGGCCGTGAGCCGAAGCCCTGCCTTCTGCATGTCGGTGTAATTCAGGCGGTCTATCAGCAGGGGAAGCCACATCCCCTCATCAGCCCGCAAATGGCTGAATCCCTGCAGCAGCATGATAAAAACAACGAAGAATCGCTTAATCATAATTGTTTGTTTTTTAGTGATTGAACCCGGAAGTCTCAGACATAACGATCGCCCTTTTCTACCATGACATCATTGACAAACTGCCTGATCTGCTGCTCGTCCGATTTCCTGCACACCAGCAGGATGTTGTCATTCTCCACCACGATGTAAGCGTCGAGCCCCTGGAGTACAGCCAGCTTGTCTTTTGGCAGATTTATTATACAATTTGTTGAATCGTAAAGCATTACATTTTTTCCAACCACGGCATTTCCCTTTTCGTCCCTGGGTCGGGTTTCGTAAAGCGAACCCCAGGTTCCGAGGTCAGACCAGCCGAAATCGCTTTGAAAGACATACACATTCGGCGCTTTTTCCATCACGCCATAGTCAATGGAAATACTCTTGCAGCGGGTGTAGACCTGCTGGATGAATGCCTTTTCATCCGGGCTGTTGAGCTGGTCTTTTCCTTCGGCAAAGAGTTGCTGGATTTCGGGCAGGTAGGTGGCGAGGGATTCTAGGATGCTGTTCACCGACCAGATGAAGATGCCGGAGTTCCAGAGAAAGTCGCCGCTGGCCAGGAAGGAGCGTGCGAGTTCGAGTTCCGGTTTCTCGGTAAAGGTTTTTACCTTTTTCAGCCTGCTTTCATGGGGAAGGGGGGTGTGGTCTTCAAACTGGATATAACCGTAACCCGTATCAGGCCGGCAGGGTTTGATGCCCAGGGTGATGAGCCAGGGTTGTTTCGCGGCGGCATCGAGGGCAGAATGAATGATCTCCGCAAACGCGTCCTCTTTCAGGATGATATGGTCGGAAGGAGCTACCACCAGCCTGGCTGCTGGGTTGATACCGGCAATCTTATTGGCGGCATAGGCGATACAGGGAGCCGTATTCCTTCTGAACGGTTCGCTGAGGATCTGACCGGGCTTCAGCTGGGGGAGCTGTTCTTCCACCAGCGGTTTGTACATCTCGTTGGTTACCACGAAAATGTTACCGGGTTCACAGCATTGGAGAAAGCGGCGGTAAGTTTGCTGGATCAGCGTTTCTCCGGTGCCCAGGATATCGATGAACTGCTTGGGGTAAGCATTCCTGCTCATGGGCCAGAAACGTGTTCCCAGCCCTCCGGCCATGATCACGCAATAATCGTTTGACATACCCTTTGATTTTTGGCTTGCAAAGATAGGGATTTCGTGAGACTCAAATTTTTTCCTGCAGAGAAATGAATAATGACTACCGCACTGTCCAGGTCTTCAGCTTGTGACTATGGGAAGTTTAAACTATATTGATAATGAACCGGGTAAACTTCCATCAGGTGGCTCACCAGGTAGTGCCTGCGGTTGTTGAGACAGAGACAGCGGTAACGTTTTCTGAGCAGCATTCCTTTTACGAACAGCCTGCCGTCGGCCAGTCTGAACAGGGCTTTGTCGGGCAGTTCCGACACGGTGATGGTTCCGTTGGGCGGGTCGTACTGTCTCAGGATGGTATTCAGTTCCAGGTCGGTGCGGTTGCTCTCGCCCCGCCTGTTGAAAAAGTCCTTCAAGGCGGTTTCTATATCGGCCGGAAAAAGGTAACGGGCGAAAAAGGGTTCCAGCAGGGAAGCATAGGCCTGCTTCCATTCTTTGCCGTGAGGCTGGACCGCCCTGCCGTACTGTTCGTAAACCACCAGATGGGCAGCTTCGTGGAGAAAGGTCAGCAGAAAAGCATAAGGGTTCAGGTCATGGTTCAGTGAGATACGGTGTAAATGGCCCGAACGCGGCGGCCGGTAATCGCCTACCTTGCTGCTGCGTTTACGCGAGATCCTTAACTGAATCTGCAGTTTCATAATCAGGGCCGTTACCATTTCCGCGCTTCCCGGAGGAAGAAAACGCGACAGCAGTTCCACCTGGTTAACCATGGGTCGTTTTGTAACGGTAAGTATGGGGAGGCAGGGATCCGGGTGTATGGGTCCATTTCGGACAGTCACACTTCTTCCGCTTCTTTTTGGGAGGCGACATCCCGCCCCGGCGGGCGCTGCTGCAAGCTCCCACTGCCAGGTAAAGCAGCAGCAGGATGAGGATCAAACGGCTTTGTCGGGGCAGATTCATGCGCATAGTGGAAGTTGTTCAACAGTGAAGCGGCTGCAAAGTTCAAAAAAACTCGCCTTGTCCGGACTGTTTTTCGCCGGGAAAAAATTACTTTCGCATTCTAAACGCCTTCCGGGTGAAAATATTGACCGACCTTGGCCGTTACCTGCTTTTGATGCGGCTGGTGCTGAGTAAACCCGACAAAAAAAGCATCTACCGCAGGCAGATCATCCTGGAGATCGACCACCTCGGCCTCGACTCCCTCTGGATCGTAGCCATCATCTCGGTCTTTATCGGCGCGGTCATCACCATACAAACCGCCTTCAACATCGACAGTCCCCTCGTGCCGCTTTACACCGTGGGTTTTGCCACCCGGCAGTCTATCATCCTGGAGTTCTCGCCCACCATGGTCAGCCTCATCCTTGCCGGTAAGGTGGGCAGCCGCATCGCTTCCGAGATCGGCACCATGCGCGTCACCGAACAGATCGATGCCCTCGAGATCATGGGCATCAACTCAGCGAGCTACCTCATCCTGCCGAAAGTCATCGCTTCCATGCTCATCAACCCCATCCTGGTGGTGATCAGCATGTTCCTGGGTATCTTCGGCGGCTGGCTCTCGGGTGTGCTCACCGGACTGGTCAGCTCCAGCGACCTGATCTATGGCTTCCAGTACGAGTTCTCACCATACGATGTGTTCTACGCCCTGGTCAAAACCATCGTCTTTGCCTACCTCATCACCAGCATCTCCGGTTTTCACGGATACCATACCAAGGGAGGCGCCCTGGAAGTGGGCCAGGCCAGTACCCGGGCCGTGGTGCACAGCAGTATCGCCATCATTGTCTTTAACCTCATCCTTACCCAGCTTCTCCTGATATGATACAGGCACGCCATATCAGCAAGTCGTTCCGCGACAACAAGGTGCTCGACGATGTCAGCGTCACCTTCGAGAAAGGCAGGACCAACCTGATCATCGGCCGGAGCGGCTCGGGCAAGACCGTGCTGATGAAGTGCCTGGTCGGCCTGCTTTCGGTGGATGAAGGCGAGATCGCCTACGACGAAAGGGTCATCTCCCAGCTCACCTTCTCCGAGATGAAGACCATCCGCCAGGAGATCGGCATGCTTTTCCAGGGCGGCGCCCTCTTCGACTCCATGACTGTGGAAGAAAATGTCATGTTCCCCCTTACCATGTTTTCCGGGCTCGGCAACAGCGAAAAACTCGACCGCGCAAACTTCTGCCTGCAAAGGGTCAACCTGGTGAACACCAACCACCTGTATCCTTCGGAAATCAGCGGCGGCATGAAGAAAAGGGTGGCCATCGCCCGCGCCATCGCCGTCAACCCGCGCTACCTCTTCTGCGATGAACCCAATTCCGGCCTCGATCCCCAAACCGCCAACGTCATCGACAACCTCATCAGCGAGATCACCCGCGAGTACGACATCACCACCGTCATCAACACCCACGACATGAACTCGGTCCTTGAGATCGGCGACAAGATCGCCTTCCTTCACAAAGGCAAACTCTGGTGGGAAGGAGACAGAGACCAGATCCTCCATTCCCCCAATCCCGAACTCAACGCCTTCGTCTATTCCACCGAACTAACCCGGCGCCTCAGATAAGCCATGAACCTGACCGACCTCTTCCTGGCAGTACCCCTGGCCTGGGCACTGTACAAGGGCTTCCGCAAGGGACTCATCCTGGAGCTCGCAACCCTCATCGGCTGGGTGGTCGGACTGTATGCCGGCCTTCATTTCTCCCACCTGGCCCTGCAATGGCTCAAAGAACAATTCCATGCCGATGCTCCCTGGCTCCCCGTGCTCGCCTTTGCCCTCGTCTTCCTCGTCGTCTTCCTGGGTGTCTGGCTGCTCGGCAAACTGATCGATAAAACAGCCGGCGCCTTGATGCTCGGCTTCTTCAACAAAATTGGCGGTGCCTTTTTTGCCCTGATGAAAATGGCCCTCATCCTGAGCTTCCTTATCCTGCTGCTAAACCGTATCTTCCCCGAAAACCACCCTTCACGCAAAAAACACCAGGAAAAATCCCTGCTCTATAAACCCCTCAGCAGCATCGCCGTCCAGATCATGAAAGCGGTGGAAAAGTGACGGGCAGGAAGAAGGGTGGGAAGAAGCCTCTGGCTCACCGCCCGCTGTCGCATTTGGATGCTCATTCCCGGCGGCTTACCTGCCGTGTACACTCACTGCCGCAGCCTCCCTGCATTTTCTCCCTTCCTTGTCTTCTGTAAGGATGAAGTAATAATATGTTTCTTCCGCCCGGGTGCTTTCATCGGTGTATTCTCCGGCAGAAGCGGGAAGCGTCGCCAGCGGCAGCTTGTTTCCCTGCATGTCGAGGCGGTGGATCAGGATGCTGCGGATGTCAGGGTCGAGCACCGGATCCCATTCGAGGCGGATCAGACCCTCGCCGGGCAGGGCCCTGACATTGGCCGGCGGCATGGGAAGGGTCTCGGGCAGGTAAACCGCCACGGCAGGGCTGCGCAGGCCGCTGCTCCCGTCCACTCCCACCGCCTCCAGGGTATATAAATAACGTAAACCTTCCGTAACCGTAACATCGTGGAATGCATTGACACCGAAGGCGGTCGGACTGCCCTTCAGCAGGGTCCAGTCTTCCACCAGGCGGTCGTCCGTGTCGAGGGTGCGCCGGTAAAGCTTAAAGCCAGCCAGACCCTTGTGGGAACTGAAATAATCCGGCCAGAGGATGGTCACCCTGCCCTTGTCGAACCGGCTTTCAAGCGGCATGGCCACCGGCAGGTTCCTGACGGCTCCGTGGACGGCCACCCTGGCAGACAAGGGGCTCAGACTGCCCGATTCGTTCTCGTCCTTCACGGCATACACATATACGGCTTTGGTTTCAGTAATGTCCTTCAGACTGTCGGTGTAACTGACCTCCCTGCCTTCCGAAACGACCGGACCTGCCAGCAGGACGGGTTCATCGAGATAAGAAAAGGAGCGGTACACATAATAAGCACGGGTGTCATCGGAAGAGCGCTCCCAGCGGATCACCACACGATCACCTTCACGTGAGGCACTGACATTTCCGGGGGGGAGGGTGTTGGCAAGCATGGCATCCAGCATGCCGCTGACCCTGGCCGTCGGAGCCGAACGGGCATAGGCTGTCTGAAGCACCACACTGTAATAATACGTCACAAAGGCTTCCGCACGGTAATCAAGCCAGCTTCGTGAAGCAGGCGGCAGACTGGCCATCCGGACATAATATCCGTCGTAATCCCTGCTGCGGTAAATGTCGATGGAAACAATACCGTCAGGATTGCCGATATCCCAGCTAAGTCTTATGGCATGCTGATCAGCCGCTGACTCCGCCTGCAATCCGGTAAGGGTGGCCTGCAAACTGCTCTTATCCACCACGTACACGTCAAGATTTTCAACGGCTTTACCCTGATTGCCGAAGAAATCGTACGGAACGATACGGTAAGTGTATTGCCCTTTCTCATGCACAGCATCATCATACACCCGCATGCTTTTCTTCCTGTCCTTTTCGACAAAGGTGATCAGCGGAAAGATTTCCCTGTAGTCATTCATCAGGTATGGGCTGCGGTAAACCCGGCATCCCTGCATCCGTTCGTGTTTTTCCACCAGAAATTCCAGGGCCACGCCGGGCGCTTCAACCCTGGTGCCGCTGTGTTGCAGTGTGATGCCGGCAGTAACGGCACCGGGACTGATGTCCTGCGACCGCAGTTCCCTGAACCTTCGCCCGTCGGTGTTCAACATGCGCAGCTTATAGCGGTAGTTGCTCCCTTGTTTCACCTCGTGGTCCCAATACCCGCAGCCTGCGGCTGTGAGGAAACAGGGCTGGGTGCGGTATTCGCCGAGTACCCTGGTGTTTGTCCCTTGCGTAAGCCTTTCCCAAATGACCTGAAGCACTTTTTCTTCAGGGATGCGGAAGGGGATGCCGCTGTTGCAGCCTGCCATAAGCCTGGCTTTGAATTCATGGATGCCGGAAGGGAAGCCCAGTTGGGCGATGACCTTGAACTCGCCTCCGGCTTCACTGCGGGAAAGCTCCCATCGGAAATGCTTCGGAAGACTGTCGGTGCAGTGAATAAAGATCCCGGAGGGTCCGGGATAAACCTGCAGCACAGGCTGCGAAATACCTGAAAGACAGGGTATTGTTATTAGCAGGAACTTAAAGAATAGTCTCATGATGATTTGTATTTAGTTCGCAAGCGAATGATGCTGGCTTTATTGTTGTGAATTATATATTGTATCCTCCAAGGAAATCCTTCCCGCGCTTTGTAATGACATAAGCTTGATTTGGGTCATTCGGATTTTCCGGATTTGTATACCGTATCAGGTGACAGATTCTCAGTGGCTTGATATAATCTTCCCGATACCTTTCTTTGTTTTTATATCCGAGTATTCCTGTCAGTTCTTCCAGGGTCATCGGCTCCAGTGCAAGTAAAAGGGTGCTTAGGATGGTATTTCCCCTTTTTTTTAACAACTTCTTGCTTTTTTCTTCCCAGGTTCCTGCTTTTTTTACATCTGAAATTTGTGTGTTATTGAATATCATGAATCTTAGCTGGTTTAGCTTCCTGCTTTTTTCAGCCCAGGTGGACACAATTTTATGGGCGAAATGATCAAGATCAGGGATGTTGGCAAAAACCGGGTTTAATGGGAGTGTCATTAGAACAGCCTTTTTACTGTCTCCTAACTGATATGGTGATAAGCGAGCCAGATGGATTACAATAATGAAAAAATGATCAAGTCTTTGTGATATTAATGGAATTGTAGTGAGGAAAATGTCATCTTCAATGAATGATGGCTTTGAGCCTGCTATGTAATATTCAAGGTATTTATTGATGTTTTTAACCCCTGAGCCAATTTCGTCTGCCCAGTTTAGTTCACTGAAGAACCGCCTGATGTTTGGGTTTTTTGGTTCTGCACTGAAAGTGTCAAGATCGAGTGGCCCTGTGAATCTTGGTTTATTGGGATTCTTTGCTTCAACCCGGTCAGAGTAAATGACAATCTCGCTTGCAATCGCAGTCTGGTATTCCCTGTGAATAATCATATTAGCAACCAACTCTCTGAAAATCAATTCACGGAGATCTTTTCGTTGTGTTCCTTCGAGAAAGAATTTCTCCGGCAGTTTTGATTTAACAAAATCCAGAACCAACAAGTAAGTGTCAATGAGGTTGGTGCGCAAAGGAGGCAAACGGTCATCCCACCTGTCCGTGTTTTCACGTCTGACAATGACATCAAATTTGTATGCAGGCAATATGTTGCCGATTGTTTCATCCTTCCCGAATACCAAAGCCGCTGCCAGCGTTAAACCTTCTGCCCCGCTGCTGAAATCTTTCCTGTAAAAACTCACATCCCTTAAAATCCTTTCATTTGAAGCGGTAAGCCAGGGATGTGTGGTGTTGACAGCTGCGATCAGTTTTCTGACTTTATTGAAAACTTCCTGACTCAGGTGTTCCATTTTTAATCCGGGAAATATCTGTGTTTCAGTAAAAGTCTGCCTTTTCCTGAAATAAATATCACTGATTAGTCTGTCATCATTCACTTTAATGTCGCTGTCATTTTCACGATCATAAATAATACCGGCATGTTTATGAACAAGGGAACTAACTGGAACCCTGATGTATAATACTTGTTTCCCCTGGAAGTCTACCTCTCTGACATCAAGTGGGTAAACAGGGGAAATGATCTCAGGATTGTTCAAAGCAGTGACAATATCCTGCTTATACTGCAACCGCTTATGATCTGGTAATCCTTTTACAATACCATCATTTGTAATCCCCAGTAAAACAATACCACCTTCCTTGTTAAGAAAAGATGTGACTGAGGTGTATAAGGAAGATGGGACAGATTGTTGAGCTTCTTTGAACTCAATTCGTTTACCCTCCCCTTTTATAAGCAAGACTTCAAACTCCTCCCCGCTAAGCATGGCCGTTTTTGCTTTATATTCAGGTTGTTCATTACTCGCATTCAGGTGTGCTGCAATCTCCTTCAAAGGAAAAGTGGAAACCGGAGCTTCCGACGCTGATCCTGGAGCCGACACAGGCATCGAACAGGGTGCTGTAACAGCAGCAGCCGTCGTAGGAAGGAACGCCCTGTTCCAGTTTCACCTTAAATCCGGTTGATATCAGTCCGTTGAGCTGCAGCTGGTTCTGAAAGATACCACCCTCGACGCGGCCGCGGACATCTACTTCACCATAGATGTCGGTACAGGTGATGGACGACAGTTCCGCTTTGGCCAGGCCATAAATCCCGGCACCCGTGTAAACCGTGCCTGAACCTTCGGCGAAATTCATCAGGAAATCGGCTTCCAGTCCCACATTGACCCTGACGGATCCGCCCACGGGCCCGAAACCCTGGCTCCAGCTCTTATTGATAAGGGGTTTGCCGGCAAGCATGTAAAAGCCTGATATGCCTGATTTGAATTTACACGGGCTGGCAGTCGGAGAGTACTGCAGCAGGGTTTGTTTCAGGGTTGGTGTAAAGGAAGGGTAATTTCCGATCACCAGTCCGGCTTTCAGGTTTGCTATAGGGAATGCATTGACGAGGATCTCACCGAAAGAGGAAAGGTACCATCCCGCCTGGTCGATGCGCATCTCGGCGTCCATGCCGTTCAGGGTGATGGCACCCAGTTCCAGCTTGTCGATATGCATGGTGCCGATCAGGCGTTTTTCGGGAAGAATGTAAACCAGTTTAAAGCCGGGGAAGCCCGGCAGGTCGCCTGCCTGCATGCCGCCTCCGCTGACCTGGATCTCTCCGAAAACTGTGAATTTCATGCGATTATCCCCTATGTTGTCGGCTGCGGTCTTTTTCAGCATCTTGCCGGCAAAACAAAGGTAACCCCAGTCGCCTGCCTGTTTGTCCACATGCATGCCGCCCGAATCCGGCACAAACTGGAAATCGTTCCCGCCTTTTTCGAACAGGCGGAAGGCTTCATGCTTTTTCAGCAGTACGTCATATCGTTCCGGCTGTGCGATGGCCCTGAAAGTGGCGTTCAGTGCGGGCAGGGAACCTGGTTCTTCCACCGTGCCGGCCATCAGCAGGGAATCTTTGGTGCATTTGGGCATCACAGTGGCAGATGACTGAAAAATGACATTGCCTTTGCCCGTAAAAGACATATTGACGGGTTGAAGCTGGGATACCAGGCCTGTTCCCTGTCCTTTTGTGAAATTGACCACCACACCGAAAGGAGCGATACGGGGAGCATTCAGGCTGAGCCCCCCCGAAAGTGCGAACATATTGTCGCTGCTGCTGATGGCAGTCGGAGTGAACACCGCCAGCGGATTTTTGTGTATCCTGTATTGTTTGCCCTGTTTGATGCTGAGCAGGTTTTCCCCATTGCTGAGCAATTGCACGTATTCCAGCTCCACCAGGTCTTCCTGGAGATGCTGAGCAAAGCCGTAGATACGGGCGGCCGGCTGGTTCCCTTCGCCGCTCATGCTCAGTCTCCAATGCCCGCTCATTTCGCTGCCCGTCTTGTAGTCGTAAAGCAGCGAAACCCTCGTAGGATCAATGTCCTTGAGCAAAATGAGGCCGTTTCCCAGGCTGACCGACTGCAGTTCAAAGCTGCCGATGGCCAGCATGTCGTTACGCAGGTTGAAATAGCGGCTGGGTACGTCGAGCTGCCCGGTACGCAACATGGCATTTTCACTGTAAAACCCTCCTTTCACGGGATTCAGCGACCAGTCTTTCACTTCCAGTGTCCATTTTTCCATGTTGATTTTCAGCGGCAGCGTGGAAGAGGCCGGCTGGATCTGGTTATTGTCGAGCACCAGGCTGGGGATATCCACCGTGAAATTTGGCGGCTGGGCATTGGGAATGTGACACTTCATGCGTACTTTCAGGTGAATGCTGCCGTTGCTGCTGATGAAGGATCCGAATGGGTCGGCCGCGGCATTGAAAAGAATCAGTTTCATGCGCAGGGAGTCTTTGGCGGCATTGCAGAGGTTGAACTCCACATTGTTCAGGTAGGAAAAAGGACCGTAAAGTCCAAGCATGCCGGTGATGGCCTGCGTCATGCCCCCTGAGGGTGGTTGCTGCAAGGTGACCTGGTAGTTCCCGCCGGCCACGGGAGCGGTATTGCCCAGGTTGTTCAAACTCCACTGTCCGTATGAGTAAAGTGGTGTGTACTGAGCCATCTTTTCCGCCGCCTCCGTCTCATTGTAACGGGCCGTGATGGCACGGATCTTCAGATCAGGAGCCTGGTCGACGATCCTGCACAGGTAGAAATCCTGGTTGCTGTTGAATTTCAGATAGGAAGAAGGGTAATTGAACGAATTGTCCGTAATCCTGGCATAGCCCTCCACATAACCCTTTCCCTGGTTCCCCTTTCTCAGTGCCAGCTCGGCAGGTGGAAACTGCTGCATCCAGTTGGCCTGCCCGTTCGTTGTGGCGGTGGATAGTGCTACATTGTATTTCTCTGTGTATCTGAGTTTTATTTGGCTCATTCCTTCCAGGGAAATGGGCTTGTCTTCTGCAAATCCTATCCTTTTTCCGTTCACCATCTGCCCGGTGAACGTCACGTCCCTCACCCTGGCCGACTCGATGCCCTGCTGGAAGATGAAGGCCGATTCGCTGAAACGCAGATCGACTACGCCGGTGACTTTCACCACGTTCTCATCGCCGGTGGGAGTGAGTTTTTCAATTTTCAAAGGGAAGCCGAACACCGAAGCAATGGTCATGTAGTCATAGCGCGTAAGATCGAAATCCAGAACCGCTGTTTGGCCGGCCTGTATGGCAGCCTGTTTCGAGTCTCCGATCACCGTGAAGGTGGTGTCGAGGGTAGCGGTAAATGTCAAAGGGGAAGCGGAAACAGGGATCCCGCGCAGGATGTAGTTGCCTTGTTTATCGGTATAGGCTTCAGCCAGGGGGAGGGCGCCTTCCTGGAGTACCTGCACCGCATTGCCGCCGCCTGCTTCCGGACCGGTGACGATAAGGTTCTGGATCAGGCCGCTCTGCCCAAACCCGCTGTTCTGCATGTTGAATCCGCTTTGTCCTCCGGGCAGCAGGGGCAATACGAGGGGGTTTCCCTGGGTGCTTTGCTGCTGCTGCACCAGACAGATTCTGGCCCCCCCGACGGCAGTTCCGTTCAAACGTACCTTTCCGCTCAGGGCGCCGCCTTTGCGCAGCCTGATCTCATAGGTCAGCGGGATACTGGTCTCGGGATTGGTGAAGTTGATGAGCTGCGGAATATAGTTCGATCCCGCGGGGCCGCTGACCTTGACGGTGAAGTGCTGATAAGAGATGTTTTCGAATTCAAAGCTTGCCTCCCCCTGCTGGTTGGTGGTTTTTACCAGGTCTGTGTTCATGCTGAGCCTGGCGCCTGCAATCTTTTGCGCCGCATTTCCCTGTTCGCTGACCACGAAGTTGATCCTGTGTTTCCTACGGAAAACCGTGATGTCGGGCCGGGTATTATTGCCCATGGTCAGTGTAAGATCGAGAGTGTCAGGAAAATAGCCTACATCCACCGGCACAATGTACAGGGTGTTGCTGCCAGAGGGCAGGGCGATGCTGAAGCGGCCGTCGGGCTGGCTGAGCACATAGCTGGTGTCGGTGCGCATCACATAGCTTTGAACGCCCTGGTTTTTCTCGTTCACCACGCGGCTTGTAAGCATGGCATCGGGTTCCATCAGCAGGGCGGTCTGAATGTATTGCGATCCGTACTTGTCCATCGGACCGGTATTGTAAGTGCCCAACTGGTGAAAGCCGGGATGGGAAGCCTTCAGCTTGAACTGCTGGTTGTTTTGCTGAACCAGCCCCTTGAATTCGATATACCCATCCTTGTCGCTGAGTCCGGATGCCATGTTGAAATAAACCCCCAGCATTTTCTGCCACAGGCTGACCTGCACATCACCCATGGCTTTGTCGCTTGCATGATTGATCACCCTGGCACCGATACGGCTGGGAAGGGGATTGAGGCTGAGGCTGACTTTCAGCTCGGGCAGCCCGGATTTCTGCTTGCGCGTATCCCAATAGGTACCGTAGCCTGCATTGCTGATCTTCGGGAGGTTTGCAAGGATCTTCGGTTCATAATACTGGCTTCCCTGCGAAGGATCTGAACAGGCTTCCACCTGGTAACGGTCGAAATTGATCAGCAGGCGCTCAAATCCGGCAATATCGGGATTGACGGTAGTCCCTGACCCTGAAGGCTGGGGCAGGCTGGACTCATCCCACAGCCATTCCATCTCGTTGGTGAAACCGGGGGCGGTAGGTATCCCGAAATCGGGCCAGAGCAGCCGTTTCATGCGGTAAAGCCCGTCGCCCTCCCCGGCAGGAAGTCCCGGGATTTTATCGGCAGGATGACGGAAGAGGACGGTTTGTATGCCGCCCCCCACAACTTTGGAGTTTTCTTTGGATTGTTTCTGTATGGTGGCAGTCAGTTTCATTTCCTGCACATATACCCTGACAGGTTCTATGATGGTGTTTACCTCAAACGCATCACAAATGATGTTGGTGGAGGGATTGTAATAGAAGGGGGCTGCATTCCCTGCGAGTTGTATCCGGTATACCCGGTGGATGGGACCGGTGGCTACCACGGAGTCATCATGCTGGGTATCCGGCGGTGCATCCAGGCTTGCATCCGCAGCAGCTTCCCCGGCAAAAGGGCCGGTTCCTTTGAAGCCCCCCGCTCCCGGATTCAATACATTGCCGCCTCCGAGCAATTGGGTCCCTCCCAGATTGTTACCGATCACCTGGATACCCGGCATCCCGTTTTCGAAATTCAGCAGGCCGTTCTGGTCTAGGACACCCATCACTCCCCAGTTGGGATTGACAATGGGTGCATCAGGATTGGCAAGCATCTGTTCGAGTTCGGTCAGCGGATCAGTCGTGCTCGGCGTTTCAGTGGTGGTAGTGCTGATCATGTATGAGCCATAGCCGACATAACCTTTGTGGTTGATGTTCAGCACTTCAATGTCGAAGTTCCCGTCATTGTCGGTGACCCCGGTGCCGGCGATCATACGGGAATCGGGGGTGTTGAGTATCATGGGTACGCCGTTCTCGCTGACCACAAAGCCGGCGGCGCTGGAGCTCATGACGTACTGATTGAGGTTATTGACGGCATAGGTGGGAACGGGAATGCCGTTGATCAGGTATTCCACCTGCACTTTGAAGGGCATGTTGGCCAGGGGGCGAACCACCTGCTGGCCGTCGCCCGGCCATTGGTAAACCATTCTTCCCCTGATCCTCGATTTCGGAGGTTCCAGCGATACAATATTATATTGCGCCTCAGTGTTGTATTTACTTGTTTGAGGGGCTGAAACCTGGATGACATTGTCGAAGGGTGAATAGCGGAAGGGCATTTCTTCAGCAACGAAGGAAGTATCGGTAAATGCCTGTACCAGAAGATTCTGCAATTGGACACCGGGAGAATACCAGCCTCCGCCGTAGCTGCCTCCCTGGCTGCTTCCCTGGCCGGCTGCAGGGTCTTCCCCGGCAATGATGTAATATACATCGTCGCTGTATTCTTTTACGTTGCAGACAAGCTTTTTGAACAGCACATATGAACGTATTTGCCCGTCTTCCATGGCCCTGACGGTTTTGGCCGTGGCAATCTTGATAAAGCCGGGTATGCCAGGGTTGGGCGGACCTTTCTGGTCGCCTTCCACCGGGGGTTGTCCGGGTATTTTTGTTTTACGGTAGATGTAAACCGGAATGCCTTCCCTGACAGCCTCCATGATAGTGCTGTCGATTGCTACGCTGTGCTGGAAATGGAATCCTGCGCCCGAACCCGGTTGCCCGTTGTTGATCACCGGGGTGTATTCACTTGCAAATAGCTTGTTTACATAAAGTTTCAGACTGTAACTGAATACTTCCGTAACGATCTGCCCGGCCTCCTGGACTTCGCCCACCGAGTCCACTACGATATCTTCCTGTGGCTGGCTGTAATACTTGCTGAGGATCTCCAGCCGGTATTTCCGCTGGATGGGCGGGGTGCCGCCCGGGACCAGGATTTCGAATGAAAAGCTGCCGTCGGCTCCTGTGGTGGTATACCATGATTCTTCCGACAGGGGCTTGAAAAACAGCGGGAAAACCTGCAGCATATTACTGCCCGGCTTTGTAACCCCCCCGGTGCCGGTGCGGGTGATCCTCACCTGGGTGCCGGCTACGGGATGGGTCTCGGCATAGTCCCCGAAACGGTACAGCAGCTTGCCCCTTACCAGGACGGTATCGGTGAGGGTGTCTGTAATCACGGCAGGAATGACCGGTTCCGGCGGCACACAGGTGAACTCCCTGACCTCACTCCGGCCGTTGTTGATAAAAAGTGCGCCGCTGGTACCGCTCTGGCCGGGTTCTTCCCAACTGCCGGTGAGGGTGACCGCCCAGGCGTATTTCCGGCCGGTGACCAGCGGAGGCTGGGCCGGACCGTACAGGAAAACACTGCTGCTGACCGTGGTTTCAAAAAATGGCGGGAAGTGGCCCGAATTGAAATAATCTTCCTTTGGGCGTGTGGTATCAAGCATTTCAATGAGGGTGAGCCGGTAAAATGACCCCGGAGGCGCTCCCGGAGGAATCGTCCAGCTGAAGACAAGGTTCTGCGGCTGCTGCAAAGGGAGCCCGGCCTGGTCTTCCGGAAGTATCAACATCGGCGGCTGTATACTCTGAATAAAAAAGTTCGAACAGCTCAGGTCGTTCGACAGGGCTACCAACGGGTCGGCAAAACTGAAGGCTTGTACGCAAAGCGAGTACAAACCCTCGGGCAATCCGTTCATCCGGAGGATTTCTTTCTCGGTAATACCTTGATATTCAATGACATTTCTATTGAAAAAGCGCTGCAGCGTATAGTAATTCACCTGCATCATCTGGTAAGGCGGAATGCTGAGCTGCATGCCGGAGCTGTTGTTCCGGTTGGCCATCAGCAGGATGCCGTGATCATCGCAGCGCAGGGATAATTGCAGGTAGAAGTCCTGCGTTTCCGCTCCGGTGTTTTGAATCGTGATGAATATCTTGCCCGGGTTGTCGGTATAGTCGCTCAGGCGGGTGGAATAAGGCGGCAGGACACTGACCTGCACACTGAGGGGATATTGGGCCCGGACAGTGATGGCACTCAGCAGGAGGAGGAAAACGGGGACGAACCTTTTCATGGGCAGGTGTGATTAATTCAAAATGAAAAATGATAACCGATCTCACCGGTGTTTTCGGTATAGGCTGGAGCGAGTTCTGTGTCGACGGGCCGGTTGCCGGTCATGAGCCAGCGCAGGTGAAGGCGGTGGTGTTTGTTGATGCTGTATTGAAGCTGGAGCGACAGGTTGAGGATGTCGCTGCCGGTCTGGGATTTGCTGGTGGTGAATGCGGCATTGCTTCCGATCTGCAGCTTGTTGGAATAGAATCCTTTATTGATCCCGAGGCCAAAACCGGTATACGTTGTCCGGTTCGACCGGAATTCGGTGGAGCTGGAATTGGCAGTGAAAGTGAAATTGAGATTATGTTGCTGAAATCCAAGATTGTATGAGATGAATGCCAATTGGGTACGGATGGTATTCAGGGCGGTGGTGGAGTCGTTGGCATCGGTCATTTCCGCGAGGGTCACATTGCCGAGTACGGAATGGCTGTTCGTTTTGGTGACATGGATAAACCTGGGGGCGGCGGAGTAGGTGCGGGAGGCGTTGGTCAGTTTGTATTTCTGGTTGACAAGGGTCACCTGTGGTGTGGCGCTCATGGCGTAATTGCTCAGGTTGAGGTCGAGGCCGAGTTTGCGGGTGTAGTCCATGCCGGCATTGGCCGACCAGATGGTCCGGTCCGTACGCATGGCTTTCTGTCCTCTGAGATTGTCGTGCTGCAGTCCCAGGCTTCCGCTGATGCGCAGCCTGCTTTTCAGAAGCTGGGCCGAGGGTGCGAAGGTGATTTGTTCGATATCGTTGTTGAAATAGTACACTCCCATGCTTTTAAAGCCCGGTTCCACCCATTTGTAGTTGGTTTTCAGGGAGAAGTACTTTTGTTTATAGGTAAGGGCGGCTGACCAGGCCATATATTTTTCAGTGGAAAGGTTCACGGGCAGGATATGTTTGTAGAGATCGAGTTCTTTAATGGGGTTTACCGACCGCATATTATTGGTATAGAGGCTGAGGCCGCCATCGGCTTCGAGAATCAGTTTAGATGAAAACTGCAGCCGCAAGGCTGCGGAGGCGGCCATGTTGGCGGCCGGGTTGACAAACGCGGCGGTATCCGTTCCCTGGTAGCTGACACTGTTGGAATCGTCCATGGCCTTCAGGAAGCTGAAGTCGATAAAGCTGCCTTTACGGCCGAACCCGGTTTTCACCGCATATACTTTCCGGGTGAAGCTCACCGGTCTGACGTAGCCCAGGTTGGTATCCAGTTCGGTGGCTTTGTTCAGCCGGCCGTAAGCGGCTCCGAAACGGAAGGCTCCCGGAGTGAGTTCAATGCCGGCACCATAGAGCGTATGGCCGCCAAGGGTGTAAGGAGAGAAATTCAGGTTGCGGTATCCCAGGTGAAGGGTGATCCATTTGTAGCGCGGACTCAGGCCATAGCGGTTAAAGGGCTGGCTGTAAGTCTTTTCCTCCTCGCTCAGTGCAAAGGTGAAAGGGATGGTGATGCCGTAAACAGAGATGGTGGGAGCGCCGAACAGGTACCAGGTGAAGGGATTTCTCCGGGCCGGGATGCCCTCGGCATTATAGCTTATCCCTCTCAGTTCCAGTGAGCCTGAGAAGGTGATCGGTTTTTGCGACGACAAAGTGGAAAGATCCTGGGCATTGAGAGATGCAAACGTGATAATCAGGAATATACAAAGCGTAAATGTTTTTAACATGCGGGCAGGATTGATGTTATCGACAAGACGGGCTAAACCGGAGTATTCAAAGATATAGTTTTTTCTAAAAGGATGAACCCGGTTTATTAATCCCTATCCCTGCTCACATTCTCATTCTCATTCTCATTCTCGCTCCCGCTCTCCCGCTCACACTGCTCCAGCCCCGCGGCCTGAGCGGAAAAAGGTAAAAGGTAAAAAATTGAGGGTACAAGTGAAGTATGACAATTACCCGGAACCAAGGCCTGCTGCTGCAATGAATGTAGGACAATTACTACCTTTGCAGCTTCAATGAAACGCCATCTCCTTCTACCGGGTTTGATCTTCTGGCTTCACACCTGCCTTGCACAGCTGCCATTACCGGAAGTGAATGCAAAGCGGACGGAAATTGCGCCGAGAATTGACGGTTTCCTCCACGAGGCTGCCTGGAGTGAAGCCATCCCTGCCGGGAATTTCCGGCAGTATATCCCGCTGTATGACATCCGAGCAGCATTTCCAACGGAGGTGCGATTGCTTTACGACGATCATGCCATATATGTCGGCGCCCGCATGCTTGACCCTCATCCCGACAGCATCCTCCGGCAACTCGGAAACCGCGACGAGGGCAACCTGAACGCCGACTGGTTTGCAGTGCAGTTCGACACTTACAACAAACTGCTTGATGCGTACCGCTTCCAGGTGAATGCTGCGGGAGTGCAGGCCGACAGCCGCGTAAACGACGATTCCTTCGATGCCGTCTGGCACAGTGCCGTGCATATCGACAGCCTCGGCTGGACGGTGGAAATCCGCATCCCCTGGTCTGCCATCCGTTTTCCGGTCGCTGAAACACAAACCTGGCGGATACAGTTTACCCGTTCCGTTCGCCGCTACCGCGAGATAGACCAATGGGCACTGGAAACCAAAGGATCACCCAACTATATGGTTTACTGGGGGATGCTGCGAGGGCTGGAAAAGATCAGCCCCTCACTCCGGCTGTCGCTGACACCCTACTGCTCGCTGTCTTACGAAAATTACCCTTCAGAAGGTAGCGGAGGCAGAAACGACCTGTATTCCTGGTCGGGCGGCGCCGACCTGAAGTGGGGACTGGATGAAAGTTTTACCCTCGACGTATCCCTGATGCCCGATTTCAGCCAGGTTCAGAGCGATGACCAGGTGAAGAACCTGACTGCTTTTGAGACGATCTACAAGGAACAGCGGCCTTTCTTTACCGAGGCCACCGATCTGTTTTCCAAGGGCGACCTCTTCTATTCCCGCAGGATCGGCCGGATTCCCCTTGGGTTTTTCTCAGTGAATGATCAGCTTGCAACGGGTGAAGTCCTGAAGAAAAACCCTCCCGTGGCCAAACTGCTCAATGCAACCAAATTTTCCGGCCGGAACAGGCACGGGCTGGCCATCGGACTGTTCAATGCCGTTACCGCCGATACATGGGCCACGGCCGGAGACAGTGAAGGAAAACAACGAAAGATCCTTACCGATCCTGCAAGCAATTACAACATCGCGGTCATCGACCAGGCCCTGAAAAACAACTCCTCCTTCTACCTGATCAACACCTCGGTTGTCAGGAGCCGCCAATACAGGGACGCCAATGTGAGCGGCGGAGGTTTCAGCCTGTTCAACAAGGCCAATACCCTGAATATCTCCGCGGGCGGAGCCGTCAGCAACCTTATCGATACCCTGGAGGGAAAACCCGGCAGATTCAAATCCACCACGGGATATAAATATGAGATCAGCGGCGGTAAGGTCAAAGGCAACTGGCAACTTGAAGGCTTTTATCATGTGATGGACAACCGCTTCTCTGCCAATGATATGGGAGTGACGTTACATAATAACGAGGCCTCCCTTGGGTTCAATACCACCTTGTACCAGTTCGAACCGAACCGCCTGTTGCGCGACGGGATGCTGCGCCTGGCCTGGTACGACAATTATCACTGGACCACGGGAAAGTCGTCGAATACGGGACTGCAGTTGAATTCATACTGCACTACCCTCAAGTATCTGACCCTCTGGTTCGAAAGCTGGATGGAACTGACCGAAGGCTATGATTACTACGAGCCTCGTGTCCCCGGAAGGTTTTTCATCAAACCCAGGTCTTACGGTGCCGATCTCGGCTACAGCTCCGACTACAGGAAAACACTGGCACTTGACGGTAATTTCGGATACTACGCCGGGCAGCGTGACTTAACTTCCGTTTTCCATTACCGGATCAACCCCCTGCTCCGGGTAAACAACCACCTTTTCATTACGTATTCGTTTTATAATGAGATCATTCACAATGATATCGGTTTTACCACCCTGGAGGATACAGGAATCATTTTCGGAAACAGAAATGTCAGGGAAATCGAAAACAGCCTGTCGGGGCGCTATCTGTTCAATAACAAACTGTCGCTCAATCTCAGGTTACGCCATTACTGGTCGGCCGGAGATTACCGGCGTTATTTCCTGCTTGGGGAGGATGGCAGGCTCAGTCCGCATGATTACGATCCCGGCAACTTTGATTTCACTTTCAACGCCTGGAATATTGATCTGATGCTCTGGTGGGAGTTTGCGCCCGGCAGCCGGCTGAACCTCATCTGGAAGAATGCTATATTGGCGGAAGCACAGGGACTCGTCAGGGAATACTGGAAAAACCTCAGAAATGTACTGGAATCACCACAGGATAATATCTTTACGGTTAAATTTTTATATTATATTGATTATCAAAACATTAAAAGAAAGAAATGAAGAAAGTGATTTACACTCCTGAAGCACCGAAGGCCATTGGTGCGTACAGCCAGGCAGTTGAGGTGAACGGCATGCTGTTTGTTTCGGGTCAGATCGCCCTGGATCCCGCCACCCAGCGCCTTGTGGAAGGCGGGATCGTTGAGCAGACCGGGCGCGTCCTCGTCAATATCCGCAACATCCTGAAGGAGGCCGGTTACGGCATCGAAGAGGTGGTGAAAGTGACCATTTTATTGAAAGACATCAGGCATTTTGCGGAAGTGAACCAGCTTTACAGCGAAATGTTTGCAGACAATCCGCCCGCACGGGCTACCTATGAAGTGGCCAACCTTCCCCTGGGATCCCTGCTCGAGGTGGATGCCATCGCCGTTAAATCAGCATAAAACACCTAAGATATTATGAAGAAGTTAATTATCAGCATGTTGTTGCCGTTGTTGTGCTTCATGCTGCCTGCCACGGCCGGTGAGGGCATGTGGATACCGTCATTGCTGGAGCAGATGAATGAGAAGGAAATGCGACAGATGGGATTTCGTCTGACGGCTGAGGATATATACAGCATCAACCGTTCAAGTCTGAAGGATGCCGTCGTATTGTTCGGAAGCGGCTGTACCGCCGGTATCATCTCTGAGGAAGGCCTGATCCTGACCAATCACCACTGCGGCTATGGGCAGATACAGGCTCACAGCAGCCTGGAAAAGGATTACCTGACCAATGGTTTCTGGGCCATGCGCCGCGAAGAGGAACTGCCCTGCAAGGGTTTGACCGTGGAACTGCTCATCAGGATGGAGGATGTGACCGGGGAAGTCCTGGCCGGGATTACGGATAAGATGACGGAAGCTGTGCGCGACAGCATCGTCGCAGTCAACCAGAAGAAGATCATTGACAGGGAAACCAAAGACAGTCACTATACCGGAAAGATCACGGCTTTTTATTACGGGAATGTATATTACCTCTTTATCACCGAGGTTTTTAAAGACGTCCGGCTTGTGGGTGCACCTCCGGGCGGCATCGGTAAATTCGGCGGCGACACCGACAACTGGATGTGGCCGAGGCATACCGGGGACTTCAGTATGTTCCGCATCTATGCAGGGAAAGATAACCTTCCTGCGGAATGGTCGGAGGAGAATGTTCCGTATAAGCCGAAGAAGAGTCTGACAATCAGCATGAAAGGCTATGAAAAGGAGGATTTTACCTTTGTGTTTGGTTATCCCGGGCGAACCCAGCAGTTCATCCCTTCCTGGGCGGTGAGCCTGGTCTCGGAAGTGGAGAATCCGGTGCGCATCCGGCTCAGGGGAAGGAGGCTGGATGCCATCAATCAATTCATGGCGCAGGATCCGCTCACCAGGATACAGTATGCCGCCAAGGCAGCCGGTATTGCCAACGGTTGGAAAAAATGGACAGGAGAGAACAATGGTCTGAAACGGCTCGGAACGGTACAAAACAAAAGGGAAGCGGAGAGGGAATTCAGCACCTGGGTGATGGGTGAACGCAACCGCAAAACTACCTACCAGGGCTTGCTTGGCGCATTCGAAGCGGTGTATAAAAAGATGACGCCTGTATCCCTGGCCTATGTTTACTATACCGAAGCCGGGCTCGGGATCGAACTGGTGAGGCTGGCCGGACGCTTCAACAAGCTGATCATGCTGTCGGAGCAGGGAAAAGCGGTAGATGAGGAGCTTTCCCGGCTCATCAGCAGCATCCCCGATTTCTACAAGAACTACAATCCTTCCGTCGACCGGGCAGTGATGCCCTATCTGCTGTCGGAGTATGCCACACATACCGACCAGGCCTACCTGCCCGGGGTTTTCGCGGAGATCAGGAAAAAGTACGGAACAGATTATCAGCGGTTTACTAATGACGCATTTCAGGAATCCATGCTGGTTTCCAAAGAAAAACTGCTTGACTTTCTGGAACATTATAAGCCTTCCCGTCACAAGAAACTGCTAAAAGACCCCTTTGTCCGTCTGGCCGTAAGCTTCTCAGACACCTACCGCGAAAAGATCGCGGATGAATTATCGGGCTACCGCGATATTACCGACAGTCTCCAGCGGGTATATGTGAAGGCTTTAATGGAAATGTCGCCGGGCAAGCGTTTTTATCCCGATGCCAACCTGACCCTGCGTGTTGCCTATGGCCAGGTGATGGATTACACCCCCCGCGATGCCGTGCATTACGATTACTATACTACCCTGGCAGGTATCCTGGAGAAAGAGGATCCCGCGGTGGAAGATTATGCCGTGGATCCGAGGCTCAAAGCGCTTTACCAGGCAAGGGACTTTGGAAAATATGCCGATCAGCGCGGGATGCTTCGTACCTGTTTCATTGCAACCAACCATACCTCTGGCGGGAACTCAGGCAGCCCGGTGTTCAATGCCGACGGCCAACTGATCGGGATCAACTTCGACAGGAACTGGGAAGGCACCATGAGCGACATCAACTACGACATCAGGCAGTGCCGCAATATCACCCTCGATGTCCGCTACTGCCTGTTTGTGGTGGATAAAGTCTGCGGTGCGGGACACCTGCTGAATGAAATGAAGCTCGTTTACTGAAAAGGC
The DNA here is from genome assembly GCA_022709385.1 of Bacteroidota bacterium. Classification (GTDB taxonomy): domain Bacteria; phylum Bacteroidota; class Bacteroidia; order Bacteroidales; family CAIXZF01; genus JAKLIX01. The sequence continues at coordinate 124,475 of JAKLIX010000005.1, read as the reverse complement.
GGGGACTATTCCACTTCGAGCCTGTGCTCAAGCAGGTAGTGTGTCCAGTAATACTTATCGAACAACATCATCTCGAGCGGTTTGTTCTGTTCCCGGTCAACGATCCTGTGAACTTCCTTTTTCCAGTAATCGGCCGGAAGCTTTGTGGATGACGCGATCGGACCGGCAGTGTCGGCCAGGGCAGTCCGGTCGCAACTGCTTCTTCCTGATGCCTTGATGATTTCGCTGATCCAGTATTGCTGATGGTTCGTGTCTTCAGGAAGGATGGTGTCCGGGAGATGGGTCCGGACCAGGGGTATTTTAACCCGGATGTCGCTGTGACGGCTGCCACGCTCATATCCAACGGTGGCTGACAGACACAGCAGTGCTGCCAGCAGCAGGATCATGGTCAGACTTTCAAGATTATTCAGGAAACGAGGGGAAGTATGATCTGTATTCATGGTGTGATCAGGTTTGGGTCGCTTGTTTGCTATATGACGCCGGGAGCAGGCAAAAGTTACATCTGTCCGGCCTGTATTGCAATAAAAAAGCTGCAAACAAAAGTCCCGTTCATTTGTTGATTTGAGTATACCAATCGATCTTACTATATGCCTCATTATCACAAACTTGGAAATATTCCTGCCAAACGTCACGTACAGTTCCGCAAGGAAGGCGGCGGGCTTTATGCCGAGCAGCTGGTTTCTACCGAAGGCTTTTCGGATTTGTATTCGCTGACCTATCATGTATATCCCCCCACCATGGTCAGCGCCATTGATGAAGCGCGCAGCCTGGCCCCGGATATCGTGCTGGAGAAGAACACCCGTCACCGGAGTTTCCAGGGCTTTCAGATTGCGCCGGCTGAGGATTATATCGGCAGCCGGGTGATCGTACTTGCCAACCAGGATGTGTATATCAGTGTGGCTGCACCGCGCAGGAGCATGACAGATCATTTTTTCAGGAATGCCTCGGCCAATGAGGTCATCTTCGTACATCTGGGTTCGGGAAAGCTGATCAGCATGTACGGGGTGCTGCCCTTCCGGGAGGGTGATCACCTGGTGGTGCCCAAAGGGGTGACTTACCAGATGCATTTCGACACCGGGGACAACCGCCTGTTCATCGTGGAAGCCTTTGGCTATGTGCGTTTTCCAAGGCGGTATGTCAACCGTGCCGGACAGCTCCTGGAGCATGCACCCTTTTACGAGCGCGACATCCGCAAGCCCATGGAACTGATCACGCATGATGAGAAAGGTGATTTTAAAGTCTATGTCAAGAAGGATGACATGCTGTATCCCTATCACTTTGCAACCCATCCCTTCGATGTGGCAGGCTGGGACGGCTATCACTATCCCTATGCGCTTTCTATCCATGATTTCGAGCCCATTACCGGTCGTATCCACCAGCCGCCTCCTGTTCACCAGACCTTTGATGCCAGGAATTTCGTGATGTGCGCCTTTGTTCCGAGGCTGTACGACTATCACCCTGATGCGATTCCCGTTCCGTACAACCACAGCAATGTGGATTCGGACGAGGTGCTGTACTATGTGGACGGGGATTTCATGAGCCGCAATCATGTCAGCAAAGGACAGATCACGCTGCATCCCATCGGCCTGGTGCACGGTCCTCATCCCGGAGCGGTCGAACGCAGCCTGGGCGCCAGGGAAACCCGGGAACTGGCCGTGATGGTCGATACCTTCAATCCCCTGATGATTACCCGCCAGGCCATGGCCATCGAAGACCCGGAATATTACCTGTCGTGGAACCCGGCAAATTAAACCCCCCGTACGGCTTTATGGCAATAAACCCCCCCGTACGGCTTTATAGCAATAACCCCCCCCCCGTACGGCTTTATAGCAATCAACCCTCCCGTACGGCTTTATAGCAATAACCCCCCCCCGTACGGGTTTATGGCAATAAACCCACCCGTACGGCTTTATAGCAATAAACCCCCTAAAATAAAATAACCAACCCCAACCCCACATCACATCACCAATGAACACCAATGATTTTTTGCCGATCAACGGCACCGATTACGTTGAATTTTATGTGGGCAATGCCAAACAGGCAGCCCATTATTACCAGACCGCCTTTGGTTTTCAGCCGCTGGCTTATGCCGGATTGGAAACCGGATTGAAAGACCGGACTTCGTATGTGCTGAAGCAGGATAAGATCCGCTTTGTGCTTACTTCATCACTGGATCCGGATAACCACATCGCCGGACACCATAACAGGCACGGCGACGGCGTGAAAGTGGTTGCCCTCTGGGTCGACGATGCGCGGAAATCGTTTGAGGAAACCGTGAAAAGAGGCGCACGGCCTTATTTCGAGCCTGTGGTGGAAAAGGACGCCCATGGAGAGGTGGTAAGAGCCGGTATCCATACTTATGGAGAAACTGTTCATGTGTTTGTCGAACGCAGGAACTATCAAGGCGCTTTCCTGCCCGGCTATATTGCCTGGGAACCCCCGTACAGGCCTGCCGAAACGGGTTTAAAGTACATCGATCACATGGTGGGCAATGTGGACTGGGGCCAGATGGACATCTGGGTGAAGTTTTATGAGGATGTAATGGGTTTCCGCAACCTGGTCTCTTTCGACGACAAGGATATCAGCACGGAATACACCGCCCTGATGAGCAAGGTGATGAGCAACGGGAACGGCTACATCAAGTTTCCCATCAATGAACCGGCCATCGGGAAGAAGAAAAGCCAGATCGAGGAATACATCGAATTTTACCGTGGTTCGGGTGTCCAGCATGTGGCCATGGCCACCGGTGACATCATCCACACCATTCGTGAACTCAGGGCCAGGGGCGTGGAATTCCTGCATGTTCCCGACACCTATTACGAAACGGTAACGGAGCGTGTCGGACTGATTGAAGAGGACCTGGAGGTGCTGAAAAGGCTCAATATCCTGATCGACAGGGATGACGAGGGATACCTGCTGCAACTGTTCACCAAACCGGTGCTCGACCGGCCCACGGTCTTTTTCGAGATCATCCAGCGAAAAGGAGCCACTTCCTTCGGGAAAGGAAATTTTAAAGCCCTGTTTGAATCCATCGAAAGAGAACAAGCCAGGCGGGGAACATTATAAAGTATATATAATCAGAGAGATGCATCAAGACAGCAATCACAGCCCGGAAGAAGCCCTGAAGATGAATCCCTTCCCTGCTTCATGGTTACCGGTAGCGGCCGACAGCGATTTTCCACTCTGGAACCTGCCGTTCGGGATCATACACAATGCCTGGTTAAAGCCAAGGGCTGCGACCCGTATCGGAGACACCGTGGTGGATCTCTCGGTGCTGGCCGAAGCAGGCTATTTCTCCACCCTGCCTCAGGATCTGGTCCGGGTGTTCAGGCAGGACAGTCTCAACGACTTTATCGCTCTGGGAAAACCGGTGTGGAAGGCCGTCAGGGAAAGGCTTCTCAGTATCTTCTCGGAGGAAGATGGCAGTTTGCGGGATAAGGTAGTGTTTCGCAATCAGGCACTGCTGTCGGCTAAGGAAGTGGAGATGCTGCTTCCCGTCAGGGTTGGCGATTACACCGATTTTTATTCGAGCCTGGAGCATGCAACCAATGTAGGGCTCATGTTTCGCGATCCGAAAAACGCCCTGTTGCCCAACTGGAAGCATCTTCCGGTTGCTTATCACGGCCACAGCTCATCCATCATGGTTTCCGGCACACCGGTGAAACGACCGTCGGGTCAGATCAATCCGGGTAACGACGGGCCTGTTTTTTCACCCTCCCGCAACCTCGATTTCGAACTGGAAATGGCCTTTGTGGTCGGAAAGGACAATCCGTCGGGCAGCAGCGTCAGTACGGCGGAGGCTGAGGATCATATCTTCGGGATGATGATATTTAACGATTTGTCAGCCAGGGATATACAAAAGTGGGAGTATGTTCCTCTCGGTCCATTCCTTTCCAAAAATTTCGGTTCGGTGGTATCACCCTGGATCGTAACGATGGAAGCCCTGGAGCCTTTCCGGGTGGCGGGTCCGCCCCAGGATCCCGTGCTGCCCTACCTCAGTTTTGAAGGGAAACGCAGTTTCGACATCCGGCTTGAGGTATGGATACAGCCTGAGGGTGCCGAAGCCAAACGGGTATGCCTTTCCAATTTCCGTTATCTTTATTGGAATATGGCCCAGCAACTGGCCCATCATACAGTGAACGGATGCAACATGAGGGTGGGCGATCTGTGTGCAAGCGGCACCATCAGCGGCCCTGACAGGGAATCCTTCGGCTCATTGCTCGAGATCACCTGGAACGGAAGAGACAGCATTCAGTATTCCGACGGCAGGGAGCGCACTTTCCTGGAGGATCATGATGTGGTGGTGATGAAAGCAAGCTGCGAAAAAGATGGTTTGCGTATGGGTTTTGGCGAATGTGTCACCCGGATTTTACCGGCCCTTCAAACCCTGTCCAAATGAAAACGATCGATCCGGCATCGGTATCGCATCAGCAACTGCACCGCCTGATGCTTGAGGCCGTGGCACCCCGTCCCATCGCCTTTGCCAGCACCATCGACGCGAACGGCAGGCCCAACCTCTCACCTTTCAGCTTCTTCAATGCTTTTGGGGTGAATCCGTCCACTTTGATTTTCTCCCCCTCAAGGCGCGGCAGGGACAATACCACCAAGCATACGTATCAGAATATCAAGGAAGTACCCGAAGTGGTCATCAATGTGGTGACCTTCGATATGGTGGAGCAGGTGAACCTGGCCAGCACGGAATACGCCAAAGGGGTGAATGAATTTGAAAAAGCCGGCTTCACCGCTCTTCCCTCGCTCAGCGTCAAACCTTTCCGCGTGGCGGAGTCGCCGGTGCAATTCGAGTGTGAGGTCAGAGAAGTCATTGAGACGGGTGAGGGCGGGGGAGCCGCCAACCTGGTGATCTGTACCATCAAAATGGTCCACGTGGATGAAGCGGTACTTGATGCCCGGGGAAATATCGACCCGAACCGCATCCGTTTGGTCGGGCGCATGGGCGGAGCATATTACATAAAAGCCTTTGGAGATCAACTGTTTAAGGTGGATAAGCCCCTGGAAAAAACCGGCATCGGCATCGACAGTCTCCCGGAACGGATCAGGCACAGCATCTTGTTGAACGGCAATGAACTTGGAAAACTCGGGAACAATGAACGCCTTCCTGATGAAAGGGATATACGCGCATTGATGGACGATCCCCGTTTCCGAGACCTCTTCCCGGGCTGTCCAGAGCCTGCCGAACGCAGCAAGTCCTTTCAACTGGCCGCCAAAAGCATGCTGGCATCCGGACTGAACTGGGAAGCGCTTTGCCTGCTGATGGCTGATTAACAATTTATTATGGAAACCAACGAAGTCCTTGACAAACTGCCCAAACACCTGATGAGCCTGGTGATTGACCAGCCCTACAATGATTATACTGCGCAGGATCACGCCATCTGGCGCTACGTGATGCGGCAGAATGTGAAATATCTCAGTAAGGTGGCTCACGGTTCTTACCTCGATGGCCTCGGTAAAACCGGGATCAGTCTCGATTATATCCCCCATATGTACGGGATGAACCGTATCCTGAAAGAGATAGGCTGGGCTGCGGTTGCCGTGGATGGCTTCATCCCTCCCTCGGCGTTCATGGAGTTCCAGGCATACCATGTCCTGGTGATCGCTGCGGATATCCGTCCCATCGACCAGGTGGAATACACCCCGGCTCCGGATATCATTCATGAAGCTGCCGGCCATGCGCCCATCATTGCCGATCCGGAATATGCCGCCTACCTGGTGCGTTTCGGGGAGCTCGGCAGCAAGGCATTCAGCTCGGCAAGGGACTACGACCTCTACGAAGCCATACGCCACCTGAGTATTGTCAAGGCCGATCCGTATTCTACTGCCGCCGACATACAAAAGGCCTTGCTGAATCTGCAAAGTATTGAGAAAAGCATGGGCCCTCCATCGGAGATGGCACTGATACGGAATCTGCACTGGTGGACGGTGGAATACGGCCTCATCGGGGATCTGAAGCAACCGAAGATCTATGGAGCCGGCCTGTTATCCTCTATCGGGGAAAGTTTCTCCGCACTCAACAATGGCGTGAAAAAGCTTCCCTATACGCTGGATGCCATGCATACCGGTTTCGACATTACTACCAAACAACCCCAGCTCTTTGTGACGCCTGATTTTGAACATCTGGGCCGGGTACTGGAAGAGTTTGGCAATACCATGGCCCTGCAGACCGGGGGGAAAGCCGCGCTGGACAAGGCCCTGGGATCGGGACATACGGCTACGGTTGTATATGCTTCCGGCCTGCAGGTTTCCGGTACGCTTACAGCCTTTCGATGCAACAGCGCCGGTGAACCCGTTTACCTTCAGTGGACGGGCCCCGTGACCCTCAACTACCATCACCACATGCTGCCCGGTCACGGGAAAGACCGCCATCCCCACGGTTTTGGATCTCCTGCCGGGAAGCTTCAGCATGTTTCCGTGCCGCCGGAACTGCTCTCAGAAGGGGATTTCCTGCAGTCCGGTGTCGTTCACGGCAGGGAATGCAGGCTGGTGTTCGATTCCGGGGTGGAGGTGAAGGGTGTACCTGAACATATCTTAAGAAAAGACGGAAAGAACCTGCTGATAACTTTTTCCAGTTGTGAGGTACGCATGGGAGAAGACGTGCTGTTTCGACCGGAATGGGGTGCCTATGATATGGCTGTCGGGTCGGAAATTATATCTGCATTTCCCGGCCCGGCCGATCCTGAAGGCTTCGGTTTCTCATTCCCCGTACCCGGGGAAAAGACCCACAAGATCGTCCATTCGCCCGAAAGCCTCGATTTACACGGTAAATACCAGCTTGTAAGGGGAGTGGCCGAACAATTGACTGATCCTGAAGTGCTTCCCATGCTCTGGCATCAGGTAAAACATCTTCAGAGGGAATGGCTGCTGCCCCTGGAAATGCTGCAATGCCTGAAGCAGCATGCCGCAATGCCGTCCCTTGCACAGGAAATCAGGGAGCATCTGGAAGCCATGATGCAGCAGCACCGGGATTTGGAATGGCTGATATCCAATGGATTATCTGACCTGTAGCTTGGTTGATTTCCGCTCAAAAGCGATTAGACATAAATAAATATAATGGGTATTCAATAAACACCTTTACGCTATTGTGCCGGGTTGCCGGTGTGCTGCCGGTGGGTTAGCGGTAAACCAGTCTGACTCCCTTTTTTGCCAGGCGTATCATGGTCTTTTGCTTGCTCTTTCCATCCTTTGCGATAAGTGCTTCCGGGTAGGTGACCATCCTGAATCCCTTCTCCAGCCCTCCAAGCAGGCTTTGCTTTACACATTTTTCGGCCATCAGCCCCACTACCGTGATTTCCTTTGCACCCTTTGCTGTGAGAAAGGCTGTGAGGGCTCCGGAACTGAAAGCATTCCCGCTTGTTTTATCAAACAGGCGTTCGTTCACCACCTTCAACCGTTTGTCCAGGCTATGCCGGTAAACCGTATCCACACGGATGCCCTTCCAGGATAATGACAAGCTGAGGGAAGCGGAGGTAACATAGATGACCTGGTCAGGACTGGTCCTTTCAATCAGTGTGTTCATGGCCCTGATGGCGTTTTCGGATGCGCTGTCGGTGCAATGTACTGAAGTGTAAAACTCCTGCATGTCGAGGATCATCAGGAAGCTGCTATCCTGAAATTCGCTATCCTGTCCGACTGCGGGATGAGCCGCCGGCAGACACAAAAGCAGCACAAGCTGAAGCAGGTTTCCTGGTTTGAATTTTTTGGATATCATCCTGATAATCAATGAAGAGATATTGTGTAACATCTTGTATATAAATATGTTATATCAGGTTCGCATCATCCGGGAAATCAGAGCAGCAGCCGGAAGCTACCCCTGGCTGAGATCCATTTGCTGCCTTCAGGATTTGCCAGGATCAGGCTGAAGGTCCCCTGTACCAGGCTGTCGCTGCTGTATTCCGTAATTTTAATTGTTCCCGATGTAGTGTAAAATTCTTCACGGGGTGGCTGTTGTCCGGCCGGAACGATGGTCATGAATCCCTGTTTTATTCCTGCACGGAATGCCGGAATGTCGCGGCTGACCTTCACGGCAGTGTAGTCGCCGGTTTGGATTTCTTTTCCGCCAAGGTTTCCAAGCACAACGGCAAGGTTGAGCGGCTGATCTCCCGCGAGGGGATCGGTGAAGAAACCCAGGCTTGACTTTTCCGGTAATCCGGGATTGTTGATCCTTGCCCACTGCAGTTGGCGGAAGGTATAACTGCCGTTGCAGGCTCCTTCAAGAGTCAGTTGAATTGCCCGCTCGCCGGGCTGCTCAGCGCAACTGACGGCCATGACGGTCAGAAACAGGAAACCGGTCTTCAGCATCCGTTTCCATGGCTGTTGTATGTATGCACGCTGCGGCCTCATCGTGTTCCATGCAGGATTAGCAGGGCGGCAAAGCCGTCGTGATCACCGGTACCGGCGGTGGCATCATCCATCCTGTTGCCGAGGTTCATATTGCCTGCCCTGGTGGCGTTCGCATACCTGACAAGCGCGTCAGCCAGTTTTTCCCTGGAAACCATGAATGAAACATAATCATGAGAGATGCCTTTTTCCCGGCTGCATGAGCCGGTCCAGATCCAGGCACCCATGTAAAAGGCCGGGCCGAAAAGCCTGCAGTGGTTGTTGGGGAAGGCCCACATGCAATCGGAAAAGGCGTAATCCGGTTGATCAGGTTGCTGGGGATAGCGCCTGCCACCGATCATTCCAAGGTATCCGCCGCTATGGCCGAAACGCGGGGCGAAACCTGCACGGGTCATGGCTTCCGTAAGTCTGTTCACGGCATCTTCCCGGCTGCCTGCCATCCGGTCCACGATCACCATGTTGATTGGTTCCCGGATATACCTTCCGTCGGACTGTTTCCTGTCGAGCCACATGGCCGGTCCCGAACCGTCGGGTTTGATCATCCAGGGATGGATCTCCGGCAAGGAGTCTGAAGGGTATCCCGGATCCAGCTTAGTCACGGCATTATCCGGCCTGCATGAAACAAGCGACAAGATGACGATTGACATCAAAAAGATCAACAACAGCGAGGGGAACATGCCCCCTGCTTCTTTGGGCATGTTCAGATAAGGACTGCGTTTAAACTGATTTGCCGGAATCACTCCTGCTCAATGTGGTTGTAATACTGCAAACCTACAAAGAATGGGGAATATATTACAACGGCACCATGACCGCATCATTATTTCACCAGGCTGATCCTTCTGCTTTCCTTGGCTGCGCTGTGTTTTGCTGAATACTCAATACGGTAAAAATAAATACCGCGCTCCAGCCCGGCTGCTTCCAGCACCACCGAGTGCGTTCCGGCCGGAAGCATCCCGTCGTGCAGGTTCCTGATCTCTTTCCCGAGTATATCATGAACAGTCAGTCTGATATGTCCCTCTTCCGGTTGATACCAGGGAATGACCGTATTGCCTGAGAAGGGATTGGGGACATTCTGCCCGGCTTCAAAAGCCTTGCCCACAAAGCTGATTCCCGGGTACTGTATGGTTTGCCCGTGCAGGGTCATGGCGTCGAAACCAGCGATGCTGCTTTCGTTTCCGCAGTTTAAAAAGTCATCCGTGAGTATGGCTGCCGTTCCTTCATTCAGTTTCAGCCGCAATACAAATACCGCTTCCCCGGCCGGCCAATGCTTGTTTTCCGAAGTAAACCATGCGATCCTGGCCTGCCCGTCGCTGACATGGTATACGAGCCGTTCAGGATCGGTGCCTGCAGTGATATCCAGCACTTCCATGGCTTGTGCGGGGAAGTCGAGCACCAGGGAAACGGCCGAAACCTGCACATCGTTTTTAAAGCTAAGGGGAAGCTCGATTTCCGCTGCCCCCTGAACGGCAATCACCTGCCCATGCTGTTCAAGCCTGAGTTCCGGTGAGGGCTTCAGTGCAGGCGGGACGTAGGATCCATTGACATCTCCGAAACAAAGGGCATGAATGCTCCGGAACATGCTGTCACCGGCGAAGTTCACCACCGGATGTTCAATCATCCAGTCGCCTACCAGGAAGGAAGACATCAGGCCGGTGAACCTGCGGCTGACCATCAGGGCATCGATGGAATTGACCACCGGGTTCAGGTCGACATTGGCGGCCTGCAGCTTCAACCCCTGCAAAAGGCTGAGCTGTACAAAATGTTTGAGAATGATCAGGGCATCGGTGGCGTTCACGCCTCCCCAGGGTTTGGCGGTATTTACCTGCAGGGTGTAAGTGCCCTCGTTGACCGGACTGAATTCCCATGAGCCGTCCGGTCCGGTGGTGTCCACCGCAATCACATTGCCTCCGGACAGCAGGCTGACCAGGGTATTGGGCATGGGAGTGAGCACATCATTAAGGTAAACGACGGTTCCCACCAGTTTCGGTCTTTTCTTCACGTAGATCTCCATACAGACAGTATCATAGCAGAAAGAACCGGTGGCTTCGTTGATGGCCGTAATTACCAGGCAGACAGTGTAATATCCCGTGGCGGTGAAATGATGGACGGGGTTCTGTAAGGCAGAGGTATTGTTTACACCGGAAGCCGGATCTCCGAAGTTCCAGTTCCAGCCCGTGATGAACAGGGGAGGGGTGGCCGTACTCAGGTCGGTGAAATGAGCCGTCAGCCAGTTGGCACTGACACTGAACAGGGCCTGCAGTCCTTCACATGGATCGTTGTAGAGAAAGTCGATACAGGCCGTATCGGAGCAGCCGGCCGCATTTTGTACCACCACGCAGAAAGTTCCGCTGACACCGGGGACATAGGTTTGTGAAACGGCTCCGCTGATCAGGGTGGCCTGGCTGACCGGATACTGGTACCACTGGTAGGACATTCCGGCGGGTGATGCGGTGAGGCTGAGGCCTGTCTGCAGAACGGAAGCCACGGGAGCCGGATATACGGTAATGGAATCGATGCAGATCACGCTGCCCTGCTGGTTGCTCATGGTCAACTGTACGGGATAGACTCCCGGATTCGGGTAGGTGACGGTATGCGGCCCGGTTCCGGCTGCCGTTGAAGGAGTGCCTCCGGGGAACTGCCAGTTGTAGCTGACACCGGGGACAAAATAGAAGTGCTGGAATACAGAGGACTGTCCGGCGCAGATAAAGTGATTGAATCCCCATTCGCAGGGGAGTGAAGGAGGCGGACAGGGAGGCAGGTCGAAACAGACAATGGTGTCGGCACAATACGCAGTGGAATCATGCATTATAAAAAGCAGGCAAAGTGCGGTATTACTGCCCGGATAATAGGTGCCGCTGAGGGTGAACTGTCCTCCGGTCAGGATAAAGGGGCCGTTCAGGCTGATATTTCCAGGACTGGAAAGCTGCACATCCAGGGTACCGCAGCCTTCCACCACGATATTAAAGTGATAAGCTGGTGCTCCTGTGGGATCGGTGACACACCAGAGCGAGTCGCTTACAAAATCGAGCGAACAGCAGGAGGTGTCATTTCCGCAGGGTGGAAGCACGAAGCAGAGGGTGTCGGATGAGCAGACCAGTATCTCTGTTCCAACTGGGTCATATGTAAAGACATTCGTACGGAAACAAAGCGTGTCACCGGCCGTTGCGTTGGAAATGACCGTGGTCATCAGAGCCGAGGTATCTCCGGGTTGGACCGTTTGAATAAACGCACCCGGGAAATAACCCGCTCCGAGGTTGGGAGGCAGAAGCTGCAGGTGGATTTCGGTCAGTACGATGTTGGTCTGGTTGATGATATGGAACTGCATCCCGTACTGTCCGGTGGCCGGATCACAGTAAACTGTATCAATGAGGAATGCAACGCAGGCATCTTCATACATAAAGTCAATGCAGGTTGTATCCGCACAAGCGACGGAATTCTGCACCACTACACAGTAAATACCACTGGAGGAAGGATTGTAGGTTTGTGCAGTGGCCCCGCTGATCAGCGTGGCCTGGGTAACAGGGTAGGTGTACCATTGATACATCATGCCCGGTGGCGATGCGACAAGGAAATTGCCTGACTGTGTGATCGTTGCGATCGGTGCAGCGAGTACTGTAATGGAATCTGAGCAGATTACTGTGCCTTGCTGGTTGCTCATGCTAAGCTGAACGGGATAGACCCCCGGGCTTAAGTAGGTGATGGTATGAGGTCCCGCTCCTGTCGCTGAAGATGGGCTTCCACCCGGAAACTGCCAGGTATATGTCACGCCGGGAAAAACAATAAATTGCTGAAATACAGAAGATTGTCCTGCACAAATGAGGTGATTGTACCCCATTTCACAAGGCAGTACGGGAGGCGGACAAGGAGGCAGGTCGAAACATACAATAGTGTCGGCACAATAGGTAGTGGAATCATGCATCATGAAAAGCAGGCAGAGATATGTAATGTTAGTGGGATAATATATCCCGCTGATGGTGATCTGCCCTCCATTCAGCACATAAGGACTGTTCAGTGTGATATTGCCCTGGCTGACCAGCTGGACATCCAGGATGCCGCAACCTTCCACCACAATATTAAAGTGATAAGCGGACGCCCCTGTAGGATCGGTGACACACCAGAGCGAGTCGCTGATAAAATCAAGCGAACAGCAGGTGGTGTCATTTCCGCAGGGTGGAAGTACAAAGCAGAGGGTGTCGGATGAGCAGACCAGTACTTCAATGTTGTTTTCATCATAGGTAAACACATTGGTACGGAAACATAGCGTATCACCGGCCGTTGCGTTGGAAATGACCGTGCTCATTGTGGCCGAGGTATCTCCGGGCTGGACCGTTTGAATAAAAGCGCCAGGGAAATAGCCTGCCCCAAGGTTGGGTGGCAGCAATTGCAGATGGATTTCGGTCAATACGATATTGGTATGGTTGATGATGTGGAATTGCATGGCATATTGACCGGTGGCGGGATCACAATACACCGTGTCGATGAGAAATTCCACGCAGGCATCGCCCGGACAGGGATAGAGGTTCAGGTTGAGCACCCCTGTGGTATCCGTACATCCGAAACTGTTGGTAACGATAAGTGAATATGCTCCGCTAAGCGTTGCGGTATAGTACTGACTGTCGGCACCGGTGATCGGGATGCCGTTCAGCAGCCACTGGTAGGAGCTTCCGCCGGCCGGACCGGCGATGGTATAGGGTGCACAGGTGTCGAAGCAACCTTCGTAAAAGGAACACAACTCAGGCAATTCGTTTACGGTGACGCAGAAGGTGGTAGTGCTGCTGCAGCCGTAAATATTGGTGGCAATCGCATCATAGCAGCCGTCTTTGGTGACCACCAGGGTATCGTTCACTTCACCGGTACTCCAGCTCAGGCTGATTGTGGAGTCGGGATGGGTCATCAGCAGCAGGATGCTGTCGCCTTCGCACACCGTTGTGGCCGTAAGGGGAGTGATGACAGGAGACCCTGGTACCGGATGCACGCTGAACAGGTGGACAGCGGTGGTATCAGTGCAGCCCGTCACCGTGTCTGTTAGGACCACACTGAAATTGATAAGGCCGGGTGAGGCAGCTGTCAGAAAGACACCGGGTGCCGTCTGGCCGTTCACGCTGGTGTCGTTGCTGATCCAGGAATACAGCCAGTTGGGATTATACAGAACCGACAAAGACACAAAATCGTTGATGCAGGCATCGGTGGGTCCGATGATCTGGGCGGAGGGCAACTGGTTTACAATCACCCTGATATAAGTTGAATAGGTACAGGCGTTCTGATCGCTGACCTGCACCTGGTAAAACCCGCTGGTAGTAACAGTGATGCTGTCGTTGGTGCTGCCGTTGCTCCAGAGGTAAGTACAGCCTGAACAGGCAGGGGCCGCCAGGATCACGGGAGTGCCGGCACAGACGATGCTGTCGGGGAAGGCGGTGATATTGCCGCCGAGATTGTTCGGATTCACAGTGACCGGGATGGTGATGGTGTCGTAACAGCCGTTGATGTCATGGACAATCAGGGTAACAGGATAGGTGGCAGCAAGTGAATATGCCTGGGCCGGATTCTGGTTCAGGGAAGTGCCCGCATTGCCGAAATTCCAGTTCCAGTAGTTGATGTTGGTTGTAGACTGGTCGCTGAAAAATACCGGGCTGTTCACGCAGTTTGCATTGCTGAAAGTGAAGGCCGCAGCGGGTTGCGGCAGCACCACAAGGGTGTCTGACCACGAGGTGGTGCAGGGACCGTTGGAAATGGTGAGGGTAACGATGAAGGTACCGCTGGTGGCGTACAGGTGGCAGGGATTCTGAAGGCTTGAATTGTTGCCGTCGCCGAAATCCCAGAACCAGGAAGTGATGTTGTTTCCGGCCGTAAAGACACTGTTGTCGGTGAAGCAGGCCGAGTCGCCATAACAGCCTGCCGTATAATTAAAGCGAGGAAGCAGGGGTATTTCGATCAGGGCGGTATCCACCAGCAGGCAGGAGTCGGTACCGGAAGCATCGGGGACATAGCCGTAAAGCGACACAAGGAAGAATCCTGCCGCATTATAGGTGTGCGTCGGATTGGTCTGGTTCGAGGAGCTGAGATCCCCGAAATTCCAGGAGAATGAGCTTGCGTTGACAGATGTATTCAGGAAGGAAACGGGATTACATCCTGAATACGTGAAACTTACGCTGCCCGTGGGAATACAGGTGCCTGTATCCGGCTGACAGGGAATTTCCGAGACAGTAAGCAGGTTGGAGACAGCGAAGCAACCGTTCGACAGGTCGGTCACGGTCACCTGGTAATTGCCCTGATTCGATACCGTAATACACTGGGAAGTGGCTGCATTGGACCAGGCATAGCTGTAATTCGGGTTTCCCAAGGCACAAAGTGTCACATTGTAAGAGGCTCCTATACAGTAAGATAATGGATTTTGTGCGCTAATGGCGGCCACCGGGCTTCCTGTTTCATGAACCAGCAGTTGTGTGAGTCCTGAACAGCCGCCTGCATCGGTGACGGTGACCTGGTAAAGACCGGCCTGGGTGATGCTTACGGGATTTCCTGTTGCCGTGAATCCTCCGGGACCGCTCCATTGAAAGGCAACGAAACTGCCGCCCGTGGCGCTGAGTTGGGCAGGACTACCGGGACAAAGGTTGCCCGTTTGTACGATCACCGGATTGGGAGCGGGATTCAACTGGATATTGAAGGCAGCGCCGACAGTCTGCCCGCACAACACGACATTCAGACTGAGGACCACTGTCTGGGGTGCATTATTACCCCATTCCACCTGTATTGCCGGGCTTCCCTGACCTGAAATGATGGTTCCCGCATTGGAAGGGGTAAGTGTCCAGGTGAACGCGGCCCCGGCCGGATACAGGGTAGGAGTGGAATAATTGCTGACCGCGTTGGCGCATGCAATGGCTGAGCCGCTGAAGGCAGGGACCGGCGGGTTGACCGGCAAGATAATATTCATCACGGCGGGATCGGAAGTGCAATAGGGTGACTGGGCCATCTGAGCGACAGCCTGGATAGCGAAAGGAGGGGTATTGCCCCAGGTGACGGAGATACAGTTACCGCTGCCGTTGGACGGGCTGCCTCCCGTCACGGTCCATTGTATGACGCCTGAACCCGTTGCGCAGTATTGATGCACCGAGCCGGGGCATACGATGCTGTCACCGGTAATCACCGGTGCTGCAGGCGGGTTGATCACATTGACAAGCACGGTGGCTGAGTCATTGCAAACCTGGTTGGGATTGACAGGATAGGCGCTTACCACATAGGTACCGGTCAGTCCGTTCCAGTTCACGTTGAGCGAAGGGGATGGCCCGGGGGAGTAGGCCGGTCCGGCGGGACTGACGTTCCACATACAATTGATGCCTCCAAAAGCAAAGAAGCTTGAGATTCCGTTCGAACATCCTTCCTTTTGACCAAAGATACTGAGTTCGGGGCGGAGCCGGATGACCATTTGAGCCGTTCCGCCACAGCCGAGGAACTGATCCCAGAAGGTTACAGTCAGCGTATCCGTGCAGAAAAAGCTTGTGGCAGGCCAGCAAATGGTGATCTGTTCACAACAGGAGGAATCCTGGATCGCTCCGCAACTGCCGTTGTTCAGGCTCCAGCTGTAAGTGGCCCCGCTGAATTTCGGCAGGCTGTATGTGGCACATTCGCCCGGACAAACCTTGGGCGGGCCGCTGATGGTCCCGTTAGCCGGTATGATGGGAATAATAAGCCAGGTAGTGTCGCTGCAGGTCCCGCCGCAGCCGGAAACAGTCAGGCCCAGGCTGCCGGTCTGACCGGCTCCCCAAACAACGCTTACCGAAGGCTGGTTGGATGGTCCGATGATCGTGCCGCCGGTCACAAACCAGTTGTGGGTGCAATTGCCGGCAGCACTGGTATATGTGGCCGTATCAAAGGCACAAACGGTTGAAGGACAGCTGATTTCAGGACCGGGAAAGGAATCCACCTGGATTACACTCTGGAAAGTATCGGCGCAGAAACAATCGTTGGTTGCGATCAGGGTGATGGTATATGTTCCGCTGTTGCTGTATGCATGAGCGGGATGCTGCTGGGTGGAGGTGCCGCCGTCGCCGAAGTACCACTGAAAGGAGGTAGCTCCGGTACTCAGGTTGGTGAAATTCACATTGGAGAATTTACAGACGTTAAGCTGATGTGTAAACGAAGCCACCGGAAGATCCACTTTTTCGATACAGATGGTGGCTGAATCCGTGCAACCCCACTGGTTGGTCTCATACACGGTGAGAAATCCGAAAGGACTGTTGTCCCAGCTTACCACTACGGTATTTGTATTGGCCCCGGTAACGGAAAAAGCGCCTCCCGAGGTCCACAGGTAAGTGTTGCCCGGGTTCAGTGCGGTAGTGTAGGTAATGGTGGCACCCTTGCAAACCAATTCACAGTCATTTCCGCCACCCTGGTCAGGGCTTCCGGCACCGCCGCCCCTGCCATGGCCCGGCGGACAGCCCGGATAGGGCTGGTGGGTGATCACGGGCTGGGGAAGGGAATGCACCATCACCTGAAACACATGGGTTTGCTGCGTGTTGTTGGGCAAAAAGACGGTTAGCAGGATGGAGCCGCTGCCGGCATTCGGCCAATGGATGGTGACACTGCCGGTGTTAGAAGGACCGGAGATCGTCCCTCCCGTGACATTCCATGAATATGTTGCACCGGGAATCACCGGACCTGAGTAGAGTTCCGTTTCGCCACTGCATACCACGCTGTCGCCTGAAATCTGACCAAAGGTCCGTGACAGGCACACCATGAGGAAAATAAATGAGAAAATGGAAAATTTTGACATAAGGGCCTCCTTATTTAATGAATCGCCTGACGTAATGAAATGAAGTCTTGGATGAAACAATCAAGAAATGTTTAAAGAGTCAGGAAATGAGTGCATTAACAAAAAAATAACAAAAATCAGTACAATCCGCGTGGGATGACGTCGTGGCCGTATGTCCAAAGAAAGAGCCACCGATGCATCTTAATTTTATCGATATGTGATTTGCAGTGTTTTGAACAGGTTTTAAACGGTATCCGCAAGCGGTTTCTTAGTAAGCAATCTATGAGATGCAGTCAGGAGATTATCCGAAATTTTTTTGTTATGTTTGCTGACTGTTATTAATTGCCATGGTAGTCATCGAATTATTGTACAACCTTTTCGCACTCGTGGCGCTGAGTGTGTTGTCGGGTTTCATCGACAATATCTGCGACAGGGCATCGCTTCGGGGAAAGGTGTTGCAGGGCTTGCTGTTCGGGCTGATCGCCTTGGTAGGAATGCGCTACCCCTTTGTCATTGAGAAGGGGTTGATTTTCGACGGGCGGACCATTGTTATCAGCCTGTGTACATTTTTCTTCGGGCCTGTTTCCGGGCTCATCGCCGTGGTCATCGCATTCGCATACAGGCTCTGGCTGGGAGGGCCGGGTGTCATCATGGGCGTCACGACCATCCTGACCGCATTTCTGATCGGGTATTACTTTTTCGTTGACAGCAGGGAAAAGCAGCGGGAAGTTACATGGAAACGCCTGTATTTAATGGGACTGATCGTACATCTGGTGATGATCATCCTGATGTTTTCGCTGCCATCCGTCCATATCAGGGAAACCCTGCGGCTGGTGGCCGTCACTGTTTTCCTGTTTTATCCGCTTATTACGGTACTGATAGGGAAAGTCCTGGCAGACCAGCAGGAAAGGAAAAAAACGCTGCGTCTGTTGTCACTGCAGGAAAACACTTTCCGCCTGCTGGTGCAGAACTCGGCCGATATTATCGCCGTGATTGACAAGGATGCCGTAATAAAGTACCTCAGTCCTGCAGTGACTCCCCTGATGGGTTACGATGCTGAAAAACTGCTCGGAAGCAGTTCGCTGGAATTGGTTCATCCTGAGTATCTTCCGGCTGTTGTGGAGCGTCTGGAGGACCTGCTGCTTCATCCGGAAAATATTTCCGTGTCAGAGATATTATTCAGGCATGCCGACGGCCACTATTGCAGCATGGAGGTCGTCGGACAGAATTTTCTACATCAGCCGGGAATCAGTGGCATCATTTTAAACCTTCGCGATGTGACGGAAAGGAAGAGGAATGCTGAGGCACTGCTTCAAAAAATAGAGGAACTGGAACGTTTTCAGCGGCTTACAGTTGGCAGGGAAATCAGGATCATTGAACTGAAGAAGGAAGTGAACATGCTGCTGAAGGAATCGGGGAAACCCGCGAAATACCCCATCGCGGAATAAGTCCGGCAGGGGAAGAGGCTTGTTAACAAACAAAAATACTATTCAGAATGCTATCCGAAACCCTATGAACAATATGAAGCCTGATCCGGATAAAATACTGGTAATTCAGCACGATCCTGATCGTATGCAGGATCTGGAAAAGCTGATCATTGTCACTTTTCCCGAAACTGAGATACTGACTGTTACGGATGGGTCGTCCTGGTTCAGCCAGTATGGAACAAAGGAACCTGATCTGATCGTAATGGATAGCATGAATGCAGACAGGGAGTGTTTCGGGACGATTGAAGGTATCAGAAAGGATCCGTTGCTGAAGCAAATCCCGGTGGTTGTCATCACCTCCCGTGATACCGGCAAACAAAGCAGGATCATGGCCATGGAAGCCGGTGCCGATGCATTTTTCTCAGAGCCCTTTGATGAAACTGAATTCAAAACCCTGGTCAGAGCTATGATGAAGATCAGGACTGCTGGTGGGGGCCGGCGAATCAACACTGAGGAACTCTCCAGGCTTATCGGGGACAGGACCCGGGAACTGGATGATAACCGGATTGCCATGTTGAACCTGCTGGAGGATCTGAAGAATGAAAATGAAGCAAGAAAGGAAAGTGAAAGCCGACTGGCTGAGAGTGAAGAGAAATACAGGCAGATGGTGAATCTCTCGCCCGATGCCATCATTGTGCATGCGGGCGGAAAATTGCTGTTTGCCAACCAGGCAGCCATCAGTATGGTTGGTGCAGATTCTTTCGATCAGATGCAGCAAAGGCCGCTGATGGAATATGTCCACCCTGAGTTCAGACAATTGGCGGCAGGGCGGATTGGCAGGATATATGAAACCATGGAGCCTGCTCCTTTTACCGAGGAGAAATTTCTCGATCTGCAGGGCCGTGTCATCGATGTGGATGTAATCGGGATCCCTGTTGTTTTTGACGGAAAACCGGCTGTGCAGACGACTGTCAGGAACATCACCGAACGAAAAAAAGCGGCAGATACACTGAAAGCCTCTGAGGAGAAATACAGATTACTGTATGAAACCATACCGGTGGGTGTCGGACTGGCCGATCAGCAAGGAAATATGTATGAGGCGAATCCTGCCATGCTGAAGCTGTTGGGGTATTCTCTGGAGGAATTGAAAGGATTGAGCGTAAGTGCGATGTACCAGGATGCAACAGACAGAAATTACCTGATCGGGCAGCTGAAACAAAGCGGTTTCCTGCGCGACTGGCATGTCAGGCTCCGCCGCAAAGACGGTACGGTCTTCAGTGCCCTTGTCAATACCGATCTGATTCAGCATGAGAATGCGCAACTTCTGCTTACCACGGTCAGGGATATCACATTGCAGCAACAGTTTGAGGAAGCACTGAAGCAACAGAAAAATTTCTTCGAGCAGATGTTCCTGCAATCTTCCGTTAGCACGCAGATCCTGGATCATGAAGGCTGGTGTGAGCGCGTCAACAGCAAGCTCAGCCAGATATTCGGGGTCGAACCGCAACATATTGAAGGAAAGGTATATAATATTTTCAATGATCAGGAAATTATCAGTAAAGGGATCGATAAGGTCCTTGCTAAGGTATTTCGGGAAGGGAAAACTGTTGAATGGCAGGTGTTGTTCGATATCGGCCATGCTTCCGAATCTCCCTCCCAGCAGGTGGATGTGAAAGAGAAGAAAAAGGTCTGGTACGACAACTGGGCCTACCCGATTTTCGACGAGAACAAGCGTCTGAGTCATGTTATTATCCAGCACACAGACATCAGCAGGAGAAAGGAGGTGGAACAAAAGCTGGAACGAAGCCTGGAATTACAGCAGATGTTGTTGAAGCTGGCCACGGAATTTGTCAATATGCCTGTTGACCAGCTGGATGAGCAGATCTCAAAAACGCTGGTGATGGTGGGTGAATTTATAAAGGTCGACCGGGCCTATCTGTTCAGCTATGATTTCATCAAGGGTATCATGACCAACACCCATGAATGGTGTTCGCCCGGGACAAGGCCGGAGATCGACAATCTGCAGGCTGTGCCCAATGACGCCATCCCGGAATGGGTGGAATCGCATCTTGCCGGGAAACTCATTCATATTCCGCGGGTGGCTGATTTGCCGGAGAAAAGCGAATTGAGAGCCATCCTTGAGGCCCAGGATATCCAAACCCTGATTACCCTTCCGCTGTTTGTGAAAGGCCGTTGCGTAGGATTCGTCGGTTTCGACGCCGTTCATGACATCCGGATATGGGATGATGATGAACTGAATATTTTGCATGTCCTGGCGCAGATTCTGAGCAATGCCCAGGAAAGGAAAAGTACGGAAAGCGCTTTGAAGAGTGAGGCCATGAGGAGAAAAATCCTGATGGATGCATCTTATGACGGCATTGCCATTTTCGACCAGGATTACCGTCTGGTAGATGCCAACCGGAGATTTGCTGAAATGCTGGATTATACCTTTGAGGAGCTCAGGAGCAGGCGAATCTGGGAGATTGATGCCGTTCATGAGGAATCAGAAATCAGGAAAGTGTTTTCGGATATCGTATCGGTGAGCCAGACTTTTGAAACAAAACATCACAGGAAAGGCGGGACGGTGCTTGATGTGGAGGTTTCGGCCAGCGGGGCAAGGGTTGACGACAGTCCGCTGATATTTACCCTCTGCAGAGATATCACACAGCGCAAGCGGACAGAATTGATCCAGCAGATCCAGTATAATATTGCCAATGCGGTGGTTTCGGTAGACCTGCTGAATGAACTTTTCAGTATCGTACAGCACGAATTGAACAAGATGATCGATGCCACCAATTTCTTTGTGGCTTTTTATGATGAAAAGCGGAATTTATTATTTGCGCCCTTTGAAAAGGATGAGAAAGATGCCGTTCCGGGGTACTGGACTGCCGAAAAGTCGCTGACCGGAAAGGTCATCATGGCCAAAGCCCCGCTGCTCATCAGGAAAGATGAAATCAAGGCACTTGCCGACCGGGGTGAAATTGAATATATCGGGGCCAGGGCTGAGGTTTGGCTCGGTGTTCCCCTGAATATCGGCGGGAAGGTGACCGGAGCCATTGTGGTACAGAGTTATGATAATCCTGCGGCCTTTGACAGGCAAAGTGTCGATATTCTTGAGATTGTTGCAAACCAGCTGAGTAATTACATCGAAAGAAAAAGAAGCCAGGAGGAGGCCCTGATGCTGTCGAAAGCCATTGAGCAAAGTCCGGTAAGCATTGTAATTACAGACCCTGCAGGCTGCATTGAGTACGTAAATCCGAAATTTTGCGAGATCACCGGCTACAGCATGGAGGATGTGATCGGCCAGAATCCGCGTATCCTGAAGTCCGGCGCCCAGGATGAAGCGTTTTATGAGCACCTCTGGAGAACAATTACTGCAGGAGGCGACTGGAATGGAGAGATACAGAACCGGAAAAAGAACGGGGACTTATACTGGGAAAACGCCATTATTTCACCCATCCTCAACCAACAGGGCAAGATCACGCATTTCCTGGGGCTGAAAGAGGACATCTCGGAGAAGAAGAATATCATGACACAGCTGCTTGCAGCCAAAGAAAAAGCAGAGGAAAGCGAAAGGCTCAAAACTTCTTTCCTTGCCAATATGAGCCACGAACTGAGAACACCGATGACGGGGATTCTCGGATATGCGGAACTGCTGAATGAAAGCCGGCTGGATGCAGAACAGACCAAAATGGCATCTTACATCCTCGAGAGTGGTAACCGCCTGATGGAAACCCTGAATCTGATCCTCGACCTGTCAAAGCTGGAAGCCGAACAGACTGAAATTTCCGTCAATATGCTTGACCTGGTTGTCCTGGCGCAATCTGTGGTCAAATCATATATGCCGGGTGCTTTAAAAAAGCAGTTGTATCTTTCGTTTGACACTTCGCGTGATCATATTTATATGCAATCGAATGAACGCATGCTCAGCAGTGTGTTTCACAACCTTATCAACAATGCATTGAAATACACCATGTCGGGTGGAATTACAGTCACCATCGATCTGGAGGAAGGCCCTTACGGGAATTGCGCGGTATGCAGTGTTCAGGATACCGGGATTGGCATACCCGAGGAGTTTCATGAGACCATTTTTGATGAATTCCGCCAGGTGAGCGAGGGCTATTCCAGGCATTTTGAGGGAAGCGGTCTGGGTCTTTCCATTACCAAACGTTTTGTGGAGAAAATGAACGGAACCATCAGCGTGAACAGCAGCCTGGGGCAGGGGACGGAATTTATCGTGCGATTACCCCTGACCGGTACGGGCGGAGAGATGCAACAGCAAACGGCGCAGGCAGAAATGCAACCGGATATCCTGCAGCTGTCTGCCCTGAAAGAACGGAATATCAGAGCCCTGCTTGTTGAGGATGATGTCATCAACCAGTCACTCATGATTTCGTTTCTCAGAGGGACAATTGCAGTGGATGTTGCTTCCAGTGGTCAGGAAGCCTTGGAAAAACTGAGTGAGAACCGCTATGATGCCGTATTGCTGGATATTCACCTGGGAACGGAAATGGACGGTATCGATGTACTGAATTTTATCCGCAGACAGCCCGGGCTTGCCGGTCTGCCTGTGGCTGCGCTCACCGCTTACGCCATGAAAGGGGATGAAGCCAACTACCTGTCTCAGGGTTTTGATGCCTACCTTTCGAAACCCTTTAAAAGGAATGATCTTTATGGATTGATAAGCAGTATGCTGCGAAAATAAAATGCCGTATCAATCAAGGATGCACCTGACGGAAACCCTGTTCGATTTCGATAAACCGTTGCGCATCACCTGTCCGTGGTTGCTGCTGAATGAACGGTACCATGCATTGTTCTGGTAAGTATGCTGGGTGGAAGTCCAGATGGCTCCGGTGCTGAGTATCGCACTGAAAAAATTGTTGTTGTACCCCATTCCTGCACCAAGAACCGTGAAACCGACTTCATTTGTGGCATCGGTGTTCGGGGAGTTCCAGTGTTCATATCCTGCTTCCTTCAGCTTTCCGCCCACCTTCATGCCCTGCAGTCCGGTCTGTGTGCAGGAAATTCCCGGTTCAACCGCATTCAGCATGCTGCACCATTCATTGTCGGTCGGAACATGCCAGCCGGTCGGACAAATCCCCTGTGCCCCTTCGTTAACGGCATATTGCATCATTTCATTCCAGTCGTAAAGGGCCCCGTAATTCCTGCAGTTATCCTGGATGTTATTATAACAATACTTTTCAATAACCTGGTTGTTCGAGGCTGCCTGATTTCCCTGGATCTGGCTGCCGATATTCATGCTTTTTGCCGTCCAGCACTGGCTTCCGATCTGAACCGTGGGGTATATTTCGTTATTGCGGCTGTCAACCAGGCCTGTTCCGCAACTGAATCCCGGAGTGACTACCGGGCTGTGACTGCCGTCGATGTCACCCCTGCAGCGGCCGTGGATATACACCATGGCCGGCGCAACTCCAGTATTCACAATGGGTTGCTCGAAACACCAATCCCCTGCCGGCAGGGTATTTCTCACACCCGTTACCCTTGCCATGATGGCCATGGCATCCGTGACATTCACGTACTGGTTGCCGTCTGCATCTGCGGCCAGGAGCGACATGCCTTCCAGGGTGTCCATCTCGACAAAATGCCGGAAAACAAGCAGGGCGTCGTTAGCGCTTACACCGCCCCAGGGTTTTGAGGCTGCGGTTACCAGCCTGAAACTGCCGGGTAATACTCCGTAAAATACAAAGTAGCCTCCCAGGTTGGTAGTCGTTGAATCTAATTTGCTCCCGCTCAGGTTGGTGAGATAAATTTTCACCTGTTGCAGGATACTTCCTTCCGTATTGTCATACTGAACATAACCCCGGATGATGTTGTCGCCTGCCTGGGATTTCCCGCTAAAGGGAAAACAGAAAAGAATGAATGAAATGAAGACGGTAAGTCTGACTGTTGTTTTCATGGAATTGGTTTTGTCAAAAGAATGAAAAGTTATTAAACAATCAAATATGACTGCCGGAAACCGCAAACGTTGTCCGGAACTGATTATTTATACTGAATCTAAGTGAAAATGCGAAGCAGTTTTCGGTAAGTTTCAGTTATACCGATGACGCTGGATACACACATCGCATACCTGTGTCCTTTCGGTATAAAACGAGTCTTAATAACAGGATGAGGGATGGCAGGCCTTATTTTATTTTTTCTGCCTCTTTCCTTGCATCTTCCACTATCCGGGCGGCTTTGCCATCAGCTTCCTGCCGGATTTTCGCAGCTTTATCCCTTGCGGTTTTCACCATTTGCCGGGAGGTTTCCTTTGCTGCCGCTTTGGCAATGGGATTGCCGGCCTTGTTTACCAGCGCCTGGCCCTGCTTTTCAGCTTCACTGATCAGTGCTTCTCCTGTTTTTGCTGCCTCATCACGTATCTTTTGTGCCTGGGACTCCGCGTCGGCGATGATTTTCGCTGCTTTGGCACTCAGGTCTTCTTTTACTTCCCTGATCTCTTCCTTCACTTTTTCCTGAACCTGTGTGCTGATCTGTTCCTTGATATCCTCCATGGCCGACTGCATGCTTTTTTTCAGGTCGGCACTGACCTCAGGCTTCATAAAAGTGCCGCCGATCTTGGCTGCGATTACTACCGTGCTTCCCGGATCGATCTTCAAACCCTGGCTGCCGGCTTTTTTCACCAGGCCGTCCAGGGCCGTGTTGGCCTGTCCGCCGAACATGGAACGTGGAATCTCCATCAACACATCGTAAGCGATGCGCTGATCCAGCGCATTCCAGCCTCCTGCGGTAGTTTTAATGCCTTGGACAGTGTAAGTGAAAGGTTGTACCTCGAGTTTGCCCTCTTTGATCGTGAGCTCCATCCTGGTGTTGGGTACAGACAAACGTTTGAGCGTATTCATTTTCAGGGTTTCCGCAATCTTGTCGATTATAGGCAGATCGCTGATTTCCAGATTCTCGGCAATCAGGCTGCCTTTGGCAAACAGCTTTTCGTACACAGGAGTCATCTGATGGTCAAGCCGTCCGTGAAGCATTACTTTCATACTGACTTTTCCCGAACAGCGTTCCGCCACGGGCGCCAGTTTCTGTACAGTGCCAAAGGTTTTATAAGCACCGGGGATATCAATCCGGGAAGCATCCAGGCTGAAGTTCATTTCAGGCTGTTCGGGTTTTGAATCGTAATCACCCGATACCGCCATGGTTCCGCCCAGCAGTTGCATGCTCAGGCGGTCGAGGCTTAGTTTTTCATCTGCGATGGTGAGGTTGCCCGAAACATTGCGCATATCCATGTTTTCGTAAAGCAGGCGGTCCACCGAGGTCCGGGCATTGAAGCGGATGTTTGCGGGAACCCTGATTACCGATAAGGCTGAAGTATCCGATGCTGTCGTTCCGGTTTCACCTCCGGTGAATTCATTCAGGTCGATCAGGGCCGACCGGCTCTCAAAGCTTCCTTCCAGTTGTTCTCCTTTCAGCACATAAGCCAGGATATTGAATAGCTTTCCGCTGGCATTCAGATCGGAACGTCCGAATTTCAGATCGGCCTCCGGCATATCCACATGCTGTGGTGAAAAGAGCAGTCGCAGGGTCTTCAACTGCATTCCCTGCGGAAAATCCTTTCCTTTGTACTGCATGTCGCTGACCGTTAATATGCCGTCTGCCTGAAAAGCTTCATATCGCTTCTGTTCGATAGCCGACAGGCTGCCATTGAGACGGATATCGGTGTTGATGATTCCGTTCAGTTGATCTTCCGCGGACAAGGGATAGACCTTGCCGACATCGGCAAGGTTCATCCTGGCTTTGATGCTTCCCCTGAGCGTTGGATCTGATACCGGTCTGCTGACCAGCATCGTAACATCCACCGGGTTGCCCGCCAGTGCCGCATGTAATTTCTTGATGTCGATCACCGTATGGTCAGGATCGCCGTCGGGATTGGCAAGACTGACATCCATCCCGATATTGGTCACGGCTGCCGGCAGGGCGGGGTAGCGGAACATGGCATCCGCGACCTGAAGCCGGATGCTGAATGAAGGTATGGTCTTGTCGTTGTATGTGCCCTTGACCTTGCCCTCAAAAGCCAGGCTGCCGCTGGTTTCAACGGAGGCAAAGTCCTTGCTGTAAATGGCGGGAACCAGGGAAAGAAATTGCCTGAAAGCTGCTTTCTCTGCTGCAAAAGCCAGATCCATCTCCATGTCGTCCCCGGGCATCGCAAACCAGCCGTCGAGCCCAAACACAAGCTCATTGAGGGATATCTCGTTGTCTTTAAAGTCGAAACGCATGGTCTCCAGGTTTGCCTTCAGTTCTGATTTGATCCTGGTCTGTATCTTGTTCAGATAGGGGATACCCGCATAGGTAAACCCGGTTTCGCTGATGACGGCAGTGATCCACATATGGCTGAGATCTCCGTCCATGTCAGCCTTCAGGCTCAGGTCCATCCCATTCAGCATTGCTTTCATGGATGCCGACCGGTCATCATACACCAACATGCCCTGCCGTATCCTGACCTTGTCGATGGACAGTTTGAAAGCGGATGGTTCTTCTGCCGCTTCCTTCACCGTGTCCGCACTTTCCTTCACAATATCCCAGTTTGCCCTGCCTTCCTCCGACACAATGAGTTTTACGCGTGGGTTTACCAGTCCGATCTTACTGATTTTATAACGGGAACCGAAAAGCACACTGAAAAGATCCAGGGTAAGATCAATGCTCTCGGTGCGGAACAGGGTGTCCTGGCTAAATGCTCCTGTCCCTGCCACACTAAGCTGTTCCAGTTCGAGGGAAAAATTCGGGAAGGAACGGAACAGGCTCAGGTGATGGTCTTTGAAATCGACCACGGCCGTCAGATTTTCGTTGATGCTTTGTTTAAGCACTCCCACCAGTTTGTTTTGAAATACAAATGGCAGGGTAATGAGCAGCAGAATCAGAGCGCCGAGGATGATCCCCGTGATCTTGAAGGCCTTGTTCCTGAGGATGCCTGTTTTCATGACGATGGATTTAATTGATGGATGATGCTGCAAAATACGATATTCTTATGATAATTATTGTGATCTCCGGGCAACTATTCCGGGCTTAGCTTACTAACAGGACAGGGCTGTTCATTTTTCACGACTACACAAAGCGTATCCGGCTTTTTACCCG
The DNA here is from genome assembly GCA_022709385.1 of Bacteroidota bacterium. Taxonomy (GTDB): domain Bacteria; phylum Bacteroidota; class Bacteroidia; order Bacteroidales; family CAIXZF01; genus JAKLIX01. Next base: position 96,860 of record JAKLIX010000005.1, on the reverse strand, counting down.
ATGAGTGCTGTCCGAAAATCATCTTCAAAAATCAGGAAATCAATACCCCTGGTATATCTGCTTGGATTTAACCTGATCCTGATTCTTTTCTTATTCTGGCAATACAGGAGTATGTTTCTCGTATCCGTGCCGCTGAAGAACCTTGGCAGTGAGGTGGAAGGATCCACGGAATCTTATGTCGAATTCAGTGGAAAAGGCTCCGATCTGGTGGTACCCCTTCGCTTTGCGTATATGGGGCATCAATCAAAGCTGATGAATCCATTGAGAGAAGAACTTCAGCTAATGATAGACCAGGCGAAGCAGGCCGGCGGTCTTGAAAATGCCACGGTGTTTCACCTGCAGCTTGTGAATGGCCAGTGGACTGAAGCCGGAGACCGTATAGCCTGCAGGGCCGGAAGCCTGCTTAAAGTTCCCATCATGATGACCTGGCTGAAAATGGCGGAGATGTCGCAGGGCGTTCTTTCGAGGGAGATTTATTTCGGCAGTCCTTCAGGAAGCATACCCGGGCAAACTTTCGAAGGCAGCGCTGTCCGGAGCGGCAAATCATACAAGGTGAGCGAACTGTTATTATACATGATCAGGGATTCGGATAATTATGCCGCGTATCTGCTGGGTCAGAACATGGATAACGACTTGTTCAGGCAGTTGTTTGCCGATCTGGGGCTGTCGCGCCCGCAGCTTGACGATATGAATTATGCACTCACTGCGAATGATTATTCCAGGTTTTTCAGGGTTCTTTTTGATGCGCGCTATCTGAATGATGCTTCTTCCGATGCGGCACTTGACCTGCTCACGCAATGTACTTTCAGGAAAGGGATTACCAGGGACCTGCCAGCCGGGCTTACTGTCGCTCACAAATTCGGGGAGCAGGCTGAAGCGGAACTCCATCTGCTTTCGGAAGCAGGAATTGTGTACCTGGAAGGAAATCCTTATCTCCTGGTCGTCATGACCCGCGGTCATGACCTTGAGATGCAGGCCGGTCTGATCGCCCGCATCTCTGCCGCCACCTACCGCTTCAATGCTCAGGTCCCCACACCCTGACCTCGCCCAGACACTCGCCCTTCCCCCCACACCCACACCCACACTCATTCTCATTCTCATTCTCATTCTCATTCTCACTCTCACTCTCACTCTCACTCTCACTCTCACTCTCACTCTCACACCCACACCCTCACACCCTCACACCCACACCCACACTCACCCTCACACCCATTCACCCACTCACGCATTAACCTTGCAGCACAAACCTGATCGGGATCGTGAACCTCACGGGTACGGCTTTCCCGGCCTGTCTGCCCGGCTTCCATTTCATCATGCTGATCACGCGCATGGCTTCCTCATCGCAGCCGTAGCCCACGCCTTTTTTCACTTCAGGATCAATCACCTCTCCGGTTTCGTCAACGGTAAAAGCCACATAAACTGTCCCGAAAATGTCGTTGGACCTTGCCAGGGGCGGATACACCAGGTGTTTTTTAAGAAAAAGGTGCATGGCTTCGTTTCCACCCGGGAACTCGGGCATCTCCTGCACTACGGTAAAAGGCTCCGTGCGGGGTGCTTCCTGGATCACCCTGTCTGGTTCCTTTATGGTGAAATCAGGCGGTGTGGTGTCGATGTGCTGATTGAAATTCATGGTATTCAACTCCGACTGTGTCAGCAATTCGCTCGTTTCGCTGGTGTCAAGGGTGATGATGGGTTTGAGAAATCGTGTCATGCGTTCGGTTTGTGCCATATCCGGAGGGATGGGAGGCAGTGGGGGCGGAGGCGGGGAGGGCATGGTGGTGATCTCCACGCTGATTTCCGTGGACGGGCTGTAATGTGACTGATTGCGGTAGTAGTTGGCGATCAGCGGGATGGATGTGCCGACAAGCAGGATCAGCACCGCGATTGCAGTCCCTTCATTCAGGGTTTTTGCATACTTTTTACGGATCTCATAAGCTCCGTAGGCTGTGTTTCTGCCCGTGAAGACGATTTCATCGAGGTTCTCACGGATAAAAGCTGTTGTTTTCATGGCTTCTGGCTTTGGTTACACCATGAAGATGCATGGAGGCCGGAGAATCCATAAAAAAAGGGCGCTTCCCTGAAGAAACGCCCTCTTTCACAATATGAAGCAAGTACTTTAGCGGATCAGCACCACTTTTTGTTGTACCGATGCAGAAGCTGCCTGCACGAACACAGTGTAAGTACCGGCAGGCAGGTGATTCAGATCGAGGCTCACAAGCTCGTTGGTTCTGTATTGGCCTGTATTGCTGTAAACGATGTTTCCGATCAGGTCGCAGGCGGTGATACGCATGCTTTCCTGTATGTCGGTTGTGAGTGTCAGATTGAACAATCCGGTGGAAGGATTCGGGAACAGATTCAGCTCTGCCTGTAGGAGGGCCTGATCGATGCCCACGGTACCGGCCATGATGTTCACATCGTCTATATACAGGTTATTGCCGTAGCCGCTGAGGGCTCTGAATCTGATCAGGATGTCGGCATTACCCACATAAGCGCTAAGATCTGCCTGTTCCTGACGCCAGTCGCCGGCAGCGGGCACATAGGAAGAAGTAACGTAACCTGTGACTGTGGCAAGGTTGGCACCCTGTTTGTCCCAAACCGTGGCCCAGGTAAGGCCGCAATCGGTGGAAACCTGCACCTGCAGGCGGTCTGAGTAGGAAGCACTGTAACGTTTATGCGCCATGTAGAATTCAATGACTGCGTTTCCGGTTACGTTGCTCAGGTCGGTTCGTGGTGTGTTCAGGTAGTCTTCTTTCCCGGCGGTGATGTTGTAGAAATCAATCACGGCACTGCCAGAACCTCCGTTGTGACTGGCACTTGCCCTTCTCCACTTGTAAGTGTCGTTTCCCGGATTCTCCAGCGACCAGTTCAGTGGAGGAAAGTCGGGAAGGGAGAAGTCCTGGCTGATGGGGGCTGCGGCCGGAACATTCAGATAGGTAAGGGTGGAAACCGCTGTGTCGTTTTGAGCTACCTGGTCAGGATTTCCGTTGGGCAGGCTGGCATACACTTTCAATGTATATAAGCCCGGCCCTGGAAGGTTGATCACAGGCAGGGTTACGGCAGCTTTGTGATAATAACCGAGATTGCCGGTCCAGACAAAGGTTTGCGGCGTTCCTCCGCTGATCACATAGCCGATGGTGGCAGAGTCCAGAGGGATAGAGGAAAAGTTCCGCAACATCACCGTGGGGGTCACTGAGGAGGTACAACTCAGGGTGCTGCCTGTAACAGCCACTATCCCTGCATCGGCCGACAGCAGCGGGTAGCTGAAACCGGCCTGGTAAACTTCCTTGGTAGTGTTCCCCTGGATGAAGACCACGACCGAAAGTTGCAGCGGGTTGTAAACATTGGCCAGGGGCCAGGAGAAACTCAGTACTGTGGAATCACCGGTGCTCCAGCTTGTGGGCAGGGTACTTCCCTGATCGGTCGGTAGCATTTTCTTCATCACGCTTTCGAAATGCTTTTCCCCGTTGGAACCGGGTGCCGAGGCGAAATAGATGTTACGCTCAACAATTGCCGTATGGGCAACCAGGGTGCCGGTCACTGTCAGGGGTGACACACATTTAATGGTGGCCTGGCAGAAAAGGGTATCGTTGCCCGGGGACAGCTGATGCTGCACCTGAACCAGGAAAGGTGACGGGATCGCCTGGCGGTTGTTGAGGGTCGTCTGGGTGTAATTCCCGGGATGATCGTGCCACAGTCCGTCCTGTACGCCGTCGGGAACACCTGTGATGCCATAATAGGTTACCCTGGTGGCTACCTGGGTCGGATTATGGGCGTTCATCGGGTCGGTACCTGGCCAAACCGTCTGGTATTTGACAGATACCGCCTTGGCCACATTGTCGTCGAGTAACTCGTTCAGGGAGGGATTAGTGGCAGCACAGGGTCCGCAGGAGGCATTGGTGAACTCTTCGAAAAGCACCAGCCTTTCCTGGGCCTGGAGCAGGCTCACGCTGAGGACAAGCAATGCCGTAGCAATGATATTTCTCATCTTGACAGGATTAAAGATAAATTATACCTGCGATCAATGAGCAATCTGTACTTTTTGCACTTGCGTATTTTCACCCAGTTGCAGCCTGGCAACATATAATCCTGCAGGCAGATCCTGTGTGTCAATGGTCAGGATGTTGGAACCTGATGCCAGCGTACCGGGCTTGTATTCATATACCTTTTGTCCGGTCATGTTGTACAGCTCCAGCGCCACCTGTTTGCTTCCTTCCATGAAGTAATGAATGTTAGTGGTCTGGTTGGCCGGATTCGGGAAGATACCGACGATGCCGTCGGGACTGCTGATTTCCTGGTCACCGACGATGATGGTGGAGTAGCAGCTCTGGAATACTTCTTTGGTTGCGGCGTCCTGCAGCCACACGATAACGCCCAGATCAGAGAACTCCTCCACTGAATGCTCGATGGCATGGTTGATGGGGGAGGATGCATTGGCCGGCAGGCGATAATTGCCGTTGAAAGTATAGCTAAGGTTCTGTGTCACGGTCTGACCGGCTGTCAGGGGAGAAAGCGCGGTACCTTGGGCATCGGGGACCATTTTCTTCATCACGTAATTGAATGAGGTCTCACCGTTCCCGCCCACATTGTTGTGGGTGACATATTCGAAAATGGCCACATGCATCACCAGGTTGCTGCTGCTGATGTCGGCAACGGGATTGATGCTGATGTTCATATTCACCGATTTGGGCCACAGGATCTGGCTGGTGGCTGTCAGGTTTACAAAGGAGGGATTGGTATAGGCAGCATTCAGCTGGGCTGCGGTATAGCCGGAGGTGTTGATTCCCAGCCCGCCGTCAACCCAAAGCTGGGGCACGCTGTTCACTCCGTAATAGGTTCTGCGGTCTCCCCCTTCAGCCGTATAATAGGGATCACCGCTGCCGGGCCAGCTCATCTGGTATTTGATGCAGGTCCAGTGGTTGGGATTATTGGTGAAGATGGTGCTCAGGTTCTGGTTCCCGGCAACACAGGGTGCGCAGGTGGAACTGGTAAATGCCTCGTGCAGAGGAAGACGCTGCACAATGGCGTTGACCACATTGACCGTCAGGTACAAGGTGTCATTGGCGGGATTCTGGTCCACATTCCCGTTAACGTTCGATGACCAGACTTTCAGGTTGTAGGTACCTGTTGCGGCCGGAGTCCAGGTCTGAGGATGCTGGTAGTTGTAAGTTCCGTAAGTGGCTACATTCAATCCGGTGATGTTGGCGGTCACGGGTGCTCCATTGTTTACGGAGTAACTCAGGTCGAAGCTGTTCAGGGTGTTGGCGCCTGAATTGGCAAGGGTGCCTTCGATGGTGTAAGGGGCGTTGCTCAAAACCTGAATGGGGTAGAGGTCGATTTCCTGCATCCAGATATCGTAATCGGGCAGGGAGCCGGGGATGAATTCATAATAACAGTTGTCGGCCGGACTGGGATCGGCGCCGCTGAGGTTGTTCAGGTTGGGTGAACCGTTGACCTGCACTGCAGTGGTGGCATTGATCTGGATGCCGACGGTGAGGGTGGCTGCAGGGGTGGTGAAACGCTGGTCGACCACATAAATCTTATTGGTGGTTTCTTCGAGGACAAAACTCCAGTACTGCCAGGGCGACTCCCCGGTATATGAAGTGTAGAAAACCCAGAACTGGCGGTTAGGCGTCGTACCGAAGGTTTTTGTGACGATATTGTCGTTTGTTCCTGTGCCGGCCACACCCCAGACACACACTGAATTGTCGGGAATGCTGGCATGCGGCAGTGCCTGATTGGTGTAGGATGGTGCCGTACCCGTGACACTGGTGGTGAAAGTGAGCACGCCGGAGGAAGATACCTTAAAACCGGTGACAGCGTTCCCGTTGAAAGTGAAATTGAAGGGAATGGTCACCACATTCGACCAGGCCGGGGTAGCCTGGCTGGGGCCGAGTACAACGGTCCAGCCGGTGGTAAGTCCGCCTCCGACCGGATATTCATCATCGGTATTCAGTCCGCCGGGATTTTGTCCTGCCGGAACGTGGGGAATGTAGTAATACTGCCCGAAAACCATACCGGCAGCCAGTAAGAGGGTGAAAATGAGGGTAATTCTTTTCATAAAAAAAACTTAATGAATTAATAATGCGTTATTTGACACCACAAAGATATTGATTAATCGACTTAAGTTAAAAAAACTTTTTTTAAGTTCACAGGCTTAAAATTACGTGTGAAGGATGGAACATGTTGTTTGTGAAATGTTAATGCCGTCTCTTATTCAGAATACACTATTGGTTGAAAATGCAGCACATCAGCTGGGACAATGCTTTACCCCATGAATACGTTTCACCGGTTGTCACAGGATATTCCATGAACCCTGAAGCATCACGGGTGAAACTCAAGTGCAAGGACTGCCACTGAAAGCATCAGGCTGACGATGGTCACTATCAGACCCGGTTTCAGGAATTCCATGAACCTGATCTTCACCCCTTCTTTTTCCGCGGATTCGATCACGATCAGGTTGGCCATGGCGCCGATGATGGTGGCATTACCGGCCAGCGTGGAAGCAGAAGCCAGTGCGAGCCAAAGGACTTCACTTCCGCTTGCCTTCATCACCGGTAACATAATTACGGTGAAGGGTACATTACTTACGATCTGCGACAGCACCAGACTGACAGCATGAAGCTTGATCAAACCCTTTGTGTTTTCCTGCAGCAGTGCTGATCCGGCCAGGCTGCCAAGCAGCCCTTCCTTTTCCACTGCGTGCACTACGATAAAGAGGGATGCGAAGAACAACAGCAGTACCCAGTCAACCTGGCGGATGATGCGGGATGGCTTGATCCTTCCCACGATCAGGATCAGGGAGCCGCCGGCCAGGGCGATCACCGGCAACGAAAGTCCGTGTGCAGGGGAAAAGAAAAACATGATGATGGTCAGGAAAAAGACGGGGACAGACCATTTCATGGAGGAAAAATGGTACTGAAATCCAGTGTCACTGAAACGAATATACTCTTTTTTTCTGAATTCCGACCGGTAAAGCAGCCTGATTGCGAGGATTACCACAGGCAGGCTCAGCAGTGTGACCGGCAGCAGCCGCAGCATGAAATCGTGATAATCCATACCAGAGTTGATCCCGATCAGCATGTTCTGTGGATTTCCGGTCATGGTCATCACGCTTCCGACATTGCAGGCAAGGATCTCTCCGATCAGGTAGGGGAGGGGATTGCGTCCCGATGAACGGCAGATCGAGAGAATGACGGGTGTAAAAATCAGGACTACCGCATCATTTACGAGGAATGCGCTGGCAATTGCAGTTACAAGCACGATGATTGTCAGTAGTCTTCTCTGGGTCCCTGACCAGGCAATGGTTTTGGCTGCGAGCAGTGAGAAGAAGCCGTCCAGCTGCAGTGTTGAGATGATGATCATCATTCCGAGCAGCAGGGCGATGGTGTTGAAATCGACGGCAGCAACGGCTTCGGGTAAGGTCAGGCATCCGCTTACGATCAGCGCGATGGCTCCGAAAAATGCAGCCGACGGCCTGTCGATATTGATCCATGGCAGGCGCGTGAAAATGATACCGGTATAGGTCAGGATGAAGATGATCAGGGTGAGGCTTGCACTGTCCATGGCCTTATTTGCTGAGCATGGCCTTGGTCGATAGCAAACCGCAGGCAGCTTCGATGTCGATACCCCTCGATTGCCTGATGGTTGCGATAATCCCTTTGGCATTCAAAGCGTCGCGGAACCTGACCAGGCTGGCTTCATCCGCTCCTTCCAGGGGTGCATTGGGGACCGGGTGAAAGCGCATCAGGTTGACCCTGCAGGGGAGCTTGTTCAGCAGCCTTGCCATCTCTCTGATATGCCCGTCGCTGTCGTTAATTCCCCTGAAAAGGATGTATTCAAAGGAAATCTTCCGCTGCCTGCCTGCATCGGTACGGATCAGTTCCCGGATGACATCCCGGATGGGATATACATGCTGTACCGGCATCAGTTTCCTTCTTTCCTCATCAAAAGGCGAATGAAGGCTGATGGCAAGATTACAGCGTGTCTTTTCAAGGAATTGAATCATGCCGGGTATGAGACCGATGGTGGAGACGGTAATTTTCTTCGGACTGATGGCGAATCCCCAAGGAGCAGTCAAGATCTCCAGGCTTTTCAGGACTTCTTCCGTATTGTCGAAAGGTTCGCCCATCCCCATGTAGACGATATTGGTAACCCGGTTCCTTTCCGGTAAACTGCGGAGCTGGTTAACGATTTCCCCTGCACTGAGGTTGGCCTGGAATCCCTGGCGGGCCGTCATACAGAAAAGACATCCCATCTTGCATCCCACCTGGGTCGACAAACACAGGGTATTGCGGCGGGCTTCGGGCATGAAGGCGGTTTCGATAAATCTGCCGCCTCCCGTGGGGAAAAGATATTTTCGCGTACCGTCAGCGGAAACACTGACTTTCACATGCTCAGAAAAACCGGTCTGGTACTTGTTCTCCAGTACAGTTCTGCTTTGTTTCGAAAGATTGCTCATCTCAGCGAACGAAGCTGCCTCAGATCCGTAAAGCCAGCGGGCAAGCTGCATTCCGGTATAAGAAGGCATCTCTTCAGCCCGAACCAGCGCTTCCAGTTCATCCAGATTCTTGCCAAGCAGTATCATATGTGAACAAAAAATCCCATCACCTCATCACTTCATAACCCCATCACTTCGTAACTTCATCACCCTAAAAATAAACCTCCGCCAGCACCTTCCCGAACGGCACCCCCCTCTCCGTAAGTATATCTCTTGTGTCAACCACCATCTCAGCACTCCCGCAAAGGTAATGGGTTTTCTCAGTGTCGATTTGATCAAGCTGGCGCAGATAATCTGTTACTCTTCCGTGGAATATTCCGGGCTGACTGTGTCTGCTCAGACAGGGGACATAGGCTTCGCCCAGAGCCGCTCTGAACTCTTCAGCGAAATACAGGGATTCAGGTGCTGAAGCTCCCTGCAGGAGGATCTTTCCGTTTGACAATCCAGACCGCATCATACTCCTGAACGGAGCTATTCCCGTGCCGGCGGCGATCCAGATATCCGGTCCGGCAGTTCCGAGAAACATCCCTGCCGGACTTGAAACCTGAAGGAGGTCGCCGGGAACAAGCCCTGCGAGTCTCGGACTGAATGTACTGCCGGGTTTTACGTTGAAAAGGATATCGATCTGCGGATCATTGATTCCGCTGGCGATACTGTAATAACGGGGTGTGTCGGCGTCCGCAATCTTCAGGGCAAGAATCTGACCGGCATGGAAATCGAAATCCCTCTGAAAAGACAACAGGTATGAGTTGCTGTTCAGATGCTGAATGTTGCTGATGGGATATGGTTTAAAATTGAGTTCGGATTGGATCTGCATACATTTAGTGTTCAAGGATATAATTGTAATAACTAAACATAACAAGCAGGAGGTACAATGGTTTGGTACCTGTCCGAAAAAACCTGCAGAGCAGGATAATTCAACGGGTCATGCATCAGGTCAGGAGCAGCCGGCCAATCGCAGCCGGACAGAAAACTGATTATTTTTTCAGAGCGCCTGTTTTTTCAAGTTCTTTCTCGAGCTCCTGTTTACTGGCATCAAGGTATACAGTCGTGATTTGCAGGCAGGCATTGAGCGAGGGCAGGGCAACGGTCAGGTTCCAGAAGTTCTGTAACCCGTAAAAAACTGCCTGGTGTCCTTTCAGGTCGTAAACCTCCGCACCTTTGAACTGTTTGTGGTTATCAAAAGCCGAAAGGGGAGCCATGGTGATGCCGATCATCTTGAGGGTTTCCCGGTTGAGGAAGGTAGCCAGGTATTCTTCACCGTTTTTCCCGGTTTCGGTGTAAGGATAACCAAAGGGACTTAGTTCTTTCATCCAGGTTTCAAATTCCTCGAAACTCAAAACCATCGGCTTTTCCTGGGCAGAGGCGGTAAATACTGAAGCCAGCAGGAAGGAGAGGCAGATCAGGCGAAGGGTCTTTTTCATGTGATAATAATTTTGATTTTAATGGTCAGATGCCTGTCCCGCTTCATGCGGGAGAATGTCCGGGTATATTATCATTTTCGGTTGTGTCTGCGAACATGGACATTTCATGTGATTCGCGATTGGCTTACAAAGGTCGGAAAAAAAATATCCACAGTTTCACCTGATCAAAGGGGAATGATTAATTTTATCAATTAAAATATACCATGATGAAAAACCACTGCAAACCGCCATTTATTCTGCTAATCATTTACTGTTCGCTGTTCACGGCTCAGTGTTCACTCCTGCAGGCCCAGCCCTGCATTCCCAATACCTCCTCCCTCGATTTCAACGGGAGTACATCATTTGTACGTATCGGGAGCCTGAATCAGCTTGAGATCACCAATGCATTGACCATCGAGGCATGGATCAATCCGAAGGTATTTGCTTCCGGTTCCACAGGGAATTCGATTTTCTGCAAACACGCATGGGGCAGTTCCATGTTCGGCTATGTATTGCGTTGCGGAGGGAACGGGATATTATCCTTCAATATTGCCGGGGCGATCGGCGGATCTCCCGTCGGCTGGCAGGAGGTGCTCAGCCCTGCGGGTTCCCTGGTACTTAATACCTGGCAGCATGTGGCAGGGACTTTCGACGGTAGTACTATGTCCCTTTATATTGACGGTAATCCTATGGGTAGCTTTGCCTTCAGCGGAACCATTTATCCTTCCACGGGCTATAAAGCGCGTATCGGGGCACTGGCGGATACAGTCTGGAGCATGTCGCGGTATTTCAACGGCCTGATCGATGAAGTCAGGGTGTGGAACAGGGCCCTCAGCCAGGCTGAAATCCTGGCAGGCATGAACGACCATATCGATCCTGCACTTCAGAATGGCCTTGCCGGGTACTGGAGAATGAATGAAAATGCAGGCAATGTGCTGGCTGATCTCGGAAGTGGCTTCAATACCGGTACTGCCGTGAACACCAGCTGGTCGTCGCAGGTGCCCTTCAATAACACTTCCCTGCCAATGCCTACCATCACCTACGTGGCACCCAACCTTGTCAGTTCCTATACCTCCGGCAACCAGTGGTATTTTGGAACGACTCTTATCCCGGGCGCTACCCAGCAAACCTATACCCCGACCCAGTATGGCATCTATAAGGTATTTGTGTCCGATACCAGCGGCTGCACCGCCTGGAGCCTCCCTTTCAACTTTGATCTGACAGGAATCAACCGCGACGGGAAATCCGGTCTTCTTGTCTTCCCAAATCCTGCACGGGATATGGTGTTTATTGAAAATATTCCTCCGGAAAAAGCGGGAGTCATCGAAATGACAGATATGCTCGGAAAGGTCGTCATGCGCCAGAACACCGATGGAATGCCATCCGCGGAAATGAAGATAAGCAGGTTAAATCCGGGAGTGTACTGGTTGCACATGAATGGAAGTGGCAGAAAATATCAAAGCCGGGTAGTGGTATATTAAGTTGCCGCAGCCTGCATGTTCTCAGTTCAACAGGGCGCTTGTTCCGTGTAAAAAAAAAAGACCAGCCCGGTAAACTTTATTGCGTTTCGTGGTCTAATATTATGTTATTTTTAAACCACCTGTTTTTTCATTGTTAAAAACAGGTGAAGTTTGTGTTAAATTTTTTCCGGTCCTGTCAGGGAGGTGAAGGCTGCTTTTAATTTTAAGTATCAGATAATCTGTGTTTTGCTGATGACGACTGTGTTCGGGCACGGGAATCATGCGATGGCACAGATGGATTTTTATTCCCCTGAACAGGTACATGAAGTCAGGATATATTTTCATGACCAGCATTGGGCCCACCTGCTCGACAGCCTGATTGAGGCCGGCCAGGGCAGAATCACGGGTGATGTGCTGATTGACGGGCACTTATACAAAGACGCCGGAATCCGTTACAAAGGATACAGCTCCTGGAATCCTGGTTCAGCTAAAAACCCGTTCAACATTGAACTGGATTACAAGATCAATAACCGCAATCACGAAGGATTTACCAAGCTGAAGCTGAGCAATGTAATCCATGACCCTTCCTTTGTGAGGGAAGTGCTGGCATACCATATCGCCCGCAAGTATATGCCGGCCAGCCGGGCAGGTTTTGCCAATGTGTATGTGAACGATACCCTCGCGGGTCTTTATACCAATGTGGAATCGGTGGATAAAGGATTCATCGGCAGGCATTTCCCATCCAACGACAACTGTTTCTTCAAAGGAAGCCCTGCCCAGTTACAATATCCATTCGGGCAGAATGCCAACCTGAGTTACCGCGGAAGTGACACTTCGGCATACCTGCCCTACTACGAACTGGAATCGGACACGGGATGGAAGTCCATCGTGCATCTTACTGATATTCTGAACAATGACCCGGATCAAATTGGAACAGTCCTGAATGTGGATCAGACACTCTGGATGCATGCTTTCAATTACGTGACCCTGAACCTGGATTCGTATATCGGCTACGCCCAGAATTATTATATGTACCAGGATGATCTCGGGCTTTTCAACCCGATTCCCTGGGATTTGAACATGTCGTTCGGTTCGTTCAGAAATTCAGACGGTTCGAATCATTATCTCGGACTGAGCATGGATGAGCTCATCGTCCTTGATCCCCTGCAGCACCTCAGCTTTTCCGTGTCACCGCGACCACTCATGTCACGGCTGTTTAAAAACGACACCCTGCGAAAAATGTACCTGGCACATATCCGGACCATTGCAGAGGAGAACTTTGTCAACGGGGAATATTACCGGCTGGCCGCCCAGTGGCAGGATATCGCGGATTCTTATGTAATGGCCGACAGCAATAAGTTTTACTCATATGCTGATTTCCTTCTGAATCTCGACACTACTGTTGGCGGCAGTGGCGGCCTGACGGCTTATCCCGGTATTAAATCGCTGATGGAGGCAAGGATCGCTTACCTGGCTTCTTACCCCGGATACCAGGGTGCACCTGTCATTTCCGATGTGACACATGATCCCCAGTTACCGCTCAGGGGGCAGGAATGCCTTTTCAACGTAAGGGCACCCGGTGCCGGCGTCCTGACGCTTTTTTTGCGGCAAAGCAGCCGGGAGGTCTTCACTCCCCTTGAAATGTTTGACGACGGATTACATCAGGACGAACTGCCAGGTGACGGGATATTTGGTGTTTCTGTTACCGTCACAGGAGTGGTACTCCAATATTATTGTTACGCCGAAAATGACAGTGCCGGCAGTTTTAGCCCGGCAAGAGCGGCCTTCGAGTTTTACAACCTCCAGTCCCGGCTGGTTCCCGGTGATGTGGTGATCAACGAGATCAAAGCACCCGCCTGCGATGTTTCCGAAGGCGCCGTCCGGCCCCTGGCATGGCTGGAAATATTTAATAATACCCGTGAAACTGTAAGTCTGAAGGGGCAGTGGTTGTCAGATTCCCCGGATAATCCTTTCCAATGGCCTTTCCCCGATACCCTGATGCTTGCGCACGCCTACCTGGTGCTGCAACCGCTGGAGTTTCAGACGGGGACGGAAATCACGGCGGATATTTCACTTCCTGCTGAAGGAGGACAGATCAGGGTCAACAGCGAATCAGGCACCCTCATCGATTCGGTGATTTACGGCCTGCAGTCGCCCGGACTCTCGACAGGACGCTACCCGAACGGATACGGTCCCTTTGTGAAAATGCAGCCATCGAAAGGCCTTCGGAATTTCATTCCCGTGTATCATTCAGCCGGTATAAGGCTTTATCCAAATCCTGCACAAAACTTGATGTACATCGAATACGACGGTCATCCCGGTGTCGGTGAGGTCAATATTTTCGATGCACAAGGGATGCTTATCCGTACCCTTTCCCTTACCGGATCCGGAGTGGCAGGCCGGCAAACACGCATGATCGATGTCAGTGGGCTTTCGCGGGGAGTTTACCTGCTCACCCTGAATACCTTGACAAGTTCCCATCAAAGCAAATTCGTTCTTTTATAAAAAAAATATGCTTATCTGTATGAAACAAAAATTGAAGCTGAATCCCGCTGTACTGATCATCCTGCTTGGAATGTCAGTGTCCCTGGCATATTCACAGGGTGCACCCTGGGGCGATTATACCCTTTACAGCACCATGAGCAGTACCAAGGCTTATCTTATAAACATGAGCGGGGCCACCTATCACAGCTGGACTTTCGCATCCACGGCCAGGACAGGCTACTCCAGCTACCTTCTCCCGGGAGGAACCCTGGTAAGGACAGTCAGCAACCAGGGCAATGTGCTGTTCGGAGGCGGTATGACAGGCAGGGTGCAGAAGGTTGACTGGAATGGAACTGTGCTTTGGGATTTTACTCATTCTTCATCCACCTATTGTCTTCACCACGACATCCACCCCATGCCCAACGGCAATGTGCTGATGATCTCCTACGAAGTGAAGACCGCGGCACAGGCTGTGCAGGCCGGTTCTGCCCAGAATATCACCGTATGGTCAGAGAAGATCATGGAGGTGCAACCGACCGGGGCAACGACAGGCACTGTGGTCTGGGAATGGAAATTATGGGATCATCTCTGCCAGAATCATAATTCTGCCAAGGATAATTATGTCACTTCTATCCTTGATCACCCGGAACTCATGAATATCAATTACAGTCTCAAGAAGGACTGGGTACACATGAACGGCATCGACTACAACCCGGAACTGGACCAGATCGTAGTCAGTTCACATTATCTAAACGAGTACTGGGTGATAGACCACAGCACCACTACGGCTGAAGCCGCAGGCCATAGCGGAGGCAATTCAGGAAAGGGAGGAGACATTCTTTATCGCTGGGGCAATCCCACAGCATACGGTGCTTCCGGGACTACCATATTTAATGTCATGCACGATGCCCACTGGATACAGACCGGATTGCCGCATGCAGGAAGCCTTGTGGCTTTCAATAATAAAGGAGGTAGCGGCAATAAGAGCTGTATCGACAGGATTTATCCGCCATATGACGGTTACAACTACCTGCATACCGCCGGACAAGCCTATGCGCCTTCCACCTATGAATGGAGGCATACCTATACGGGGAATGCCACCCAGGATATGGGTAATTCGCAGCAGCTGCCAAACGGCAATGTGCTGATCTGTATCGCGGGTTCAGGATATATCTACGAGATAGATTCGAACAATATAGTGGTCTGGAGTAAATCGGTTTCCGGAACACCTGCACAGGCTTTCCGCTATACGGCCGCTTACGTTGCCGGCTATTCTGTTACGGCGACGGCCAGCCCGGCTGTCATCTGCGATGGCGATTCTTCCCAGCTCAGTGCCGCTGTAACCGGAGGAACCAATGTGGTATATACCTGGACTTCCGATCCTGCCGGTTTCGCTTCCACCCTTCAGAATCCATGGGTGTACCCCGCCACCACCACCGTTTATACCGTCAAAGCTGTCAGCGGCAGCGACAGCGCCACTGCTTCGGTGACGGTGACCGTGAACCCGCTTCCCGCAACGCCGCTTATTACACAATCGGGAGGAGACCTGATCAGCAGCCAGGCTGCCACCTACCAGTGGTACCTTGCCGGTCAGCCCATCAACGGCGCCACGGCGCAGCTGTATACACCCCTGCAGAACGGACTCTATCAGGTGCAGACCGGAAACAGCAACGCCTGCCTGTCCCAGCTTTCCGACCCTTTTAACTTCACGGGTGTCGGCATCAATGACGATGATGCAGAACCGGCACTCATCATTTTTCCCAATCCAGCCAGAAATACATTGTACCTTCGTGGCAGGCTTACCAGGGAAAAGGATTTCGAAGTCGGCCTCCTTGACGGTCTCGGACGCCTCGTATTCCATGGCCTGAACATGAATGCCATCAGCCTCGATGGGCTGAAGCCCGGATTTTATCTGCTCAGACTGAGATCGTCGGATGGAAACTTCTCCTTTTCGAAAATACAGGTATACCGATGACTCCGGGAACAATTTTTCGCATTCCTGTATTCTTTCGGTATATTAGACTGATGTTTCATTTATTCATTTAAATAATTGCACCATGAAAAAGTATTTAATCTGCTCGCTTGTAATGCTGCTGGCATGTGCAGGCAGCCTGACGGGTCAGACTTTTTTCAAGAACTTCACCAATGCCAACAGCGGCCTGCCCGATGACAATGTCACCGGTGTGGCCATAGACCAGAACAATGTCAAGTGGTTCGGAACCCAGTCGGGCGTGGCCCGCTACAACGATACCAACTGGGTGGTGTATACCACACCCCATGGGGTCATCGATAACTATATCAATTGTATCGCCGTGGATGCAAACAACAGGGTGTGGGTGGGCACTGATTTCGGAGTGAGCCGCTTCGACGGTCAGAACTGGACCTCTTTCACTACTGGCAACGGTTTGATTAACAATACAGTCACCCATATTGCTGCCGACGCTCAGGGGCATGTGTGGTTTGCCACGCCTTCAGGACTGTCGCGCTACGATGGCACCAACTTCCTGAGTTATAACCTTAGCCAGGGATTGCCCGTCTTCATCTATTTTGACGATGCCGGAACCATGTGGGTGGGTACCATCATGGGCGGACTCGCCAGAAACAGCGGGACCGGCTTTTCATACATTACCATGGCCAATGGCTTGCTCGACGACAATATTCTGACGATAACCGCAGATGCAAACGGAAATATCTGGGCAGGAAGTTATTACGGCATATCGGTTCTTAATGCAGCAGGCCAGGTGACCGGCAATCATACCGTAAACGACGGACTCTACAGCAATTTCGTGGCCGACCTGACCACCGACAGCCAGGGGAAAATCTGGGCGGGAATGTTCGATATTTACATTCTGGAGGGAGGATTAAGCCGTTTTGACGGAAGCAACTGGGTGAGCCTCACCCCTGCCGACGGCCTGGTTAACGATATGGTGATCAGGGTGGCCACCGACCAGTCGGATAATCTCTGGGTGGCTACAGGTGGCGGTGTTTCCTGCGTGATCCCTGGGAATCTCGGCCTGAATGACGCCCTTGAAAGCAATGCTTTTACAGTCAGTCATAATCCTGCCTCGGCTCAGCTGTCGATCATAACAGGGAAACCCGGCCAGCACCCCATACGTATCATGGATAATGTGGGGAGAACGATATACAAGGGCAATATGTCCGGAGAATTCACCACGGCCACTGCCGGCTGGGCAGAAGGCATCTACCTGGTCTCCTGCGGAGCAGGTGTCAGGAAAATCGCCATTTACCGTTAATGAAAACCAGGCATGGACAGAATGCTGACAATGTCACTGTATAAAGCCTGCCTGCTTGCGTGCATCTCCATCCTGCTGGGTGCCTGTGAAAAGGAGCCCGGCTTCGGAGGCGAAGCTTCTATCTATGGCAAAATTTATGTGAAAGATTATAATGCAACCTTTACCGTACTTGAAGAAGAATATTACGGCGGAGATGTGGAAGTATACCTGGTGTGCGGAGATGACAAGTCGTACAGCGATAGGCTCAGAACCAACTATGACGGCACCTTCGAATTCCGGTATCTTCGAAAAGGACATTACAGGGTGTATGCCTATTCCAGGGATTCGACCCTGCAAACCAATGCCCCTGTCCCCGTCATCCTGGAGGTTGAGATTACAAAACGGAAACAGCATGTTGAAACGCCCGATATAGTTATCTTTCAATGAAATTAATACAATTTACCCTGCTGTTGACCTGTGCAATAGCCATTTCGCTTCCGGTTACCGGCCAGAGTAAGAAAGAGATCAAAGCCAACAAAATCAGATCGCTTACCACCTGGACAGAAGACCAGGGAGGTCAGATGGTGAAGGAATCCTACGAGGAATACGATAAGAGCGGGAAACTCACCACCAGCATCACCTACGCTCCGGATGGCACCATCATCAGCAAAATCCTGGTAACATACGACGGCGACGGTAACAAAACAGCTGAGAGTTTCTTCAATCCTTCGAAAAACATCAATTACAGGCTGCAGTTCAGATACAATGCCATGGGTGACAAGACGGAAGAACTGGAATGGGATGCGGCCGGGAAACTGAAGGGAAAAACCCTGTTTACATACGGGGCAGACGGCGAAAAAACCAGTGAGACTGTGTATGATGAGCGCGGGGAGCTGATGAAGAAGACTGTTTTCACCCATAATAAAAAGAAGTTGAAAGTCACAAAGCAGGTTTTGGATCCTTCCGGGAAGGTACAATCCTCAAAAAAATATGCATACGACTATTACTGATAAATTGGGAAATAACCGGTGATCATTGACCTTACTGACTTCCATGCAGGATTTGAATGACATATTATCTCAGTACCGGACCATCACACTCAGGGAGATGGATCAGGTAGCCCTGATGGACAGGATTGACACCAAATTTGTGTTCAACCTGCGGCAGCTGCCTGAAGTATTGCTGGCACTGATGCCCGAATACCACGTGCTCCAGGTGAGGAAGACCATCGAGAACCGATACAGCAACCTGTACTTCGACACAGAGGATATGCTTTTCTACCGGCTTCACCACAACCGACATATGAACCGGTACAAGGTCAGGTACAGGTCGTATCTGGACAGTGGTCAGAGTTATTTTGAGATTAAATTCAAGAACAACCACGCCCGGACAATTAAGGAAAGAATAAAGAGACTGGAGATAGAAGAATCCATCAGCGGGGATGCTGATACCTTTATGAGAGCACGCCCGGCCTTGTCAGAGCTTACCCTTCTGCCCCGGCTATGGATCAATTACAAAAGGATTACCCTGGTGAACCTCAGCAATCGGGAACGTCTCACCATCGATACTCAGCTTTCCTATACCAACGGATCGGGCACTGCATCCTATCCTGCCCTGGTGATCGCAGAACTGAAAATGCAGAAATCATCATCATCTCCCTTTCTCGACCTGATGAAACAGATGCATATCCGACGCTTGTCTGTCAGTAAATACATCCTCGGGATTGTAAGTCTGTATGATCAGGTGAAAACGAATAATTTCAGATCCAAAATCAGACGTATCAATAAAATCAGCCATGAAGACAATTAAGCTGTGTCTCTTTCTTCTGCTGTTTGCGGCACTGGCCACCCCGGGTGTACCGGTCAGGGCACAGGAAACCGAAACAGGCCTCATTTCTCTTGCACAGGAAGATGCCGCGGAGAGCAAGGATGACAAGAAAGACAAGAAATCAGACAAGAAAAAGGATGTGGTGGAGGTAAACCAGGCCTTCTTCGTTTACCTGCTGATCGACCTGGTCAGCTTCATGTTGATCATCCTGTTTGTCTTCAGACGCAACGGAGGCCACCATGAGAACATCTTCACCTATCTGATGTTCAATGTGATGATCTTTATGCTGACCTTCCTGCTGAACAAGATCAAAATATCGGTCGGGGCTGCTTTCGGACTTTTTGCGGTTTTCTCCATGCTCAGATACCGTACTGAAAGCGTCTCCATGAAGGAACTGACCTATCTTTTCATCTTTATCGGCATCGGCCTGATCAGCGCCATCGAACTGGAGTACCATGAACTTATCATTATCAATGCCGTGATATTCCTGCTGACCTTTATCTATGACAGCAATATCTTCTTCCGCAGGGAACATTCCAGGCTGATCTATTACGACAACACTGAAAACATCACACCCGATAAAATGGAGATCCTGCTTGAAGACATCCGGAAACGAACCGGGCTGCCGGTTCACCGGGTCAAGATCTCCAGGGTGAATTACATGCGGGATGCCGCGGAGATCATGGTTTACTATTACGAAACCAGGAAAACCGAAACGGAATAATGAAGATTCCCCTTCTGTTCCGTATTGGTCTGTTTGCAGTCCTTGTCTGCAACCTGCACACGGCGTCCCTTGTTTCAGCCCAGGTGAATGATGCCGGTTTATGGCTCAGCCTGAATGCAGAAAAGAAAGTCACCTCCAGGTTTTCAGTCACCATGTCCGCAGAATCCCGTTTCAACGAAAACATCAGTGAGGCAGGAACAATCTTTGCCGACATGGGACTGGATTACAGGCTTCACAAAAACCTGAGAGTGTCGGCAAATTACAGATTCTCCGGCAAACGACGCCTCGACGATTCTTACAGCACAAGGCACCGCTGGTATGCACAGGTTACGATCCGCGAGAAAGTTGACAGGATCAGAATGTCCTTCAGAACAAGATTCCAGACTCAGTTCACCGACTTGTATTCCAGTCCGGACGGAAAAATACCCGAATATACCACCCGTTTCAGACTCAATCTTTCATACAATAATAAGTCAGCGTTCGAACCCTATGTGAATGCCGAGCTTTTCCTGCCATTGGAGCTGAAGCAAAACCAGGGGATTAATCAGACCCGCTATATGGCAGGGGTGGAATACCGCCTCAACCGTAAGCATATGTTCGAACTGTTTTACCTTTTCCAGCGGGAATATGGTGTGAAAAACCCTGAATTTGATTATGTTACAGGGATTGGGTATTATTTTTCCTTATAAGGGATATGGTTTGGAACTGGAGAAGCTTGCTTAACTTTTCCTTAACCTTAATTTAAAAATAGCTTAATTTTGAAATCCGGATAGTTTTAACATTACCACATGAGAAAAGCCATACGTTTGATTTTACCCGGTCTGCTGTTTTCGTTAACCGTGTTCCAGGTATGTTCCCAGGTTGTGATCAATGAGTATTCCTGCTCCAATCTGACCCAGTTCCAGGATAATTACGGCAAGTATGAGGACTGGTTCGAGCTTTATAACGCAGGAGGCAGCACCGTGGACTTGTCGGGCTATTACCTGAGCGATGACTCAGCCAATGTCACCAAGTGGCAGATACCTTCGGGAGTGAACATCACAGCCAATGGGTTCAGGCGGTTCTGGACGTCGGGAAGGGACGAGGTTTCAGGAACCCATTATCACACCAGCTTCAGGCTCACACAAACAAAGAACAACAGTGAGTTTATCATTCTTGCCGATCCTTCCGGAGCGATCGTGGATTCGCTCAAGCTGCGCAAGAAAACCCACCTTGGCCACTCACGCGGAAGAACGATCAACGGGGCTTCAGCCTGGAGTATCTTCACCTCGCCCACCATCAATGCCTCCAACAGTACGGCTACTCCCTATTACCGCTACGCCGACCGCCCCGATTACAACCTGCCGGCGGGATTTTACACTACGCCCATCACCATATACCTTTCAACCCTCGAAACCAATGCGGATATTCATTATACCCTGGATGGAACGGAGCCGGGTATCTCCAGTCCCATATACTCGAACCCCATCACTGTTGCCGCTACCACAATCATCAAGGCCATCACCATCAGCGCCGACCCGGAAGTGCTGCCAAGTCTTGTCAGGTTTAATACCTATTTTATCAACGAAAATCACACCACCGTAGTTGTTTCCATTGCCGGAACACAACTGAACACACTTGCAAACGGGAACTCAGCCCTGGAACCCCACGGATCTTTTGAGTATTTCAACCTGAACGGTGAACGTACCGCCACTACTTACGGAGAGTTTAACAAGCACGGGCAGGATTCCTGGGCACTCAGCCACCGCAGCATTGATTTCATTTCACGCGATGAGATGGCATACAATCACAGTATCGAGGAATTCCTCTTCAACTGGTCGTACCGGAAGAATTTCCAGCGCATCATCCTCAGAGCCGCCGGAGATGATAATTATCCTGCCGATCACCATTCCGCCAATGAAGGCAGTGCCCATATGCGCGATGCTTACATCCACAGCCTGGTGGACATAGGAGGGATGAATCTGAACCTCAGACGTTCGGAGAAAGCCATCGTGTACCTCAACGGCCAGTATTGGGGAGTGTATGACATCCGGGAGAAATGCGACGACCATGATTATACCAGCTATTATTACGGTCAGGATAAATACAACCTCCAGTTCATCCTCCACTGGGGCAGCACCTGGGCCGAATATGGCGGTACGCAGGCCATCAACGACTGGAATGCGCTGTATAACACCGTCATGGCCATGAATATGGCAATCCCCGCCAATTATACCTATGTGGATACCCGCATCGATTACAAAAGCCTGGTTGACTATGTGATCGTTAATTCGATGACGGTGTGCTCCGACTGGCTGAACTGGAATCTCGGCTGGTGGCGTGGTCTTGACAGCACCGGCACCCACCTGAAATGGGGATGGATCCTTTGGGACAATGATGCCACCTTCGGCCACTATATCAATTATACCAATATCCCCAATACCACCCCCTACGCCAATCCCTGCAATGTGGACGGGCTGACGGGTTCTTCCGACCCAAAGGGCCATATGGCCCTGCTCAATCACCTGAGACAGAATTCTGAAATTAACAGATATTATATCACCCGCCAGATCGACCTGTGGAATACGGTCTTCAGTTGCGACAACATGCTCGCACAGCTCGACAGCACCGAAAATATCATCGACCCGGAAATGACCAGGCAGGCGCAAAGATGGAGCGGAACATACAACGAATGGAAATCCAACGTGCAGGAACTCCGCGATTTTGTCAGTACCAGGTGTGCCTGGCTAAGCAACGGATTTACCAATTGTTACGGACTCAACGGTCCTTACCAGGTAACCATTAAGGTTGATCCTCCTGATGCAGGATCCGTGATACTCAATTCTATCCCGATATTCGTATATCCGTGGACCGGTACATACTTCGGCGGTATCGGCACCAGGCTTGCAGCCTATCCCAATGCCGGCTATTATTTCGACCACTGGTCTTCCAACAGCCAGACCTTCATCCCCAATGCCGCTTCCGATACAGCCCTGGTCAACCTGAACCAAAGTGATACGCTTGTGGCACATTTCTCACTGATTACCCAGGTGAATCCCCGGCAGGAATCTCCAAAACATCCTGAAGCGTATCTCTTCCCCTCCCCCGCCAAAGACAACATCACCCTGGTGATCGACCTGCCTGCCGCAGCATCCGTCAACCTGAAACTTTTCCAGCCCGACGGAAAATTCATAGCCGATCTCCATACTCCCTCAGCCAGGATGGAATCCGGCAAACATTTCATACACATTGATCCGGCATCAATGAATCTCAGCCCCGGACTGTATTTCCTGAATTTTAAAACCGGAAATACCGCCAAAAGCCTGAAATTGGTTTACCTGCCCTGACCACTTCATCAACTGACATGATATCATGATTAGGAACAGAAAATCCGCGATACTTATCGCAAGCCTGTTTGCCATCCTGCTTGCATCCTGCCAAAAGGAAGCGGGAAGCGGCGGCAATTCCAGTATCAGCGGTGCCGTCCATGTAACGGATTACAATGTGAACATGCTGGTGATCCAGGGGACTTATATGGGTGCCGATGAATGGGTCTATATCGTTTACGGCGATGATGTAAGCTACAGCGACCGGATTAGAACAGGCCCTGACGGACGTTTCGAATTTAAGTACCTTCGCAAGGGAGATTATACCCTGTATGTTTATGCAGAGGATACTACCCTTGCCGGGCAGACCGCCGTGGTGAAACGGGTGGAAATCACCCGGAACAAACAAAAGGTGGATGCAGGTACATTCGAAATAAGCAAACTCTGAGATATGAATGCTTCCGGTCTGTCGCGAACCATCAGTTTTCTGCTGACATTTGTTTTTATTGGATACACTTTCAGCCAGAATCCCGTCATCCGCAACGGCATCTTCCTGCATCACAGCACAGGCGGGAATATCTGGGGGCCCAATGGCAGCAACACCAGCGTTCCACAGCAAATCCAGCTGTACAACCAGGCCCACGGATATACGGGCTCACAGGCTGTCAGCATGACCGAAACCTGGTTCCCTGCTTACAACGACAATGAATGGTCTACCTGGCATACCATTTTCACCGATGCTTACCCCGAAGATATCTGCAATTACTGCCCGGGTAACCCCATCCTGATGATCAAATCCTGTTATCCATGCTCAAGCATTGTTTCGGAAGGACAGCCATCCGACACCCTGAATCCGACACTGAAAAGCGTCTATAATTATAAATGGCACTGGCGGAACTTCGTGTCGGTGATGGCCGGTCATCCTGAACACTTTTTCGTGATCTGGACCAATGCACCCCTTGTTCAGAATGCAACCAACTATGCCGAAGCCCAGCGTTCCCACCGTTTCAGCAAATGGGCCAAAGATACCCTGGCCGCAGGCCTTGACCCGGTGTACGGACCGTTTCCGCCCAATGTGTATGTGTTCGATTATTTCCACAAAGTGGCCAATGCACAGGGATTTCTGAATCCTGTCTATGCCGTATCTGCCTGGGACAGTCACCCCAATGCCGCCGCAACCCAGCTTGTTGCTCCCCAATTGGTGAACGAAACCTTTGATGCCGCCATTGCTTACGAAACGCTTTTGGGACTGGCAGATCTCGGCGGAACCGTGTTTTACGACAATGCGGATTCAACCCCCCTTGCCGGAGTAAAAGTGTATCTCAAGGTGGGATGCTGCACCATCGCCGATTCAAGCATCACAGATGGTAACGGTAGCTTTTCCTTTCCGGCATTGGCCCCGGGTTTTTACCGGCTTGAACCGGCAACCTCCATTGCCTGGGGAGGGGTGAACTCCGATGATGCCCTGCTGATACTCAAACACTTTGTGAGCCTCATTGCCCTGACCGGTCTGAGAGAAGAAGCTGCCAACCTCGACGGCAACCATATCATCAATGCCACGGATGCCCTGATGGCGGCGAGGAGGTTTGTGGGACTGATCTACGGCTTTCCTTCAGGCGACTGGATCTTTGAAAATATGGAAGTGCTGTTCGACGGCAGCAGCAACGTTCAGGTGGAGATCAAAGGGCTGTGTTACGGGGATGTGAACGGTTCCAGAACGGTCTTCTGAGAAAATAAGGCAGGAATGGCGCAAGCATCCCCCTGCCTGCTTACCTTTGCGGAAACCCAAAACCGGCATGCCTGAACATAAAGCCTTCAGAAAGATCATTTACATTTCACCGGTCGATTCGGGCTTTATCAAAAACGACCTGGCATTGCTCGGAAAATCTTACCGCCTGGTCTCCCAGCTGTTCCCGTGGAGGAACCCCCTTACACTCCCGCTGAATCTCCTGCGGCAAATCCTGATGCTTTGCCTGGAAATCAGGGGGACAAAGGCCATCTTTGTTTCCTTTGCCGGCTATTGGGCCATCCTGCCCGGACTGTTTGGCAGACTGACCGGCAAACCGGTGTTTCTCATCCTGCATGGCACAGAATGCGCCTCCATACCATCGGTTCCATATGGCAGCCTCCGGAAGAAAATGTCGAGGGCTGCATGCCGCCTGTCGATGCACCTGGCCACACGACTGCTGCCGGTGAGTGAATCACTGGTGTATATGGAAAATAGTTTCTATGATAGTGGAAAGCCTGAAGAAATCCGGCAGGGATACAAGCACTTTTTCCCGCATCTGAAAACACCTTACACTGTAATCGGTAACGGACTGAACACCATGTTCTGGGAAAAACTTCCGGATATCCGTAAAGAAGACAATACGTTCATTGCGGTTATCGGTCAAGGCCAGTTTGTGTTAAAAGGAGGTGACCTGATTTTACAGGTGGCAGGGGATTTTCCTGACTGCTTATTCCATATTGTGGGCTGTTCGCCTCCTTCCGGACCGCTGCCCGGTAATGTGATATTTACCGGCAGGTTGACGATGGAGGAATTGAAACAGCAATACAGCCGCTGCCGCTTTCATATGCAGCTCAGCATCTTTGAAGGTTTCGGACTTGCACTCTGTGAAGCCATGAGCTGCGAATGCATCCCCATCGTGTCGGCAGTCAATATCCTTCCTGAGATCGCCGGCGATACGGGATTTGTCCTGGGAAAACGTGACACGGCCTTACTCAGGGAGGTGATCGTCAGGGCCTTGTCGCTGGAAAACAAGGAGGAGGCAGGGCGAAAGGCCAGGGCAAGGATCGTGGAACGCTATCCCCTCGACAAAAGAGGCCATGCCCTGACAGCATTACCGGAAATACGGGATTCCGCTCAGAAAGGCAGCCGCTCAAGCTGTCCGGGCATGCCTGAGGGTAAACAATAGATGTTGTCGTGCAGGGGGAGCTCATTAGCGTTCCGGACTTCCTTCAGGCCTTTGATCTTTTCCTTCTTTGATTTGAAAACCCGGTATCCGCAACCTGTAAGCAGGTCAAAGATATCCCTGACATCCATGTGGTAGCCGGCAGCTCTCACAGCCGAACATTCAATGATCAGCACAGGGGGCTTTTCGCTTTCCAACAAGCCCCTCGCACCCTTGAGGGCTTCCAGTTCGTAGCCTTCGATGTCGATTTTTACCAGGTCGGGTCCGGTCTGACCTTCAAACCAGGCCGTCAGGCTGATCTCCCGGATATCATAGGAAGTCGCATCCCCTGAAGGTTTGATCAGCGTGGCGCCGCCCCGGTTCACATCCCAGCGGTCGTATATCTTCCCTTCTTTTGACTCTGCCGATATCGCGTAGGATTCGACCCTGATGTTGTTGCAGCCGTTAAGCGCAATGTTGCGGAGCAGCAGTTCCCTTGTTACCGGGTTTGGTTCAAAAGCGATCACACGGCCCTTCTCCCCGACCAGCCTTGATGCATGCAGCGACATCAGCCCGATGTTGGCCCCCACGTCGGCAAAACAACCCCCTTCGGCCAGCAGTTGCTTCATCCAGTAAAGCGTTCCCGCTTCATAGGTGCCGAAACGGTACAGGCTCCTTTCCACCCCGGCATCGATCACCGGATTAATGGTCATCCTGAAGCCGTGAAGCGTCCGTATGGTCACTTCAGTTCGCGGTGGCGGAAGAAAACTCTTTGCCAGGAGATTGGATAACTTCCCGGTCAGGGGCAGGTCACACTGCCTGATCCCGGCGAATATCCTGCGGCGGCGTATGCACATAGGGGTGAATCTGTTTCCGGATTGTTGTTTGCGAAGATACGGAGGTTTTAGGATGCAGGGAGTGAATTACTTTGTCTACCTTTATAAAAGAATCAATGATGCACTATGCGAATACTGCTACTTATTCAAATCATCTGCTTCACCCTGATTACCTTTGCCCAGGACTACCCTGCCATTCAACAGTCCCGTCCCAGGATCTACGCTGCTGCCGGACGACTGGACTGGATTGCCCAGCACCGTTTCCAGGGCGAATGCGGAGCCACCTACAATGATTTCCTGAACCGCTACAACAACAACTGGATCAACGACCCGGAACTGTTTATGACAGGTAGTGACACAAGCCAATGGACCTGGACATGGTCTTCGCAATGGGCCCAGTGGCAGGCGGTGTTCACAGTCTTCCTCTGGCGCGTGAATCATGAACCCCTCCAGCTGAAACGTTGCCGCTTCCTGGTCAGGAAATGCACGGAATACCTCGATACGGTGAACCTTGACGCCATGGAATGGTACCAGCGCGAAACACTGATCCGTACGTTCAGTGATGCCGCCAGCCTGCTGCTCGACTGGTGCCATGACTCCTTACCGGCAAGCGACCGTCAGCAGTTGGCCCTGGCACATTACCGCATGCAAAGGAAGTTCATGGATCTGTACATCCTTTCTTCTGCAGGGAACAGCTACGTGTCGAGCCACAATGCCCTGAACTGCGTCTTTGCCATGCGCAACAACCTCGCGCTGTATATGGCCGACGGCCTCAGCAGCGGGCAGCAGGATACCGTCCTTTCCTGGTATCAAACGGTTTACGACAAGTGGATCAATGGATTCCTGCCCTGCTATTCGCATTACCGCGACGACGACGGCGGCTGGAACTGGGGCGCGGCCTACGCCATGTGGAGCCTCACGGACCAGTTCCAGCTTTTCGATGACATGCTTTTTGCCACTGGTAAGAATTTCTACACCGACCTTCCCTGGGTGCAGGAATCCATCAACCAATACTGGTACTTCATCAGACCCGACCACTGGACCATCCACCTGGGCGACGGTATGACCGGCCTGTCCGCCGACAATGTGATCTACCGTCATGCGCAGATCTTCCAGGATGACCGCAGCCGCTGGTTGGCACAGTATTACTCGCAAGCACAGTTCATCACCTGGACTGTTCCGGTTTTTCGTAAGCTGCTGTATAAGGATTTTACCATGCCGCCGGTCGCCAAACCCTTACCTCCCCTCAACTGGTGGGCAGACAAGGTCGGGCTGAGCGTAAGCCGCACCTCATGGGAAGAGGATGCCGTACTCGTCTGGTTTTTTAACTCCCCTTCCAAAAGGGCTTCACATGAACACCGCGACAACAACACTTTTGCGGTATTTCACCACAATCCCCTGCTGATTGATGCAGGATTTTACGATACCTACGGGGGAAGCCACTTTAAAAATTACTACACCCGGACCATTGCCCACAATTCGCTTTGCGTCTTTGATTCAAGTAGTGTTTATCTCTATGGTAATGAGGTTGTTGCAAATGACGGCGGACAGATTTATTCACCCGCACTGATGAATTATAACGACATTTTCTCTCCCGCCTTCCAGCGAGGGAGATGGAACCAATACGCCGCAGATACCGCCTGGGCATACCAAAACAGCGATGCCAGCCTTTCATACGACAGCAGCAGGGTCAGGAAGTTCACCAGGCGCCTGCTCTTTCACAAACCTGACAGGATGATCGTACTGGATCATCTTTGTCTGAATCCGGATCATAATGGCCAGCGGGATGCCTTTGTCCAGTTTCACACCGTCAACCGGCCGCAAGTCAGCGGAGCGCTGATCATGGAGGAAGTACCGGGACACATCATGACCTATGACGGAACCGACCTTGATGTCGAAAACGGAAGCGGCAGGTTGTCGCTCAGGACACTGCTTCCGGAAAATGGCACGGTCAGGCTTACCGGCGGGACAGGCTATGAGTACTGGGTCAACGGAACAAACTACCCGCCGCTCACACAGCCTGATACCCTTCACGGAACCCCGGGTAAATGGCGTCTGGAGATCAGGCCACCCTTTGTTTCAGACACTGTCCTGTTCCTGCATACGATCAGCATCGGCGACACTGCCGGCCAGGTGCAGGCAGGCGGAAGCCTGATCAGCAACAGCATCTCAACGGGTGTCGACTGGGATGACGCGATTTATCTCTTCAGTCATGAAGGAGATACCGGCATGGCCGCTCACCTGGCTGAAAACCTGCCGGGCGGACGGAGCGTGACGGTCTGGGCGGCCGACCTGAAGGCCTCAGACAGCGCTTATATTTTCATCGACACTGTGTTTTCTGCAGCCAGGCATACAGGAACCGACGGGATCATTCAGGGCGGGTGTCTGCTGCAAGGCGGAAACCATAGCCTTAGTATCGGGAAATACACCATCGACGGTACCATCAAATATGCCAACAGTGCGGAAAGCTGGCTCGCCGCTTGCAGTGTGGCGCTGCGGCAGAACGGTCTGGAAATGGCAGTGACTCAGTCGGACACTGCGGGATGTTTCTCTTTTGAAAACCTTTGCAGGGGACAGTACAGCCTGGTGGTCATTCCGGAAATCCCCTGGGGCGGCTGCAATTCGACCGACGCCCTGCTGGTATTGAGACATTTCGTACATCTCATCCATCTCACGGGGCTTTCCCTGAAGGCAGCCGACGTGGACGACAACCAGGCGGTCAACAGCCTGGACGCCCTTTACATCGGGAAACGCTTTATCGGTGCAGTGAATGCCTTCCCGGCAGGGGATTGGTATTGTGAGGCACCCGCCTTCAGTATCGGGGCAATGCAGCACACGGCATTCTCATTGAAGGCGGTTTGCATGGGGGATGTGAACGGGAGTTATTTTCCATGAAAAAATATTTACCATGATAAATAAAATTCGTAATTTTGAATTTTTATTTATCATAATACACAAATGATGATTCCAGACTATATCCCACGGACTATATACCTGAATAGGGTACTCCCTTTCATCGGAAAGCCATTGATTAAGGTTTTCACCGGTCAGAGGCGTTCAGGAAAGAGTTATATCATGCTTCAGACCATCGACCATATACGCCTGAAGCAACCCGAAGCCAGGATTTTGTATATAAATAAGGAACATCCTGATTATGAGGAAATCAGCGATGATAAAAGCCTGTGGAACTATGTAAATGAAAGGAAGCTGCCAGACCGGCAATGCTTTGTTTTCATTGACGAGATCCAGGAGATCATGCATTTTGAGAAGGCTATACGGGGAATGCTTTCAAAGGGTGGTTTTGACATTTATTGTACCGGAAGCAATGCCACATTACTCTCCGGCGAACTGGCCACCTTGTTGTCGGGAAGGTATGTCGAAATACAGGTTCATTGTCTTTCATACGGGGAGTACCTGCATTTTCACAAGCTTGAAAATACCCCTGCAGCCATGTGGAAATTCATACAGCAGGGTGGTATGCCTTTTCTTATTCATTTGGAGGACAATGACCAGGTTCGTCAGGAGTATCTTCGTAATGTGCTGAATACAATTTTATTCAAAGACATCGTTCAAAGGTTTAATGTTCGTAATTTCAGCTTTCTGAATAACCTGATGGCATTTATTGCTGACAATGCAGGCAGCTTAGTATCTGCGAATCGCATCAGTGAATTTCTAAAATCACAACATTTAGCAATCTCAACCAAAACGATTATTGATTATTTGCATTTTCTTGAGTCATCCTATCTCATACACCGGGTAAAACGATATGATATTGCCGGTAAACGCTTGTTTGAACTGAATGATAAGTTTTATTTTGAAGATCTTGGATTGTGTCATGTAATTAAGCCCTATGATCCGAAAAATATCCATAAGTATCTTGAAGGACTGGTTTTCAGGCACCTGCTACAGCATTCCT
The DNA here is from genome assembly GCA_022709385.1 of Bacteroidota bacterium. Taxonomy (GTDB): domain Bacteria; phylum Bacteroidota; class Bacteroidia; order Bacteroidales; family CAIXZF01; genus JAKLIX01. The sequence goes on along the minus strand of JAKLIX010000005.1, from coordinate 66,284 downwards.
ACAAGGTTTATATCGGTAAACTGGCTGATAAGGAGATTGACTTCATTGCAGCAAAGGACGATCAAACGATGTATGTTCAGGTATGCCTGAGCGTCGCCGACGAGAAAACATTTGAAAGAGAATTTGGTAATCTGCTTTTAATTCGGGACAATTTCAAAAAATATGTAATTACCCTGGATGAATTTGCCAGGGGTAATCACGAGGGAATCGAATTCATGAATCTCAGGGACTTCCTGCTGGAAATCCATTGAAGTGCATCATCCCGGTGACCGCGATACGGACTATTGCAGGATCAGCTTTTCGCTGATGGTGCCGGTTTCGGTGCTGATATCAACAGCATAGATCCCTTTCGGCAGCATGGAGCAATCGAGGCGGTGGCTGTTACCGGAAAGAATCGTTTGTTCCAGAACCTTTATGCCACTGCGCAGATCGCTCACGCGGATGCTTACCGGTCCGGCGGTGCCTGAGGGAAGGTGCAGGTTCACATGATCGGCAGCCGGGTTAGGATAAAGCCGGAAGCTTTCATTGTAATCAGCTTGATTTTCAATGCCGGTGGTGTTTTCAGTGACTGCCAGCGTGGAAAGTGCTACAGGACCTGGATTTCCCCGGGCAAATGCCCCGTAGAAAGTAACCGTACCGCTGCCTGCAACAGGGGCCGTCCAGTCGAATGTCCACACATTGTCTGTATTATTGGCCAGCATATGGGTCACATATTTGTTGTTACCGACCAGCTTGTTGTTGGTCCCCGCAGTGAGGGTTCCCATCAGCGTGCCGGAAAGGCTCTGAGGCGAAACCTGGAAGCCGAACTTGGCACTGCCGCTGTGGTTGTTGGTGGCGGTGATCTGGTAGGTCTGCCCCGGTACATAGCCTGAAGGAGGGATGTTGGAACTGATCCAGTTGTTCACGTTGGTAGCCGTACCGCCATGGCAGGAAGTACAGTTCTGCCCGTCGCCGGGTGAACCGGTATAACCTGCGGGTGCACCGGTAGGAGAAAATGCGGAAACAACAATGGCTCCGGCCATCACAAGTGCCGAAGTCCAGATAATGAGGGTGTAACGTTTCTTCATGACAGGAAGGTTTAATAATTAAACAGCTTTCCCGCCATTTGGTTCTGGACGGGATATTAATTCTTTGTTAAGGGGAGATGATGGACCGCTTCACCAGCACTGAAGCTGAGCAGGTAGCTACCCGGACTGAGTTGTTCCAGTTCGAGTGTTTGCCTGCAGATTCCCGGCTGTACCGGTTTAATTGTATGACGGTAAACTTCCTGTCCGTTCAGGTTGATGATCTTGATATCCATTGGAGTATCCTTGTATGCGTAATATTCAAGGACAGTGCTTTGTCCTGCCGGGTTTGGAAAGAGGCGGGGTGCGGGTGTCTGCGGGGCTTCATTCATTTCGGTCCATGCCAGTGGAACAAAGTACACCTGGTTGTTATTCATGCTGGGGATCACCAGCATTTCGGGATTGGTCGTCTTGTTCACGAAAACATCGGCCGGACCGTTGACGGTGCCGTTCACGCTGACTTCGAGCGGGGTGCCGAGCAGGGTGTGATGATAGCGGTAAACCTTATTGGTGGCCCAGCTTGAGATATACCAGTATCCCTGTGCATCCCTGGCGATGCCGTCGAGCATGCCCGGGGTGGGAGCCACCAGGGTACTGATGGCCTGTGTGTTCAGGTCGATGCCTTTGATTGTTCCGTTGGTTGAGAACTCCACGATCAGCAGCCGGTTTGAGAGATAGTCGCAGTAAATGCCGTTGGGTGAAACGATGCCGCTGGTCAGCCAGGGACTTGCTGTCTGGCTGGCGATATCCAGTTGATAGATCTTCCAGCCCTGGGTGTCGGTGATATACAGGAACTGCCCGTTACCGTCGGCCACGATATCGTTCAGGAAAACGGCTCCGTTGACCAGCAGGCTCATCACTACCGTACCGCTGTCGAGGTCGTAGCCTCTGACATAAGTAATGTCAGTGGCATACAGGATATTGTTCACGATACACAGGCCTTTTGGTGCGGAACACCAGGGTGAGGAAGGCTGGAAAATACTGAGATTGCTGGCCGGGTCTCTTTTCAGGATGCTGTTGTTACCGGGACTTGAGATGTAATAATTGCCTGTTGCGGGATCCAGTACCACACTTTCGGGTGAGGACAGGGTCTGGGAAAAGCCTGAATACCAAACCAGGATCAGCAGGATGAGAATCGGATTCCTTTTCATATGCATGATTTTCAATGTAAAATTAATCAATAAACCAGTCGTTTGTCAAGCATCCCGATGAATGCTCCTCCGGTGGTCATACAGGCTCCTGCGGCATCCGCCGTCAGGCAGCTGTGCACCGGAAGAATGCCCAGCAGGCTTCCGGTTTCGATATCTGCCGGGATGTCTGACCGGAACTGCAGCACCCCGTGCTCCTGGCTGAGGCTTTTCACATAAACACCTTCAAGGGGTGGCCCCCATCCCTTATCTTCCAGGCGGCTTACCCTGCCGAAAACAGGCTGGCCGTGTTCGCCCGGCATGCTGTCTTTCGACAGATGTATCGCGCCACCGTGCACGATAAGCTGGCGTTTGCCGTGATGTATTTCCACCACGGGCACTGACAGGGCAACGGCAATGTCTTCGATCCGGCATGAGCCGATCGCCGCCTGCATCAGGTCGTAATAAATAAAGTTACCCGGCCTGAGTTCATCCGCTTCCCCGAAATCATCCAGCATACTGCATGACGGGGTGTCGCCGACACTGATCTGCATGTCGGGACAGACCGGTTGCAGCCGGTTGCGGAGGGCTTGCAGGGCATTCATGCCTGTGTTGTAAATCCTGCTCACTTCCGCTTTGTCTTTTGCCTGGTATGTATGTCCGAAGTGCGAAAGCAATCCGGCGACAAAGAGATGGGGATTGCTTTGAAGGATATGAATGATCTGCCTGAAAGCATCTGAGTCTGAAGCTTCGATCCCGGAACGGCCGAATCCTGTGTCTGCCTCTATCCAACAGTTGTAGGGCCTGTCTGCAGTTTCACAGAGCTTCAGGGCCGTGGTGGGTGAATTGACCAGCAATCCAAGGCTGATGGCCTCAGGGATAGTGTTTAAAACTTTGATTTCGTGGATATTGAGAGGGAAAGCGATGGTGATGTCGGTCCATCCGTCGGCTATGAAATAGATGGCCATGGACAGGGAGGAAACGGTAATGGCATCCACCTGCTTTTCCCTGAACCACCGCCCGATTTCATGCGACTGATGTGTTTTGAAATGAGGCCTGAACCGCAGTCGCGCGGCATCAACCTTCTTTGTCATTCGCTCAAGGTTATTTCTTGCCCTGGCTTCATCAAGAAGCAACACAGGCCGGCCGGGATTCATAGATTCAGATCAGGGATTTGGCTTTCGCCATCTGGTGGAGCAATGCTGCAGTCTGCTCGATGCTGAAGCTGGAAGCATTGATGACGACGTCGTAAATACAGGGATCAACCTTCTTTCCCTGAAAATGCTCTGTAAGCAGCTTCCTTTCCTTGTCGGTGGCCGCCACCATCACGGCTGCTTTTTCATAAGGGATACGGTATTTCTCCGACACATTGCGGATCCTCCAATCGAGGGGAGCCTGCAGGAAGACATTGAGTGCATTGGTCTTTCCCCTTGTAAAGGCAACCCCGCCGCGACCCACCATGATCACGTAACCATCGTCGATGATCCTCCGGATCACCCCGGTGATGGTCTTCCTGATCCGCTGATCACTCTTGTAATAGCGTGATGTAAGGGCTGCCAGCATCTCATCCAGCAGTTTCCTTTCTTCTGCCTTGAATACATAAGTGATCTTGTCCGGTGAAATCTCCAGCTCCCTGGCGGCTTCATGGACAATTTCCTTGTTCACGATTTTCCACTGCTTCTCTTTCTCAGGTCGCTCATGCTGGATCAGTTTAAGCAGGGCGCGGGCAATGGGATTTGCAGAGCATCCCGCCTCCCGCGACAGGGTAATGACCGGGCCATGTCGCTGATCAACCGGAAGATAGCCTTTTTGCTGAAGGCGTTCTTCCATGTATTTCCATAAGAGTTCAGCCATATTGAGTTTTGTTATTCAATGATACATCATTTTTCAGCTGCCAAAGGTCGGATTTATTCAACCAAGATACGCATTGCGGGCGAAATATCCAAGCAGATTCGAAACAGGCCTTTGTTTTTTTTCTGGTATGTGTTTTCAGATGATGCTGCATATATAATGTATTTCACTCATTATCAATCATCATTGATGAAAATGCCGGTCGGTGGGCAGGAATGAAAGGCATGAAAAGGAAGTGTAAAAGCTTCCTGCAGAAAGCCTTTTTATGTAGGTTTGCAGTAGAATGACCATGAACATGCGCTGGTGTATTTTTCGTTTGCTGATGCCCGTACTGGCCCTGTGGCTTTCATCCTGTTCGGTGACGGACCGCCTTGCGGAAGGAGATTATCTGCTTCGCCGCAACAGCCTTGACATACATCCCCACCAGCAGGGATTGTCCGATCTGCAGGCATATATCAAACAAAAACCGAACAAACGCATGCTGGGAGTGTTTCCCCTCGAGATCTGGGCTGATCAGTTTGCCACCCGGGGTAAGCAGCATTGGTTCAGGCGATGGATCGGAAGGGCTGTGGCTGCCCGGCCTGTCATCCTCGATACCAGCCTCAGCAAACAATCGGTCACCAACATGAAAGCTTACCTGGCCAATACCGGTTACTACCAGGCAAGGGTAAACGTTACACACCGCTTCCGCAGGAAACACGCCACGGCGCAGTATCATGTATATCCGGGAAGTCAGTATAAATTACGGAATGTTACCTATGAGATCAGTGATACTGTCATATCTGCGCTGCTCAGTAAAGATGTCCGGAACTCCCTGATCGGATCAGGCAAAGCATATAATGTGTATGTGCTTGACAATGAGCGCGACAGGATTACCATGCTGCTTCGCGACCAGGGGTACTATTATTTTATCAAGGACTATATCACCTTCCTGGCCGACAGCAGTGCCGGCGGGCAGCAGATAGACCTCAGCCTGCGCATCGCGGATCCTGTGGTGGCGGAATCAGACAGCCTCCGGCCTCCTCCACGTGAACACCAGCCCTGCACCCTGCGGAATATCACCATCGAACCTGATTATGATCCTTTGCGTATGGATGGCAACGGTAATGATACTTTGTTATTCGCCACGGGAAACAGGTCAGGATCAGGAAATAGCGACTATTACCGCTTTGTGTTCCGCGACCGTATTCCCGTCAGGCCTTCTGTCATCACTCAAAACCTTGATCTAAGCCCGGGTCATCTTTTCCGTATTTCGGATGTCGAGCAGTCTTATACCCGTTTGAATGAACTTCCCTTCTACCGTTTCATTAACCTGGAGTTTACACCGGTCAGCGACAGTAACCGCAACGGACAGGTCCGTTACCTCGACGGCCATATCCAGATGACCAGGAACAAGCTGATGGCGGTCTCGGTGGAAACAGAAGGCACCAATACCGGGGGGGATTTCGGTGTGGCTGCCAGCCTGGTCATGGAAAACCGCAACCTCTTCAGGGGCGCGGAATTACTGAACATTCAGATGAAAGGCGCCCTCGAAATACAAAAACGGGTCGGAGAACAATATGAGGCGGATAAAGCCTTTTTTAATACCTTTGAAACTGGCATCCAGGCCGGCCTGGTATTTCCAAAATTCCTGGTGCCCGTAAATCAGGAGCGTTTCAGCCGGGCTTTCCGGCCTAAAACAAGGATCAATACGGGATTGAATTACCAGGAGAGAAGTTCGTTCCGTCGGTATCGCACAGAGGTTTCTTTTGGTTATGAGTGGAAAGAAAGCCAATTCAAAAGGCATATTCTGAATCCATTGGAAATCAATTCAGTGAGAATTTTCCCCGATTCTACTTTTACGGCTAACCTTCTGGCGTTCAATGATCAACGTTTGACTGATCAGTATACGGATCACCTCATCATGGCGTTAAGATATAGTTATGTGTATAATAATCAACAACTTAACAAAAGAGAAGATTTTTTTTACTTCAAAAGCAACCTGGAATCAGCCGGAAATCTACTTTCCGGTATTAACCAGCTCACGCACGCAAAGAAAGATGACAACGGGCAGTATGCTCTTTTTGGCATACGTTATGCACAGTATCTGAAGCTGGACGGGGATTTCAGGTATTACAACCTGCTTGGGACGGGCACCGTGGTTTACCGTGCCGCACTTGGTATCGGGTATGCCTATGGAAATTCGTCTGCCTTGCCCTTTGACCGGGGTTTTTATGCGGGCGGAGCCAACGGGATGCGGGGCTGGGCCATCCGGTCGTTGGGGCCCGGAGCCTATTTCGATGCTGAGTCCGGCTTGCAGTTCGAAAAAACGGGGGACATGCTGATTGAATCCAACCTGGAGTGGCGTTTCCCTGTACTGGGCTGGTTTCATGGGGCTTTGTTCACAGACGCCGGAAATATCTGGTTGCTGAAGCCTTCGGATCAGTTACCGGGCGGTACTTTCAGGGGGGATGTGTTTTTCAGGCAGATTGCCATCGATGCAGGGCTGGGCTTCAGGCTCGATTTCAGCTTTTTTATTTTCCGGCTCGATGGTGCCCTTCAAATCCGGAATCCGGGTTCCGGCGTGGAGCGAACCTGGATAGATGCCGGCCGCATCAGGATGCGGGATGTAATGTGGAATTTCGGAATTGGTTATCCCTTTTAATGCGATGATCGACCAGATGGTAGGATTATTTTTGGTTTCATTTTGCTGAAAGACAGGGTATATCAGGCATTGCTCAGGCAGTTCCCTTATGAACCCACATCGGGGCAGCGGGAATTGCTGGCTTTGTTGTCGGACTTTCTCAGCGAAAGAAAGGCAAGGCGGGCTTTTGTGCTGAGGGGCTATGCCGGAACCGGGAAGACCACCGTCGTGGCTGCCCTGGTCAAAGTACTTCCGGGAATGGGTAAACAGGCGGTACTGCTTGCACCCACAGGCAGGGCGGCAAAAGTGCTCACTGCCTATTCGGGCAAAAAAGCCAGCACGATCCATAAAAAGATTTACCGTCTGAAAACTGCTTCCGACGGACGCTTCAGCCTCAGTCTGATGTCCAATCCTCATACCAACACGGTATTTATCGTGGATGAGGCCTCGATGGTGCCTGATCAGGGGGATAGCGGCGACAGCCTGTTCTTTTCCGGAAGAAGTTTACTGGAAGACCTGATCAGCTTCGTTTTTACCGATGATACCAACAGCCTGATGCTGCTTGGTGATACGGCCCAGCTGCCGCCGGTGGGCTCTGTCCGTTCACCTGCACTGGAACCGGACTACCTGGCCTCACAATTTAAATTATCCGTCAGGCAGCTTGAACTTACCGAGGTGATGAGGCAGGCTCAGGAAAGTGGCATCCTTACCAATGCCACCCTGGTCAGGGAAAAAATCTCCACTGCAAATCCCGTCGCACCTTACTTTACCCTGGCCGGCTTTGGCGACATCCTTCGAATCCAACCCGCTGAGGTGGAAGAATTGCTGCAGTCCTTTTTCACCGGGAAGCAGCCGGAGGATGCGGTTGTGATCACACGTTCCAACAAAAGGGCAGGGCAGTTCAACCGGGGCATCCGCAGCCGCATCCTATACAGGGAAGAAGAATTGTCGGCCGGGGATTACCTGATGGTGGTGCGTAACAACTACTTCTGGCTGCCTGAGGAATCGGCAGCCGGTTTTATTGCCAACGGCGACATTATCGAAGTGTTGCGGATCAGGGAAACGACGGAGATCTACGGATTCCGCTTTGCCCGGGCGACCATCAGGATGATTGACTATCCGGATGAGGACGAACTCGATGTGTTGCTGATGCTGGAAACCCTGACTTCCGAGAGCGCATCCCTCCCCCGTGCGGATCATGACCGCCTGTTCAATGCCATCATGAACGATTATACGGAAATTGCCTCCAAACGCAAACGGCTTGAGAAAGTCAGAAACAACCGCTATTACAATGCACTGCAGGTGAAATTCGCCTATGCGCTGACCTGCCATAAAACCCAGGGCGGACAGTGGAAGCAGGTACTGGTGGATCAGGGCTGGCTGCCCGATGAACCGCCCGATACCGAATACCTGCGGTGGCTTTATACCGCTGTCACACGGTCCTGCGAAAAACTTTACCTGCTGGGGTTCAAGGAGGAATTTTTCGGCTGAGCGTGCAGGGGAGTTTCTCTGCCCGCCATTCGGACCTACCCTGTTTCATTCCGGTTAAGAACAGCCTGGAGGGGAACTTCAACGGTCATTGAATTTCATTATGGTCTGGTCTTCCATGAATCTCACCTCTGCAATCGCCTTATGATCTATCGTCCGGCCAATGTCAAAGCCAAATGGATCGGTTCCCAGCAGGGAAGCTTCCTCCACTTCAGCAATCCGCCACTTCAGGATACCTGTTCCGCCACCCCCGGTTTCTGAACTGATAAAGGCTGTGATCATACCCCGGATCACTTCACCTTTTAAAAGGACTACCTCTATCCTCTTGTCGACGAGGGAAATATATTTATTGAGCAATTCCCTTGAACGATCCATCCTAATATATACTAAGGGGTTGGTTCTATGATTCTTGACGGGTATGGGCGGGTGGCCGAAACCTGGGAATGATGGTTTTCCTTTTTAAGCTCAATATTATTGACAGGCTGGTAAACAAGAGGCACATATTCGGTTACTACATCACATTTATCGAGCCCGAAAGCCTTCTGATCACTAAGACCCCATTTTTTCATCAGGAAATAAGTGTTCAGGAGGATGCCGTCGCGCAGAGAAAACTCATTTTCCACCGAGAGAAACTTTTCAATAACGACAAATTTAAAATCCGGCTCCCTGTTGTATCTGGTCGAGCCGTCGGGTCTGTTGTGAAGGTTGAGTTCCCTGTTGCTGATCAGTTCTCTGACAATTTTCTTGAAGTAAAGTTCCGCACGGGGCTGAATCCTGAAGCCGATGTTGATATTCACTTTAATAACAGTGTCTTGCACCAGTTCAGATACATCATATGAGAGTGTGTATGGTTCGACCGTCCGGTTGATGTGCAGGAACCAGTATATATCGGCACGTTTGGGATTCCGAGAAAAGATCGATCTCATGATTTTTTCTTCAATTTCGTGCCGGCGGTTGGCTTTGGTCAGGTAGATCAGGTGGGTGGAGAATTTTGGGATGCTGACATCTTCATGCAGTTCAGTCAGGCTGCTCGCATATTTTCCGAGATCAGTAAAATGGGTGAACCGGTTATTGATCTTTCTGGCATAATACCATACATACATGGTAATAAAGATGAGAAGTTCAAAAATTAGGAACATCCATCTTTCCTTGATTTTCGCAACATTTGCAATAAAAAAGGATGATTCCGTAATGCTAAACAGCAGGAGTATCAAGCCCACCAGGTAAGCCGGCCATTTCAGGGAATAATAAAGATAATGGGCCAGGAGCAATGTTGTCATCAGCATGGTGATGGTGATGGAGAAACCGTATGCTGCCTCCATATGGGATGAATTCCTGAAGTAGAGGATCATTAAGATACAACCGAACCAGAGGAGATTATTGACACTGGGTATATAAATCTGACCTTTCAGATTTGTGGGTTGTTTCACTTTAATCCTGGGCCAGAAGTTCAGATTCATAGCCTCGTTGATCAGGGTGTAACTTCCGCTGATCATTGCCTGAGAAGCGATGATGGTTGCCAGTGTTGCGATGGTGATACCCGGTATTAGAAACCAGGAAGGCATCATGCCGAAAAAGGGATTTGTTCCATACATAGCCGAGTCGGCACCGGTTTGCACGATCCATGCGGCCTGACCGGTGTAGTTCAGCATCAGGCATGTTTTCACAAACATCCAGCTTATCCGGATATTTTTTCTTCCGCAGTGACCAAGATCTGAATACAGGGCTTCAGCACCGGTGGTTGCAAGGAATACAGCCCCAAGTAACCAGAACCCTCCGGGGTAATGTCTCAATAAATTGATGGCAAACAGTGGATTTAGGGCAAACAGCACATCAGGATGACGGATAATTTGAATTCCTCCAAGCACTGAAAGCATGGTGAACCATAAAAGCATTACAGGACCGAAGGTGCGTCCGACTTTATACGTTCCGAAACGTTGGAAAAAGAAAAGTGCAGAAAGGATCACAATAACAATTGGGACGGTTTGAAGGTTTTCAAGTCCGGGAAGAATTGTCAATCCCTCTACCGCGGATGCCACAGAGATCGGAGGGGTAATGATACCGTCGGCCAACAGAGTCGTGGCTCCCAGGATCGTTGGCAACGCAAGGCTTTTTCTGTATTTACGGACAAGCGCATACAATGAAAAAATTCCTCCTTCCCCATGGTTGTCGGCCTTCAGGGTGAGAAAAATATATTTGAAAGTGGTTTGAATGGTGAGTGTCCAGAATATGCAGGAAACGCCTCCGTAGATGAGCATCTCGGTAACGGGCCTGTCGCCTGCAATGGCCTTCAATACATAAAGAGGGCTCGTGCCAATGTCACCGTAAATAATACCGAGCGCGACCAGCAGTGTGGCAGCAGTGACCTTCCCGTTCATGTGATCAGCCGGTTTCAATTTCCCTTCGCATTTCCGTTTGCAAAGGTGATTGTGTCCTTATCGGGAAGAAGTAAAAAAAGCCGCTATGTTATAAAGAAGGTATAAAGACCGTAACCTTGTGTTAATTGAAACGGTAACCCACACCTGTTTCTGTGATGATATGTGCGGGGTGATCGGGATTATCCTCAATCTTTCTGCGAAGGGAGGCCACAAATACTCTAAGGTATTGGGTTTCAGTCTGATATCCCACACCCCATATTTCTTTGAGGATATACTGATGGGTAAGAACCCGGCCTTCATTCCTGGCGAAAAGAGAAAGCAGGTTATATTCAGTTGAGGTGAGTTTGAGTATTTCCCCTTTCTTCCTAACAGTTCTGGATAAAAGGTCCAATTGAATGTCTCCGCAGTCAATGATGTTGCTTCCGGCATCCGATTGGTTCCGGCGTATCGCCGACCTGATCCGCGCCATTAACTCCGCTGTCCGGAATGGTTTTGTGAGATAGTCAGTCGCTCCGTTATCCAGGGCTCTTACAATGTCTTCTTCGCTGCTCTGGACAGACAGGATAATGATGGCTTTGTTATACCATGTGCGAAGTTCTTTCAGTATGTCGTGTCCGCTTTTATCAGGCAGGCCGATGTCGAGCAGGATCAGTTCAGGAGGGTGATGGGCAGCCAGGATCATACCTTCCTTGCCGTTTTGGGCCTGCCACACCCTGTAATCATGGCTTTCAAGGGCAATCTCCAGAAACTTCCTGATCTGGGGTTCATCGTCAATAACCAGAATCTCAGTTTTATTCATTTTTCAGATTGGTGATATAAGAAGAATCAGCCGGGATCTCGACAGAGAATAACGCACCTCCGGGTTCATTGTTGACAAGGTTTACACGCCCGCCCTGGGCTTCAGTAAATCCTTTGACGATGGACAGTCCCAGACCGCTGCCACCCGACACGGCACCCGGCAGCCTGTAGAACTTTTCAAAAACCCTGGGGATCTCATTTTCCGGAAATCCCGGCCCGTCGTCAGATACTGAAATCAGGCAGGCATTCGCTGCATGCAAGGCTTTTATGCTTACCCTGGTGCCGGATTGTGTATGCAGGATGGCGTTGTGGATCAGGTTGTGAAGTACCTGCTCCAGCAATCCGCCGTCAAGCCTGAACAGCGGAAGTTTTCCATCGGGAAGGAAGATGATATGGTGGGTATTTCCGGGGTTGATCTTCTGTATGACATTGTGAATGAGCTCATTTACATCACACCAGTCAGGCTTGGGCTTAAGCATACCGCTTTCAAGCCTGCTCATATTCAGCAGGTTTCCGACCTGGCGGTTCAGGCGCAGGGCGGCAGTGTCAATTTCGGATAACAACACCGCCTTGTTTTCACCACTGAGGTTGTCCCTGCTTTCTTTCAGGGTATCCACTGCACCCAGGATGGTCGAAATCGGAGTTCTTAATTCATGCGAAAGTGAATTCAGCAGGGTGTTGTAAAGTTTGATGATGTTTTCCTTCTCTTCCCGGTCGCGGTTCCTCTTTTCTGCTTCCCTGATCTTCACGGTCAGTGCGGCGTTGACGAAAGCAATGAGGAAATACAGCAGGAACATGAGGATATCTTCCGCATTGTTGATATGGAACGTATATAATGGCGGAATAAAGAAGAAGTTCCAGATGACTGCACTCAGCACGGCAGACAGCAGGACAGGAAAGATATCGAACAGCATGGCGATGACCGAAACAGTCATCATCAGCACCAGTGCCACCACCCTGTAACCGATGATCCCTGAGGCTGAGAAACAGACCGAGGAAACTGCCAGCACCGCGGTGATACTCAGGATATACTGTGCCGCTAACGGCAGTTTTCTTGTTCGCAGCAAGCGCATCGGATATGTTTTTCCGAAACAAAGTTACGTAATATGGCTGGGTAGGAACAACAGGATGGAACTATCTGCATAGCCTGCTTGTGCTTCGGGATCTGGAACCAGGGACAAGGTACTGAGGAATGAAAAAAAAGGTGCCCTGTTTCCGGGGCACCTTTCTTGAAAAACAAGCAGTAAACTAGCGTTGAATGATCATTTTGCGTGTCAGCAGATGCGGGCCGGCTTTGCTTTCCAGCAGCAGCCTGCAGTAATACGATCCTGCTCCAAGGTCGCTTCCGTCGAGCACAATCTGATGACTGCCGGCCTGCAATTGTTCATTGACAAGCTGTTTCACCGTTTGTCCAAGCGCATTGACCAGGCTCAGATGAACCATGCCTGCCTCAGGAATGCTGAAGCTGACCATGGTTTCACCGGCAAAGGGATTCGGATAGTTTTCTGCCAGGGTGAACTGTTCCTGGTTAATGGTGATCAATGGCATTTCGAGCAGCAGGGGAGCAATGGTCTGCCCCATGCCGTTGGCTATGGAAGAACCTTCCAGTGCTTCCCAGCCGTTGATTGCTCCGTCAGCGGCCTCAATCTTTATCCACAACAGGGGATCACCCTCTTGCAGTTCAAGCGGGTTCAGGCTGTACCAGGCGATTTTCAGCAGGTCTCCTTCCACGATGTTGTAAAGCACCGGACCGACCTCACCGTGTTTCTGATACGCGGGAGAGAGGCTGACATCAAGCACCCGGATTCCTTGCGGAATGCGCAAGCTGAGGGAAACGGCACCTGCCTGCAGTTCACCGGTGGCACAGAGCGGGATGCCGGCTGCCTGACCGGCAGTCAGATGAAGCATTCCACGCTGCCTGATCTCAACTTCCCGTCCGAATTTCGCGGCAGGAACGTAGGAACCGTTGACGTCACCGTATGCCAGGGCCTCCAGGTTCTCGGTCTGCATACCGGTTCCGGGCACATAAACATTGCGGATGTCCGAAAGCCAGTCGCCTGAAGGAAAACTGGTAATCAATTCTGTGTATCTTCTGGCAATCAGCAGGGCGTCAATGGCATTGACGCTGCCGGTCTGGTTCACGTCTGCGGCTTGCAGGCGAAGCCCGCTGAGTTCGATGTTCACCGTGAAGTGTTGCAGCACCAGCAGGGCATCCGTGGCATTCACACCACCCCAGGGCTTGGCGGAACTGGCTGAGAGGGTGTAAAATCCCGCAGGCAAGCCCGGTATCGAGAAGTCGCCGGCACTGCCGGTGGTTCCCGTGGCTATCAGTTCTGTTCCCTGCCTGACGAAGACCGTGGCTTCGTTGAGCGGGGTTGAAAGGCTGTTGTCGTAGGTCAATACCCCGTTCACCTGCGTTCCCGGAGGCAGACCCACATAGATGGTTACCTGGTCGGAAGCCTGGCATCCGTTGGCATCGGTTACGTAAAGGGTAAAGGTGGTATTCCCCTGCGGATATGCGGTCGCAGCGGGGATGTAGGGATTGTTGACAAGCCAGTAAGGATACCAGTACCACGAATAGGGTTCTGAACCTCCCGTCACCACAGGTGCCATCAAGGCAGAGTCTTCAAAGGGGATGTTCTGGTCGGGACCGGCATCCACCACGGGCAGTTCATGAACCGTCACCGTCAGCTGGGAGGATTGACCGGGGCCGCAGGCGTTCACCGGGGTCACGCTTACCAGGCCTGGCCCGGTCACATTGGTGAAGTCGAGCAGGATACTGCTGTTGTTCTGGCCACTGACAGCCACGGCACCGGCGGGGTAAGTCCACTGGTAAGCAGTAGCATGTTGTACGGGATTGATCCAGTACCATTGATGACCGGCACCCTGGCAGAGGTGTTCCGGACCGTTCACGGGGCCGGCCGCAGCAGGCAGCGGATATACCTGGTATTCGATAGGGATACCGGTGTAAAGTCCGGTATAATACACATCCTGAACCTGCAGCACTTTGGCCGTATGGGTACCTGACCATGAAGGTGAGACCTGATAAACAAACGGGCTGTTCATGATACCTCCCTGGGTCAGGGTGTCTTCCCCGTTAAACCAGGTGATTGTCCATGGCGGTGTCCCTGTGAGGGTCACTTCAAATTCCCCGCTGCTGTTGATGCAGAAGCCTTCGGGACCGGTCAGCATGGCTGTGGGCAGTGAGTCCAGGTAGTAAAAAATGGTGTCGCGCGTAATCAGACTCCATCTTCCGTTTTCGTCCTTTGCCCTCACAAAAAGGAAATGCTGGCCGAAAGCCACATTGTCCAGATCCAGCTGAAAAGCGAGGAACCCCGTATTGGTGGACGGATTCACGTTGACGGCATGTCCGTTGCCTGCGCCGGGATCTGTGTCAATAAAGTACTCCACTGCAACAATCAGGGGAAGTGTGTCGGGCTGTATCTCCTTTTTGTAGAAAGCCCGGATTTTGCTGTGGCTCCAGCGCCCTGCCTCATTCTGAGTCCTTACGAACAGCCTGTGAAAACCCGGGTTCAGGCTGGTGAGATCGGCCGTGAAGCTCAGATCCACTTCAGTGGAGTCTGTTTCCACAGGGATGGCAATCCCCTGACCAAATCCGGGATCATTGTTGATGAAGTATTCCGCCCTGTTGATCTTCTTTTCCGTCAATACCACCACTTGTTTCAGGAAGTTTTTGAACTGGGTGATACTCCATCTTCCGTTTTCATCCATGGCCCGGACAGAAAGCGTGTGGAAACCGTTGTTCAGGGCAGCAATGTTGATGATGTGGCCGACAGAGGTCAGGTTGACTGAAGGGGTGAACGGGATGGGCTGTCCGTTGCCGAATCCGGGGTCAGTGTCGATAAAATACTCAAGATTGGTGATCAGGGGATTATCCAGGACAATCACTTCTTTCAGGAAGGATTTGAAGTGGGTGATACTCCAGCATCCCAGATTGTCTTTCACCCTGACAAAAAGTTGGTGAAATCCTGCCGCTAATGTTGAAATATCAACAGTAAAATCAAGCGTCACATTTCCGGAAACGGCTACAGGGATTGCTGTACCATTGCCGAATCCCGGATCCTGGTCAAAGAAGTACTCGGCGGCAGCCACTTCGGGATTGCCTGGCACCACAAGCTGCCTGAGAAAGCTTTGGTGATGGGTGAGGCTCCAGTTTCCGCAGGTGTCTTTTACCCTGACAAAGATCCGGTGGATCCCCTGTTCGAGGCCGGTGATGTCGGCCGTAAACAACAGGTTCTGGAGGTTTTGTCCGGGTGTGAGCGGAATGGCATTTCCCTGACCAAAGCCGGGATCCTGATCGAAAAAGTATTCTGCCGCCACCACTTCCGGATTGTTGAGGACCACGATCTGCTTGAGGAAGGTCCTGTGGTGGGTGAGGCTCCAGCTTCCGGCTGCGTCTTTCACCCTGACAAAGATCCGGTGGATCCCATCTTCCAGGCTGGTAATATCGATGTTGTAGGTCAGGTTCTGGATGTTTTGTCCGGGAGTGAAGGGGATGGGCTGTCCCTGTCCCGGACCCGGATCCTGGTCGAGGAAATATTCTGCTTCCGTTACGTCCGCTGACGGGAATGGAAGTGAATTGATGAGAAAGGCACGGTCGTAGGTTCGGCTCCAGCTGCCGCTGTCGTCGCGGGCCCTGATGAAAAGCCTGTAGAAGCCTTCCGTCAGTCCTGTGGTGCTGATTCCGAAGTTGAAGTTGTCCAGCAGGGGTGCCGGATTGCTTACCGGCACCTGGATACCTGCACCAAAGCCCGGGTCGGTATTGAAGAAATACTCCACCTGGACGATGTTCTGGGCACGTATTCCGGGGCCGCAAAGCCACAGCAGGATCAAGCCTGTCAGTAGTGCGCTGCCCCGATATATCTTAGGGGTCTGAAATGCAAGTGTTTTCATCATGCTGTCTTTTCCTGGTTTAATTAGGTTCCGCCCCGGGCGGGAGGAAGAGATCAGTTATGAGATTTTGCTTTCAGACTCACCTGGATGTTATTGGTCGGGAGGGAAGGTGCGTTGAAATAATACACTGCCGGGATGGGCGGTAAACCGGAAAGGCGATAAGGGTATGCGCCGCCGTACATGCCGCAGTCTACGCCGCCTTCACCTGCGCCGATGGCGGTAGAACCGGCCTTCAGCTGCCACTGCCCGTCGGTGCTGTTGCCTGTGGCGCCTACAAACACATTGGTCATGTTCACATTCTGCTGATTCCCGTTCTGATTGCCAAACTGGGTGTTGTTGCCGATATTGTAAGTGATGTTACAGTTGCTCGCTGTTAAATATCCATCAGTCATGATGTTGTTGGTCAGGGTTGCATTGTAGACCGTAGCGCTGGAGGAAAGTATGTTGTTGGTGATGAAACCGCTGAAATTAACCCCGGTGGTGATATATCCCTTGATGTAATTGTTCGAGATCAGGATATTGCTGCAGGCATTGGGGAAGTAAAGGGTATGATAATAATAGACATTGTCGAAGTAATTGTTGATGATCCTGACATTGTTGACATTGGCATAATAGGCATAGACCATGTACTGCCCGGTATAAAAGTAGTTTCTTTCAATGGTGATATTCCCAACATACAGATACAAGGGGTAGGTAAAATGGCAACCCATGATTTTTGAACCTTCGCTGCCGCTTTGGAAATAGGTATAGTTATCGATTTTACTCGGATTGGGGTTGGCCTGGGTCTGGGGATTCTGATCAAGGAAATAGCCTGCGCCAATGATCGTAAGAACCTTGGTACAGGTCAGTCCGCCGCTTGAAAAGGGTGAGCCTTCCAGGTAGATCGTATCACCGTTGACGGTTGATGATGCGTCATGGGCGGCCTGCAGGGTAGTGTAATGGGCGCTTGATCCCGGGGCTGCGTTCACCCTCCAGACTGTTGCATAAACCTGAGTGCTGATAACCGCCAGGGCTATCACTGAAGCGAAAAGGAACATTGATTTTCTCATAATTATGAAGGATTAAGGGTTAGATGATTTCTTATCCCCACAAAAGTACCGGTGGTCAGCAGCGCTGACAATCGCATGTTTGGGTGAATTTTTCAGAATGGAGAACTGCTGATCAGAGGGAAAACAGCGTGAAGTGCCGGTGATCAGAGCCTGCGGAATACTTTGTTGATGGCTTCTACTTTGGAGGTTACCTGGAGTTTTTCGTAGGTATTGCGGATGTGGCTGCGAACCGTATCCATGCTGATGCTTAGCTTGTCGCCGATCTCCTTGTAACGGTAGCCCCTTGAAATGAGCTCCAGGATCTCGTACTCCCTTCGGGTGAGATTGTATGCTTCCGCCTGGCTGTCAGGTTTCTGCCGGAAATAATTCACTACCCTGGAGGCGATCTGTGAATTCATGGGTGATCCTCCTTCATGCACTTCCCTGATGGCTTCCAAAAGCCTTGCCGGGGAAGTCTTTTTGAGGAGGTATCCGCTGGCACCGGCCTTCAGCGACTGGAATATTTTTTCATCATCTTCAAACACGGTGAGCATCATGAACTGGGTTGCGGGCATTACCGATTTAAGGAAGAAAATCACCTGGATGCCGTCGCTGCCAGGGATGTCAATATCCATCAGTACTACATCCGGCTTCAGATCCGGGATGCCGCTCATGGCCGAATTGCCGTCAGGAAAAGTGGCAATGCATTGAAAACCTTCAGAGAAGTTGATGATCATGGCGAGCCCTTCCCGGATATCTTCCTGGTCTTCGACGATCACCACGCGGATAAGCTGTTCATTCATGACTGGTAAAAATACTACATGGACTGTCGCCGACCATCACATTTTTGTGTGAATTTACAGCGGACAGCTGAAATGTATTGTTGTTCCCGAACCCGGGGCAGAAACAATGCTGACCCGTCCCCCGCAATCCATCGCCCTTTTCCTGATATTACCAAGGCCTTCGCTGAATATTTCAACACTTGAAGGATCGAAGCCGCATCCGTCATCTGTTACCCTGAGTTCAAACTGATTACCCTGGTACCGTGCTTCAATTTCAACCTTCGAAGCTCCGGCATGCTTCAATATATTATTTAAAGACTCCTTATAAATCAAAAAGGTATCCTTTCTGTGCTGGTTGTTAACGGTTATCGAAGGAAGTTGACCGGGAGTTTCAAAACGCAGGCTGATCCCTGTGTTTTCGAGAAGGGAACCTGCATACTCCCGCATATAATAAATCAGGCTCTTCAGATTGTCGTATTCCGGTTTTGTGATCCAGATCATGTTGGAGATGTTGTCGATTAACTCCCCTGCCACCATGGAAATCTTGCCTACCACCGGCATAAAGCGTGCGGGCTCATCCACGGTTTTTTTCACAATTTCAGTCAGTACGGCGATCTGGGATATGCCTGTACCAATATCATCATGCATGTCTTTGGAAATCCTCAGACGCTCTTCCTGCACGGCCCTCTCTTTTTCGAGCAGAAGAATGCGTTCCTGGTATTTGGCTTTCAGGTAGGTCCGTACAATGATATAAACGATCGCCATCAACAGCACGGAAGTCAGCAACAGAAACCACCATGTCCTGTAGAAGGGTCGCAGTATCCTGAAATGCGCTAATTCCACCGCCTCCGAGTATTCATTTCCCGGTTCCGACAGCTTCACCCAAAGCCGGTAGGAGCCCGGCGGAAGTTGCAGGAAGCGAATGGTATTTTGTTCACCCGTATATATCCACTCATCCTTCAACCCATCCAGTCTGAATGCGTAATTCCGCGCCCGCAGCGGAGGATAATCCAGGCTGGTGACCCGGAACCACCAGTTATTCTGCTGATGCCGGTAATTGTTCCTGCCTTTTCGGGTGATAAGCCCCGGGTCCAGCAAGGTCTCATTGACGGTGACAGCCGACAAACTGAGTTGTAAGGAAGGTTTCTGCGAAAGCACAAAGTCCGGAATGAAAAGGTTGAATCCCTGTATCCCTCCGAATACAAAGGAGCCGTCTGCTGCCTGCAGATAGGCATTCGAATTGAACTCCGGAGATTGAACCCCGTGGTAGGTGCCAAAGTTTCTGATCTTGTTGTTGTTCAGGTAAATGCAACTGATCCCCCCGTTGGAACTGCACCACAGTCTTCCGCTTTTGTCCGGAAGCGCCGCATACACATAATTATTCGACAGACCGTTACCGCTGTGGTAATGACGATACAATACGCTGTCATCCTGATAAATATAGATCCCGTTATTGGTTCCTATCAGTAACAGCCTGGGATGGAGGGATTTCATAAAGAAAACCTTCCTCACTTCTGATGGCAGTCTAAGAGATTGCTTTTCTGTGACGGGTTTCATACCCGGCCAGTGATATTTCAGAATGCTGTTGTTGAGTCTGATATACAATTGTTTGCCTCCCGATCCTGCTGCAGGGCACAGCATGGCTGATCTCCAGACCTGCTTTTCTCCTGTCAACCGGAAACCTGAAGAAGTATACCTGACCGTTAAAAGGTCATTACCTGAATTGCACAGATACGCTGTTTCATTCAGACTGACCAGTGTGCGTGATTCCTTCACAGACAGACAGCGGAATTCCTGTATGGCAACTCCGGTGGCTGTCACCCGGAATGTCGCCTGCCACAGACCGCGCTCTGAGGCAAAAAGTATGTACGGTCCTTTGCGTTGCATTGCATGTACCACCATTGGTGAGAAGCCGCTTGTTTCGCTTGTGCTGACCGGGATCAACCGGCAGTGATGCATGTCAAACACCCTGAGTGTTGTGTTGAAACACGAAACCAGCAGCAGGCTGTCGTTCAGACTGGCAAAGGATTTGCAGAATTCAGAGCCCAGATCGAAGTGGGTCCAGGGAATCGTATGGATATGAAGAAAAAGATTTTCTTCAGGACGGTAGATTTCCACACCATTGCCGTCAGTACCCGTCCAGATGTTTCGATTCCTGTCTGAATAAAGGCTGGTGATCAGGTCGGAGGCGCGTTTCGTGAAATTTATCCCCTCACGGATCACTTGCCTGAATTTTCTCTCACGGCGATGCATGGTCCACAGTCCTTTCCCGTATGTGCCGATGAGAAAGATGTCAGCCCCGGGAGAAAGAACGGATTTGATTTGAGGATCGTCCAACTCAGGGGGATAGCGGGAAAAAACCGTCGCTTTCTCCTTTGTTGACATACGGTAACAGGCCTGCTTCCCGAACAGCCAGGTAGTCAGGTCATTATCCTGGTAAACAGCCCTGATTCCCAGCTCGTTGAGCAGAGGATATGGCATCACAACTGCTTTTTCCCCGGGTTTGAAATGAAAAAAGCCCTGGTCGGTGTTCAGGATAATGTCAGCGGAAGGCTTCAGGACGGTAAAATCAGTGAGTCCGGTGCATGTACGGGTACAAAAGGCCGAAAAGGCCGTATCCATGCTTTCCAGGCTGCCGTCTGCAGGATAGTACCAGAACAGGCCCCGGCATTGCAACCAGAGCAACAGTCCGTTTTCCTCTATGTGAACCGGCAGTACTGATTTGTCGCGCAGTAGCGGCGGATTGAAAAATCCTTTACCGGGAGTGTAGACCGACATGCCGTTTTCCGTACCAATATATAGATTTCCTCTTGTATCCTCCATGATACCCCTGACCACATTGTTGGCCAGTGAGGACGGATCGGACGGGTCATGCCTGAATGTCATGATATCCTGTCCTTTCAGCAGGTTCAGCCCGTCGCCCGTGCCGGCCCAGATAAACCCTTCTTTATCCTGGTATATGCAATAGACTGTGTTTTGAGTCAGACCATTGTTGACCGAATAATTTCTGACTTTCCATAAGGGATAAAGGACAGGCTGACCCGCTGCGGAAAGGCACAAGAATACCAGTAAAACTGTAAGCTTTCTCACAAGGCGAAAGTACTGAGAAAACGGTTTGGACTTGCTACCAGCCTGGCCTGATAATCCAGGTCATTTTCCGACTTTCACCATCCTGATCATGGCTTTATGCCTGCCACTCATTCCTTCTGTAAACAGTTCAGCGAAATAAAGGCCATTGGCAAGCGTCGAGCCGTCGAGTTGTAAGCTGTAACTTCCTTTTGATTTTACTTCATTTAGCAGTTGCATTACCTCTTTCCCCGGCGGGTCGATAAGTCTGATCATTACCCTGGAATCTTCCGGCAGGCTAAACCGCAAAAGGGTTTGGTCGCTGAAAGGATTTGGCTGGTTTTGGATCAGGCTAAAGGAGATGGGAACATCTAATTTTAATCTCGGAAGGAAAAGATTAAGATTGACGATCTCTTTTCCTTCGGCATCTGCAATGGAACTTTCCGGTTCAAGGGAAAACAGGGTGTATAGCCCGGTTTCCATGTCCAAAGCTTTGATTCTCAGGTATAATATGGCATCCTCAGATTGTGCCTGCAGGGGTTGCAGACTGTACCAGGCGATGCGAAGCAGGCCGTTTTTTGTCGTGAAGGAGAGGTTTCCCCGGCTGTTTTCAGCCTGGACGATATCGAGGAGTTCAAGTTTATCAGCCTCATAACGGATCACCAGGGAAATAGCGCCGATTTCAGCGTCCCGGTCCACAGTGAGGGGAATATCGATGATCTCTCCAGCTCTGATATCCATATGCGTTTGCTGGAACAGGCGGATGGCCGGCTGGGGTTTGCCGGCCGGTGGATTGTACGATCCGTCAATATCGCCTGTGCAGAGTGCCCGGAATGAATAAGCAAGATCTTCTCCGCCAAAAACCAGGGTGTCCTTTTCAAATTGCCAGTTCCCGGCCGCAAAGACGAAGGAGGGATTTACAAAGCGTGTGGCAATTCCCAGCGCATCGGCTGCATTCAGCTGTCCTGAAAGATTCATGTCTCCTGCTTTGAATCTGAGGCCTGTGATCGTATCCAGTTCAACAAAATGCCTCAGGACCAGCAGGGCATCAGCAGCATTTCCCCCTCCCCAGGCTTTGGTGGTAGTAGCATTTATTACATATGAATCTGGTGATGGAGGGACGAGCGTGAATTCTCCATAGGAACCTGTGAAAGAGGAATCTCTGACAATACCGT
Organism: Bacteroidota bacterium; assembly: GCA_022709385.1. Lineage (GTDB taxonomy): Bacteria > Bacteroidota > Bacteroidia > Bacteroidales > CAIXZF01 > JAKLIX01. The sequence goes on along the minus strand of JAKLIX010000005.1, from coordinate 43,990 downwards.
TCAAATTTTGCAATTGCAGCATCACCTGGTCAAGCGGGCTTGACGCATCGTTCAGATAGGTGAGGCTGCCGTGAATGGCTGCCTGATCCGAATAGAAGCTTACCTGAGCCTCGGCTTCGTTTTTCATATTCTCACACTGTCCGGTATTATCCGTACCAAGGGAAAAAAAACGGTAGGTGTTTCCGGGCTTTCCGCTGAAAAATACTGTTTCGCCCGGGACGTAGTCATCCAGTTTCGTGAACGGCCCCGTGTTTTCAGCGACAAACACTGAGAAAAAAGCAATTCCTGATCCGCCAGGATCATCATTTCCGTTAATGCTGAGCTGAATGGTGGTACTGTCTGTCTGGGAGGCATATACACTTAATGAGGTTGACGGGGGCAGGGCGTCCAGCGTGTTTTTCCAGGTGTTTGTGAGGATCGCCTCATTCAGGTCGAACACAATGGCTGCCTGTGCCAGGACAGTATCGCCCGTAATAACGTTGTTCCCTGGCTTCAGGGTCAAAGAAACAAATCCTTCCCCGATATGGGTTGCGGTATCGTTTACCGGAAGAAATCCCATCAGCGGATCAACGGGTTGCAGGCCGGTGGCCGGATCGATCGCCTGAAAGGTCCAGAATATCTTACGGTTTTGCACATCAATGCCGGACGTCAGATCCACAAAAACACCCAGGGAGTCCCTGACATCGAGCCGGTCTGTATACCAGGTGGAGCCTTCCGGCGGACTGAAATGCATATTAGCGAAACTGAATGTGCCTAATCTGAAGGAATAGAGATTGAAATGCTCATCAACGGGCAGTTCGATATGAATTTTGGTGGCAGGTGCGGTTGCAAATTCCGGATCGTTCTCAAAATAAACCTTATAAGGGATTGTTGAGCCGGATGCAACGAATTGTTCAGGGCCATAGCCCGCCGGACCATTGATTTCGTTTGGATCGCGCGGATAAAAGACCGGGATTTTCCAATGGGAATCCTCATCTTTATCATTACAATTTTTGATTTTAATGCTTGCGCTTGCAGTATCTTCACCAACACAGCCTTCAGGGCGGATCAATATCACCTTATACTTTCCTTCATTATAAAGTATAATATCAGGGCCGTCACCGATCCAGGCCATCTGAGAGGGATCACAATCCGTGTCCGGACAGAAATACCATTTACAAACGCCGGAATTACAGTTTTCCCCTATCAGCTTCACTTCCGGGTCATCCGCACATTTGGTCCTTTGGCCTGCTCCGCGAATGTTGACTTTGGGTTTCCAGGGCAGGATGGTGAAATCTTTTTTTCCCTGGCAATCATCCTCGGGATTGGTGACCGTCAGGGAATAGTCCCCGGGAGGCAGGTTGTCCACGGCAAAAGTGCTGGCTCCGTTGCTCCACTGGTACTGCGGGGTCACACTGCCCTCAAGTTCCACATATACTGAAGCGCTGCCGTCGTCTGTATTGCATCCCGACTCATCGGTGGTGGTCAGTTTGATGTAAATGGGAAAAGCTTCTTCCAGATCGTAGTCCTTTTCAATGGTACAACCACTGTTGGGATCGGTGATGGTCACTGAATAAGAACCTGCTGCCTTGTCGGTGATATAAAAGTCCGTTTCTCCTGAACTCCATGCAAAATTAACTGTCGCCATTGGCACACCTCCAACAGTCAGGCCGATATAACCATTGTCTTTTCCGCAGCTGGGTTGCTGTATGTCCTCCTCTTTCAGATACATGGCTCCGTCTCCCACACCAACTGCATGCCAGGCATTTTTTACCTGGACCACCTCATGAGCACATTCATCATTTTCGTTAAAGAATTTTGCTGCATTGATCATAGCTGTCCGCATACCCGCAAAATCCGTGTTCGCAGTCAGGCTGTGAGTCAGGGCATGATAGATGATTCTGGCCGCATTCTGGGTCCCGACAGGTTCAACCTTGAATTCGTTTCCAATGTCGTTGGTGCCTGATCCTCCAACACACAAGAGGTAAAAGCAGTGTGACATGACACTGCAGTTCGTGTGAACACCTCCAAAGTCATTGGCTTCTCCGTATGGTGGAACAGGTGTGATATAATTATCTCCTCCGTATGTATCTGGTTGAAAAAATGCTTTTGGATTAGCCAGGGAACGCGACGGCGCAAAACAAAAGCCTTCACCTATGGTCCAGTTGCCGAATTTGGAAAAAAACTCAACCATGGTTCCGAAAACGTCGGCAATGCCCTCATCAATGGCACCTGATTCCGCCTGGTAAAGAAGCCCCGTGCCGGCCACATTCCCCACAACACTGTGATCCACAACTGCATGTGTGAACTCGTGGGCTACCAGGTCAAGGCCGGCAATCGGTCCGCAGATCGCTCCGTCACCGTCTCCAAACAGAAAGACTTTTGCAGGAGGACCTGTCCACAAGGCATTGTTGAATTTGTTTTTGTAGTTGATATAACTGTATATCGGGGCATTGAGGTTGTTGTAACTGTTCCTGTTGTGCTTATATAGGTAATAATCATATGCTTTCTGCATGGCCCAGTGGACATCAGGACCGTAATGCGGTGGGTCAGGGGTACTTATCCAGTTGTTGGTGGAATTTTTAATGGGTACCCCCTGGCTGATGATTTCTCCCTGTTGCAGGCTCATGGTATAAATGCCCTGCCCGCGTCTCGAATCCTTGAGGAAATAATGGTTGTCTTCCCCGCTTTCGCTTGAGAAATATGTTGTGTAAAACCTCCGGCTGCCACTGTACAGGGTGTGGGCATCACCGGTGGCATGGCTTTCTTCTGCCCTGAAGCTGGTAATCTCATGCAGGATACTCCCGTTTGAAGCATCCACATACACGATCTTACTGTCGAAGGGCCTGACACTAAGGATCCCGAATCTCCAGGCCAGGTGGAAAACTCCGCTGTTGTCAAGTTTATCGTTGACAATGCACAGGACTCCCTGTGGCGGCCCGTTTTCTTCATATCCGGTGTTCTCTTTCAGATTGAAGGCTTCTGCCGGTGATAATTCCCATGCGTATAAGGAAGCATGGATATGAGACAGCGCTTTCTGCAGGGCAATGGTTTCAGTGATAGCCGGACGGGTGTTCAGATTCAGCCCGCTGACCCATTGTCCGATCAGATGTGTCACATACCCTTGCTGTTCGTGAACAATCAGGTTGGCGAAGTCCACAGGCAGGTTCCGGAAAGTTTGTTGAAAACGGTAAACTTTCAGCCCACTGATAAACTCGTCTGCCCTGAGGTTAATAAAGTGATCATCGCTCCCGGTCTGAAACAGCTCCCTGTGCCTGGTGAACAATGATTCAAGCCTAATCCTGCTGTCTTTTTTCAGGCAAAGATATTGCGGAGTGCTACTCTTGTCGAGTATATCTTCAATTCTGCCCAGCGGATTCAGGCGGGTTTGTCCCTGTATTAAACTTACCGGAAAAAAGTTACTGAAAAGGAGAAAACAGAAGGCAGTCGCCTGAACGTGTTTCCTTATGTTAGCTTTGTTTGTCATAGCCTGGATTATTTCGAATGAACACCGGATATTTATTTGGTCAGGAGGAATTCAAGAGATCCCCAGTTTGCTGTTTTGCAAAAGATTTTCAGGTCACAGGAGGCCCCGGGCCGCAATACATCCTCAGGTCCTCCCGGTTCACGGAATTCAAGGTTCAGGTCAAAGAATTGCAGTCCCAGATCGGCAGCGACCCTGGCGATCGCAGCATGGCTGAGGCTCAGTAAACTTCGTTTCGGAACCGGGATATCATTGTTCCCCATATTGATGCATTGGATACTCATGTTGAAGGTGCTGTATGGCCTGACATGCGCAGGATATTCAATATTTGTCAGCAGCACGGGTTCCATGAAGGGAATGATCTCAAAACCATCCTCCAGCATGGCGATCGATCCGTCCGCTTTCATGGCCTTCACATCATAGGTTCCACCGGGCATCGCAATTGGCTGCCAAAAGCTTGTCCCCTGTCCGACCCGCTGAAGCGCAAAGCTTGCGAGCACCAGGGTTGGATTGATAAAAACGATGCTTTTTGCCGATAAGGAGATGGAATCTTTCAGCAGTAAAATATTCATGTCAGGTGTGAATTTAGAACCGTATATTTTAACGGTGACCGGACCCGGTGACCCTCCTCTGTCCTGATCCACCATACGGATCTCAAAGGAAAGAATGCTCGCCAGTAAACGGATGACTTGTGATGCCCCGGGGAGCGTGGTGCCCGAAACCAGAAAATACCAGGTTCCCGCTTCCAGGCTGGGAATGTACAGATGCTGATTCCCGCTTACAGACAGGCTGTGGCTGAACTGATGATGAATGCGGCTTGGTACTTGCCCGTAGGAAGCATAAATCTCATTGATCCCGTTTATGGAATCCCCCTTCATGTCGAGCAGCAGGGTCTCCCCGGCAAGGCTGTCGGGTATAAGAAGTTTAAAATAAAGCAGCTCCAGGTTCTCCATCGGGAATACTTCCGGCACTCCGATGACAAGTTCAGGCAAATCAAGCATGATGGCGTTACTGATCAAAATGTTATTGTCTTCATTGGTTTCCTGGTATGCATTGTTGATGTCAGTCCGGATCACCAGGTAATACGTTCCTGCTGCGATGCCCGGCAATGGTAACAGACTGTCACAAGTCTGAAGGCCGCCACCAGGAAGACTGAGAGCACGCTCGCAGGTGAACCACAGCAGATCGTCGTTGCTGTAAAGGCTGTCATTCGAAAGGTATATGCCGTCTTTCAGATTGCCTTCCAGCTGATTGTTTCCGGCATTGATCACTGTCCAGCTGATCCCGGCTGCTGTCTGGGAACTCAGATCGAGGGTAACTTCACTGAGCGTGAGATCGGATGGGGGAGCCTGCCTGAAAAACACAAGGGCTTCGGCGGTGTTATTGTTTTCACCGGCATATTCATAATGCGTGTCATCAGCATCTGTTTTAAAAAGAAGCCAATAATTGCCTGTAATAGTTGGATTTGCGCTAAGAACAGTCGAGTCGGTGTATTCCTCCCCCGGATGAAATCCGCTAAAAGGATTTCGATTGTCTGTATACAACAGGATGTCTCCTGTGTTGATCTGCTGATCGGACGAAAGATAGATTTTATCTTTCCAGGCATCAAAGGGAAGGGTATCACCCTGGTTTTTTACCGTCCACTGAACAGGATATGTTCGGTTGGTATAGACCTGAGCTGGGGCCTGTAATGAAACAGCTGTAAAATCAGTGTAAGGCATGGCGGTGATTATCAGGGGATTGGGCTGTCCGTTAACAGACACCAGGCAGGAGTTATTATTGCGGTTAATGTCGGGATTGACACCCTCATCATCACATACCACAAAGAGGTAGACGTTGTTGATGAGGTTAGCGGGCAGGCGCAGTGATTTGAACTGGGTATAGGTGTTTCCCGCCTGCAATTGTCCGGTTCTGAACCACCGGGCGATCCTGACATCCTCCGATGGATCAAAAAAAGCATCGGCAGAGGCATATAAGGCATCCTGCCAGTCGGGGTAAATGCTTGAAACCTGACTGATATTGGCAGCCGTGTAAGAGAAACTGATGATGGAAGCCATTCCCAGGGTGTCTGCTTCCGTTACCGCACTCATTACCGTGAGGTCCAGGCCATAAGGCTTTACATGAACAGGCAGGGAAGCCGGTGCGTTGTTGTTCTCGCCGCTTCCTTCATAAATATTATTCCCGGCATCAAGTCTGATGTGAAGGTAATAGGTGCCATCATTCAAGTGTTCGGGAAACGCACAGCTTGCAGTTGCCAGGTTGACGGAATCTATGGGAAGGGGAAGCTGCAGGTCGATTTGTTTTAGCAGGGTGACGCTCTGGTCAAACCAGTCGGGTAAACTGCTCCAGTATATCTTGTGGTGCCAGTTCAGACCAAACATGGATTGATTGCCTGCATTGACACTTGTCAGTCCCAGTTGAAACGGAAGTCCCGCAGTAAGGGTGTCCTGAATGTCCAGGGAAACGAATTGCAGGTCTGGAACAGGACCCTGGGTGATTAGCAATGGTTCAGAAGCCGTAAAGAGGTTGTTGTCCCCCTGGCTGCCTTCTTTCACGGTATTGAGCCAGTCGGTATAATAACTGACATACCAGTTGCCTGTCAGATCAGGGGGAATGATCAGGGTATCGGTATATATGATACTGTCACCGGGTGCGAGATTACAGGTTTTGTAAGTCAGCAATATCTCCCTGTCAAGTGGCGGGTTCGCCTGTGGCATCAGGGAAAGGGTAACACGGTTCACCATATTGGTGTCGCCCGCAATTCCCTGACCCGTGTTCTTAACGGTGGCTTTGATGATCATCTGGCTGCCGGAACTGACGGAAGCCGGCAGCTGCAAAGCGGAGGTCACCAGGTCGGCTCTCCGGATGTAAATGCTGTTGTTGCTCCTGGCGATGTTGTTGTTTTCATGGCCGGGCTCGTATATCCTGTTATCAGCGTCAACCTCAGTATATAAGTAATAATAACCGCTATTCACATCGGGCAGTTTGCATTCATCTTCCAGGCTCTTGAATTCCTCAGGCAGCAGGGAATACGCATGGTTGTTCTCTGCCGTGACTACTGCTGTTGAAGGGTTGAACACGGCTTCCGGGCACAGGTAATACCGGCTGAGAATTCTTCTTAACTGGAGCTTTCCTGGTCCGAGGTTGGTGACCGCATGCTGAATCAGCATGGAATTGTCTGAGGAATCAACCGACGGAATATCAAAACTTCCGGCAGTGAGATCAGGATTGACGATCAGGATCGCTTCGGAAGCACAAGCACGGTTGTTGCCCTCCATGTTGTATTCGAACACATCGTTTTCGTAGTCGGTTAGTACATGAAAGTACCAGGGACCATTCAACCCGGCGGGTATGGGAATTCCGACCTCTTTTGAATATCCTGAGCCGGGTGAATTTCCGTTGTTCTGTATAACAAGGATTTTGTAAAAGGAGACCTCATCAGGATGAAAATCAGCCGACAAACAGAGGTATACCACATCCTTCCATTTGCCTGCCAATGGCGTGGAGCCACCCTCATTGCTGACCGTGTATTTGAGCGTGATGTTTGACCCTGCCGTAGCAGTGGGGGCATGCTGAATATCGGTGACCTGCAGATCGGGCGGGGGTGTCAGGTAAACAGTGATGGTGTCGCTGCGCAGGATGTTATTTCCGTCAAACACATACTCAAAAACCTGTTGATTGGCATCGGTAAATACATAGATAAAATACTTCCCCGATAATTCCGGCGGAAGGGTGGTGCTCAGGTTTACCGTGTAGGTGCTGTCGGGGGCAAGACTGCTGCTGCGGCTTTCTGTGTGAAGAAGAAAGGCAGTGGCAGGATTGAGTATGGTGTCATGGCTGATATATATATTGTCTACCCAGCTTTGAACATAAGGGCTGACTTCACCCTGGTTTGTAATCGTATAAGTGATATTCACCGCCTGGCCTGAGAAAGCGCTGCCTGGTTTGATGATCTGGGTAACGCTGAGATCGGGAACAGGCGGAACGGTGAGAAAGATGGGGTGGTAAAAGAAGTTGTCGTGTTGATAATAATTGAATGGAAGTGGCTCTTCATTGGCTTCTTTTACCAGGTTGAAAAGCGGTCTTGTATAGGATCTGGCCATCAGGTGTGGTGGCGGATTATAAGGAACAATGGGCGGACCGTTGAATTCGATATCCATCGCATCAGGGGCATCCGTGAGAAAGAAAAGGAAGTAGTTGCCATAGATGTTTTCAGGAAGGATAAATGTTTTCGTTTGTGTATAGCTTTCTCCCGGGTTCAGGGAACTCACGTTCGGATATTGTCCCAGCAACTGTATGGCCCAGTCTTCGTCATAACAGGCAAGATCAGGTGTCAGCCAGACTCTGTCGTACCAAAGCGGGGAGGTGGTAGGACCGAGACCATCGTTCTTGACGGTCCAGCTTACCTGCAGTACCTGTCCTGCCGCTGGTTGGGAAACCTGAACCTGGGTGATGTGAAGTTCAGGCAGGGGAAGCATGCTGAACTGGTTTACCTGGCCGGGGGTGCTCTTGCATGCATTCAGTGCGTTCACTCTCCACAAATGGGTGCTGCCTTCCTTCAGTGGATATGTCGGCGTGAAATTCAGCATGCCTTCACCTGAGGCAGCAGCCTGAACCGGTTCTGTGTCTCCTTGTTTCCAATGGTAGATTTCGTAATGCGTGGCCCCGGCCGCAGGATTCCAGGAAAAAGTGACGGGATTTAATAATCCGCCGGTATCCGGTTCAGGATGAAGGATACTTACCTGGGCGGGTTGGGGAGGATCGACCATGGTAATCATGACGGAAGCAGTGTCGCTGATTGTTCCGCTGCTGACACTGACTGTGTAACGTGTTGACTGGGATGGTACTACCCATGGATTTGGGAGGGTGGAAGTGAAACCGGGCGGATCAGAAAACCATTGGTACTGAAAGTTGCCAAACAGGCCCGAAGCCTGCACAGACAACCTTGTGCTGTCTTCTTCACAGACTGATGTTTTGGTAGCATTGGCCGCAATGGTGAGTGGCCTGCAAATGGCGCCCGAAGAAAATACCGGTGGCGGAGTCAGGGGAAGACCGTTCACATCGGTGATCTCACATCCGGCAAGAAAACTCAGATTTACAATGGGGAACATTGTTGTAATCTTCAGATCCAGCAGCTTGCCTTCTGCAGCCGTGACACCAGCATAGTTCAGGCAGCTGATGGCAATGACATCACCGTAAGCATTGGCAAAATTGAAACCATTGTCGAATGCGCTGTGCCAATTCACTGCACCATGGAAATAAGAAAAAGACTGTACGAAGGAAATATACAATGTGATGGAACCCACATTGCTGAAATTGCTGAAATAAACCGGTACCAGCATTTCCTGTATTTGTCCGGTGATCATGGTGTCAATCCGGATGACAGCCGGCTGGGCATGGGTTTGTTTTCCGGCAAAAAGGGCAATCAGGATAATAAGAATGATCTTCTTCATGGTCGAAGTTCTTTTAGTTTGTTTTGATGAACGATTGGTGCAGGCTCCGGCTGCCGGTTGTTCCCTTGTATATTAAAAAGAAACTGTACAGGCCCGGCGACAGTGATTCCGTGTTTACTGAAAAAGCTGCAACTCCTTCTGTCACTTGAATGGAAACACTGGCGGCCACTGGTTTCCCGAGAACATCAAGGATGTGTGCTTCCAGTTCTCCTGATCCGGGTAAAGACACCCGGCAATGGATCAGGTCGGAACATGGGTTCGGGTACACCTGCAGTTCCGGGATTCCGTCGGCATGCCTGACATGGGAAGGCAGGGATAAAATAACGGGAGTAATGACCCGCCCTTCCGGGTCTGCGAACTCAGCGGGGTCTGCAAGTGTGATGCCGTGATGGACTGGCGCTTCCGGTTTTACCGGTCGCAGCAACAGGTTCATCAGTATGTCGCCGGCATCCAGATGCAATCCCCTGTAATCCTGCCAGGCAACCCTGAGTATGCCTTCATCATCCAGATGATATATGACACCATCGGCCACTGCATTGACACAGATCACCGCATAAAGACCGGCCGGTATTGCCAGCCCAAGGCTGAAAGCACCAAGCAGCAATTCCTGTTTCACACGAAGTGGCAAAACGATTGTCCCATCGGAACCTTCAGATGCGAAACCATCGTTGAGCAAGGTAACAGGCGGCATCACCCTGGCGTAGGGAATATTGGAAGCATTGACATCACCCATGCATAATGCATCGAGATAAAGGCTTACGGCTTCATCATTGATCATGAAGAGCGGATGCCATGCCCAGTCACCTGCAGGGAAGGTGTCAAGTAATTCAACCGTGCGTCGAAGGATGAGCAGGGGATCGGCGCTGCTGATGGTGCCTGAATTATTCACGTCGGCGGCTTTTAGCCTGAGTCCGCCCAGTGTGATGTACCTTACAATGTGCCGGCTGACTTCCAGTGCATCCGTGGCATTGACCCCGCCAAAACCTGATGGCTGGATGTGAATCTGATAGGTGCCGCTTATCTGCTCGCTGAAACTGAAGGCACCGCCAATCCCGCTCTGGGTGGTTTCAATGATGTCTCCGTCAGCATTCATCAGGCTAAGGGATGCATTGTTCAGCGGGGTAAACTGCTGGTTGGCGTAGCGAAGGAAACCCGTTACAGGATAAACGGGTAAAACGGTGATGCTGATTGATGCAGCCGATTGGCATTGGTTGCTGCCTGTCACCAGCAGGGTGTAAACCGTACTGGTGTCGGGACTTGCTGTCGGGTTCCCTGTTAAAGGGTCGTTAAGCCCCTGGACAGGGTTCCATTGGTAAGTGAAAGGCGCTTCTCCCTCAATGATCGTGCTGTTCAGTTGGGTGGCCTCCCCGATGGGGATGGTGTCATTGCCGCTCAAAGTGAATACGGGGCTCTGTATTACCTCTACATGGACCGAATCACCTGAAAAACAGCCTTCGCCATTCTCCACAGTCAGATAATACATGCCGGTATTATATAATTGAGCATCCTGGATCAGGAGATCTTTCGTCATGGATTCAAAACCGGAAGGCCCCGTCCAGTGGTTCGAGAAGTTTTCACCCATTGCGGTAAACCTGGCGTTGGCACGGTACAGAAACCCTGATCCTCCTTCCAGGTTGCAGCCGGGACCGCAGTTATCGCAGTACTGAGACCAGGTCTTCCCGGGAATGGAAGTGTATTGTATGGAAGATGCATATCCCCACAAGACATCATTGTCGAAGCAGATCTCTACAGCGATGTTGTCAATTCCATTCCAGTAGAAAGGTTCCTCCAGGTTGAAACTGTTCCAACCGGCAGTTACCAGGAAGGATGAGGTGTCAAAAACCAGTCCGAGGTCCGGGACAAAGCCACTCAGGTTCTCTGTCACGGTATGACTCATTTTAATTGAAAAGCCCTGCATAGCCGGAAGACCGGCCAAACCTGCTTTGAATGCAATACTGGTGATATATCCCCTGATCAGGCCTGCTTGCTGCAATTCCCCGGCTGTGTAGAGGTATTGCGTCCTGTCGTCCAGAAAATTGGTTCCGAATGGCGATGGCCCTGCCTGGGAAGTATAGGATGTACCTGTTCCGATGACAGCTTCAAGAGGGAACGGCGGCACATACCCGCTGATGCCGGGGCTGATGAACAGGGGAAGCCCGCTGCACAGGGTCGTATCACTTGTCAGACTGATCACTGCTACAGGGTAGAGATTAAAAACGAGGGTGTCGGAGGAAACACAGGCGTTACTGTCCAGAACGGTCACCGTATAAGTACCCCCGGCTTCCGGTGTCATTGTCTGGCCGATTGAACCGTCGCTCCACAGGTAGGAGAGATACCCGCTACCGGCATCCAATTGAAACAGGGTGCCTTCGCAGGCGGAGGTGTCCGGTCCTAAATCCACAAAATGGTCATCGTAAAGGATCTCTAAAACCACCGGCACGACCAGGCTGTCGTTCCTGGGATCATTGCTGAGGATAACAAACTGGGTTTGGTAAATGCCGGCATTCATTCCCTTCCGCTGAAAGTGGCCCGTCACCGTCGCTGCCCCGCCCGGTAAAAGGTTGCCGCTGATGGCAGGCATGTTTACCCATGGCAGGTCTGTCTCAGGTATTTCATATTGCAAAATCTCCTCCCCGTCGTTGCTAATGTCGAAATTGAATGAATCCCCTGCTTCACACCCAAGCACCGTCTGCACTGTGTCGGGGAGAACCAATAAATGAGGAGCCGGAAGGGACATTCCGCTTAAACTGACTTTGATCAGGCTGTCGTTGTTGGGTATATACAGGGTATCGGTGTGGTAACCGGTGGTCAGCGGATGGAACATTACCCGCAGGCTGTCAACCGACCTGGGTAAAATAGTCAGGATCGAAGGATCGGCCGAAAAGGAACTCCCTGTCAGGTATGAACCGGTCAAAAACAATGTGTCACATCCGTGGTTGTTAATAATCAACCACTTATGGCTTTCGCTGAATTGCATGATATCCCCCAGATACAAGCTGTCATCTGCAGCTTCAATGATGGCTTCACCTGTCACAACAACCTGAAAAGGAATGACCTGGTACATCCGGAGGGGATCATTGGTGTGCAGCATCACATGGGTGGTCGTCAGGCCGCTGTTCATATAGGTGGCTGATATTACAGCCAACACGTTTGTTGAATCACCGGCAGGAACAATGCCTGAGGAGGGTTCAAACAGCAGGAAACGGTCAACCGGTGCTTCGCTGTTTACCCGCGTGGCCAGGTTGTAACCGTTACGCATGGATGGGCTCTTGTCTATGATATAATATCCCGATACCTCATTCATGTCCCAGTAACCGATCAATCCTGATTCAGCTCCGTTTAATGACCTGTGCATGTTTTCTTCCAGCTGTGAAGCTTCTCTTGCATGATTCCATACCCGGAGTTCATCTACTGTGCCGTTGAAATAACTGGTGGAGGAATTGTATTCTTTCCCGATATAATTCCATCCGTAACCGGTATAATTTGAATAGACGGCTGCGGTGTTTTTCAGCGCTCCGTTCACATATATCCTTGCCGAATCTCCGTCGCAGCTGCCGGCCAGGTGGTACCAGGTACCCGTTTGCGGAGATACACCCGACGAAAGTACTTCAGAGCAGGCTCCGGAACGGGGTTTGATTATCAGTCCGAATACCCCGTTTTCAATGGTCAAAGCCCAGTTCTGGCAGTTTCCCACACCGCCGTAGATGGTTTTTCTCCCGCTCCATATTGAATCGCATTGTACCCATGCTTCCAGTGTCCACTGGGTCCCGGGATTCCAGCTGCCGAATTGTACGTAGGAATTCACTCCGTTGAAAAACAGGGCACGATGCGGCGGATTGTACATGATATTTGCCTCCCAGCTTAAAGGGACAAGCCCGTTGTTGCGGATCACAAAGGGGACCTGGATGGAGTCGGCACAACTACCGGTAAGCAGGCTGACCTGCTCAGGTTCGTAATCAAGCACCGGCGGAGGAGTAGTTTCGCCTGTAACAGGGATGAGATACTCCCCGTTATTGGTGAGCAGGCTCAGGGTATCATAATAGTTTCCGCTTACGGCAGGATAAAATTCCAGGAGGATTTCCAGTGAATCGCCCGGGAGCAGGAAGAGAAAACGCTCCGGACTCACTTCAAACTCAGTTTGGGTGTATGCTGAAAATTCTCCGCTCAATGTGTCACATCCTGTATTGTAAACGTAAAAGGTGGTTTCTGTATGGGTGAACTGCATCACAGTGGGAAAAACCAGGGGTAGTCCGGGAATCCCGGCTGCCCCGTTCCCCTGTGTGGTCATGACGACAGGGAAAAGAAGCGCTGTATCAGCAGCCGAATTAGATAAAAAAATCAGATTGGTATGGTACTGTCCGCTGTTGACATGGGTGTTCCTGAAAAGGAAGGATAAGGCAACGGAATCGGAAGGAGGTATCTGTCCCTGTATTGGATTGATAGTCAGCCATTTGTTTGAAGAAATCGAAGTGGAGATCCGCACATTGTCGATGAACCAGCCCGGGTAGTTGTTGTTCTGACTGTTCAGGGTGTAAAAATAAAAACGGATCAGCACGATGTTTCCGTTATACTGACTAATATTAATTTCATGCTCAGTCCATGCATCGTTGGACCCGGAGCTTCCCAGTCCGTTCAGCCAGTTCCAGCTCAATCCCTGGTCAGTCGAAATATGAACCTTGCAGAAATCATTCCAGCTTTCTGTATCATAAAACTCCATGAAACTTAAGGTGGTGATATCTTCCGCCCCGCAGGCACGCAAATCGACGGGTGGTGTAACAATAGCATTGTCGATGCGTCTTCCGGTGGCATAATTTCCCTGTAGTTCTATGCCGCACCACAAACTCTGATTCCCGCCATATGAGTCCAGGGAAGTAAGATGCCACAGAGAATCCTGCCCGAATACCTGGTGGGTCCATCCTGTGATTTCATCTTCAAAGTCCTCATAAAAATCCACTGTCTGTAAAACTTGGTAGCTCAATGTGTCACTTCCCGGGTTGTGCAACATGAGCTGTCTTTCAGTTGAATCATGACAGCCGCTGAGCGTAACCGACAAGTATGCCGGTTCGGTAAACAGATGGGCAGCCGGAAGGCCGGTTCCGCTCAGGGGAATGAAGTAGTCGCCCGCTGTGGTCGCCAAATGAAGGCTGTCTTCATATTGAAGCGGATCGGCGGGGATGAAACTGATCACCACCTCTGCCGAATCATAACCGGGCAATGTCAGGGATGAGGGCATGACTGAAAAAACCGGATTAGCGGTGGATATTTCACTGATAAATAAGTTCCCGCAGGCATTATTGAAGATTTTCAGGGTGTCTGTCAGCACGGCATGTTCAGGACAATCCGGGAAGTTGAATGCAGTATCCTGAATCAGCGGGTCCGGACTTCCTGTAATACTCAGGTTGACAGGCAAAAGCAGTTCAGGAATGGAGAGATCGTTGCTGCATATCCTGAAAAATCGCAGGTAATTTCCCTCGGGCATATTGCCGGAGGAAAAGCAAACCTCCAGGACAGCGGTGTCGCCGGATGCGATACTCAGGCTGTCGGGTACGACGGTCAACGGCCGGTTAAGCATGACGGCATAATCTTCAAACTGGCCGTAAATATCCGTACAAGGCAATGGGGGATCGTAGAATTCATCGCAGCATGCCACCCTCAGTCTGAGCCGGGTCCCCTGGATAGCACTGAAGGGAATCTGCAGATCACCGGAAATTTCGTTTTCGGTCTGGTATTCAGAAGGGGGTAGTTCCTGCGGGAACTCATTGACGTGGTTGAGCACAAGTTCATTCGTCATATTGAAATCCCCGTCGTTGTTATAATCAATCCATGCCCTTACCTGTGCCCAGGGTACTGAGGTAAACACCGACAGGGAATATGTGATGCCCGGAGTAACAATCGTTGAGACCGAATCATAGAAATCTTCATAACCATTTTCAGGGCCGCCGCTGATATGATCAAGGGTGTGAAATACCACCCGCTGAATTCCCGGGTTGTCGGGAGCCTGCAGGGTTTGTGGCCTGCAAAGGGGTTCTGTTACCGCGCCGGTTCCCTCAAGCAAAGCATGGAGGTTCACATCCCCTGAATTAAATATGGTAAGGGGAAGACAGAGCGAGTCGTTGCATCCCTGGAGACTGATGGTATAATTATCAGGCATCACTGATATTAAAGGACCGGGTAATCCTTCTCCGGAGAGTGTAATGGCAGCGACCCCTGCTGTTGTGTAAATCATGCAGGAACCGTTCACCGGACCCGTGGTGGATGGCCTGCAGTGCAGCAGTATCTGGATGGAATCATAAGCGGCAATGTCTGCAGGCAACTGGCTGCCATAAAAATCCTCGTGGTCGAAGATGATCGAGTCAAGGCCGAGGGGTTCACAGCCTTCGTTGTAAATCATCAATGGCTGTGTGGCAACTGCATTTCTCTGAACCGGCGGAAAAACAACCGCTTCCTCTTGTGTCCCGGCTATTGCTTCACCTGATATATTGAAAAAGACAGGGATCACAAGATTCTCCAGTAAAGGGTCGCCAATACGGATCATCAATTCTTGTTCATATGAACCTGAGGGAACTCCGCCTGCTTCAAAATAGCAGGTAATGCTCACCGAATCTCCGGCAGGGATGAACCCCGTTTCCGGAACCACTTCAAGCCAAAGCGCCGGTGAATGCGTGGCGGTGATCAGCATCTCATCCAGGTGAATGCCATCACCATAAATTGAATAATCGGATGTGAACTCAAAACGGATGCGGATCTGGTCACCGTCTTCCACATGGGAAGAAAGATCGTATATCATCAGTGAATATGTCTGGTAGCAGTTCACCGAGGCCAGCGTAATCCAGGATTCACCGTTTACCTGCAGCAGGGTGCTGAAATAGTCGCAGCAGCATTCCATGTCAAGCTGAAGCTGGTAATACAGTCTGCAGTCATCAGCATGCTGTACTGTCACTGCATCTGTCATTTCTATAAAAAGATCTGCGTCGTTGGGATAATTGCCCCATGGAGATTCGGAAAGGGCACCCTGCCCGCTGTAGGCTTCAGCCGAAATGCCCCAGTTGCCCGACAGGGTCCATCGTCCCAGCCCGTCCTCAAATCCTTCATAGAAGGATGTGCCCTGGGAAATCAAAAATGACTGGTCTGCAGTGTCCTGATTCCAGATGCTGAAGATCTGGACATCATATCCATCGCAACTTGAAACAGATGATACCAGGCTGTCGGGAGGATTGAAAAACATTTCGTTACCAGCAAGTGATCCGAATGGCTTGCAGTAAGGCCTAGCTGTAGCATGTGGTGCCAGTATGCCTGTGTATAAAGAGATCAACAGCGATGATAATAATACTTTTCTCATATATCAAGGTATGTGGATGGGTTTGATCCTTTAAATGCGCTTCCTTCAAAGCTTATATTCAGCTAAAATTACACAATCTATGGCAGTGGCTTGTTTTGATCGTGTAATTCATATTTAAACCAAATAAAAAGGGAAGAATAATCAATTCATTTTCACGTATATTTGTGCTATGTTGATCATGTTGAAATAATCAGGAACGGATGAAGTCGCCTTTGATGTTTTTGCTTATGCTGCAGGCATGTATGCTTTCAGCTCAGGGGTACCAGATCGGCCATGTGGCAGTGACCTTTACCGATTCGTCCCGCAACAACCGGAGCATACCGGTCGAAATCTATTATCCGGCAGATGTGACCGGAGACAATGTCCCCTTTACTTCCGCCAACAGTGATCCTTTTCCCGTGTTGTGCTTCGGGCACGGTTTTGTGATGACCTGGTCTGCCTATCAGAATATCTGGAGTGCGTTGGTTCCTGAAGGCTTTATTATTGTATTTCCCAGGACAGAAACAGGGATTTCAACTTCCCACATGGATTTCGGGCTCGACCTTGCTTTTATGATCATGCAGCTTATGACGCTTGGGCAGGACAGCACTTCGTTGTTCTGGAACCGGGTGGATTCGATGAATTGCGTGATGGGTCACAGTATGGGGGGCGGTGCATCTTTCCTGGCCGCTCAGCAATCATCCGGGATTAAAACAATCGCTGCCCTTGCGCCCGCCGAAACCACTCCTTCGGCGATCCAGGCTTGTGCTGACCTTACGATACCTGCCCTGATCATCGCAGGAGGGAATGATTGTGTGACGCCACCTTCCAACCATCAGATTCCCATGTACAATGCCCTGAATAGTTCTTGTAAAACCTATGTCAGTATTACCGGGGGCAGTCATTGCCAGATGGCGGATTATAATCTTTTATGCAGCATCGGCGAAATGAGTTGTACCCCGCCTCCGGCTATTTCCAGGGAAGAACAGCATCTGATCATCAATCGCTATCTGCTCCCGTGGCTGGCCTTCGAACTGAAAAACGACTGTCTATCAGGAACCTGGTTCGATTCCACCCTCCTGGCCGATCCCGCTGTTACCTGGCTGAAGAATTGTTCCCTCTGCCTTCCTTCAGGAATGATTGACAATGAAGCTTTAATCCCTTCTGTTTATCCGAATCCCTTTACCACTTACCTGGACATCAGTGTTAGCCGCAATGAAAGCTTGGAATGCCGTCTGTTTGATACAAGCATGCGGCTGCTGAAAACAGCATCCTTTTCCGGACAATTGAGAATCAACACAGCAGATCTGTCTCCCGGATGTTATTACATCGAGCTGAAAGCAGGTGATAAAGTCCTGTACCGCTCCACGGTGGTCAGGCATTGAGCCCTTGCTGTTGCGCGCTATCGTGAAGGAAGACTTTCAAGAAGCTTCCTGTGCGCAGCCTGTTGAAAATAATATTCATAAATCTCTCCCGCCGGTCCCGACAGTTTTGGGTTCCAGTATGCCCTGGCCTTCTGCAGATAATCCGCCAGGGTTTTATCCAGGTAATTCAGCGATTTGAGCTGATTGAAAGCGTTCAGCCTGGTCTCAAAGTCGTAGGAAGGACTGGCATAGGCGATGAGTTCTTCAAGGAATTCCCCCCGCTCCGGGTAACACTGTACAGCCTGACCCAGCCAGGCCATCCTGATGTTCCTTCCCCTCCAGCCGGTCTCCGTTTTGGTTTGCTCCAGGGTTGCAGCCAGCTTCGCCCTGTCATTGCTGAAAGTGTTGCAAAGCCTGGTCAGTGCGGCTTCCACAATGAAATAGGAGGAGTCTCTCAGTAATGACTCCACATCCCGCAACAGCCCGGAAGGGATTTCATCAAAACATTCGCAGGCATGTTGCCTGACCCTCGCATCCGTGTCGTTCAGGGCTTTGCTGAAGAGTCCGGACGACAGGGAGTCGGTTGCCAGCTGACTGAGGATCTCATTCCGTATCAGGTGAAATGACTCTTTTTCATAGACACGGCTGAACAACTGCCGTTTCATATCGGCCGGGAAGGATTGCAGCGCCCTGACTGCTTCGAGACGGTCGGCCACATGAATAGCCTGTTCTGCCTGTGCCCCAAGCTGCTCAAAACTTCTCTCAAACTGCATGGTCTTCAGGATGCGGTTGCCGGCATCAAAAACAAGAAAGCGGGTTTCGGCCTCTACAGGAATCCTGATTTTGGTATGTTGCTCCCGGATGATGACATGCTCTGAACGGAAACGGCCGGCAGCATCATACACTTCAATCGTCAGCGGCACCCTGAACAGTTCGCCGGGATGATCAATCACCTGAACCTGCTCAACATCCACATCCATTACAAGCCTGCCGGATAATTCCCTGATGTTTTCCCAGCCCACCCTGAATGCCGGCTCCCCGCCCCGGTAAATCCACTGTTCGAAAAACCAGTCCAGCGCAAGCCCCGATGTTTCATAGATCGCTTGCAACAGATCGTTCGATTCGGCCTCGCCATAGGCATGTCTTTTCAGATAGTGGGTGATGGCTTCCCTGAATGCCGTTTCGCCGCAGATATCCCGCAGCATGTCCATCACCAGCGAACCTTTCTGGTACCAGCGCTCCACCCCGCCCGACCCGCTGCCCAGGGCATGCCTGTTCCTGGTTGCCGCCGCTAAGGCTTTTTGCCGCTCCTGCTCACGCAGGGTCTCATACTGGTATTCGCCAAGTTGCTGCTTCTCAAACATTTTCGCGTAATAGGTGGCAAAACTCTCGGTCAGCCATAAGTCGTCCACGGTCTTGTCGTTGATGCAGTTCCCAAACCACTGATGGGCCAGCTCATGGATATTCACATTGATATAGTTCCTGCCGTAAAAGGCACGCTCGTCCACCAGCATGAAATCGGCAAATACCGTGCTGGTGGTGGTTTCCATCCCTCCGTAAAGGTAATCGGCCACGGGAATGTTCCGGTACACTCTGTAAGGATAGGGAAATCCCGTTTCTTTTTCCAGAAAGTCGAACATCTCCGCCTGGTAACGATAGGTGGCTGCGATGCGGTCCTCCATCCCGGGGTAATACCAGAGCTCGACAGCAATGCCGCTGCCGGTAGTGATGGTTTTATACGCATAATCTCCGGCTGCCAGGCATACAGAATAGAAGGGATGAGGTTTGTCGAGGCGGTAATGCCAGGTAAGCGCCGTATCTCCTGAAGCTTTGCTGCTGATCCTTTCTCCGTTGGTTACAAGCTGGTAGTTTTTGTCGAAGGTGATCCGGATGTCCTGGGTGGTCATCTGGTCGAGAAAGGGAATCCAGCCGAAAGGACGGTGCGCCCACACCTGTTTTCTCATGAGGCCGCCGGGATCATGCCAGCCGGTAAAATGCAGCTCTTTTGGTGATTGCGCCAGGTACCTGATCTCCAGGGTGTATTGCGGCTGATCTGTGGCAGGGTAGGAGTTGCCGGCCTTCGGGTAGAGGATCAGTTGTTTGCCCGCCTGACGGTGACGCACCGGCCGGTAGTTCTCCCGGCTGTTGTATCCTTTCATCCCCACGGATTGGATCTGCATGTCCGGTGTGTAAAAAACCACCGAATCCACCTGCTCACGCAGCGCACGGATGTCGAAAAGGACAGTCCCTCCCAACAATTCTGTCCGGGGATCAAGTACCAGTTCGGCGCTGTAATGAAAGAGCTTGACCGTACGTTCCTGGGGAGGCGTGTGTTGTGCAGGAGTGCGGGAAATAAGGACTATAAGAAGGATCAGAATAATGGCGGATCTCAGCATAAAGAAAAATTTATCAGGCAAGGATAAACAATTTTAAATCATCATTGACAGCTTTGGTGAATCAAAAAAAACAGCTACCTTTGCCGCCCTGTTCAGGGAGTTTAGCTCAGCTGGTTCAGAGCACCTGCCTTACAAGCAGGGGGTCACTGGTTCGAATCCAGTAACTCCCACCACAAAATCAAGCAGTTAGAATGAATTTTCTGACTGCTTGTTTTCTTATGTACACACGTTTGTACACATTAATCCCATTTTAAGCCCCTACATATTCACATCGGCAAATTATAATTATTCCTTCATGTGGCATCTGCATCGGCTTGCCGGTTGGGGCCAACCTTTACCCACGGAAAGAATGCCCCGTAGGGCCACTTTTCTGCTCTGAGGCGTGCGTTCCTTGCGCGATAGAGGTGACCATAGTACAGGATGAACTGAGCCGTTATCGTTAACTTTAGTGTTTGTCCGTCTGAAATGTCTCACGAATAAGATTTTTTTCTTTTTTACATGGTATTGTCAAATCTTGACTATATTTGAGTTCGTTTTAAACAATACAAAATGAGAACTTTAATTCTAATCGCAAATCTTGCGCTTACACTGAGTTCATTTGCGCAGGTTCCGACTAATGGTCTTGTTGGATTTTGGCCATTCAATGGTAATGCAAACGATGCAACCGGTAATGGGAATAATGGTGTCGTTTACGGGGCCACAATCGTCCCGGATCGTTTTGGAAATCCAGCCGCTGCGTTTAATTTTAATGGCAGTTCTGATAAAATACTAATCAATAGCCCAAACACTTACCTTCTATTTAACCCTCTCATTGATAGTTATAGTATTGTTTTTTGGGTGAAATCAAGTGATCCATGTATTGACCCCGTGGGTTCCCGTATTATGGAATATGTTGATGGACTCAATACCACAGGGTATCCGTTTTCTTTTCAAATTAATCCTACCGATAACAGCATGCGGGGATATCTTTACGATGGAGCCAACACTTCATATGTTTTGTATGATAATGTGTTTGACGGCAACTGGAAAATGATAACCTATGTAATAGATAATCAAAATGATTCTTTGTTTGGTTACATAAACAATGTTCTTTACCAAAGCTCACAAAACACGCTGACAAATTCATTTGAGCCCGATACGTTGATTGTAATTGGTAATAGATTTTCTAATGATCGACCCTTTGCTGGTTTTATCGACGATATCCGTATTTATAACAGGGCCCTTACTGGTGCTGAAATATCGCTGTTATTCAATGAGCCCCCCAGTGGGATCAATCCTGTCTCATGTCAAGGTTTAATCAGAGTATATCCCAACCCAACCAATAACCATATGATCATAGATTATGGTGACAACGCCACGTATATTGGCTGCATTATAAAAATAACCAATTCATTAGGACAGCTTGTTTATTCAAATATTATCGATCAGCAACAATCGATTATCGATCTGAATAATTGGCCCAGGAATGGTGTGTATTACCTTCATCTTATTGATGCACATAATAATACAATCTATATTCAGAAGGTTGTGCTGCAATGATAAACCACACACTGTTGCAGTGAAAGTTTCAATTTATAAGGTTTTACCTTGCAGTTGGGCTTCAACTTCCATGATGGAATGTAAAATACTCAGGGGTGGTTATCTTGTATTAGCTTTCCGATATTTCGATGATTTTGGCCAACACCTCGGCATACACGGCCGGGGGCTTGGATAGTTGACCATGGTAGGGTCTGGGGTTGATAATAAACCCATAGGTGAAGTCCATAACCTCGAAATCGTACCGCTCGATTAGCCGGGCGAAATCCTTCCTGCTCATGATCCTGGCCCGTTCACCCACCCACCCCAGACAGTGCGCGTAAACTTTCCAGGTCTTATCTAGGTTCTCCTCCGCCATAATAATGCTTCCCCTTATTGCCTCATGTTCGGCATCGCGTAGCGTCTTCACCCCTGCCAGGTCACCCCGTACTAGTGCTGCAGTCAATTTATCCCGCATATGCCTGCTCATGACTGTGCTTCGTTCAGGCTGATTACCCGTTCAGCTAGTTCATCAAGTTGGTCATCTGTCAGGGTGTCGATCATGGACCTGACGCTTGCATGTACATCGATGGAGGACAGTGGGGCAATGACATATCGAATGTACTTTTCAAGTATGACAAGCCGCTTCTCCGGTTCAAGTGTCTTGAAATCCTCTTCCAACGTGTTAATGTTCGCCTCCACCAAGGTGCGCAATTTGTTTCTGATTTCCTGGGTTACCCTGTTGAGTGATCCTGGCTGCCGGCCCCCAGTTTTTAATCCTTTCATAGTTGATCTAATTTGGTCTATTTAATTGCTGTGTTACTCTGAAAGTTCAGTCGAGTCCTCCTTTGGCTTCATTGCTTTCGCCAAAAAGATATCGGCATACTTTTGCCAATCCTGCTGAATATCGCTTCCGTCATTTGCTTTCCAGTTCTTTTTTAAACAGTAATCCACAAATCGTTGTGCGATAATTTGTAGTTTTTCGATAATACCATTGACCTCACAATTAATAAATTCAGGCTTATGTATAAAATATTGATATACATCTTGATTCGATAATTCTTCACCAGGCTTTAATACAGTGTCAGGGAAGTCTGGCAGTGTGTCGAATTTTTCCCAGTCAATCTGTGTCTTTTTTTTCCTGTATTTTGTATTGAAATTATTATAATCGGCCTTATAGAAGTCATTATCATTATCATTATCATTATCATTAGGTCTGATACATGCCTTGTCAATGTAGTAATTTCCGGAATTATAGGTAGTATGATTTCCTCCTTTTAGGACACCTTTTAGGATACCTTTTTGGGTATCATTTCGGGTATCTTTTCCCCCTAAAAGGTTGTAAAGAGTGCCATCTTTTAAAGGTATGTACATGAGATAAGATGTCATATTACCGCGCCCTACACCGGCATTAAAAGTAAAAAGCCCAAAATCAACAATTTCCTTTCTATGCTTTCTTAGTGTCTTGTCGTTTATATGAAGGATGTCCCGTAAGATGGCATCAGCCACAACAAACGGTTGTTCCCAGCGACTACGGTTAAGAAAATAAAGAAGCGTTTGCGCAAAAGCGGCCCCTGTGGCACTCATACCCTCAATTTGGGCTTTATGTATGCATTCGTGTGCTTCGAATATAGGTTTGTAATTTTTTCCTATATTTGCCATTGAAAGCCGTGTTTTGGGGCTGCCAGTTGATAGGACTGGTGGCCCCTGTTTCTATTATTAAGGTCAAAGTTCCCAATCAGCTTGCATGGTCCCTGCGTTGCTTTCCCACCTCCATAAGGTGTGCCTCCGCTTGTTGCTCATGTGTCAGTCTGTGCCCGTCATCGATCCACTGCAGGAGTTCCTTCCTGCTGAAATAAAGTCGACCTTGCCTCTTCCTGACACCGGGAATCTCGCCACGGTGAACAAGGCCATACAAGGTGGGCACTGCTTTGTGGAGGAGTTCAGAGGCTTGCTGAATCGTCAGGAACTCCACTATTGGAGGTGGGGTAACTTGTTCTTTTATCCCGTTGGCCAGTGCGGACGCCACAGCCGCAGTTATAAGCTGGCTCAATTCCTCATCCTGAGTCACAATAAGTTTCATTTGCTTTGTATTAGATTTACGAGTGCAAAATTAAACCATGATGATCTGGGTAATGATCATGTAACTGTTACACAAAATGTTACTATTTTTGTATAACACAGAATCAGGTTATTACACCTTATCGGGGAACGAATCAGGTTTTAGTTTCATCTAAGTCCTGTTTTGCTGCTTGTTTGGCTTTTGTATCGTCTTTCAATAATTCAAGTACGATTTTACCATTATGAGTGGAATTGAGTTTTGCTTTCCGGTCTTTTTCACGATTTTCAATTTTCAGGTAGTGATTCTGAAAACACTTCCATGCAGTGGGCTTTGTTCTTTCCCAATCCTCACACACCTTTTTATAAGCATCCACTCTGCCATCAGGCCAATTATCGAAATATTCAACGGTTTTGACCTTTTGCTGATACCAATATTTCAAAGCTAACTGCATGTAGGTTGGATTTTTGGCTGTTTTCACTTCCCTTGCCTTCTTATTTTTACTATTCTCATGCTCATCCGGGAAATGGGACAAAATTGTATCGCGAGTGGCCTCTATTATATCGTGCATGAGTTTATATGGGTTGTACTCACCCCATGATTCTATATGTCGTCTGTGTTGTTCATACCAACTAATATATCTGTCAATCATGGGAAGGAAGGAGTTTTTGATTTCAATACCACGGTGCTCTGAATGTGGCACCCTGTCCAGTTCGTTAGCTAATCCTATTTTGAATCGGTCATATACAGAGCGTGCCGATGTTATGTCGCTCTCAAATACTGACCATTCAGTATGTATAGCACCCTGTCCCCTTAACTTTGAGCAGCTTTCAATCGTCCAATGGGTCGCTTTGTGAATAAAACCCTGCAGGAGGTTGGCCCATTCCATTACAGAACTAAAATCGGGTTCATTCATACTCATTTTGTTTTCTGTTGAAGTTAGTTAATTCTGCAGCAAATTTCCGCTTGATGTCAAGTTCGAAGCTTGCCAGGTAGTTCTCCGTAACCAGCACACTGCTGTGTCCCAGGCTTTCGGAGATCATGGCCACACTGGCGCCAGAACGCTTCAGAACGGTGGCGAAGCTGTGCCTTGCGGTGTATGTGGTGACCTTCTTTTCAATGCCTGTGGCCAGTGCTATCCGGTCAATGTACTTATTCACCTGGTGCGTGATATCCTTCACCCGGTTGAATTGCTCCTGCGGTGTGGAATAGCCGCTGAGATACGGGAAAACAAAGCTTGCAGGGTTGCCTTCCTTCCGTGCCCATCGGTCGATAATTCGACCAATCTCCGGTGTCATTGGTACGATTATATCCCGTTGATTCTTCCGTGTTTTGCCTTCTGTCTTCTTCCGTATGAAGGTGATTTGTTCGATGTCGACATTACGCCACCTGAGCCGCAGTATGTCGGTCATGTTCATTCCGTTGCACAGGTATGAGAACAGCCACATATCGCGCGCCCACTGCTCACGGCTTCCCTCCGGTGCCGGATAGTTGAAAATGCGGGCAATCTCATGCAGACTGAGTGCCTTCTTCACGTTGCGGCCCGCTGAGACTTCATATTTACCACGGCCGAATGGGTACATTTCACGATTTACTATCTGTTGTGTAATGGCCTCATTGTACAATGTCCTGACTGTTCTTACGTAAATGCTTACGGTTGTCTGTGACCTTTGCAAGGCTTTAAGCATCCATGCTTCATATTTGGCCAGGAAACCCGGTGTGATGTCCGTAAACCGGAGTGAGGCCCTGCCAGTGTGCTCCATATACTTCTGAAACGATCCACAAGCACACCTATAATTCACGGCATTACCTTCTTGTCCTGCCCTCCGCAAGGTGTCGATTTTCTGCTGAAAGGCCGCAATTACATCGAGCCTATCTGGTGTAGCCCCGAAGTACTTCAGTTCGAAAGCTTCGAAAGTGAACGGCTGCAGTTTGTCAATAATGTCATCAGCTTTGCCCTGCCAGGTGTCGACCTTGCTTTTCAGTGCTTTGTCCTCATCAGTCTTGCGCTCCTTAAAAATTCCCTTCCATGCCTCCTCTGTAACGTAGTGCCTTAAACTGTAATACTTGCGGTGGCCGTTGAAATTTACCCGCAGGGTAACGGGGTAGGTTTCCGCTCTTGTCTGCTTCCGCTTTTCAAGTATGACGGTTGCGGTGGGTACCGAAAGGTGTGTTCTTGCTGTTTTCATATGGAGGTGTTTTGTGTGTACACATTTTTGTACACACAAAAATACAACAAAGAACAAAACAAAACAAAATAAAATTAATATTATTTAGCCTGGATATCAATTTTTTAGTCAATTATATGGCAATAGTGAAAAGTCGTGAAAAAGCCAAATATTATGCCTTACAAGCAGGGGGTCACTGGTTCGAATCCAGTAACTCCCACAATCACAAGGCCCCGTATTGAATGATCAAAGAATGCATTTCAATACGGGGCCTTTTGTATTGGTACACCTCCTCCATAAGTTTCCGGCAACAAACATGCTCATCCTCCGTATAAACCTCAACCTGCTTCACCCGTGCAGGAAGGTGATACATTAATACGAATGTTTTTTTCTCATTTTTGGAAACTGAATTGAGTTTATAAGCTAAAATAAGTATATTTGCGGGTGATACTTCCCGTTTCTGGAAAATAAACGTCTTGATGATGTAAAGGAAACAGGAAGAAAAATGGTGTTTTTGTAGATTTGTCATAAGGTTCAATGAAGCAGCGTTACCCTGGCATGTACATCCGTCATCTGATCTCCAATGTCCTGATAACCAGATTGATCATTCTGGCCGGAGTCTTGATGGGCATGTTTCATCAGGTCAATGCCCAAACGGATACCGAATTCTGGTTTGCAGCCCCCGACATCAATCAATGGCATTCCGACCGGCCGGTCTTTATGCGGATGACCTCCCTGAACCTGCCGACCGTGGTCACTATTACGCAACCGGCAAATCCCGCTTTCCCTGTGTTAACCTATACGCTTCCGCCCTTTACTACCCAGTCGGTGAATCTGACCCCGTATATCGACATGATTGAATGCAATCCGGTGGACAGTGTATTGAATTATGGGATGCGGATCAAAGCCACCCAGGCCATTACCGCCTATTACGAAGTGGTCTCCAATGGCCTCAATCCGGAGATATTCTCACTGAAAGGAAGAAATTCTGTCGGAACAACCTTCCTGACACCCTTTCAAAACTTTGTTCCTTCTATCCAGCCGGTCAATAATGTACCCTATCACAGCGGATTCATCATTGTTGCCACCACCGACAATACCACGGTCACCATCACCCCTTCCCAGGATGCCGTCGGACATCCGGCCGGCATTCCTTTTACCATTACCCTCAACCGGGGGCAGACTTTTGCAGTGGTGTCCGCTACCATTGACGCAGCCGGAAAACTGGCCGGCTCATCGGTGGTCTCCGATAAACCGATTACAGTCACTGTTTACGATGATTCCGTCTATGGCGGATACTGGAGCGGAACCTGCGTGGATCTTTGCGGAGACCAGATCATCCCTGTTGAAGTTACAGGAAGTGAATATATCGTGATCAGGGGATGGCTGTCCAACGGAATTGAAAAGATTTTCATCGTCGCAACCCAGGACAATACCCAGATCTTCGTCGGCGGTAGTCCCACACCCATCGCCACCATTAACCAGGGTCAGACCTATATGCATGACCTGGTGACCAATTCTCTCTACGTTCAGTCCAGTAAGCCGGTCTACCTCTGCCACCTCTCGGGATTCGGCTGCGAGCTGGGTATGCCCATCCTTCCCCCTGTCAACTGCACCGGTTCCCGTACCCTGGGATTTACCCGCTCGGTCAACCAGTTCTTCGGGATCATCCTCCTCGTTAAAAACGGACACCAGGGTAATTTTGTACTGAATGGTTCTTCTTCGGCCATCAGTCCCGCAGAGTTTTCTGTCGTACCCGGCACCAACGGCGAATGGGTGGCCGCACGCATCGACCTGACCTATGTCTGCCCTGTCGTTACCGGTTCAAGGATCTCCAATACCACTGCCTTGTTCCATCTCGGTATCTTCAACGGGAATAACTTTTCCGGCTGCCGCTACGGCTATTTTTCTGATTTCAGCAATATCTATCTCGGGGCCGACGTGCTGAAATGCCCCCTCGATTCGGTTACCCTCGATGCAGGCTACGGCAAGTACAGCTACCTCTGGAGCACGGGCGATACCACACAGACCATCACTGTTACCGCTCCCGGAACGTATTGGGTGGTAGCCGACAATGGTGACTGCTTCGTTTCTGACACCATCAATATCAACGATCATTATATTCTTCCGGTCGACCTGGGGAATGATACGGCTATCTGCAACGGAAGTCCCTTCACCCTGTCGCCCTCCGGCTCCTATTTCTCCTACCTCTGGAGCACCGGCGATACCACTGCCCAGATCACGGTCACTCAAAGCAACCACTACCGGGTCACCGTGAGCGATGAAATCTGCGAGGATACCACATCCAAAACGGTCATCTTCCTCAACAGCATGATCCTCACCCCGGATACTATCGTCTGTGAAGGAGATGACCTGAGCATCCATACCACGATCACGGCGGGGTTTGAAGATCTCTGCCAATACCTCTGGTCGACAGGCGACACTACCCCTTCCATTACCGTTACCCCCCAGGGAAATACTGTGTACTACCTGACGGTAAGCTGCCTCAATACCCAATGTACGGATCAGATTAGTGTCAGCGTGGTTAACGGCGCTTTCTCGATAGGACCGGACACTGCCTTATGTGCAGGAAACGCCTACACCATTCACGGACCGCCTTCCTCCTCCTTCTATCTCTGGTCGAACGGTTCCACTGCCTCCTCCATCACCCCCGCTGCCAGCGGCCAGTACTGGCTTGAAGCCAATTCGGCGGAGGGTTGTTTCTTCCGCGACACGATGAACCTGAATTACCAGCCCCTGCCACTCGACCTGGGGGATGTCATTTATCCGAGCACCAACGGACTGATCGCATGGTATCCCTTCGACGGTAACCTGAACGACTCGAGCGGCTTCTATCAGACAGCACTCAACACCGGCGTGGATTTTACCGCCGACCACAACAACCTGCCGGGCCGGGCCGTGCATTTCAACGGAAACGCTTTTCTGCGAGTCAGAAATACCAATGCCTTGAAATCCCCGCATACCGGCTTCACTTTCCTTGCACGGCTCAGGGCGGATAACCTGGGTTCCGGAAACGGAAGCCTGCTGTGTAAAAGTAATGAAGTCTCAGCAGCTCCGTGTCAGTACAGGGCCGGATTCCAATCCAATAGCATGTATTTCGGATATAAAAATGCCCCGGCCACGGTCTTCACCCAAAACATCAGCTATAGCCTCCCGCTGACCCAGTGGAATATATCAGCCTTTACCTTCGACGGAAGCAATATCCGCTATTTCATCAATCACCACCAAACCGGCCAGGCAGTGGCTTCAGGACTGATACTGCCCGACGAGAAAGACCTGATAATCGGCCGGGATCCCTATGGCGTTGATGAATATTACACGGGCGATCTGGATGATCTCAGATTGTTCAACCGCCCGCTCTGCGCTTATGAGATGAGCCTGATCAGCCTGCCCAGGGTCATGAACCTGGCCACGACCAATGCATTGATTTGCGCCGGCGACAGCCTGCACATTCAACTGAATTATCCCCAGCCGGGCATCAGCTACCAGATGTTCACTTACCCGGGGAATCAACCCTTCGGACCACCTCAAATCACATACTGCGACAGTGTGATGGTGTTTCCAACCGGTCCCCTGACCTCCGGCATCCAATTCCGTATCCTGGCCGTAGATACGGCATATGGCTGCCAGCGATGGCTCAGTGATATCATCGACGTGGGGGTGAAACCAACTCCCGATATCAGCGTGTATCCCCTTAATCCTGTCATTTGTGCCGGTGATTCTGTTCTTTTATCGGTAACGAGTACGCTTGGCGGGACTCATTACCAATGGAACACCGGGGATACCTCGGCTACACTGATGGTCCATCCGCTGGCGAGCACGCTCTATTTCGTAAGCGGTGAAAAAGACCAGTGCCTGGATTCCGCCCAGGTGACGGTAAGTGTGAAACCCAGGCCGGAAGCCGGCATCGTCCCCGCCGATACGGTGATCTGCAACGGAGACCATATCGTACTCACTGCCACTTCAACCCTGCCCTCATCCCAGTTCTCCTGGAGTTCGGGTGCTCAAACCGCAACAATTAACGTTTCACCTTCTGCCACAACGCTGTATCTGCTTACCGTAAGCCTCGACGGATGTTCGGATACCGCCCACCGCCTGGTCAGTGTGAAACCTTCCCCCGAAATCACCATCACCCCGGATGCACCTCAAATCTGCAGCCAGGATACCATCAGCCTCACTGCCTCCTGCAACCTGCTCAATCCGCTCTGGCAATGGACCAATGGGCCCGCTGCCGCAACCATGGTACTGACACTCCCTTTAAATCAGTATTACAGTGTGCAATGTACGGTGGATGGATGTACCGCTGCCGACAGTGTCCTGATGACTGTTTTCCCTGACCCCGTGGTGAATATCACGACGGGAAACCCCTCCATCTGCCAGGGTGCTGCAACGGTACTGCAGGTCAGCAGTTCCCTCTATGGTACTGCCTTTACCTGGAGCAACGGCCAGAACGGCTCCCAGATATCTGTAAGCCCTGAAACCACCACGCTTTACACTGTCACCGGCCATTTCGGTAATTGTAGCGGAACAGATACGCTTATCCTGTATGTCAGGCCCAACCCGGTGGCCACGGTCAATCCCGCCGACACTACCGTCTGCAAAGGGGATTCATACGTGCTCAGGGGCTCCAGCAGCCTTCCGTCCTCGACTTTCCTCTGGAATACGGGTTCGACACTGCAGCATATGAACGTCAGACCCTTGTTCAGCCTGCAGTATACGCTGCTGGTGAATGCCGATGGTTGCACCGATACGGCAAATGCCTTCGTCCATGTCATCGCAGCTCCTGAAATCAACCTGGGTCCCGACCGCTATTTATGCAGCGGCGAATCAGAATTCCTCAGCCTGTACGGCGACTTTACCTCCTGCCTCTGGTCGGATGGCAGTTCCGAGAATTTCCTGCTTGTCACACAACCCGGATATTATTGGGTGAGGGTCACCAATGAAGCCTGCCCGGCATCAGATAGCCTGCTGCTGATGGAATGCAGCGAACTCTGGATCCCGAATTCGTTTACTCCGAACAACGATGGCGTCAATGATGTCTTCCTGCCGAAAGGCGTTGAAATTGAGAACTTTGAAATGCTGATCTTTAACCGCTGGGGCGAGCATCTCTTTACTTCGGATAATCTTGAAACCGGGTGGGACGGAACTTTTCAGGGAGAAATCGCCAAGTGTGATGTGTACTATTACCTGATCAGATATACCCGCACAGGTCGGGCAGGGAAGGTGACCGACCAGGTCAGAAATGGCTGGATTACCCTGCTGAAGTGAGGATGCGGTAGGCTTGGATCTCCCTTTTTTTATACCGGAGTGGAAAAAAAAACAGACAGTGACCTCACTGTCTGCTTTCCGTTTCTGTGGGAGATGCCGGATTCGAACCAGCGACCTCTTGTGTGTGATACAAGCGCTCTAAACCAGCTGAGCTAAACTCCCGCTTTGCAGGGGCAAAGGTAAAAAAAATATTTAATGTGATTCAAGTATCCTGAACAACTCATCCAGTTTCGGGCTGAGAATAATCTCAGTCCTCCTGTTTTTTGCCCGTGCTTCTTTGGTATTCGCCTGATCCACAGGATTATACTCACTTCTTCCGGAGGTGGTGACCCTGGAAGCCTGTATCCCGCTGTCATCCAAAAGGATGCGGGCCACCGAGGTGGCGCGCATGACGCTCAGATCCCAGTTGTCCTTCAGTTGTCCGCTCCCTGTATAAGGAACATTGTCGGTATGTCCTTCCACCATGATGTTGATTTCGGGATTCTCTTTCAATACCCTGCCGAGCTTCCTGATGGCTTCAACCCCTTTGGGATTCACCTGCCAGCTCGCCGTGGCGAATAACAGGCTTTCTTCAAGTGACACATACACTTTTCCGTTCTTCACATAAACGGTCAGGTCTTTGCCGGTATAACCAAGCAGTGCAGCATCCACGCTCTTCCGCAAAGCATGTACCACGGAATCCTTCGTAAACAGGATGCGCTCCAGTTCGTTCACCCGCTTTTCCTTCTCCTGCAGTTTAGCCGTCATCTTTTCAATGTTCTTTTCCTTGTCGTCGAGTTGCTCGTTCAGTTTCTTCAGTTCGTCTTCCCGCTGTATCTGCAGGGACTTGTTCTTATCAAGGTCCTTTAAGAGTTGCCGGATTTCCTTTTCACTCCCCAGGGCTGAGGTATTGCTGCTTACTCTCAGTGCTTCATGCTGCTCCCGTAATTCTTTCAGGTCGGACTGGGCATAAAACAGGTCGCTTTTCAGCTGGTCATTTTCCTGTTTGAACTGCTTGAGTTCAAATGCAAAACGCGACAGGCGGGCCTCGTTTTCCTTGAGTTCGTCCAGGGCCTTGGTGTACTGCTTTTCAAGCTTGTCCTTGTCCTGAAGGCAATTTTCGTAATCTTTGCCAATCGTCCGGTATTTTTTGATCACCCCGCAGGATGAAAACAGGACAAGGAATAAAATACTGATAGCCAGGTTTCTGAAAAGAATGCTGTGGTTCATGTGGTCAATTTGTTTGAGGGAGCAAAGATAAGGATTTCATTATAAGGGAATATTCAAGCCCTTCAGGCTTGTGATGTTTGGGGGTCGCATATACCCCGGGTTGTACCCGGAGCTATTCATTTTTAACCCCTTCGGGGTTTTTTGCTTTTCCGGGTTTAAAAAGTTGAGAATCATGTCTTCCGGGTCTTTGCCGGGCAAGCCCGAAGGGCTTCAATTTATATTCATACTTGACAGGTTTGCGCATGCAAAGCTGTTTATACCGACACATAGTGGGTCTTCAGTAAAAGATCTTCAGAGCGGTGTACGGTATTACTGGTTCTAAACACCACTGTTTCACACTGCTGTCAAGAACCTTTAAGTTTGAGTAATGCCGTACACCCCTGGATCGTAATTTTCCCGAAAACTCACTCCGTGTCGGTACGGATAGCCCCGGACTTTTTCAGAGCTTCATCTCCAGCATTACCGGGCAATGGTCGGAGTGCCTGGCTTCGGGTAGAATGCGGGCGGATAGCAGGCGGTCGTTGAGGTTCATGGTCGCCATGTGGTAGTCGATGCGCCAGCCCAGGTTCTTGGCTCTGGCATTGGCCCGGAAACTCCACCAGGTATACTGATGTGCCTGATCCGGATGGAAATACCTGAAGGTGTCGGTATATCCGCTTTCCAGGAAGCGGCTCATCCATTCCCTTTCTTCCGGTAAAAAACCCGAACTGGTGGCATTCCTCACCGGATCGTGGATGTCGATCGCCTTGTGGCAGATGTTGAAATCGCCCGAAACCAGCAGCTTTGGCCGCTCCTCCCGCAGCAACAGGCTGTAATGCAGGAAACGGTCAAGCCAGGTCATCTTGAAATCCTGGCGTTCTTCCCCGCTCGAACCCGAAGGATGATACACCGACATGACGGAAACATCCCCGAAATCGGCCCTGATCGCCCTGCCCTCATAGTCATACAGCGGAATCCCCATCCCGTATTCCACATGGTCGGGTTCTTCCCTGGTCAGGATGCCAACCCCGCTGTATCCCTTTTTCTGGGCCGAAAACCAATAAGACCGAAACCCGGCCTTCGAAAACGCCAGCACGGGGATCTGATCGGGTTGGGCCTTGGTTTCCTGGAGGCAGACGATATCCGCTCCGCTCTGCAGTATCCATTCCAGCAGGCCCTTCTCCATGGCCGCCCGGATGCCGTTGACATTGTAGGTGATGATTTTTTTTGTTTGCATTGATTTATTTTTTTTACCCCTGCACCCCGCGGAATCCATTCCATGCAAAATTAAAAAACCACGGAAATATTACATTTGTCCCGTGAATTTTCAAAATATCACCGGTCGCCTGCAGGCTTTCCGCAACCGCAGACTGAGCCACCGCAGGCTGGTATTGGTCCTGAGCATATGCACCGGACTGCTTGCCGGGATAGCCGCCGTGATCCTCAAAAATGCGGTGCATTACCTGGGGGTCTTCCTGACGGGAGAGATCAGTTTCCTGCGGTTTAATTTCCTGATATTGTTGTACCCCCTGATCGGGATCATCATCGTGTATCTGCTGACGCGTTACTGGTTCAAACAGGATATCCGCCACGGCATCAGCCGGATCTTACTGGCGATCTCACAGCACAGGGGAAAGCTCGGCCTCCGTGACACGGTCAACAGCATGGCAGGCAGTACGCTTACCATCGGCTTCGGAGGCTCGGTCGGACTGGAGGCTCCCATCGTGTTAAGCGGTTCGGCCATCGGATCTTCGCTCGGACAGCTTTTCAGGCTGGAATACAAGTATATTGTCTTATTAATCGGCTGCGGAGCGGCAGGTGCCATTGCGGGTATCTTCAAGGCCCCCATCGCCGGGGTGGTCTTTGCCCTGGAGGTGCTGATGCTCGACCTCACCATGGCATCCCTCATCCCGCTCCTGATCTCCGCCATCACCGGCGCCACCCTGGCGGCCCTCCTGATGGGGAAGGAGGTGCTGTTCAGCATCACCCTGACCGAATCATACCGCTTTACGGAGATACCGTATTTTATTGTCCTCGGCGTGATGGCCGGCTTCATCTCCCTGTATTTCTCCCGTGCGAATCATTGGATTGAAGGGCTTTTCAGCCGTACGGGCACCCCCCTGAAAAGAGCCGTGGCCGGTGGTCTCATCCTCAGCATCCTGGTGTTTTTATTCCCTCCGCTCTTTGGCGAAGGTTACCTGTGGCTGGCAGATCTGCTCCGGGGCCAGGGCGACAAGCTGCTGAGCGGCAGCCTGTTTCAGGATGTGCTGCCCGGAAGTTGGACTTTCCTGCTGATCCTCTTCGTCATTGTCCTGCTCAAGGTCGTGGCCATGTCGGTAACCACCGGTGCCGGCGGCGTGGGCGGCGTTTTCGCTCCGACACTCTTCGTGGGCGGCATGACGGGTTTTTTCTTTGCCGGAGTGGTAAACCTCACCCGTCTGGGTAATCTTTCGGAAAAAAACTTCAGCCTGGTGGGAATGGCAGGCCTCATGGCCGGAGTGATGCATGCCCCGCTGACCGCCATCTTCCTCATAGCAGAAATGACCGACGGTTACGAACTGCTCATTCCCCTGATGATCACCGCCACCATTGCCTACCTCACCATCAATTATTTCGAACCGCATTCCGTGTATGCAAAACGCCTGGCCGAGGCCGGAAAACTGATCTCCCGCAACAGGGACAAGGCCGTGCTCTCCCAGCTGCGGATCGATAATCTCATCGAAACCAATTTCAATACGGTGAACATCCGCGGCTACCTGGGCGACCTGGTGAAGGAGGTCGCTAAATCACAGCGCAATGTCTTTCCCGTGGTGGATAAAGAGAACAACTTCCAGGGCGTGGTCTTTATCAATGATGTCCGCGAAATCCTGTTCAAGCCGGAACTCTACGGCAGGGTGTTGATCTCCGACCTTATGTATATGCCCGATCCCGTGGTCCAGCTCGGCGAATCCATGGAGGAGGTGGCCCGTAAATTCCACGATACCGAAAACTACAACCTGCCCGTACTCGACCATGGCAAATATGTGGGCTTTGTCTCCCGTGCCAATGTCTTCAGCGCCTACCGCGAAATGATCAGGGAAAGTTCGGAGGAATGAGGCGGTTGCTGCAAGTGCCAGTTTAGGCGTGATTAAGCCTGCTGCGTTTCAGGTAGTCTTGGTAGCTGGTGTAGCATATATAATGGCAAAGAAATAAGGCGGACAGAAATTTCTCCGGATTGATGGCCTGAGCGGACCTTCGTCTTGAATACGCATTCTGATGGCAGATCAGTATTAAAGCGAATCCCTGTGTAAAATTACTTACTGAGTCTTCGAAGTGAATCTGAGCAAATTCGAGAATGGAGTAGGTCTTGCCAACCTGCCGGGCACCCTTTACGATCAAAGGTCCATTTATTGCGGCTTTTCCATTCGATAAACAATTGGATAATATCCCTTTTCATGCTAAAACACAATTGTGATTTTGCATATTATACTCATACTTGACAGGTTTGCGAATGCAAAGCTGTTTATACCGACACATAGTGGGTCTTCACTAAAAGGTCTTTAGAGCGGTGTACGGTATTACTGGTTCAAAACACCACTGTTTCACACTGCTGTCAAGAAACAGTTAAGTTTGAGTAATGCCGTACACCCCTGGATCGTAATTTTCCCGCAAACTCATTCAGTGTCGGTATAGATTCAGATACCGATGACGCCGTGAACACTTTTTTTTGTGTTCCTGTGTTCTTTCGGTATAAAAAGAAGGCTTTCAATATATCAGTACTCATATGCGTTGTCAATGGGATATTTTGTGAAGTTGTGTGCTGTGCAAGTGAGATGACCCTGCTCATCTCGAGTTTATAAAAAGCTTCTTTCAGGCTGGCAGGGCGAATGTCACGGTCAATATTTACATACTTTATTTTTCTCCCGGTGTGAGTGGGAAGACAGAGAAACACGGAAGTCAGATTTTTTACTCAGATGGAAATCAAGTTGTTTTTGATGGCCCAGATGATAAGTTCCGCAGCGTTCCGCACATTCGTCTTGTGTAATATGTTGGATCTATGGACTTCGACAGTTTTGATACTAAGAAAGAGCTGCTCCGCAATTTCCTTTGAGGTGCGGCCCTTACAGATGAGATCAAGAACTTCCTTTTCGCGCTCCGAAAGCTGTTCAGGCTCGCCTGTCCTTTTGCCGATTGAGAGGGATGCGAGCTTTTGAATAATCTCCTGGCTGTAATAATTACCCCCATGGGAAACTTCTTCAATAGCCTGTTGCAAAAGGTGTTTGTTGGACTTCTTCAGGATAAATCCTTTCACACCGGCTTTCAGCATCTGAACGTAGTGCAGCTCGTCCGTAAACATGGTCAGGGCGATTATCTTGAGGTCCGGCCTGATCTCAAGGGCCCGCATGCTTGTATCGATGCCGTTGATCAACGGCATTTCAATATCCATAAGAACGATATCAGGGGTATTGGTTCTTAAGTATTCCAGAAATTCAAATCCGCTTGGGCTATCAAAGACAACTTTAAAATCAGGGATTTGGTTCAGCACAAGCCTGATTCCGTCGCGAAACAGGTCGTGATCGTCGACAATTGCAATCTGTTTAAAATTCATAAGTAACAGGTACTTCGATGAATACTTTAATGCCTTTCTGCGGGTAGCTTTCCATGAGCAACTTGCCGCCGATGGTTTCGACCCTGTTTTTAATGTTGTTCATGCCCATTCCGGATTGCAGCGCCATATTCATTTCGAAGCCTTTTCCATTATCCGAATAGAATATCTGCAATGCCTTATCCTTGCGAGTGATGCCGAGTTCGATAAGCGTGGCCTGGGCATGACGCATCGTATTGTTCAGCAATTCAGTAATACAGCGGTACAGAGTGATCTCCTTTTTTAAGTCAAACCTCCCGGAAAAATCAGTTGTGAATTCAACGCGAATCTTACTTCCGTTCCTGACCGGCTGGATAAAATCATTCAGTGCAGCAGTCAGGCCGTGATTTTCGAGTGCGTAAGGACTAATGTTGTGTGAGATACGAGAAACCTCATCGATAGCACCCGTGAGGACTTGTTGCATTTTCTTCTGAATGGCCTCTTTATCCTCGTCGCGCGCATCCATATAGGCCTGGAAATAGTGGTTTACTGCCGACAATATAGGTCCGATACCGTCATGCAGGTCGCGGGCTATTCTTTTCCTTTCGTTGGTTTCGGTGTCGATAACAGCTTCGATAAGTCTCTGCTTCAGCTGCTGACGTTTACGCAGACGGAAATAGAATAAACTGATGACGAGAGCGATACAGACTACAGTAATCATTGCGATCAGGAAAGTAAACTGCTTTTTCTGGAATTCGTTTTTCTGCCGTTCACTATGTAAATTTTGCTCTTTGGCGAACAAATCATATTTTGCAGTTTGTTCGGCAATCTGTTCATTCAAACGGTCATAGAAAAAATCAGACAGCATCTGCCGGCTGATGATCATAAAACCGAGTGCATCCTTGTAATTGCCTTTTTTTTCGCAAATACATCCAAGTTGGAGATACAAACGCATGAAAAGATTTCGGTTTTCCTCGATCGGACATAGATTTGTAGCCTCAAGTGTTGACTGAAATGCAGAGTCATACAACTTTAAATCAAAATAGAAATTGCTCCGGTTGATCAATGCATTCATTGCACTGAATTTCATGCCTGCTTCCTTAAAGTTGCCAATCGCCTTAGCGGAAAGTTCAAGTGCCTTTTTGTACTGCTTTTTTCGAGCAAATTGCACAGAAAGTTCATTTTGTGCCAGCGCAAGATTAGGGATACAGTTAATACTGTCAGATATGGCTATGCAAAGTTTCGAATATTTAATGACAGAATCTGCAGTCGCAAATTGCTTATTGCCCCACTCATTGTAAAGTGCTGCCAACCGGTTGTAAGCAAAAGCCCGGGTCGTGCCAGCAAGGGATCGCCCGCTGCCGAGCAATTCCCTAAGCATTACGACGCCTTTAGCATATTCCTGCTTTTGCCTGTATGCTTCCGTAAGTTCTATGATACAACGGTCAGACCTCTCTGTGTCCGGTGGAATGGTATCCAGGGATTTCATCAGGAGCGGAATAGCCTTGTCGGGCATGGATCGGTCGAGATATTTGTGCGCCATGTAAAGCAAAGCATCTGCAAAACCAAGGGAATCAGGCGGCTTTACCATTCTTTCCTCCAGTGCCCTGACCTTATCCGGATCGGCATAGATGATCTTCAGCTTCAGAAAATTCAACTTTGCTAATTGCACCGGTGAAAGATCTCTGCTTCTTTGCTGCAATGATTGTAGGCAATGAGATGCCAGTTGGATATCTGATTCCAATGCCTCACGGCCGCAGTTATAAGTGCTGTCGAAATCCCATTGTTGGGCAAGCACTACCCGCATTGGCTGAAAAAGGCATAAGGAGACAAACAGGTAAAGGCTCTTAAAAATTACGGAGGACCGCATATAGATATTATTAAACCTTTTTCCCCTGGATCATTTCAACCTTAACCCGTAATCAAGCATCCCCACCGCAAAGAGTCCGAGTTTGCATGTGCCGGCATAGGATTCGCCCTCTGAAGCTGTATCGGATAATCCGGACAATGCGCAATCGCAGACACAGTGTCAGTGACAAATAATGTTATCCATTATTCCAGATTTTTACCTGCACAAATATAGTATTTCTTATGCATAAATTAGATTAAAGATACAGCCAACAGACTGTCTTTAAAGAAGCCTTTGGTTGGAAACTGAATCAATGTCTTCGTTTTTTGGAAGTATGATGAGTAGTTTTTGATGGTTATTAGCAGGATAGTTCGCTATCGCAGTGTTCGGAAATAACAAACCCGTTGCGGGTAGGATTGGTTTCAAATCTTTCATTCTCAAACCTGATCAGGTAAAATTTATTAATCATTTCAGACCAAATAAGGATATCCCCTTAGCCTTAATACAGAATTTCCCCTCATTTTTTAGAGACATCCCCGTAATTTACATTCGATCGCCGACGCTAACTTTGCGTAAAACCCACTCTGTTAATCCGGGGTTTGGCGGCATGCCGACGAGGAAGGCTATTCCTCCAACATGGAGTGGGGAGCAAATTTTTATTTCACTTTTGAACACAGCAATATATTAAAGCCCATGAAACTTCGATTCGATTTCCTTCAAGCTGCAGTCCTGTTTGTGGCCATAGGTCTCCTTTGCATAGCATGTAAAAAGGAAGACCTGACGCACGATCCGAGACCCGCACTTCTCATGTCTGACCCGGACAGAGCCCTCCCATACATGTTTACGGACTGGATGGGCAATTTACCAGATTCGCTCAGCCTCTGCCAGATCACTATTCCGGGAACACACGATTGTGCCGCCGACAACCATTCCGGTGGTGTCCCCTCCGGTTCCCACTGGGATGTCGTTTGTCAGGACTTCCGGTTTCTAAATCAGTTGTATCTGGGTGTCCGGTTCTTCGATGTTCGTTTCGATGATGTAGACAACCAACTGCATCACGGAGGGTTTATCCTGAGTCGTAATCTGAATGACATCATTGGTGATGCACTGGCTTTCCTTAAAGGGCATCCGACAGAAACCGTGGTGTTTTTAATTAAAAAAGAATTCGGGGGCTCCAGCGACGCGACGTTTTCAGAGAAAGTATGGACCATTTTGGCCCATTATCCCCTTGAAAAATTTTACCGCGATGTCAACATGCCCAGACTGGGAGACGTCCGTGGGAAAATTGTCCTGGCAACCCACGATAACAACGATAGGAACGGGCATTGGCTGGGTCTCGATTTCAAATGGCCTGACAATACCAGTCTGCATTACGACAATTCAGCAAATTTCAGGTATTACGTGCATGACCATTATTCTTTGAACTCAGTGAGCTATGATTCTAAAAGCAACGAAGTCAGGCATCTGATCGATATCTCCTCACAATATCCCGACGGGTGGAGGATGGACCTGAATTTCACCAATGGTGAGAAGGATGGGATTTGGGTTTCCATTAAAGAAGTTGCACACAACATCAATGGCAATATACGGCAGTACCTTCTGGAGCACATCGACTGGAGGCATTGTGGAGTCATCCTGGTGAATTATGCCGGTGGAAGTGATGATGGGCTGTGTTCTTGTGACCTGGTCCGATTAATCCTTCAACATAATGATTTTCCAACTGTTAAAATTGCTTTGCAAACATGGATGGGGAAAGATTTGGATGCGAAGCATTACCAGAACGGGGATCCTATTCCTCAGGTACAGGATCCCGTGGCCTGGAGTAAACTGACCACAGGGGCATATTGCGACATCGGCTATGGCATTCACTATAACTGGTATGCCGTGAACGACAGTCGGGGTCTTGCACCTGCAGGCTGGAGAATTGCCACTGAGACCGACTGGGATCTTCTGGTCATGAATACAGGAGGTGCAGGACAGGCAGGGAAACAACTCAAAGAAGCCAGTTCGCTGCACTGGTGGCATGATGCAGGTGAAAATAACTTCCTCTTCACAGCCCTCCCGACAGGAGCCCGCGATAAAAACGGTAATGCAGGTGGATTCGGCGAATCCGGAAACTGGTGGTGCGCCACCGGGCATGTTACGGACTCAGCCATCCTGTACCATATGAATTTTGACAATGACATGGTTATGAAATTTGTCGATTCCAAAAAATTGGGCCTCACCGTCCGCTGTATAAAAAAGTAGAACCTGTTACTAAAATCAATTTACCTAATACAATCTTATATGAAAACAAAAGCATTGGTCCGATTACTGATTCTAACGGGCTGCATTGCCCTGCTGCCCTTGCTTATACAGGCACAAAAATACTATATCAGGTTTAATGCAGCTTATTCAACCGGGAATGGAAATCATACCCTTAATCAGTTTTATCTTTATGACGACATCTTCGACTCCGCGCAAAACTTGCACCGCCAGATTAGTACATCACTTGGTAAAGGTCTTAGTTTTGGATTGACAGGGGGGTATCAGTTTAATGAGTCATTAGCCGGCGAATTAAATGTCTTATACCTCCTGGGCAGTAAAACGACGGCCGAACACAGCTTCTATGAAAATTGGTGGGAATACAGTATCTCCTCAACGATGCTTCAGATCAGTCCATGCCTGGTGATCTCTGGCAAATGGAATAAAGTTGTGCCATATGCGAGGCTGGGCTTGCTGCTGGGAATAGGTTCCATTAAGTACATCGCCGAAGAATTTGACATGGGAGTCAAAGAACGATACGAATGGAGGTTCGACCAAGGATTGGCCATGGGATTAACTTCCGGTATTGGCATTCAATACCCGTTAAACCAAAAGATGATGATTTTTTCCGAACTGACGAATGTGAATATGTCATGGGCGCCACGAAGAGGTACTCTTGAAAAGGCCGAAGTTGATGGTCAGGATATCTTTGACCAGTTGTCGGTAAGGGACAAAGAAATCGAATTTGAAGAAGATGTCGATTTCCTGGAATATAATCCTTCTAATAACGATGTGCCCAATAAACAACCATCGGTGAATTTTCCTTACGGAAGCCTGGGGCTTCAGGTCGGGGTCAAACTCAATCTCTAGTTTCATGGATTTTTAATGAATCTTAATGAAAATGCGGAGCAATTTTCGGTAAGATTCTTAATACCGATGACCCTGGGAAACATTATTCGTATTCCCTTGTTCTTTAGGTATATTCTAAATCCGCCAAAAATGAAAAAATCGCTGTTTTTGATGTTATGCCTGAGTGCCACGACCCTCCTGTTTGGCCAGAAAGCAAGCATCGACCTGAGCTTCACTGCTGTGAGCGGTACTCAATACCAGCAGCTGGACAGTATTAAGATCACAAACCTTGATCAGGGAGCCGATACATGCCTTTATTGGAATGATACAGTGCTCACCCTCACTTTCAATGTGGTTGGAATTGGAGAAAACACAACGGGTGATGCAAAAATCATGGTGGACTTCCCTCATTCGAACGGCAGCAATTTCCTGTTGCAGGTTTTCAATCCTGCACATGACAATGGCATGTTATCAGTTTATGACTGTATGGGCAGGGAATGTGCCAAGGTTTCACTGGATAGAGGTCGTGGCTGGTATTCTTTCCGAATGGCAGCAGGGCGCGCGTCATTGTATTTTGTTTCTCTCTTTGTCAGAGGGGGTAAAGAAACTGTAAAACTCATCAATACAGGACATTCCTCACAGACCAATTGCCATTTGACTGAATTCAGCTTTACACCTTCGGGTACTGGTGATCTTAAATCGCAAATCCTGACAGGATTTCCATTCTCCCCGGGAGACTCCCTTCAATATAAAGGCTATGCCAATAACCAGGAGGTTATGATCAATGATAATCCTTCAACAAGTGAGAACTATACCTTTCAGTTTCAGGGACCTTGTCAGGGTGTTACGGCTTTTACTTATGGCGGACAAGTTTACAACACTGTTGAAATCGGTACCCAATGCTGGATGAAGGAAAATCTGAATATTGGCGTCATGGTGAACAGTTTAAGTACAGGCTCATCCCACTCAGATTGCAGCAACAACGGCATCATAGAAAAGTACTGTTACAATAACGACACAGCTAACTGTGCAATATATGGTGGTTTGTACGACTGGGATGAAATGATGAATTATTCCACAACTCCCGGTATACAAGGCATCTGCCCTGCCGGCTGGCACCTGCCAACCGATTTAGAATGGTGTACCCTGACAATCTATCTTGATTCGACCGTGAATTGTAACACTTATGGATATTCTGGTACGAATGCAGGAGCCAAACTGAAAGAATCCGGAACGGCGCATTGGTCCTCACTCAACACTGGCGCCACGAACGAAAGCGGCTTCACGGCCCTTGGAGCCGGCTACCGTCACTTCAATGGCGATTTCGGCAATTTAACCCTCAATACCAATTTCTGGACTTCTTCGGAGTCTGCAGCAATGCTCGGTATCGCCCGGGGCCTGAACAGCAGCAGTTCCAGTGTAAACCGGAACGACTACGACGAGGCACTCGGTGTCTCGGTTCGTTGCCTGAGGAATAATTGATTATTTGTCTACCTGACTGTTTTATACCGAAAGAACACGGGAATACAAAAAAAGTGTTCACGGCGTCATCGGTATAACAGAATCTGTAGGAAAATTACTTCGTATTTTCACTAAGATTCAGTATATGAATGCCGCCTGAAGCGCCCGGATTCTCTTTTAAACTGGTAAATAGAAGGAGGTTCTTGCTTTTTCGTGAATAATAGCGAAAACCCTGTTTAATAGCGCAAGAGCCAGCGTGAGCGTGAAGAAAAAAAGAGCGAAAATGACTGTGGCGCTTATACGCTCACGTTCACTCTCGCTCTCGCTCTCGCTCTGTTTTTGTTGCGGGGGCAAGATTCGAACTTGCGTCCCGACTTGTCGGGATATGAGCCCAACTTAGCTGGTAAATTTGGAGATCAATTCCCTGATCCTGTTTTTGCTTTTAAGACCCTTCAACTTTTTCTCACGATCCATGGCATTCTGTTTTGTTACATATGATTCATGATACACCAAAGTCCATGGTTGATATCTTTTAGACCATCCTTTATTTTGGGGATGATTATGAGCCTCAAGCCTACCCTCAAGTGAGGAGGTAAAACCGATGTAGTACTTATCGGCTGCGGAAGAATGTAAGATATAGACGTAATACATAAAAAAAAGCCGCTTGATGCGGCTTTTTACCAGTTGCGGGGGCAAGATTCGAACTTGCGTCCCGACTTGTCGGGATATGAGCCCAACTTAGCTGGTAAATTTGGAGATCAATTCCCTGATCCTGTTTTTGCTTTTAAGACCCTTCAACTTTTTCTCACG
>JAKLIX010000004.1 GCA_022709385.1 Bacteroidota bacterium | reverse complement strand
TGAAGCCCCAGTAAACGGCGGCCGTAACTATAACGGTCCTAAGGTAGCGAAATTCCTTGTCGGGTAAGTTCCGACCTGC
The DNA here is from genome assembly GCA_022709385.1 of Bacteroidota bacterium. Taxonomy (GTDB): domain Bacteria; phylum Bacteroidota; class Bacteroidia; order Bacteroidales; family CAIXZF01; genus JAKLIX01. The sequence continues at coordinate 234,755 of JAKLIX010000004.1, read as the reverse complement.
ACGAATGGTGTAACGATCTGGGCACTGTCTCAGCCATGAGCTCGGTGAAATTGTAGTTCCGGTGAAGATGCCGGATACCCGCAACGGGACGGAAAGACCCCGTGAACCTTCACTATAACTTTACATTGACTTTGAATAAATGATGTGTAGGATAGGTGGGAGACTGTGAAGCGGCCTCGCTAGGGGTCGTGGAGTCAACCTTGAAATACCACCCTTCATTTATTTGAAGCCTAATGGCGCTAAGCGCCTGACAGTGTATGGTGGGTAGTTTGACTGGGGTGGTCGCCTCCAAAAGTGTAACGGAGGCTCCCAAAGGTACCCTCAGCACGCTTGGTAACCGTGCGTAGAGTGCATTAGCATAAGGGTGCTTGACTGTGAGACCTACAAGTCGAACAGGTACGAAAGTAGGGTAAAGTGATCCGGTGGTTCCGCATGGAAGGGCCATCGCTCAAAGGATAAAAGGTACTCCGGGGATAACAGGCTGATCACTCCCAAGAGCTCATATCGACGGAGTGGTTTGGCACCTCGATGTCGGCTCGTCACATCCTGGGGCTGGAGAAGGTCCCAAGGGTTCGGCTGTTCGCCGATTAAAGTGGCACGCGAGCTGGGTTCAGAACGTCGCGAGACAGTTCGGTCCCTATCTGTTGTGGGCGTTAGAAGCTTGAGGGCACCTGACTCTAGTACGAGAGGACCGAGTCGGACAGACCGCTAGTGTACCTGCTGTCGCGCCAGCTGCACCGCAGGGTAGCTATGTCTGGATGAGATAAGCGCTGAAAGCATCTAAGTGCGAAACTCAGCCCAAGATGAGGCTTCTTTTAAGGGTCGTTCAAGACCAGGACGTCGATAGGCTGCAGGTGTAAAGACAGTAATGTCAAAGCCGAGCAGTACTAATAACCCGTAGACTTTTTACTGATCCAATATCCTATTCAATGTGCTTTCTTTCCAAGTTGTTAATGTATCCCTAAGATACTCAAGATCTTATGGCGATTATTGCGGTAGTGTCCACCTCTTCCCATTCCGAACAGAGAAGTTAAGCCTACCAGCGCAGATGGTACTGCAGTTTTTGTGGGAGAGTATGTCGTCGCCATCTTTTATTGAAACCCCGGCTCAAAGCCGGGGTTTTTTTTTGCTTTGTTGATGAAATCAGATAGATGAAGGTGTCTTTTCGTAATTTTGAAACATGATCATGATAAAATGGCTCTCTTCCCTACTAATGCTGGTTTTACCTTATGTCAACGGTTTGGCCCAAAACACACAGGTGGGGAATTCAACGCGTATCACATCATTTAATACGAATCTCGAAAGCCTGAACGATACCCTCGCCTCCCCTTCCCCAACATCCCTCGATACCCTCACCGAACATGCCAGGTTCTATAATCCGGCCGATCCCTGGATACCAGCCGCCGCACAACAGGGAAATATCGGACAGGCCTGCAAACCGCTGATACCCTCATTTATCCCTGACCTGCTCTTTCAGGCTTCACCAGAAGGACTAAAGCCCTGGCTGTATCGACCCAATGCTGTAAAATTCTATCTGCACGACTACCCTTTCACGGATATCCGCTATGTGATGGGCGGAAAAAAAGAACAATTTCTGGAAGTCATCCATAGCCAAAATATCGGCAAACTGATCACTGCCGGTGCCAACGTCCGGATCATCAATTCACCCGGCTCATACAGCCGCCAGAAATCCGATATCGCCAACCTGGCAATTTCCCTGCAGTTCAACCCCCGTTTAAATTGGTACAGGGCTGCAGCTTCATTTACCCAAAATGTGCTTAAACTTCAGGAAAACGGCGGAATCCAACACGACAGCCTCTTCGAGAAAAACACACAGCCCGACAAAAGAACCATAACTGTGAATCTGCCGGCCGCTGAAACACGCTTCCGGGAATCCTACGGTAACCTAAGCCAGGATTTTAGACTCCTCAGTGATACCGTCATCAGTAAATCAGCACTCCTGCCATATCTCCCGCTGAGACTCAGGCTGCAAACCCAGTATTCCGAGCATCACCTGGTATATGAAGACAACTATCCCTTCAGCCCAATTTACCCCTTTTACCCATTGTCTGCCGATAACCTTCAGGACAGGCTGAAAACCAAGGTATTTACTAATAAAATCTTCTTTAGTAACTACGGGCATAAACACCTGAGTTATTATCTCGCATCTGCATATCAAACGATTGACATACAGACGGGAGACCTCCGGAAAACCTACGGGCAAACCTCATTTCAGGGTTCTTTGAAATGGACGCTGCCCCGGCATTTTCAGCTTAAAACTGAAGGTCAGGCTGTTTCCGGAGGATACCAGAACAACGACCGTACTGCCTTCATCGCCATGGTAAAACGTTTCCACAGAAAAGGAAAACATCTTCTCACTTTGCAGTTTTCCTCCAGGAAATCCAGCAATGAAACCACCTGGACCAGCCAGTACCGGCGGGGGAACCTGTTCAACTGGACCAATCAGTTCGGGAAAACACACACCAGCACCCAGGCATTCGATCTGGCTTCGCAGTATATCTCCATTGGAGGCAGTGTGCATAAAGTAAGAGACCAGCTTGTATTTCTTCCCGGATCAAAACTGCCATTCCAGGTACCGGAACAAATTCTTATTCAACAATACTATCTCCGCCTTGTACTTCCTTTTAACAAGGTGGTGATTGAGAATAGAATTGATTATCAAAACGTTGATAAGGATCAGTGGGTTCGGCTCCCGGAATTTATCAGCCGGCACAGTGTTTACCTGAATCTTTCCTTATTCCGGGGAGCATTGAAACTTCAACCCGGCATAGACCTGTACTACCAGAGCGAATACTATGCAGATGCCTACATGCCTGCAACACATTCATTTTATCTGCAAAACGAAAAGAAACTCAGTGATCAGGTTCTGGCCGATATTTTCGTAAACCTGAAAGTTGGCAGTGCACGCATATTCATCAAGTATTCCCATTTCAACGCCCTTTTCGGACCTGTCAACTACTATCAAATCCCTCATTACCCGCTTCAGGATGCAGCATTCCGTTTCGGTATCTTCTGGCTGCTAAGGGATTTGCCCGACACCGGCAAAAAAGTTACCGGAAATCCTGAACGATAAAGCACGCTTTCCTGATGAAACCAAGCGAATTATCCTGCTTCCTGGCAACATGCAAAGCAATGGTGGCTGTATCCCGTAATACCGTTCACCGGTCTGAATCATTTTTTCGCCATGCTGTTCTGTGTCAATAACCTAGCGGGATGAGATATTCCGCTGCCTGACAGCCTCAAACACAAGAATGGCAGCGGCAGTCGATACATTCAGTGAATCGATGCTTCCATGCATCGGAATTTTAATCCGCCTGTCGGCAGCCTCCAACCAAAACCGGCTTAAACCATTGTGTTCTGTACCCATTACGATGGCACAGGGTGATGTAAAATCAACATCCTGATAATAAGCGTCTGTAAATAAATCAGTTGCGAAAATACTGATGTGGTGGGCACGCAACCAGGAAAGCGCATCGGAGGTGGTACATACCACTACCTGTTTTGTAAAAATAGTTCCGAGACTGGACCGGATGATATTGGGATTGTAAAGATCAGTGAGCGGATCACAGATCAGCACAGCATCCACCCCTGCAGCATCGGCAGTTCTGAGTATACCGCCAAGATTCCCGGGTTTTTCCACCGATTCAAGTACCAGGATCATTGGATGGCCGGTCAGCCGTATGTCAGACAACTTCAGATATGCAGATTTCCCCACCACCAGCATACCACCGCTTGATTCACGGTAGGCAAGCCTTGAGAAAATGGCCGGGGTGATTTCGTAAACAACAGCAGGATCGATCCGGGAAAGAAACTTTTCAAGAAGATTGGCTTCCGCAATATCCTCACAATAGTAAAAAGAATGGATTTCAACACCCGCTTCAAGGGCAAGTTCAATTTCCTTGATGCCCTCAAAAACAAACAGTTCCTTGCGATCCTTGCCTCTTCCCTTTCCAAGGCGGATAAGGTTTTTAATTTTAGGATTGAGGTGGGAGGTGATGCGCATGGGGGAGGTACAAAGTTACGAAGTTACGAAGTTACGAGGTTACGAGGTGACGGAGTGACGAAGGTATTAAATCCGTTCGTGGAAGATTTAGTAAAAATGTGACTTATTTTTTCCGCTTATTCAAATTTTTGCATCTATACCGGTAAACGAGAATCATGAAAAATGAAAAAAGTGAAGGCGTCAGGTCTCATAATGATCTGGAGGTTTGGATGAGGGCCAAGGCACTGGTTGTTCTCATTTATAAGATAACCAGGGATTTCCCGAAAGTTGAAATCTACGGATTATGTTCCCAGCTCCGAAGGGCATCCGTTTCTGTACCTACCAACATCGCCGAAGGCTTTGGCCGAAAACATTTGAAGGAACTAATACATTTTCTCTACTACTCCCAGGGTAGTCTTTCAGAAATTGAAACATTAATTATAATTTCATATGAACTTGGATATATATCACAAGAAACCGAAACAGAAATAATTCTTGATATTAAGATAATCAGGATAATGCTTACAAGACTAATCCGCAGCCTTGAAAAACCCGGAAATTATCCCGCTAAGTCCGTAACTTCGTAACTTCGTAACCTCGTAACTTCGTAACTTCGTAACTTCGTAACTTCGTAACTTCATAACTTCGTAACTTCATCACTTCGTAACCTCATCACTTTATAACTTCATCACTTCATCACACCCATGCTCCTCCTCTCACCTCCTCCCTGGACCGACTACGAACTGATCGACAGCGGTATTTTCGAGAAACTTGAACGCTTCGGAAAATACATTCTGATCAGGCCGGAACCCCAAGCCATATGGGATAAGAATCTCAGCGAAAAGGAATGGGAGGCATTGTCACATGCCAAATTCAGCAAGGACAGGAATCATCCCGAGAAGGGGCAATGGCACCTGAAACCATTGATGCCGGAACAATGGCACATCAATTATCCTCTGGGAAACCGGCAGCTGACTTTCAGACTGGGACTGACTGCATTCAAACATGTCGGTATCTTCCCCGAACAAAGTGTGAATTGGGATTATATCTATTTTACTGTCAATAGATTGAAAGAAGAACAGGCCATCAGGCCCCGGGTCCTGAACCTTTTCGCATATACCGGAGGGGCTTCACTGGCTGCCTGTGCAGCAGGAGCAGATGTAGTCCATGTGGATTCAGTTAAAGCGGTGATCACCTGGGCCAGGCATAATATGGAAGCAAGCAAACTTGATGGTATCCGGTGGATCGTGGAGGATGCGATGAAATTCGTGCTGCGTGAAGTAAGAAGAGGTACTATCTATGATGGGATTATCCTTGATCCCCCGGCCTACGGGCGTGGTCCTGCAGGTGAAAAATGGCTGCTGGAGGATCATATCCTGCAATTGAGCGATGCATGCCGGAAGTTACTGGATCCGTCGCACGGGTACTTTGTTTATAACCTCTATTCTATGGGATTCTCTTCCCTTGTCCTTGAGAACCTGGTTGACAGCATCTTCAAAACATCAAACTCCTGTGAATCAGGAGAGCTTTATATTCCAGACCGGGGCGGAAGAAAATTACCCCTCGGTATCTTCTCGCGATTCTCAATGAAGTAACCCTGATACTCACCTGTTTACAGGAAAGATGTCCCTGGGGTGGCAACGCTTCATTGATGCAAGGTGTCTTTGTTTCATCGCTTCAGATCATTTTATTACAAATCCCAGAACAGATGAGAAAAATTTGGTACCTCTCCATGATGGTTTTACACTTCTTTCTTTCCTTCATCAACACATCCAATTCCCAGTCACTTTCGGTAATTTGCCCGGTATTTCAGGAAAATTTCGCCAGTGGGTCGTGTAATGACAGCCTTAAAACAGAAAACAGTGTGCTGAAGGTATACTGCTCCCAGGGAGAAAGAGCCTGGGCGAAGTTCAACATCTCTGCCATCCCGGACAGTGTCTCAATCGTTGGAGTTGACTTACATTACTACATCGATCAGCAATCCTACCCCTATTATGCCATTACCAGCCTGCCCGTAAATCCTGTTTCTGCTTCGGCTGCTTCAATATGGGACCATATTGGACTGGCCTCAACTGGCAATCCTGTAAACAGTAACACATATCTTCTTTACACCGGTGCCCAGGTAAACGGTTGGAACAGTAAAAGCCTGAACAATCATGCCAGGACAGACCTGCAGGGAAAATTGCCGGAAGACTGGTTTGCAGTAGGCTTTTGGGAGTATGAACAATATGGAAATTACTTCCTTCAATGCCACGGATGGAACCAGGTATACAAACCATACCTGGAAGTGTTTTATATCCCTGACAGCAACAACCCGGACATTGGTGTAACAGGACTGACCCCTGCCGGATTTCTGTGTACTGATACCGTTCCGGTGAACACCGTTGTATACAATCCCGGAAGTATCACTATTAACAACGTACAGATTGATTTAAGCATTAATAATCAATTAATTACAACTTATAATCAAGCATTCCCGGGCGGACTTGCCCCCGGAACATACGATACCATCAGCCTCGGAGAACTTTACTTCGATGCAGGGTATTATCCCCTGTCAATCACCCTCTCAAATCCGAATGGGCTGGCAGATCCCAATCCGAACAATAATTCCTATTATTCTTATATCTATGCCCATGGCCCGCCCCAAATCACTCAACAACCTATAAGTCAAACAGTTGTTGTTGGAACTAATGTTCAGTTCATGGTATCAGCCACCAACGCATATTATTACCAATGGCAAGTCAGCACCGACGGAGGGATCACTTTTAATCCTCTTACTGCTGCTCCACCCTATTCCTATGTTGATTCAAGCCAGTTGTTTATTCAATTTGCCAGCAGCACTCTCAACGGCAACCTTTACCGTTGTATGGTCGGCTCATTGTGTGACACCTTGTTTTCAGACCCTGCAAGCCTGATCATTCAACCGGATTCCTTATCCATTCTCAATTGCTACGCTTACCCCGACTCAGTTTGCGCCAGTCATGGGACGCAATTGCATGTGGTTCCCGCCGGAGGATCAGGAACCTACAGTTTTTCATGGACATCAAATCCACCCGGGTTCAGTTCTTCCCAACAAAATCCGTATGTATATCCATCACAATCAACTCAATATACCTGTCATGTTAATGATGGTATGAATACCGTCATTGGTAACTGCAACGTCATTACCTTTTCTTCTCCTCCAGCCCCCGGTCCCATTGCAGGACCCACTTCGGTCTGCAAGGGCCAGACTCAGGTGATATTCAGTGTCAATCCCATTCCAAATGTCAATTATTACTATTGGACTTTCCCCGCCGGGATCACTGGCTCAGGTTATTCCAACCAGATATCGGTTCTCATCGGCCAGAATGCTGTTTCTGGTCAGGTAAGCGTGAAAGCACATAACGCTTGCGGCTATGGTCCAACCTCATCCCTGCAGTTCAGTGTTTATCCCAATCCGGTTGTCAATGCAGGACCGGATCATACAATCTTTGCGGGAAATAGTGTAAATATCACAGCCGGGGCAAGTTCCGGAACACCTCCCTATGTTTTTACCTGGAGCAATGGCCAGAATGGGAATAATATAACAGTATCCCCAATTGTAAGTACAACCTATACAGTTACCGTAACTGATGCGCACGGATGTAGTGCCACAGACCAGGTTGCAGTGACAGTGAACATTTATCCCGGAATAAGTACATATTTTTCATCGCAGACCTATTGCCCGGGGACCATCGCAGTCCCGGTTATGGTCGAAAACTTTTTCAATGTAGCCTCTATCTCCTTATCCATTATTTATGACACCGCTATAATGGCTTTCAGCGGGCACAGTGCTGTGAATAATCAACTTTCCACAGGTGTACTCCTGGTCAATGGCTTCAGCAACCAGGTGCAAATCGCATGGTTTTCTCTGACTCCTGCCAATATTGGATACGGGAGCCTGCTTTCCCTGCTTTTCCAGGCAGATACCGGTGCACCCTGGATGGGATGGGACACCATTACCCAGGGAGCATGCAGTTATACAGACCTGAATAACAATCAATTACAAAGCTGGTTCTATCCCGGAATCCTGACAGTTCAGTATTGCAACAATTACTCAGGATATGTAAAATATAACAATTCTCTTCAAAGCCCATTGAAGGATTGTCCTGTCACCCTTCAGCAAAATGATTCAATCATGTATCAGACCGTCACTGACTCAACAGGATTTTTCCAGTTTACCAGCCTGGCCAACGGTATTTACCATACCCGGCTCAGCCCGGTCCAGTCGTGGGGTGGAGTTAATGCTGCTGATGCCCTGATGATACTGAAACATTTTACCGGCATGACAAGCCTGAACGGCTTGGTATTAGAGGCAGGAGACGTCGATCTGAGCGGGGCTGCCAACAGTATCGATGCATTGATTATCGCCAAGCGTTTTGTTCATATGATAGACAGTTTTCCTGCCGGGGACTGGGTAGTGAGCGATCATTTTATCCATATCACGGGGAATACGAATATTTCTGATACCTTGTTGGGTCTTTGCACCGGGGATGTCGATCAAACCTACCTTCCCCAGATAGCCAGGATACGTCCGGATATTCGCCTTGAACAAATGGGATATGTTACTTTTCGAAGCGGAGAAGCGCCTAAAATATCCCTGGTTGCCAGACAGGACCTGGTGACAGGATCTGTTTCGGCAGTAATTGAATTTTCCTCCGACTACCTCAGGTTTGCAGGAATGGGACCGGCCCGGGAAGGGAACCTGCTTTATACATTTGAGAACAATATCCTGCGGTTTGCCTGGTACAGCCTTGAACCCATGGTACTCAAAAAAGGGGACGAGATTTTCAGTATCCTTGTGGAAGCAGAAAACAGCACAGGCAACCTTTCCCTTATTCCCGGGATAGAATTTACCCTTACCGATGATAACGGAATACCACAGTCTGTTTTGATCGGGTATACGCTTCCCGGAACAGCATTGGGGAAAGTGTCTCTTGGCCAGAATCATCCCAACCCTTTTACCCTAAGTACAGAAATTCCTTTCTACCTTGACGAGACCTGTGAGGTTCAGTTACTTATTACCGACCTGAACGGACATCTGATCAAAACATTACTGGATCAGGAAATGAGTTCAGGTGCCGTCACATATACCCTTCCCGGTGAATATCTTGCCCCTGGGATGTATTTCCTTATCCTGAATGTCTTCTCAGAGAATGTTTGTTACCACAGCTGCCGGAAACTCATTAAACAATAAGCCTATCTTGTCTCCAATTTAATGTTTTAATTTACAGATACTGGAAACAGCTTGCGCCTGGCCATTTTTACAGGATGAGCATGCTTTGAAATTGTGCTTACTCCCGGTCCATTTTTCCAGATCATGCAGTCCCGGTTTTCCGGTTGGTCCAAAACCACGAAACAGCAAGGCTGATGCCTTCTCCTTAATAATGCTACAGTTTGATGAATTTCCCTGAAGCCACACCCCCCGGGAAATGGACAATGAGAAGATAACATCCTGATTGTATATCTATTAAAGACACACCTTCCATTGAACTGACAGTGTTGATGCAATCGGACATGACAGTTCTTCCTGACACATCAGTAATCTCAAACGATATCATTCCCCGTATTGCCGGTGATATCCTGAAGTTCAGGTACTCCGCCACAGGATTGGGAAAAAGCTCCAGGTGCTGCGTGGCAAGAACTTCGTTTATTCCTGAGTAGCAAAGGTTCTGGTGAGGCGGAATTGAAGCAGGCAGCAGGCTGAAATTTAGCCCTTGAAGCGTATCGGCAGGTGTGCTGAACGAAGCCATTTCAGGGATCACCCACAGGTTCACCGGCAAGGGGTGAAGCTGTACACTATCCTCGAAGCAAGCGGACATCAGCGAATCATCCGTCCTGACAATCCAGGGCCGGAACGGGTACAATCCTGTTTCATTGGCAGAACCGAAAAGCACATGTCCCTGGCCGGCTGTCAGGTCGTGTCCCGACATGCCCGCGTATTTATGATCACCGTGATATCGCATGGCCTTAACAACAGAACCATTCGATTCTATTTCCGCCATCAGGGCATGATATGGAGGATAAGGATCCTGGGGAAAATCAGGATTGACCGCATTGGCTGCAACACAATAGTTGCCATTGGCCATAAATACCGTTTCCACCGAGCGAAAACCGGCCCCGGATGTGTAGCGATAGGCCCAGTCTGTTAACCAGGCCTGATCCAGGCGTGTCAGCACAGCATCAAAGACCACTCCCGGACCGGATTGAAGAAGCAATAATTTATACTCATCATCCGGCTGGAAGATATCCACAACAGGCATAGAAACCTCCGGAAAAACCTGTATCCTGAAACTGCTTACCATTCCTCCGAGGGTATCCATGATCCAGATCCGTCCTCCAACCGCATCCTGACCGGCCAGGTAGAGATACCCATCATTGAACAGTTTGACACTCAATATTCTCTCATCCATCCCTGAGGAGGATCTCCTTGTCCAGAGAAGATTACCGCCGGGACTCCATTTCTGGATGAAAAACTTCTCAATACCAACATGATATCCGCCAAGATAAAGGTTACCGGCAGCGTCCTCATCAAGCAGATTCAGAAAACTCACAGTGCTCTCGGGCAAGTCGGTTTTAATCTTCCTGGCCCATTTCAAACCACCCAGATCATCAAGTCTGATGGTCAAGGCTTTCCCTTCAAGTTGTCCCAGTAATAGTGAACCACCGTCCTGCAGGGATTTCATCGCTGAGATATACAGATTATCCGCAGGCATCCCGACCGTATAAGAAACCGGCTGTGCATAGCCATTCTCCCGCAACAATCCGAATCCGGGATTCAGGGATATGCAATACAGGGAATTCCCTGCTGAATCAGCTGTTCGACCGATGATTCCATTGGACTCAGTCAGAAGTTCCTGCTGGAATTGTTGTGCATTTCCCTTCACAAGGATCATCACCAAAAAAAGGACAAATACCTGAAGCTGCCTCATATTTCATTGATTTGACGATCTGTCACTTACCAGACACAGGAATCGGGAACTAGTTCAGATTGCGTTGCTTTTTTATCTGTTCGTAGGCTTCCTGTACCTCCCTGAATTTTTCCTCCGCTGCTTTTCTCACGTCATCGCCCAGATGTCCCACCTTGTCAGGATGATACTTCAGAGCCATTTTCCTGTATGCCTTCTTCACTTCTTCGTCGGTGGCTTCCTGACTGATTTCCAGGATTTTGTATGCACTTGCGGCATCTTTGACAAACATGGCCTGCAGGGAAGCCATATCATTGGCACTGACACCCAGAAGCCGCGATATTTCACCTATCACCTTTAACTCACTGGTACCCGCCAGCGCATCGGCGAGGGCGATTCCATAAAGGTAATGGAGCAGTTGCAGGCGCTCCGGATATGCCATGTACTGTCTGATCTGCCCGCAAACCGCAGCCAGATTGATATCCTGTTTAAGAATACCGCGAAGCAGCAGCATGTCTTCAGCAGCTTTTTCGAGACCGAAATTCCTGATAAAAAACGTCTTGACATATTCGAGCTCCGCCTTGGTAACCCTTCCGTCCGCCTTCATGACAGCGGCAGACAACACAAGCAGGCTTGCGCTGAAATCACCCGGGCCGGTTGGCTGGTGTTCGTACCTGGCAGTCGTCATACCGTCCACCATGGAACCGAAAACGAAGCCGAGGATACCCCCGATGGGTCCTCCAAGGGCCCAGCCCAGACCTCCTGCAATCCATTTGGTATATTTTCCCATACTGTTTCGCTTAATGCGTGAAGGGAAGCGGTATTGAAACTGTTTTACACATTATCCGTGCCGATATCCCAAACTCCCTTGTTACCCAATGGCAGGTTAAACTTTTCATCCATGGTGATCCCGAGTTTCTCAAGCTCCTGCAGAACAGGCTCATAAATGCCGCGTAAAACCGGACGATGGACACCCTTTTCCGTGATCCTCCCCTGTAGTATCATTTCCACGGCAATAGCTGCCGGCAGTGTAACGGTCCGGGCAATCGCCGTTTCCGATGCAGGAGAGCCAAAAGCGAGCATGGATGAGGTAATTCCTTCCCTGCTTCCGTCAGGATATGAGGCAGTAAACAAATGCTTCATGACAACCATATCACGGTCGTTTTCTCTCAGATCCATTTTCGAAAGCATGAGATCAGCGGTGATATCAAAAGCGGTACTCTCCTCCCTGCCAATGTCCTTTGGATCGAACCAACCCAGCCATTGCAATGCCTGCAGGGGGACTGCATCCGCCGGTAATCCCAGGAAGTCTGCCACCGCTTTTACCGGCTCAATCCCATGAAGCTTGTTGACACTCATTAAAAACTCCGCATATGTCATCCCATGTATATGATAATGATCATCGCTGAGCAGTTGAAGTTTCTTCATGGCATCCAGGCTTTCACACCATCCTGGAATTCTGAAGGTTCCCCTGAAAATGGTCTCAACACCCGGAATTCCATATATATCTATATAATCCGTGGAATTCCTGTTGGCATATACATCCAAAGGTCCGACATGTTCAAAATTCAAGCGAAAGATATGGCTAAAGAGCTCACCGGTCGGAACCTCCACGATTTTACCGTTTTTCAGATAACGACCATCGTTTCCGGAGGCAAGCAATACCCCGCGGGGGCTCCAGGAGAATTTGTAGCGAAAGGGATTAACAGCAGACTCCGGAGCCGGTAAGGCACCACAGATGGAATAAAACTCCACGACTTTTCCCCCTTTGCCGTGGATATGGTCTATGATGCGCATGGCTGACATATGGTCAATCCCCGGATCAAGTCCGATTTCATTTAGAATGAGGACGCCGGCCTGCCGTGCCTGCGGATCGAGTGCCTGCATTTCAGGTTTTACGTAAGAGGTTGTCACCATGTTTTTGCCGGATGCGATACACTGTTTGGCAACTTTAAGGTGGTAGGCGTAAGGTAAAAGGCTTACGGTAATATCGTGATCTTCAATTAAGGATACAAGTGTGGCATCATCTTCCACCGACCAGTCGATCACCCGGCCATTTACATGCCCGTCAACAAGCTCACCGGCTCTTTCAGGGGTATTTGAAGCAATTGTAACCGTCAGCTGATGCCCGAGTAAATGGCGTATGATGGGACCGGCAACCAATCCGGCCCCGAGTATGAGTACTTTTTTCATTGGGAGGTCATTTTTAAATATGCAGCGGCAAAGGTAAACAGAATGGATGCATCAGGGTCTTTTCTGTGATTTGAATCACGTCAATCTTACAGATACTGCTGAATATATTCAAACTCAGGGGTCAGTTTTCCGTTATGAAGGATGAGTCCCTTCTTGATGGCCCGAGGCAGGTCAAGATCTTCGAATTTGACATCAAAATCGGCATCGGCAATGGGTTTAATGAAATTAACAAGGACATCACCGAAACCACTGGAAGCATCCCTGGGAAGCTCGGCCGGCAAAATATCCACTGCCATATCGAGTATGCCTTCACCCCGGGTGCCCATGGTGATTTGTTCAGTATCAGGATTGTAAATGAATACCGGATCACCAATTTCCGTGGCCTTCAGGGTGCATTCCACCGAGCCGCCGATATCACAGGAAATATCCCCGATAACCAGCAATTTGGGTTTACCCCTGGAAAACAACTTTTTCAGATAGGCGTTGGTCAGTATCCTGGGATATCTGGCATCCCAGTATGTGCAGTGAATCAGCATGGACAGATGGGGAACATATTTCTCAAATGCATTTTTATATGCTGCGGCGCCTTTTTCATAATAATCGTGTAAATCGAATTCAGCTCCCTCCGCCATGGGTTCATACAAATGTTCTTCCTTAAATATTACCTTGTAAACCAGGTTATTGGGAAGATGTTTGCGATACTTCAGATCAAGCAGTTTTTCTGGAGAGATCTCCTTCACCGGTAAAAGTGAACATATCTCCTGTGCTCCCTGCGACACATTACCATAGCCTGTGAAACCAATGGTAAACGGCATCAGTTCAGGCGGTATCCCTTGTTCGGCAATCAGCTGACCGACCGCGGATACATCATCCCTGGCCTCATCCAGTGAATGGTACTCATGTGCCTGTTTAACCCTGAGAAATTTACTCTGGTAACCGAAATATTTCAGGCGCTGGCCCAAAGCCCAGAATGAATTGATCATCCCGGCCAGACCTGCATAACGCCCGAAAAAGATCAGTCGTTTGTTTTGTTCGTCAATGATCTTTTCATATTCGATCAGGTTACAACCCAACTCCATCATGCGTCTCAACATCGGCATATTATAGGGCTGCCCTTTTATCACATGAGAGAAGAATACATACGTTTTTCCGGGCTCGAAAACCTCCAGGGGCACTTCCTTCACTCCCAGAACGATATCGCATTTCTCCAAAGTATCAGACACTTCAGCTCCGGCAGCCAGGTACTCCTCCTCTGTGAATACCCTTTTGGGAGAGCGCTGAACAACGATATCCAGTTTTTTATGTTTTACCAGGTAATCAACATGCCTGGGTGTAAGCGGAGCCCTTCGCTCCATACGGTATTTGTCCTCGTGTCGAATTCCGATAAATACGCTCATGTTTAAGTAATTTTAGTATGATTGGCAATCAGAGCAGTGTATCTAAACAAGGCTGTGGATTCCGGGAATTGATCAGTAGCTCAGATACAGGGGCACATCATATCCCGCTCATCAGAAAACCCGGAAGAAGGCTTGAATTCCGCAGCAAAGTTAGAGAAAATTCATACATTTGCAGCGCTTGAATTCAAGCCACTATTCCTTTCCAGAAACAAGACACTTGGCAAAAAAACGACGAATCCTCAGAACAATCAGGAAGCTTGTCCTCTGGGCAATATTGTTGTTTTTCGGTTCTTCCGTTTTCTTTGCAATACTCTACCGCTTCGTTCCGCCACCCTTCACCCCCCTGATGCTTATACGCCTTGCTGAACAAGCCGTTGATGGCAAACCCCTGCGGTTAAAAAAGGACTGGGTAAGCCTGGAAAAGATCTCTCCCAAACTCATACAAGCAGTAGTGGCGGCAGAAGATAACGCCTTCCTTGATCATTATGGCTTTGATCTTGAAGCTATTAAAAAAGCACAGGAATACAATAAAAAACACAAGAGAAAAAAGGGCGGCAGCACCATTTCTCAGCAGACCGCAAAAAATGTTTTCCTCTGGCCCAGGCGATCATGGTTTAGAAAGGGTTTGGAGGTGTACTTCACCGGGCTCATAGAACTTTTCTGGGGAAAGAAAAGGATCATGGAAGTATACCTGAATGTGATCGAGATGGGCAACGGGATCTATGGTGCCGAGATGGCATCATACGCCAATTTTAAAAAACCTGCGGCCCGCCTTACAGCTTCCGAGGCGGCACTGCTGGCCGGCATTCTTCCCAATCCGAGGAAATTTTCGGCCAGCCGGCCTTCCTCCTACACTAAAAGAAGGCAGCAGCGGATTTTATTAATCATGAACCAGCTGGAACCTGTCAGCTTTGGCAAATAATTTGATAGCGTTTTTGCGAACCAAAATATACATGAATATGAAAAGATTTATTTTACTACTGATGATCATGATCATGGGCACCAGCCTGTTTGCCCAACAAAAAACCAACCTGGTTTTCTTTACCGAACAGGGAGAACGGTTTACGGTTATCCTGAACGGCATCCGTCAGAATGCCCAGGCTGAGACCAATGTGAAAATCACCGACCTGATCGCCCCTACTTATAAGGTAAAGATCATTTTTGAAGACGCTAAGCTCGGTGAAGTGGATAAAACCCTCACTTTCAACCAGGGTACTGAAACAACTTTCACTGTTAAAAAGAACAATAAAGGTGAGTATGTCATCCGGTGGATGAATGAAGTTCCGATTGCCGAATCGCGGCCGGCACCTCAGGGGCAAACCACTGTAGTGTACACCACCACTCCTCCTCCGGCAACGGGAACGGTCACCCACACCCAGACCACCACTACCGTGACCGGTGAAAATGCACCGGGATCGGGCAATGTAAATATGGGAATCAACATCAACGATCCCAGCCTGGGTGTGAATTTCAATATGAATGTTTCGGGCGGGGGCGTAACCTCCGGAGGCAGCACCCAAACCACCACCACCTATTCTACCACCACGACCACGACTTCCTCATCAGGCGGCACACCTCCTCCCACCCAGCCAGTCCAGCAAGTATACGTGTTACCCGGATACAACGGACCGGTGGGTTGTCCCTACCCTATTTCCTCCCAGGACTTTGCATCTGTAAAGCAGTCCATTGCCTCTAAAAGTTTCGAAGACAGCAAACTGACCATTGCAAAACAGGTGATTAACACCAATTGCCTGCTATCCAGCCAGGTAAAGGAAATCATGCTGCTATTCAGTTTTGAAGACACAAGGCTGGAACTTGCAAAATATGCTTACGGCTACACCTTCGACATAGGGAATTATTACAAGCTCAACGATGCCTTTACCTTTGAAAGCTCCATCGAAGAACTGAACGAATATATCAGCAGTTTCCGCCGGTAGTTTTTCAGACCACTCTTTGCAGTTCAGGTTCGGGGTAGAAATAAAGCAGAAAGGCTTTCACTCCGGGGTAATCCATTTGTTTTAGCAGCTCAGCATACCTCATCAGTTGCTGTTGATGCGATGGGAAGGGCTTTCCTGTTTTATAATCCGTTACAATAGTTTCATCATCCGACATTACCACGCGGTCGGGAATATACAACCGTCCCTCAGGCGTGAGGATACCGGCCTCATTCCGAACCCGCCCGGATTCAGGGAAGACCTGTTCAATTCCTGTTAATGCGATAAGCTTTCGAACGGCTTCAAAAAACTCATCCTGCTGCTCCTCCGTAAGACCGGGATCCGGTTTCCGCTCCGTTACCATATGCTTTAACTCTGCGACAGACCGAATCCCTGACAGTAGCTGATGAATATGTGTACCCGTCAGTCTCCTGCGGTCGGGCAAAAGCACATCCCAATCAGAGGGATGCCTGAACCTGATGGCCACACGCGCTCTCCAGTCCCTGCTCTCGGCCCTTTCAAGGAAATGCTGACCGGAATCCTGCCCTTTTACCAGCTGCTTTTTCTCAGGTGTTCCCCATTCGAAAGGACCCTGCCCGCCAGCATCAAACCCCTGGGAAATCAGAAAGCGGGCAAACAACTCCGGAACTGAAACAGCGGTATTGTCTTTGAGCTCCCCGGATTTTTCACTGATAATGTACAGTCGTTCTTTCGGCCGGGTCATCACAACGTACAGGATATTAAGCAGGTCCAGAATTAATTTATCGGATTCCTTTTCTGCCAGTGGTTCGAAAATACTGCCAGAGACGTTCTGCTTCGATATATTGATGAATGCAAGTTTTAATTCAGGGATCTGTTGGCTGCTGAAGGGAACCAGGCTTGCCTCACGGGGCGATTTTACCTTCATTTTCGCAAAGGGATATACTACTACGTTAAATTCCAATCCCTTTGCCTTATGAATGGTCATCACTTTAACCGAATCAAGTTCTCCGGGAGTGATCAGCGAGGCTTTATTCCTTTCATGAGCCCACCAGTCAAGAAATCCGCCCAGTGTGGCTTCCTCATTCTGGGTATATTGGTAAGTAAAGTCAAGGAAAAACAACACGAAAGGATCCGGTTTCTCATCAAAGCCAAGGTCACGCACCAACTTTTCGACAGTTTCATAGACGGTCAGATCTTCGTATGTATCAACAGAATCAAGAAACGCCAGGGTGTTAAATCCATAAAGTACTGAGGATACGCGTAACACCTCCGAACTCAGGGCATCGGTCGAAAGGTATAACAACTTCAGGCAGGCGATAATGGTGTTGACAGAAGGGGCATTCTTCAGCAAGAGCGACTCAGCAGACGAGACGCTGATCCCATGTTCTGTCAGATCCCTTGAAACCAGGCTGGCTTCTATGTTGGAGCGGCACAGCACCGCAATATCCCTTGCATGATATCCGTCGTTAAAACAAGCCTGAATAATTTCCCTGGTTCTTTCAATGTGCAGGTCCTTTATGCTTAATGATTCACTTTTACCAAGAAATTCAAGCGAAACATATCCTCCGGGTTTTGAAGACAATGTCTTCTGTACGACATCTTTGTACAGTAACCGAATAAAATCGCCGAACCTTCCGGCAATAAAACTAAAAAAGGCATTATTGAAACTAACGATGACACTCGCGGTCCGGTAATTGGTATCCAGGTTAAATTCCTTAAAATGTCTGGCAAGAATCAGCTTTCGTCCTTCCGGGATGTCTCTCCTTGAAGGGAAACGCACCTCGGGAAGATTCGCGAACTGTTCTACATCGCCATTCCTGAAACGGTAAACAGCCTGCTTGCCATCGCCCACCAGGGTACAATCATTGCCATTCGACAGCGCATTCTCCACCAAAGGCAGCAGGTTGATCCACTGCAACACCGAGGTATCCTGAAATTCATCAATTAAATAATGTTGGTACCATTCTCCCAAACGTTCAAAAATGAAAGGGACTGGTTCGTTTAAAATGGAATCAGTGATCTTTTTATTAAATTCACCGATTGGCAGAATGCGGTTCTCACTTTTAATTACTTGCAGTTCAGCATCTATCTCATTTAGCATGGCCACAGGCAACAGGCCTTTTTCAACTAGTTTGAGACTAAGATATTGTTGTGAACCCTCACTAATTATCTCATTGATTTGTAGATATATACGTAATAGATCATCCTTAATGGCGGCAATACACTGCTGGTCGATGGGTCGGCTTTTCCCTGCGTACCATTTGTCCTGCTCAATTGTTTGCAGTACATAATTCGACGGAATCATCGCTTCCATGTTTCCGTTTGACAAGCGGTGGAAGTATGATACGATACCGCGGGAGCCCTGGAAGAACGCTGATCTGTCTGCACCGCAGCCTTCAATCAGTGCATCCGCTTCGCGGGCAAGCCTTCTGACTTCCGATTCAAAGGCCTGGGTCAGCTGCCTGATTCGTTGAAAGGCAGTTGTAAACACCTTCAGATCAATCCTTTCCCTTCCTGATTCATCCAGTACCACCTGGCTGTTCTCTTTAAACAAGTGGCTACCGGTAACCTCAAGATCCCGGTCGATATTCCATCCTTTATCTAATTCTGACTTATAGAGGGCAAATTTTATCAGGGCATCCGTCAATTCCTTATTGATGCCTGCCTTCTTTATCAAATTACTGACAGCCTGGCTGATAAGCATTTCCGCATCCATCTCAACGCTGAAATCCACCGGAACATGCAAATCAAAAGCAAATGTCCGGATTACACGATGCATAAAACTGTCGATCGTGGTAACGGCAAAGTCTGAATAATGGTGCAGGATCAGCTTTTGCACTTCTGCCGCCCTTTGAATGATGAGTTGCGGAGATAGTCCTGTTTCCCTGACCAGCTTGTCCAATAAAAAGGAGGATGATTGAAGCCTATCCGGCTTTGACAGTTCGTTGAGATAAAGCAAGATACGATCCTTCATCTCTTGAGCAGCTTTATTTGTAAAAGTGATCGCCAGGATATGCCTGAAGGCGTCGGGCTTTCGCAGCACAATTTTCAGGTACTCCCCGACCAGGGTAAAAGTTTTACCAGATCCGGCTGATGAACGGTAAAGAATGAAGGCCATGAAATTATTCCAGTAGGATTCTGATCCCTTGTGATCCTTTATTGCTGATACATCTGAAGAGGTACATTCCCGGAGAAGGCGACCAATCTGCGGTCTGAATCAAAACACTTGCGGGAAATGATTCAATTACAGGAAAATACACATGAACCAACATTCCGTTGGCTTGATATACCTCAATACGTTCAAGTGGTGCGCTACCAGCAGGCAGAACGAGGCTGAGGACATCTCTTGCGGGATTCGGGAACAGCATGAAATGACCTTGCCCGCCATTTTCTGTTTCACCTGCACAGATCATCCAATCAATGTCAACAGAAGATTCACCGGCACAACCTGCCTGGTCAGTTACGGTGACGGTATAAAACTGAGTACCGATGTATCCCGGTGATGGAGGCCCGGTTGTGACCACATTGGCAGCCGGACCGGGTAAACCTGATGACCAGGTATACTGACTGAAGCCAGGGGTGGCCGTCAGGGTAAAGATTGTAACAGAAGAGCCGCCTGAACAGCCGAAGGTCTGGTTTGGGTCCGGCGTAATAACGGCAACAGGAGGGGGCAACACGGTAAGCGTACAGTTTGCCGTGACGAATTGCAGTGAAGCGTCGGTGACAGTGACCGTATACGTAGTGGTATTCAGCGGGCTCACGCTGATCGTCTGGCCAATGGATCCGGTATTCCATAAATAAAAGTATGGAGGATTCCCCCCTGATGCAGTTGCAGTAAGTGTTGCCTGATCTCCGGAACAAATGCTCAATCCCGGCCCGATCTGAGCGGTCAGGGTATTGGATGAAGCTGCGGTATCGATCCAGGTAAAAACCGGAACGAGGTTGATGGTAGACACCTGCATCACAGGGATCCCTTTGCCGTTGGCAAGCCATTTATACTCTGTATAATTTCGCGGAAGATTGAAACCGAAATTGAGGGAATCAATATAAATTGAATCATTTTCCTGAACGATCGACTTGATTCTAAGACAATTGTATGAACCGGCCGGTGTGATCACCGTACCCCATCCGTCCACCTCATTGATGCGCTTCCGCTCAATGGACAAATGACCGAAGCCTGACAATCCCTGAGAGAATGAAACCATGGATGAATCCTTGGTTGAACCCGCTGTCAGCGGGAATTTGTACCATACATCGAGGTTGTTGAATTTCAGCGGTATCGGAATACCCGACAGGGTTGCACCGAAACCGCATTGTGCATAGGAAGCGGCTTGTTTTCTGTAAAATTCGGTGATATCGGTCAGTGGAAAATTCGGGATAAAACTGACATCTTCCTGAGGAGAAGCCAGGTTAGCGCGGTTGGGATCGAACGGCAGGTTAAAGGCAAGTTGATAAATGAGAGGCGTGGCAGTGACCGCAATGAAAGTATCTGCCGCTGTTGTTGTTCCGTTCAGGGATGAGAAGTCCCAGGTAAAATTTGCTCCGGTTGCCTGGTAATTTACACCTGGGGCTATCATGGTGCTTCTGGTCCGGATGGTATCGCCGACAGAAGGCATGTCGTTCTGGGTGATGGTAGGTTGCGTCATTGACTGCAGGGAAACCACCACAAATAAAACAGTCATCATTCGTTTCATAACCGGGGAAATTGAAACAGAATCAAATGTCTACACAGTTCCGTCCGCTAAAACCGGACCGGAAATGAATGCCAGGGTCTAATACTGGGCCAGCATCACCGGCATCACCAGCATCAGGATATCTTCGGATGGATTTTCATTGTTCACCGGAAGCAGTATACCAGCCCTATTAGGTTCGGACATCTCAAGGGTGATCTCATTGGTATCCAGGTTACTCACCATTTCCACAAGAAATTTGGAATTAAACCCAATTTCCATGTCTTCTCCTTCGTAATGACAATTCAGTCTTTCTTTGGCTTCATTGGCAAAATCGATATCTTCAGCCGAAAGCACCATTTCCTGCCCGGTCACTTTCACACGTACCTGATGGGTTGATTGATTGGCGTAAATGGCGACGCGTTTGAGAGAATTCAGGAAGGGTATGCGTTCGACAAGCAACTTATTGGGATTTTCCTTTGGGATAACGGCCTCATAATTTGGATATCGCCCGTCGATCAGCCTGCAGACCAGGTGAATATTCTCAAAAGAAAATGCAGCATTGGCCTGGTTGTACTCCACCGTGACATCAGATTCAGTGTGGGACAGCAGGTTTTTCAACTGGTTCAAAGGTTTTTTGGGAAGAATGAAGGAAGCAGCATTGTCTGACTTGGCATCCGTACGACGGTACCTGACGAGTTTGTGGGCATCGGTGCCGACAAAAACCAGATCTTCGGGGCTCCATTGACAGAACACGCCCGTCATCGCCTGGCGGAAGTCATCGGTTCCTGTTGCAAAAATCGTCTTGCTGATGGCTTTGGCAATGACTTCGGAAGCGACAACCACCGTACTTGTCTCTTCCATTACCGGAGTTTGCGGAAACTCTTCCGCATTATGGCCAGCCAGTTTAAACTTGCCTTCCCCGGCCATGATCTCCACCACCTTAGAAGTCGTGTCGATGGTGAATTGAAGGGGTACTTCGGGAAAAGTTTTGAGCGTTTCCATCAGTATCCTTGCAGGAATGGTTACAGCGCCTTCTTCTTCGGCCCTGCTCAAGGGGACATTGACCCGCACCGTAGTGTCAAGATCAGATGCCGTGATCACCAGTTGATCTCCTTTCAGATCGAAGAGGAAATCATCCAGGATCGGAAGCGTGTTACTCGCGTTCAGCACACCGCTGATCGATTGTAAACTCTTCAGTAACTGAATGCTAGATACAATAAATTTCATATGAATGGTTAATTTGAATTTTCTTTATGCAAGCTGTAAAATTATAAATTTCCCTGCTCGCATTACAAAAAATAATACTTTTGAAAAAGGATAACACAAATCAATTAACAAACCCAAAATCTTTTAACATGAAAAGAAACTTACTAATCATCATTTTTATTACCGTCGCCACAGGTCTCTTTGCCCAGTGGATACCACAGGCAACCGGTTTTGCTGCCGCTTCACGCGGAATCAATTATATTCACTGTGTAGATGCCAATGTTGTCTGGGCCACCGCATACGATGGTTCGGGAGGCGGATTGTATGTCACGGAATACACCAAAACCACAAACGGAGGAACATTATGGGTTCCCGGACAGGTTCTTTCACAAACAGGGTACGGTCTCGGCAACATCACAGCTATCGATGCAACTACTGCCTGGGCAGCGGTGTTTTTTAACGGGACTCAGAATAACACCTGCGGGGTATACAAAACAACCGACGGTGGAACCACATGGACCCAGCAGAATGTACTTCAGGGGGCTTCCTCTTTCGCCAATAACGTTTACTTCTGGGACGCCAACAACGGCATGTGTCACGGAGATCTTCGCGATGGATACTTTGAAGTGTATACCACCACCGACGGTGGAACCACATGGACCAGAACTCCCCAGGCCAATTTCACCGGAGTTCCCATTCTCAGCGGTGAAGGTGGATGGACCGGCGTGATTGACCATACCGGAACTAACACTGTGATATTTGGTACCAACAAGGGGAACCTTTACATTTCAAACGACCGTGGCCTGAACTGGGTAGCTTCATTCACAGGGGCCAGTGCTTCCGGAACCAATGGCGGCATCAACGAGATAGCGTTCAAAGATCCCATGCATGGCCTGGTTGCTCATGTGAATGCATCCAACCTGTATGATTTATATGAAACCAGTGACGGGGGAACAACCTGGCAACAAGTCAGTTATTTTGGCCCGGCATATGCCAATTCCCTTGCCTATGTTCCCGGAACCCCCAATACCTATGTTTGCACGGGCGCCGCCACTAACGTCTCCGGATGTTCATACAGCTACGATGGCGGACACACCTGGACCGAATTCAACGGTACCAATGGTGTGCAGTTCCTTGCCACCCGCTGGGTTGATAATGCCACCGGCTGGGCCGGAGACTTTACTGATGCCGTTACACCCTCCACCCTCGGGGGGATGTACAGGTTTAATGGTGTTCTTACCGAAATTCTGCAGATGGATCCCGAAAAAGGAGGTGTAATGATTTATCCCAACCCGAATCAGGGACAGTTCACCCTGACCATCGTGGGCTTTGAAAACAGGGACGTACAGATCGACATCTATGATGCCATCGGGAAACATGTCTTTTCCGGTAACGAAAACCAATCTCTGATTTCCTACAACAAGGCCATGGATCTCTCCGCTCTGCCTGCAGGCATCTATATTGCCAGGATACAGTGCGGGGATCGCCTGTTCCAGGAAAGGGTTGTCATCAGGTAAGTCGCGCCCAATACTTATCTTTGCTGCATGCAAAGACCACTGGCTGTCCTTTCCGTAACCAATGACCTAAGTACTGACCGGCGGGTGGACAAAGTCGCCCGGAGCCTGATAAAACTCGGGTACCGGGTGACGCTCGTCGGAAGAAGAAGAAATGACAGCCTGGCGCTGGAAAACAAACCCTATGAATGTGAACGCCTGTTGTTGCTCTTTGATAAGGGTCCGCTGTTTTATGCAGAATTCAATATCAGGCTTTTCTTCTATCTGTTGAGACAAAAAGCCAGGGTATTTGTGGCCAATGATCTGGACACCCTGACGGCGAATTTCCTGGCATCAAGACTGAAAGCCACCGCCCTGGTTTACGACAGCCACGAATTGTTCACGGAGGTACCCGAACTGACCGGCAGAAAAGGAGTTCAGCAATTCTGGAAAAAACTGGAAGGCCTGATTTTTCCCCGGCTGGAATGGATTTTTACCGTAAATCATTCTATTGCCGACATTTATCGTCAGAAATACCATAAAGAAATCCGGGTCGTACGCAACCTCCCGGAGCGTTCCACCCAACTGCAACCTGCCAGCCGTGAGGAACTGGGCCTTCCGCTTGACAAGCCCATCCTGATTCTCCAGGGTGCCGGCATCAATATCGACAGGGGAGCCGAAGAAGCCATCCTGGCCATGCAGTATCTTAAAGGTACCCTGTTGCTGATTATTGGCGGAGGTGATATGATAGACAAACTGAAGGAACTGACCAGCAATCTGGAACTCGGCAACAGCATCCGCTTCCTTCCCAAAATGCCCTATGAGAAGCTGTTACAGTACACACGCTGTGCCGACATCGGGCTCACGCTTGATAAAGACAGCAGTCTGAACTATCGTTTCAGTCTTCCCAACAAGCTTTTCGATTACATTATTGCCGGAATCCCTGTTCTGGCGTCTCCCCTTCCCGAAGTCAGCAAGGTTGTCAATCAATATCAAATTGGTATGCTGATCCATAATCATGAGCCGGAGCACATCGCCAAAATCGTGGAAATCATGCTTGTTGATAAAAATCAAATGGAAAAATGGAAGGAAAACCTTAACATTGCAGCCTCAGAACTATGCTGGGAAGAAGAAGAAAAGAACCTTGCCGATGTCTACAGCCGCTTCCTCTGACAAGTCAATTCACCTGCTTGCTTTCGATATTCCCATTCCCGTGAATTATGGCGGTGCCATTGATATTTATTACAAAATCAAAGCCTTACACCAGGCCGGCATTGGAATCCACCTGCATTGCTTTCAATACGGACGTAAACCTGCCCCTGAACTGGAAAATCATTGCCTGAGTGTCAGCTATTACCCACGCAGGTTTTCTCCATTTCACTTCTGCCGTCAGATTCCTTATATCGTCAGATCAAGAACCTCTGACAACCTGCTCCGGCAACTTGCCGGACAGAAACTCCCCATCCTTTTCGAGGGCCTTCATTCCTGCTTTTATCTCGATCACCCCAGCCTGAAACACCATCTTAAAATCGTGAGAACCCACAACATCGAACACGATTATTATTTTAACCTGGCAAGGGTCGAAAAGAACAGGTGGAAAAGACTGTATTTCAACAGGGAAGCCAGAAAACTGAAACGATTTGAAAAAATCCTTTTCCATGCCAATGGTATTGCGGCCATTTCCCTGAAAGACACCCAACACTTCGCAGCAACATACAAGGACATGCCCATCGACACCATTTCGGCTTTTCACCCTTTCAACCAGGTGGAATATCATCCTGAAAAAGGTTCTTATGCCCTGTACCATGGTAGCCTGGAAGTCGGTGAAAACAACCAGGCAGCGCTGTTCCTGATCAACGAAGTTTTCTCCAAAACAGACATCCCTCTAATCATTGCCGGCAACAAACCAAGCCAGGAACTGGTGAACTGCGTAAACGAGCATGACCATGTCGAACTCAGGACAGGTTTGAGTACTGAAGCGATATATAAACTGGTAAGAGACGCTCAGGTAAACATCTTACCAACCTTTCAGGCTACGGGAATCAAACTTAAGTTATTGATCTCTTTGTACATAGGCCGGCATTGTATCGTAAATT
Source organism: Bacteroidota bacterium (assembly GCA_022709385.1). Taxonomy (GTDB): domain Bacteria; phylum Bacteroidota; class Bacteroidia; order Bacteroidales; family CAIXZF01; genus JAKLIX01. The sequence goes on along the minus strand of JAKLIX010000004.1, from coordinate 208,852 downwards.
TTCCCATGGTGGAAAGCACCGGGCTGGAAAGCATGTGTCATATTAAAGATACGGCAGCTGAGATGAGGGCATGCCTGAAAGAACTGATGGCAACGCCTTACACCAGAGAAGAAGCCGCACACAGGCAGGAAATATTTGAGCAGGGCGGTTACTGCAACAGTGTCAATGTGGAAAAGCTCATCCGGATGTTATTCCCCCGGCCTGTTGATTATCGGTAAGATGACCTCCTTCGCAACGGAGGGTTCTGGAAGGAAATTTCTCAAAAAGAGAATAATCATGGGTAGCCATCAGGACAGATGTTCCGCCACTGCTGATTTCCTTCAGCAGGCTTAGAATTCCCCTGGAGGTATCCGGATCAAGATTGCCCGTTGGCTCATCCGCCAGTATCAGTTCCGGGCTGTTGATCAATGCCCTGGCTATACCAACCCTTTGCTGTTCTCCGCCCGATAACTGATTGGGCTTTTTAAATCCTTTGGTACCAAGCCCAACTTTGGTCAGCACATAATGCAGCCTTTCCTGCATAGCCTTTTTGTCTTTCCAACCTGTGGCTTTCATCACAAAAAACAGGTTGTCTTTAACAGAGCGGTCCGTCAGCAACTGAAAATCCTGAAATACAATACCTAGCCTGCGCCTCAGGTAAGGAATATCACTGCCTTTCAGTTTCCTCAGATCGTATCCGGCAACACTGGCACTACCGTCAACCACCGGCAACTCAGCATACATGGTTTTCAACAGACTCGTCTTGCCTGTACCTGTCCTCCCGATGATATAAACAAACTCACCTTTTTTAACGGTAAGATTCACATTTGTCAGGATCAGTATCTGATTCTGATAAACAGAAACACCCTCATATTCAATGATATTACCATCCTCCATATCCAGGTCCTTTCATTTCGGCAGGCGATTGCATGCCCGTTCAAAGGTACTGAATTTCGCATACCGGTTAATGTCCTCATTGGAAATGAATGAACTCAGACAGCCGACACCAACGGCGATCAGGCATTCAATGTTTCCTGGAATCAATGATGACCCTTCCAAAAAGATCATTCTCCTATTTCAAGGTAGGGTAAGACTTTGTTTATCAAAGAGTCAGGTATCAATCCACTTTTTATTAATTCATCCAGATCCGTGATCTGACCATATTGTTCCCTGAACCGGATCAGTGATTTGGCAAAATGATAGCCACCATAAGGATGGCGCATCAGTTGTTTGAAGTCCGCCACATTGACATTCATTTTCCTTAGCAAGGAAACATCCACCCTGACATATCTGATCAACCATAGCAGCTTCAGGCTGTCCATTCCCCTGATCTCTGTCAATTGCCTGACATCATTGTAACCACCGAGCTTTTCCCTGTACCTCAGGATTTTTCCGGCGAAATACGGTCCGATGCCCGGAAGGCTGAGCAAATCAAGAGAGTCTGCCGCGTTGAGTTCAATCATATGAACAGCCTGTTTCTGCGGGGCGATGAACGATTTCGCAACGCTATGCCCGGATTGAACATTCAATTGATATGCATGATGCCCGTGATCATTGTGTTTCACAGTATCCTCCAGTGTATCTGCAAAAGCCGGAACAACGAATAATCCGGAGGCACGGAAGGCCGCTTCGATATTAGCGGTGTCATGCCTGGCAAGCATCCTGTACACACCTGGCACAAGCAGGGTGATTACGATCAATACACTGATAATCAATATTCCTCTCCGTTCTCCTGAAGAAAAGCTCAGGTAATCTTTAATGAACTGGTGCATATAGTAAGGCCCTCCTTACTAATATATATGCATGATCTTTTCAAAACGGATTTTTTTTGTGTTTTTTTTGAAAAATAAGCTTGTTGATGAAGCAGACAGCCGAAAACATCGTAGGTTTGTTTGAGATAAACATGATGCTGCTGTAAACAAGCGACTATGCGATCCAATTTATTTAAAACCAAACCTCTTGAAAAGCTTCAGTTTGAATCTGGCGATCATCAGGGGCTGAAGCGTGCCCTGACCTCCACCAACCTGGTTACATTGGGTATCGGGGCCATCATCGGGGCAGGCATTTTTGTGCTTACCGGTCAGGCTGCTGCACAGTATGCAGGACCGGCCATTGTCATCTCATTCATCATTTCCGGCATGGCCTGTGCCTTTGCCGGGCTTTGCTATGCTGAGTTTGCCGCTATGATCCCGATTGCGGGCAGTGCATACACCTATGCATACGCAACCCTGGGAGAATTTCTTGCCTGGGTGATCGGATGGGATTTGATTCTGGAATACCTGTTCGCGGCCTCCACTGTATCGGTAGGATGGTCGGGTTATGTGGTCAGTTTTCTCAAGGACTTTGATATTTATCTTCCTGCAGCACTGACCAGTGCCACAGGTACTGTGATGGTGGATATTCCGGAATTGGGTTGGCGACCACTTACGCAACACCTAACGGAAACCCTAGCGAGCCAGGGAATATTGGTTGACAGCCTGCCCCAAACCACCGCCTTGATGAACCTGCCGGCCATGTTCATCGTGGCAGTGCTTACCCTGCTGCTTATTATGGGTATCAAGGAATCCGCCAATTTCAACAACCTGATGGTGATCATCAAAGTCGCCGTCATTATCCTGTTTATCGCACTTGGCTTTGCCTTTGTGCAGGGCGCTCATTGGAAACCTTTTATCCCTCCAAATACCGGAACCTGGGGACATTTCGGCTGGAGTGGTATCCTGCGAGGTGCCGGTGTGATCTTCTTCGCCTACATCGGCTTTGACGCAGTATCCACTGCGGCCCAGGAAGCAAAGAATCCGCAACGTGATATGCCCATCGGGATAATGGGTTCACTGAGTGTCTCCACCATTCTGTATATTCTGGTAGCTATCGTTCTTACCGGTATTGTCAGCTACACCCACCTCAACGTGGCTGATCCCGTTGCCGTGGGAGTGGATGCCATGGGTGAAAAAATGTTTTGGCTTCGTCCAATCATCAAAATCGCCGCCATCGCCGGATTAAGTTCCGTCATTCTGGTGATGATGCTCGGCCAGCCCAGAATCTTTTATTCCATGGCAAAAGACGGCCTGCTGCCTCCGGTGTTCTCGCGGGTTCACCGCAAATACAAAACCCCGTATGCCAGTACCCTGATGACCGGATCAGTTGCCCTGGTGTTTGCAGGCATACTTCCGATCAGTATCCTGGGCGAACTTGTGAGTATCGGTACCCTGCTGGCTTTCACCATCGTATGCATCAGCATTATCGTGTTGCGCAGAACCAAACCCGAGTTTCCCAGACCTTTCCGGACTCCCTGGGTTCCCCTCATTCCTTTGCTGGGTGCAGGTATCTGCCTGTTGCAAATGTTCTCCCTTCCCTGGGATACATGGTTAAGGTTGATCTTATGGATGTTGATTGGTTTTATGATTTACTTTTTCTACGGTCGTTTTCACTCCAAACTGAAAGACTGATCTCTCAATGACTGGAATATCAGCGCAATCATGCGCGCGAACACCAGCAGTCCACAAAACAGCGATGCGGATTAGGATCAACGAAAACAGACAGTTATGAATACATCAGCCGGTGGTTTCAGGAAAAGCCTGAACCTGTTTGACTCTACTTCCATTGTGGTCGGTTCCATGATCGGCTCAGGCATTTTCATTGTCAGCGCCGACATGTCCAGGACCCTTGGATCACCGGGCTGGTTGATGATTACCTGGCTGATCAGCGGATTAATTACCGTAATTGCAGCGCTCTCCTATGGCGAATTGGCTGCCATGATGCCAAAAGCCGGTGGTCAGTATGTATATTTACGGGAAGCTTACAATCCGCTTAGTGGTTTTCTTTACGGCTGGACACTTTTCCTGATCATCCAGACCGGAACGATTGCTGCCGTAGCCATGGCCTTCGCAAAATTTGCAGGCGTCATTTTCCCGGCCATTTCAGAAACCCACTTGTGGCTGCAGGTCCATAACTTCAGGCTCAGTCCTGCACATGGCATAGCCATCTGTTCTATCCTGTTTCTTACATGGTTGAATTCCAGGGGAATAAAACTTGGGAAAATTATACAGAATGCATTCACCTCTTCCAAAGTGATCATCCTGCTGGCCTTTATTCTTGTCGGTTTGTTTCTTGCAAGGAATGAGATGGCAGTGTCAGCTAACCGGCAGGTTTTCTGGGAGGCATTCGGAGGTACCTCAGGACAGGGAGTTCCGCTTTGGGGTTGGTCGCTGATCGCCGCCATGGGCGCTGCAATGGTGGGTTCCCTGTTTTCATCTGATGCGTGGAATAATATCACCTTCACCGCGGGTGAGGTGATCAATCCCCGGAAAAACATTCCCTTAAGCCTTTTATTAGGGACCCTGATTGTTAATGTATTATATCTGGTTACCAATTGGGTTTACCTGCAGGCACTTCCGCTGAGAGGGATCGCCGATACCGGCGGTGTGATTGAAAGGGGTATGCAGTTTGCCGTGAATGACCGGCTGGGAACAGCGGCAATGGAAGGATTACTGGGAAATTACGCAGCCATTGTGATGGCATGTTTCGTGGTGATATCCACCTTTGGTTGCAACAACGGTTTAATCCTTTCAGGGGCAAGGGTGTATTATGCCATGGCAGGTGACGGCCTGTTTTTCAGAAAAGCCGGTGAACTGAATGAAAGGGGCGTACCGGCCAAAGGACTGTGGATACAGGCATTGTGGGCCAGTTTGTTATGTCTTTCAGGAACTTACAGCAACCTGTTGGATTATGTCATTTTTGCAGTGCTGATCTTTTATTCACTTACCATCCTGGGTGTTTTTATCCTGCGGTACAAACAACCCCATACCGAACGGCCTTACAAAGCCTTTGGTTACCCGCTGATCCCTGCCCTGTATATTTTAATAGCCATGCTTATTATGAGCATCCTGCTGATATATAAGCCGCATTATACATGGCCCGGTTTGATCATTGTTGTTTTGGGAATCCCGGTCTATTTTCTCTGGAGAAAAAAAGCCGGCTGAAATCATCATTTCAGGCTGAGGATGATTCTGCCGATATCACACTGGAGGCAGTTTTTCAGGTTACAATACTGGTTTTTAAGCTCCAGCAGGGCTTGTGATTCGAGGGCTGTTTCTGCTTCAATGCCGCATTGCCTCCAGGACCGTGTAACGGTATTGTCTTCAGCCGGCAGGTGCGACATCATTTCAAGGAGCTCAGGCGCTGGCAGTTGCTCACCTGCCCGCAGCGCCATCACGTAGCGGAAAGGAATGAGGCAGTTCAGTACGATGTTCAGGATGGCATCCTTACCGAGGGTGGCGGGAAGCCTGTGGCCTGCCTTACCGAAATGATAGTGAACCTGCCAATAGGGAGATACCTCCTGGCCAAACATGCTGAAAATGCTTTCTGGTTCCTGCCACTTGAGTAAACGTGCAGGATGATCGGCCACTTCATGAAGAAATGCGGCAAAATGTGCAATACGAACCGTAGGGAAACCTGCCGGCCTCATTCTTAAAAATTTCCAGATATGTTTTTCAAGGGGTTCAAGGTGATATTTGGCTTTAAAAAAGTGGTACTGTTCAAGTAATGACGCCTGGTAGTCATCAACAGCCGGTTCATTTAAAAAACCGGCCTGACCAAAAAATAAGGCTTCCAGCGACAGAAGCTCATCCTGGTGACGCATCACCATTCTCAGGTCAAGCCTTTTTGCAAGCCAGGTAAAGGGTTCTGCATTCACTTTAAGTCCATAACCTGCAGCAAGGCAATGGTATAAGCTAGTTTCAGCATGCCCCTGGTTATCAATAAACAGCCTGTCGATCCATCCCGACCGTCTCGAAATACGCACTTCAGCAAGATGATTCAGCCAGGGTTTAATTTGATTTTCTTCCATCAATAGAAGCGAATTTGCACAGGGTATCCAACTGATGGAAGAGAGAAAGTTTTCGTACCTGCTGAGCAAAATGCTGTCGTACCTGCCTGACAGATTGAGGGTTGGTATGCTTTGTCCGTCAGGTCTGCAGATCTCCCTGTCCCCTTCATGCACCACATGAAGAATGACACTTCCGAAAGCCCGGTCCACATCATGGGCATGGACCATCCAGTCCGAAGCCTTCACATGGATCTCCACATCGCCCGCCCAGAGGGTATCCCCTATCCTGATCCGTGCATTCAGATAATCCGGTCCGCTGTCATGATTCCGGATCCCCGGACTGACCACCTCGAGGTATTCGCCATCCATGGACATCAATGGCTGGTCTATCAGTTGGAACCTCCAGAGATAGTGTAAAAATTCTTCCGTCATGGCCTTTGTTTTAAAGAAATAGATGCAAAAACAGCATGAAACGGAATAATTTACAAGAAAAAAACTGCCGATTTGGTTATCTTGGTGGAATGCAGTATATTTGCAGCATGTAGTAGTTTATCCATTTCTTTGAATGAGCGAAGGTATGGTCTTGATTTCCAGTATTGAAGAAAAGGTCCTACAGTTGCTTACGCAATTGGAAGCGGGGAAAAAAGAGATGAAAGTACTGCAGGAAAAGATCACGGAACTCCAATATCTAATACAAGAAAAAGACTTATTAATTAACAATTTAGAAACAAAAGCAATAACCCAATCACCGGAGAAGGATAACAAGCACGTTGAGATTGGTAACAGACTCGACGAAATACTGCGGGACATTGATCAGTGCATCGGGATCATGCATCCCTGAAAAAGATGTGAAACAGAATATGGAGGAGGAAATCAGCATATCAGTAACCATCGCCGAAAGGCCTTACCGGCTCAGGATCAGCAGGGCTGAGGAAACGAATGTCAGGAAAGCGGTGGCACTCATTGAGCAAAGGATCAGGGAGTACTCCGGCAACTATGCCTTTAAAGACAGGCAGGATCTGTTGGCCATGGTTGCGCTGCAATACACCACGAGTTTTCTGAATGCCGACAACCGTTCAGGCAGGGAAGAGATACACGAACGGCTGAAACAGCTGGACAGTTTACTGGGAAAACACCTCCAGAGTTGAACATCATGCCACGTTCTTTGAGATAAACGCACTTAAGATTACCCGCGGATTCAATTCATGTTGGTAAACTCAACATTATTACCATTGGGGCAAAAGCTCATGGTTCGTAGGACAGGCCTCAACCTTCGGGTTCTCCTCCGGGAGACAGTGGACGTCGCAAAAACCAGGCAGCCCCAGGCATGTCATCTGGGGTTTACTTTAACTCCCGATTGAACCGCGGGTTTTTCCTTTTTCCGGTGGTTAATTAAATAATCACCACCATGTCAATCCTACTGATTATCATCGTCGCCATTACAGGACTCCTGGCAGGAGGCCTGGCAACGGCCACCATTCTCAGGAAACAAATCCTGAGAAAAACCGAAAACCTGCTCAAGGAAGCGGAGGAAAAGGCAGAAGTACTTAAAAAAGAAAGAATTCTGCAGGCCAAGGAAAAATTCCTCCAGTTAAAATCCGAGCATGAAAAAGAAATCAACGAAAAAAATCTGCAGCTCCAGAGAAACGAAAACCGTCTTCAACAGCGTGAGCAGGCATTCAACAGCCGTGTTGAGGAATTGGCCAGGAAACAGAAAGAGCTCGACACACTGAAAAAGAACCTGAGCTCGCAGCTCGAAATTGTAACCAAGAAACAGGCCGATCTCGATAAAGCCCATCAACAGCAAATAGAAAAACTGGAAGTGGTTTCCGGTTTGTCGGCCGAGGAAGCAAAATCACAACTTATTGAATCATTGAAAGATGAAGCCAGATCCGAGGCCATGGTCTTTATCAAGGACATTGTGGACGAAGCCAAAGTGACAGCGAATCTTGAAGCCAAGAAAGTGATCATTGAAACCATCCAAAGGACTGCCACCGAGCAGGCAGTGGAGAACTCCGTTTCTGTTTTCAATATCGACAATGATGAGATAAAAGGCCGGATCATCGGACGCGAAGGAAGAAATATCAGGGCACTCGAGGCGCTAACCGGTGTAGAGATCATTATCGATGACTCACCCGATGCTATTCTGCTGAGTGGATTTGATCCCGTCAGAAGAGAAATCGCAAGACTCAGCCTCCATAAACTGGTGACCGACGGACGCATACACCCGGCGCGTATTGAGGAAGTCGTTGCCAAAACAAAGAAGCAGATAGAACAGGAAATCATCGAAGTCGGAAAACGTACCTGTATCGACCTGGGCATCCATGGGATGCACAATGAACTGATGAGGCTTGTCGGTAAAATGAAGTACCGGTCTTCATACGGACAAAACCTGCTGCAACACAGCAAAGAGGTAGCCAACCTATGTGCCACCATGGCCGCCGAACTGGGATTGAACCCCAAAATAGCCAAGCGGGCAGGATTGCTTCACGATATCGGCAAGGTTCCTGATAACGAACCGGATCTGCCCCATGCCATCCTCGGCATGAAAACAGCGGAAAAATTCAAGGAAAGGCCGGAAGTTTGCAATGCGATCGGCTCGCACCACGAGGAAATCGAAATGGAGAATCTGATCGCTCCCATCGTACAGGCATGTGACGCCATCAGCGGAGCACGCCCGGGAGCTCGCCGTGAAGTGGTGGAAGCGTATATCAAAAGGCTCGAAAAACTGGAAGAACTTGCCCTTTCCTACCCCGGTGTGGTAAAAACATATGCCATACAGGCTGGGCGTGAGCTGAGGGTAATCGTGGGAGCTGACAAGATCACCGACATCGAAGCCACCCAGATTTCACTCGACCTGTCGAAAAAAATACAGGATGAGATGACCTATCCGGGTCAGATCAAAATCACGGTTATCAGGGAAACCAGGGCAGTGGCCTTTGCAAAATAAAACACCTTCCGCTGCCACCGGCTGAAGCGGTTGTTGATGTGTTTTCACTCCTGAAAACCAAGCAGATCCAGTTTAAAACAAAAGAACACTGGAATGCGATGTGTGTTTCCAGGGTCATCGGTAACAGAACCTATTAGAAAACTGCTTCGCATTTTCACTGAGATTCAGGTTAAATTGTCCTGGTCAGGAATACCATCAACTATTCAAATGGCCAGTATACTTCTGTCAGCCACTTTGATGGATCCGGTTCGGCCATGGGATCGGTGACATATCTTTCCCATGGTGCCCCGGACCGGTTCTTGTTGTTCTTGGTGAGCCATTGCTCAGCCACCATATGTGCAAAGCCGGACTGCTCATATGGCCCCATAAATTCCACCCTGACAGCTTTACCGGGCTTCAGGCTGCCGGTAAGTATGCGTCCTTCCGGAGTCATGGCTTTTTCAACGGGAATGGCACACTCCATGTCAAACACATTATTTTCCCAGGAATAGTAGAGGCAGATGGGTGATCCGGCAGGCTGGAGTTTCTTCTGAACAAGGAAATTCATTAATTCTCCGTAGAATGCGCCCATTTTCTGGCTTATTGTGGCCATGGAGCTCGTATCACGTATGGAAACATAGAAAGTCTCAGCTACATCGGCCGGTTCTGCAATGAGTCTGGCATATGGAAGTTTTTCCGAATAATCCTTCAGGTTCTGCAATCCCTTCTCAAAATCCGGGGCGATCCATTTCTCCATGAACAAACCGAGGTAACGTTTGAGCGGATTCCGGCCCATGTCTGCATCCATACTCCAGACAACTTTCACATTATCCCCTTCCGGATTAAAATTCATATGCATCTCTGCAATACTCTGGGTGAAATCAAGGTCAATCACAACAGACTCATAGGGAACAGATTTCTTTATGATCATTTTTCCCGTACCGACATCCGGATTTTTTGATTCCCAATGATATACAGCACCTTCACCGCTGGGAGGACCGAGGTAATAAACCTGCATGGCTGAATCGAGATGATGCCATGGCGACCAATTATCCCAGTTTTTCAGGTTGTTAACCTGATCGAACAATACCACTCCGGAGGCGTTAATCACCAGGGAGCGTTCCACATGAACCTTCCTGGGTAAAAAGAGGGCAATGATGACAATCAGCGCGATGATGATCAAAACGATCAACCCAATGGTTTTGAGTGCTTTCATAGATATAAATTTTATTATACTGTTTCAAAATTAAACGAAAATAACATACCAGGCAAGTTTGGCTTTGATTTTACCACAAGTTTGACAGAAAATTAACTAAATTTGCCTGCTTTTTCATACAATCTATCTAAATTATTGATTACAAAATCTTTAAAGCTAATTATACCATGAGCAAAGACAAAAAACACAAGTTTGTATATTATTTTGGAGGAAAGAAAGCCGAAGGTGATGCAGGCAGGAAGGAACTGCTTGGCGGCAAGGGAGCAAATCTTGCAGAAATGGTCAACATCGGTCTTCCGGTACCGGCAGGTTTTACAATTACTACCGAAGTCTGTACAGTTTATTATGAAAACAAGAAAAAGTATCCCGGCGAACTAAAATCGCAGGTGGAAGCCGCGCTGAAAAAAGTGGAGAAGGAAATGGGGGCCGTTTTCGGAGACAAGCACAATCCCCTGCTCCTATCTGTTCGTTCAGGTGCCAGGAGTTCCATGCCCGGTATGATGGAAACCGTGCTGAATGTCGGTTTGAATGACATCACCAGGGAAGGACTGATCAAAAAGACCAAAAACCCGAGGTTCGTCTATGATTCACAAAGGCGTCTCATCCAGATGTATTCTGACGTGGTTATGGAAAAGGCGGCCGGCATTGAACCCGCCGAAGGGAAAGGCGTGAGGGTACAGCTTGAGCATGAACTTGAAAAAATGAAAAAGGCCAGGAAGGCCAAGGCAGATACCGACCTCAGCGCCGAAGACCTGAAGAAACTGATTGACATCTACAAGAAAAAAGTGCAGGAAGTACTTGGCAAACCCTTTCCTGAAGATCCCATGGAACAACTTTGGGGGGCTATCGGAGCTGTTTTCCAGAGCTGGATGGGAAAAAGAGCCATCAGCTACAGGAGATTTGAAAACATACCGGATAACTGGGGCACTGCCGTGAATGTCCAGTCCATGGTATTCGGCAATATGGGCGACAGCTCGGCCACGGGTGTTGCCTTTACACGTAATCCGGCCACCGGGGAAAAATACTTTTACGGAGAATGGCTTGCCAATGCCCAGGGAGAAGACGTTGTTGCCGGTATCCGCACCCCAAATCCCATCAATGAAGTCGGCAAGAGTGAACACACCCATCACCTGGTTTCCCTTGAAAAAGCCATGCCCAAGGTTTACAAGCAACTCGACGGTTTCCAGAAAATGCTCGAAAAGCATTATCACAATATGCTCGATATTGAGTTTACCATCCAGGACCAGAAACTGTATATGTTACAGTGCAGGGTTGGCAAAAGGAACGGACCGGCAGCCGTGAAGATGGCGCTCGATATGTACAGGGAGAAACTCATCACCAAAGAGGAGGCTGTTCTGCGTGTCGACCCTTCTCAGTTGGATGAACTGCTCCATCCTATCATCGATCCCAGGGATGAAGCCAAACATAAGCCCTTTGCAAAAGGACTGCCGGCAGGACCGGGAGGTGCAGTCGGACAGATCGTTTTTAACTCAGCCGATGCCGTGGCCTGGGCTAAGAAAGGAAAAGCCGTGATCCTGGTCAGGGAAGAAACCAATCCCGAAGATATCGAAGGCATGCGGGCAGCCAAAGCCATCCTGACAGCCCGTGGCGGAATGACCAGCCATGCGGCCCTGGTGGCCCGCGGATGGGGAAAGTGCTGCATCGTGGGGGCAGGCAACCTGAAAATAGATGCCAAAGCCAAAACAATCAGCCTCGACAAACAAGTATTGAAGGAAGGGGACATCATCTCCCTGAACGGAAGCAAAGGCTATGTTTACCAGGGAGCCCTTAAGATGAATGAATCAGCAGAAGATAACGCTGATTTCCAGGCTTTCATGAAGATCGTGGACGATATCCGCAAACTCAGGGTTAGAACCAATGCTGACACTCCGGAAGATGCAGCCCGTGCCCGCGCATTCGGCGCCGAAGGTATCGGCCTGTTCCGAACAGAACACATGTTCTATGGAAAGCATGCCGAAAAACCACTCTTCATCCTGAGGAAGATGATCGCCTCCAAAACACTGGAGGAAAGGAAAAAAGCACTGGATGAGTTGTATCCCTTTGTCAAGGCTGATATCAAGGGAACCCTTGCCGCCATGGACGGCTTCCCGGTGACTGTCCGTACCCTGGACCCGCCCCTGCATGAATTCGTACCTCATAACGAGGAAGGTCGCAAGAAGATTGCCAAAGAACTGAATATCAGTATTGAGGAATTTGAAAAAAGGGCCGAAAACCTTCATGAATCCAATCCCATGATGGGCCATCGCGGCGTCAGGCTGGGCATCACCTACCCTGAAATCACCGAGATGCAGGTCAGAGCCATTTTCGAAGCCACCGCTGAACTGATCAAAGATAAAAAGAAACCCTTCCCCGAAATCATGATCCCCGTCACTTGCGTGGACAATGAACTGAAACACCAGTATGAGATCATTGCGCAGGTGTACAAGGATGTCCTGAAAAAGTTTAAAATGAAGGAAATTCCCCATCTGGTCGGAACAATGATCGAAATCCCGAGAGCTGCCCTCACTGCGGATAAAATCGCCGGCGTGGCCCAGTTCTTCTCCTTCGGAACGAACGACCTTACGCAAATGACCTTCGGCTTCTCCAGGGACGATATCGGCGGTTTCCTTCCAGAATATCTCGAAAAGAAGATTCTTCCCGTGGATCCTTTCCAGGTGATCGACTTCAGTGTCGTGGGCGAATTGATGAAAATTGCCGTCGAACGCGGCCGTGCAACCAGGAAAGACCTGAAAATAGGTATCTGCGGCGAGCATGGGGGCGAACCAGCATCCGTGGAATTCTGCCATACCCTCGGATTTAATTACGTCAGTTGCTCTCCCTTCCGGGTTCCCATCGCCCGGCTGGCAGCAGCCCATGCCGTATTGAAAGAAAAGAAAGGCGGAAAAAAAACCGGTATAAAAAAGAAGACCGAAGGTAAAAAGAGTAAGTAAAATTGATAATCTGCAGTTTAAGGCGCAAGGTTTCCCTAATTTTGCGCCTTTGAACTTGAAAATGAGAATTTATTCACTTATATCAATATTTATATAAATAGATAAAAATGGAAAGAAGCAGTCAATTCATGAAAGAACTTGCAGCAAAGCTTGATCTTGCACAGTATGGCATTACCGGAGTGAAGGAGGTTTTTTACAACCTTACCTACGACGAATTGTATGAACATGAAACCGATCCTTCACTGGAAGGCTATGACCGGGGATTTGTGACCAATACCGGTGCGGTGAACGTAGACACCGGCATCTTCACCGGAAGATCCCCCAAGGACAAATATATTGTCAGGGAAGAAACCTCTGAACACAATGTCTGGTGGGCTGCACCGGGCCGCAAAAGCTCCGACAACAAACCTGTTTCGGAGGAAACATGGGGAAAATTAGCCAAACTATCTCAGAACCAACTCAGTGGCAAAAAGCTGTACGTTACCGATGCCTATTGCGGCGCCAATGAAAGCACCCGGCTGAAGATCAGGGTTATCTCTGAGGTCGCCTGGCAGTCCCATTTCATCAAAAACATGTTCATCAGGCCCACCGAAGAAGAACTTGCCGGGTTTACGCCTGATTTCGTTATGCTGAATTCCTGTAAGACCACCAATCCCGACTGGAAGGAAGAAGGGATGAACAGCGAAGTGTTTGTTGTATTCAACCTGAAGGAGAAGATGGCCGTTGTGGGAGGCAGTTGGTACGGAGGGGAAATGAAGAAGGGTATGTTCTCTATTATGAATTACTATCTGCCCCTCAAAGGCATAGCCTCCATGCATTGCTCTGCCAATATGGGCAACGAGGGCGACACCGCCATCTTCTTCGGACTATCTGGTACCGGTAAAACCACCCTCAGCGCTGACCCAAAACGTTTGCTGATCGGAGACGATGAACACGGCTGGGACGAAGACGGCGTGTTTAACTTTGAAGGCGGTTGCTATGCCAAGTGCATCAACCTTTCAAAAGAAAATGAACCCGACATTTACAACGCAATTAAAAAGGATGCCTTGCTGGAGAACCTGGTCTACGATGAAAAAACGGGCGCCATCGATTTCTCAAGCAACGCCAAGACTGAAAACACCAGGGTCTCCTACCCTATCTATTTCATCAACAACATCGTAAAACCCGTCAGCAAGGGTGGTCATCCGAAGAATATCATCTTCCTGACGGCCGATGCCTTCGGTGTTCTGCCGCCGGTTGCCAAGCTTGACTACGACCAGACCATGTACCACTTCCTCAGCGGTTACACTGCCAAAGTAGCCGGTACCGAACGCGGCATCAAGGAACCATCCCCCACTTTCTCTTCCTGTTTCGGCCAGGCCTTCCTGTTGCTTCACCCCACAGTTTACGCCCAGGAACTGGCTAAAAAGATGAAGGAACACGGTTCATCCGCATGGCTGGTGAATACCGGCTGGGTCGGAGGGCCATACGGCGTGGGCAAACGCATCGACATTCCCTCCACCCGGGCCATCATCGACGGCATCCTCGACGGATCGCTGCTGAATGTGGAATATGAAATCCTGCCCGTATTCGGATTGCACATCCCCAAATCAGTACCCGGGGTGGACGCCCATATCCTGAACCCGAGAAATCTGTGGAGCAACCCGGCCGACTGGGACAAAGCCGCCTGCAATCTGGCTGAGAAATTCATTGCCAACTTCGAGAACTTCACCGATAACGAAGAAGGACAGAGACTGAGAACCGCCGGGCCGAAGCTTTGTAAGTAGGGATGAAGTGATGAAGTGACGGAGTAATGGAGTGACGGACTGAGCACTTCGTCAGAAAGAGGCCGGGTGATGCCCGGCTTTTTTATTTCAATGACAAAAATTCCTCAAAATTCCCGCTGTGAATGACATTCAGGGAATGCACCGGGTAACTTTCTGTAAAAGTTCTCGAGAATTTGTAACCCGGCTTTGATTTCCACTTAAACTCAAAAGCATGCAGGATACCGTCCCTATCTTCAATATAATCAATTTCCTGCTGATCCTGGGTCCTCCAAAAATAGGCATTTGAATATATATCATTATATTTCAATACTTTAAGCCGCTCAGATATCAGGAAATTCTCCCACAGGCCGCCAACATCCTGCCGCAGTTCAAGGGGTGAAAAATTCGACAGCACCGCATTCCTGATCCCATTATCATAAAAATAGATTTTCCTGCCCCTTTTCAGCTCTTTTCTGAGGTTTCTGCTAAATGCCGGAAGACGGAAAACAATAAACGCCTGTTCCAGCAAGCCGATATACTTTTCTATAGTCTCTTTGTCCAGTTCTACCATTCGTGAAAGCTCCAGATAGGATACTTCCTTTCCCATTTGTAACGCCAATGCCTGCACTAACTTCATTAACTTACCCGGCTTATGGATTCCTTCATAACTAAAAAGGTCCTTAAACAGGTAACTTTCTGAAATTTCCACCAGGTTGCGCCTTGCGTCTTCAGGTTTGGTCACTATTTCCGGATAGTAACCATATATCAGACGGTATGGAATAAGCTGCTTTTCCTTCAGCCAGCCATGATGATCGACCATCTCCTGAAACGATAATGGGAACAACCGCAATTCTATTTTTCTGCCGGTAAGAGGCTCATTGATTTTATTTGCTAAATCCAGCGATGAAGATCCGCTTACTATCATGTTTATTTCAGGGAACTGGTCTATGATCAGTTTCAGTTTGATACCAATATCCTGGATTCTCTGGGCTTCATCGATCACCAGGTTCTTTTTGCCTCCGAAAAGAAATCCAAATTGCGCCGATCCGAAATGCTCAAACAAGGCCCTGACCTCAGGTTCATCGGCATTTAACCAGGCAGTGTCCTGATTATTAAGCGATATCATATTAAGCAATGTCGTTTTACCTGTCCGTCGGGCACCTAACAATATTAAGGCTTTACCCTTTGAGCGCAATTCAGCGATCTTTAGCTCCATGAACCGCTTTATCATTATTTCTCGCATTTATTCGCAAATATAACGCTTTTTTTTCGAATATAATCGAAATATTTATTTTCCCGCGAAACTGCTACCTTTGCCCGGTGAATTGCCTGACTGTAGAAAATATTTCCAAATCATTCGGTGAAAGGCTGCTGTTTGAGAACATCACTTTCGGGCTGGACGTGGGCCAGAAGGCCGCCCTGATCGCCCGCAACGGCGTGGGCAAGAGCAGCCTGCTCAACATCATCTGCGGTCTGGATGCCCCCGACACAGGCCTGGTGACCATCCGCAGGGATCTGCGCATGGCTTACCTGCCGCAGAACCCGGAGTTCGATCCTGCAGCCACGGTGCTGGAGGTACTCTTTGACTCGGACAACGCACTGATCCGCACGGTCAGGGATTACGAACAGGCGCTGGAGGAACTGAAACGCAGGGAAAATGCGGAAACGCACCGCACCTTCGAACACTGCATGGCCGAGATGGACCGGCTGAACGCCTGGGACTTCGAAGCCCGGATGAAGGAAATCCTCGGCAAATTCAACATCGAACGCTTCGACCAGGCATGTGGAGAACTGTCGGGCGGCATGCGCAAGAAGCTGGCCATGGCCAAAACACTGATCGAGGACGTGGACCTGCTCATCCTGGACGAGCCGACCAACCACCTCGACATCGAAATGATCGAGTGGCTGGAGGACTACCTGATGAGGGAAAGGTTAAGCCTGTTGCTGGTCACGCACGACCGCTATTTCCTCGACTCTGTCTGCGACACGATCCTTGAACTTGAAAATACAAGCCTTTACCGTTACCAGGGCAATTACGCCTATTACCTTGAAAAGAAGGCCGAACGGGAATATAACCAGGCGGCCGAACTGGAGAAAATCCGGGGCATCTACCGCCAGGAGCTCGATTGGATGCGGCAGTCGCCCCAGGCCCGCACCACCAAGGCCAAGGCAAGGATCGATGCCTTCTATGAACTGAAGGAAAAAGCTTCTGCCAGATTCGCTCCCAAACCCGCTGAACTTCAGGTAAAAACGCAAAGGGTCGGGAATAAAATCCTGGAGCTGAACAATATCTGTAAGCGCTACGGTGACCTTGTCCTGGTCGATGATTTCTCCCATGTCTTTAAGCGGGGAGAAAAGATCGGCATCGTGGGCCGCAACGGCA
Organism: Bacteroidota bacterium; assembly: GCA_022709385.1. Classification (GTDB taxonomy): domain Bacteria; phylum Bacteroidota; class Bacteroidia; order Bacteroidales; family CAIXZF01; genus JAKLIX01. Next base: position 191,825 of record JAKLIX010000004.1, on the reverse strand, counting down.
TCGGCAAGACGACCCTCATGCAGATGATCTCCGGTGAAATCCGTCCTGACAAGGGCCGCGTAGTGAAAGGGCAGACCATGGTATTCGGGCATTTCTCACAGGAAGGCATACAGCCTCCGGATGACAAACGCATCATTGAAATAGTGAAGGAGGTAGCCGAAGTCATACCGCTGGGCAACGGGCGGGAAATGTCAGCCTCGCAGTTCCTGTTTCATTTCGGTTTCAATTACGACACCCAGTACAATTACTACTTCAACCTCAGCGGAGGCGAAAGGAGGAAACTGTCGCTGCTGATGACACTGATACAGAACCCCAACTTCCTGCTGCTCGACGAGCCCACGAACGACCTCGACATCTTTACACTGAACGTCCTGGAGAACTTTCTCATTCATTTTGAAGGTTGTGTGATGTTCATTTCACACGACAGGTTCTTTATCGATAAAATCGCCGATCACATTTTCGTTTTTGAAGGAAAGGGAAAGATCAAGGATTATTACGGCAGCTACTCGGAATACAGACGTAAGAAAGACCGCCAGGAACAGATGGTACGCCGCCAGCTGTCGGAAACAAAGCCCAAAGCGGAGAAAGAAAAGCCGATTCCACTAAAAAAAGGACAATCATTCAGGGAGAAACAGGAATACCTGGCGCTGGAGAAGGAGATCGCAAGCCTGGAAACCGAAAAAAACGACATCCTGAAAAAATTAGGTATTGAGGGAATTCCGCATGAAGAGCTTTTACGCCTTTCGACGCGCTTCGCCGAAATTGAATCCGGTTTGGACAAAAAAATGAACCGCTGGCTGGAATTAGACGAATTAAATTTGCATACTGGACAATAATGATATGTTTTTGTCCAGTACAATGGACAAAATGACTCACAAACCAAAGTTCGCTTCTATGATACATCCGACCCTCATTAAACCCCGAAGCATTGTCGTCGTCGGTGCTTCCAACGACATCACCAAACCCGGCGGAAAAATCCTGAAGAACCTCATTGACGGTCCTTTTCAGGGAGAACTATACGTGGTGAACATCAAAGAGACTGAAGTACAAGGGATCACATCCTTTCCCGATCCGTCGGCTTTGCCGGAGGTTGATCTGGCGATTCTGGCGGTGGCAGCCAGGTTTTGTCCTGCCATTGTGGAATTGCTGGCGAATTTCAAGGGCACCCGATCCTTTATCGTATTGTCCGCCGGTTTTCACGAAGAAAGCGAGGAAGGCGCGATACTCGAAAGGGAAATCGTGGATTCGGTAGAGCATGTGGGCGGCTGCCTGATCGGTCCCAATTGCATCGGTGTAATGACGCCCTGGTACAGCGGAGTATTCACCACTCCAATACCGAAGCTCACCTCCGAAGGATGCGACTTTATCAGCGGGTCGGGCGCCACGGCTGTATTCATCATGGAATCCGCCATACCGAAAGGGCTGACCTTTTCGAGCGTGTTTTCGGTGGGCAACAGCGCTCAGATAGGGGTGGAAGACGTACTGGAATACCTTGATGTCAGTTTCGATCCGACTACATCATCCAGGGTTAAACTTCTCTACATAGAGAGCGTGAACAAGCCGGACAAACTGCTGAAACACGCCACATCACTCATAAAGAAAGGCTGCAGGATTGCCGCCATCAAGGCCGGCAGCTCGGATGCCGGAAGCAGGGCGGCTTCTTCCCATACCGGCGCTTTAGCCAGTTCCGATGCTGCAGTGGATGCCCTTTTCAGAAAAGCAGGCATTGTAAGGTGTTATGGCCGGGAAGAGCTTACCACAGTTGCTTCGATCTTCATGCACAAAGAACTGAAAGGTAAGCGGATCGCGATTATCACCCATGCCGGGGGCCCGGCAGTAATGCTGACCGATGCGTTATCGCACGGCGGGCTTGAAGTCCCGCATATCACCAATCCCAAAGCAAAAGAACTGCTGGAACTTCTGTATCCCGGATCCTCCGTTGCCAATCCCGTCGATTTCCTCGCCACGGGTACCGCAGCACAATTAGGACACATCATTGATTACTGTGATCAGTATTTCGATGAAATTGACGCCATGGCGGTCATCTTCGGCAGTCCCGGACTGGTTGAGGTGTACGACGTTTACCGGCTGCTGCATGAGAAGATGGAGACCTGCCGTAAGCCCATCTTCCCGATTCAGCCCTCTGTGATCAATGTGAAACAGGAGATCGAAGACTTCCTTTCACTCGGACGGATCACCTTCCCGGATGAAGTTGTCTTTGGCAATGCCCTGTGCAGGATTGCCAACACTCCGGCTCCTGCCGGAAATGAAGCCTGTCCTTTCACCATTGACAAGGAGAAGATCAGGTCTGTGATTGAGGCCTCAGGCGAAGGATACATAGAGCCCGTGGCTATTCAGGCCCTGCTTGACGCCGCCGGTATTCCGAGAGCAGGTGAAGCAGTGGTGCATTCCAGGGAAGAAGCGGTTGAAGCCGCTGACAAACTGGGTTATCCGGTAGTGATGAAAGTGGTGGGTCCGGTCCACAAGTCCGATGTGGGAGGAGTTGTTCTGAATGTGAAAGATGCCGGGCAGGCAGCCGCAGCATTTGACCGTATGATCGGGATCCGGGATACCACAGGGATACTGATACAGCCGATGTTATCAGGAACAGAACTTTTTACCGGGGCAAAATACGAGCCTAAATTCGGACACATGATCCTTTGCGGGATGGGCGGAATATTTATTGAAGTGATGAAAGATGTGCAGGCCGGCCTGGTACCCTTGACCGAAACAGAAGCCCTGCAGATGATCCGGGCTTTAAAGAGTTATAAAATCTTCGGGGGTGTCCGCGGGCAGGAAGGAATTGATGAAGTCGGGTTTGCAGGGATTTTGATGCGGCTGTCGGCCCTGCTCGAAACCGCTCCTGAAATCCAGGAGATGGATTTGAATCCGTTGCTGGCTAAAGGAAACAGGATAATAGCGGTGGATGCCCGGATCAGCCTGGTAAAAAACAGGCCGGAATGATAAGGAAACGACTGAACAGCAACCCTATACATTTCCGGCCCATACAAAACCGGTAAACTCCTTGTTGAGCAGCTGATATCCCACCAGGTATGACTCAGCGATCCCGATTTGTTCCGCTCTTTTTTGAAGCGTTCGCAGATCAGCCGGAGAGGGAGTTTCTTTCACCTCAAAGGCAATCTTGTCATCCAGAATAAAATCAATTTCCTGACCGCTTCGCCTGGCATAATACTTTAGAGCACCTCTCAGACTGAGCTGATTGGCAACGGAATTTTCAAGGACAGCTCCTGAACCAACCTCGGCAAGGGTGTTGAGAATGCCGTTATCAGAGAAATATAGTTTTTTCTGGAGGGCGATTTCCCGGTCAGCATTAGTAACGAAGGCCGGTACCTGCCGGATAAGATAGGTTTGTTCAAAAAACAAAATATACTCCCTGAGCAACTGACGGTTAATACCACAAATACTAGAAATCTTCACAAAATCAGTTTTACTTCCCACCCTGCCGGCCAGCAGCCTGATGACCTTATAGATATCATCAACCCTGCGGAAATCAGCAAGAATTTGAATATCAAGGTTCAGATATGAATTAATAATATCCCGCAGCAGGTGTTGCTTGTGCGACCTGAGCGATTCAAACACCACCTCCGGGAAGCCGCCATACAGCAGATACTCCTTATAGGCATCCCTCAGTTTGCCTGAAATAACGAAACTGTATGGAACATAGGGCTCCTCTACCAAAAAAGCATCCCTGGACTGAGTAAACTGGAGGAACTCATAAAACGACAGGGGCCATAGCTCATACACCCGCTTCCGCCCGGCCAGGCTTTCTGAAAACAGATTCTTCAGATAATATGAACTTGACCCTGAGATAAAGAACTTGATGTCATAAGTATCATAGAGGAACTTGATTACACTGGCAATTTCAGGTACAAGCTGCACTTCGTCAATGGCGATCCAGGCTTTGCGTGACAGATCAAGACCTTCATATTCAAGCCCCTGAACAATATTGCCATAGTTTTCCTGGCGAAACAGCATCCTGTGTTCAACCCGCTCCAGGTCAAAATACACTTTGTTCGTATCAGCTACCTTGCTAAGCAGATACCGCAGCGAAGTAGTCTTGCCAACCCTTCTCATGCCCGTAATAGCAATGATCTGCTTAACTTTCAGAGCATTAAGCAGTTCAGGAAATAGTTGCCTTTGAAACATATGCATTGTTATTTTTGCAAATGTACATATAATTTTCAAATAGTAATACTTTTTGATATTTTTTTCATCATTTTGTAACACTATTAGAATAGCATCGCCGGAAAACAATAAACATGCTTCCATCAGGGTATTGTACAAACAGGAAGGGTAACACAGCCAGATTGGCTGATTATCAAGCAGCAAACGTCTATTTCAAGGCGGTTATGGTGTTAAACCAAGCCATCGAAACAGCATGATCAGAAAAGGATTTCCAGTATATTACTGATGAGATTGAATTCTCATCTTATAGAAGGAGCGGTACACAAAATACATAGCCACAACAAAGAAAACTACGCCGATAAAAGGAGAAACATCAGTAAACTGGTCGGCAATTGCGATTTCCATAGCCAGCAGACCAAAGAGGGTAGTGAATTTAATAATAGGATTCAAAGCCACAGACGAAGTATCCTTAAAAGGATCCCCGACAGTATCACCCACCACAGTTGCATCATGCAGGGCCGTTCCCTTTTCTTTCAGGTCGACCTCGACCACCTTTTTGGCATTGTCCCATGCACCACCCGCATTAGCCATATAAATTGCCTGGAAGAGGCCAAAGACAGCAATAGAAATAAGGTAACTCACAAAAAATGAGGCTGGGGCATGAGCTTTGGCAACATCAGGATCATCAAGTACCGTCCCTGAAATAAAGGCAAATGCCAGGGCGAAGGAGAAAATGGCGAAGAAAATGTTCCACATACCCGTTTGGGCATACTGGGTACAGATCTTCACCACTTCTTTGGAATTCTCGGTAGAAGCTTTGAGGTCGGCATTGGGGTCGAGTTTTATATGTTTTTTAATATACTCCACAGCCCTGTATGCACCTGTAGTAACAGCCTGCATAGAGGCACCGGTAAACCAATAAATCACAGCTCCGCCGGCGAGGAAACCAAGGATTGTCCAGGGATTGAGAACATTAAGAATAACTTCAGGTTCGATCCCCAGCTTATTTTTTATCACCAGGATCAGGGAGAAAATCATCGTAGTGGCACCGACAACGGCAGTACCGATAAGTACCGGTTTGGCGGTGGCTTTAAAGGTATTTCCTGCACCGTCGTTGGCTTCCAGGTAATGTTTCGATTTTTCAAAGTCAGGTTTAAAGCCGAAATCCCTTTGAATTTCGGATGAAATATCCGGATTGGCCTCGATCAGGGAGAGTTCGTAGATTGACTGAGCATTGTCGGTGACCGGCCCGTAGCTGTCGACGGCGATGGTAACGGGGCCCATTCCCAGAAATCCGAAAGCGACCAGGCCAAAAGCAAAGATAGATGCATAAGACATACCGAAAGGCATATTTGCTTCCGGGATACTCATGCTGGCGAGGTAGGCGATAAACATCAGCACGAGGAAGACCATTCCTTTCCAGTAAGCGCTGAAATTACCTGCCACGATACCGGAGAGGATAGTGAGCGACGAGCCTCCTTCGCGTGATGCCGTTACAATTTCTTTGACATGCTTGGATTTCGGGCTGGTAAAGATCTTGGTAAACTCCGGGATTAAGGCGGCTCCGAGTGTCCCGCAACTGATGATGATTGAAAGGATGAGCCAGAGGTTTCCGGAATCCGGGAGGCCGGCCAGTTGCCAGTAGCTGACAATAAAAGTCATGATCATGGAAAGAATGGAAGTAATCCATACGAGGTTGGTCAGGGGGATTTCAAAATCCAGATCGTCCTTTTTACCGAAGCGGGCATTGGTGATTACTTTATTAATATAGAAAGCGCCGATAGAGGTGAGGATCATCAGGATACGCATCAGGAATATCCAGGTAAGCAATTCTGTCTGGAAAGTGATATCAGTAACGGCGAGCACGATAAAAGAAATCAGTGCCACACCGGTAACTCCGTAGGTTTCAAAGCCATCGGCGGTAGGACCGACACTGTCGCCGGCATTATCGCCGGTACAATCAGCGATCACACCGGGATTTCTGGGATCGTCCTCTTTGATTTTGAAGACAATTTTCATCAGGTCGCTGCCGATATCGGCAATTTTGGTGAAGATACCTCCGGCCACACGCAAGACCGATGCGCCCAATGACTCACCGATGGCAAAACCTACGAAACAGGCTCCAGCGTATTCACGGGGTACAAACAAAAGGATAACCAGCATCATGATCAGCTCCACACTAACCAGCAGCACACCGATACTCATACCGGCTTCCAGCGGAATATTCAACAGTTTCACAGGTTTACGCTGCATGGATGCGAAGGCCATGCGGCTGTTGGCCAGTGTATTTATCCTGACTCCAAACCATGCAACGCCGTATGATCCCAGAATACCAATGACAGACCACGCGATGATAAGGAAGACTCCTCCGACAGAATTATGGGAGAGGTAACCGAAATAAAAAGCAATACAGACAGCTATCAATAATTCGAGGATAATGAGGAATTTCCCCTGTTGGATCAGATAGGTCTTGCAAGTTTCGTAAATCGTTTGAGCCACATCCAGCATGGATCTGTGCGCGGGCAGTTTTTTCACTACGGTGTACTGGTACAATCCGAAAAAGAGGCCAAGCACACAAATGGCAAAACCTGCAAGCAGCAGGTTGTTTTGATTAGGTGCCAGGTCAGGGATTTTCAGGTCAGCCTCACTGGCGAAGCTCATCACCGGCAATAAAATACTGGCTGCTAATAAGTAGACTTTCTTCATAAGCATCAATAAATTGAATGATTAACAAAGCACAAAATTAGCTTTATAACCCGATTTAACAAATTAAAACACACAAGGTTTGGCTGCCAATTTGGTTTTTTGTTACTTTTACATACCCAAATCCGGCAAGGAGGCGGGCTTCTGTATTATTGCTTTCTGAACGCATGGAGAAAATCAGATTAGAGATTGTCGGGTTATCGTACAGTCAGTCGCAAAGCGGGGCCTATGCACTGATCCTGGGCGAAACAGAGGGGAACAGGAGGTTACCGATCATCATCGGCGGTTTCGAAGCACAGGCCATTGCGATTGAAATTGAGAAGATTAAACCGACCCGGCCACTCACCCATGATCTTTTCAAAAACTTTGCCGATCATTTTGGGATCATTATCACCGAGGTCATTATCAACAAATTCCATGAGGGTGTATTTTACAGCATCCTGCACTGCTTCGACGGTGAGAAAAACCTGGAGATAGATTCACGCACCTCAGATGCCGTTGCCCTGGCATTGCGTTTCCGCTGTCCGATTTATACCTATGAATCCATTATGTCTGCAGCCGGCATCATCATGAAAGAAGAAGGACAGGAAACATCGCCGGAAGCGATGGAGGAAGAAGCTTTTCCAGGTAAAGACGAATCACTGGAAGAATTTACGCTTGCAGAGTTGAAGGAGATGCTGGCACGTGCCGTAGAGAGCGAAGACTATGAGAAAGCATCGCTGATCAGGGACGAACTGAAGAGAAGAAAGTGATCATTACCCAACTTTTCCCAATTTAATTATTGTATGGTCAACATCAGGCTGCGATTAATTTTCATGAACTTTCTGCAGTTTTTTATCTGGGGTTCATGGTTGCTGACAGTAGGTGCATACTGGTTTCAGACCAGGCAGTGGTCGGGGGCTGAATTTGGCGCCATTTTTTCCACCATGGGGATCGCTTCCCTGTTCATGCCGGCTATTGCAGGCATTATTGCAGACCGCTGGGTGAATGCAGAGCGACTTTACGGGCTGTTTCACCTTGCAGGCGGCATCATTTTATTCACCCTGCCCAAGGTGAACAATCCCACGGCCTTCTTCTGGATCATGCTGCTCAACATGGTATTTTACATGCCAACGATCGCACTGGCCATCACTGTCGCATATTCGGCCCTTAAAGGAAAGGGAATGGATATCATCAAAGACTATCCACCCATCAGGGTATGGGGTACCATTGGATTCATCGCGGCATTATGGGTAGTAAGCCTATCAGGGCTGGAAAAATCCGCAGCACAGTTTTACATTGCCTCTGCGTCATCAATTGTCCTTGGCTTATATGCCTTCAGCTTACCCGCTTGCAAGCCACAGGCCGGGGGGCATCGGAAATCACTGGTTGAATCACTCGGACTGAATGCCTTTGCGCTTTTCAGGCAAACAAAAATGGCCATGTTCTTTATTTTCGCCATGCTGCTGGGAGCCTCGCTGCAACTTACCAATGCTTACGGCGACACTTTCCTTCACGATTTTGCGAAAATTCCTGAATTTAAAGATCTGATTGCAGTGAAATACCCTGCCATCATCATGTCTATCTCCCAGATATCCGAAACCCTTTTTATTCTTACAATTCCATTCTTTCTCAAACACTTCGGAATTAAAAAAGTCATGCTTTTCAGCATGATCGCCTGGGTGCTCCGTTTCGGATTGTTTGCATACGGCGATCCGGCCGGAGGCTTATGGATGATTATCCTGTCGTGCATTATATATGGTATGGCCTTCGACTTTTTCAACATCTCTGGTTCCCTTTTTGTCGAAACACAGAGCCATCCCGGAATCAGAGCCAGTGCCCAGGGCTTGTTCATGATGATGACCAACGGATTCGGCGCCTTTCTTGGCAGTTATTTCAGCGGATTGCTTATTGATCGTTATTTCAGGAAAGCTGACCAGTTCGACTGGCAAGGCATATGGCTCAGTTTTGCAGCGTATTCCGTGGTGGTTGCAATACTTTTTGCCCTGTTTTTCAGGCATAAACACCATCCAGGGGAGATGACCAAAGCCACTGAATAAACAAACCCAGGCAAGTAATATGCAACAATATCACCAACTACTCAGGCATGTAATAGCCCATGGGACAGAAAAGAAAGACCGGACGGGCACAGGGACCATCAGTGTGTTTGGTTACCAGATGCGTTTCAACCTTGACGACGGTTTTCCGGTGATGACCACCAAGAAACTGCACCTGCGATCGATCATTCATGAGCTGCTGTGGTTCATCAAAGGTTCCACCAACATCCGGTACCTTCATGATAATAAGGTCACCATCTGGGATGAATGGGCAGACGAAAGGGGCGAACTCGGACCGGTATATGGTTATCAGTGGCGGTCATGGCCGGATTACGGGGGAGGTCACATCGACCAGCTGGCAGACGTGATCCATGCCATCAAATCCAATCCCGATTCGAGAAGACATATCGTCAATGCCTGGAATGTGGGCCAACTGAAGGAAATGGCCCTGCCACCCTGCCATATGTTTTACCAGTTTTACGTAGCGGAAGGGCGGCTCTCCTGTCACATGTACCAGCGTAGTGCAGACATTTTTCTGGGGGTGCCATTTAACATCGCATCCTATTCCCTTTTGTTAATGATGGTAGCCCAGGTATGCGGACTGAAGCCGGGTGATTTCATCCATTCCTTCGGTGATGCACACATTTATCTGAATCACATGGAACAGGTGAACCTTCAATTGAGCAGGACACCCTATCCGCTTCCGGCCATGAAAATAAATAACGAGCGCAAACATATCAATGATTTTATTTACGAAGACTTTGAACTGATTAATTATCAATGCCATCCGCATATTAAAGGAGAAATATCAGTATGAACCCTGAATTGGGATGTCATCCTGGCATTGATATAAATCAACGAAAATTTTTAATCGCCTATAAAACAATTAATTACAAGCGCATGCCGACATTCAGCATCATTGTGGCCGTCAGCGCCGATCTCGGAATTGGTAAGGATAACAGCTTGTTATGCCATATTCCGGGTGATCTGAAGCGATTCAAGGAACTGACGACCGGTCATACAGTCATCATGGGCAAAAGAACATGGGACTCACTTCCGAACAAGCCTCTGCCAAACAGGCGGAATATTGTGATCACGGATATTGCAGGAGAGTTGCTGGAGGGAGCTGAAATGGCCTATTCTATTGAGGACGCATGCAGAATGGCCGATCAGACAAAAGAGAACTTCATTATCGGCGGTGCATCCATCTACCGGCAGTTTATGCCTTTGGCAGACAGATTATACCTGACCCGGGTTCATAAGGTGTTTGAGGCAGATGCATATTTCCCTGAAATCCAGTTTAATGAATGGGAAGCGGAATCAAAGGAGCATCATGCGGAAAATGCTGCCGAAACGGGATTTGAATTCACCTATGAAATTTACAATCGGAAAAAGAGGGACTGATCAACGGATTGTGGCCTCATCAGGTTTTTTGTTTCTTCTTTTTGGCTGCGGGGAACAATACATTATTCAGAATCAAACGATAGCCTGGTGAGTTAGGGTGAAGGCTGAGGTCGGTCGGAGGATCACCGACGAAATGGTTGTAATCTTCCGGATCGTGCCCGCCGAGAAAAGTGAAGGTGCCTTTCCCATATTCGCCATGGAGGTAGCGAACCTCGCCAAGGGCTTTATTTTCAGCCATTACCAGAATATTGGGTTTAACAACCAGTTTGTTAAATGCGGTGGTTTGCCCCATAAACCCTTTAATGATGCGGTCATGATCCTGGGTGAGCATGGTTGGAACCGGATCCCATTTTGCAGAGAAATCGAAGAGGCCGAAAAAGTCGTTTGTTTTATTAACCTTACGTGCGGCAGGGTTTACATCAATGGTTGAGATCTCATACTCATACGGATTTGTGGAGATCTTAAAATTTTGAAATGCGAAACATTTCGAGAAATCCAGTTTCGACTGGGCAGCGGGATCCATCGGATCGCCGTCGAACATCACATCACAGATATCGACACCTTCGGCAGCCAGGGCCACGTCATAACTATCGGGAGCAGAACACATGGCGAACATATATCCGCCTCCTGCGACGAAATCCCTGATTTTTTTTGCCACGGCGAGTTTTAGCTGCGACACTTTCAGAAAGCCGGTGCGGGCAGCGATATCCTCTGAAAACTTTACATCCTCCTGATACCAGCTGGCGTTTCTGTATGATGCCCAGAATTTCCCGTACTGTCCGGTGAAATCTTCATGATGCAGGTGAAGCCAGTCGTAAAGGGGAAGCGCCCCGGTGAGCACTTCTTCATCATACACCTTATCGAAGGGGATCTCGGCATAAGTGAGCACCAGCGTGACGGCATCATCCCATGGAAGACGGCTTGGCGGGGTATACACAGCAATTTTGGGAGCTTTGGTCAGCTCCATAATATCCATATTGGCAGAAGGTTCAGATATCTCCTGCAGGATAGCAGTAGACTGGACATCCGCAATAACCTGGTAACTGACTCCCCTGATGACACACTCGTTCTCAATTTCCTTTGCATACTTGCACATGAAACTTCCTCCCCTATAGTTCAGCAACCAATTGACTTCTACATTATTAGTCAGTATCCAGTATGCGACACCATATGCTTTCAGGTGGTTTTTCTGGGCCTGGTCCATAGGGATGAGGAGGTATGCGGCATGGATACTCAGTGTCAGCAGAAAAAGCACAAGCAATAAAGCTGTTCGTTTCATTGTAAGGGACTCTGTATAATAAGGGTGAACAAAGGTAGGGCTAAAAAGTTTAGTCCTGCAGCAATAACATCATTAAACATCAGATATTGTGCAGCTTGAAAGGATGTCAGAATCCGGGATCCTGCAGGTTGTCGGGCATATCGTCCATTCTTGAGGGGAAGGTTCTGATTTTGTTTCCGTTATCGAAATGGATATTGGGTTGCATCAATTCATCTGCATAATCCGTATCGAGGTTGGTAAATTTGGCATAACGCGAGATAAACCTGAGGCGGACATCGTCGAGTGCCCCGTTTCTGTGCTTGGCGATGATCACGTCGGCCATGCCGGCAGTAGGATCGCCGTTCTCGAACTGATCGAGTTTATAATACTCCGGCCTGTATATAAAAAGCACCAGGTCAGCATCCTGTTCGATGGCGCCAGATTCACGGAGGTCGGAAAGGATCGGCCGTTTACTTCCGGCCCTGGTTTCAACCGAGCGGTTCAACTGAGAGAGCGCAATCACAGGGATATCAAGTTCTTTGGCAAGGCTTTTCAGTGACCGGGAGATTGTGGAGATTTCCTGTTCCCTGTTACCCTTACTTTTCGGATCTCCTGCGCTCATCAGCTGAATATAATCGATGACTACGAGCTGGATTTTATGCTGGGCTTTCAGTCTGCGGCATTTTGCCCTGAGTTCAAAAAGCGTAAGGCCTGCACTGTCGTCGATATAAATGGGAGCTTCCACAAGGTGTTTAATTTTGGTGTTAAGCTGTTCCCATTCATGATTTTCGAGGGTACCTTTCTTTAGTTTTTCTGCGGGCAGCAGTGTTTCACTCGAGATCAGACGTGTCACCAACTGAAGTGCCGACATTTCAAGGGAAAAGACAGCTACCGGGATATGAAAATCCACAGCGATATTTCGTGCCATTGAAAGCACAAAAGCTGTTTTCCCCATTCCCGGACGTGCGGCAATCACAACTAAATCGGATTTTTGCCATCCGGCAGTGATATAATCCAGGTTACTGAAGCCAGAGGGGACACCCCGGATACCGCTTTCATGATCCTTGGCTTTTTCGATTTCCCTGATAGCTTCTCCCACCAGGTCTTCCATCCGCATGTAATCCCGTCTGAAGTTCCTGTCGCCCAGAGTAAAGAGATTGCCTTCCGCTTTATCCAGCAGTTCCAGCACATCAGATGAATCCTCATAGGCTTCCCGGCTGATTTCCGAAGAGATGCGGATCAGTTCCCTCTGGATATACTTCTGATGGAGGATACGGCTGTGATATTCGATGTTTGCCGCAGAGGCGACCCGGCTGGTAAGCTGTGAGATATAATAGGGTCCTCCGACGATTTCCAGTTTACCACTTTTTTTGAGCTCATTGGTTACGGTAAGAATATCAACGGGTTCAAGACTTGCGAACAAGCGCTGGATGGAAGAGAAGATGATCTGGTGGGCATCCTTGTAAAAGATCTCGGGTTTGAGAATATCGATAACGGCGGTCAGGGCATTTTGTTCGAGCATCAGGGCACCGAGGACAGCCTCCTCAATATCAAGGGCCTGGGGAGGTATCCGTGTTTGATCGTGAAACGCTTGCTGACCTGTTTCAGAAAAGCGAAGGCTGCGTCTTTTCTGCAACAGTTGGTTTTCATTCTGTACTTCATCCATGCTTCAAAGAAAGGTAAAAAAAAGAGGATGATGGCAGAACCCGGCAAATTAAGTTTTCAACAAGCGGCCACGAATTTATGTTTCAGATATTTGGTAGGCAGGATCAGGGGAACGACGGTCACGTCCGGTTTACAGGTCAAGCTTCACCTGGATGGCCCTGACCTGGGTCTTCAGATCATGGATGGCCCTGGCCATTTCAATCTCACGGTTGGGTTCAGGAAGTTCGGCACTGATATAATTAATGAATTTCCATACTTCCCTGATATCATTCACATGGATTTCATAAGGTTCATAGGCCGGATTCAGGGAATGAAGGATCAGCCTTGGTTCTTTCGGGAGGTGGCTTTCGACCACTTTAAACACCACACCCTCATGACGTGTGACAATAAGATACGCATGACGGTCGCGGATCAGATTCCAGTTCTGGACATACTCACCGGTAACCCAGGAGCCGTGGGGGATCGGCAGCATGGAATCTCCGTTGATCTGGAATGTACGGTATTTGCGTTCCTTATGAAGAAAAGGCAACTGAAATACAGGGAGTACACTGATGAATTCGGGATCGGCATAGCCCGTGGCATAACCGGCTTTGGCTTTTTCGTCGACCAGTTCAATGTTTTCCCTGTTATGGCTGTCGATGGTGGTTGCAAGGACTCTGAGCTGGGCTCCGGTAATATAAACATCATATCCTTTCTCAAGCTGCGACAACTGGCTTTCGGGCAGCACGGACAGATCGACGCTGAGGAGGGTATCGACCGACACTTTAAAATAGCGTGAGAACGCCACCAGGGTAGTTATATCCGGCTGGGCGACACCATTTTCATATCCGCTGAGGGTAGACCGTTTCAGATCCATGGCCAGGGCGGTATCGTCCTGGGTCCTTCCCCTCCTTTTGCGAAGCAGTTTAATATTTGATCCGAAAAACATTTTTTCTTGTATTGGATGAATATTTTGATTATATTGTAATCACAATTTTGATTATATTTTCGTCAAAGGTAATATCATTTTCATACGGAAGTCAAGAAAAAAGAGAAAAAAGTGTACAGTAAGATGGAAAGTATTGATCGTCAGATTGTTCATCTGGATTTAGACACCTTTTTTGTTTCGGTTGAGCGTCTGATGAATTCCAAACTGGAGGGCAGGCCGGTGATCATTGGCGGCAGTTCCGACCGGGGTGTGGTGGCTTCATGCAGTTATGAGGCCCGTAAATACGGGGTCAGTTCGGGGATGCCGATGAAGCTTGCACGGGTTTTATGCGGGGATTCCGTTATTATCCGGGGGGATATGGATCTGTACAGCCGGTATTCGAAGATGGTGACGGAGGTTATAGCCGGGCAGTCGCCCCTGTATGAAAAGGCTTCGATCGACGAGCATTACGTAGATATGACCGGCATGGACCGTTTTTTCGGCAGTCTCAAATGGGCCAGGGAATTGCGGCAGAACATCATTCGCAACACGGGGCTCCCCGTTTCACTGGGTTTTTCTCCGAACAAGACAGTATCGAAGATAGCCACGGGAGAAGCCAAGCCGAACGGGGAGAAAGACATTCCGGTCGATCGGGTGAAGCCTTTTCTTGCCCCCTTGTCGATCCGGAAGATCCCGATGATAGGGGAAAAGACTTACCAGAACCTTCGTTCGATGGGAATCGCCACCATCCACACCCTGAGTGAGGTTCCTCCGGAGCTGATGGAAAGGGCGCTGGGCCGGAACGGGCTGGTAATCTGGCGCAAAGCCAACGGCATTGATCCCACGCCCGTCATACCCTATTCCGAACGCCAGTCGATCAGCACAGAATGCACCTTTGAGCAGGACACCACCGATGTGGAATACCTGCGGCGGGTACTCAGCGGCATGGTGGAGAAGCTGGCCTTCCAGCTGCGCAGGGATGAAAAGCTCACCTCCTGTGTCACGGTCAAGCTGCGTTATTCCAACTTCGACACCCATACCGTTCAGAAGCATATCCCTTACACCTCCTTCGACCACCTGCTGCTCGAAGTCGTCAAAGACCTGTTCCGGCGGCTTTACCAGCGCAGGATGCTGATCCGGCTGATCGGGGTAAAGTTCAGCGGACTGGTACATGGCGTACAACAGATCGGACTTTTTGAGGATTCCCCCGAACTGATACGCCTGTACCAGGCCCTGGACCATATCCGCAGGCGATATGGCAGTAAGGCCGTCCAACGTGCCATCGGGATGCGATGATGTTGCTGGGTCACTCATATTACAGCCTGCGATACGGGACCATGCCGGTGGAACGCCTGGTTGAGGAAGCTTCGGCCAGTGGTTTCGGTGCACTGGCATTGACCGACATCAACAATACCATGGGAATGATGGATTTTATCCGCGAATGCAGGGAAAGGAAGATCACCCCCATTGCAGGCGCTGACATCCGCAACGGCAACCAGCAGCTGTATACGCTTATTGCACTGAATAACAATGGATTACGTGAGATAAACGAATTTATCACCCGCCATAACCTGGCTGCCACCGACTATCCGCCCGAAGCACCCGTATTTCATCAGGTATACATTATTTATCCCCTGGGCTCAAAACCGATCAACAAACTGCTGGAGAACGAATACTGCGGCATCCGTCCCGACGAGGCGAACCGTCTGATATCGCTGCGATGGCAAAAATATCCCTCCAAACTGCTGGTCAGACAACCGGTTTGCATGGGTAATCGGCGGGAATACGACCTCCATCTGAACCTGAGGGCTATCGACAACAACACCCTGCTGAGCAAGCTCAGTCCGGGCCAGGCTGCGTCTCCCCTGGATGTGATGACCACTGCTGCCGGGCTGAGAGAAGCCTTTGCCTCCTACCCCGTCATCCTGTCGAACACGGAGCGTTTGCTGGCGGAATGCAGTGTTGACATCGACTTCCGTACGGTAAAAAACAAGAAAACCTTCACCGGCAGCCGTTACGACGACAAGGTTTTACTGGAGAAGCTGGCCCTTGACGGGCTGGAATACCGTTACGGGCGGGGTCATGCGGAAGCGGGCCGCCGGGTGCAGCATGAACTCGGCATCATCGACCAGCTTGGGTTCTCGGCTTATTTCCTGATTACCTGGGACATCATCAGGTATTCGATGAGCCGGGGCTTCCATCATGTGGGCAGGGGCAGCGGCGCCAACAGCATCATTGCTTACTGCCTGCGCATCACCGATGTGGATCCCATTGAACTCGACCTGTACTTCGAGCGCTTCATCAATCCCAGGCGAAGCAGTCCGCCCGATTTCGACATCGATTACTCATGGAAAGACCGGGAAGAAGTCCAGGATTATATTTTCAAGCGGTATGGCCGGCAACACACGGCTCTGCTCGGAGCCACCTCCACCTTTAAGGGTAAGTCCATTATCCGTGAATTAGGAAAGGTACACGGACTTCCGAAAGAAGAGATCGATGACCTGTTAAAACACCCCGACAAGCCGACCAATGCGAACAACATTGCAGGCAGGATCAAGACACTCGGCCTGGAACTGCAGGATTTTCCTAACCTCAGGAGCATCCATGCGGGAGGGATTCTGATTTCGGAAGAGCCGATCACGGCCTTTACTGCCCTGGATCTTCCGCCCAAAGGATTTCCGACCACACAATGGGATATGTATATAGCGGAAGAGATCGGATTCGAAAAGCTTGACATACTCAGCCAGCGGGGTATCGGGCATATCCGGGAAAGCGCCGACCTCATCCGCGCAAACAGGGGCATTTCCGTTGATGTTCATCAGGTACGGCTGTTCAAAGAAGATGCGAAAGTAAAAGACCAGCTGAAACGTGCCGAGACCAACGGTTGTTTTTATATCGAGAGTCCGGCCATGCGGGGCCTGCTCAACAAGCTGCGCTGCGACAATTACCTCAGCCTGGTGGCCGCCAGTTCCATCATCAGGCCGGGTGTGGCCAGGTCGGGTATGATGCGGGAATACATTTACCGTTTCCATCATCCCGGAAAGTTCCGCCACCTGCATCCCGTGATGGAGGAACAACTGCGTGAAACCTATGGGGTAATGGTGTACCAGGAAGATGTACTGAAGGTATGTCATCATTTTGCCGGGCTGGACCTGGCCGATGCCGATGTCCTCCGCAGGGCCATGAGCGGGAAACATCGATCGCGCAGGGAGTTTGACCGCATTGTGGAGAAATTCTTCAGCAACTGCAAGGCTTTCGGTTATCCCGACGACCTCACCAAAGAAGTATGGCGGCAAATCGAGTCTTTTGCCGGTTATTCCTTTTCCAAAGCCCATTCGGCTTCCTACGCCATCGAAAGTTTTCAGAGTCTCTGGCTGAAGGCCCATTATCCGCTGGAGTTTATGGTGGCGGTAATCAACAATTTCGGAGGTTTTTACCCCGGCTGGGTATATTTCAACGAAGCCAGGCGATGCGGGGGCAACGTCCGGCTTCCCTGTGTCAACAACAGCCACTACCTGACCTCCATCCGGGGAACCGACATCTTTATCGGATTCATCCACCTGGCCAATCTGGAAACAAACCTGGGCAAACAAATTGAGAAGGAAAGGCTGATGAACGGGCCTTACCTCGGGCTGGAAGATTTCACCCGGCGCATCAACCCTGAAAAAGAACAATTGTTGCTGCTGATCAGGGCGGGTTGTTTCAGTTTCACCGGCAAGCGCAAAACAGAACTGATGTGGAATGCCTGCCTGGTAAACAAACCTGAAGCGGTGTTTCATCAGGCAGGGCAGTTGTTTGAACCACAGCATAAAAGCTTCACCCTCCCGGTTTTGGAGTATGACCCGCTGGAAGATGCCTACGATGAGATTGAACTGATCGGTTTCCCGGTGAGCATGAGCTGGTTTGACATGCTGATGACACCATTCAGGGGGGAGATCACCGCATCTGATATGAAGAAACACATCGGGCAGAACGTCAGAATGATAGGCAACCTGGTGACAATCAAATATGTACGGACCATCCGGAAAGAATGGATGCATTTTGCGGCCTTCCTCGACCATCAGGGGATATTTTTCGACACGGTACACTTCCCCGATTCCCTTAAGCAATACCCTTTCCGGGGGCAGGGCATGTACCTCATCCTGGGTCAGGTCGTGGAAGAATTTGGTTTTCCCAGCATCCATGTGCTGAAGATGGCCAGGCTGCCGCTGAAAAAGGATCCCAGAAGGGATTAGGGAAATGAACAAACCGCACGACAAGTATTGAGAGTTTTTTGTAGGTTTGTCCGGAAAGGGAAAAACATCATTTTAATATGGCAACAGTTGTTGTTCTTGGAGCGGGAATTTCCGGCCATACCGCTGCAGCATTTCTGAAACGGAAACTTGGTCGCAGTCATGAGGTGGTGATGGTATCACCGAACAGCCACTACCAATGGATTCCATCGAATATCTGGGTTGGTATCGGGCAAATGACCATAGACCAGGTCAGGTTCAGGCTGGACAAAGTTTATAAGCGCTGGGGGATTGTTTACAAGCAGGCCAGGGCGGTTTCCATCCATCCCGAAGGGGATGAATCCCACGAAAAGGCGTATGTAAGCATCTCATATGTTTCTGGCGAAAAACAGGGGCAGACAGAGCAGCTTTCCTATGACTACCTGGTGAATGCCACAGGCCCGAAACTCAATTTTGAAGCGACCGAAGGACTCGGTCCGAAACACCACACAGTCAGTATCTGTTCTTACGACCATGCTGCACAGGCATGGAAAAAACTGCAGGAGTCCCTTGACAGGATGACCAGTGGATTCCGTCAGACTTTTCTGATAGGAACAGGGCATGCCCTGGCCACATGCCAGGGAGCCGCTTTCGAATACGCCCTCAATGTTGCCTTTGAAATCAGGAAGCGCGGTCTTGAAAACTTGGCTGATATCATATGGATTACTAATGAATATGAACTGGGTGATTTCGGAATGGGCGGTGCGTTTGTCAAGCGTGGCGGATACATTACACCGACAAAGGTATTTGCCGAAAGCATCCTGTCAGAATATCGCATCCGCTGGATCAAGCGGGCCGGTGTATACAAGGTTGAGGCTGGACGTGTTCATTACGAGACCCTGGCAGGAGAATATCTTACTCAGGATTTTGATTTCGCCATGCTGATTCCCGCTTTTGCAGGTGCAGGGATGACTGCCTTCGACAAACAGGGGAATGACATTACCTCTGTCTTATTCCGGCCCAACGGATTTATGACAGTGGATGCCGATTACACCGACAAACCCTTTGAACAGTGGAAAGCCTCTGACTGGCCGTCAACCTACGATCACCCCATCTATAAAAACATCTTTGCGGCAGGCATTGCCTTCGCTCCGCCTCACGCCATGTCAAAACCGATGAAAACAGCCAACGGGAATCCGCTGTTTCCCTCCCCACCCAGGACAGGAATGCCTTCAGGGGTAATCGGAAAAGTAATTGCCCTTAATATTGCCGAGAAAATCAAATACAACCACCCGGTGTACAGGCACAAGGCCAGCATGGCCAGTATGGCGGCAGCATGTATTGTTTCGGCCGGTTACGGAATAAAACACGGAAAGGCAGCCACCATGACCGTATCACCTATCGTGCAGGATTGGGAAAAATATCCTG
Organism: Bacteroidota bacterium; assembly: GCA_022709385.1. Classification (GTDB taxonomy): domain Bacteria; phylum Bacteroidota; class Bacteroidia; order Bacteroidales; family CAIXZF01; genus JAKLIX01. Next base: position 172,067 of record JAKLIX010000004.1, on the reverse strand, counting down.
CCTGGGGCAGGGATATCCGTGCAACCGTCGGAGAAATCGGTCTGGCCGGTCACTGGATTAAACTATTTCTCCATTATATGTTCATCCATAAAGCCAAAGGATATCCTTTCTGGTATCTGCTGCCTGAATAATCAAACAACTCAAGCTGTAAACCATGAGCACAAACAATGAAATCAGGGCTTACAAAGACGAATACTATCCGCCCGTTCCGACACGGATGACAAGATTCTGGAGAACCTGTATCATGTATCAGATTTTCAGATTCTTTGTCCTGAATTACAAAATCATGAAGATGGTGGTCAAAGGTCACTCATAAGAAGCGGGGAAACCTTCAGGATACAACCAAAACCTGCTTTTGGCAGTCTTCCTGAAAAGATTTTCCTATATTTGTCTTACCTATTCTTTTCCGATGAAAAGATTTATAATCCTGACCGTACTGTCAATCCTTTTACCGTTTATGACAGCGAGCGGAATATCCTACACCAAAGTTAAACCTCTCAGCCCGGGTATCCGCTTCATTGAAAACAAGGGGCAATGGGAACCGCAGGTATTATTCAGGGCTGGCATTCCGATGGGCACCCTTTTTCTTGAGAAACACCGCCTCACTTATTTGCTGGTGGATCCCCATGTGCTGGGTCACTGCCACCACCCCGGGACTTGCGGGAATGCGCATGAAAATGAGAAACCAGTTGACTTTGCCGTTACCAGCCATGCATTCCGGATGCATTTTGCGGGTGCATCAGAAAACACTACGGTATCTGGAAGCCAGACTTTTAAAGAATACCATAATTATTTTATAGGGAATGATCCCTCGCATTGGGCTTCCGATGTGAAACTATACAGGGAGATTACTTACCGCGGCTTATATCCCGGCATTGACATGGTGGTCAGAGGCAATCCACTGCACCTGAAATACGAATACCTGGTAGCGGCCGGAGCCGATCCGGATCAGATCAGGGTATGGTATGAGGGCACCGATGCCATGCTGATAGAAGAAGGAAGGCTGATACTGCGCACGACTGTAAATGATGTAATTGAACAGCAGCCATTTGCATACCAGCTGCAGGGTGCAGACACCCTGACCGTTCCCTGCCGTTACATCCTCAATGGGTCTTATGTATCATTATCTTTCCCCTCGGGATACAACAGGGAACTTCCCCTGGTAATCGACCCGGTGGTAGTGGCATCAACCTACGCCGGAAGCATGGGCAGCAGCACCTATGGTCATTCAGCCACATATGATGACCTGGGTTACATCTACACTGGTGGAAGAAGCTTTGGGCAGGGCTATCCTGTCACCACAGGCGCGTTTCAGACCATGCATGCCGGTGCAGTCGATATTGCCATCAGCAAGTTCTCACCAGATGGTACCAGCCTGATCTGGGCCACCTATGTTGGAGGATCGTCAGAAGATTATGCCCACAGCCTCGTCACCAACGCCAACCAGGAACTGTTTATTTACGGTTCCACCCAATCAACCAATTACCCGGTTGTAGCCGGTTGTTTCCAGACTGTAAAAAGCGGTCAGTATGATATTGTATTAACCCGTCTGAATTATTCAGGGACGGCACTTATCGGATCCACCTTTATCGGCGGCAATGCCAGTGACGGGCAAAATGAATTATATATCAATTATGGAGACACCTACCGTGGAGAGGTAATCCTTGATTCCCAGGGGAATCCCTGTGTGGCAAGTTTCTCCTCTTCCACCAACTTCCCGACCACAACCGGGGCCTTTGACCAGACACACAACGGGAATCAGGACGGAGTGGTGTTTAAACTCGACAGCACGCTGACCCAGCTTATCTGGTCGACTTACCTGGGCGGATCGGGCGACGATGCCGCTTACGGATTGAAACTGAACATCGTGGACATGGTGTATGTCGCAGGAGGAACCCAAAGCACCAATTTTCCGACCACACCCTGGGTGCTTCACCCTGAATACCAGGGAGGAAGTCATGACGGATTCATGTGTATTTTTATGCCTGACATGACATCGATGATCGCCTGCTCCTATTTTGGTACTCCGGATTTTGACGAGATCTTTTTCATCCAGATGGATGAGGAGAACAATGTTTACATATATGGCCAAACAGGCGGTACCATACCTGTAACTCCTCCCTGTTACGGAAATCCCGGAAGCCACCAGTTCATCGTGAAACTGGACCAGACCCTGAACGGGGTCATTTATTCAACCGTATTCGGGAATGGTACGCAGCAGGGCAAACTCAGACCCACTGCCTTCCTGGTGGACTACTGCCAGAATGTTTATGCTGCCGGCTGGGGTGATACCCAGGGTTTCCCGGTCAGCCCGGATGCGGTTCAGGCTACCACCGACGGTCAGGATTTCTACCTGATCGTGCTGAAAAAGGATGCCGAAGAGATGCTCTATGCCACTTTCTATGGGACCCAGGGCTGGGAGCATGTGGACGGAGGTACCAGCCGCTTCGATAAAAACGGCATCATTTACGAAGCAGTTTGTGAAGGAGCCGCCAATTTCCCTACAACTCCGGGTGCTTACGCCACCTACTCCACCGTAGGATGGGATCTTGCCGTCTTTAAAATTGATTTTCAGCTTTCCGGGCCTACCGCCGATATCGGAGTTAACCCGGGCACCAGCGGCTGCGCCCCTTTCAGTGCCAGTTTCGTGAACAACAGTACGAATGCGGTAGAGTATCTGTGGAACTTCGATGACGGATCGCCTGGTTCCAGTCTTGAAAACCCGGTACATACCTTTAGCTTACCCGGTATATACCAGGTTGCATGCATTGCCATCGACTCCGGCTCCTGTTTTGTTTCCGACACTGCTTACATAGAGATCCACGTGCTTGCTCCACCGGCCGTCACCCTTGGCACCGACACCCTGATGTGCGGGACAGACAGCCTGGTACTGGATGCAGGCAATGCCGGGAATACATTTGTCTGGTCCACCAATGCCACGACCCAGCAGATCACCGTCACCACCCCCGGCACTTACTGGGTTAACGTGAACAATGGTTATTGCACCGGGAAAGACACCATTCAGGTCAGTTTTATGAATCCACCCGAGCTCGGACCCGACATTGTGTTGTGCGACGGGCTGAGTGTTACGCTGGATGCAGGCATGACCGGTTACCAGTACCTGTGGAATTCAGGGCAGAGTACCCAGTCCATCACTGTTAGCACTTCACAGGTCTATATTGTATCCGTTACCCAGGCTTCTTGCACCCTGAGCGATTCCGTAAAAGTGACCTTCATACCCCTTCCCGTGGTACATCTGGGTCCTGACCAGAGCCTTTGCGAGGGGGAAACTGCCCTATTGAACGCCGGAAATCCCGGAGCATTCTATTCCTGGAATACAGGCGCCATGACCCAGCAAATCAATGTATACCAGTCCGGCATTTATAGTGTAACAGTCACCCAAAGTGGTTGTTCCGGTTCCGACACCGTTTATATCAATGTGCTTCCCGTTCCCCAGGTGAATCTCCTGGGTGACCACATCCTCTGCGAGGGAGATACCCTGACCCTGGATGCCGGGCTTCTGGGGTACCAATACAGCTGGAGTACGGGCGATACCACCCAGACTGTCCTGGTATCCGACAGTGGGTTCTATTCGGTTACCGTTACCGCATCCGGATGCTGGGGAAGAGATACAGTGCATGTCGAAATGATCATCCTACGGGTGGATCTCGGCAGCGATACCCTGCTCTGCCCAGGCCAGTCCATCGTGCTGAATGCCGGCAATCCAGGGGCATCCTACCTGTGGAACACCGGAGACACCATCCGGACTAAAACCATCCTGAACAACGGCCTTTACTGGGTTGAGGTCAGCAAATACCTGTGTAAAGCCAGAGACAGCATCCATGTAGGTATGATGCAGCAAGTGGACCTCCCTGATCTGCTGAACTTATGTGGTCATGAATACCTGGAAATCGATGCGGGAATCGAAGCGGACAGATATGAATGGTCTGACGGACAACTTACAAGACTAATCCGGATCTATGAATCTGGAACCTATATCCTGTCCGCGTCAAAAGGTCATTGCATTCTGAAAGATTCAACCCTGGTAATCGGGAAACCAGGCATTTCAACCTTCTATATACCGAATTCATTCAGTCCAAACCACGACGGACATAACGACCGCTTTCTTGTCAAAGGCACCGACATCATCTACTTCAATATGAAAATCTTCAACCGCTGGGGTACAATGATCCATGAAACCAACAGCATCGAAGAAGGATGGGACGGCACCTACCAGGGTGATGTGGTGATGTCGGGGGTGTATTTTTACGTCATCCGCTACGCCAATGAATGCTCCTTCGACCAGATCTTCCAGGAGGTCGGCACAGTGCTTGTAATCAGATAATTAATTGCTATTTCTGAATGAAACGCAGCGATCAGGCGTCGACCGGGATAAGCAGATCGGCTCCGTTATTCCGTACATTATTCACCCGCTCGGAAATACGGTATGCCCTCATTTTCCGGTTATCAAATGGTTTTAGCAAGGCCTGTAAATCATGTACAGAAGCTTGTTTGTCAAGCCAGTATTGCTCCATCTCCGGTTCAAGGATCACAGGCATGCGATCATGCACAGGTTTCATCAATTCATTGGGCGTAGTGGTAATGATGGTGAAGGTGTGCAGGAGTTTTCCTTCCTGATCTTTCCAGCAGTCCCATAATCCTGCAAAAGCAAACAATGCATCATCTTCAAGACAAAAGCGGTAAGGGAGTTTCTTCCCTGCTTCCTTTTTCCATTCATAGAAACCATTGGCTGGAATAAGACATCGCTTTGACCGGAAGGCAGTCCTAAAAGATGGCTTTTCATTGATGGTTTCCGCACGTGCATTAATCATTTTACTCCCGATACGCGGGTCCTTTGCCCAGAAAGGCACCAGCCCCCAGCGAAAGAAATTCAGTTTGCCCGGCTCTTCACCCGTAATCACCGGAAGCTGCATCATCGGAGCCGCATTGAAGATCTGCCTGAGCCATTCTTTTTCGACATCTACATGAAACCTGATCTGAATATCGTCTTCGAATTTTGAGATTTGGAATCTGCCGCACATGGGTGATGAAGTGATGAGGTTACGAAGTTACGAAGTTATGAAGTTACGAAGTTACGAAGTGATGAAGTGATGAAGTGATAGAGTTACGAGGTGATGAAGTAATAATAGGGTTACGAAGTTACGGGGTTTGGATTGATGAAGTGACAGCGGGGTGGTTTTTTTGTGTTTCTTTGTGAATAATTTGATTCTCATGAGGATTTTGCATTTTCTTCAGGCGACAGCAGGCCTGCTGGTTTTATTTTTCCCCCTGCTTTTACTGGGGCAACCCCATGTAAAGGAAAGTCTGATTCTAAAGCTGGACTCAAATGAAAGCATCGTGCGGGAAATGAGTTGTTTCGATCTGAATCCTGAAAAAGACATGCTGCGTATTGTCACCAGACATACTTCAGGGTATTACGTATGGAAAAATGGAAAGAAAAAAGGTCCGTACGAGTCGCTTCCTGAAAATGATGACACTGCATGTCCACCGGGAAGGCTCTTACCCTGTGCCGCATACAGCACAAAAGAATGCCACCCGCAGGATTATTACACCCAATACGTCAGCAGCGATGCATCCATGGCCATGTATATCACTCATAATGGGGTCAACCATGGCCCATTTTCGGCCGTAATGCAACTTGAGGTCACCTGTGATAAAGCTGCATTCGCTGCCATTGTGATGGACATGGAATCGCATATCAGGCTCATCCATTCAGGGGGGAAAAACCTTGCCCTGAGCGGAAATCCCTTCTGGCTGAAACTTTCGCCGGATGGCAGTACTGCCCTGGCCGCCATGGGAAAGATGATAGATCCTGCAAACATGGACGTTTCAAAACTCACTTTTGAGGATTTCACATCCTTCAGGGTTTTTAGCCTTGACGGAAAGGCATACGGCCCATACCGGCAAGACAAGACGCCACAGGAAAACTTTTGGTTTTCAAACACTTCAGGATCAAACTGGTATATGCTGCACGAAGGAGCCATTTACAAGAATGGCAACTTGCTGAGACCGGTTCCGGACGGGTACAGCCCCTGTCAGCTCTGGTTCGGTCCGGATGGTGAGCGCCTCTTTGTCAGCCAGTTTGAGGGCGGAACGCTGACCGAAGATAATAATACCGTACTGATGCATCATCCCTTACAGGTCATCACCCGCCATGAAAAGAACCGTACGAAAATCAGCTGGATCAGTCTTGACAAGGACAACAGACTGGTACTTTACGAGAGCAATATGTGAGACCGGCCCGGATGGGCAAGGTTTGGAACCTCTGCTGCCTTCAGGAGAAAGTGTATCTTTGCAAACCAAAAAAACATTATCTTATGAAACACCTGAGTTTTTTTATGATTATGCTGGTATTCCTGGCCACTGCATGTATGCCGACACGGAATGGGTTTGCGAAAACATGCTCTGTTGCTGTGTACGGCATTACTCATACTAAACAGCTTTGCATTCGCAAACCTGTCAAGTATGAATATAAAAAAGAAAAGAATATGGAGAATCCGTTTTTTACAAGATTCAACACTCCTTACCAGGTACCTCCATTCGATAAGATCGATACAAGCCATTACCTGCCTGCCTTTATTGAGGGGATGAAACAGCACAAGGCAGAAATCGACAAAATTGCCACAAATCAAGAAGCCGCCGGCTTTGAGAACACCATCCTGGCATTTGACAAATCGGGTGAAATGCTCTACCGTGTGAAACGTGTTTTCGACAATATCACCGAAGCCCACACCAATGAGCAGCTTCAGGCATTGCAAAAGAAAATCTCTCCGATGATCACCGGTCATTTCGACGATATCTACATGAATGAAAAGCTTTTCGGACGTATCAGGGAGGTTTACGAAAACCGCAGCGGGTCTGGCCTTGATTCACAGCAAGTCAGGGTAATAGAAAAGTATTACCGGGATTTCGAGAGGAGAGGCGCCAATCTTCCGAAAGAAAAACAGGCCGAGCTGAGAAAGATCAATGAATCCCTCAGCCTGCTCTCAGTGAATTTCAGCGACAACCTTCTGACAGAGACCAATAAAAACTTCCTTTTGGTCATTGAGGATCGCAAAGACCTGGAAGGACTTCCGGAGGAGGTGATCAACGGAGCGGCTGAAGCAGCAAAAGAGCGGCAGATGGAGCATAAATGGGTTTTCACTCTTGCCAAACCTTCCTGGATCCCGTTTCTGCAGTATGCAAAAAACCGCGGGCTGAGAGAACAGATATACAAAGCCTGGTATATGAGGGGCGATAACGGCAATGCAAACGACAACAAGGCGATCCTGAGCGAAATCGTGAACCTGAGAATTCAGAAAGCCAATCTCTTAGGTTACGAGAATTTTGCTGCTTATATGATCGCGGAAAATATGGCCAAAACTCCTGACCAGGTTAACCAGTTTCTTGCCAGGCTTTGGGAACCAGCGCTAAAGGTTGCAAAATCAGAACTTTCAGAAATGCAGAAGATATCTGATAAAGAAGGGAATACGTTTAAATTAGCTTCCTGGGACTGGTGGTACTACGCCGAGAAGCTGAGAAAAGAAAAGTACGATCTGGATGAAAGCGAACTCAAACCCTATTTCAGTCTCAATCATGTGAGGGACGGGATGTTTGAACTTGCCAAAAGGCTTTACGGGATCAACTTTCATCAACTGACCGACCTGCCGGTTTATACAGCAGGTGTTGAGACCTTCCAGGTGAAGGAAGCCGACGGCAGGCATCTTGGCATCATCTACCTCGACTATTTCCCCAGGGATTCAAAAAGGGGGGGTGCATGGTGCACCGATTTCCAGCCTGCCACATGGAGAGATGGCAAAAAAGTGGATCCCGTGATCTCCATCGTATGCAATTTCACTCCGCCGGCCGGCAATACTCCCAGCCTGCTGAACTGGGATGAAGTGAACACCCTGTTCCACGAATTCGGTCATGCGCTGCACGGTCTTTTTACAGAGGGTTTGTACGACAGGACTGCAGGCGTTGTTCCCCAGGATTATGTGGAGTTGCCTTCCCAGATCATGGAGAACTGGGCAGCAGAGCCCGAAGTGCTGAAGCTGTATGCCAAACATTACCAGACCGGGGAAGTGATCCCCGATGCCCTGATCGGAAAGATCAGCAGCAGCAGATTATTTAACCAGGGATTTGAAACCACCGAATACCTCGCTGCTTCCATCCTTGACCAGGAATACCACCAGCTTAGTCAACCATTTGATAAACAGGTAGATGTATTTGAAGCCGACGCCATGGCAAAGCAAGGACTGATCAGTGAGATCATCCCGCGTTACCGGTCCACATATTTTGCCCATGTCTTCAGCGGGAGCAGTTATGCCGCAGGTTATTACGTATACATATGGGCTGCCGTACTGGATGCCGACGCCTTTGCGGCGTTCAAGTCCTCGGGCGACCTGTTCAATCCGCAGCTTGCCGCAAAATTCAGGAAATACTGCCTGGCCGAATGCGGTAACGACGATGCCATGGTACAATACCGCAAATTCCGGGGACAGGAGCCTTCACTGGAACCATTGCTGAAAAGGAGGGGGTTGCTTTGATGTTTCCACTGCAAAGGATCAACCGTCTGAGAAATACTAACTGATATCCGGGACTGCAGATCACCAGACAAAACTTAACATCCACATTAAAGGCTGATATTTTAAGATGAACAGAACCATCATCAGGATCAATGCACAGCTGAAAGGACTGGTTTTATTAATCAGACCCGGAGCCTGGCTGGGTTGGCTGGAACGTCCACTGCTCGCTGCTTCAAATATTCTCGGGCTTACCCGATGGATAGCAAGACAGCCACACAAGGGAATCATGAACGATTTCTTTACGGCGAAAAGAGATTACTCAAAGCGTTATCTACTGTATCAGTATGTTGTTGACCAATTTAAGCTATATGGGGAAGCTGTCGATTATCTTGAATTTGGGGTAAGCGGCGGGTTTTCCTTTAAGTGGTGGGTTGCGGCCTGTCCTCATCCTGAAACAAAATTCTTTGGTTTTGATACTTTCCAGGGATTGCCTGAAGACTGGGGAACATACCAGAAAGGAGAAATGTCTGCACAAGTTCCGCAAATTGAAGATAACAGGGTTACATTTATTGCAGGCTTATTCCAGGAGACCTTGCCAGTTTTCCTTCAAAGTGGAAGAATAGGGAATAAAAGAAGAAAGATCATTCACCTTGATGCAGATCTGTTTACTGCCACCTTATTTACACTGACAAGTCTGGCTCCACACCTCCGGAAGGGAGACATTCTCTTCTTCGATGAGTTCAATGTTCCCAACCATGAGTTTTTTGCCTTCAGGATATTCTGCGATTCCTTCTATTTCAAGACCAGATTGCTTGGAGCCGTGAATAACTATTACCAGGTTGCCATGATCATTGAGTAAGATCAGGCTATATTCCTCAGTAAAATCTCCGTTGCACTCATGATTTCCTCTTCGGTAATTATCAGCGGCGGAGCAATTCTGAGGGCTGTCGGGCAGAAAAGGAACCAATCGGTCAGCAATCCATGCTGAAAGCAGCGCCTGATTGTTTCTTTGACTTTCATTTCATCACCCAGTTCAATGGCCATCATGAAACCGGCATGCCTGATTTCCTTCACTGAGGGATGAGCCGAAAGCTGATCGATAAACAACTTTGTCCTGGCAGGCACTGATTTCCAGTATTGCCCACGGATAAGTACCTGTAATCCGGCAAGGGCGGCGGCACAGGATACGGGGTGACCGCCGAAAGTAGTAATATGTCCCAAAGGCGGATCGTGTGTGAGGTCTTGCATGATATTACGGCCGGCAATGAATGCTCCCAGGGGCATACCGGCTCCCAGGGCTTTGGCGAGGATCAGGATGTCGGGGACGATACCGTATTGCTCAAAGGCAAAGAGGCTCCCTGTTCTTCCAAGGCCGGTCTGTGCCTCATCGAAGATCAGTAAAGTACCTGTATCACGGCATCGTTTTGCAAGGGCTTCAAGAAATCCCCTTTCTGCCACCCTGATCCCTGCTTCTCCTTGTACGGGTTCAACGATCACACAAGCAGTCCGCTCGTCAATCCTGTCGAGTTCGCCGCTATCATTGAAATTCAGAAAGCTGGTTCCAGGCAGCAGGGGAATAAAAGCCTGTCTCATACCGGCATCACCTATCAGGCTCATGGAACCCTGGGTATGACCATGATAGGCATGATGAAAAGCGACAACACGGGGTCGTCCGCTGTGCCTTTTGGCCAGCTTCACCGCTCCCTCAACCGCTTCACTACCCGAATTGGTAAAATAAACATTGTCAAGCTCCGGTGGCAGGAATCGCACCAGCATTTCCGCAAGACGAAGCTGGGGTGCCTGAATATATTCCCCGTAAACCATCACATGCATGTGTTTAGCAGCCTGTTCAGCGATGGCTGCGACCACTTCGGGGTGACTGTGTCCCAAAGAAGACACCGCAATACCGGATATCAGATCGATATATCGTTTATTATCATTACTGTAAAGATAAATACCGCTGCCAGAGACAATTTCCAGGCCCACAGGTTCGGCTGAAGTCTGTGCCAGGTATCTGAAGAACAATTCCCTGTCAGTCATCATAAGTATCAATAAATCACGGAAAGGTCGCCCAAGCCCTCCCTGACAATAACGATATCGTCCCCGGTACAATCGATCACCGTGGAAGCGACAACACCTCCATACCCCCCGTCAATCACACAATCAACCAGCCTGTCGTACTTTTCATGTATCAGTTCGGGATCGGTGGCATACTCCATCAATTCATCCTCATCGTGAAGGGAAGTGGTGATAATCGGATTTCCGAGTGCTCTGACGATGGCGACCGGGATGTTATGATCGGGGACTCTGATTCCTACCGTCTTTTTATTGCTTTGTAAGAGATTGGGGACGTTGTTGTTGGCATTTAAAATAAAGGTGTATGGCCCCGGGAAAGCCCGCTTCATAATCTTGAACACATTGTTGGGGATTGGTCTGGTAAAGTCTGACAAGTGGCTGAGGTCGGCCACAACAAAGGAAAAGTGGGCCTTGTCTTTCCTGATCCCTTTGATTTGCGCAATTCTTTCTATGGCACGTGGTTTAGTAATGTCACAACCAAGGGCATACACGGTATCTGAAGGGTAAATGACCACGCCGTCACGGCGAAGGATCTCCACAACTTTGCTGATCTGTCTTTCGGAAGGATTATCGGGATAAACTTTCAGCAGCATGGTTTGAAAAAAAAGGGCAAGCCCGGAATATCGCACCGCTCAACCGCCTACCCTTGCTTCCTTCCGGACCTGGGGGGGTTCAGCAGGAGCTGGTCGTATCAGACTTACCCTTTGCAAAGATAAGAAGAAAGGCCTTCCATTTACCCAAACGTGATAATTTTACGGTTAATGCCAGCATGAACCGCCGCAGTGAAGCTTGAATAAATTTCCCAAGTTTGATTTAGCGGCTGAAAACATATACTTTTGCTTCTGAGATCGTTTTTATTATCGAATTCGGGTCAAATAAATCAATCTAAAATGGAAAACCAAAAACCTTCAGTGCTGGGCAATTGCTTACGCTATGCGCTCATTCTGGCAGTGATATCCATCCTGTACTCACTGCTGCTGTATTCCCTCGGACAGATGCAGAATAAAGTGCTGGGATTCCTTGCATTTGCTGTTCTGCTCGTTGTCATGATCTGGGCCGTGAAAGACTTCAGGGACAAAAAATCGGGCGGTTTTGTGTCCTTCGGGACAGCCTTCCGGATAGGTTTTTTCACCGGCCTCTTTGCCGGTATCATCACCGGTATATACACCTATTTGTTTTTCAAGTATTTCGACCCGGAAATGATCGGTCAGATGCTTGCCAAGGCCGAAGAAAACTTCATTGAGCAGAACCCCAATATGGATGATTCGCAGATTGAGCTGGCCATGAGCTATACGCGCCGTTTCATGCAACCGGCATGGATGGCTTTCTGGGGATTTCTCTGGAATGCCGTGGTGTCTGCCGTGCTTGGACTTATCGTTGCAGCCATCATGAAGAAAGAAGAGAACCCGATGAACAGTGCGGTTTAAGCGGAACCACCGAAATGGATTTGTCTGTTGTCATACCCCTGCTGAATGAAAGCGAATCCCTGCCGGAACTGGCCGCATGGATCGAAAGGGTCATGCTGGCGAACCGCTTCACCTACGAAGTAATCTTCGTGGATGACGGCAGCCAGGACGGATCATGGGAGATGATCACGAAGCTTTGTAAGGATAATCCCAACATCAGGGGGATCAGATTTCGCAGAAACTATGGCAAATCAGCAGCGCTCAACCGGGGGTTTGAGGTAGCAGCCGGCGATGTGGTGATTACCATGGATGCCGACCTGCAGGACAGTCCGGATGAAATACCGGAACTGTTCAGTATGATCACCCACGAGGGATATGACATGGTATCAGGCTGGAAGAAAAAACGTTACGATCCCGTCAGCAAGACAATCCCCACCCGGCTCTTTAACTGGGCCACCCGGAAAACCAGCGGTATCAGGCTGCATGATTTCAACTGCGGTTTAAAAGCTTACCGGAAAGAGGTGGTGAAAAGCATCGAAGTGCACGGCGAGATGCACCGTTACATTCCGGTGATCGCCAAATGGGCAGGTTTCCGGAAAATAGGGGAAAAGGTTGTGATCCACCGGAAACGGCAATACGGAACCACCAAATTCGGTATGGAAAGGTTTGTCAACGGCTTTCTCGATCTGTTATCCATCACCTTCGTTTCCAGGTTTGGCCGCAGGCCCATGCACCTGTTCGGAAGCCTTGGCAGCCTGCTGTTCCTCGGAGGGTTGATCATTGCAGCCTACCTGGCCTTCGCAAAGGTATTTCTTGCGGAATACAAGATGACGGAACGTCCGTTGTTTTATCTCGGCCTGCTGTGCATGATCCTCGGAACCCAGTTTTTCCTGGCCGGATTCCTGGCGGAAATGATCTCACGGAATGCCTACGACAGAAACCAGTACCTTATCGAAGAAAAAACAGGTTGGGAGAAATCATGACAACACAGCCAAGCATGATCATGATCGGATCTGCCTGGCCGCTCCGGGGAGGTCTGTCCAATTTCAATGAAAGGCTTGTCAGGGAATTCATATCTAAAGGATACAAGTGCAGTATCCATACCTTCAGCCTGCAGTATCCTTCTTTCCTTTTTCCCGGTAAAACACAGTATTCCACAGAGCCTGCACCGGATGGGCTGGATATCCATATAAGCCTGAATTCTGTCAATCCGCTGAATTGGATACTTACCGGACTGAAAATTAAGAGAATGAAGCCTGAACTGGTAGTAATCAAATTCTGGATCCCCTTTATGGCGCCCTGCCTGGGGACAGTGGCAAGGATCATCAGGAGAAACAGGCACACCAAGGTCATCAGCATCATCGACAACATCATTCCCCACGAAAAGCGGCCCGGCGACAGGATGCTTGCACGTTACTGGGTAGGCAGTGCGGACGGATTCGTGGCGATGTCGAAAACCGTATTGGAACAATTGAACAGTTTCGACCGGTTGAAACCCAAAGCATATTGTCCGCATCCCATTTATGATAACTTCGGTAAAGCGGTCACCAAAGAAGAAGCCAGGAAACTCCTCGGACTTGATCCGACCGGGAAATACCTCCTTTTCTTCGGTTTTATCAGGGATTACAAAGGACTGGATCTTTTGCTGAAGGCGATGGCAGCGCCTGACATGAAGGCACTCCGGGTGAAATTGATTGTTGCCGGTGAATTTTACACCGATCCGCAACCCTACCACGACCTGATTGCCTCCCTGAATCTCAAAGACCAGGTGATACTGAATACAGATTTTATCCCCGATACTGAAGTTTACAAGCATTTCTGTGCAGCGGATCTGGTGGTGCAGCCTTATAAAAATGCCACGCAGAGCGGGGTTACCCAAATCGCCTATCACTTCGACAAACCCATGATCATCACCAATGTGGGCGGACTTGCAGAATTCGTTCCGGACGGGAAAGCCGGTTACGTGGTGGAGCCGGAACCATATTCTATTACCGATGCCGTTTGCAAGTATTTCAACCTGAATATGGAAGCGCATTTCATTGAAAATATTAAAACCGAAAAAGAAAAATACTCCTGGGCACGAATGGTGGACACCATTATCGAAACCTCCTCATAATGAATTAAATAAATTTCTATATATTAATTCCCTGGTAAAAATGAAAAAAATTGCTGCTTCGATCATTGGTATCCTGGTTATATGTATTAACACATACTCTCAGGTCACCGAAGTTTTCACCATTGATAATGAAAGAGGACAGGATGCACTCATCGACAGCTATACACCAACAACCAACTATGGCAATACCGGTTTATTGATCGCTGCCGCCTGGACCTTGTCTGGGAACTTCTTCACTGTCAGAAGTCTTCTTGATTTTGGACTGATTGCAATTCCTCCGGGGTCCACCATTATTGACGCAAAGCTGAATCTTAAGTTCGCTACTTACGGCTCATTTTTGGGGCAGCAATATGGAAATAATGCCTGCACTTTCAGCAGACTTACCGAAGCATGGGACGAGGACAGTGTCACTTGGAACAATAAACCGGCAGACACCAGCCTCAACCAGGTACTGATACCTGCCACTACTTCGCCAACCCAGGATTATGTTAACATAGATGTTACGCAAGTTGTTCAGGATCATATAGATAATCCATTAAGTAGCTTCGGCTTTTTATTGAAAATTGAGGATGAAGTGATTTATCGCGTGGTTTCATTTGCCTCCAGCGAATGGGGTATTTCCTCCATGTTTCCCAGCCTGACTGTGATTTATTCTTTTTGCCCACCCCCAGTTGCCACTTTCACTTACAGCCAGAATGCTTACACTTTCAATTTTTCGTCAATCACCACAAATGCAACTTCATGGACCTGGGATTTCGGTGATGGAAACGGATCCTCATTACCATCTCCCACCCATGTTTACACCAATGGAGGTTTTTACCATGTTTGCCTGACCGTTACCGACAGTTGTGGAAGTTCAATGTTTTGCGACTCTGTTTTTGTATGTGATTATATTTCAAGTGGATTCAGCTGGAGCAATAACTCACTCACGGTGTCATTTTCAGACAGCTCCATTAACGCTACCACTTGGTTTTGGGACTTTGGTGACGGAAATTTCTCAATCCTCCAGAATCCGCTTCATTATTACATTGCACCCGCGGTGTACAACGCATGCCTTTTTACCACAAACGCCTGCGATGCCGATACGATCTGTGCGTTAGTCGATCTGAGCACCGTTGGGATGGCTGATGAAAATATAACGGATTCTTACATTCTTGTTTACCCGAATCCCTCGATGGATAAATACTTTATTCAAACGAAAGATCTGAAAATTGTCGACCTGGATGTTTTTTCCGCTAACGGCAGAAGGGTGTTTCAAAAAACGATTACAACTAATCCGGCAGGTTATTCATTCTCACTTAATCATCTACCTGAGGGTTTGTACTTTCTCAGGATTACCGATGGGGAAAATGTCCGGAACATAAGGATTGTGAAGCAATGATTTCAACCCTTATAAAATTCTTATATAATAACCTTACAAACATTGCCTTATGATAATCAGGAGTAAGTCTCCCTTGCGCTTTGGTCTTGCAGGAGGCGGTACTGATGTAGCCCCATTCTCCGATCTTTACGGAGGTGCAATATTAAATGCTACCATTTCTATGTACGCTTATGCTTCCCTTGAGATAACGTCGGATGAAAAAATTACGATCGATGCTTTGGATAAGAATGAAATGCTTGTTTTTCCGACGCTAAAGGAACTCCCGCTTGATGGAAATTTAGATCTCCATAAAGGAATCTACAACAGGATCATCAGACAGTTTCAGCTTGAACCCTTCTCATTCAGGCTGACGACATACGTAGATGCGCCGCCCGGTTCAGGATTAGGCACCTCATCCACACTTGTGGTTGCGATATTGGGTGCATTTGCGGCTTGGTTCAAACTTCCTTTGGGAGAATACGATCTTGCTCATCTTGCTTATGAAATAGAAAGAGTTGATCTTGCCATGGCAGGGGGAAAGCAGGACCAATATGCTGCAACTTTCGGTGGAGTCAACTTTATGGAATTTTTTTCAGGTGATAAAGTCATTGTCAACCCTCTCCGGATAAAAACGGACTATCTGAATGAGCTGGCCCACAACCTGGTACTTTACAATACGGAAACAAGCAGGCTATCCTCCCGGATCATCGAGGCACAAGTTAAAAATGTGTTGGCAAAGCATGCCACCTCCATCGACGCCATGCTGAAACTCAAGGAACAAGCCTACCTGATGAAAGAAGCCCTGCTCAGGGGAGAATTGAACCGTATCGGTGAATTACTTGATTTTGGTTGGGAACACAAGAAAAAAATGGCTGATGGTATCAGCAATCCCGTAATCGACGATATCTATGCCACTGCCCTTAGAAACGGCGCCATCGGGGGCAAGATCAGCGGTGCGGGTGGCGGAGGCTTTATCTTTTTCTACTGTCCGGGGAATACCAGAAACCAGGTGATCCATGCACTTGAATCCTTTGGAGGTGCTGTAAAACGATATGAGTTCGTAAAACAAGGACTTACAAGCTGGTCTATCTGAGACGGCGAAAGTTGCCAGGACATCTGCCATCTCATTCGATCGCTGAATTACCAGACCCTGAGGAGATTATTACTTTATAATATACTAATAAACAAGCAATTAACATGGATTTTCTAGAATTAAGCAAAATGCGTTACTCCTCCCGCGGCTATCTTCCGGATGCTGTTGAAGAAGGAACACTGCAATACATCCTTGAATGTGGCCGGATGGCACCCTCGGCAGCCAACCTGCAACCCTGGCATATCATTGTGGTGACCGACCGTGCCGTGTTAGCCGCCCTGCATGAAACATATCCGAGGGAATGGTTCAGGGGAGCCCCGCTCGTGCTGGTCATCTGCGGTGATCATCAGGTTTCATGGAAAAGAGGGGACGGAAAAGATCATTGTGATATCGATGCAGCCATCATCACTGATCACATCACCCTGGCTGCCGCAGAAAAAGGACTCGGAAGCTGCTGGATCTGCAATTTCGATGCAGCCGCATGCAGCAGCATCTTTAAGCTCCCGCCGCATATCGAACCCATGATACTGCTTCCGATCGGTTACCCTGCTGACAGTGCAGATAATCCCCGGCACCGCAGCCGCAAAGCTGCCGGTGAAATCCTCCGCCGGGACAAGTTTTAGCTTACTTTTGCAGCATGTGACACATCAGTACCTTTAGTGGTGCTGATGTGTCACATCATTAAAATCTCTCCCATATGGATCCAGTGATTGAGTTAAGAATCAGAGAATCAATTAATACGAAAGAACGTTTGCTTGAGAGCAGCGAACTATTGCGGGTTATTTCCGATGTGGCACATGCGTGTACGAACGCTTTCAGTAAAGGAAATAAAGTGCTGTTTGCCGGCAACGGTGGCAGTGCGGCTGATGCCCAGCACCTTGCCGCCGAGTTTTCAGGAAGGTTTTATTATGACAGAGACCCGTTATACTCCGAGGCTTTGCATGTAAACACCTCCTACCTGACGGCTGTGGCAAACGATTACGCTTTCGACCAGGTTTATGCCAGGCTGATCAAGGCCAAAGGCAGGGAAGGAGATGTGTTTTTCGCGATTTCCACCTCGGGGAATTCTCCCAACATCCTGGCTGCCATTGATGAAGCCAGAAAGCAGCACATGACCGTGATCGGGATGACCGGTGACACTGGCGGAAAAATGAAAACCTGCTGCGATTACCTGATCAATGTTCCGAGCACGGATACACCGAGGATACAGGAATGCCATATCCTGATCGGCCATATCATCTGCGAACTGGTTGAATCTGCCATGTTTCCCCGTTAAGGAACCGTAATGGAAGCCATTATACTTGCCGGTGGTTTGGGAACAAGGCTTGGAAACATCGCAGGCAATCTCCCCAAGGCTATGGTTCCGGTAAACGGTAAACCTTTCCTTGAACTCCTGATACAGTACCTTCAACGACATCATTTCGAAAAAATCATACTTTCCGTCGGGCATCTCAAAGATCATATCATCCGGTATTTCGGTTCTGGCTACCAGGGAATTGACATTAGCTATGCCATTGAGGAACAAGCCCTTGGCACCGGAGGAGGATTGAGACTCGCCATGAATGCTGCCATTGGGGACGAAGTCCTCGTAATGAACGGAGATACCTTCTTCAATGTGGAACTCTCCGGCATGCTAAGGCAATACAGAAACGATTCCGGCACTGATCTGCTGATGGCGGTGAAATTCATGGATGACACCAGCCGCTATGGAACAGTTGTAGATGACGGAAACAGAAAAATCATCCGTTTTACGGAGAAAACCGCTGAGCCTGCACCCGGTAATATCAATGGCGGCATCTATATCGTCAACAGGGATTTTTACCTGTCTGCAACGCAAGCTGGCTCATTTTCACTCGAAAAGGATTTCCTTCCGGTGAAAATGAAATCGCATAAGCTGAAGGCTTATGTTTCTGATGCTTACTTTATCGATATCGGGATACCTGAAGATTATGAAAGGGCACAAAAAGAGATTGGACAGTTTTTCCCCTGACAGGTCGTGGAACCTGTTCCTCGACCGCGACGGTGTGGTGAACCGGAAACTTCCCGGCGACTATGTGAAAGATTGGGAACATTTTGAGTTTCTTCCCGGAAGCCTCGAAGCCATCAGGATTTTCTCCGGCTTTTTCCGGAAGATCTTTATTGTAACCAACCAGCAGGGCATCGGGAAGGGACTGATGACTGCCGAACAACTGGAAGCGCTCCACCGGCAGATGCTGACGGTAATCCACGACCAGGGAGGCAGGATAGACCAGATTTATTACTGTCCCGACCTTGAGGACAGCGGCAGTTTATACCGTAAACCCAATATCGGTATGGCGCTGGCCGCCAGAAAAGATCACCCGGGGATACGGTTCAGGGAATCGGTGATGGCAGGTGATTCAATCAGCGATATGATATTCGGAAAAAAGACCGGCATGCAAACCATCCTGATCTCCACCGACCGCTTACCAGCCTTAAAACATGCATCCCTCATCGACCTGACCTTTCCCGATCTCCTTCATTTTGCACGATTCCTAATGACTAAATAGCCCTGCATGTCTCCATTCTTCATTTTCTCCTGCTTTCTTGGTTACACCTTATTATTGTTCATCATCACCTGGATCACCTCCCGCAAATCCAACAACGAAACCTTCTTTATCGGCAACAAGGCATCGCCCTGGTACGTGGTTGCCTACGGCATGATCGGCGCCTCGCTTTCCGGTGTCACCTTTATGTCGGTTCCGGGATGGGTCGGAACCACACAGTGGACTTACCTGATGGTGGTCTTCGGATATCTGTTCGGATATATCGTCATCGCCACCATTCTCCTGCCCCTCTACTACCGTTTGAATCTTACTTCGATATACACCTACCTCGAACAACGATTTGGTTTTTGGACCCACAAAACAGGCGCATTCTTTTTCATCCTTTCAAGGACAATCGGGGCTTCCTTAAGAATGTTCCTGGTAGTCAATGTGTTGCAGATATTTATTTTCGATGCGTGGGGGATTCCATTCTGGGTATCAGTATGTATCTTCATCCTGCTGATCATCTTGTACACATTCAAGGGCGGCATCCGCACCATCGTCTGGACTGATACACTGCAGACGACTTTTATGCTGGCGTCGGTCATACTGACGGTATTTCTTATCGGCAAAGACCTGCAACTCAGCTTTCAGCAGATGTTTGACCATGTGACGGATATGGGCCTTACCAGGGTCATATCCACCGACTGGCACGACAGGCAGTTTTTCGTCAAACAGTTTTTCAGTGGTATGTTTATCACCATTGTAATGACCGGACTGGATCAGGAAATGATGCAGAAGAATCTGAGTTGCCGGACATTACGGGAATCCCAGAAAAACATGTTCAGCTTCTCTTTTGTCCTGGTACTGGTAAATATGATCTTTCTGTTCCTTGGTGCCATTCTCTTTTTATACACTGCCCAAACAGGAATGGATATGCCGTTGCGCAGTGACGACCTGTTCCCGGTGATCTCCCTCCAGCAGCTCGGCCCCCTGGCCGGCCTTGTCTTTATGATCGGTTTGATTTCTGCTGCTTACCCAAGTGCAGATGGTGCCCTGACCTCTCTGACCACCTCCTTTTCCATTGATTTTCTGGGCATGAACAAAAGAAAAGACATCACAGAAAAAGAAAAGATCAGCATTCGCTATCTGGTACACCTGGGTTTCGCCCTCATCTTGCTGTCGATGATCATCCTCTTCCGGGCCATCAACGATCAGGCAGTCATCGATAAATTATTCACCATCGCCGGTTACACATACGGGCCTTTGCTGGGACTATACAGTTTCGGCCTGTTCACTAAATTAAGGGTTAAAGACCGCTATGTCCCCCTGGTTGCCGTGGTGGCTCCCCTGCTGTGTTATTTTATCTCCCGGCATTCGGAATTCCTGTTCGGTGGTTATAAATTCGGATTTGAACTCCTGATTGTCAATGGATTGATCACATTCGTGGGATTGTGGACAATAAGGAAGAAAAAGAGCTCTAGTCAATAATAATTCTTCTGCTGCTGCTCTCATTCCCATCAAGGATCCTGATAATATACAATCCCTTATTCAACCTACTTACATCCAATTGGATGGCAGGTGATTTATTAAGGTCTTTCCTGGAAATTACCTTCCTTCCATTCACATCAATCACATCAAGGATAAGATTAACCCTTTCTTTACCAGCCAATTGCACTGTAATGATGCCATTTGCGGGATTGGGAAAGACCTGCATACTTTCCGACGATTTATTAACCTCAGACATAGATGTTATGGTTGAATAACAAAGGGTAAGTTTAGGGTGAAGATCAGGATTCACATGGTCAGAGGAAGCAAAAACCATAGACCGATACTGTGATTCTGTCACAAGTTTTAATAGAAAGCCGAAACTTGAACTGGGATATGTCAGCATATCCACCATCAGATCAGTGACATCAATATCAAGATAATTTTGCAATGTGTCATAAGACTTCGACAGAGTCACTTGATTTTGAGTTGAGTAAGAGGGCTGATTATTCCAGCAAACAGTATTTTGATCCCATGAACTTGTTATCCTCTGAAGGTAGGATTCATTGGGGCCAGACAAGCTGGAATGATTTTGATAGTGACCGGTTGTCGGATTCCCATATAACGACAACATTGCGCAGTTCAGAAAAGTGTTGGGAGGAAGCGTGGTAACTCCGAAATCAATTAAGCTTCTTTGAATAAAGTATTGACTTCCTGCACTCCATGCATTGGCAATGAAATCCTGACTGGCAGGATTCGGGGATGTAGGGAAATCGTCCCTGATATCCGCATCATAGCCCCGGTCTTCCATCACTTTAATTACAATACAAGTATCAACCCAGGTGGCCGTCGCGTCATAGGTTATAACAAGCTTCGGGTGTAACGAAGCATTCGGGTGATCACTTGAAGCAAAGATCAATGAACGATAGTGCTCTTCAGTTGCGAGCATAAACATCATTCCGAAGCTTGTCCCGGGGAAAGTTACCATATCCTGCATCATTTGCGTGACATCAATATTCAAATAATCCTGTAAAGAAGAAGTGGACTGAGGCAAGATGATTCTATGCATATCTGTGGTACCCGGCTGATTATTCCAGCAGACAGCATTTTCATTCCAGTGATTGACTATTCTCTTCAAAAAAGCAGTATTGGATCCCGATAACGAGGAATGGTGCTGTGAATGACCTGTGGTGGGATTTGCGTACAAGGACAGGTTCGCACTGATTATCAAAGCATTCTGTGGAATTGAGCTTAGATCAAATTCAATCAGGGATCTTTGAACAAAAACCATTCCTGCCGTCCAGGCATTCGCGATAAAATCCTGGCTGCCGCCATTTGGAGTCGAAGGGTAATCTGTTCTGATATCTGCATCCTTTCCGTCTGAAGCTCCTGGTTGTAAAACCAAGGTAACCTGAGAAAATGCAAACAGTTGCAAAAACATACAGCTAACAAGTATTAATGCTCTCATAATAAATGAATTATAATTATCGCTTCGACAATCGTAAAGATATTAAAAATCAAATTATAATTAATTTTTATTCTTTGTTCAGAAAAGCAATTTATCTTTCAACATTTATGAACATTCATTGAATCACATTCGTTATCCTGAAAAATACACGAATCAATCACCGCTATGAGCAATCTCCGGTTTAGAGCTTTAACTGCATCGATGGCCAGAACAGAGAATCCAGGTTTTATTGCAAATCATCCGGCCTCTGCCTATTTCGGCGAGATGACCTTCCACCGGGGCCTGATGCGTCAATTCCTTCCGGAAGAGACATACGACAAACTGATGGCGGCCATTGACAGTGAGGTCCGGATTGACCACAGGACGGCCGACCAGGTGGCAGCAGGCATGAAAGCTTGGGCCATTTCGAAGGGAGCCACTCATTATACGCACTGGTTTCACCCCCTCACCGGGGCGACGGCGGAGAAGCATGACGCCTTTCTGCATCCTGCGGAGGAAGGGAAGGCCATTGAACGCTTCGGCAGCAGTGCCTTGGTCCAGCAGGAACCCGATGCATCCAGTTTTCCCTCCGGCGGAATAAGAAATACCTTCGAAGCCAGGGGTTATACTGCCTGGGACCCGACATCACCGGCATTTATTCTTGAGAACACCCTTTGCATACCCACGATTTTCATTTCTTATAACGGGGAAGCACTGGACACCAAAACACCCCTGCTCCGGACCATTCATGTTTTAAATGATGCTGCCACCCGGATCTGCAAATTGTTCGATCCCGACCTTGACAAGGTAACGGCTACCCTGGGCTGGGAACAGGAATATTTTCTGATCGATACCGGCCTTTACCGGGCACGTCCCGACCTGGTACTGACCGGTCGAACTCTTTTTGGTCATGCCTCCGCAAAAGACCAGCAACTGGCTGATCATTATTTCGGTGTCATCCCCTCCCGTGCAGCCGCTTTTATGAAGCACCTCGAATATGAAGCCCACCGTTTGGGGATCCCATTGAAAACGCGACATAACGAGGTGGCTCCCAACCAGTTTGAATGTGCACCGGTATTTGAGGAAGTAAACCTGGCGGTCGACCACAACCAGCTGCTGATGGTTTTGATGGAGAAGCTTGCCCGCAAGCATGATCTGACCATTCTGCTGCACGAAAAACCCTTTGCCAACGTGAATGGTTCCGGCAAGCATAACAACTGGTCGCTGATGAGCAGTAAAGGCGACAACCTGCTTTCGCCCGGGAAAACACCGCATGAAAACCTTCGTTTTCTGGTGTTTCTGGTGAGTATTCTGAAAGCGCTCCGTGAACATTCGGCATTATTACGGGCCTCCATTGCTTCGGCAGGTAACGACCTGCGTCTGGGCGGGCATGAGGCTCCCCCTGCAATCATCTCAGCTTTTATCGGCAGTCAGCTCTCCAAAACCCTGGATAAGATAGAAAAATCGACAGCCGGACTTTCTCTCCGGCAGAACAAGGCGAATGGAAAATTGCAGATCAACCTTCCGAAAATACCTGAAATCCTGCAGGATAATACCGACAGGAACAGAACCTCCCCTTTCGCTTTTACCGGTAATAAGTTCGAATTCAGGGCAGTCGGTTCTTCCGCAAACTGTGCCATGCCAATGATCGCTCTGAACCTGATGGTTGCCGATCAGCTGCATGCCTTTGCTGAGCAGGTGACTGCCCTGACCAAAAAATCTTCGAACAGGGAGATGGCCATCATCGAGATTCTCAGACAGTTTATCACTTCTTCCCGTGATATCAGGTATGAAGGAAACAACTACAGCGAAACCTGGATCCGGCAGTCGGCCGCCAGGGGATTGCCGAACCTCCGGACAACTCCCGAAGCAGTCGCTGTATTTACCCATGCCCCGGTCATTGAGCTGTTCGAAAAATATCACGTACTCAGTGCAAGGGAGTTAAAAGCCAGGCAAGACATCCGTTATGAACAATACACCCTGAGAATACAAATAGAAGCAAGGGTGATGGGGGATCTGGCCACAAACCACCTCATCCCAGTGGCCATACGATACCAGAACCGCCTGATCGAAAATGTCAAGGGACTGCAAGAGGTATTGGATGCGAAAACCTTCAGCAGGTTGTCAAACCACCAGGTACAAACCATTAAAGACATTTCAGATCATATTATGGAGATTAAAACCAATGTGAACCTGATGATAGGAGAACGGAAAAAGGCCAACCTGATCACCGACAGCGCTGAAAAAGCCAATGCATACAAAGCCCTGGTGCTTCCTCATTTTGATATCATCCGGAAGCATGTGGACAAGTTGGAATTGCTGGTAGATGATGAGTTGTGGCCTTTGCCGAAATACAGGGAACTGCTGTTCAGCTGAACCTGGGATGTCATCCTGGCGTTGATTTAAATCAACGCCAGGATGACATCCCAATTAGTTTCCTTCCGTCAGGTAAGCCCGTAATTGCGCTGTTTGCGGATTACTGAACAGGTTTTGAGGACTTCCCTGTTCCACCACTTCCCCTTCCGACATAAAAACCACATGATCAGCCAACCTGATGGCCTGCCTCAGGACATGGGTTACCAGGATAATGGTATACTGCTTCTTCATTTCTCTGAAGAGGTCTTCAATGATCTTGCTGGAAACCGGATCCAGTGCAGAAGTGGGCTCATCAGCCAGAATGATGTCAGGGTCGACGGCCAGTCCGCGTGCCAGACACAGACGCTGCTGCTGCCCGATGGACAAAGCGGAAGCAGGGTCCCTTAATCTGTCGCAAACCTCTTCCCATAAATGCGCCAGCCTCAAATAATGCTCCACACGCCTGTCAAGGATCCTTTTCTGTTTACGACCGGAGATCCTCAGACCAAATGCGATGTTGTTGTATATGTTCATTGGCAAGGGATAGGGCCGCTGCGACAACAAACCCATCTTTTTTCTGATCTTCGTAACATCCCGGGTGTCGTGCAGTATTTCCTGCCCGTCAATAAATATCTCACCTTCTGCCTTCGCCTGATGATTCAGGTCGATCAGGCGGTTCAGACTTTTAAGCAAGGTTGTTTTTCCACAGCCGGATGGTCCCAGGATCACTGTGATCTGATGCTCCGGTATCTGAAGGTTGATATCCTTCAATACCGCTTTTCCCCCAATGGTAATGGAGAGGTGGCTGATCCTTATTTTCGGTCCGGATGCTTTCAAAACCTAATCCTGTTTTTATGATACCTGCGCTCAAAAATTCTCGCCAATACGCTAATTATCAATATAATACAGGTAAGGATAAAGGCTGAGGCGTAGGCTCTTTGCTGCACTTCCTGTATGGGCGAAGATAGCTGAAAAAAGATTGCCAGTGGCAGGGTTGCCGTAGGCTGGCCGAGGGAAGAAGGAATATGATCTGTATAGCCTGTGGTAAACAGGACAGAAGCAGCATCCCCGATCGCCCTGCCAAATGCCAGCAAGATGGCGGTGACCACACCCGACAATCCCTGCCGGAGAAAGATCCTGTAAGCTGTTTCACTTCTGGTGGCACCAAGGGAAAAGGAGGCTTCGAGCAGACCCCGCGGTACGGTTTTAAACAGCTCGTCCATGGCCCGGATCATGATCGGAATAATGAAGAAAGTGACAGTGATGATACCGGCCAGGAGTGAAGTTCGTAAGCCGAGAAAAACCATGACTGCAAATCCGAAGGCGCCGTACACGATGGAGGGTATGCCCCAGAGCAAATCCAGCAGAAAACGGATGGTATTGACCAGTTTTACCCGCTTCACCAAATGAACGTTCATATACAGGGCCACCGGCAGGCTGACCACCAGGGCAAGGAGGGTTGAACCTCCGGCCAGGTATGCCGAACCCACTATGGCATTCAGAATGCCGCCTTCTTTCCCGAAATAGAACCCACCCCTGGGGGTTTGCGACAACATCTCCCAGGAAATGGCCGGCAGGCCCCTGACCAGGATGCTGATGACAATCAGTAACAGAACCAGGACGATGGTGGAAGTGGATAAAAACATCAGCACCCTGGCAAAACCTTCCTCAATGATCCTTATTCTTCTGTCTGTCATTGCTTTATTATTGGTTTCTTTCCAGCCGGATGATGGCCATCCTGGATGTGAGGTTAAACAGGGTCACAATGATGAAAAGGACCAGGGCGGCAAACATCAGCACGGCATCGTACAGGGGTACCGACATCATCTCACCGTAATTATTGGCAATCAGTGCCGGTAAAGGGTACCCGGGCTGAAAAACACCGGTGGGCATGCGGGGAACATTCCCGACCACCATCAGGATGGCGATGGTTTCACCGAATGCGCGCGAAAGACCGAGTCCGAAAGCTGATACGATAGCCGGAAATGCCCTTTTTACCAGCACATATTTAATGGTCTGCCACTTACTGGCGCCCAGTGACAGGCTTGCTTCCGTGAGTTCGTCGGGTAAAGCCCTGAACACTTCGATGAGGATATTCAGAATGAAGGGGATGATCATGACTGCCAGGACAATGGCCCCGCTCAGGATGCTGAATCCCGTCACATGTTTGTCGAACACCGGGGCGATATAGCGTGAAACCAGCGGAACGATGATCAGAATACCCCAAACCCCGAAGATTACCGATGGGATGCCTGCCAGGATATCGATGACGGGATGCATGAGTTTCAATACCCATTTCTTTGCATACTGTGTCAGGTGAATGGCCGTCAGCAGGCAGATGGGCGCGGCGATGAGGATGGCAAGGATGGTAACCCAGAGCGAACTGAGGATGAAGGGCAGCAGGCCGAATTTTCCCGCTACCGGTCGCCAGTCGGTTGTAAACAATAATTCACCAAGGGAACGTTCCTGAAAGAGCATGCCCGATTTGAACGTCAAGCCGAATCCAATGATCAGCGGCATGAGCAGCACCAGCACAAGACAGACCAGCATCCAGCCATGATGGATTTTACTTCTCAGGTGCCGTTTCAGGTAAAATACACCCATGGATTATCGCAGTTTATTGAGTTCATTTTCAATTTCTTCATGATTCAGCGGGATATAACCGCTTTCATGCACAAGGTGCTGGCCTTCAGTCAGAATCCACTTTAAAAAACCCGTCAGTACAGGATCGTCCGGCCTGCCATTCGTGACAAAATACAAATCCCTCGCGGGGGGTGAGGGAAATCTGCCAGCTTCAACGGCAGCCAGAAACTGATCAATCGTTTCATAGAAGTCTTCTTCCGGATCGATAATCCCATTTGCGTTAAAATCCAGCGGGATAACATCCAAACCATTGTATTTAAGTCGATTACCAAGATCATAAATATAAATCAGGTTATTATACCCAATGCCGTATTCATCCGATTTCACGGCGTCGGCGATACCGGGATCACCAAAAACACCCACACCGTAAAGCGATTCCTGGTTGGTCCCTAGGAATTCAGCCCATGTTTCTGCCGCTCCGCAGGCATCTGAGCGGGTGTACACCATCACTTTTTTATGGCTGCTGCTTCCGGTGAGGGAACCCCAGCTGATAAAACTATCCTCAAGGTAAAGTTTCCGGAAGGTTTCCCTTGACATTCCCTTCCTCCTGATCAGGTTAAGCTGCCTGTTGTAAGCGCTTATGGTGGGAAGCACCGCATCCCTGGCAACCGCAATGGCAAAGGCGCCACTGCTGATTTCACCCGGGTTCATGTTACGCGAGACCATCCCGATTTCCACCATGTCATTGAGTACATCAGTAATCCCTTTTCCGGCACCACCGGCAGAAATATCGATCCGCACCTCAGGGCAAAGCTTCATGTATGCTTCTGCCCAACGAACAGCCAGCGGATAAAGCGCAAAGGCTCCGGAAATGCTGATCTCTCCCTCCTCAGCCTGGCTGCCCTCACCGCTACCCTTACGTCCAAACCTGCAGGATAACAATAAAACCAGCAAGATCACAAGCAAAGGAAAGCTTCGGTAAGCTACGCGCAGCACTTCCGGTAATCTCCAAAACCAGCCAACCAGCTTTTTTTTCATTCTACAAGGCACGTTTATCTATTCATTGATTACACTTTATCAATGATTTGCTACTTTTGCCACAAGGCAAAACCTGCTTCACTTCTAAAAACAAAGATATGTTTCCTACACGAAATAAAAAGCTGTTCTGTTTTCTTTTGTTGCTGTCGATGCCATTGTTCATGGCAGGACAGATCAGGGTTGTCGCATTATCAGACAGTAATGTCGTACAGCACGCGCCCGGCGTTCCTTACTTTCTTCCCATGACCATGCTGGAGGTTGACTTTACCCTGGTAAAAACAGTCGCTGAAAGCGGCCCGTACATGGAATTCGCGGATGAATTCCTCGGCACAGGCCAGGTTGAACAGGCGGCAGCGGCCGGATACCGTATCACCAACGTCAGTT
Organism: Bacteroidota bacterium; assembly: GCA_022709385.1. Lineage (GTDB taxonomy): Bacteria > Bacteroidota > Bacteroidia > Bacteroidales > CAIXZF01 > JAKLIX01. The sequence continues at coordinate 143,689 of JAKLIX010000004.1, read as the reverse complement.
TGCGTACACAACAGATTCCCGATCCTGCGCATGGATACCGTATTGTGAAGAGGAAGAAATGGCACTGTCTTTTCAGTAAAGAGTTTCGTGTGTCCCTCTCAAAAGAAGGTTTTCTGTCCGGGATAAATGCCGGGAGAAATGGGAAAGCCGGGAAAATTAAAAACCAATCAAATATTGATGGGCATGCCGAAACACAGACCATCGCCGGGAAAAAAAGGGATTTTTTATACCAGGTGAATCCCGACTTAAAACAAAAACCGGTGGAGGAACGAATGATGCCGGACAGCACCCTTGGACCGCCTGTCATGAAACCGGTTTTAAAGCCCGAGGACAAGGTCAGGACGCCGAGGGAGAAGGCCCGTCAGGCTGCAGAAGCGCTCGCAGCCATCCGGGAAAACCGGCTGAACCTCGCCAGTGGCTACCAGGAAGTGGCTTATCCCGAAGGAACCATCAGGATGATGCTCGCGGAACTGAACGCCATGGAAGAAGGCATCATGCACCTTTTCACAGGAGTGAGCAGGGAAGAGACGACCCATTACCGCAACTCCTGGATACCGGCTAAAAGGGAAGATAATTCATTTATTGCGGGATGGTTCAGCCCTGTCCATGGCATTAGCGGTGAATCGAAGCCGGGGAGTCTTCCTCTTGTGGTTGAATGGAATGCCGACGATATGCTATCGGAGCCTGAAATGGATACGACAAGGAAGAAGAAACCTTCTGCCGGTCTGGTCTGCAGGGTGGCGGCTATGGTTCGTATCTGCGTTTTTCTGGAAGATGAAGTACTCTATGAAGGACTGCATCCCGTCAGTCAGCTCGGAATGATATACCGTCTGCCTGAAAGGCTCAGATCCGTGAGCTTCTATCCTGAGTCCGGAAGTGTCAGGTTCCTGAAGTAAGGAATCTCAGGAATTCATCGAGATCAGGAATTCCTCGTTTGTTTGGGTGTATTTCATTCTCTCTTTGAGGAACTCCATGGCTTCCAGGGGATTCATATCGGCCAGGTGATTCCTGAGAATCCAGATGCGTTGCAGGGCTTCCTTATCGATAAGAAGTTCTTCGCGTCTTGTGCTGGAGGCCACGATATCGATGGCAGGCCAGATACGTTTGTTGGAAAGTTTCCTGTCGAGTTGAAGTTCCATGTTACCGGTTCCCTTGAATTCCTCGAAGATCACCTCGTCCATACGCGATCCGGTATCAATCAGTGCGGTGGCGATGATGGTCAGTGAGCCGCCGTTTTCGATTTGTCTGGCGGCGCCGAAGAAACGCTTGGGTTTCTGGAGTGCACTGGATTCCACGCCACCTGAGAGCACCTTGCCAGAAGCGGGGGCTACCGTATTGAATGCCCGGGCCAGACGGGTAATGGAATCGAGCAGGATGACCACATCGTGGCCGCATTCGGTAAGGCGTTTGGCTTTCTCAAGGACAATATTGGTGATACGTACATGCCTGTCGGCAGGTTCGTCGAAGGTGGAGGCGATCACTTCGGCATTCACCGACCGTTGCATATCGGTCACTTCCTCCGGTCTTTCATCGATCAACAGTACGATAAGATACACTTCGGGGTGGTTGGCGGCGATAGCGTTGGCAATTTCTTTCAGCAGTACGGTTTTCCCTGTTTTCGGCTGAGCAACAATAAGCGCACGCTGGCCTTTACCGATGGGAGCAAACATATCGATCACACGGGTTGAAAGAGTGGATCCACTATGTCCTGTGATCGTGAATTTCTTTTCAGGGAAGAGCGGTGTGAGGTAATCAAAGGCCACCCGGTCCCTGACCTCTTCAGGTTTACGGCCGTTGATGGAATCCACCTTCAGCAGGGGGAAATACTTCTCCCCTTCCCTGGGTAAGCGGATACTGCCTTTCACCGAGTCGCCGGTTTTGATCCCGAAAAACTTGATTTGCGACTGAGAAACATAAATATCATCAGGGGAACTCAGGTAGTTGTAGTCAGATGACCGCAAAAAACCGTAACCGTCAGGCATAATTTCGAGAACACCCTCAGCAGTCACGGCACCGTCAAGCTCATTCACAGGTTCCTCCCTCCTTTCCTGGTTTCTGAACCGGAAATTATTATCCCTTGGACCCTTGTTCCTGAAATCGTTCCGCGGATATCCCGCATCCCTTCCGTTCAGAATGGCTGCTGCCACTTCCGCATCTTCAGATGCACCCGGAACAGGGCGATTTTCTGCTTCATTTTCATTGCTAATGGGTTCAATGAATGTTTCCTTTTCCGTTTCCGGCATCGGGGGCATCAGGGGTTCATCCGGACGGACCATATCCTGATCAAGATTTAGTCCGTTGGTAAGCTCCTCAAACGCTTTAGGTTTCGGTGGATCGGTCTCCCGCTGACTTGCCGGCCTGTCAGTCCGCTTGCGCTTGTCCCTGCTCTGTCTTGGCCCTGAATTGCCGGTATCAGATCCTGGTTTCACCTGCGGAGCAGGCTTATTTTCCTGCTTCGGGACCGCCGGCTGCTCAACCGCCCTGGTCTCTTGTTGTTCTTTTGGTGGTTTTGTTTCCCGTGATTTGGGAGCCTCGTCCGGTTTTTTCTGACGTCCGGCAGGCTTTCTACCCCGCTTGGTCGCATTTTTTTCTCGGGCGATTTCCTCAGGACTCGGATTCAGCGCCTGGAAGTCAAGGATACGGTAAATGAGTTCCTGCTTTTCAAGCTTTTCGGTCTTCTTTAATCCCAGCTCTTTTGAGAGATCTTTCAGTTCCTGAAGACTCTTCTCATTCAATGATAGAATGTCGTACATGAAGTATTTAATTGAATTTTTCCTTAAAGGAAGCTGCTTAAAATGATGTTAAAACAGTGGATTGTGCGTTGGATCAAACATTCCGGCGGGTGCCGGGTCTTTTCGAACAGAATTCTGACTGCAAAGATAATATAAATACGGTGAGGTCAATCGTCTTGAAAAAAAATATTACGTTTGTAAAAAAAAACGTATGTTACAAAGAATACAGTCCGTTTACCTTTTTCTGGCGTTTGCAGGGCTTATCCTTACGTTCTTCTTTCCCTTTGCCAGCTTTTATTCCGACCTGGCCTACTATCGTTTTTCAATAACAGGTTTTCACCACATTCACCCTGATCCGACGCCTGTCTTCAACTGGCTGTTTGCCTTTCCGTTGTGGCTGCTCAACCTGGTAACCGCTGTTATGCTGATTACCATTACCTTTGGTTACCGTGACAGGATCAGGCAGTTGAAACTACTGAGAATCTCCCTTTTGATCAACATTGTCCTGATCGCCCTGGTATTTTATTACGCCGAATCACTGATCGAACGCAAACTTGGCCTGAGTCCGCATTACCGGGGCAGTATCGGGCTTTATTTCCCGATTGCGGCTGTACTCTTCCAGATTCTTGCCACCAGGGCTATCAGGAAGGATGAAGCGCTGGTGAGATCGGCCAACCGGCTTCGTTAAATGCTTCTTTTCCGGCCGTACCCCCTCGGCAACTCTGCAATTTCCAAATCTTTCACGACTTTTCCGTCAATTACAAACCTCAGGTAGGTGATGACCCTGTGCCAGCCTGAATTGCCTGCAGCACCAGGGTTGATGTACAAGAGGGAATACTGCTGATCGTAGATCACTTTCAGAATATGAGAATGCCCGGTAATCAAAAGATCCGGACTGTGAAGGCTGATCAGCCGTTTGAGGATGCCGCTGTAATGCGATGGATAACCACCCTGATGCGTGATCAGCACTTTCATGCTTTCGACAGTAAACAGCAAAACTTCCGGATAAGACAGCCGGATACTGTTTCCGTCGATATTTCCGTAAACAGCCCTGAAGGTTTTGTAAGCAGCAAGCTCAGCAGCTAAGGATTCGCTGCCGATATCCCCCGCATGCCAGATCTCATCGCAGGAACTGAAAAAAGGAAAAACCCGGGGATGAAGACTGCCATGGGTATCGGAAAGGAGTCCAATCCTGATCATCAGATCACTTTCACGGTGTTTGCCCGGATCCAGCCCACGCTGCCATTGGCGATCTGTATCCGGTACCATTCCCCAAGCTGATCGGTCACTCCCACCTTGGTCCCTTCATGTACCACAAACAGATCCACGCTGTGATCATCAGGCGAAGATTTCACATTGACCGTAGGAGTAAAAACGATGGCATCCGTGGTAGTGCGGTGTATCTGGTAAGTCTGCCAGGCAAATGTGAGAGAAAAAAAGGTCGTCAGCAGGAAGATCAGGGCAATCCAGAATGATATTTTTCTTATAATCAATATCTTAAATAAAAGATAGCAGGCTGTAAACAAGAAAAACAGGCTGATAAAAAGGATGCTCAACCATGCCCAGCCATCCGGGGAATGCAGGGCACGGGCAGCTTTCCACCATTTCTGGTAAAACAACTCAGGCAGCACATCAATTTTATCGACGATCCTGGCATTGGCCATGCGCAGGTTGAACTGAATGTCCTGGTCTCCGGGATCGAGGCGGAAGGCTTTTTCATAATACCATATGGCATCCGCCAGCCGGTTCATCTTGTAAGAAGCGTTGCCCAGGTTGAAATAAAGTTCGGAGGATTCAACACCGGACGTGGCGATTTTCTCCCAGGTTTCGAATGCCTTGTCGTACTGTTTTTGCTGGTACGCATCAGTGGCTTGCCGGAAAAGTGCGGCATGGTCGTTGGCCCCCGCAGTAACCCTGACCAGCAGGAAGGAAAGCACCAGAAGGAATGGCTTCATGCTCATGACTTTAGGGTTTTCTCTGTCCGGGTGATCACTTCCATGGCCTGGCGGTAAAGGGCATCCATTTTCTCCAAAGCCCCACCGGGTGCAAACCGGGCATACTCGCAGGATTCAATGGTCTGCAGGTACTGGCTCACGAGTTCTTCAGGCACAGCCTTCACGCTGAGGGCTTCGCGCGCATTTTCAGCAGAAAGCCGGGAAACGGGGATGAAAAGTTTATCTGAAAGATAACCCCACAAGGCCTGGCTGATCTCAATATAGAAAGCCTCACCCTCATTTCTTTTCATGTGTTCGGCCGCCTTCTTCAGTCGCCTGACAGCTACCCGCGTAGCTTTTCTGTGTTTCATCATGGATTTGTCACTCATGAGCCTGATTCTTCTTCTCCAGATGATGAGCACCACAGTGAATAAAACAGCGGGCAGCAGTAAAAATAGCCAATACTGCCAGGTGTAAAAAAAGAACGATCCGAGGGGTGTAAAAGCCGGAACACGGGTTTTGATAAAGCGGATATCACTTCCAAGCAGGCGGATATCTTCCTTATTTATGCCGCTGTATGCAGCCTGTGTTCCATCTCCTTTCCCGACCTCGATATCAAAACCCTGGGTTTGCAATTGCACATAAGACCTGCCGCTCAGATTGAAAAATGAAAAATTGACCGGCTCTATTCTGAATTTTCCCGGATTTCTCGGGATGATAAGATATTCGAAGATTCTGCTCCCGCTCACACCGCCTGCCGATGCGCTGATATTCCCGCTGATTTTTGGCTCGTAAACCTCAAAATCACCGGGGAAAGGCACATCGAGTCTGTCGATCAGTTCAAGGTTGCCGTTACCGCTTACGGTAACCCGGTAGTTAATGGCCTCATTGGCTTTAAGCGTCGTTTTATCAATGGCGGCACTAATGGTAAACGAGCCCACGGCCCCATTGAACCCATCCGGCTTCCCTGATTCGGGCAATGGCTTTACCCTGACTGTCACGGCTGCGGATTTCACTGTTTTTTTTACATTCTGGACAGCGCTTCCGAAAAAAGGATCGTTAAAGAAATTATCAAAGAAAGGATCACCCGTCCGGCGCCGGCTTTGTGTCCTGACCTGCACCACGGCAGTAACATCGATGGGTTCAATGGTCAGGGTACCGCTTTTCTGAGGAAAAAGAATGGTTTTCTTCAGCTCGGCCACATTGTATACCTCGCCGTTGTATGTTTCCTTCTTCAGGCTGATCTGTTCCGGCATTTTGACTTCTGTTGACCAGAACCCCCCGTAAGAGGGATATTTCACATCATCAAATCCCACGAGGTTTACTTTGGAATATATTTTTTGAGTGACCAGAATATACTCTCCCTGATAAACATCTGATTTACTGAGAATCGTCCTGACGAATAAGTCACCTGAAGCAATGGATTCAGCACCGCCTCCCTGCTGGCTACCTTGCCGGGATTGCCCCTGCTGGGCGGAAGGCCGGTTTCCCGAAGCCCCACTGCCCTTCACAACTTTTACCCTCGCTCCCTGTGATTTAACAGGTACACCATTAATGCTGAGGGTAGCCGGCGCAATATCAAATTCTCCTTCCTGATCGGCGCGCAGTATATAGGTATAAGAGTAAGACACCGTTTGGGTCATCGCCCCGTTCATGATCTGGATACTTGAACTGGAACTCTGGTTGGGACCTGAAAGCACGGAGAAGCCTTTAAAAGAGGGCCCTTTGAAATCAGTTCCGGCAACATTCACGGCAAAAGCAACCCTGAACTGCTCTCCCACTCCGATCACGGGAGGTGCAGTACAGGTGAATTTCACTTCCTGGGCCCGGCCGGCCTTCATACCAAGAAACATGGCCAATGCCGCAAGTAAAAACAACAGCCTGGTCAGAATGCCCCAAATGAACGCTTTATGTTTATCACCCCACTTCATGTTAACCGTATCACTGATATTTTCATTACCAATCCTTCTCCACGGTAATTCTCGCAGCCCTGGCTTCCTTCTTTTTCAGCTTGTCGAGCGTATTCTTCTCATTATTCTTCAGGGCTTCAAGCATTTTTTCCGCATCCTGCTTCGAGATCTGCTCCTTCTGCTGCTGTTGCTGCTGTTGCTGCTGCTGCTGTTGTTGTTGTTGTTGCTGCTGTTGTTGCTGCTGATTGTCTTTGTTCTGCTTATCGCCTTGTTGTTGTTGCTGTTGCTGCTGTTGCTGTTTCAGCATCTGCATGGCATAGGCCAGGTTGTACCTTGTATCCTGATCATCCGGGTTAAGTCTCAAGGCTTGCTTGTATGCATCAATGCTTTCAGGATATTTTTTTTTCTGTATGTAAGCATTCCCAAGGTTATGATATACCCTGGCTCTGGTTTTGGCATCCATGTTTGCCACATTCACCTCTCCGAAAAGGCGGGCAGCTTCTTCCGTATTCTTTTCACGGTAAAGCGAAGTTCCCAGGTTATATTTTGCAATGGCAGAGTTAGGATTCAACTGCAGGGATTTCCGGTAATCTATCTCGGCGGATTTAAAGTCCTGCTTTTCAAAATTCCTGTTGCCCTTCCTGATATACTGCCGCTCTCCCTGTGCGGAAACTGACGACATGGTGAATCCCACCAGCCAAAGTGTCAGTATCATTTGCGAAGCAGTAAGAAAATTTTTCATCTTAAGCTTTATATATCAATGTATTACCCAAACAGGCGGATTTTACTCAGGGTTTTGTTTCTTCTTTCAAAAATAAGCACTTCGAAGCAAAGCAAAACCAATGCCACAAGCAACATATATTGAAACCTTGTTTCATATTCCGAGAAGGTGGTGGTTTCGAACTCAGTTTTCTGCATCTGATTGATTTCCTTATAGATTCTATCGAGGCTGCTTTGTGTATTGCTTGCACGGATATAGGAACCCTGACCGGCGGCGGCAATTTCGCGCAGCAGGGGATCATTCAATTTGGTGATGATGGTGTTCCCCTGGCCATCCTTTCTGAAACCCGTACTGATACCGTTGCGGAATACGGGAATCGGGGCACCGTCAGGGAGCCCCATGCCCACGGTAAAGATTCTGATCCCTTTGGAGGCTGCGTCGCGGGCGGCCTGGATGGCATCATCCTCATGATTCTCCCCGTCGGTGATCACGATGATGGCCTTGCTGTGCTCATTCTCGTCAAAGGAGTTTACCGCCATCGTGATGGCATCCCCGATGGCAGTCCCCTGGGTGGGAATGATCTCTGTGCTGATATTGGAAATGAATAGCTTGGCAGCACTGTAGTCAGTGGTGATGGGCAACTGAACATAGGCCTTGCCGGCAAAAATGATCACGCCTATTCTGTCGTTCTTCAATTCATCGATCATTTTGGCAAGGGCATTTTTTGTCCGTTCCAGCCGGTTGGGTTTGATATCTTCGGCCAGCATGCTGTTCGAAACATCCACACACAGGAACAGGTCGATCCCTTTCCGCTGGCCTTTTTCCAGTTTCGACCCGAGCTGGGGATTCGCAACCGCAAGGATGATGAACCCCAGGGCGAGCAACATGGCCATATATTTCAAATACTGCCTCCAGCGCATGATGTCGGGAGCCAGAATAGCAACAAGTCCGGGCTCGGCAAACAAGGCGGTTTTCTTCCTTTTCCACCGCATCACCAGTAAAAACCACAGGAAAAGAACCGGCAACAGCAGCAGTGCGTACAAATATTCTGTATGGGCAAACTTCAGCATGTTGATCAGGGTATCGCTTTAAAAACAGTTTTCCTCAGGAGCATCTCTGCAAGCAACAGCCCGAAAGCCAGGAATGCAAGGGACAGGTACTCCTCGTGCTTTTTCCGGAACTCAAGGACTTCTATCCTGGATTTTTCAAGGGTATCAATTTCCTTATAGATCTCTTCCAGCTTTTTATTATTGGTAGCCCTGAAATATTTGCCTCCGGTCAAGCCGGCGATCTGCTGCAACAGCTCCTCGTCGATTTTCACTTCCACATTCTGGTACTGGACTCCGAAGGGTGTTTTGAAAGGATAGGGAGCAAGGCCCCGTGTACCCACACCGATGGTGTAAACCCTGATACCGAAAAGCTTCGCAATTTCAGCCGCAGAAAGCGGATCGAGCGATCCCATATTGTTCACACCGTCGGTCAGCAGGATGATCACCCTGCTGATGGCATTGCTTTCCTTCAGCCTGGCTACGGCAGTGGCCAGTCCGTCACCGATGGCCGTTCCATCCTCGACCATGCCGCTCTCAAGTTTTGGGATCAGAGACAACAATACTTTGTGGTCTGTAGTGAGCGGACACTGGGTAAAGCTCTCACCGCTGAAGATCACCAGTCCGATACGATCACCGGGTCTTCCTTTGATAAAGGCTTCAGCCACCGCTTTGGCGGCTTCCAGCCTGTTCGGTTTGAAATCCTCAGCCAGCATCGATCCGGAGATATCATTTGCCAGGACGATGTCGATGCCCTCTATGTTCACATCACGCCGGCTACTGCTGCTTTGGGGCCGTGCCAGGGCAATGGCAATGACGGCCACAGCAAGCATGCGAAGCACAAAAGGCATATGTCTCATCCGCTGTCGCCAGCTTTTCCTTATCCCCGTGAAAACCCGGGTATCCGAATAGTGGATCTCTGCCTGGTTTTTCCTGTTTCTGTAAACGTACCAGGTAATAAACAGGGGCAGCAGCAGCAGCAGCCAGAAAAAGCCGGGATCGGCAAAGGTGATCTGCTGAAAATATTGCATCATGACACCTGGTTTTTTCCGGTTTCCGTTAAGGAAGTACCATTCATGGGAGTGGGAGCATGAGGCACTTCACGGGTCTGGTTGACGAAATCGACGGCCATGCGGAGGCTGGTCTCATGCTGGGTGGGCAGGGGTTGTTCCTTGGCAAATTTCACCAGATCAGCCAGTTGCAGGACAGCAGTCAGGTTATCAATGGCACCGCCAGGCAGACGATGCGGCTCAAGGCCTTCCAAAATCTCCCAGGTGGTCATTTCCGGGGCAGGCAGATGATAGCGCTGTTCCAGGTATGTCCTTACAATATCCGTCAGGCGTGTATGATATTCCTTGATCAGTCCCGCCTGCCAGAGTTTATCGATACGCAGCTTTTCGAGGGCTTCGAGGGCTGCCAGGTGAGGCGGCAGGGCCGGTCTGGCAGGAATAAGCAGCAAGGGTTTGTTTTTACGTTTTCTGTAAAAATAGTACCAGACACCCAAGGCAATGATCAGCACTGCCAGGCCTGCAAGTATCCATCGAAACACCTCCCAAAATGTGAGCGGAAGCGCCATGACTCCTTTTATATCCTTGATCGCCAGGGCAGTATCGACAGGTACGGTATTCACCCTGAGGAAGAGTTCGTTGGTCACTGTAAGCAGATCTCCGGGTTCGGCGCCACCTTCGCTGAAAAAGGGGAAAGGGGGAATCTCGTGAATGCCTGTATCGAAACTGGTGATGCGGATCTGCTGCAACAATTTGAGTGTGGAAGCATCGGATGCAGCAAGTGTATCGATCTCTGAAACCGAGACCACTTCAATTCCCGCAGCCAGGGTATCAGTAAAGACAGGCCATTTGAAGGCGGTTCCGCGGGCTATGTCGAGTTGAAGCTTCACCTGCACCTGCTGTCCGATCAGAATCTCCGCCGTATCGAGGCTTGCCCTTGCGGAAGGAGTCTGTGCCACGGCGATTGCAGGCAGCAAGGCCAGCATCCATAAATAAAAAATCTTTCCTGTATACCTGAGTCTGATCATGCCTCTTTCCCGCTTGTCACTTTTGAGTTTTTTCGTTCAGCTATGATGTTAAAACCGTTTTTCTCTTTTTTTGAAAAGTCTCATCAGTGGATTCACATAATCTTCGTCCACGCTGATCTGGGTCCAGTCGATGCCGCTGCGGCTCATCAGCCAGTTGATGGCTTCTTCCGACCGGGAGGCCTGTTGTTTGAACTGATCCCTGACTTCTTTGAGGGAGGTATCCACCCACATCATGCGTCCGGATTCTGTATCTTTCAATTTCACCAGTCCCATATCCGGTAATTCACGTTCCCTCGGATCAACGATGCGTATGGCCACCAGGTCGTGTTTCCTGGCGGCGATCTTCAGCGCATTTTCATAACCGCTGTCGAAGAAATCGGTAAACAGGAAAGCCGTACAACGTTTCTTGATCACCTGGGTGAAATACTGCAGGGCTGCCCCGATATCTGTCCCCTGCCTGCCGGGATGAAAATCAATCAACTCCCTGATAATCCTTAATATATGTGAAGTTCCCTTTTTAGGGGGAATAAATTTTTCTATGATATCGGAGAAGAAAATAACCCCGACCTTGTCATTATTCTGAATGGCAGAGAACGCCAGCACTGCTGATATCTCGGTGATCATTTCCTCCTTCAGTTGCCTGCGTGTTCCAAAAGCATTGCTTCCGCTCACATCCACAAGCAACATCACGGTCAGCTCCCTTTCTTCATCGAATATTTTCACAAAGGGATGATTAAACCTGGCCGTCACGTTCCAGTCGATCGACCGGATATCGTCACCGTACTGGTATTCCCTGACTTCGCTGAAAGCCATCCCCTTTCCCTTGAAGGCCGAATGATAATGCCCCGAAAAGATCTGGTTCGACAGACCCCTGGTCTTAATTTCGATCTTTCTGACCTTCCTGAATAACTCGGTTGCTTCCATTTTACTATCCCGTGAATTGAGAGGATTGGTGATACCGTCAAGGGGATGCGGGCGAAAACGCCCATCCCTCTTACCGGCAATCTCCTGTTTTAGGGAACTTCAATGGTATTAAGGATTTCGTTGATGATCTCCTCGGTGGTGACGTTTTCCGCTTCCGCTTCATAGGTAAGGCCGATCCTGTGGCGAAGCACATCATGGCATACAGCCCTGACGTCTTCAGGGATCACATAGCCCCGTTTCCTGAGGAAGGCGTAAGCTTTGGATGCCAGTGCCAGGTAAATGGATGCGCGCGGCGACCCTCCGTAACTGATCATGGATTTGAATTTCTCAAGCTTGTACTGATCAGGATAGCGGGTAGCGAAGACGATGTCGGTGATGTAGTTTTCGATTTTCTCGTCGAGGTAAACTTCCCGTACCACATTCCTGGCTTTCAGGATGTCTTCCGGTTTCAGCACCGTATTGGTGACAGGTTGTTGTTCGGTGATATTCTGGCGGAGTATGAGTTTTTCCTCATCCTTACTGGGGTAGTTGATCACCACTTTGAGCATGAAGCGGTCAACCTGGGCTTCGGGAAGGGGGTAGGTACCTTCCTGTTCGATCGGATTCTGGGTGGCCATTACCAGGAAGGGTTCCTCCAGTTTATAGGTCTGGTCGCCGATGGTTACCTGCCTTTCCTGCATGGCTTCCAGCAGGGCACTTTGAACCTTGGCCGGTGAACGGTTGATTTCATCGGCAAGGATAAAATTGGCGAAGATGGGACCTTTTCTGACGGCGAATTCTTCTTTCTTCTGACTGTAGATCAGGGTGCCCACCAGGTCGGCAGGGAGCAGGTCGGGGGTGAACTGCAGGCGGCTGAACTTTGCCTGGATCACATTGGCCAAGGACTTGATGGCAAGGGTTTTTGCCAGTCCCGGCACGCCTTCCAGCAAAATATGCCCATTGGAGAGCAGGCCGATCAGCAAACGGTCGATCATATGCTTTTGTCCCACAATCACCTTGTGCATCTCCATGTTAACAATGTCCACAAAGGCGCTTTCCTGCTGGATTTTCTCGTTCAGGGCTTTGATATCCGTATCGATCATGGCTTTCAGATTTTTGGAGTGCAAAGATAACGAGGCCTTACCCGGCGGAGTTTACCCCACTTGTTAAAAATTGTTAATGGGGGGTTAAAGATGGTTAAACCCATCATGCTCGCATTCCGGCATTCTGGCATTCCAGCATTCCTGCAATATGAACAGTGATTTCATCCACATGGTGTTTTGATGTGACACATGCAAGTTTTCAACACCAAATTCAGTACATGTGGCGACATACGGCATGGTTTTAAAAACAGCGATTATATTACACTGTTTTTCAAGTCTTTAAAATGAGTTGCCGGCATGTGACACATCGTTGGGCCATGTGTCACATCGTTTTTTCCATACTGCGAGAATGAGAAGGCCAGAATGCGGGAATGGGAAGGCCAGAATGCGGGAATGCGGGAATGCGGGAATGCAAGAATGAGAATCTACTCCACGATCATCTTGCCGGTGTACACATTGTATTTTGTAATGAGCTGCAGGTGGTACATACCGGGACGGGCATGTGACACATGGATGCGGGGGGTATCTCCACCCATGTCGAGCGGCTGCTCGTGGACCAGGCGGTTGCTGTTGTCGAAGATGCGCAATACAAGATCCCTTTCATTGGATACCGCCCGGGGCAATTTCACATTAAAGAGGCCGGTATTGGGATTGGCATAGATAAACAGTGCATGCTCCGCTCCTCCACCCTGCTCCTGCATCCCGCTCACATAATCCAGTTTGGCCCAGAAGGCATCCATTTCTCCGTAGTTCCCGACTGAAATACTGCCGAATTCTGTGGCTTCGCAGATTCCGGTAATATAAAACTGATCATTTACATCCAGCATTGATTGGTAGGTACCAAATACATTCGGGACTGTGGTTACGCCAAGACAATTTCCATTGGTATCAAGCTTAGCAATATACATACTCGGATTATTCCCGGTTGAATTGATCTGGCAATCCGAAATATACTGTTCATCCATGTAACATCCTGAAATAAAAAGGTTGTTATCGGAATCCAGGCATACATCCTCCACCATTGTTGCAGCTCCTTTCATCCAAACCGGGTTTTCGTTGGGGTCCAGTTTTATGATAAAACCTCCTCCATTTTCAAGTGTATCATCTCCAACTATAAACCTGCCCAATGCGGATCCACAACAATATATACCTCCTGATTCTGATATATCAATTGAATTTATACTTGCTTCAACTTCACTTAAATATGTTATCGCACTGGAACACTGTCTATTTGAATCCAATTTGATTATGATTGGTTGCCACTTATTAACAAAAGGTAATTCAATCGTATCAATAATTACCTCGTTCAAATAACTTCCACATAAGTATAGATCAGTATACCAAGTTTTAGTATCATTAACAACCATCCTCCCTTCTCCACAGATACTTCGTATCCAATGAAAATTACCATCTAAATCGAATTCAGCCAGAAAATAATAATGGTCGTTCATGGCAATAGTTGTATCCATGCAGCGCAAGGAATCAGTGTACATGGTAACTCCGGTAATATAAACATGGCCCTGGCTATCCAGAACAATAGCGCTGGCATCTGTTCTGTATTGCCCGCCCATATGCTTCACCCATAAGCAATTACCAGCAGTGTCGTACCGGGCAAGAAAAGCATCCATCTGGCCGTTGTAACAGGTCAAGGTATGGTTTCCAAAACTTGCGGTGCCGTCAAATGAACCGGCAAGAAATATCCTGTCCTGATCATCAATGATGATTCGACCTACGGCATCACCGCATGTTTCTATAGTTGAACCACTCCCGCCACCATGTTTTACCCATAAAATATTGCCGGCAGAATTATACTTGGCCAGAAAAAAATCTCCCAGTCCGTTGCTTCCGACAGTTTGCCCCTGAAAATACCCAGTCCATTCGAATGCACCCCCTACATAAACATTCCCCTCAGAGTCTGTGGCTATGCAAACTGCCTGATCATTACCGGCTCCACCTGCATTTTCAGCCAGCTGCCATTGCTGGCAATACAGCATGGTGGATGCTGAAATCATGGAAATAATTATAACTAAGAAACTGAATATTATCTTCATAGTGATTTGCTTTAATATTTTATCAACCTCCTAGAAACACAGCATTCATTTGTTTTTATTATGATGCAATATGTGCCTGCAGGAAAATCCTTCAGATCAATACTGAGAGCATCATTCCCTGTGTGATTTCCGGTTTGGATCAGCCTGCCGAGGCAATCAAAAACCTCTACAGTGATATTTTCCGGTGTACATCCGAATAATTCAATGTGGTATTTACCATCAGATGGATTTGGAAAGATCCTGGCATCTGCCTCATCTTTTTCAAGATCAAAATGAAGCTCAAATTCGCTCGCAAAATCCCCGGCAATGTTCTGAGGGCCGCTTTTTGATTCAACCAATACATCCGGCCAGGTTTCGCAGGGAAGTATAAAGGGTCCAACATGGACAAATACACTGCTCCCGCTTTTTGCCCAAAATCCGCTTTGAAGGGTCACGTTGTTCCGGGCTTTGATCTCAGCGCTGCCACCGCTGCTTCCGTTACCGTCAACCATCAGGTTACTGATTGCAATGGTATTTATGGCCTGGTAGGTTTCAGACTGGTTTATTGGGATGGTGCTTGCAGGAGTGAGACGGGAACTGTACCACATGGAAAATGGTAAGAGTGTTTGCATACCATCAGTTTTAAAGATATTGTGCTTCTTCGGGAGTCAGTGTGGAGGAAACATTTCCTTCATCCCACACATTCTCAAGCCACTTAAAATCATGTGGTAAAGGTAGTACACAAGACTGCTAATGTCAAGATACCTTCCTTCCGGATGCATGCATTGATCTCAATTAATGGTGATTGATGCTCCGGGATATTGGAAGTTAGGGCAGTGTTTTGCAAGTTGGTTGTGTTCACTACAAGACAATGATGTGACACATGCCAGTTTCAATGTGTCACATCGGTGTTTCCAACGTTTTGCTTAACATTCCTCCCGGGTCAGCTTTATAAATGAAATTAAATAGTAGTATGATTATATCATTAGTAATGAGTGCAGTAAGATGCTCTTGGGCCATGTGACACATCAACATTTCAATGTGTCACATGGTGTTTTGATGTGACACATGCAAGTTTTCAACACCAAATTCAGTACATGTGGCGACATACGTTGCGGTTTTAAAAAATAAAATTTTATTGCCCTGATTATCTGTATCATAGCAGGAGCTTTCGGCATGTGGCACATCGCTGGGCCATGTGTCACATCGTTTTTTCATGATGCCCGGCTATTAGGCATACCGACGCAGCATGTGTTTGCGAAATATTTGCGACCAAGGGTGGTGAGCATAACTCATACGATACCCAAAGAACACAGCGATGCGTGTTTCCAGGTTTATCGGTATCGTTTAGTTTACAGAAAGGAAGGACTTGAAAGGTTCACGTCAGGGAATGTAAAAAAAAGCCGTAGATGCATATAAGGCACCCTTGCATTACAATAATTGCCTTACCTTCACAGGCGCATCCGATGAAGGATGACACCATGAATACGATCTTAATCATCATCATCATGAAAAAGCTTGATTTTACCAGATTTTCAGGGACCAGGCTGCTTTCAGCCTGTGTTTTCCTGCTGTTTCCCCTGACCACTACATTCGCTCAGATTCCCAATCACAGCTTCGAGAACTGGGACACTGTCTGGGGCTGCCTGACGCCCGCCGGCTGGCAGTCGAGCAACCTGTTGTTTGTCAATCCCTCCTTTATCACCTGTCAACCGAGTACAGACTGCGTGGACGGCAATTATTCCGTTGAACTGACAACATTGATGACTCCCACGGCTCCCCAGGCACCCTTCCCCGGCAATGTCATCAATGCCACCTACAATTCGGCCACCTTCAACTGGATCACAGGCTTTCCATTTCAGTCGAGGCCCGATTACCTTAAATTGTACGTGAAGTACAGCGGACCCCAGATCAACAGTTCCGGTATGCTGAGCTGTGTGCTGTCGCTATGGGATCCGGTCAATATGAACCGTAAACAGATCGCTTACCGTGCGCAGCCGATATATCCCACCTTCGGCTGGATCGTGTTCAATATGCAGCTGACTTACTTCAGCGGGCTCAACCCGGACACCTGTGTGATCAGCCTGAGTTCCAGCCTACCGATCGCCAGCGAGGTGAGTGCCGTTATGAAGGCAGACTCCCTCTGGTTCTCGGGAATCACCACATCCACACCCGAATTGGAGGAAGCAGACCGTTTCAGCATTTACCCCAATCCTGCCGGGGATTTTCTGAACATCCAGGGCCTGTCTGCAGGAAGGAATGAATATACCATCGCTGTATACAACAGCCTGGGTTCCCTGGTACTGGAAGAAAGGGCCTGTTCACTTCCGCGCAGGATCGAACTTACAAGCCTGAATCCCGGAATTTACCAGGTGGTCATGAGCGGGCAGGGTGTTCATGCAAAACGCACCCTGATCAAACAGTAATCTTTGATTTCAATGGTCAGATGCCTGTCCCGCCTCATGCGAGAATATCCATATATGATCATCTTCGGTTTGTATGAACGATAGTCCTTATGAAATTTTGATCTGATAAAAGAAAATTAAGTCTTTACAAGAATAATTTAACAATAACTTAATACCAGGCGGTGGTGAAATGATGGCTGAAGACAGACCTTTGCACCCAAATTTGCAAGTATGATCCCACTTGAGTACTTCTACCTGATAGTTGTTGTGATACTTTTCCTGCTGGCCGTTTCAGACCTGGTAGTGGGTGTGGGCAACGATGCCGTTAATTTTCTGACCGGGGCAATCGGATCAAGGGCTGCGAATTTCAAAGTCATCATGTGGGTTGCCACGATCGGAGTCGTGATCGGCACCACTTTTTCGAGCGGGATGATGGAAATCGCCAGGAACGGGATTTTCTTTCCGGAAAAATTCCTTTTCTCAGATGTGATGATCATCTTCCTTGCAGTGATGTTCACCGATGTGATCCTGCTGGATTTTTTCAATACCGTTGGCCTTCCCACATCCACCACTGTATCCATCATCTTCGAACTGCTTGGCTCGGCCGTGATGGTGGCCCTGCTGAAAACCATACAGGCAGGGCTTCCCCTGGGTGAGGTATCCATGTATATCAACACTGCCAGTGCCCTTGGCATCATGCGCGGCATCCTGGTTTCGGTAATCCTGGCTTTTACCGTAGGGGCGCTGATACAGTACATTGCCAGGATGATCTTCACTTTTGACTGGGAAAAGACCTATAAATATTATGCTTCGACCTGGGGAGGACTCTCTATTTCCGCCATTACCTATTTCATTCTGATCAAGGGGGCCAAGGGATCAACCATTATCAGCCCCGACATGGCGGTCAGCATTAAAGAAAACACCGGGCTGATCCTGCTGTTCAGTTTTATCGGCTGGACTATCGTCCTGCAGATACTGAGCAGTTTATTCAAAGTTAACATACTGAAGATCATTGTTTTATTCGGCACCTTTGCCCTTGCCATGGCCTTTGCCGGCAATGACCTTGTCAACTTCATCGGGGCTCCGATGGCGGGGTATGAATCATACAGAATATTTGCGGCAAAAGAAGGTATTGCGGCAGATTCCTTCACCATGGATGCCTTGAATCATGCCATCCAGACACCCACTTACTTTCTGATCACGGCAGGGATCATCATGGCCCTGACCCTGTGGTTTTCGAAAAAAGCCAAAACAGTGACAAGAACTTCCGTTGATCTGGCCAGGCAGGCTGACGGAGCAGAGCGTTTCAAGTCCAATTTTCTGGGCAGGATTATCGTCAGGGGAGCCATGCTGCTCGGAAAACTGCTGTCGTTTGTGATCCCGGCAAGGGTGCAGAAAAACATCAACAAACGATTTAAACAGGTCCAGCCCAGGCTCATCCGCGACAAAGACAAACCGGCCTTCGACCTGGTCAGGGGATCGGTGAACCTGGTGGTGGCAAGCGCCCTGATCGCCCTGGGCACTTCACTGAAACTACCTTTGTCCACTACCTATGTCACCTTTATGGTGGCCATGGGCACATCCTTCACCGACAAGGCCTGGGGACGTGAAAGCGCCGTGTACCGGGTGTCGGGCGTGCTGGTTGTCATTGGAGGATGGTTTCTTACGGCACTTGTCGCTTTTACTGTTTCTGGTGTCATCGCCAGCTTGCTCTTTTACGGAAACGCATATGCAGTGGCAGGGATGATGGTAATTTCCGTGTTTATCCTGCTTCGCACCCATGCCATCCATAAGGATACGGAAAAGCAGGAAAAGAAACACCAGGAAGACCTGGAGATCATTCCCTTCGATCAGCAACTGGCCAGGTACAACCAGCAATGCAGCAGTTTTATCGGATTGATCCCGGATTTCATCGGCCAATCCTTCGATTGCCTGATCAGGGAAAAACTCAACAAATCAGTCCGCACCCTGGGCAAGGTAAAAAAAGCCTCCAAAGAAATCAAGGCCCTCAGGAATACGGCTCCCGCAATTCTCAGGAAATATGAAGCCCTCCAGGCCGAAGCCGCTTACCATTACATGCAGAGCGTGGATCAGATGAAGGAAATTGCCGACAATACGGTAAAACTCGTCCAGCACATCGTCAATTACCTCGATAACCTGCACCCTTCCGTGCACGAATCACAGGCAGCCGACCTGAAGTTGCTGTCCTCAAAGATTGAGGCCATCATCAAACAGTATTGTATCTATATCAATGATCATGTGGAAATGCCCTCCTGCGATTTCCAGGATTCCCTTGACAACATCTACCGCCTGATTGAAGAGATCAACCAGAAACAAGTGAGCCTGATCAAGGAGGAGAAGATCAGCAACCGGAACAGCCTGTTGTTTTCCAATATCCTGCATGAATTAAGGAATATCCTGATCCATCTGGAGATGCTTACTACTTACCACAGGAAATTCAACAGCCTGGCAAGCACAGAAAGTTAAAAAATACTTGACCGGGCGCTGCTTCCTTTCAGAAATCCTTCCTATCTTTCTGCCGGAATATTAAGCATACGGCCCATGGAGGAAGCATCATCAGTATACAATGTCTATGGCAAACAGCCGGATTCCGTTGTCCGGGAACCGGAAATCAAGAAGTCAGCCACTCCCCGGGCCGAGGCGCTCCGGGAATTATATTTCACGGCAAAATCATCTGCCTCCATGGAGTTCCCTTACTGGTACACCAGGAGGTGGGAGGAACTGGACGGTGAGATACCCATTATCAGGCGTGCCGAAGCCCTGAAAGAGGCATTTTCGCATCTGAGCCCCGTGATTTATCCCGGTGAATTGCTGGTCATGGGCAAAGCTGCCTATTTAAGGGGCTCCTACCCCATGCCCTGGTTGTCGGAAGCCTATTTTATGGCCTCCGAAGACAAGATGTACAAAGAAGCCGTGGAAAGCGGAAAACTCAGTGCCGACGGCTACACTACCTGGGGTCAGGGCGGCGGTAATGTCACGCGCAGCGAGGGCAATGTGGTCTCCATCGCAGGAAAATTCGGCGTGCGCAAGGAAGAAGTGCCTGCCATGCTTCAGATCGCACGCTACTGGAAGGATAAATCGGTGGACGATATCGGTCATAAATATGAGATGATGGTTCCCGGCTACCCTGTGAAAGAAGCCCTGATGCGTTCTGTCATCTGCATGTTCGACTCAGGTTATACCCTTCCCCAGGGGCGGGAGGTGATGAATTACTATTATCCCCTGCAGTATGGACTGGGAGGCATGATGACCTACTGTGAGGAAATGATGTCGGAATCGGCCGGCATACCCGAAATGGACCGGCTGTATTATTATAAAGCCACACATCTCACCCTGCAGGGTTTGCAACGCTGGTTTCTCAATTATGAAAAAGAAGCCAGGTTCATGGCTTCCCTGGAAACGGATGCACAACAGAAAAAGGAATACCTCGGTATTGCCGACCGGATGGCCTGGCTGGCTGAAAAACCCCCGAGGGATTTTTACGATGCGCTCCAGATGGTATGGTCCTGTCATGTTGCCGTCCTGAATGAAGATGCCATCTCCGGATTGTCACCCGGAAGACTGGGTCAGGTCCTTTACCCTTTCTGGAAAAGAGATACAGAAAAAGGCCTGCTGAACCGGGAACAAAGCATGGAACTGCTGGAATGCATGCGTATCAAATTCACTGAAATAGACTGTTTTGCGTCGATGGGAGTGGTCGGTGGCGTTTTGTCGGGCAACACCTTCAACAACCTCTGCCTGGGAGGACTGAAAAAGGACGGAAGCCATGCGGCCAATGAACTCGAAATGCTGATCCTCGAAAGCGGGATGAGTTGTGCAACACCCCAACCTACCCTTTCGGTGCTTTACGATGAAAAACTGCCCGAGGAATTCCTGATGAAAGCTGTCGAATGCACCAAGATCGGAACAGGTTATCCGGCATGGATCAACAACCAGGTTGCTATGGCGTTCCTGATGGATAATTACGGTCACGAAGGCATGACCCTGGAAGAAGCCCGTGCCTGGTCGATCGGAGGATGCCTGGAGACCTCACCCGGAAGCTGGATGCCCCTCGAACTGGATGGTGAAGTGTACTGGATACCGGGCGGCTCAGCCCCCGCTACCAGTGTCGGCGTCCATTTTATTTCACTTCCGAAGATACTGGAAACGGTTCTGTTCGATGGGATGGACATGCGGACCGGCCAAAGGGTCTTTGAACCTCTTGGCCAGAAACTTGAAACCTGGGAGAACCTTTGGGAAGGATTAAAACGCTACTTTTCGAAGGCAGTCGAGGTCCTGACATACTGCAACAACATCCAGCACGATGCCTGGCGAAAGATTTCCCCTTCACTTGTGAACTCCATGCTGAAGCCCGACTGCCTGGCCCAGGGAAAAGACATCGGGCAGAAGGGTTGTCGCTACAATACCACTTTTAATATCGAGATCTGCGGTGCAGCCAATATGGTGAACTCACTCGCAGCGCTGAAGAGGAATGTATTTGATAACAAGGAATATACATTGGACGATTACCGTGACGCCATCCTGGCAAACTTCGGGTACAAGACTGCCGGGGAAATTGGTTCATTCTCACTGATCGACCAGCAGCCTGCGGAAAAGCATCTTGAATACAGCAGGATATTGAAGAGCAGTCGTGAAGCCCCGAAATTCGGCAACGACGATCATTACGTCGACAGCATTTTCCGTGAATGGGAGGAATGGTTTTGCGACATGTGCCACAATTACACCTCGCTGTACAATGAGCCCATGTATGCCTGCCAGATTTCGGTGAGCACCCATGCACCCATGGGCGCGGTGACCCTTGCCGGTGCAGACGGCCGTCTTGCCGGAACCACCTTTGCCGACGGCTCGGTTTCGGCTTACCCCGGAACCGACAAAAACGGGCCCTATGCCCTATTTAATTCGGCTACCTGCTGGGATCACAGCAAATCCCAGAACTCACAGCTCAACATGAAGATCCATCCTTCGGCCATCAAAGGCAGGGATGGCTCGCGCAAGTTCCTGGAACTGATCCGGGCTTACCTCCGGAAAGGCGGCTTTCATGTGCAATTCAATATTGTGGATTCCAGAATGTTAAAAAAAGCCCAGGCCGAACCCGACCAGTACCGGGGCCTCATGGTCAGGGTGGCCGGTTTTACACAATACTGGGTCGAACTCGGCAAGGCCATCCAGGATGAAGTCATTGCCCGGACAGAGTACGAAGAAGTGTAAGCATCGCATATTAACCTGCTACGAAGCGGTAGCATAAGCAATTACGACACCATGAACCTAAGCTGCAAAGACTGTCTGTTTTTTTTGGCGGTTGACGCATTCAAAGGCATTTGTAAGCGGGACAAGGCACGGATCACCCAGGAAAGCGAGCCCTGCAGCCATTTCGAAAAAGCACCGCGCTGCAAGTTTTGCCGGCACTATCAGTCACAAACGGAGTTTACCGGCTTATGCATGGGCATCAGGGCTGCCTGGCCCGACCTGCCTGCTGCCAACTGCGATGACTTTCAATGGATAGGGAAGAACTGACCAGCGGGATCATCTTCGATATCCAGGGTTTCTCCGTGCACGACGGTCCGGGTTGCCGCACCCTGATTTTTCTGAAAGGATGTACGCTGCGTTGCCATTGGTGTTCCAATCCCGAGGGTATCCACCCCTGGCCCGAACCCATGTTTAACCCGGATCTCTGCCTTGGTGACGGCAACTGTGTGGCAGCCTGTCCATACGATGCCATTGAATCAGACAAGACCGGCATTCACCTTCATCGTGAATCCTGCGACAGCTGTTTTACCAAGTCTTATCCGGACCGGGAGAACGGCATCCACCAAGCTGTAAATGACCAACGTACACCTGCCACCTACAGTCTCCCCTGTGCTTCTGCCTGCCTGAGCGGTGCCATAAAAACGGCGGGTTATCCTGTGAGCGTCGGGGAAATATACCAGGTCATCAGCAGGGACCGTAACTACTGGGGTTCCTGCGGAGGGATTACCCTTACGGGCGGCGAACCCCTGCTGCAGGCGGACTTTGCCACGGCCCTGCTGAAAAAATGTTACGAAGCCTATATCCACACTGCCATTGAAACCTGTGGCCACCTGCCCTGGAGTCATTATGAAAACGCCCTCCCCTGGCTCGACCTCATCCTGTTCGACATCAAACACATGGATCCCGGGAAACACCTGGCGATGACAGGGGTTACCAACCACCTCATCCTGGAGAATGCCCGAAAACTGGCCGGAATATTCAAAGGAAAGATCATCTTCAGAATACCTCTCATCCCGTCCTATAACGACGACGATGAGAACCTGGCTGCGGTCAGGGCGTTGATGGAAGAAACGGGTGTCGGCCAGGTGGAAGTGCTTCCCCTGCATCATCTCGGGAGGGAAAAATACAGGCTGCTGGGAAGAAAATATCCAATGGACCCCGCTCTTATTCCTCCTCCTGCCGATGTGAAAACAATCCGGGCAAAACTATCCGGTTAAGCCTGGCCATCAATCGCGATTGTATCTTTCTAGGCAAGCCCCAACAAAAGAGTCTGATTATCTTCAGACGGCTGAAACCTCCGGATGAGGCAAGAGGTGATCAACCCTGTTTTTTCTACCTTTGCAAAAAACCCGCCATGTCTGAAATTTTCCGACCAGGTCCGCGGCTGGCCTGGATGCTGCTGCTGCCTGTACTGATTGCATGCTCGTCCGGTAAAGAAAAACAAAGCACCGGAAAAGACCGGCTGATCCCCGTGGAAGTGTTTATTGCCAACGAAGGGTCTCTGAGCCAGGCACTTACTGTAACAGGCACCCTGATCCCCAATGAATCCGTAAGCCTGCATCCGGAAATCTCCGGAAGGATTCAGACCATCCTGTTCTCCGAGGGCAGTGAAGTGAAAAAGGGAATGCTGCTGGTGAAGCTGAATGATGATGAACAGCAAGCCCAGTTGCGCAAGCTGACTGTGAATGAAAGCCAGGCCGCTTCAGAGGAAAAGCGCAAGAAAGCCTTACTTGACATCAAAGGGATCAGCCAGGAAGAATATGACCGCAGTCTGAGTGTGCTGCTTGGTATCCGTGCCGACATCGACCTGCTGAAAGCCCAGATAGAAAAAACAGAGATCCGTGCGCCCTTTCATGGCATTTGCGGGCTTAGAAATGTAAGCGAAGGCAGTTATGTTTCACCTGCCACAGAAATCGCAAATCTGGTTCAGACGCAGCCGTTGAAGCTTGAGTTCAGTGTACCGGAACGCATGTCAGCCTCCCTTGAAAGCGGGAAGGAGGTATCCTTTTTCGCCGGCGATGCATCCATGGCCTTGCAGGCAACGGTCTATGCCCTGGAACCTGTCGTCGATCCCTCGACACGAACCAGAAAGGTCAGGGCTTTGTATCCCAATCCCGGGAACCACCTGAAACCGGGCAATTTTGCAAGGGTTGAAGTCAGGGGACAAGCCGCTGAGGATGCGGTGATCCTGCCGGCACAGAGCATTATTCCGCGCCTGAACGGTTATGATGTCTTCCTGCTGGAAGACGGAAAGGTAGCACGTAAAGCGGTTATCGCCGGAACGCGGACCGACAGTCTGGTGGAAATCCTGCAGGGAATCCGCGGCGGTGACAGTATCTTAATGACCGGACTGCTTCAGGTGAAACCGGGAACCGGTGTCAGGGTGACCGGCGTACAGCGTTTCCCGGAGAAAGGAGCAGCCAGGTGAACCTGAGTTCTGTCAGCATCAACAGACCTGTTCTTGCAACCGTCATGTCGATCGTCATCGTACTTTTCGGCATCATCGGTTTTTTCTATCTCGGAATCCGCGAATACCCCAGCGTTGACCCTCCGGTCATTTCCGTCAGCACGGCATATCCCGGCGCCAATGCCGAAGTGATACAGTCCCAGATCACAGAACCCCTCGAGGAATCCATCAACGGCATTGAAGGCATCAGCAATATCTCCTCCACCAGCAGCGAGGGCCGCAGCATCATCGTGGTCGAATTCATTCTCGGGACGAATATGGAGGCCGCCGCCAACGATGTCCGCGACCGTGTTTCACGCGCGCTCAACCGCATTCCAAAGGATGCAGATCCACCCGTGGTAACCAAAAGCGATGCCGATGCAAACCCCATCCTGAGTGTCCTTGTCCAGAGCGACCACCGCAACCTGCTGGAGCTGTCCGATATTGCCAATAATGTCTTCAAGGAAAGACTGCAGACGATACCCGGAGTGAGTGAGATCAGGATCTGGGGTGAAAAAAAGTACGCCATCCGTTTGCGTCTCGACCCGGTGAAGATGGCCGCTTTCAGCATCACACCCCAGGACATCCAGACAGCCGTGAACAGGGAAAATGTGGAGCTGCCCTCCGGAAGAATAGAAGGCTATAAAACGGAACTGTCTATCAGAACCCTTGGCCGGCTGAATACACCGGATGAATATAACAACCTGATAATCAGGGAGGAAAATGGCAGCTTGATCAGGCTGTCGGATGTGGGTGTTGCAGAATTCGCACCTGAAAATGAGAGAACCCTGCTTCGCGGGAACAACCTCATCCCCATGGTTGGGGTGGCGCTGATCCCTCAGCCCGGGTCCAATTACATCGCCATTGCCGATGAGTTCTTTAAAAGACTGGATCAACTAAAGAAAGAGATCCCATCCGACATCAACACCACGATCGGCCTCGATACAACCAAACCCATCCGCAGGGCCATCACCGAAGTGGAGGAAACCCTGCTGATGGCATTTCTCCTGGTGGTCCTGGTCATTTTCCTGTTCCTTCGCAACTGGAGAACGACGCTGATCCCGGTCATCGCGATTCCCATCTCGCTGATATCCACTTTCTTCATCATGTACATTGCCGGTTTCTCCATCAATGTACTGACATTGCTGGCCATCGTGCTGGCGACGGGCCTGGTGGTGGATGATGCCATCGTGGTGATGGAAAACATTTACCACAAAATTGAAGCAGGGCTGGATCCCATCAGGGCCGGGCATGAAGGCTCGCGGGAGATCATTTTCGCCATCATTTCCACCACCATCACACTGGCGGCAGTGTTCATTCCCGTCATTTTCCTGCAGGGACTCACCGGAAGGTTGTTCAGGGAGTTCGGGATTGTGGTGGCAGGAGCCGTATTGGTTTCAGCCTTCGTATCTCTTACCCTGACACCCATGATGAGTTCCAGGCTGATCCGCCTGAGTAAAATGCAGGGGAAATTCTATACACGCACTGAAAGCCAGATCAATACCCTGATCGATCGTTACGGGCGTTCGCTTCGTGCTTTTATGAAAAGACCCTGGCTGGCCCTGATTATCATGGGGATATCGCTTGGGATGATCTTTGTCATTGGTGCCGGAATACCATCAGAACTGGCACCCCTGGAAGACAAGAGTCAGTTGAGAATTTCATCAACTGCACCGGAAGGAACCTCTTTTGACCTGATGGATAATTACTTATACCAGGTTGCCGCCATCATTGACTCCATGAATGAAAAACAGGCCATGGTGGTGATCAGTTCACCCGGTTTTGCCAGCGGGACTGCCAACAGCGGTTTCGGGAGAATTCTTCTGAAAGATCCTTCGGAGAGAAAAAAAACACAGCAACAACTGGCAGGCGAGTTGAACCGGAAGTTCAGCAAACTGAGTTTTGCCCGGACATTTGTGACGCAGGAGCAGACCATAGGCAGCAGCAGGGGCAGTTCCATGCCGGTACAGTTTGTCATTCAGGCTCCTGATTTTGAGAGATTGAAGGATAAATTACCCTTATTTTACGAGAAGGCGGTTGCCAGCAAGACATTCCAGATCGTGGATGTCAACCTGAAGTTCAACAAGCCGGAGATGAAACTGTTGATCGACCGCGACAAGGCCAGGACGCTGGGGGTATCCGTAAATGACATCGCACAGACCCTTCAATTATTTTTCAGTGGTCAGCGGCTGGGATATTTCATCCGTAACGACAAGCTTTACCAGATCATGAGCGAGGCTTATCGGACAAACAGGGACGACCCAAGTGACATTCTTTCCCTGTATGTGAGGAATAACAAAGGATTGCTGGTCAAGATGGACAATCTGGTGACACTCGCGGAAGAAAGCAGACCCCCGCAGCTGTTCCGTTTTAACCGTTATCTTTCGGCCACCATTTCTGCCGCTCCTGCCGAAGGACTGACCCTCGGCCAGGGTCTGGACGAGATGTACCGGATTGCAGGCGAAACACTGGACGACACCTTCTTTACCAGTCTTACCGGCGCATCAAAAGACTATGCCGAAAGCAGGAACAGCCTGATGTTTGCATTTCTGCTGGCGATTGTCCTGATATTCCTGGTACTCGCCGCACAATTTGAGAGTTACCGTGATCCTTTCATTATCATGCTCACCGTGCCGCTTGCCATGGCCGGGGCCATCGCCACCCTCGGCATTTTCGGGCACACCCTGAATATTTTCAGCCAGATCGGGATTATCGCCCTGATCGGGATCGTGACCAAAAACGGTATTCTGATCGTTGAATTCGCCAACCAGAAAAAAATTGCCGGACTAGACCGGACAGAAGCGGTGATACAGGCTGCTGTCCGCCGCTTAAGACCCATCCTGATGACCAGCATGGCCACCATCCTCGGGGCCCTACCCATTGCACTCGGATTAGGAGCGGCCTCCAAAAGCCGCGTACCCATGGGGATCACCATCATCGGCGGTTTGCTGTTTTCCCTGATCCTCACGCTTTATGTGATTCCTGCCCTGTACAGCTATCTGTCGTCGAAAAAGCCCAATATAATCCATCACGATGAATAGAAACCTGATATTCTTTTCGCTGTTTGTGATCCCCCGCCTGCTGACAGGCCAGGATACACTGAGCCAGGAGGAGGCCGTCAGGCTGGCCCTGCAGAACAATTATGGCATCAGCATCGCCAGAATGGAGTCACGGATGGCGGCAAATAACAATACGGCCGGCCATGCAGGGTTCCTTCCGGAAGTCAGTGCCGATTTTTCGCAAACCTATAACAGGAACAACACTTACCAGAAATTCTTCAGCGGGCAGGAGAAAGAAGGAAACGATGCGAAATCGAACACCCTCAGTGCCAGGGTGGAGTTAAACTGGAAGCTCTTCGACGGCTTTGGCATGTTCATCGAAAAACAGAAACTGGCCAGTCTGCAGGAAGCCGGAGAATGGCAGTTTAAAATCAATGTCGGGAATACGCTGGCGGCCGTGCAAATGCAATATGCTGCCATCGTGCAACAAGAACATATGCTGGAGGTGATCAGGGAAGCCATCTCCCTGTCGAAGGAAAGACTGATCATCAGTGAAAAACAACTCCAGACCGGAGCCGCCTCGGAATTATCCATGCTTCAGAGCAAAGTGGACATGCAGGCCGACAGTGCCCGCTGGATCACACAGGCCGGCATCCTGGAGAATATGAAGGCCGACCTGAACCTGCTTATGGGAAGATCACCCTCCGAAAGCTTTATCACCAGCGGCAGCTTCATCATCAGGGAAGACCTGCAACTGCCTGCCCTGGAACAACAACTCGCATCCCGTAACCCCGAAATCCAGGCAGCCCTCCTCGGCCAGAAAGTCAGCAGCCTGGAATACAAGGCTTCAGAGGCAGCGTATTACCCCGTCATCAGTGTATTCTCCGGCTACAGTTACGGCCGTTCGGAATATGAGATCGGTATTTTGAACTTCAACAGGAATCAGGGGATTAATTACGGACTGACAGCCACCCTGGGCCTTTTCAACGGATTTAACCGCAACCTTGCCCGGAAAAATGCCAAAATTGCTGCCGAAATAGCCGGTACGGCTGTCAGTGAAACGAATGCCACCCTCAGTACCCTGCTCTATAAAACCTACCAGGACTATCGCAACGCCCTGAAAAGGATCAAATTGGAAACTGAAAGCCGGGCCACGGCTGAACGCAATCTTTTCGTTGCAGGGGAAAACTACCGTAACGGCGGCATCAGCGACCTCGACCTGAGGCTGACACAGCTGAAACTGATTGAGGCCGAAGCAAGGCTGATTGCGGCAAATTTCGATGCCAGAAAGGCTGAAATAGAATTGTACCGGCTTAGCGGGGAGTTTACACAATAGCTGCGAAAATTCACGCCTGTCGGTAGCTTCATTTCAGGGATTGTCTTATTTTTATGGAAAATTCCAATCCCATGCAATTACCATTGTTTCAGGTTGATGCCTTTACTAATCACTTATTCGGCGGGAACCCGGCTGCCATCTGCCCGCTCGAACACTGGCTTCCGGACGAACTGATGCAAAAGATCGCCATGGAAAACAACCTGTCGGAAACTGCTTTCTTTGTAAAAGAAGGCTTTGCCTATCATATCCGTTGGTTCACTCCTAAAGTGGAAGTAAGGCTTTGCGGTCACGCAACGCTTGCATCCGCCCACGTGCTTTACAATCACCTGGGCTTTGAGGGAGAAACCATTCATTTCCATTCGAAAAGCGGACATCTTGAAGTTAGCAGGAACGGGAAGCTGCTGATCCTTGATTTTCCTTCGGATATTATACTGGAAACAATTCTTCCGCAAGGACTGGCTGAAGCCATCGGGAAAAAACCCGGTGAAATCTGGCAGGGTAAGTCAGACTACCTGCTGATTTACAGTGAAAAGAATGACATTCTGTCGATCAGACCTGATTTCAATAAACTCAGGGAATTGCCGGTCAGAGGCATTATCGTGAGTGCAGCGGGTGATGAGGAAGACTTTGTGTCCCGGTTCTTTGCTCCGGCAGTCGGTGTGGATGAGGATCCGGTAACAGGATCGGCCCATACCACACTAATCCCTTACTGGGCCAAAAGGCTGAAAAAAGACAAAATGAACGCACTCCAATGGTCTGCAAGAAAAGGGCATATTCACTGTGAATACCTTGGTGACAGGGTATTGATTGGAGGAGCATGCACTACCTATCTTAGCGGTACAATAAATATTTGATTAACTGAATGTTTCATTCATGGACCCGAATCACTGGGACAACCGTTATACCAGTCCCGGCTATGTTTATGGAAAATCCCCCGCCAGCTTCTTCAGCAGCTTCCTGGGAACAGTGAAACCCGGAAAGATCCTGTTGCCCTGTGAAGGAGAAGGCCGCAATGCCGTGTATGCCGCTTCCCTTGGATGGGAGGTGTATGCCTTCGACCAAAGTGAGCAAGGCCGGCAAAAAGCGCTGGCCCTGGCACGCGAACGGCAGGTCACCATACATTTTGACCTTTCCGATGTGCTGGACTTCAATCCAGGGAATCTCCGCTTCGACCTGATCGCTTTTATCTGGGCTCATTTCACTCCCGAAGTGAGAAAAGCAGCACATACTATATACCCAGGCTATCTGCGTCAAGGAGGGTTTTTTCTGATCGAAGGTTTCAGCAAAAAACAATTGTCATTCACTTCCGGAGGGCCCCGGAACGCCGAGATGTTACTGGATGTGATTGATATACGGGAAGAACTGTGCGGTCTCACCACCCTGCAGCTCGAAGAAAGCCTGGTCACTCTGGAGGAAGGTGACTTTCACCGTGGAGAAGCCGCTGTGATCCGGTACCTTGGCAGGAAGTCCGACACCATGACCTGACCTGGCCGGGAACGGCCTGAGCAAGGCTTGTTTCTGCGAACGGCAAGGCCTGATGATCCGCAAGGTTTTTTTTGATTTTTCAAGGAAAAGTTTTAGGTTTGAAGACTGAAAAACCTCATTTTTTTCTTCCATAAACAGCTAATTATAAACTATTTAAAAACAAAGTCATGAAAGACACTCCCATTAACTTTGAAGTTGTGCAGCGTCACATCAGGGAAAGTAAACTTCCGAGTGTAGGACGTGCCTCCATCCGCGAGATCAGGCGTCTGATCGACAATATTGAAAAAGAAACCGGTGACCGTTACGTCAGGATGGAGATGGGCATACCGGGATTACCTGCTGCCAAAATCGGAGTGGAAGCAGAGATTGAGGCATTGCGTAAAGGAGTTGCCAATCTATATCCCGACATCGATGGCATTCCTCCCCTTAAAAAAGAGGGAGCCCGCTTTGTCAAACTCTTTATGAACATTGACGTGGCAGAAACGGGAGTGATCCCGACCGTAGGCAGCATGCAGGGAAGTTTTGCGGCTTTTCTGACAGTAAACCGATTCCACAGGGAAAAAGACACCACACTGTTTCTGAATCCGGGTTTCCCCGTGCATTACCAGCAACACAAAGTATTGGGACTTAAATATGAAAGTTTTGACGTTTACGATTACAGGGGGGACAGGCTTCATGACAAACTTGAAAGTTACCTAAGCAGGGGGAATATCTCCAGTATTTTCTATTCCAATCCTAACAATCCTTCGTGGATTTGTTTCACTGAAAAAGAATTGAAAACCATTGCTGCGCTTGCTGCCAAATACAATGTGATCGTGATGGAGGATCTGGCATACTTTGCCATGGATTTCCGGAAGGATTACAGCAAACCGGGGCAGCCGCCATTCCAGCCAACTGTTGCCCATTATTATGACCGGTATATCCTGATGATATCCAGCTCAAAAGCATTCAGTTATGCCGGTCAGCGTCTGGGCCTGATGATTATTTCCGACACCCTTTTCGGAGAGGTTTCTCCTGATCTGCTGCAATACTATACTGCTGACCAGTTTGGCAGGGCCATGATCTTCGGGACGATCTATGCCCTGAGTGCGGGAACTGCTCATTCAGCCCAGTACGGCATCGCCGCATTGCTGAAGGCAGTGAACGACGGCAATTATAATTTCGTGGACAATGTGAAGGAATATGGGGAAAAGGCCCATATCATGAAAAAAATGTTCACCGATAACGGCTTTAAAATCGTCTATGACCAGGATGACGGTGTACCCATCGCCGACGGATTTTACTTCACCATCTCGTATCCCGGCTTCACAGGGGAAGCATTGATAGAGGAATTCATCTACTATGGCATCAGTGCGATCAGCCTGACTATCACGGGAAGCAGCAGGGATGAAGGACTCCGGGCCTGTGTGTCACTGGTTCAAAGAGAACAGTTCACTGACCTGGAGAAAAGGCTGAAAAAATTCCATGAGAATCACCCTGTGTAGGCAACACACAAACCTTTCCTATCATGCACCGAACCACCTCCCTGCTGGTATGTCTGCTGCTGGTAATCAAGGCTTTCGCTGGAAGCATAGATCAAAAACAGGCTGAAAACCAGGCTGCCGCATTCATCCGGCTCCACAACGTTTCCCAATCCAACCGGATTGTCCATACAGACAAACTTACGTCCCCTGACGATAAAGCCATTGGATACCTGTTTACACTCTCCCCCCACGGGTTTGTGGTGATCAGCGGTGATGATCGCCTTCCCCCAGTTATTGCATATTCCTTTGACAATGAACCAGATGATCAGGGAAGGTTCAGGGGTTTGCTGATAAAAGACCTCGGGAACCGCATCGCTAACCTGAAACTTGAATCTGGTGAGCATAAGGAAGAAAACCGGCAGGCTTGGAAAGAAATCATTCAGCATCAACTCCATGACCGCATCTTTCAGCAATGGCCTCCTGCCGGTTCAACGACTACGGGAGGCTGGCTTGAAACCAACTGGACACAGAATGCCCCCTACAATGCACTTTGTCCGATGGATCCGGTGACGGGCAACAGAAGCATCGCCGGTTGTCCGGCCGTGGCAATGGCGCAGATTCTGAACTACCACCACACCACAAACAGTGTTGCCTTCAGTGATGCCGATGATTATTTCCACAACTATGCCGGAAGATCTTACTGGATAGATGATGACGCTGATTCTCTTGATTTCCCTGACTTTCCTGATCTCAACAGCCTGATCTGGAACCTGTCACAGGATTATCTTTCCGGCAATCCATTGAGTAACTCTGCCAAGGCTTCACTGGTATTTGCCTGCGGGGTGGCAGCAAAACAGGTATTTACCTCGGCAGCTTCAGGCACATTCGGAGTCAGCCAGGCCATGGCGGCTTATCAGAAATTCAATTTTACCCAATGCGAATTACTGGACGACAGTGACACCAGCCTTTATACACGCATAGCCCAGAATATGATGGATTCCATGCCTGTCCATCTTGCCGTGGTAAACCAAAACTGGACTTCCGGGCATAATGTGGTAGTTGACGGTTACAATACCGACGGGTACTTCCATCTGAATTTCGGCTGGGGCGGTCAGGCGAATGCCTGGTATCTCCTTCCCTCGCAGATCCCTTATGGATTAACGGTAATAGAAGGCGCCATCGTGGATATCATTCCGAACACCCTGACTGCCGCAGTTTCCCCCATACCGGCTGCATTCCGTCTTTATCCCAATCCGGCCGCCGACATGGTCAGGATTGACTTAAACGAAGGGCAGGAGGCAATAATGAAAATGTTTGACGCAAACGGCAGGCTGGTCATGTCCGGACAACTCATGCAAAGTACGACCAACATCAGTTTGCGAGGGTTTGGTGAAGGAGTTTACCAGGTTGTAGTAACCGGTCCGGGAGGAATTACCAGCCGGAAACTGCTCATTGGGATGTCATCCCAGCGTTGATTTAGATCAATGCCAGGATGACATCCCTTTTTACTTTTCAAACTCGTCTTGCGGCACTGGGGATGCCTGCTTCAGTTTAAAAACGATTTTATGACTTTCACGGAAGTTGTCCAGATCTTGAAACAATTCAATCACTTCCTCATAATCAATTATGTTACTCGAACCAAGACATATCTCACTGAAGGAACTCCATTTATAGTTTTCATATGACTCGGATATCCCGTGATGAACAGGATTCAGATGTATATAGTGAAATAACCTGAACAGGTTTCCCTCGGTTGTAACGCAGATCCGCTTGTATGGTCTCATAAAAAGCGTACCCTTACGATCCCTCTCAAAATTAATACGCTGTGCATGCTTGATTTCAAGTTGCCTGATAGCTTCTGGTATGGCTTTTTTCACATTAACCTCTTGATTATCTGCAACATGAAACAGCAAATGATAATGATTTGGCATCAGGCAATAACACAGAATGGAGCCATGAGCTCCAAGCTGATTCTTGATGTGCTTTTTGAATTCCTTATAGTCCCCCGGACCATAAAACAGGTTTTCATCCCCTACTGCACGGTTAAAAACGTGGTAGTAATAACCTCTTTCAAACTTGACAAGATACTTTGTTGGCATAGTTCATTCATTTATAAAAGTTTACAAACACCCAGACCATGGGTCTTCATCATATATATATGCATGAAGATGCCGGAAACGGAATTTTTTTTCCTTTTTTAAGAAAAAATTGGGATGTCATCCCAGCGTTGATTTAAATCAATGCCAGGATGACATCCCAATTTATTTATACTCATTATAAATTTCCCTGTTTTAAAGAGGTTTATCCCGCGCTTCAAGTATGGAATCAGGAAATATCTGTACCTTCGCCCGCAGTGAAAACTTGATACTTGTACACTATACCTGGAAGTTATGGCTAAAGTAAAAGGAAGTATTGTCATCGACACCGAAAGGTGCAAAGGATGCGAGGTTTGCATCCCGGCCTGCCCCGAAGAAGTGATTGCCCTTGCAAAGCAGGTTAACAGCAAAGGTTACCGTTATGCTGAACCCGTCACTGACGGTTGTACGGGATGCACCAATTGCGCCGTGGTTTGCCCGGATGGTGTGATCACCGTTTACAGGATAAAAATTACTGAATAACACTCATATTTCTGACACGCATGAAAGAATTGAGATTAATGAAAGGCAATGAGGCCATTGCCGAAGCTGCCATCCGGGCAGGCTGCGACGGGTATTTCGGATACCCCATCACACCACAATCGGAGGTACTGGAATACCTCATGGCTGCCAAGCCATATGAAACGACCGGCATGGTTGTTCTTCAGGCAGAAAGTGAAGTAGCATCCATCAACATGATCTATGGCGCGGCCGGTTGCGGAAAGCGGGTGTTTACCTCATCCTCAAGTCCGGGCATCAGCCTGATGCAGGAAGGCTTGTCCTACATTGCCGGAGCCGAATTACCCTGCCTGCTGGTCAACATCGTCAGGGGAGGTCCCGGTCTTGGCACTATACAGCCTTCACAGGCAGATTATTTCCAGGCTACGAAAGGCGGAGGCCACGGAGACTATAGACTTATCACCCTTGCTCCTGCCTCAGTTCAGGAAATGTATGATTTCGTGGAGCTTGGATTCGAACTGGCTTTTAAATACCGTAATCCCGTCATGATCCTGAGTGATGGCGCCATCGGCCAGATGATGGAAAAGGTTTATCTGTCTGAACCAAAGCCCAGACTGAGCAATGATGAGATAAGGAAACGTTACCCCTGGGCGACACTGGGGAAGCTGCCAGGAAAAGAAAGAAACATTATTACATCCCTGTATCTCGAATCTACCCGTCAGGAAAAACTGAACCTGACGCTGCAGGCAAAATACCGCCAGGTGGAAAAGGAAGAAGTCCGGTATGAAGAATTGTACTGCGATGATGCAGAATACCTGTTCGTTGCATTCGGCACCAGCAGCCGTATCTGTCTCAAAGCCATCGACATTGCCAGGGCAAAAGGAATGAAGATCGGGCTTTTCAGACCTATCAGCCTGTACCCCTTCCCATACCAGCGGCTTGAAGAACTTGCAGGAAGCGTAAAGGGTATGCTCAGTGTGGAAATGAATGCAGGGCAAATGGTAGAGGATGTGAGACTGGCAGTGAACGGCAAAATCAAGGTGGCACATTACGGGCGTTTCGGAGGAATTATTCCATCGCCCGAAGAAGTCATCCATGCAATCGAAGAAAAACTAAAGGGAGGAAACTGATATGGCAACAATTACTGATGCAGATATTCGCAAACCGGAAAACCTGGTCTACACCAAGACCAAAGTGCTCACGAACAATGTATTGAGTTACTGTCCGGGATGCGGACACGGGACTGCCCACCGCCTCATCGCCGAGGTGATCGAAGAAATGGACATCCAGCACCAGACCATCGGCGTGGCGCCGGTCGGCTGTTCGGTGCTCGCCTACAATTTCCTCGATATCGACATGCACCAGGCTGCCCATGGCAGGGCACCGGCCCTGGCAACAGCCATTAAAAGACTGTTGCCGGAACACTTCGTCTTCACCTACCAGGGCGATGGAGATCTAGCCGCCATTGGTACGGCTGAAACCCTTCACGCCTGTAACCGCGGAGAAAACATCACCATCATCTTCATCAACAACGGTATCTACGGCATGACCGGCGGCCAGATGGCCCCCACTACCCTGCCCGGTATGAAATCATCCACTTCACCCTACGGGAGGGATGTACACATTATGGGTAATCCGCTGAAAATGACTGAACTCGTGGCCCACCTGCCAGGAACTATATACGTGGCACGCCATGCCGTGCATACTCCCGGCGCCGTCCGTAAAGCAAAAAAGGCCATCCGGAAAGCATTCGAAAACCAAAAACTGAAACTGGGCACCTCATTCGTTGAAATCGTTTCCAACTGCAACTCAGGATGGAAAATGACGCCCAACCAGTCCAACAAATGGATGGAAGAGAATATGTTTCCATTCTATCCCCTCGGTGAAATAAAAGATGTAGCAGGTAAACAGTAATTTGTCCAATGTCAAATCGTACAATATGACCGAAGAAATTATCATTGCCGGGTTCGGAGGACAAGGTGTGCTCTCCATGGGTAAGATTCTTGCCTATTCCGGTGTTATGGAAGATAAAGAAGTAAGCTGGATGCCATCCTACGGTCCCGAAATGCGGGGTGGAACGGCCAACTGCACGGTAATCATCAGCGACCAGCGAATCAGCTCGCCTATCCTGAGCACTTATGATACCGCCATTATCCTGAACCAGCAATCACTGGACAAATTCGAAACCATGATCAAACCAGGCGGTTTGCTGGTTTACGACGGTAACGGGATTACCCACCACCCGACACGCAAGGATATCAATATCTACCGCGTGGATGCCGCAGATGAAGCCGCAAAAATAGGCCTGTCGAAGGTGTTCAACATGATCGTACTCGGTGGATACCTGAAGGTAAAACCAGTGGTGGGCAAGGATTTCATCCACAAAGGACTCGAAAAAAGCCTGCCCAAAAGGCATCACGGCCTGATCCCCGAAAATGAAAGAGCCATCGACAGAGGAAAGGAAATCATTCAGGAAATCCAGCGCGTGTAAATCCTCTGATTACATCCGGGCATCCTGCGAATCTGTGATGTCCTTTCCCTTGAGCCGTCTTTTGAAACAAATGATGGGCTTTTGCACCGAAGCTTCAAACTCCAGTTGAAGATTTTTATAAGCTTCCACAAACGCTTTGCCTGCATCGGTCAAACGGCTTTCTCCGCCCTTGCTGCCTCCCCGGTGCTTCTCCATCAGGGAAAACCCGAGCATCTGTTCCGTTTTCCTCATGTCACCCCAGGCTTTACGATAACTAATCCCACATTTCGCAGCCGCTCCCCTGAGTGAAGCACATTCGTCCACGGCTCTCATCAGTGACCAGATCCGGTCATCCAGGATTTCCGCACCAAACTCATCCTCAATCCTGAGATGATAACGGACCATGATGCGTGAATATGGCTGTCCTTCTTCCAAGGTATCCGGATTAATGGCGGATTATTGCATGATAAACCTGGCACCGATCACTTTAGCACCGTATCGCAGCCTGATAAAATACAGTCCCGGCAACAAATCTGCCTGAGAAAGTGTAAGTTCGTGAATACCACTGTGAAGTCTTGCAGCAGGGCTTTCAGAAACGACTTTGCCATTGACATCAACCACCTGGCAGCTTACATCGGCTGTAGACGGCAATACAAGCCGCAAGCATGGCAGGGATACACTTGCAGGGTTGGGATACACATCAAGCCGGGCTTCCTGTATCCTGGCCTCCGAATGAACAGCGGTGGCAGAACCCACGGCCACGCCGTTACCGGTAATAACCTCATCCGATCCATTATCGATGATATAGGCCATCACCTCGCAATTCCCCATATTATAAGAGGCCGTGGTATTGTCGAAGGAAAAAGTTTCGGTAATGAAGGTTCCCGCAGAAGCATTGTTGCTGAGCGGATCTCCCCATTGCCCGGTCAGCGCTTCGCGGAAAGTATGCTTATGCGTATAGGAAGAAGTGCCTCCGGACTGTGTTGAAACCAGGTTATTCTCGGCAAGGGTGACCATCAGGTTATGTGAACCGCTTACTGCTGCGGTGTACCACACCTCCACAGTCACGCTTAGCATCTTGCCGGTACCATCGTAATGCGCTGACAAACCGACATTTACCGGTGAGGTTTCTGCCATGATCGTGTTACAGTATCCCGTCCAGGAAGATGCACCCGTCAGACGTTCCGGAGCAGCCCACAATCGCCTGTTAACAAAAGCGCTGGGCATATATCGGGAGGTTCCGCAATAGGGAGTCATGTACAGTGAATCCCCGTAATGACGCCTGAAATCCGGTTCACCGGTATAAGGGGTGGTAAAACTGGAATTGAAGGGATGAAATGCCACCACAAAGGCGCGTCCCGGATTATTGGTAAGGATACTCTGCGCCGTCTGGTGACCGCCGGGGCAGTTCGGGCATTTCACACCGGTGAATTCCTCGAGAATCGCATTTTTGTTGGCAGGAAGGGTATCAACCAGCGTTTGTCCTGAAGCCTGAACGGCAAATGCAAGGACGAAAAAGAAGGGTAAAACTGTTTTCATATATTAATAATTAAGATTTTAATATTCACAGGACAGCTACTGTTTCATTGCAGTTAATCAGGACCTCTGGTTGTGCGGTCCTTGTTTTTTGTTCCATTGCAGTATACAGGAATTCAGCGATATCCATCACTCCAACCGGAGAAAGAGGCTGGAACGTCTTTTTGCACAGCGGGCAGGCAGTAATCAGCAGATCGGGCTGTCCAGCCAGTAGCTGCTTCAGGGCATCAGATGCAAGTCGTTTACGCTCCTGGAAAGAAAGGGACAAGCCACCCAGGCTGCCGCCGCAACACAGGCTCTTCTCCCGTCCGGCAGTGATTTCCTGCAGTCCTGCAATCCGGCTGATCAACTGCCTCGGTTCCTCAAAGATACCACAACCCCTGCCCAACTCGCAGGGATCATGATACGACACCTCCCTGCTGCTGAAAGCCACATTGATCAGTTCTGCCTCAATGAGTTGAACCAGATACTGGCTATGATGCATTACCGGAATACGCAGATCATACTCTTCCCTGAACACCTTCAGACAAATGGGACATGAAGTAAGCAACAGCCTGGCTCCGCTCTGACGTATCAGCCTTTGGTTGGATTCCACCAATTGCCTGGCCGAATCCCAGAGGCCAGCAATCTGCAACGGCCTGCCACAGCAAATCCCGCCTTCTTTATCGAGAAACAGGTAATGAATCCCGGCTGCTTTCAATATGTTCTCCACAGACCGCTTGATCCCTGGTGTAAGATGGGTCATGCAACCCGCAAAATAAACCACGTCGGCTTTCTGATGATCCGGGGGCGGAAGATACGGGTAATTGAAAACGACCTGTTTATTGAGCAAATCCCTGCGCTGTATCCTGATATCGTTCACATGGATACCGACCGGACATACCTGCTGACATCGCCCGCAAAGCATGCATTCGTTCACGGCCTGCATGTCTTCCCTGTCCTTTTTCAAGCCCCTTAGAAAATATGCCGGAACGATATTGCCGTGCCCGAGGCTTGACTTCAGCTGGCAACTTTCCACACAAACCCCGCAGCTAGGGCATGAATTGACCTCCACCACGCTAAAAAAGTCATAGGTTTTAGAAGGCTTAAAACCCAGGTGCCTCAAGTAAATAAGCAGCACCTCAGCCGGAATATGCATGTACCTGGTGAAAGGCATACATACGAAAAATACCGACAGTGCGACTGAATAACTCCACCAGGCCGGGTAGGCCAGAAGACGGGCCGGAAGCCAGCCGGACAGGAATTCACCGAGATTCCCCGTTAAAAATCCTCCGGTTCCGGTCACGGCTGATGTAAAACTCTCTGCCAGCAAACGAAGGGGAAAGATAAACCAGAGTGCGGTCAGGGCAATTCTGTCGATGGCCTCCGGCTTTGCCGGCTTTTTCATTCCGTATAGTTTTGCATTCACCCGTTTAAACATCGCAAGCACCAAACCGCTCAGCACCAGCAACAGAAAAAAGTCCATGATGAAGGTGAAGGATTTGGAAAATGGAAGTCCTTCATTGCTGTCGAGAAAAAACTTGAAAAAAATCGGGTAATAAGGCATGTTAAATTCCACCCCGCTGTGTATCCGCGACTCCACATTCCCGATCAGTATGAGCATAAACCAACCGAAAGCAAAAGTCATGTGCATATACCCCTGTAAGGGATTCTGCTTCCACATCCTCCTGTGTATCAGACTTTCAAGAAAAACTTCCTTCAAAATAGCCAGAAGTTTCCCAGACCTCAGTCCGGTACGGATCACGATGCGGTCTTCGGGTTGAAGCTTATCCCACCATTGAAAAAACTTCCAGAACAGCATCACCAGCAGGGCCAGGACGCCCAGGGTAAAGGGCAACACAAACGGATCGTAATCAATATAATACATCGCCTGAAAGCTCTTTCCTTATGCATAAAACCAGGTGGCGGGTGTTGACACCCCTCGGACAGGTCAGAATACACTTGCCGCAAAGCATACAGCGGTCTATCTCCTGCCTGACCTCCTCAATACGTCCCCGCTGCAGCTGAATGATCACCCTGCGAAGACTGAAGTCCGTGAACTGCGCAGCAGTGCAACCTGAAGCGCAGGTTCCGCAACTGATACAAAGACAAAGCGATGGTTCTGCAAGCCGGATGCGCTCCACCAGGCTGAAATCCCCTTCCTCCCAGATCACCTGCCTGTCTTCGTGTATTTTATATCCCCATCTTGGCATTTTACAATCAGTTGGTTAAGTATTGCCTGATCCTCAGTACTGCGCTGCGGGCATCTGCCAGGGTTTCCTCCAGATTTTTCGGACCTTTACAGCTGCCGGCAAGAAATACACCTTGCTGTTCTGTGTCATGCGGCTGAAGATGACCGTCGCGCGGCTGGAGAAAACCATTGGGATTGAAAGTTAATCCAAGCAAGCTTCCAATGGCAGCCGTTCCATCCGATGGCAGAAAACCCACCATCAGTACCAAGAGGTCAAGATTGATTCTCAAGGGTTTGGCTGTAAGGGTGTCCTCTACTTTCGCCATCAGGCTACCATCCATATTCTCAAAAGCCTCCGACAAACGCCCACGGATAAACTGTATCCTGTATTTCTCCTGACTTTCCTTATACAATTCTTCATAACCAAGGCCAAACATGCGTAAATCCATATAGAAGCAGAATATCCTCGCCTCCGGAAGCTTTTCCTTCAGCTCGACAGCCTGTTTCACGGCAGTGACACAGCACACTTTTGAACAATGCAGGTTGCCGCTCTTTTCATCCCGCGATCCGACACAATGGATGAAACCAACCGTTGCCGGAACGCGGCCATGACTGGTGAGTACAGGCCTTTTTTCCTTAAACCATTGCTCAAGGTCAACACTTGTAATCACATTATCATAAATGCCATAACCATACTCCTCCTTTAGTATTGCATCAAATACCCTGAAACCTGTACACACCAGCAGGGCATCCGCTTCAATGACGTCCCGTCCCGCAGTGCGAAGGATAAATCTGTCCGCATTCCGCCCGATGGAGGTAATGTTTGTTTCCGTCATTACTGTAATCGAACCGGGAAAATTCCGATACAGTGATTCCAGTATTTCCCCTGCAGGTCTTTTATTCGGGAATAGCCTGTCCCATTGGTTCATGTGCCCGCCCAAACGGGCGCCGGATTCAAGCA
Source organism: Bacteroidota bacterium (assembly GCA_022709385.1). Lineage (GTDB taxonomy): Bacteria > Bacteroidota > Bacteroidia > Bacteroidales > CAIXZF01 > JAKLIX01. Next base: position 102,142 of record JAKLIX010000004.1, on the reverse strand, counting down.
GCACCACCTGAAAACCATTGAACGCCAGTTCCTTGCTTGCCTCCATACCGGCAGGTCCACCTCCGATTACGGCAACAGTCTTAGTCATCATGAGTTATACAAAGTAAATATTGGCCGGATTCTCAGGTCTACCGAGATATTTGCCTCCCGGGCCCAGGTATTTCCCGTCCGGATCGTATGCGATCCCCATTTTCTTCAGCAAAGGTTCCACGCTTACCTGGTGAACCTGCAACCCGATGTCCCACGGATCATAACCAAGCACCAGGCCGGCAAGCTCTTCATAAGTCAGTACCGGTATTCCCTCATTTCCGGGACCATAGGTTTTCCCTTCCATCTCACTGATCACATACTGCCAGCGATCGAGGAACATCGGACAACCCGGGCAATTGGTCAGGATGAAGTCGGGTTTGTAAGGCTGCATGGATTCAAACTTCTTTCTGCTGCAGGACAGGGAATAACCCCTGTTGGCACGTACCGCGTAATGACGGAATCCAAAACCGCAGCAATGGCGTCTCTCGGGATAATCCACCACCTCACCGCCCCATTCTTCGATCATTCCCACCAGCACATAGGGGTACTCCGCTCCTCCCACCCCCTTGCTGGGAAACATCTTGGCATAGTGACATCCGATATGTTCAACTCCCTTCAGGGGTTCTCCCGTCAGGCTGTTTACCAGCCTGTACTGAGCCCTGGCTGCAATCTCATGCCGGTATTTATAAATGATGTCGCTGGCATGTGACACATTGGAAGGACGCGCAAACGGCCTGCCTGTGGCTTCATGCAGAAAACGGGCCGCCTGCTCCTGCTTTTCCGGAAAATGATTCCACGTCTCAAGCACTTCAGAATACAGCCCGAAGGAAGTAATACAGGAAGTAACAAAATTTTCGTACCCGGCTTCGGCCATCAGGGAAAACTGACGGGCCACCACGGTCATGGCAGTGTCGAACGGAACGATGTCGCAGTGATAACCAATGCCTGTACAGGAAGTATGGGCCGGATTTTCATATACATCCTTACCCAGTTCATCTTGCATGATCTTCAGAAATACCGCCTCTGCCCCCGGAAAAAAATTCTGCCTTACACAACTCCTGACATAGAAATAACGGTCGCCCGCTATTTCTTTCTGGTATTGCTGCCAGAGACGCTTTTTCCCTTCAATCTTCATAATCCCCCCTGAATACCTTGTTAAAATATTCACTCTCAGTGTCCCTGGCATCACCAAGTTCAAGCCCCATCTCTTCGGCCTTTATGGCCGAACATTGCTCTATCTGCTCATAGCGCGCAAGCCCGCCGGTCACTTCAAAGATCTTTCTGATCTCTTCCAGCGCTTCCTTAGGGATATTCCTCAATACACCGGGTCCGTCCTTTTTATAATTGGCTCCCAAACGACCCATCACATCCTCCAGGTGATCCAGCTCCCATTCCCAAACCGGTCCCTGTTCGGGGTGGGTCACCGGCTTGATGAGCGGAGCATACAGGCAGTAACCGTAATCCAGCATCCACTGCCCTATGGTACGCTTGATGGCCAGCTGCTGCCGACCTTTCTCAGATTCCACAAAATACCCCATATCCTGCGACAAAGAGCGCAACGACAAAATCAGCAGGCCGGGCTTGTTACCCCGCGGACAACGGGTCACACAGGACATGCATTCCCCGCAACACCAGATAGTCTCTGACTTGAGCAGTTTTTCCAGCTGGAGTTCATCACCCGACTGGCAGATATCGACAATCTCACGCGGATCGTAAGGATAGAAGGCAGCCGCCGGGCATATCGCCGTACAGGTACCACAGTGAATGCAGGCATTCAGGCCTTCCTCAAAACGGACATCAGTATGTATTCGATCGTAGAGTAAGCCCATAGACAGAGGGTTTAGTGACGTCCTTCACACCCACAAAGCTAATAAAAAGAACCGTCCCCCCAAGGATTTTAACAATTCCCACAAAATCATACCTTTGTCTTTAAATCACGTCTTATGCAATTCCCTGCTTTACAAGCCATTAGTCCGATAGACGGAAGATACCGTTCCATTACAGCCCCCCTGTCGGCATTCTTCTCCGAAGCTTCCGTCATCCGTTACAGAATTAAGGTGGAGATCGCCTGGTTCCTTGCCCTTTGTGACAAGGGGATCCCGCAATTGCAATCATTTCCTTCAGATAAAAAGAACCTCCTGATGGAAATGATGGAAAATCCACCAACTGAGGCTGCTGCCAGGATCAAGGAAATAGAAAAACAAACCTCGCATGATATCAAAGCCGTTGAGAATTACCTTAGAGAAGTGTTTGATGAACATGGACTTACGGCATACAAGGAGTTTATCCACTTCGGATTGACCTCCCAGGATATAAACAATACGGCATTCCCCATGGCCTTGAAAGCTTCCTTTCAGCAAGTGATGCTTCCTGCCCTGGAAGATCTGATCGCTGCCCTGGAAGGGCTCGCCAGGCAATGGAAAGCGGTTGCCATGCTCGCGCATACGCACGGACAGCCCGCCTCTCCCACCACCGTCGGCAAAGAGATCATGGTTTTCGTGGAAAGACTCAGAAAACAAAGCAGTCATTTCAGCCATATTCCGTTCGAAGGCAAGTTCGGCGGTGCTACCGGCAACCTGAACGCCCATTATGCGGCATATCCTGAGATTGACTGGATCACCGTCGCCAACCGGTTTCTGGAAGAACAACTGGGTCTGCGACGCCAGCAAACCACCACCCAGATCGAGCATTACGACAACCTTGCGGCTTTTTTCGACTGTCTGGGCCGTATCAACACCATCCTGCTGGATGCCTGCCGCGACTTCTGGACTTACATTTCCATGGATTATTTCACACAAAAGCTTGTTGCCTCCGAAGTGGGTTCTTCCACCATGCCCCACAAGGTGAATCCCATCGACTTTGAGAATGCAGAAGGGAACCTGGGTTTGGCAAATGCCGTCGGCCACCATCTCAGCGCCAAACTTCCCGTCTCCAGGTTACAACGCGACCTGACCGACTCTACGGTGATCCGGAACTGCGGGGTCCCGCTGGCCCATTCCCTGCTGGCCTGGCATTCGATGAAGAAAGGCCTGCTCAAACTGCAGTTGAACAAAACAAAGATCAGCCGTGATCTGCAGCTGAACCCGGCAGTGATCACCGAAGCCATCCAGACCATCCTGCGCCGGGAAGGCATTCCGGGCGCCTATGACAGGCTGAAGGAGATCAGCCGCGGAAAAGATTTGAGCGACCCATCCGTCCTGGAGTCATTCATCCGTTCGCTCGACCTTCCGCAGACTGTGAAGGAGGAATTGCTCCGGCTGAAACCGGAAACCTATACCGGGAAGATCCCTTTCTGAGCATGCGAAAACTGAAAGATATCCTGCTACTGATCAGGCCGTACTGGGGGAAGGCCCTGGCCAATGCAGGCCTTAACCTACTGGCCGCTCTTTTTTCCGTGTTCAGCCTCACGATGGTGATCCCTTTTCTGCAGGTGCTTTTCCGGCAGGATAATCCAGTTCCGGAACTGCCGGAATTGACGTTAAACAAGGACTCCCTGCTGGCCTGTGTCGATTATATCATCGCCATCACCATCCGCGACCAGGGAAAATTTATGACCCTTTTTCTGCTCTGCCTTTTCGTGGTGGTGATGTTCCTGCTGAAAAACCTGTTTTCATACCTGGCGCTATATGTGCTGACCCCTGTCCGTACCGGCATGGTGCGGGATCTGCGCAACAAACTGTACGACAGATTGCTGATCCTTCCGCTCTCCTATTACAACGAAAAAAAGCGGGGTGATCTCATTTCGAGAGCCACCAACGACATCCAGGAAGTGGAATCTTCCGTGATCCGTTCGTTCGAATTGTTTTTCCGGGAACCGCTTACCATCCTTCTTTTTCTTCTTGCCCTGTTCACCATCAGTTCCTACCTGACCCTGTTTGTATTGTTGTTGCTTCCGCTTGCCGGACTGGTGATCGGGCGTATTGCACGTAAACTCAGGCGAAGGTCGGCCGAGGCACAGCAAAGGATGGGGAATATGCTTTCGGTGGTGGAAGAAACGATATCCGGGCTGCGTATCCTGAAGGCATTCAATGCGCTGGATCTGGCCGACCGCAAATTCAGGGAGATGAACAGCGACTATACCCGGCTGATGACGGGTATCAGCCGCAAGGGCGATCTTTCCTCCCCCCTGAGCGAGTTTCTCGGAGTGATCATCCTGATGGTGATCCTGCTTTTCGGAGGCTACCTGGTGCTGAACAACAGCATTGCCCTGTCGGCCGAAGCCTTCATCGGCTTTATCGTGATCTTCTCCCAGCTCATTAATCCCGCCAAAAACATCTCCACGGCATGGGCGCAGGTTCAGCGGGGATTGAGCAGTTTTGAACGTATCCGGCAGGTGCTGGATGCGGAAGAGGTAATCACTGAAAAGCCGGATGCCATCAGGATCAAGAGTTTTCAGGAAAGCATTATTTACCGGGATGTCTGTTTTGCTTATGAAAGTGAGCATGTATTGAAAGACATCAACCTGGTGATCAGCAAAGGCAAACGTCTGGCGGTGGTGGGGGCTTCGGGCAGCGGAAAGTCGACCCTGGCCGATTTGCTGCCGCGTTTCTACGATCCAACACAAGGACAAATCCTGCTCGACGGCATCCCGCTGACCGATTACCATATCGGCGACCTTCGCAGCCTTTTCGGGATTGTGACCCAGGAGCCGGTCCTCTTCAACGACAGCATCCGCAACAATATCGCTTTCGGATGGGAGGCGGCGGATATGGATACAATCCGGCAGGCGGCCGTGATCGCCAATGCCGACGGATTTATCGAAGCCCTGCCTGAAGCATATGATACCTTTATCGGCGACCGCGGAAGCAAACTCTCCGGCGGGCAGCGGCAGCGCATCTCCATCGCCCGGGCCATCCTGAGAAACCCGCCCTTCCTGATCCTCGACGAAGCCACTTCCTCGCTCGACAGTGAATCAGAAAAACAGGTGAGCCTGGCTCTCGACCAGGCCATGAGCGGACGAACCACCCTGGTGATCGCCCACCGGCTATCCACCGTGATGCATGCCGATCATATCATTGTACTCGACCAGGGCCGCATCGCAGAATCCGGCACCCACACAAGCCTGATGAAGCTTGAAACCGGCATCTACCGCAAGCTCTTCGAAATGCAGGGAAGATAGTCATCTCGACCTTCATATCCCATAATTCATGTTTTTTCGCTTTTTGGTGTACATTTGACAAAAAATTTATTCTATGGACCTGTCGAAGATCATGACAATTTCGGGGAAGGGCGGCCTGTTCACACTGGTAGCCCAAACCAAGACCGGGGCCATCGTGGAATCCATGACAGACGGGAAACGTTTCCCGGTCTTCACCCACGAGAAAATGAGCTCCCTGGAAGAGATCAGCGTTTTTACCACCGGTGAGGATGCAGCCCTGAAGGAGGTGTTGAAAAAGATGTACGAAAAGCAGGAAGGCAAGGCCGCCATCGATCCCAAATCCGACGGAGCAGTGCTAAGGCAGTTCTTTTCGGAGGTCATGCCTGACTTTGACCAGGAAAGGGTTTATACTTCGGACATCAAGAAGATCATTGCCTGGTATAACCTGCTGATTGAGAAAAACTTACTTGATTTCACAGAAGAAACCCCGGAAGCAGCGGCCACTTCAGATACCGCTGAAGGGTCCGGAGAAGAACCAACACAGGAAGCCGGGGAAGATGAGCAAAGCAATCCATGATCTTGTCCTGCGAGAGAACGTTCAGTTAAGCCCGTTTTATCACAGGCTTGATTTCACGGCACCATCCCCGCTTCCGGAATGTGAACCGGGCCAGTTTGCAGAATTGCTTGTACCACCAGGTCCCGGGGTATTCCTGCGCCGGCCGTTTTCTATCCATGCGGTTGATTATAAGGATAATACCATCAGCTTCCTGATCAAGTTGGTGGGCGAGGGAACGCGCAGGCTGGCCGGCATCCTGCCCGGAACCGTCATCAACACTGTTTACCCGCTCGGGCGCGGATTCACCATGCCTGAAAAAGGTCCGGTCCTGTTGGTGGGTGGCGGCTGCGGAATCGCACCCCTGCTCTTTTTGTCGGCCAGGCTCAAGGCCGGAGGTTTCCGGACCGATTGCCTGCTGGGAGGACGAACGGAAAAGGACATCATTGAAACCGCTGATTTTGAACGCAACGGAGCGGTTTTCATCACCACTGAAGACGGCAGCCTCGGAGAGAAAGGCCTGGTGACCGCTCACAGCCTGTTTGACCGGCCCCTCCCCTATACCATGGTCTATGCCTGTGGCCCGGAAGCCATGCTGCGCGCCGTGGCAATGTTGGCCATGAAAGCTTCCGTTCCCTGCGAGGTCTCGCTCGAAAACACCATGGCCTGCGGCGTGGGTGTGTGTCTCTGCTGCGTGGTGCCTACCACGGAAGGCAACCAATGTGTTTGTACAGAGGGTCCGGTGTTTAATATCAATCGCTTAAGCGGCTGGGATCAAGCTGCCCGGATTGCTGACTCCTGTCCCGTTATTTAATCATCCACCCATGGAAGACCTGCGTGTTGAACTGTGCGGACTAAGGCTGAAAAACCCCGTGATGACCGCCTCCGGCACTTTCGGTTACGGGCATGAGTTTGCCGATTTCTACGATCCCTCCCTGCCGGGTGCCATTATCGTGAAAGCCACCACTGCCGAGCCGCGTGCCGGAAACCCCTATCCACGCATGGCCGAAACGGCATCCGGCATGCTGAATGCCGTTGGACTTCAAAACAAAGGCATAGACTACTTTGTATCGAACATCTATCCTGAGTTACAGAAGATCGACACTGTCATCATCGCCAATGTATCCGGCTCCACTGTTGAAAGCTACGTGGAAGTGGCTGAAAAGATGGCCGCTCTGGACCACATCAGGGCGATAGAACTGAACATCTCCTGTCCCAATGTGAAAGCAGGCGGCATGGCCTTCGGGACTTCCTGTCCCAGCGCCCTGGCCGTTACTGCGGCAGTGCGTAAAGTGTACCCCAAACCCCTCATTGTCAAATTATCGCCCAATGTGACCAGTATCGTGGAGATCGCCAGGGCCGTTGCCGACGGGGGTGCGGATGCCCTGAGCCTGATCAATACCCTGCTGGGCATGGCGATCGATGCTGAAAAGCGGAAACCCGTACTTTCCACGGTAACCGGCGGATTGAGCGGGCCGGCCATCAAGCCTGTTGCCCTGCGCATGGTGTGGCAGGTGACACGGGCCGTGAACCTGCCAGTCATCGGCATCGGCGGTATTGCCAGGGCCGGCGATGCCGTAGAGTTCCTGCTGGCCGGCGCCACGGCAGTGCAGGTGGGGACAGCCAATTTCGTGAATCCCATGGCGGTTCCCGAAATCATCAGCGGACTGAAAGATTACATGATCCGCCACCGGGTGGCACAGATCCGGGACCTGGTGGGTGGATTGATCCTATAATCAGACAGTTACAGAACGCCAATGCACCACTTAGCAACAAACCGATAATCAGCACTCCCATGTTTGGACTTGACCCGCTGCTTACAACCCTGCTCCTTCTCTGTATCGTAGCCGCCTGTGCTTTCGAATTCATCAACGGATTCCACGATACGGCCAATGCCGTTGCCACGGTGATTTACACCCATTCCCTGCGGCCTACCGTTGCGGTCATCTGGTCGGGGATATGTAATTTTCTTGGTGTTTACCTCGGTGGTATCGCCGTTGCCATGGGGATCATGAACCTGCTTCCGGCTGAGATCCTGATCGACCAGAATGTTTACCACAGCGTGGCCATGGTCTTGTCGCTGGTGCTGACCGCCATCATCTGGAACCTGGGTACCTGGTACATGGGCATTCCCTGCTCAAGTTCACACACACTGATCGGCTCCATTTTCGGGGTGGGAATCGCATTCCTGATGATCCCCGGCAGCAGCGGCGTGGCGCTGAACTGGCATAAAGTCGAAGAGGTGGGTCTGTCGCTGCTGATCTCCCCGGTTTTCGGCTTTGGCCTGGCCATGTTCCTGATGATGTTCCTGAAGTATCTGATCAAAGACCAGCGGCTTTTCGACAAACCTCCCGACAAGACTCCGCCGCCCTTTTGGATTCGCTCGGTCCTGGTATTGACCTGTACGAGCGTCAGTTTTTCACACGGCTCCAACGACGGCCAGAAAGGTGTGGGTCTGGTGATGATCATACTGATGGCCATCGTTCCCGTACACTTCGCACTCGATCATTCACGACCGGTACCGGAAATGGTTCGCGACATCAACCGGATATCCGCCACCCTCGATAAAGTTGACACCCTGCAACTCAATGATTTCGATCTCGCCCAATACAGGGTACTTCGTGGCCGGGTCGGCCAGATCGGGGAACATATCGGCAATATCAAACATTTCAGGGAACTTCCGGCAAAGGAACATTTTGAAATCAGGAAGAACATCGTGCTGGTAACCAAGAAGACCGGGATCTTTCTGGAAGACCTCAGGGAAAATCCCGCCTCAACGGAACAGAAAGCCCTTGCGTCTACCCTTTCCGGAGACATCAGGCAGTTACGCAGGTACACTGAATACTCCCCCACCTGGGTGATCCTGATGATCTCCATTTCCCTCGGGCTGGGTACGATGATCGGGTGGAGAAGGATCGTAGTGACCATCGGGGAGAAGATCGGTAAGTCGCCGCTTACCTATGCACAGGGGGCCAGTGCCGAACTCGTGGCCGCATCCACCATCGGAGTGTCGACCGCGCTGGGCCTGCCCGTCAGTACCACCCATGTGCTGTCTTCCGGAGTAGCCGGCACCATGGTTGCCGGAAAAGGACTGAAAAACCTGAGGAGAAAGACCATCCGCAGCATTGCCATCGCCTGGTTCGTCACCGTTCCCGTTACCGTTTTCCTCTCCGGAGCACTTTTCCTGTTGCTTTATTACCTGATCGGGTAAGAAGGGGTTGTTCCCTTCACATTTACATTGTTCTGCGGGCCTTCAGTATCAGGAACAGAATGACATATGTAATTCAAACTTCCCGCGAGGGGATTTTTCATCAAACGCATCCGGTTTCGGCATACCTTTGCCGCAACTGACAAACCTTTAAAACCTATGGACTGGCTAAGCTATTTAATTGACTTTATCCTTCATATCGATAAACACCTCTTCGAAATAGTAACAGATTATCAAACACTTACCTATTTAATCCTGTTTTTGATCGTATTCTGTGAAACCGGACTGGTGATTACACCCTTCTTACCCGGTGATTCCCTGCTGTTTGCTGCCGGAACCATTGCGGCCATGCCGGGTCAGCTGCTGGAGATCAAACTGGTGATCCTTACCTTTTTTGTGGCGGCATTTATCGGTGATAATACCAATTACTGGATTGGCCACTTCCTTGGAGGAAAGGTGTATGAAAAAAATTACAGGCTGATCAGGAGAAAGTACCTCGATCAGACGCACGCGTTTTACGAAAAGCACGGCGGCAAAACCATCGTACTGGCCCGTTTCATGCCCATTATCAGGACTTTCGCGCCTTTCGTGGCCGGTGTCGGAACCATGAATTACAGGAAATTCGTGACTTTCAGTATCCTTGGCAATATCATCTGGACCAATATCTTTTGCCTTGCCGGTTATTTTTTCGGAAACATCCCCTTTGTCCAGAATAATTTCACCATGGTTATCCTGGCCATCATAGCCATATCCCTGGTACCGCCCGTTATAGCCGCCCTCAGACCCTGGCTCCGCTCCCTCAGAAAACCAAGCTCCTGATCATCCATTCATTCCTGCCTTCTGGCATTCCCGCCTTCTGGCATTCCCGCATTCTGGCATTCCCGCATTCCGGCATTCCCGCCTTCTGGCATTCCCTCACACCCTTACCCTCCTTGCGCTTTATTCATTTTCCTGAAGCGTTCCCTGAGCAGATAAGGACTGACCAGGGTGGTCATGATTCCCAGGATCACCAGCACCGAGTAGACCGAAGTATCAATAAAGCCTTTCTGCAGTGCGAGTTTTGCCACCAGCAATTCCATCATGCCGCCGGCATTGAGACCGATCCCCAGCGTCAGGCCATCTCTGGCTGAAAGCCCTGCAAGCCTGGCTCCCAGGACGCCGGCTCCCACTTTTGAGACAAAGGCAATCAGGATGACCGCCACCAACAGGGTATAGTGGCCGATCACATTGATATTGAATTGTACTCCCATACTGGCAAAGAATACAGGAGCCAGGAAACCCATGGTGATACCCGAAGTTTTCTCTCGTATCTGGTCGAAATTCTCGTCTCCGAGCAGTTCTTTCCGCAACAGTACCGCACCGAAAAAAGAACCGATCACAAAATGCAGTCCGAGCACTTCGGACACTCCTGCAAAGAAAAGTACAAACAGCAGGGTAATGGCAAAAAGGGATTCCTTACCCCTGAGAAAGTTGATCAGCACGTCGAGGTGGTGATGCACAAAGGGAACGCGCCGGGTAACAAATTGAAACAACTTGTGTATCAATATGATCATCAGTGCAAAGAGCGCGATCTTGCCCAAGGTGATCAATACAGAAACCACAATCTGCCCGATGGTCGAATCTGTTTCCCTGGTGGAGATAAGGATGCCGAGGATGAGAAACGCCAGGACATCATTGAACATGGCTGCCGAGATGATCTTGCGGCCCAGGAAAGAATGAACCTCGCCAAGGTCCATCAACACCCGGATACTGACAGGAAGCGCAGCCACAGCCATACACAGCCCTATAAAAAGAGAGAGCATGTTTTGAAAACCAAAGGCCAGTCCTGTAAGGTAGCCGGCACTCAGGGGCAGCATAAACACCATGACAGGCACCCAGCTTCCCTTACCCCGGAAAGACTGACGGATCTCTTCCAGCCTGATCTCCACCCCTGCCAGGATGATCAGCAGGAAGATACCCAGTTCCGACAGCACGGCAAGGGTATTGGAGTAATGAACAACATTGAGCAGTGAGGGTCCGAGGATAAAGCCGGCCAACACTTCACCGATAATGGCCGGCTGGTTCAGGCGCTCAAAGGCTTCACCCAGCACCCTGGCAACCAGCAGCAACAACAACAGGGTAATCGTAAACGGCATTTCGGAAGGGATCCCGGGGGCAAGTTCAATCATTGCAATATCCCTCTTTAATGATCATAAAACCTTCGCAACCTGCTCGGGGTATCCTCTTCCAACTGCAACGGCACCTTTTCAATATACACATTACTGGTATCCAGGCCATACGCTTTGGTGTCGGATACACCGATCTTTTTCAGCACGGCGTACACATCCATGATGGCCTGCTCGAAGGCCCTGAAGTCAAAATCATAATTCTGTATCCGGTCGATGATGACAAACTTGAAATCGCCCGGTACATGATGTTTATGCAATGACTCATAACGGCTGGTGATATCGATCTCATTATTCTTGACAAGCTCCTGGATAACCTGCTTGAAATACAGGTTTACCCGCGGTTGAACCTTGAATCCCAGTTTGAAATCGATGCGGATGAGGGTATCCGGAATCAGGATATCCACCACGTAGTCCATCGTATGCGGATCATCGACAATATCGAGATGGATAAACCAGTACATGTCCGCCCGCTTCGGCTGTTTGTTGAAGATGGAGTAAATGATCTTGGTCTCGATATCGGACTTAAAATTGGCCTTGGTCAGGTACACCAGGTTGGTGGCATATTTGGGGATGCTTTCATCGATTTTAATGTCCCTGAACCAATCGAGGTAATTGGCCACCTTACTGAAAGCGATGAAGCGGTTTTTGATGGATCTTCCCCTGAACCATACATACATAATAATAAACATGACACCGGCGATCAGGAAGGTGGCCCATCCGCCATGCATGAATTTATTCAGGTTTGAATAAAGGAACATTCCTTCAATCAGCAGGTACAGGCCCACGAAAAGTGCAGCCAACATGGACGGCACCTTGCTGTAATACAAGTAAAAGCCCATCAGTACGGTCGTCATCAGCATGGTGATATTGATGGTCAGTCCGTAAGCGGCTTCCATATTGGCTGATTTCTGGAAAAACAGGATGACCAGGATACAGGCGATCCACAGGAAACGGTTCACACTGGGGACGAACATCTGTCCTTTGATCTGGGTGGGGTACTGGATCTGAACCTTGGGCCAGAAATTCAGCAGTATGGCTTCACTGATAATGGTGAATGAGGAGGTGATCATAGCCTGGCTGGCGATGACGGCGGCGATGGTGGCGATCAGGATGCCCGGCATCAGGAACCAGATCGGCATGATATTGAAAAAGGGGTTGTTGATGGACAGGTCGACTTCAGGATTGGAAAGCAGCCATGCACCCTGCCCCATGTAATTGAGTAAAAGCGTCACCTTCACATACATCCATGAAACCCTGATATTCTTCACACCGCAATGGCCCAGGTCGGAATAAAGCGCATCAGCTCCAGTGGTGCAGAGAAAAACTGCTCCCAGCAGCAAGTAACCCTCCGGGTGTTCTGCCAGCAGCCTGTAGGCATAGATTGGATTCAACGAGTCAAGAATAAATGGCATCTCCACTACCTGCATAAATCCCAGTATTCCCAGCATGCTGAACCAGATGAACATGATGGGACCGAAGGACTCTCCGATCCATTTGGTACCAAACTGCTGGATAAGAAAAAGCAGGCAGATGATCCCGAGTACAATGGGTATGATGGGAATGGACGGATTCACCATTTTGAGCCCTTCCACGGCAGAAACCACGGTAATGGCAGGAGTGATGATCCCGTCTGCAAGCAGGGTGCTTCCACCGATGATCGCGAAAATAAATGCCCAGCGTGCTTTTTTCCTGATCAGGGCGTAGAGGGCGAAGATTCCGCCTTCCCCCTTATTGTCGGCCCTGAGGGTAATCAGTACATATTTGAGGGTGGTCTGAAGGGTCAGCGTCCAGAAGATACAGGAAATGCCGCCCATGATCACCTCACGGTTAATGGCACCCGCCCCGTTGGCAATGGCCCGCAATACGTAAAGGGGAGAGGTACCAATATCCCCGTAAATGATTCCCAGCGTGATGACCAATCCGCTGAATGTAAGCCGGTTAAGATTTGAACCCTGTGCCATTGCGAAGCGGAATAATGGCGGCTAAAGTACTCAAGATCGTCCAATATCAAAAGAAAATTAACTAACAGGGAGGATAGAAGCCGGTTTAGGAGTTTATTGGTTTAGAAGTTCAGGTACCAGTTTACGGTTTAAAGTTTAAGGTTTAAGGAGTTCTGGCCGTCATCGGACCGGTTTAGATGTTTATTGGTTTAGAAGTTTAGTGAAACTCCGTGCATAACTCCGTGTAACTCTGTGGTTATAAAAGCAGGGCGTGGAGAAGCATCGTTTCATACCGGAAACAGTTCCCGGATGGATGCCGGTTTAGTAGTTTTTTGGTTTAGAAGTTGATTTTATAGTATAAGTTCTAAGGTCTAATGAGTAGTCATTCTGAGCGCAGTCGAAGCATTGTTTTCGACTGAGCGTATTAATTTCCTTTATGTTCAACACATAGGAACATAGATCACATAGATGTTTACCCTATGTGTCCTATGTGGTTCAATTAATTCTAGTTTACAGTATAGATGTTTATTGGTATAGACGTTGAGTATTTGAAACAAGTGAGAAAAATAAAGGTAAAAAATTGAAGTGAAGTTAAAAGGCTGAAAATCATTTCTTTACTTAATACTTCACTTCTAAATTCAATTTTCTACCCTCTCACTTTAAAAAGCCGTGTCTTCGTGACAATGGTGTTGATTTTTTAGTTTGAGGTCTAAAGTCTAATGATTTCCTTTATTAAATAACATTCACCTCGAATTCCAGGTTCACTCCAAACTTTTCCATCACAGAAGACTGCACCAGTGTTGCGAGACGGAGGATCTCCCTGCCGCTGGCATTTCCATGGTTCACCAGGACCAGGGCCTGTCGGTCATGGACGGCTGCATCGCCCAGCCGTTTCCCTTTCAGTCCGCATTGTTCTATCAACCAGCCGGCAGCGAGTTTGAATGAACCATCCTCCTGGGGATAGGACACCAGGTCAGGGTAACGTCCTTGTAATTCCACGTGTTTCTCGATGCTGACCACCGGATTTTTAAAGAAACTTCCTGCATTGCCGGTTACTGCCGGATCAGGAAGTTTGGAAGCCCGGAGGCTGCATACGGCCTCCACCATCTGGGATAGCGATGGCGAGGAGATCCCGGCAACATCCAGGTGTTCACGCAAGCCACGGTAACTGAGGTCGGGTGTGAATTTCAACGACAGTTTCAGTGTAATGGCGGCTATCAGGACCCGGTTTTTCAATTCACCTTTAAAAATGCTGTCCCGGTATGCAAAGCGGCACTCATCCTTACTCATTACGATCTGCTCCCCGCTCCCGAGGACAAAGGCCTCAAGGCTGTGAAACACATCTTTAAGTTCCACACCGTATGCACCAATATTCTGAACCGGGGCCGTGCCGGCATTACCGGGTATCATCGCCAGGTTTTCGATGCCGGACAGTCCTTCCCTGGCACAGAAAAGCACCAATTCATGCCAGTTTTCCCCGGCCCGGGCAGTCAGCAGTACTTCATCCCTTCCGTAATCCGCCATGTCGATGCCTTTGTTCCGGACCGCCAGCGTAATCCCCTCCACATCCCTGGTAAACAGCATATTGCTTCCACCCCCGAGAATGAGTACTTCGGGGTAGCGATGAAAGTGAAGCGTGGCGGCCTCGATGAAATCTTCCCTTGAAGTCAGCTCCGTGTAATACCGGCTGTTCACCCCGAGCCCGAAGGTGTTCAGTTTACCAAGTGATTTATTTTCAACTATTTCCATATTCACCTTGCAGTTGTCCATCCATTCAGCCTGAGGACGGCTGCCATCACAGCTCATTATCAAGCACTTACCCTGTATCCGGTTTGAGGTTTCGTGCAGGTTTTATTCCTTCTCCCTGCTGAAGCCTGCCGGCGGGTTGGCAATTTAAAAATTTACTGTAATTTTGTGCTTGAAAAATGATTGTTAAACCCAATAATTATCAAAAAATGATGAAAAAGTTACTTTTCTTAATTGTTTTCGTCCTCGCAGGAACGATGCTCCATGCACAGTGGATTCCCCAGGTTACGGGATTTCCCCTGCCATCGGTGGGTATCAACTACATCAGTGCAGTGGATGCCAATGTTGTCTGGGCTCTCGGATATGACGGCAGCGGCGGTACTGCCGAATTGCAGGTATTTACCCGTACCAACAACGGTGGTACCACCTGGACGGCAGGTTCCATTCCCGGATATTCCACTTACGGCACAGCCATGATCAATGCCCTTGATTACAACACGGCCTGGGTTCCGCTGTTCGGACCCAACGGAGGCGGTGTCCTGATGAAAACTTCCGATGGCGGAGCCACCTGGGTACAGAAGAATACCGGCGCATTCCCGGCTCCGGACGGCTTCCCCAACGTAGTTCATTTTTTCAATGCCAATGATGGCTTCTGCATGGGAGATGCCACCGGGGGATATTTCGAGATCTATACCACCACCGATGGCGGCGAGACATGGACCCGCGTTCCCTCAGCCAATATTCCCGCACCGCTTTCCGGTGAGTGGGGAATCGTAGGTTATTACTCGGTTGTGGGTGACAATGTGTGGTTTGGTACCCAGAAATCAAGGGTATACAAATCAACCGACAAAGGCCTTACCTGGACGGTTTCCAGCCTGGGCGTAGCCGCAACCTATATTGATGTGGCCTTTTTAACCGCAACTCACGGCATCGCCATCGACAGGGGACAAAACGCCACCGCTCTTTATGAAACCATGGACGGCGGCACCACCTGGACACTCATCCCCTATTCCGGCCCTTACTACACCAACGACTTCGCCTGGGTGCCCGGTACTACCAACACCTGTGTCTGCACCGGAGCCGCCACCAATATGTCGGGTTGTTCTTACAGCTATGACGGCGGTCACACCTGGACAGAATTCAATGGCACCAACGGCGTGCAGTTCCTCGAAACCGAATGGGTGAACACCCAGACCGGATGGGCAGGCGACTTCACCGATGCCACCACCCCCTCCACCCTCGGTGGTATGTATAAATACAATGGCAACCTCACTGAAATCCTCGCCATCGATCCTAAAGAAGGCGGCATCTCTATTTACCCCAATCCCGGCAACGGCAACTTCAACTTCGCCATCGCCGGCTTCCAGAGCCAGGATGTTCAGATAAACATCTACAATATGGTCGGACAGAAAGTTTTCAATACAACTACCAACCAAAACCTCATTTCGTATAATCAGCAGATCGATCTTTCCACACTCGGACAAGGCAGCTACATCGCTGAAATTCAGGCAGGAAATAAGATCTTCAAAGAAAAACTGGTGATCCGTTAAGCATCAAACCAGAAAGGGAGAAGCGCTTTTGTCATCAGACTGCCTGACAGGAGCGCTTTTTTTTTCAACTATTCTGAAATAAGCATTTCGACCATGAAGCATCATGTATTACCGTGGCTATTTTGTCTCTTTTTTTCAGTTCCGCTTTTTGCGCAGGTATTGCCCCTTACAGACACCACCCTGAGCCCTGAGGAAATCAGGTTCAGGGATTCCGTCGCGATGGTCAATGAAAAAGCCAGGATATTGCAGCAGTCGCAGGAGGCATATAACGAAGGTGTTAAGGCATTTGACCAGGGAGCCTACCAGCAAGCGATACGCCTTTTCACCCAGTCAGTCACCCTCAATCCGGAATTTGACAAAGCGCTGTACAACAGAGGGCTTGCTGCCTTCCTTATCGCGGATTACACTTCCTGTATCTCCGATATGAACAGCCTGCTCATGAAGAATCCGGCTGATGCAGCCGTGCTCACGAAAAGAGCAGAAACCTATACAGGGCTGGGAGATTACAAGGCGGCATCCGAAGACTACCTGGCGATCATCGCCAAAGATCCTTCCGCTTACAAAGCCTATTACGCGCTGGGTGAGGTTTATTTCCTCACCTCCCGCTTTGATGAAGCCCTGAACCAGTTTGACAAAGCCATCAGTCTGAAGCCCGACTTCGCCAGGGCCTATAATGACAGGGCCTCCTGTTACCGTATGACCGACAAACTGCAGGATGCCCTGCGCGATCAGCAAAAAGCCGTCTCGCTTGACCCCCCCCAGGCTTTCTTCCATAATAATCTCGGCAGCATCAAACGGAAACTGGATGACCAGGCAGGCGCCATCGAGGCATACACCCTGGCTGTTACCAAAGATCCCGCTTACTTCATGGCATACAACAACAGAGGCGGCATTTATTTTGAGCAGGGGAAGATTGAACTTGCATTGAAAGATTTCAACAAAGCACTGGAAATCAATCCGAAATATTCGTCAGCCTACACCAACAGAGGAATCTGTTACCATAAAACAGAAAAATACGAACTTGCCCTGGCCGATTTCAATAAGGCCATTGAATACAGTGCCGGAAACTCCCTTGCCTGGCTGAACCGGGGGATTACGAAAGAAATGCTGAAAGATGCAGAAGGTGCCTGCGCCGACTGGAAAAAGGCTGCCGAACTCGGGCTGAAGGCAGCGCAGCAGTATTATACAATGGACTGTGAATAAATGTGTTGTGAAATGGTAGCAAAATATTTAACCCTGCCGCTTCTCGTGTTACTGCTGTTGCATCAGGAAGTGATTTCCCAGAATGTTGAATTTAAGGCATCACAGTTCAAAGACCGGAAGGAAGCATTCCGGCTTGCAGAAGCGCAGCTTGAAGCCGGCAATATTTCCTACAAGGAAGCGCTGAAAGCGATGGATGAAGGGAAAAATCCCGTTCCGGCTTTTACAGACGCACTCGGGTCTTTCTTAAAGGCCAATGCGTTTAATCCCGATAATGCAGAACTGAACTATCGAATCGGGAAATGCATGTTTTACACCGGCCAGGAGATCACCGCCATCGATCACCTGAAGAAAGCCCTGAGCCTCAACGAAAAAGACTGTCAGCCCGATGTCCATTGGCTGCTGGGCAGTGCCCTGAAACTCAATTACCGTTTCGATGAAGCCAAGGCCCAGTTTATCCTGTATAAGTCAAAGGAAAAAGAAAAAATAATCAGCGGGATGGCAGCGGAACTGAATCGCGATATCCAGCAATGTGAAACTGCCAGGCTCATGGTGGAAAAACCGCTGGAAAGGGTTTGGGTTGAAGCGGTGAAAGACTGGAATACCGATGCGGATGAATATGCACCGAGTATCACTGCCGATGAATCCATGCTGGTGTTTAACCGTTCACAGGCGGCAGAGCCCGGATCAGTGAAGGTGCTTGTCACAAACCGTGAAAAGGGACGGTGGTCGCTGCCGAAAGCTTTCGGCGCCCCTTATGACCCGGAAGGCACCTATGAGTCATTTGCCGTCAGTTACGACGGTCAGGCCCTGTATATGGGTAAGCAGGGATCCGATAAAGACATTTTTGTATCGAAACTGGATGGACGCAACTGGACGTCGCCCCTGCGCCTGCCCGACAAAATCAACTCCCCCTCCGATGAAAGCGGTGCCTGTTTCACCCCTGACGGGATAAAAATCTATTATGTAACAGAACACACTTATGGGAATAAGGGAGGCAAAGACCTGTTTTTCAGTGGAGTAATGGACAGGAAACAGAATATCTGGGGGGAAGGGATGACCATTGGGTCTGAATTGAACACCCCCTGGGATGATGCTTTCATTTACCTTCACCCGGATGATAAAACCATCTTCTTTGCTTCCAAAGGACACAATGGCATGGGCGGTTACGATATTTACAAGACAACCCGGCTTGCGGGCAGGTGGTCGACGCCCGAAAATCTCGGCTATCCTGTGAACACTCCCTGGGATGAAACCTCATACGTTCTTTCAGCCAGCGGCAAGCGTGCCTATGTTACTTCCAACCGTCCCGAAAGCAGCAAAGGAGGTTATGACATCTTCCGGATCACTTACCTCGGACCGGTCAAACAGCCGCAAGCAGCATACGAAGACCAGCTTCTGGCCGACGTGGCGGCGCCGCAGCGTGACGATAAGCTGAAGGGGATGGTTGACGTGGAATCCAAAAACCTGACAATTTTAAAGGGACGAACATTGGATGATTTTACTTCTCAGCCCGTTGGCGCCACCATCGATATCATCGACAATCTGAAAAACGCAGTGATCGCCACTTTCACCAGCAACAGCATCAGCGGAAAATTCCTGGTTTCCCTTCCTGCCGGTTTCAATTACGGCATTGCAGTGAATGCCAAAGATTACCTCTTTCATTCTGAGAATTTCAACCTGCCCCAGACCAGTCCTTACCAGATGGTTGAAAAGGAAATCAGGCTCAAGGGTGCCTGCCTTGGATGTAAGATCATCCTTAAGAACATTTTTTTCGATACGGGTAAATTTGTGTTGAGACCCGAATCATTCAACGAGTTGGACCGCCTGGCTGACCTGATCCGCGATCTTTCCCGGGTGAAACCGGGCATTAAAATAGAGATCTCCGGACATACCGACAATGTCGGTTCTGAGAGTTCGAATATGACCCTTTCTGAGAACCGGGCCAAAGCTGTGGTGAAATACCTGACTGACAAGGGTATCGGAGCCAACAGGCTGGTTTACAAGGGATACGGTCCGTCGCAGCCTGTCGCTTCCAATGCAACTGCAGACGGGAGGCAGGAAAACCGCCGGACGGAATTCAAGATCATTGGAGAATAGCAGACAATACGTACCGAAGGTTTTCCTGATCGGCTTCATGGGAAGCGGAAAATCCGCCACCGGATTGCGGTTGGCCAGGGAACTGGGCTACACCCATTATGATACCGATGCGGTTTTTGAAGAAACACACAGGTTTACCATCCCCAGTTTCTTTGAAACCTTCGGGGAAGAGGCCTTCAGGAGAATTGAGCACAATGTGCTGATGAAAACGGCCTCGATGGATCAGGTCGTGGTGTCCACCGGAGGAGGTACGCCCTGCTTTCATGATAACATGGCGTTTATTCTGAAACACGGACGATCGGTGTATCTGCGGCTTGACTGGGAACACCTGATGAAACGCCTGCTGCAATCGCGCAAACCACGGCCGCTGATCAGGAATACCGCTAAGCATGAACTGGAACAAAACCTGGAAGCGCTGTTGAAAAGCAGAGAGTCTGTTTACCGCCAGGCAAACCACACCCTGGATATCAGCGGGCTCACCCTGACAGGGGTCATTGACAGGCTGCTTCCTCTGCTGGTGGCAGTGTAATGGAGGGATTCCTTCTTTCCAGGATTACCAGGCACTCCACGTGATGGGTATGCGGAAACATGTCGAAAGGCTGCACCAGGGTTATTTCATATTGTCCGGCAAGCATAGCAAGATCGCGGGCCTGGGTTGCGGGATTGCAACTGATATAGGCGATCTTTGCGGGAGCCGCTTTTAACAATTGCTGCACCACCTTCTCATGCATGCCGGCCCTCGGCGGATCGGTAATCACCACATCAGGATACCCGTGCGTGCGTAAAAAGTCATCCGTCATCAAATCGGCAATATCGCCCGCGAAAAACAACACATTTTCAATCCCGTTCATCCTGCAATTCCCGGCAGCATCCTTTACGGCATCCGTAGCATATTCAATCCCTATCACTTGTCGCACCTTCCGGGCAATGAATGAGGCAATGGTACCGGTACCCGTGTATAAATCGTAAACAAGCTCATTTCCAAGCAGTTCCAGCCTCTCAGCACACAGCTGGTACATGGACAGGGCCTGGGCCGTATTCACCTGGAAAAAACTCTGCGGCCCAATCCTGAACAACAGATCATCCATCTTTTCTTCAAGCCATCCTTTGCCTTTATAAAGGACGACTTCCTGATCCGCAATGCTGTCATTGACTTTCTCATTCACCACATACATCAGTGAATTGACCATCGGGAATTTTTCACCGATGCGGTCCAACACCCGGCGGATCACCGGCTCATTCCGCTCCCCCGTGACAAGGATTACCAACCAGTCACCCTGATTGCTGTTCCTGATCCAAAGGTTCCGGAAGAAGCCCTGGTTGGTCCTGGCATCATAGAACGGAAGCCCTGTTTCCAGGCAAACCTCCCTGGCAAACAACCTGATAGCATCGGAAGGTGCCGGCTGAAGATAACACTCTCTGATATCGAGGACGCGATCGAACAATTGCGGAAGGTGAAAGCCCAGTCCACGCATATCGGGCGTTTCCTCTTTATGTTCACCTTCCAGCCATCGTCTGGCTGAAAACGTGTATTCCAGTTTATTCCGGTAATAACGCTTGTTTTCCGAAGGAATAATAGCCTGAATAAGAGGATATTGCAATTTCCCTATGCGATCAAAGGCATCCTTCACCTGCTTGTGTTTGTAGTGAAGCTGATGATCATCATCGAGGTGTTGCCACTTGCAACCTCCGCACAAACCAAAATGGGTACAAAACGGGGTCACCCGCTTGTCTGAGTATTGGTGATAACGTACAGCCCTGCCTTCAAGATAGGCCTTCTTCTTTCTAACTACCTGAATATCTACCACATCGCCCGGAGCAACATAAGGTACGAATATCACCAGTTCACCGACCCTGGCCACAGCCTTCCCCTCCGATCCCGCATCGAGGATGGGAACCTGCTCAAACAAAGGCAGGGGTTTCTTTTTTCTGTTCATCCTTTGGATTTATCAGCTTTTGGCTTGAATGCTACACCGGATTCAGGGCTTCTTCTTCCAGATTTTTTCCGACACTTCCAGGTATTTACCGAGCGCGGCCGATCCATACCAGTGAAACAGTTCTGCCTGCAAAATGTCTGAGGTAATGGCAGGGTCACCCTTCAACAGGGTGTCAGCTTCTTCGAAGGAAGCCACATCGAGAATAAAAATTCCCCGGAACCCTTGATCATTTTTACCCATGGGTCCTGCCACCAACAGTTTACCCTGCGCTGTCATGCGGTGGATATTGTCCATATGACCGGCAAAGCAACTGTCGATAAAAGCTTTTTCATTTGTTTTGTTGTTACCGGTCTTTAAGATGACGAAAACATAGCTTTTCATTCCGTAATCATCAGCTCCCAGTGACTTTGCCAGGGCTTCGTCATAAACAGGATTCTGTTCCTGTGCGCTCAGGAACCCACCAAGGAATACCAGCAACAGCAATATGGACGGCTTCATTTTCATTTTGAAAACATTACGTTGATGACCATTTTTAGGGAGCATGAGGACGTGATTTTTCAGATGCGGAAAACATCTGGTTTTAATCAGTTTCCGGGACACCAGCTTGTCTTTTTTGGTAATGATCTGAATCTCCCCACTCACCCCAGGCGATTTCGGCACCGGCCATATGGATCCTTGCTTCCAGGCATCCGCGGCATTGTTCTGCCTCTTCGTCAATGCAGGGTTTGTCCTGGTACAACAGGTAGTTCTCCCTGTATTTGAGTGGTGTAAGGTTTGGCATGATCACATTGGCCCCGACTTTGATCGCTTTTTCCCTTCCCTGCGGGTCAATGCTCTGCATGGCAGTGGTTGCTGCGATATTGATGTTTTTCATCATGATCCGGAGCAAGGCCACCATTTTGAGTGAAAGGTAAAAACGGTCTTTGCGGGGCAGCAGCAGATCGCGGTACCGGTAGAGCGGGGTATCATGATGCTCGATATAGGGACCCATCCCGGCCATGTCGATATCGAGTGCCTGCATAAACAGCAGGTCATCAGCCAGATCACCCGGGCTTTGGAAGGGAAGGCCGATCATCACACCAGTACCAAGTTGATAACCAAGTGATTTCAGTGTATGTAGGGCCTCCAGCCGGCGATTGTAATCGTGTTTGCCATTATCAGGATGTAGTTTTTTATACAGTTCAGGATTACTCACTTCGATACGCAGCAGGTAACGCTGTGCACCGGCTTCCCTCCAGCGCCGGTAAGTGGATTCGCTTTGCTCACCCAGCGACAGGGTCACATGCAGTTCATGCCTTGTGGCTTCATGTATTTTTTTGAGCAGGGTTTCGATTCTTGCAGTAAATGAAGCAGTACTCTTCTCTCCCGACTGGATTACTATGCTGGCAAAGCGCTGCTGGTGGGCGAAACGGGCAGCTTCCAGCACTTCGTCATCTGTCAGGTCATAACGGATCACTTTGGTATTCCCCGCCCTTACTCCACAGTACATGCAATTCTTGGTACAGCGGTTCGAAAACTCTATCAATCCCCTGAAATACACTTTGTTCCCTACGAAACTTTGCTTAACCTCTTCCGATTTTTTAAACAGGAGCAACCGTTCCTGCTGATCGGTATTCAGCAGCTTCACCAGGTCGTCCCTGTCAAATTGCTCCTTTCGGAGGATTTTTTCCGTTTGCGACATTTCAACCCTGTCTTTTAAATAACTTAGCCCGTCAAAAGTACGGTTTTTAGCATTTAATCCGCCTGGTTCAACCGGGTATCAATAAGCGATCCGTCTATGAAAAAAGTCTTAAACACCGCACAGATCAGGCAGGCCGATGCCTATACCATTGAACATGAACCTGTGGCGTCGGTGGATCTTATGGAAAGGGCTGCCACGGCCTGCACAGACTGGGTATTGGATCATTTTCCGGCCGACATGCCAGTGTGTATCTTCTGCGGGATGGGCAACAACGGAGGCGACGGGCTTGTCATGGCACGCCTGCTTGCGGCCGGCGGCAGGAAGGTCAGGGTTTTCCTCGTCATGCACAGCGACAAAGCCACACCTGATCATGAAACCAATCTACAAAGATTTAAAGACCAAGCACTTGGTTCACTCAACGAGATTCACAATGCGGCCGATCTGAGCCAATCAATTGCTGATGAACTCATGATCGATGCCCTGCTTGGTTCAGGTCTGAACAAAGCGGTGACAGGACTGCTGCAGGATGTGATCCATTTCATGAACCGCCAGCCCTGTTTCCGGCTTTCGATCGATGTTCCTTCCGGTTTTTTTTGTGACCGGGAAACTGACCCTGATGCCGGTGCCGTGGTGCATGCCAGTCACACCCTGACTTTCGAGGTACCCCGCCTGGCTTTCTTCTTTCCGGAAGCCTGGAAATTCACGGGTGACTGGACCCTCATCCCGATTGGTCTTGACCGGGAATTCATCGCCAAGGCGGAAAGCCGGTACTTTCTGGTGGAGGAGGAAGACATCAGGACAGCCCTGAAACCAAGGCCTCGTTTTGCACACAAGGGGCATTTCGGCCATGGCCTGCTCATTTCAGGTTCATATGGCAGGATGGGCGCTGCGGTGCTGGGCACCAGGGCTGCCCTTCGGTCCGGGGCCGGCCTTGTTACAACCCATATTCCGGCCGAAGGCTGCCATATTCTTCAAACCGCAGTACCGGAAGGCATGGTCAGTATCGACAGAAATAAAAACTGCTTCTCTCACCTGCCGGAGCTCTCTGCATATGATGCCATCGCAGTGGGTCCGGGATCAGGTACTTCAGATGAAACCGCAACCGCACTTAAGCTATTGATACAGAACACTCCCGTTCCCCTCATTCTGGATGCCGATGCCCTGAACATCCTTTCCCTGAACAAGACATGGTTATCCTTTCTGCCACCCGGAAGCATCCTGACTCCCCATCCGAAAGAATTTGAACGGCTCACTGAGAAAACCACATCGGGCTTCAGCCGGAATATCCTTCAAAGGGAGTTCTCTGTTAAATATCAATTATATGTGGTGTTGAAAGGGGCATTTAGCTGTGTTTCTTTCCCTGACGGAAACATGTTCTTCAATCCCACGGGAAACCCGGGAATGGCAACAGCAGGCAGCGGTGACGTGCTTACCGGCATCCTGCTGGGATTGATGGCACAGGGACATACCGCTTCGTTTGCATCCCTGGCAGCAGCTTACCTGCACGGACTGGCCGGCGATATCGCATGTTCCGGCGGAAATGAGCATGCACTCATCGCAGGCGATATCATTGAGGCACTCCCACAAGCATTTGCCATGCTGAGCGAATGACAAGCAATCTGTTCGTTATCAGACTAGTTACAAACTTTCATTCTTCGGGAAGCATCACGGACACATGCCAGCCACGGAAGGTTTATTGTGGTACCTGAACCGCTGTGTTTTCCGTAAGCTGAAGAGAATCTGCTGTGTGTAATTCTTCTTCGATAATGGGATTTTCCGGTAATTCTTCCTCGACTTTCAGATTATCGATAATGAAATTCTGCCGCTCAGGCGTATTTTTTCCCATATAGAACGACAGAATCTCGTGGATGGACATGTCTTTTTTCATGATCACCGGATCGAGGCGGATGGAAGGACCAATGAAATGTTTAAACTCGTCGGGGGATATTTCCCCCAATCCTTTAAACCGGGTGATCTCCGGTTTGGCTCCGAGCTGCGTGATGGCGGTCTGCATTTCCTCATCACTGTAACAGTAAATGGTTTTCTGCTTATTCCTCACACGAAATAAAGGAGTCTGCAGGATATAAAGATGCCCGGCCTTCACCAGATCGGGGAAGAACTGAAGAAAGAAAGTCAGCATCAGCAGCCTGATATGCATGCCGTCCACATCGGCGTCCGTAGCGATAACAATGTTGTTGTAACGCAGATTATCAAGGTCTTCTTCAATGTTTAGGGCAGCATGCAACAGGTTAAATTCTTCGTTTTCATAAACCACCTTCTTACTCAAACCGAAGCAATTCAAGGGTTTGCCCTTAAGTGAAAACACTGCCTGGGTATTCACATCCCTGGATTTGGTAATGCTGCCGCTGGCCGAATCCCCTTCGGTGATGAACAGCGTGGTTTCAAACCTCCGCTCATGATTGTCGTTGTAATGAATGCGGCAGTCCCTGAGCTTGCGGTTATGCAGGCTGGCTTTTTTCACGCTGTCTTTGGCCAGCTTTTTTATATTGGCAATGTCTTTGCGTTCTTTTTCCGACTGCAGGATTTTCCGGTAAAGGATATCGGCAGTTTCCTGATTGATATGCAGGTAGTTATCAAGATTCTTCTTGACAATTTCCATGATAAAATTCCTGACCGACTGCCCGTCGGGAGCCACATACTGACTTCCCAGCTTGGTTTTGGTCTGGGATTCGAACACCGGTTCCTGTACTTTAATACTCAGGGCGGCGATAATGGAGGTCCGGATATCACCCGGATCAAAATCCTTCTTATAAAATTCCCTGACAGTTTTAACGACCGCCTCGCGAAAAGCTGCCTGGTGCGTACCACCCTGGGTGGTATGCTGGCCATTGACAAAGGAATAATACTCCTCCCCGTACATTTTTTCCCCGTGGGTGATGGCAAATTCAAAGTCATTATCCCTGACATGAATGATGGGATAAAGAATAGGACCGTCAATGCTGGTTTCAAGCAGATCCATCAGGCCGTTTCGCGAAAAGAAGCGCTGACCGTTAAAGATGATCGTCAGTCCTGTGTTTAAGTAAACATAATTCCAGAGCAACTTCTCGATATGTTCGCTCAGAAAATGAAAGTTTCCAAAAACCTGGACATCTGGTTTAAAGGTAACGATTGTACCCCTCCGCTGCTCTGAAGCTTGTTCAGCTTCCTCGTTGATGAGCTCACCTTGTTGGAATTCAACTACCTTGCTGAAACCATCCCGGATAGCCTGCACTTTAAAATAAGAAGAAAGCGCATTGACCGCCTTGGCCCCCACACCATTCAATCCCACCACTTTCTTGAAAACCTTGCTGTCGTACTTGGCACCGGTGTTGATCCGTGAGACACAATCCACCACCTTACCGAGCGGAATTCCGCGCCCGTAATCCCGGATGCTGACCATCTGGTCGCGGATACTGATCTCGATGGTCTTGCCGAAACCCATCATGTATTCATCGATGGAATTATCAATAATCTCCTTGATCAGCACATAAATCCCGTCATCATGAGAGGCCCCGTCTCCAAGCTTCCCGATATACATGCCCGGCCGCATGCGGATGTGCTCTTTCCAGTCGAGCGAACGGACACTATCTTCGGTATAATCAAACATAAACATTCTGTTACGGACTACAAAGATACATGCACCCGCGCAATCCGGCGATTTAAAATGCTAACAATCTACGGTGGATAAATCAGCTGGCAGGATTTACCTGATATATTACCGGCCAATGTGTTACCTTTGCCATTCATTAACATGTGCCACATCATGAGACCAACATCCAGAACTCTGATATTCAGCGTCATTACGATTGCAATCCTGATGCTGTTCCAGGCTTGTCATGTTGCCTATATCCCTTCGATGGAAAATGTGCCCCTGCTTCAGAAAAAATTTGAAGTACAGGCCAACCTCACTCCGGCCAACTTTCAGGCGGCCTTTGCCCCTGCCGAGCATGTCGGACTGATGCTGAATGCCCAGTCTTCCGGGAATAAATGGACTGAAAATGATGACATTGATTATGAGGCAAAAAGACAGTTCATTGAGGGAGGAGCCGGGTACTGGAAAAAGACGGAAGACAATAAGTATTTCGAGTTTTATGGCGGTGCGGGTTACGGTAAGCTTCATTTTTTCGAGGACTGGCTTTCACAGGACAGTGAATACGAGGCCACCATGATAAGGACTTTCCTGCAGCCTGCCATCGGTATTTCCAACGACTATATCGATGTTGCCTTTTCGGCGAGAATCCTGCAGCTTAAGTTCATCAATCCGGAAGTCAGGAACTATTCCCAGGAAGATCTGATATCTCTGGAGTTGTGGGACCTCGATAAAAACCCCTATTATTTCATCGAACCTGCCATTACTTTCAGAGCAGGATATAAATACCTTAAAGCCCACTTCCAGTACCTTTATTCTTATAAAGTGAACGATACGCCCATCTTCAGATACAACCAGAATTTCTTTATGGGTATTTCGCTCAGGTTCTAATTGTACAGGAGATTGATGAAAGCCGGGAAAGCATTTAAAGCCATCGGTCTTCTGTTGCGAAAACCCTGGATGCTGAACCTTATATTGGAGAATGACCAGGTATGGCAACAATACCTTGAGCGTAAGTACGGCAATCTAACCAGGCTTCCTGAGATTCCCTTCAGCTTTGTCTGCGGAAACACAGGGCACCTTGGTCCTTTTGCCTCACTCGACGGAGGATCGCTTCCCACCGACCTGCTGCTTCTTCGTTCACTGGCCGCAAGCTTTGCTTCCTGCAGATATTTCGAGATCGGCACCTGGCGGGGAGAAAGCGCTTCCAATGTGGCACATGTGGCACATCATTGCACCACACTCAATCTCAGCCGTGAAGCAATCATTGCCAGAGGAGGCAGCAACGCATATGCCAACGAACATTTCCGTTTTCTTAAAGGGAAGAAAAATATCAGACTGATAGAGGCCGATTCAAAAAACTTCGATTTCTCTACCCTTTACGGACCGTTTGACCTGGTCTTCATTGACGGGGATCACCATTATGAATCCATATTTCAGGATACCCGCAATGTTTTCCGACATGTGGCACATGAAGACAGCATCGTGGTCTGGCATGATTACGGCAGGAATCCCGAAACAGTAAGACCGGAAGTCCTGGCCGCCATCCTCGACGCATTGCCACCGGAAAAACACGATGCGCTTTTCCATGTGTCACATACCCTCTGCGCTGTATATGCCCCCGCAATCAAAAAATCCTTCAGTGAGCATTCCAAACCGGCGGAACGGGGAAGTTTCAATATTGAGCTGCGATGGGAACCGGATATTACGGAAGATTCCCGCTAAGGCTTTCCCCCTTCAGCTCGTCCTTTTTCATCATCTTCCGGATCTCCTCCTTTAACATCCTGTAATCATCGCGGCTGAACATGAATTCTTTCAGTGAGGGCTTGGCAATCCTGATAAACATCATAAGCTCATACACAAAAATGAAAGAATACGACACCGATGCGGTAATACCGGCTCCAATGATGCCATAGGCCGGAATTAACCAAAAACCGAGGATCAGGGTGAACACCAATCCAACCGACGATCCGACAGTGTTGATGTGAGGTTTGCCCCTGCCAGCAAAATAATGACTGAACATCATCCCCGAACCGTTGGCCAGGATCCCCACAGCCAGGCTCAGGATGATGGCATGCGTTCCGGTAAACTCCTTGCCGAAAAGGGCGAAAAAGGACGCAGGCAATAAAAGAAGCACGATGATGATCAGCAGCGTGGCCAGAAAAGTCAGTTTCAGCAGGCGCAGCGTAAACCGCCTGGCATATTCCAGATCGCTGGTATTGCTGATCCTGCTGTATTGCACAATTGCCATGCTCTTACCAACCACCCAGGTACCTTCTGCCAGCTGATTCCCAAGATGAAACAATCCTACCCCTGCCCTGCCGATGAATTCATTGATAATGAAATAACTCAGCCTGTAATTCATCATCTGGATAATGTAAGCAATCTGTACCATGGATCCCAGTCGAAAAATTTCCCGGATCACAGGGAGCAAACCCGTTGTTCCCGACCACTGCAGCCTTCCGAAAACCAGCCAGGATGAACACAGCCATGAAAACCCATAGGCGATATACAAACTGAACAGGTAGGCCATTACTGTCCTGAATTCCACAACCAGGAAGAAAAACAACAGGGCAAGCATTTGCAGGACAAACTGCAGCGTAGTGATCAGGTTGTAGCTTTTTATCTTCTCCATCCCCAGCATCAGGTATAAATTGGTGTTGGCAAAAGAGAACATCAGGGACAACAGCATGACATGCGTTTCATATCCCTCCGGAACCATCGGGACAAACTGCATCACAAGCCAAAAAACCACCGAAACGAAAATTGCCCATAAATAACTGACAAACAGTAACTTAGAATGAGTAACCCTGGAAGTCAGGTAAACAAGGATGGTGCCTCCGACAAGGCTGGTAAACAAGAGAATAATGGTGATACCGAGGACCAGCATGCCGATGGTACCGTATCCTTCCGCGTTCAGATAGCGTGTGGAGACAAAAGCCATCAGCAGGCTCAGTACGGCGATGATGACCCTCGATCCGGCCGTCCCGATAATTTTTTTAAACATGGCTGTGCTGCTGTCTGGTTATTTTCTGGTAAAGGTCTCTGAAGGCAGCCGCAACTGCTTCCAGTCCGAATTTTTCCGGGATACAGGCTGAAACTCGTGCGGGATCATAATGACGGAAGGTCAACAACATCCTTTCAAGGGCATCATCCAGCTGTTCAGGCCGGTCAGGATCGATCAGGATGCCGTTATCCGGGCCGACAAAGTCTTCCGGGCCACCGCAGCGTGTAGCTACCACCGGTTTTCCCAGAGCAAGGGCTTCAGCGGTCACCACTGAGAAGGTTTCGACCCTGCTGTTGGTAAGTAAAAAGGCGGCACGCTGCAGGAAATGCAGGACATAATCATTGTCCTTACGACCGTGAAAAATAATCCATCTGCCATCCTGGTCAAAGGTGGCTGCCAGTTTCCGCAGTTTTATCTCATCTTTTCCTCCCCCGATCACATGATACTCCAGTCCGGGATGTTTTTCGTGCAGGCGGGCCATGGCCATGATGGCCCCACTGATATTCTTGTTGGCATCATTCATGTCTGCAACGGTCAGCACCAGAGGGACATCCCCCTGTGAAGCTTCAGGAAGTGAGAAAGCCTTCTTTTCCACCACATTCGGAACGATCAGAAAGCGGGGATTCCGGAACCCGGCCCTGATCATGGATTGTTTCAAACCTTCTGAAACGACTGTAAGGGCATCTGCCCGGGAATAGGCCCAGCGGCTGATCAGACGGTACAACAGCGGCCTTTCCCTGAAACCTCCATGCACAAATCCGGTCCAATGCTCGGTGATTAGAAAAGGAATCCGGTAAAGCCTGCTGAGCATCCAGGCTGCCAATACCGGCCGGAGCAACACATGGGCATGAATGACGGCAGGTTTGCCATGGATTCGGAACGTATGGCGGAGTCCCAGGTACAGCGCCCTCATATACCGGAGCCCGTTCAGTATCGAAAACGGAACACTCCGGAATGCTCTGTAAAACACCATGGTTTCAGTCAGATGATCATGCCTGACAGTGTTCATTTTCTGAAATGCTTCACCGGAAAGCGGACATGGGAAAACCACGACCACGTCAATAAACCCGGAAACCGCAAGCGCATGTTTTCTCACAAAGACGCCAAGCTGCTCATCCTGAGGATTCGGATACCACCTCGGTAAGAACAGGGCATAGCCTGAAGGCCGGTGATACGCTTTCTTTTTCAATCCCGTGAATGTACGAATGGAAAGCGTTCCTGTATTGATAAAATTGCATTTTCAAGTCTTTCTCTCCCTTGCCCGCTGATGACAGTGAATGGTAAAGTCAATGCTATCAACTCCTTACGATACAGCTCAAAAAAATACCTGCGGTGATGCGGATGCTCCCTGAGCGGATCAACTTCCCAGGGAAGGTCAATGTTACACAAGAGGTAGAAATCATGCGGATTGGCTGTCAATTCACTGATGATCCACGGCGGGCAATGGCCAAAAGCATGCTCCGACCAGATTTTGGTCACCAGGGGTTCGGTATCGCAAAAGAGAAAGTGTTTCGCTTTGTGCAGCATATGCCATTCTGCTTCCCTTTGGCCCCTGGCAATCATTTCGATGTCGGTTTCGGTATAGCTCGGACCATGCTTTTCCAGGTAATCCCGGGCGTATTCGGGGACCCAGGCTGTATGGAAGTAATCAGCCAGGGAAGCTGCCAGCGCCGATTTCCCGGTTGATTCGGGTCCCGTTACGGCAATCCTGATCACAGAACCTTTAGCGCTGCTTTCCATCTTCTTTTCCATTCAGCATAACCGGATATCGCAAGCATAAGAAAAACCAGATACTGAAAGCCCGAGAATACCAAGCCTTTATAAGGAAAAAGGAAGACACAGATCGCATCTCCGGCTATCCAGAATATCCAGTGTTCGATTTTTTTCAAAGCCATGAGCCACATGGCCACAATAAAGATGGCCGTGGCGAGGGAATCAAGCAGGGGTACGGTACTGTCGGTATAACTGCTGAGCAGGAAAAACAGCAACACCGTAAAAACGATGGTGATCCCGACAGCGGCCGTTCTCTCATGAAATGTTGAAAAACTGATCGGTCTGAAGGCATGGTTGATCTTATCCCGTTCTCTCCATTTGATCCAGCCGTAAACACTCATCAGAAAATAAAAGGCGTTGATTCCCATGTCGGCATACAGACCCGCCGTATAACACAGCCAGACATAGATCAGTACGCTCACGATGCCCACCGGGTACACAAGAATGTGTTCCTTTCTCGCATACCACACGCTCAGCAATCCGGTAACCACCGCCACGACTTCGGCCAAAGAGGTATTCCTGAGGTTATCCGTGAGTAAATCCAGCATTGCGTGATGTGCCATTATCCCGAATGCTGTCACCATTCCGGCCATGGCAAAGGTAAGGATTAGGCCCTAACATGGAAGTCAGGAACAACAAATCATCATCAATGGCTGGAAGGCTGGTTGCCTATGGTATCAAAACAGGAATCAAAAATCACCCTCATCCGGTGTTTCTTCGGGTGGTGGTCGCATCGGCGGCCTGTCGCGTTGGGGGCCTCTCTCTTTAAGCCTCTCAAGAAGCACCTTCCGGAATTTCTTTTCTGCTTCATAAAGTGCCAGTACTTTGGCCGCAGGCAGTACCGCAAGGAATCTGGAATGGTACTCCTTTTTCAGATCCAACATCCGCTGTTCCTGAACAATCTGATTATCAACTATTTCCTTACACTGAGCCTCGCTTAGCTTATCAGGGGATTGTTCTTTTTCCCCGTATTTTTCGCGGAACTGCTTGCTGAGTGTTTTCCTTTTTTCTTTGAATTCATTATAGACGGGCCAGAATACCTTTGCTTCGTCCTCGGTGAGATTCAACTCACGGGTCAGGAATGCCACCTGGAGGGCTCCGACTTTATCACCAGCCTTTGCTGGCAGTTGGCGGTGAGGACGGGGTCTCTGTGCGAAAACAGGCCATACTGTGATCAGACACAGCATGATTACGAGAAGTCTTCCTGATATCAAAGGCACTGATGGTTTCATATCCCTGGTAATTAATATGTTAAATCTGTGACATCAATATCTTCCTGAAGGAGGAATTCAATGATCTCTTCATCGCTGATATTATTGAGCACCTGTTCGTGACTGTTTGAAGCCTGTTCCTGTTTAATGGGAGTGGCAGGAAAAGCTGCAGTTGCCTCTCCGGATGCTTGCCGGCTGATGAGTTGATCAATGGAGGCTGCGGCCGGCAGCAGGCTGTCAGCAGTGCTACCGCTGTATTTGCTGTCCTTTGATCTGCTGTCGAGTTGCTGCGTCAGCAGGACAGGCTCGTTGTTGCTTTTTTCGCCGCTTAAAAGGATTGCAATCACCGCAAGACCGAGCAGAAAGACTGCGGCGGCTGCATACAGGGCGGGCACCATTGACCAGCGCCTGCCCTTCATGCTGTGTGTCCCTGACTCACAAGACTGAACAACCCGCTCAGCAAGGGTATCAAAATAGCCCCGGGGTATGCTGAACGGATTATTTCCGGCATCAGGAAAACAAGCGGGTTTCTCATCCCTGTCGTCCAGTTCCGGAAAAACTTTCTCTATGTCATCCCTTGTGTCCATCATGAAAGATTTCACAAATATTTTGATTACTTAAATATTGAAAGGTTTAATCATCCAGCATCATTTTTTCAATTTTTTTCACTGCCTGATGGTAGGAAGCTTTGAGTGCCCCGGAGGAGGTATCCAGAATATCAGACATCTTTTCAAAAGTCAGATCACTTTCATAGTACTTCATCTGGAAAACAAGCCTCTGTTTGGGAGGCAGTTTCAGCATGGCTTTCTGGAAACGTTCCTGTATCAGGTCGGCACTGATACCGGGATCATACCGCAGGGTATTCTCTAGTTTTGCCGACACAGTATCATAAGAAACAAAAACATTTTTCCGCATTGATTTCAGGTGCGAGAAAACTTCATTCACCGCTATCCTGTAGATCCAGGTGTAGAGGGAAGATGCCCCTTTGAAGGCATGCAGGTTAGTGTACACTTTAAGGAAGATATTCTGAACCAGGTCATCCGCATCTTCGTGGTTCAGTACCATACGTCTGACGAGCCAATAAATTTTCTCCTGGTAGCGTTTCACCAGCTCCCTGAAAGCAGCGTTCACCGTTTCCGGGTCTCTGAGCCGTTGCAATAATGCTTCGTCCGACATTTCCCTACTGTCTTGAATATGGAATGATATCCAGGGGGGCGAATTCACGCTGAAGGTACCTGAAATAACCAGAGACCGCAACCATGGCGGCATTGTCTGTGGTAAAGGCAAGCGGAGGAATAAAGACATTCCATCCTTCCTTTTCCCCGGCCTCTTTTACAGCTTTTTGCAGGGCAGAATTGGCCGAAACGCCTCCGGAGATGGCAACATCCCGGATACCAGTGACACGGGCTGCTTCCAGCAGTTTTTTCATCAGCGTCGACACAATGGCGTGTTGAATGGATGCACAAAGATCTGCCGTATGTTTCCCGATAAAGCCGGTATCTTTTTTCAGCTGATCCCGTACAAAATAAAGAAAACTGGTTTTCAGTCCGCTGAAACTGTAATCCAGCCCGGGGATCTTAGCCTCACGGAAGCTGAATGCATGCGGATTCCCTTCCCTGGCAGCCTTATCGATCAAAGGACCGCCGGGGTATGGCATGCCCATGATCTTTGCAGCTTTGTCGAAGGCTTCACCGGCTGCATCATCTATGGTCTGACCCAGGATTTCGGTTGAAAAATAATCTTTGACAAGTACAATCTGCGTATGGCCACCGGACACAGTAAGACAGATGAACGGAAAAGCTGGAACAGCTTTCTCATTCTCACTGTCCTGAATAAAGTGGGCAAGAATGTGCGACTGGAGATGATCCGTGGCGATCAGCGGAATTCCAAGACCCATGGCCATTCCTTTCGCAAAGGAAGTACCTACCAGCAGGGAGCCCAGCAATCCCGGCCCCCTTGTAAATGCAATGGCATGAAGCTGCTCCTTCTTTATATTTGCAGTTTGCAGCGCTGTTTCCACTACAGGAATAATATGCTGCTGGTGAGCCCGGGATGCCCACTCCGGAACAACACCTCCGTAATGCCGGTGTACCTCCTGGTTGGCAATGATGTTGGCAAGAATTTTGGTATTCCCGCAAACGGCAGCTGCAGTGTCATCACATGAAGATTCAATACCAAGTATATATATCACGCCGAAAGCATTAAGTAATTGGCAAAAGTAAAGGTAAATACGATCTTCCGGAAACGAGCGGTCAGGATACTGATCAAAACCCTTGCCATTTTAATCCTGGTACCTGTAATTCTTTACGGAGTGCTTCGGACAAGCCGTGTCCAGACCTTTCTGGCCGGAAAGCTGACTGATTGGCTCAGCCGAGAACTCAGGGCCGAGGTCAGGGCCGGCGGAGTGGATGTCAGCTGGTTCCTCGATATCGTGGTGGAGGATCTTTACCTGAGTGATCAGCAGCACGACACCCTCTGCTATATCAGGAAAACCATCATCGATATCCGTGAACTCCGGTATAAAAAACATCAACTGGCCATTAAAACCCTGACACTGAACCGGCCCGTAATCAATCTGAGCAGATCAGCCGCGCATGAGTCCATGAACTTCCAATTCCTGGCCGACTATTTCAGATCAGGGGATACTTCAGCTGCACAAGGCCCAAACTGGCACATCACAATTGAGGGGCTGCAGCTGAATGAAGCAGCATTCCGTTACAATGACGATCGGTTTCCGGCTGCAGGCAAAGGCATTGACTATCATCACATTTATATCAATCCGCTCGATGTCAGGATCAGCCATATCAGGACAGCAGGAGACACTTTGTTTGCCAGGCTCGACCAGCTGAGGATCAAAGAGCAAAGCGGATTCCTGCTGAGAAAGTGCCATGCGGACATCATGGTCACCGACAGTTTGGTGGATCTGAAAAATCTGCAACTCAGGACTGATTATACCCACCTTGAAACCGACCTGGCGTTCAGTTACAAAAGTGCACAGGATTTTAACGATTTTGTCAACAGGGTGGGAATCAACGCTGCTTTCCTGCCAAGTGATCTCGATATGCGCGACCTGGTGTACTTTGCACCTTCCCTGGCAGGCCTGGAAAACAGGCTGATGCTGGAAGGTTCTGTGGAAGGACGCATCAACAACCTGAAAATTAAAGATCTTGTAATCAATTACGGTACCTTCAGTAAATTTTCAGGTGATATCAGATTAAGCGGATTGCCGGTGATTGAAGAAACCTTTATCCAGGTTTCTGTCAAAAACCTGTACACCAACCATTATGATCTCAGTACAATCCGTGCAGGTAGTAAAACCCTGACTGTTCCCGATGAGATCAGTAAGTTGGGTAATATCAGAATAAAGGGAAATTTCACCGGTTTCATCAGCGATTTCGTTTCCTATGCGTATTTTAAAACGGATATCGGCAGCGTTTCAACAGACATTTCATTAAAAACAGCCGGGAGTGATCAGATCGCATACAGCGGAAACATTAAAACCAGGGATTTTAACCTAGGTATTCTTGCCGGACAGCAACACTGGTTCGGGAACCTGAATCTGAAGGCAGATATCACCGGTACCGGACTCAGTCCGGACAACATGACCTTCAATATCGACGGAACCATTGACTCTCTGTATTTCCTGAACAACCGCTTCAATGAAATCCGGCTTGCCGGAGGCTTCTTTAAACAAAGGTTCAGTGGCAACCTGCAGGTGATAGATCCGCGGCTGAATCTCGACTTCGACGGCTACGCCGATATCAGCGGGAGTAAACCCCTGTTCAATTTCATTGCAAACATCAAACAGGCCAACCTGAACAGGCTCAATCTGGTAAAAAGTGATTCGGCCATGGTATTCAGTACGGAAATAAAAGCAAATCTCACTGATTATCAGCCTGACAGCCTCACAGGTATGATTGAACTCACGAATACCGTCTTGCATGTGAACCGTTCCGTTTACCAAATGAAAAACTGCAGGCTCACAGCTGATCGCCTTGAAAACGGAAACAGAAACCTGAACCTGGAATCTGACTTCATTGATGGTTCCCTGAGCGGATCATTCAGTTTCAATACCCTTGGAACCTCCGTGCAGGATTATTTCTACCGCTGGTTTCCGGCATTGCAATCACAACCGCTTGCTGTATCCGATGATATCCAGCCCCAATTTGTCTTCGGACTTACACTGAAAAACACCCAGTACCTGAGCCGGATTTTTTACCCGAAACTTAGCCTGGCCGATAACACCTCCTTCGAAGGAACGTTTAACCCCGGAGCATCCATTTGTCTGCTCAAGGTTAAAGGCAGCCGGCTTGACTGGTTGTCGAACCGTTTTGATGCTCCGGAAATTGACATCTCGGCGGTCGACCGGGAATTACAGCTGAGCGCGAAGGCTTCCCGGATAGCCATCAGTGATCAGCTCGGTATCGAAAACTTCAGTTTTGAAACCAGAGGCACCAGCGATTCCCTTTACTTCAGCACCGGCTGGTTTAACCGCCAAGCCATGCTTACCAACACAGGTGACCTCGACGGTTATCTGCATGTTCTCGGACCCGGGCGCTTTCATCTGCACCTGGATCATTCCAACACCATTATCAATGACTCGCTCTGGATCATCCCCGGGGACAACCTGATACAGGTCGACAGCCAGCGCATCACGATCAGCAACCTGGTGTTCCTCAGCGGAGATGAAAAAGTCAGCCTCGACGGTCTCATATCACCCGATCCCCTGGACTTCCTTAAAATCAGGTTTGAAGGGTTCGACTTATCAAATTTCGATTTCCTGACCCTTGCCCAGGGCTTTGATTTTAACGGAAACATTATAGGAACTGTAGAGCTGAAAAACCTTTATGAAAGACCTGACATGCTTTCCGATATTCTTGTGAATAACCTCATTGTCAATGGGGATAAACTCGGAACAGCCCAGATTAAAACTCATTGGGACCCTGCCGTTAAAGCCTTGCAGGCCAATGCAGAGATCATTTACAAAGGGAACATAGGGGAAAGCAGGCCTGTAAGCATCAATGGGTACTATTATCCACAATTGAAAGACAATAATCTTGATTTTCAAATAGATATTGATAATTTCAAGCTCAGGACCATTGCTCATTTTTTAAGGAGCTTCAGTTCCAGATTCAACGGGCTGGCATCAGGAACACTCAATCTCAGGGGAAGCCTCCGCGAACCGGCACTGAGCGGCAAGGTGCAGGTGAGAAGGGGTGAACTGAAAATTGATTACCTTAATACGGCTTATTCCTTCAACCATATGTTCGAGATCGGGAAAGACTACATTTCTTTTGATGGAATTGAAGCCATGGACTCCCTGGGGAATACTGCGATCATCACAGGCGGCATCAGGCATGAGAATTTCAGAAATTTTCATCTCGACATCAGGGTTAAACCCGATAAGTTATTGGTATTGAATACAGCAGCCGGTGAGGACCAGCTCTTTTACGGCAAAGCTTTCGCCAGTGGAGAGGTCCAGATCAAAGGGCCGCCGGAGCAGTTGAGCTTCAGTATCCAGGCCAAAACCGACAAGGGCACTCAATTTTTCATGCCTATCAATACCACCGCCGACTTAGGGAATAATGAATTTGTCGTATTTAAGTCAGAATTGCAGGACACTGTTGTCTTACCGCCCGGGCCGGCATCTGCGCGCAGCGGGATACACCTCGACTTCAACCTGGACGCCACACCCGAAGCACAGGTCAGAATCTTTATGCCGGGAGAGATGGGCAATATCAAAGCCACGGGCGATGGAAAACTCAGGATGGAGGTGACTCCTGCCGGAGATTTCACCATTTTCGGTGACTACAGGATCCAACAGGGGCAGTTTCTTTTCACCCTTCAGAATGTTGTTAACCGCCTTTTCGAGATTGAGCAGGGAGGACTCATTCAATTCACCGGTAATCCATATTCAACACAGCTGAATATCAGGGCAGTACATAAGCTGGATGTGCCTCTTTCGGGACTAAGGCTCACCCAGGACCAGCTCAACAGCTTGAACAGGAAGATTCCCGTGCATTGCATTATCGACCTTCAGGGCAGCCTGTTTAATCCGGATCTGAGTTTCAAGCTGGAAACACCTGAGAAAGATCCTGAGATCAACCGCATCCTTTTCAGCCAGTTAGATACAAATAACCAACAGCAGATGAGTGAGCAGATGATCTTTTTACTGGTACTGAAACAATTCAAACCGGTGGAAAAGAGCAATCCCCTCGATCTGAATGCCAGTGTGGGAAGTTCCTCATGGGATATCCTGTCCAGCCAGTTGAACAACTGGTTATCCCAGATCAGCAGCGACTTCGATATCGGGATTAATTACAAGCCTGGCGATAAAAACCTGACCAATGACCAGCTGACGGTTGCCCTTTCCACCCAGCTTTTCGACGAGAGAGTCAGCATCGACGGTAATTTTGGTTATGCGGCAAGCGAAAGGAGCCCGGGATCGACCGGACAAAACGCCTCAAACATCGTCGGAGATGTCAAAGTGGAAGTCAGGCTGACACGGGATGGCCGATTCAGGGTAAAAGCCTATAACAAATCAAACAACATATCCTTGTTCGAGAATAATGCACCATATACCCAAGGGGTTGGTGTTTTTTTCCGGAAAGATTTCGATGATTTGCAAGATCTGTTCTCAGGGCGGAAGAAAAGCGTAATTCAGCACTGACACCCTGAATCTCTATTCAATTTCAATATTATGACCCAGTTTCTCTTTTTTGGTCTTCAGGTAATGAAAATTAAACTGGTTAGGTTTAAAATACAGTGGGATGTTCTCGATAATCTCAATCCCGTATCCCATTAAACCTGCTTTTTTTCTGGGATTGTTGGAAATGAGCCTGATCTTGGAAGCGTTCAGTTCCCTTAATATCTGAGCACCGATACCATAATCTCTTTCATCGGGTTGGAATCCCAGCTCCAGGTTAGCCTCTATCGTATCCCTGCCAAGGTCCTGTAAATGGTATGCTTTGAGCTTATTCACCAGACCGATTCCCCTGCCTTCCTGGTTCATATACAGCACGATGCCCTTTCCTTCCTTTTCAATCATCTGCATGGAAGCATGTAACTGTTCCCCGCAATCGCATCGGTGTGAACCGAAAATGTCGCCGGTGACACAGGAAGAGTGAACCCTGACCATGATAGGTTCATCTTTTTCCCACTGTCCTTTTACCAGCGCCAGGTGTACCACCCCGGTGGTTGTCTGCCTGAAGTCGATCAGTTTGAAGTGGCCGTATTCTGTGGGCAGGTCAACAGTTTCAAGCCGCTGGATCAGGCTCTCGTTCCTTAGCCGGAAAGCGATCAGATCGGCAATGGAAATGATCTTCAGATTGAATTTACCGGCAATATCAAACAAGTCAGGGAGCCGGGCCATGCTTCCGTCCTCATTCATGATCTCTACCAGGGCTCCGGCAGGGAAAAGGCCGGCAAGCCTGGCCATGTCAATGGTGGCTTCAGTATGGCCTGCTCTCCGTAAAACACCTGAATCTTTGGCTTTCAGGGGAAAAATATGACCGGGCCGGCCAAGATCTGAAGGGCTGGTCGCAGGATCAGCCAAGGCATGGATGGTTTTTGCCCGGTCGCTTGCAGAAATACCGGTGGTGGTGCCGCGACCGAGCAGGTCGACCGAAACGGTAAAGGACGTCTCATGAAGGGATGTATTGTGGCTCACCATCAGTTCAAGGTCAAGCTCGGTACAACGTTTCTCGGTCAGCGGTACACAGATCAGTCCCCTTCCATGGGTAGCCATGAAATTAACAATTTCCGGGGTGATGGTCTGGGCAGCGGTAATAAAGTCTCCTTCATTCTCCCTGTCCTCGTCATCCACCACGATGATCACCTTTCCTGCCCTGAAGTCCTCAATGGCCGATTCTATTGTGTCAAGCTTCCTTTCCTGGCCCATAATTCCCACGTATTAGGTGTGCAAAGATACAAACTT
Source organism: Bacteroidota bacterium (assembly GCA_022709385.1). Classification (GTDB taxonomy): domain Bacteria; phylum Bacteroidota; class Bacteroidia; order Bacteroidales; family CAIXZF01; genus JAKLIX01. The sequence continues at coordinate 61,415 of JAKLIX010000004.1, read as the reverse complement.
CCGTTGAATCTTTCCTGGCGGGAAATTGGCTAAATGCTTTATTTTTGTAAAAACTACCACAAAGTGAAGCATTCAGTCATTAAGTATTTCTTTCTTCTGATGCTACCCCTGCCCCTGGGTGCACAGATCCTGATCGACCGCAACGATATGCCCGACACGGGAGACACCATGAGACGGTCTCAAACCCTCACCATGGAAGGCATGGATTATGTATCCACCGGGAATAACCACCAGTGGGATTTCAGCAGTCTGGACTGGGTCAGCCAGCGCCTGGACACCTTTGTGGCCGTGAATAGCGTACCCCTTACCTATCAGTTGGTCTTTAACAACATCTTCGATCCGAACCGGTCCACGATCGCTTCTCCCCAACCAGTCCCCGACTCACTGGGAAGCATCACCCTGCAGGATGTATACATGTTTTTCCGGGAGACCAATACTTACTTTGGGTTTACCGGACTGGGAGCTACTGTCAGCGGGATCACCTTACCCATTAAATATAATTCGCCCGACATGCTCTACCGCTTCCCGCTTACACCCGGAACCGCTGATTCATCCGATGCGGCATTTTCCCTGAGTATTCCGGGAATCGGGTATCTGTCCACCGCAAGGCACAGGGTGAACCATGTGGACGGTTGGGGCAGTATCACCACACCTTTCGGTACTTTCCCCTGTATCAGGGTGAAATCCGTAGTAACAGAGTCCGACAGCATCTATCTTGATTCACTTAATGCTGGTTATCCGCTGAACAGGGTTTTTACCGAGTATAAATGGCTCACAGATAACCTTGGACTGCCTGTTGTTGAAATTACTGAGGAAGGCCAGCTGATCACGGTACTCTACCTCGACTCTGCCAGGACACACCTGCATACAGTTTCTGGAACTGTCAGTTATCATAATACCAATGCTTCTCCCTTGCCGGGTATTACACTGCAGCTGGTCAACAACCTTGGCTTCCCTGTCGCGCAGACAGACACTGACAGTACCGGGCATTACTTCTTTGGCAATGTGCCTTCCGGAAATTATACCATCGAATTAAGCGGGCTTCCACCCTGGCAATCAGGCAATGCTGTGGACGCACTCCTTATCCTGCAACACTTTACAGGCATGCAGCAGTTGGCCGGACTTACCCTGACTGCCGCCGACACCGACGATTCAGGTTATATCAATGCCACTGATGCGTTGATGGTGGTTCAGCGATTTGTACAGATGATCGGCAGCTTTCCGGCAGGAGACTGGGTGACGGATAATCCCCCGGTCACCGTCGGCAGTAGCGATGTGATCCATCACATCAAAGTCCAGTGTGTGGGAGATATCGATGGTTCGTATCAATAATCGTTCTGATAAACAACCGGATTGCGAACAAGTCAGGCAACATCATTGTTATTTCGATAAACCAACATATGTTCAGGAAAACGCTGAGGATTTCTGCCATTTCCTACCTGAATACTACCCCTTTTGTATACGGAATTAAGTATTCCGGTTTTCTCGACAACTATGAGATGTCCTTTGATGTGCCTGCCACATGCGCCGAGAAACTCATCCGCCGTCAGGCCGACATCGGCATCGTTCCCGTCGCAGCGATCAATGCCATACCGGATGCAAGGATGCTTACCGATTACTGTATAGGCGCCGAAGGACCGGTTAAAACAGTACTCCTTGTGAGCCTCTCACCCATAGAAGATATCGATACGGTTTATCTGGATCCCGACAGCCGTACCTCGGTGAAGTTGTGCAGAATACTTGAGCATTACCACTGGAAAAAGAAATTTAATTATGCCAGACTGGAACCGGAGCTGCTCCAGTATCTGCCTGCCGGGAGCGGGGCAGTCATCATCGGTGACAAAACGTTCGGGATAGAATCGGTATATCCCCGGATCTATGATCTTTCCGGAGAATGGTATCACATGACGCGGCTTCCCTTTGTCTTCGCCTGCTGGGTATCACCGGGTCCCCTTTCCCCTCAGGTCGTGGATAAATTCAACAAAGCCATATCCTATGGTGTCACCCACCTTGATGAAGTGATCGACAGCATCGATCCAGCCATCTTTCCTGATGTAGATCTGAGGGGATACTTTTACAACAACCTCAGTTACGGTCTGGATGACCTCAAAAGACAAGGCATGAATGAATTTCTGCGGCTGGCAGCCACACTGCCCTGATGCCAGTTTATCGCCTGGTCTGGTAACCCTTCTTTGTTGCCATTTCTTCAAGCCGCTTCTGAAAATTCGATTTCTTCACCGGCTTCTTACGGTTTTCCTGTATACGGGCATGGATCTTGTCCTCATCTACCACCCTGCGGATCAGAAACATCTGGAGAAAAGTCAACAGGTTGGCTAACAGATAGTAATAACTTAATCCGGAAGAATAGTTATTAAAGAACCCAAGAAACAGAACAGGCATAATATACATCATGGTCTTCATTCCCGGCAGCTGCTGGGAACCCGAAGACATCATCTCGTTGGAGATCCTGGTGTAGATGATGGTGGAAATGGTCATCAGCAGGGTGAAAAGACTGACATGATCCCCGTAGAACGGGATGCTGAATGGCAAATCGAGAATAGAATCGTATGATGACAAATCTGACGCCCATAAGAATGGTTGCTGCCTTAACTCAATGGATGCAGGGAAAAAGCGGAACATGGCGATCAGGATGGGAAGCTGCAGCAACATGGGAACACAACCAGCCATCGGGTTGATCCCGGCACGCTTGTAGAGATCCATGGTGGCCTGCTGCTTTTTCAATGCATCCTCCTTCTTTGGAAATTTCTTTGCAAGTTCTTCAACCTCAGGCTTCAACACCCTCATCCTGGCAGATGAAAGGTAAGTTTTATAGGCGATCGGGAACAGGACAATCTTTAAAAGAATCGTAAGTATGAGGATGATAATCCCATAGTTCAGGTTAAATCCACTCAGAAAATCGAAGACCGGAATCACCGCATACTTGTTGATCCAGGCCATCAGGAAGAAACTCCATCCCAGGGGAATCTGCCGCTCCAGATCCAGCTTATATTTTCTGAAAGTCTTGTATTTATTCGGCCCGGTATACAATTGCATGGCAATGACGCTCTCACCCGCATCCAGGTTCAGGGGTATATCGATGGATGCCATGGCGGATTTCAGGTAACGATTTGTATCTCCCGTGTGGAAAGTGGCAATTTCGGCCGTACCAAAAGATTCATCGGCTATCAGTGTGGTGCAGAAAAACTGCTGTTTGAAAGACACCCACTTCACTTTGGTTTTCAAAGACTTATTCTGGTACTTTGTTTCAGAGAGATAATCCACCTCATCGTTCAGGAATTTATAATAGATGGTAGAGGTGTTTTTCTCATTGTCAAGCCCTTTTTCCTGTTGAATCAGGTCCATCCTCATATCGAGGTTGATGTAGTTCATATTGGCTGCGAGCACCTCTTTCATTCCGTGAAAGCTGATGGCAAAGCCTGTCATATACTCATCACCTCTCAGGGTATATCTGAATTCTATATACCTGGTTTTATCGAAACTGCTGTCGCTGGCATCAGGATATAGCCGCATCAGGAATTGGAGGGAATCGCTGCCGCTGACACTGAGTGCCTGAGGCACTTCCTGATCCTGCAATTCACCGTAAACCGGCTGGAAATAAAGCGCTTTGGTATTCAGATCCCGGTTGTCTGAAAAGAAAGTAAAACTAGTGAGGGCAGTATCTCCTTCATAAAGGATAAGGGGCCGTTGGTCGAAAGACTTATAATCTTTCAGTTCTATTCTCCTTATCCCTCCGCCACGCCTGTTGACGGTGATCCTGACCTTATCATTTTCAAGCAGGTAAGCCTGATCAGACCCGCTCGCGGCATTGGTGAAAGAACCGTAAAGCTCCCGCAGGATGCCGGCAGGGGAAGCAGGAGAAATTACCGGCATGGGCACGCTGTCGGAAAGCGTATCACTTACTGCCAGTCGCTTACTTTCCAGCACTTTCACGGAATCAATGCGCTGCTTTTCGACACGGTACAAGCTGTCCTGTTGTTTCTGCCGGGCTTCCCTGTCCTCCTTTGAAGGGGTCATCCACCAGCTGAATCCTATCAGTATCACGAATATGAGGACCAGCCCAAGGACTGAGTTTTTATCCATATGGTTTGTTTTGAGCTAAAAGGAGTGCAAAGATACGAGTCCGCTTATAAGTGGCAATGGATCGCAGGAACTCCTTATGTGATTGTCTTTCTTTTTTTTACATTTTTTTGTGGTCTGGCATGTTCCATGGCTGCGGCAACAAAGCCGACAAATAGCGGATGCGGATTGGCCACGGTGCTTTTAAACTCAGGGTGAAACTGCACACCAATAAACCATGGATGGCCCCTGAGCTCCATGATTTCGACCAGGTTGTCCGTTTCATTAATACCTACAGCCTGAAAACCAGCCTCCTGGTATTGATCAAGGTATTTATTGTTAAACTCATACCGGTGCCGGTGCCGTTCCACAATTTTGGGAATTCCATAGGCAAGGGCAACCTTACTCCCTGCAAGCAGGGTGCATGGATAGGCCCCCAGTCGCATGGTACCTCCTTTGGAACTGACTTTTTTCTGAGCTTCCATGATGTCGATAACCGGGTAGCGTGTTCTGGGATTCATTTCCTTAGAGTGGGCACCTTCTAGATTAAGCACATTGCGCCCGAATTCCACAACGGCACATTGCATTCCCAGGCATATCCCGAAAAAAGGAATCTGTGCTTTTCTGGCATGTTCGATGGACAGGATCTTTCCCTCTATACCCCGTTCTCCAAAACCGGGTGCCACAAGAATTCCGTCAAGACCTTTCAGTTTCTGAGCTACGTTGACTGCTGTAATCTCCTCGGAATGAATGAGCTGCAGGTTAACTTTACACTGATGTACGGTTCCGGCATGAGTAAACGACTCATTAATAGACTTATATGCATCTTTTAGTTCCACATATTTACCGACAAGCCCGATTTGAACCTCTCCCAGCGGATGTGTCAGCCGGAAGAGAAAATCTTCCCAGTCCTGCATCAGCGGTTCGTGAGGAGTTTTTACATGCATTTTTCTGAGTATTTCCTCATCCAGTTTTTCCTGCCGCATCAAAACCGGAACTTCGTAGATTGAAGCTGCGTCGATGGATTCGATCACTGATCTGGCCTCGATATTACAGAAAAGGGCAATTTTATCCCTCAGGTTTTCAGTCAGGTGTTTTTCTGTCCGGCACACAATAATGTCGGGTTGAACACCCTGTTCAAGCATGCTTTTAACCGAATGCTGGGTGGGTTTCGTTTTCAGTTCGCCGGCTGCGCGAAGGTATGGGACAAGGGTAAGGTGCACCACGAGGCAATCCTTTCCCATTTCCCACTTCATCTGCCTGACTGCCTCAATATAAGGCAGGGACTCGATATCGCCCACCGTTCCGCCTATTTCAGTGATCACGAAATCATATCTTTCCTCGTTTCCGAGCAGTTTGATACGATATTTGATCTCATCAGTGATGTGCGGGATCACCTGGACGGTTTCCCCCAGAAAATCACCCCGTCTTTCCTTGTCGATGACACTCTGGTAAATCCTGCCGGTGGTGATGTTGTTTGCCTGTGAAGTCGGAACATTGGAGAAACGCTCGTAATGACCGAGGTCAAGATCGGTTTCCGCGCCGTCTTCTGTAACGAAACACTCACCGTGTTCATAAGGATTCAGGGTTCCTGGATCAATATTGATATAGGGATCAAGTTTCTGGTTAGTGACTGAAAAACCCCTCGCCTGCAGCAATTTGGCGATGGAGGCAGAGATGATTCCCTTACCGAGCGATGAAGTGACGCCGCCCGTAACGATGATGTATTTGGCTCTTCCCACGGCAGGTAGTTGAAAGTATATGATCAGTAGTAACGGTAACTTTTCACCTGGGCAAGGTGTTTGGCCAATCGCATCACCTGCATTGAATAACCGAATTCATTATCATACCAGGCATAAAGCACGATATTCCTTTTGTCATCGGAAACCAGGGTGGCTGCCGAATCGAAGACACAGGCACAGGAATCGCCGATCACATCGGTGGATACCAGTTCGGATGAAGTTGAGTACCGGATTTGTTCAATCAGGGTACCCTTGAGCGAAGCCTGCCGCATGATCTCATTCACAGCATCCTTATCAATATCTCTGGCAATATTCAATGAAACAATAACCAGGGAAACATTGGGAGTGGGTACCCTGACGGAATTGGCTGTCAGTTTTCCTTTGAGGCTCGGAATCGCTTTAACGGCAGCCGAGGCGGCACCTGTTTCCGTTATGACCATGTTCAAGGGAGCCGATCTTCCTCTGCGGGTTTTTTTGTGGTAATTGTCGAGCAGGTTCTGATCGTTGGTGTATGAATGGATGGTTTCGATGTGACCTCTGACGATGCCCAGTTCCCTTTCGATGACGGAGAGTACAGGTACCACGGCATTGGTGGTGCAGGAAGCGGCTGAGAAGACCTGTTCCTCCTCCGGGTTCAGGTTACAAGTGTCCTGGTTGACGCCGTAAACGATATTGGGTATGTCACCTTTGCCGGGGGCGGTGAGCAGCACTCTTTTAACGCCTTTGGCTTTGAGATGCCGGCTAAGGCCAGCCCGGTCGCGGCTAATCCCCGTATTATCGATCAGCAAGGCATCTTTTATTCCAAACTCCTCATAATCAATATCCTCAGGATTATTCCCTGCCAAAAAGTGAACGATATGCCCGTTGATATACATCCGCTTGTTTTCAACATCCTCTATGGCAATCCCGTCGAAGGGTCCGTGCACAGAATCCTTGCGGAAGAGGGAAGCCCTTTTGCGGATATCTTCAGCACTGTTGGAACGGGTGACAATGGCACGCAGCCTTAGTTGTGATCCGTTCCCAGCCTGGTACACCAGTTCCCGGGCAAGGATTCGGCCGATCCGTCCAAAACCGTAAAGCACCACATCCTGGTAATGGTCGCTCCTGGGCTTTACTTTGATGATATGGGCAAGTTTGGCTGAAACGAAGGCCTTGGGATCGTTGCCGAATTCCGTTTTCCCTTCGAGCCATTCACTGTTCAGACGTCCCATATCGATACGCGCCGGGGCCACATCCAGCTCCTGGAGTGCCCTTGCAAGCAGCAGTGAATCATGCACCACAAGGGGTTTCTTGATAATATTCTGGGCATATGAATGCTTGTGAAGGATGCTGGTACCGCTGCGGTCGATCAATTGCCTGCGGAACAGTATCAGCTCAATGCCTTTGTCATACCATAGTTTATGAACAACCTCAACAAATTCATTGGCCGCCTTAATATCGTCTATCCATGAAGACAAGGTTTCCTCAAATGAATTCGGAGAATCATTCACCGGAATCGGAATGTAATTATCCATAGAGCAAATGTAATATTGTGGATATTGTCTGGAAACAGCTTCCAAAAATACGTATTTTCCGGAATGTAGAAGCCCATCATTCAAACAAAAAATGATAAGCTGCAGACAAGCCCCATACGTAGACAAGGATTTGTATTCTTCTTTATTCCAACATAATAGACATTCACTTCACGGATCACTGACGAGTCCGCAGGAAGTCCAGTGAGCGAAAAACAATGAATTTACTGACCCAGGTATGCTTTAAGCAACCTGCTGCGCGAATTATGTTTCAGCCTGCGGATGGCTTTTTCCTTGATTTGCCGGACCCTTTCCCTGGTGAGGTCGAACTTGGCGCCTATTTCTTCCAGCGTAAGTCCATGGTTCATTCCGATGCCATAATACAGGTTGATGACATCCCTTTCTTTTTCACTGAGGGTGGCGAGCGACCGTTGTATTTCCCTGCCAAGGGACTCCCTGAGCAGCCCGGCGTCGGTGACAGGAGTATCGTCATTCACAAACAGGTCGATGAACTTGGTGTCTTCATCGGAAGAAACGGGAGCATCCATAGAAATGAAGCGGGTGGAAATCTTCATTGCCGTGGATATTTTATCTGCAGGGATATCAAGCGATTCTGCCAGCTCATCTGCCGAAGGAGGCCTTTCCAGCCGCTGTTCCAGCCTGGAAGATTCCTTGGATATCTTGTTGATTGACCCAACCTGGTTCAGGGGAAGTCTCACAATGCGCGACTGTTCGGCAAGGGCCTGGAGAATGGACTGCCTTATCCACCATACTGCGTAGGAAATGAATTTGAAACCCCTGGTTTCGTCGAAACGTTTGGCAGCTTTGATCAAGCCCAGGTTGCCCTCATTGATGAGGTCGGGAAGGCTGAGGCCCTGGTTCTGATACTGCTTGGCAACAGACACAACAAACCGTAAATTGGCTTTGGTAAGTTTCTCAAGAGCGATCTGGTCGCCTGCCTTGATTCTCCGGGCAAGTTCAACCTCCTCCTCTGCAGAAATCAGTTCTTCCTTTCCAATTTCCTGTAAGTATTTGTCGAGGGATGCTGTTTCCCTGTTAGTAATGGATTTGGTAATCTTCAGTTGTCTCATTTCTACCCCTACCCTTTCCCTATCTTATTGAATAATAATAACTTAATACTTATCTCCGGTTTGCTAATATACGGCATTTATCCCCTGTCCTCTCTGTATAATTTCAAATCTTTTAAACAAAACCGGAAATTATTTCAACACCACAAGATAATATGCCCTCATCCGGTTCGGGTAAATGCCCTCAAGCAATACGCCACCCTTTTTACCAGACATGATTTTCTCGATGTCGGATGTCTCCCTGACTTTGTTTTTATCAATATACATGATGATAAAATTATTCCTGATACCGGCTCTTGACAGCAGTCCATCAGTCAACTCACTGACTTTCACACCGTGTTCAATTCTCAGGCGGCTTTTTTCCGTCTGGTTCAAATCTGAAAAACTGGCACCCAGCTGTTGGACTATATCCACCTCCATGCGCTTGACCAGCGCAAACGAACCATCCTTATTCCGGAGGGTAAGCACGGCAGTATGTGATTTCCCCTTTCTTTCATACCCCACCTTCACTTTATCCCCGGGCCGGTACTGGCCCACAATCTCATTCATTTCAGAGATGCTGTTCACAGGAATGTCGTTGATAGAAAGGATGATATCCCCCTGCTCGAGTCCGGCCTCACTGGCCGAGCCTTGCTCAACAAGGCGGTAAACATAAACACCCTTCACATCGCTGATACCCTTTTCCCTGGCAAGTTCGCTGGTCACATCTGCCGGATTGATTCCAAGATACCCGCGCTGTGTGGCTCCGTAATCACGCAGATCCTCAACCACTTTCCTTGCAAGATTGGAAGGAATGGCGAAAGAATAACCCGTATAAGAACCGGTATTGGATGCAATGGCTGCATTGATCCCGATCAGGTCGCCCATGGTATTGACCAGGGCTCCCCCGCTGTTACCGGGATTAACGGCGGCATCGGTCTGAATGAAAGACTCTATGGCCGATTTATCACCCAGGATGTTGATATTCCTTGCCTTGGCACTCACGATCCCGGCTGTGACTGTGGACGTAAGGTTAAAAGGATTACCCACCGCCAGCACCCACTCCCCCACTTTTACCATATCTGAATTTCCGAAAACCAGGTAAGGCAGATCCTTTTCTTCAACTTTTATCAGTGCAATGTCGGTGGAAGGATCATTCCCGATGAGCTTTGCTTCAAAAGTTCTCCGGTCGTTCAGGGTTACCTCAATGTAATCGGCATCCTGCACCACGTGGTTATTGGTTACGATATACCCGTCGGGCGAAATAATGACACCACTCCCGGTAGCCACATAAGGTCTTCCCCTGCCCTGGGGGTTAATCTCAAAGAAATCCCGGAAGAAGAAATCATAAATGGAGGACTTTTGCTGGTACTCAGTCTTGATATGCACCACAGCATGGATGGTTTTATCAGCCGCACCAACAAAATCCGGCCCGTTGACTCCCGCAGTAAGGGAAGATACAGGCCTTGCAGGTGCTGTCTCAAGCCTGAAGTGCCGGCTCTCTTTTTTGCCATCTGTCCAGCGAACCACTGCTATGGCTGCCAGACCGCCTAAAAATGCCACGAAAAGAAGAAAAACAAACCTTTTCATAATCGATCTATCTTTCAGGGTGTTCAACTAACATTATTTTTCGGAATTTTGTTGCCGTTTTAGCAAGAATTATGCCTTTCTTAACTTTTTTTGCCCGATTAAGCAACCCTGACGTAACGGAGTCGAATCTCCAATAGTATAACCAATCCGGTTAAGATTTGTTAATAGAGAAACTGCGGCATGGCCTCCAAAAAAGAAAAGACAGGTTATCTTCTGCTGGGAGTGTTCTTCGGGCTGATCATTGCAGCCAGCTTTCTCTGGTGGCAAAACAACTTTCTCAGGAAAGACTGGATCTCCTTTCACAAAATCGGCCATTTCATCAGTGGGATCTTTGACAGCAAAACTGACGTTTTGACATTGACAGAAAACGATACCAAATCCGGAATGCACGCAGACCCGAAAAACCAGCTGGAATCCCGCCGGAATGACACCTCCGATGCCCGCCTCGACTCCTTGCTCATGATGGATGCTGACAGTCTCAGCTATTATCTTGCCGGACAAGGTATGGAGTATTATATCGAGACTGAAGCCGGTTATGATACCCTTATAAATGTATCAAACCGGAAAAGAAGTTCATCTAAAAATGACAGTCTTGAATCCGATACGTCCACAACGCAGGGAAGCATGAAGCAGGGTGAACCTGATATCGAAGTCCGCCGCGACCGTTTCCTTCTTTCACGCTCATACAGGATCGCCGGGTCGCGTGACTCTCTCAGAAATCCGGGAAAACTTGATTCCATCCTGACGAATAACGTTCGTACTTTCCGGCAGGCTCCCAACATCATGCGGATAGAATTCTGGAAATCACCTGTCAATTATACCGGTTACAAAATGTCCAACAATAAAATCATCCTCTTCGGTAACTTTGATCCAGATCAGATCTCACTGGAGCTTGTCAACCATAAAATACTCCTCCATTATAAAAACAACACCTTTAACCTGGTGGCAGGAGACCAGTTCCAACCGCTATCCAATTCCAAACAAAACCAGTGATGCCACCGACTCAGACGGCTGAATGCCATTTTGAAAAATTTCAGGGATGCGGCAATGATTTTATTATCCTTGAAGAAAGCAGTCTTCCGAAAAAACTGCGGCCAGCTGAAATTAAGTATTTGTGCGACAGGAAAATGGGTATTGGTGCGGATGGCCTGATCCTTCTTGAAGCCAGTTCCGTTGCCGACTTTTCCATGCGGTACTTCAATGCAGACGGGAATGAAAGCACGCTCTGCGGCAACGGCGGAAGATGTATCGCCTGGTATGCCTGCCTGCACGGTATTGCAGGAAAAGAACTTCATTTCAATGCACTGAACCGTACCCATAAAGCCCGTATCCTTGAATTTTCGGGAGATACCTCTTTGGTTACGCTCAATATGCCCGATGTAACTGGTATTCAAGTATATAACAATTATACAATATTAGATACGGGCTCACCGCATTATGTAAGCTTCCCCGGCCAGCTTTCAGGGCTGGATGTTAAGGAACTGGGTGCTGAAATACGCTTTAGTCCGCCATTTGCAGAGAAAGGGATCAATGTGAATTTTGTTTCCCTTACTGCACAATCCCTTTTTGTAAGAACGTATGAGAGGGGTGTGGAGGATGAAACCCTATCCTGTGGTACCGGTGTAACTGCCTCCGCACTTTCAGCAGCTTTTCTGCACAGCCACCTTCAGTCGCCGCTCACGGTACAGACCCTGGGCGGTCAGCTCAGCGTCTATTTCAGAAGAACAGCAAATGGTTTTACGGATGTCTGGCTCGAAGGTCCTGCAGTCAGAGTTTTCCGGGGTAACGTGATCCTGCCGGTATGAAAGGGGAAAATATATATCTCAGGGCAATGGAACCTGCAGATGTGGATCTGCTTTACGAGTGGGAAAATGATCCAGCCCTTTGGCACCTCAGCAACATTGTGGCACCGGTTTCAAAATTCACCCTTGAACAATATGTATTCAATGCGAGGAATGATATCCATGCGGATAAGCAACTGCGACTGATCATCATGCACAAAGGGGAAACAGTAACCCCCATCGGTACCATAGACCTGTTTGATTACGATCCATTGCACCGGCGGGCCGGGGTCGGGATCCTTCTGGTAAAATCCCACCGGCAGCGGGGATATGGCCGGGAGGCCCTGTCATTGTTGATTTCATATGCCTTTGAGATGCTGCAGCTTCATCAGTTGTATTGTAATATCCTTGAAGACAATAAGGTTAGCATGAAACTGTTTTTAAATGCAGGTTTTATCATCTGCGGAACCAAAAAACAATGGCACAGGACCGCCGGAAGGTGGAAAGACGAACACATGCTGCAACTCATCAATCCTGTCACCCCTGTATGACAACTGAAACCCAGAAAACAGCAAGCGGCCGTTACCGATGGATCAAATGGACGGCCTGGATGGCTGCTGCCCTCATTGTACTGCTTATCATATTGACAGGCAAGTATTTATGGTATACCTTCCATCCGAATACCCGGGTGCCGGGAAAAGATACCTATTTATATATTGCTACGGGTTCAGGTTTCGAACAGGTATTGGACAGCCTGCTGGTGCAATCATGGATAAAAAATCCCAGGTCCTTTGCCTGGGTGGCTGAAAAAAAGCAATATCCTTCAAACATTAAACCCGGCCGGTACCGGATCACTAACGGCATGAACAACCTGACACTCGTGAACATGCTCCGTTCCGGCGCTCAGGAACCGCTAAAGCTCACTTTCAACAATACCAGGACTTTGCCGCAACTGGCCGGCAAGATGGCAAGACAGCTGGAGGCCGACTCTGTTTCACTGTTGCAGGCCATGCGCAACGCACAGCCGGAAACAGCCGAGCCCTTTACAAGGGAAAGTCTTCCGGCCTTGTTTATTCCCAATACTTATGAGGTGTACTGGAATGTTTCGCCTGAGCGCCTGATCAAAAGGCTAACCGCCGAATACCTTCAGTTCTGGAACGAAAAACGAACCGAAGCAGCCCGTCAGAAAAACCTGAGCCGGATAGAGGTCAGCATCCTTGCTTCCATCGTCGAGGCAGAAACACAAAAAAACGAAGAGAAACCCGCGATCGCAGGCGTTTATCTGAACCGCCTGCGCCTCGGGATGCGGCTTGAAGCGGATCCCACATTGAAATTCGCAATGGGAAACTTTGATATTCAGCGGGTCCTGTCCAGAGACAAACTTCTTGAATCTCCTTACAATACTTACCGCCACCAAGGTCTTCCCCCCGGCCCCATCAACATGCCATCCATTGCTTCCATTGATGCAGTGCTTAACGCTGCGCAGCATAACTACCTGTTTTTCTGTGCCAGGGATGACTTGTCGGGCTACCATGTGTTCTCAACATCCCTTAGCCAGCATATGAGATACGCAAAAGCTTACCATAGTGCCCTCAATAAGTTAAATATCAAAAGATGATCCGGTGAGCGCGTTCAAAGCTTATGATATCAGAGGCATCTTTGGCCGGGAACTACTGACGGAGGATGTTTTCAGAATTGGTTTTTACCTCCCTGAACTGATGAATGCAGGTACGATCCTGGTCGGCCGGGATTGCAGGCTTTCGTCTCCTGAAGTGTGTGAGGCCTTGTGTGAAGGAATCATTACGGCAGGCGCGAATGTCCATTATGCAGGGCTCGCCACCACACCCATGATCTACTATTTAACCGCAAAATATGATTATGCCGCCTCTGTTCAGGTCACCGCATCCCATAACAGCAGGGAATACAACGGATTGAAAATCTCAGGCCGACAGGCCATGCCGGTGGGAAAGGAAAACGGGCTCGGAATACTGGAACAGATGATTCTCAGGGTACCAGTTCCAGGAAATCGCAGAGGAAGGATCACTGACCTTGACTGCCGCACCGAATACTTTGAATATCTCAGGAAACACATGCCGGAACACGCACTGAAACTTACGATCGACAGCTCCAACGGGATGGCCGGACTTTTTATCAGAGAACTTACAGGTTCTCAGGCAAAGTATATCAATCTCGAACCAGACGGAAATTTTCCAAATCACGATCCTAATCCGCTGGACAAAAAGAATTTAGAACAACTGAGCAGGGAAACCCTCAGGAACGGAAGTGACCTGGGGATAATCTTCGACGGAGATGCCGACCGGGTTGCCTTTGTGGACGAACTGGGCAACGCAGTCTCCCCCGATCTGGTGATTGCCGTCCTTGGACATGTCTTTCTTCAGGATTGTAAAGGAAAAGTACTGGTAGATATCCGGACTTCAAGATCAGTGGCAGATTACCTCAAACCTATGGGAGGTAACGTCATTGTCTGGAAAGTCGGCAGAGCCTTTGCAAGTCCGAAACTCAGACAGATCGACGGCATTTATGGCGGAGAACTGGCCGGACATTATTATTTCAGGGATTTCTACTATTCCGACTCCGGTTTGCTGGGTATGATGCATGCCATCAATGTGTTCCAGCAAATGCATCAGGCCGGGATCCGGGTTTCGGAATGTATCAGCAGGATTGCCACCTGGGCACATTCGGGAGAGATCAACTTCAGAATTGCCGGAAAAGAAAGGGCAATCACCGAATTGTGCAGGCAGATACGCAGGACGGATGCGACGCCGGAAGTCATGGATTTCGACGGAATCCGCTACGACTATACACACTGGTGGTTCAATATCAGGGCATCCAATACAGAGCCCTATCTGAGACTGGTGGTGGAAGCTGATCGCAGAGACCTTCTGGAGGAGAAGACAAACCTGATTCAAAACATCTTACGACCATTTGAAACCGAAATCCCGTGAAGTCAGGATTATTGATTATCTTCCTTACGTTTCCATTCCTGCTTCAGGCCAAGGACGGGACTGATACGACCGGCAGGCGCGGTAAGCAGGTGATAAGCGCTGCCCTGATTACAGCCTACGGTGCGGGCATGACCGGATTATACGGGCTCTGGTACAAAGATTATCCCCAGTCCTCGTTTCATATGATCAATGATAACGGGGAATGGCTGCAGATGGATAAAACAGGGCATGCTGTGGCGGCATACAGTGCAGGATACCTTGTTTATAAGTCATTACGCGAAACAGGGTTCAGGGAAAAGCCTGCCATATGGCTGGGGGGCGGGAGTGCCTGGATTTTTCTCGCATCCGTGGAGGTCCTTGACGGCTTTTCTTCAGGCTGGGGTTTTTCATCCGGCGACATGATAGCCAATACCGCCGGCAGTGCCCTGTTCATCGGGCAGCAGCTGGCCTGGAAAGAACAAAGGCTGGTACTCAAAGTATCCTACCATGATAATTCTCTGGCTACACATCGTCCGGAATTGCTTGGCAGCAGATGGTATGAGCAAATGATCAAAAACTACAACGGAATGACTTTCTGGCTCAGCGGCAGCCCCGCCTTCTTCCTTCGCGATCAAAACCTGCTTCCTGCATATGCCGGCTTGGCCCTGGGATATGGTGCCTGCGGTATGCTCGGGGGAAGAGATAATCCTCAACATATCGATGGCAAGCCGCTTCCGGAGTACACCAGGTACAGAAGGTTTTTCATTAGTCCCGATATCCGCTTCCGGCAGATAAAAACCAGGTCAAAAACCCTGAAAGTGTTGTTTGAGGTGTTGGATGTATTCAAATTCCCTCTTCCGGCCCTGGAGTACGACAGCCGGGGTCAGTGGCATTTTCATCCGCTCTTTTTCTGAATTTTTGGCTAATTTTGTCAATGAATCGATTATCAATATTCCGGGGAATGACACGCAAGTTCCTTATTTTAAGCGGTTTCATAATATGCCTGACATGCGCCTGCGATACCGGGCATGAAAAAGCCAGGAAACTGATGCACCAGGGATCCCAATCCCTTTATCGCGGTGATTATCAAAAAGCTATAGATTTACTAAGCCGCAGTATCAGGGTCAGACCCGACATCCCTGAAGCTTACTTCCTGAGAGGAGGCGCTTATTTCAGCCTGAAAGAAGTGCAACCTGCCCTCGATGACTTTTCAAAAGCCATTGAACTGAACCCTGCATATGCTGATGCATGGTCGACCAGGGGGGATATCTTTTTTTACCTGGGCGAAAAAGCGAAGGCATGTGATGATTACAGGGAAGCAGAACGGCTTGGGAAACCCAATATGCGCGACAAGACCAGGAACTGCGTTGACTCGTTAAAGATCAGACATTAAACCGGATATGCAGGATATCTCCATCCTGCACAATGTAGTTTTTCCCTTCTATCATCAACTTGCCGGCCTCTTTGCAGGCATGTTCAGAACCAAGCCGGATAAAGTCATCGTATTTCATCACTTCAGCACGGATGAACCCTCTTTCGAGATCGCTGTGAATGACTCCCGCAGCCATGGGTGCAGTAGCGCCTTCACGGATGGTCCATGCACGCACCTCTTTGGGTCCTGCGGTGAAAAAAGTCTTAAGCGAAAGCATATGATATGCTGCCCTGATCAGTTTATCCACCCCCGGCTCGGTTAATCCCATTTCATTTAGAAAGACAAGCCTGTCTTCGATGGAATCCAGCTCTGATATTTCTGCTTCCATGGCGCCTGCAATCACCAATATCTCAGTGTTTTCATCTTTCATCGCTGCTTTGAACTGATCCACATATGCATTGCCGGTTACAGCAGACATTTCATCCACATTACACACATAAATAACCGGTTTGGCAGTCAGCAGAAAAAGATCCTGAATCGCACGCTGTTCTTCCTGGCTAAGGGGAACGGTCCTGGCACTCTGAAAGGATTCAAGGTGAGTTTTATACACATGCAGGATATCGACCGCACGCCTGGCATCTTTATCACCACCCACTTTCGCAGCCTTTTCCAGGCGTTGCAAGCGCCGGTCAACCGATTCAAGATCAGCGATCTGAAGCTCGAGATCCACGATTTCGCGATCTCTCACAGGGTTGATGGAACCCTCCACATGAGGAAGGGAATCATCATCAAAACATCTGATCACGTGAATGATGGCATCCGTATTTCGAATATCGGCCAGAAACTTATTACCGATTCCTTCCCCCTGGCTGGCACCTTTGGCCAAACCGGGAATATCCACGATCTCAACCGTAGTGGGAACTACTTTCGCTGACCTGATCAATGCATCGATGGCAGCAAGGCGCGGATCTGGAACATCAACCACGCCGAGATTAGATTTTGTGGCTGAATAGGCAAACCTGGCCGCCTGGGCTTTGGTCGAAGACATACAGTTGAACAGGGTGGTTTTCCCGGAGTTGGTCAAGCCTACAATTCCGCATTTCAGTGACATGACGAGCGTTTTAAGGTACAAAGATAGGATAGTTTTCCGGCATTTGAAGCCTTGACAAGATCAGCCTCTTCATCCGCGGTTTTATCCATTTTTATCAACAATCACCCGGGTATGGGGAAAAATCAGGCTATTTTTGTGAACATAAGTGTATTAATATGCATGATCTTCAAGCGATTGCCACGCAGGTCAGACGTGATGTGATCAGAATGGTGACAGCTGCCCAGAGCGGGCATCCCGGGGGAAGCCTGGGCTGTGCTGATTTTTTTACTGTGCTTTATTTCTCAGTGATGAAACACGATCCGGAGCATTTCAGCATGGATGGCCACGGACAGGATGTCTTCTTTTTGTCCAACGGACATATATCCCCGGCCTGGTACAGTGTCCTGGCCAGATCGGGATACTTCCCCCTGCCTGAACTGGGCACTTTCCGCAAACTGAACAGCCGCCTGCAGGGTCATCCGGCAACCCTGGAAGCCTTACCAGGGGTCAGGATGGCGTCCGGCTCGCTCGGCCAGGGGCTGTCGGTCGGCATCGGAGCGGCTCTTGCAAAAAAAATGAACGGAGACCCCCACCTGGTCTTTGTATTGACAGGGGATGGCGAAATCCAGGAAGGACAGGTTTGGGAGGCCGCCATGTTTGCAGCAGCCAGGAAGGTTGACAACCTGATACTTACTATAGATTATAACAATAAACAAATTGACGGCCCCGTTGATGAAGTGGTCTCACTGGGTGATCTGAGGGCGAAATGGGAAGCTTTCGGATGGAAAGTTCTGGAAACGAACGGAAACGATATCAGCAGTCTGCTCGCTACCCTGGCGAAAGCCAAATCGGTATGCGGAATGAACAAACCAATTGCCATTCTCATGCACACTGAAATGGGATACGGAGTGGATTACATGATGGGTACGCATAAATGGCACGGCATGGCGCCCAACCCGGAGCAGGCTGACAGGGCACTGGTCCAGCTGCCTGTAACCCTCGGGGACTATTGACAATGAATGATCATCGCCTTCAAACGATTTAAGCGCATTGAAAACCACTGCCAGGAAAGCCTTACCGTTTCTGATCAGCCTTTGGGTGCTGACTGCACCGCTTTGGCAGCATTCACTTTGCCATGGCCAAAAACCGGAAGAAATTGAAAAACCCACACCGCTTACCCGGATACTTTTTGTTTTTGATGCCTCCCAAAGCATGTATGGCCGCTGGCAAAGCGATTTAAAGATCAATATCGCCCAACGGCTTTTGTCTGACCTGCTGGACTCGCTGGCCCTGGTCGACAACCTGGAACTGGCCCTCAGGGTTTACGGACATCAGAAGAATTTTCCGCCCCAGGATTGTGATGATTCAAGACTGGAAGTTTCATTCTCAGGTAACAACGCCAAACGGATCAAACAGGTACTTCGCGGAATCACCCCGAGGGGAACCACCCCGATTGCTTATTCACTCGAACAAGCAGGCAGCGATTTCCCTCCCTGCGACAATTGCAGGAATATCATCGTACTGATCACTGACGGGATTGAAGAATGCAACGGTGACCCATGTGCCGTTTCAAGGGCGCTGCAAAAAAAAGGCCTCGTCCTGAAACCCTTCATCATCGGAATCGGAAAAGACTTTAAAACTGCATTCGACTGTGTGGGAACCTATTACGATGCCTCCGATGAAGTAGCTTTTTCCAAAGCCCTCAACGTGGTGATCTCTCAGGCACTCAACTCTACCACCGCTCAGGTGAACCTGCTGGATACCGAGGGCAATCCCAAGGAAACCAACGTCAACATGACATTCTACGACAGATTCTCCGGACTGATAAAATACAATTTCATTCATACCCTGAACCATAAAGGCCTGCCCGACACCCTGGTGATAGACCCGCTCATTACATACAGGATGACGGTTCATACAATACCTCCGGTTCATGTGGACAGTATCCAGCTCTCAGCAGGACGGCACACCATCATCCCTGTATCCTGCCCCCAGGGGAGCCTGTACCTGAAATCAGGAAGTACTGTAAAAAACCTTCCGTGCATCATCAGACAAAAAGGCCTGATGGAAACAATCAACGTGCAAACATTCAATACGCAGGAAAACTACCTTACCGGATCATACGACCTTGAAGTGCTCTGTTTGCCCAGGCTCATTATCGGGGATGTTGAAATCATGCAAAGTCACACCACCACTGTGGAAATCCCTGTACCAGGCATCGCAGTGATCCAGAAATCCGCGAACGGATACGGCAGCCTTTACCAGGAAACTGAGAACGGATTGATCTGGTTGTATAATTTCAGGGACAGCAACCCATCCCAGGAAACCGTCATGCTGCAGCCGGGGCAGTACCGTGCAGTATTCCGGTCTAAATATGCCGACCGGTCGATCTATACGGTCGAAAAATCGTTCCGGGTATCCTCCGGTGAAACAATCCACGTCAAACCATACCAAAAGTAAACGGCATGAACCTATACCACACAGATGAGAAAAAAGAAACCAGGGCCGGATTCGGGGAAGGACTTCTGGAACTGGGAAGGACGAACCCGGAGGTGGTCGCCCTGTGTGCAGACCTCACAGAATCGGTAAGGATGGATGCCTTTGCCGTGGAATTCCCTTCGAGGTTCTTTCAGGTGGGAATTGCCGAGGCAAACATGATCGGGATAGCGGCCGGACTGACCATCGGAGGGAAAATACCCTTTACGGGGACTTTTGCAAATTTCTCTACCGGAAGGGTTTACGACCAGATCCGGCAATCCGTGGCCTATTCAAATAAAAATGTTAAAATTTGTGCTTCTCATGCCGGACTGACCCTTGGCGAAGACGGAGCGACCCATCAGATACTGGAAGATATCGGGTTGATGCGAATGATGCCGAAGATGACCGTCATTGTGCCCTGTGATTTCAACCAGACCCGGGCGGCCACCATCGCACTCGGATCACACACCGGACCGGCCTACCTGCGTTTTGGAAGACCGAAGGTCCCAAACTTCATCCCTGCCTCCCTGCCCTTTGTGATCGGGCAGGCACAACAACTGACCGATGGGGATGATGTGAGTATTTTTGCGACCGGACACCTCGTCTGGCATGCCATCCTCGCCAGGGAAATGCTAGAAGAAAAAGGCATACAAGCCCGCGTAATCAACATTCATACCATTAAACCACTTGACACTAAGGCTGTTATCGCTTCCCTCTCTGCTACAGGCTGCGCCGTGACGGCTGAAGAACACCTCAGAAATGGCGGTCTGGGAGATGCGATAGCCCAGGAAGCTGCCAGACATTTTCCGGTACCTCTGGAAATGGTGGCGGTGGATAACCAATTCGGGGAAAGCGGTAAACCCGATGAACTTCTTGAAAAATATGGCCTGACGGCTCCTTATATCGCTGCAGCCGCAAGCAGGGTCTACAAAAGAAAACGATCCACCACAGGGTAATTCCCACACAATCAATTCCCCGGATTATTCGCCTGCCGGAACAAATCGGTTTTCTCCCGCAGGTCTGATGCTGTTGGTCAGCCTGTTATAATGCCAGTAGGCATGACTGCTGTCGGCCATCACCCGGCTGCGGTGAAACCGGTTGAAGAAATGATCGAACAGGTATGATGCACTCCGTCCTCCTGCATAGGAAGCCAGTCCGTATACATCTTCAGGCCTAACCTCCAGCAGACGGTACTTGTAATCAACTTCAAGAAACAGGGGATGCCTCCAGAAACGCCCTTTAAGCCTGTCCTGAACAAAAAATGAACAGAAATACACTCCCGGCTTCTCTTCTCCTGCATTCACAGGATTGATTTCATACCATAAATTCAGGCGCACAAACCGCAGATCGAACTGCTTGTAATACAGCAGGGTATCATCAAAAACATCACTCTCAGTCACCATCTCGTTGCCTTCCTCCAATTCAGCCTGGGCAAGAGAAAACACATAGGCAGGGCGGTCCATCCTGAAAAAGCTATCGAGATCATTCTCAATAAACACATCAAAACCATATTGTTGCAGTTCATCCACCAGGGCATCAGCCAGACCGGTCACCAACTGGCTGTCCTGAATATACTGAATGAAGTGGCTGTTGTAATATCTTACAGAATCAAGCTGATCCTCATTCAGTGTATCCAAACCACTCATATCAAGTGGCTTATCGTTTTTTTTAAAAACGAAATCAGGAAAAAGCACTAAGACTGCCGGGGGTTTAAAGACTGACAGGCTTTCCTTAGCAAGTCGTTTTTGCGGGTGACATGACTTACTCAGGAGCAACATCCCTGCCAGAACCAAGAAAGTCAAAGCGGTTTTAAAAGGGTGTATCAGACCGGACATCTCAATCCGAACATTTGGTATTTGCTGCAATTATTTCTTCTCCAAATTTTTTTCCCAGTGCAAAGCAACGGTCCAGGTCTTCCGCATGGGGAGTAAAGCGGGTGTAAACACCTTCACCGATAATTTTCAATCGCAGGTTCAGCAGGTTGGACTCGAGCATTTTCATAAAATCAGCACTCCAGCCGTAGCTGCCGAATGCTGCGGCAAGTTTACCCCTGTCGCGTATCGGATTCATGATGGCGAACAGCTGGTATAACTGAAGTAATATGTTCTGGTTGATGATGGGAGAACCGGCGATGATACCGCTGGCTTCTGTCACATGCTGTTCAACCGCTTCGGGCGACATCCCTTCCAGGTCGCAGAGATCAACTTCAAGTTCCGGAGAAACGGCCTGAATTCCGCCGGCAATCCTGGACGCCATCAGTGCCGTGTTACGGTAGGCAGAAACATACGCAATCATGACCCTGTTGGGAAGCGGATACTTTACGGCATCAGCAGCCAATGCTTCAGACCAGTCGACATACTTTCTCCAGTTCTTTCTCAGGATGGGACCGTGTCCGGGGCAAACGGCCGTCAGTTCAAGCGGACGTATCTTCTGGATGGCCTTCAGCATGAATTTACTGTATGGTTTCAATATCACATTGTAATAGTACAAAAAGGCATCATCGAATTCGCCCACCTGGTCGTCGAACATGGCCGGATGGCTGTAATGGCAGCCGAAAGAATCGCAGCTGAAGAGCAATTTATCTTCTTCCAGATAGGTGTACATGGTATCCGGCCAATGCAGGTTGGGTGCGCCAATAAAGCGGAGTGTCCTTCCACCAAGGTCAAGTGTATCTCCGTCTTTCACGATAAGGTGCCGAAAATCAGCGCCCATCTGATCGCTAAGATAGCGGATGGCATTGCCGCTGCCCACTACCGTGGCCTCCGGAGCAATCCTGAGCAATTCGGGAAGACTGCCTGAATGATCCGGTTCGGTGTGATTCATAATGATGTACGAAATCGCTGCCGGGTCCGTAAGCTGTTTCAGTTTTTCCCTGTATTCATCCCAAAAAGGAGCCTTCACCGTTTCTATCAGTGCCGTTTTAGCGGATTTGATCAGATATGCATTATAAGTGGTCCCATAGCGGGTTTCCATCACCACATCGAAAGTTACCAGGTCAGGATCAAGGACACCTGTCCAGTATACATCCGGTGTTATCTGTAAAACTGATGGTTTATTCATAACTTCTGTAGGTATTCCCTATTCATTAAATTCAATCGTCATCTGAATACCCGGATCGGCATGTTCGGCGGGCGGCAGGGCCTGCTCCTTTGCCGCTTGCAGATCCGCGTCTTCAGGTCCGGATTCCGTATTCTCCCCACTGCCGGAGGGTGAATCATCACTTCCGGAATCACGAAAACCTGACTCGAGATCAACGATCCTATGCTCGCTCAGGCGCTTCCCCCTGGCCTTGTATCCTTTCACGGCAATGAAATCCGCAAGCTCCGTTTCGGCAATCACTACTTCACCGGTATTCTTTTTGGTATATTTATAGCGGATCACAGGATATTTCTCAGCCCAGAAAAACACCAGTTCCTGGGTAGCATCTTCTGTCAGAAACATCATTTTCCGGTCGCCCTGTTCCGGTTGAAAACGCTTGACATAATAACGGTCCTGTTGCCTGTCGAGATAGAGCACGGTGAATATCCGGCCGGGCAGGTACTGCTCGATAAAAATCAGATCTTCATCAAAGTGAAGGTTAAGGTCAAAGCCGGTAAGTTTATAATATCCTGATTTATAAACAGATATAATTTTATCCCCATTATCAAAAGCCCCCAGCAGGATACCCCTGGCATCTGCGTTCAACCTTCTGATGGACTCATCAAACCAAATATTCCGGGCACTGAGGGTTGAAATCCCTGCTTCTTTCTTTACCACTTTTCTGATCAGGTGTTTGGACAGGATATTTCCGTATGATTGCCGGCCTTTGATAGCCAGGCTGCTGAAATCAAAGTCAAAGCTCAGCTTTTTCAGTTTGGGTTTGGGTTTATGGAAAACCTGTATCACTTCGGCTTCGCCGTTTGGATTAGCCGAGAAATAGACCACACGTGAACCGGCAGTTCCGCGGGTAAGGGAATACTCCTTATCCCTGCTGATGCCTAAAGCAGCAAAGCGTTTCACATAACATAATCCCTGCTTGCCGTCCTGATAGATCATATTGTAGATCGTCCTGTCGTCATTTCGTTTAAACACCGCAATGTGGATGATGTTTTCCCCGACAAAGACCTTTTCCGAAACTCTGGTAATGATGAAAGTACCATCCTCGCGGAACACGATGATATCATCAATATCGGAACATTCGCAGACAAATTCATCCTTTTTCAGCCCTGTTCCGGCAAAACCATCGGTCCGGCTTACGTAAAGCTTTTGTGTTGCAGCAGCGACCAGGCTGGCTTCGATGGTGTCAAAATTCCTGATTTCCGTTTTTCTTTCCCGTCCTTTCCCGTATTTGTCCCGGATATGTTCAAGATATGCAATGGTGAAGGGAATGATAGATGCCAGGTTTTCCGCGGTTTTTTCCATCTCCTTTTCCAATTCGAGAAGGTGTTCATCGGCCCTGAAGGCATCATATCGGGAAATCCGCTTGATTTTGATCTCAGTCAGCCGGATGATATCCTCCCGGGTGACTTCCCTTTTCAGCTTTTTCTTGTATGGATTGAGCCCCAGGTCAATCGTTTCTATCACCGACTCCCAGGTCTCACATTTTTCAATCTTCAGATAGATTCGTTTTTCGATAAAGATTTTCTCAAGGGAAGAGAAATGCCATTGTTCTTTCAGTTCGGCGAGTCTTATTTCAAGTTCCTTCTGCAACAGGAAGCGAATTCTCTCAGTATTGTGTGCAAGAATTTCTGTTATTCCCATGAACCGGGGTTTTCCCTGATCGATTACGCAGCTGTTCGGAGAAACGGAAACCTCACAATCGGTAAATGCATAAAGTGCGTCGATGGTAGTGTCGGGTGAAACGCCCTGTGCAAGGTGGACTGTAATCTCGACTTCACCGGCCGTATTGTCGTCAATTTTCCTGATCTTTATCTTACCTTTATCATTGGCAGCCAGGATAGAATCTATCAGTGAACCTGTGGTCGTACCAAAGGGAACTTCACTGATCACGAGCGCTTTTTTATCCAGTTGCTGTATCCTTGCCCTTATCCTGACGCGTCCACCCCTGAGGCCGTCATTGTACCTTGAGAAATCGGCATAGCCTCCGGTCGGGAAATCGGGGTATACAGGGGTAGAGATCCCATGAAGAAGATCAATGGCAGCCTGGATCAGTTCGAGGAAGTTGTGCGGGAGAATTTTCGATGCCAGTCCGACCGCAATTCCCTCGGCACCCTGTGCAAGCAACAGGGGAAATTTTACGGGCAGGGTTACCGGCTCGTTATTCCTTCCGTCGTAAGATGGTTTCCAGGCTGTGGTTTTCGGATTAAACACCACTTCATTGGCAAACCTGGAAAGGCGGGCTTCAATGTAACGGGGTGCCGCTGCATTGTCACCCGTAAGAATATTACCCCAGTTGCCCTGGGTATCGATCAGGATGTCTTTCTGACCCATCTGAACCAGGGCATCACCGATGGAAGCGTCTCCATGGGGATGATACTTCATGGTGTGCCCGATAATGTTGGCAACTTTATTGTACCTCCCGTCATCCAGATCCTTCATCGCATGCAGCAGGCGCCGCTGTACCGGTTTCAGGCCATCCTCAAGGTCAGGGACAGCCCTTTCCTGGATCACATAGGAGGCATAATCCAGAAACCAGTTCTCGAACATTCCTGAGAGCTGAATGGTTTTCTGCACGTCAGACAGTTCAACCGGATGATCTCCGTTGCCATTCAGTGCATTTTCCTGTATTTCTTCTGCTTCCTCTGCCATGAGCGTTTCTTAGGACGTTTTCCAAAACCTGAGCATGCCAATCTCTGCGGCAATAAAAAGCAAAGCCAGAAGAGCGAACACCTTCCAGTACCTGACACCCCTGTTGAGATCCTCTATCAACTGTGTAAGCGGTTTTTCCGTTGCATCAAGCACGTGTATATGTTTCAGGCCGGATTTGCTTACCAATTCTTTCAAAGCTTCTGAAGTGTAAAAATCAAGCATGGATTCCTGACGGTCGTAGTTAAAGGCCAGTCCGGCCACTTCCTTTCCCCCGTCTGTGAGGATGTAATTCCCCGCCTGACGTACCTGGTTATGAACGAACAACATACGTTTCGAACCGCTCAGCTTGTTTTCCGGGATAAAATCATAATCCTGACCCACTTGTTTGATCCGTAAGACATCATCACCCTTACCGGCATAACCCTGTACCGGAATGGCTGCATCCTGACCGATAGTATAAAACAATGGCCGGATCGGCAGACTAAGGAGCGCCATCCTGTAAAGCGTGGGTACAAATAATACATGCTTACCAAAATTGGTGGAAGATTCCCGGAGGGCAGCAGTGAAAAGATAGATGGTTCCGGCATGCAAGCCATAAGAGACAAGAAAGGGATCATCATTCTCAAATGCTAAGATGGTATTGGCATGACTGGTGGCAGGAAAAGCCAGGGATAAATGGGAAAATGCCTCTGGCAGGTCGAGGTTCTCCGGGACCTTGTCGAAAACATCCCTGAACAGCAGTTGCGAAGGATCCAGGTTACGTACTTTCGCATCAAGCGTATCAACACCCCTGAAAGCACCGATACCGTATTGGTTCATAAATTCGGTCCATGCTGCCTGATCCGGGTTTTCCGGTGGAATAATGCACAAACTGCCACCCTGGTCGATCAAGGCCTGCAAAGCCTGGGTAAGTCCGCTGGGGAAGGACTGCAGTTCACTGATAATAACAAGGTTATAATCCGTTACTGCAGAATAATCCAGCGATTTTACCTGTACAGCGAGGTATTGGAATGCAGAATCTTTACCAAAGAGGTTATCGAGGAAAACATTGGATACTTTATCGTTGATACACAACACCTTATACCTTGATTGCACTTCAAAGGTGAAATAAAAATCATCGTCATAGGTGATGGGGTAATCCGTCAGGGATAGCACGGCATGGAAGAATCCGGGCTGCTGGTTGGTGAAAGAAAGGCTGATTTCGGCCGGGGATCCGGCTTTACAATTCACACTGGCAATGGCTCTTTGCTGCCCATTGATCAACAGTTTCACCGGTATCTTCTCCTGATCTGTGTTTCCTGCGTTTCTGATTCTGACATGCAGTATGCTCAACTGGTTGAGTTGTTGTACCGGACTGTCGAACCAACAACTGTCTATGTAAAGATTTTCTGATTGACTGGCCTCCAGGGGCAGGAGGAACAAGTTGGCTGAGGTATCGGGAGACAGGTGTTCGGGAAGGGTGGTCGATTTTTGAAAATCAGAAAGAATGAAGATATTTTTATTGGTTGAAGCGGACTGAAACATGTCCTGCTGACGAGCAAGTACTGTATTTAAAGGGCGGGTAGCCGGGCTGAAAGGGATTTCCGGAAGCAGGCCCTGGACCTCATCACGGTTGATCCATCGCTGGTGACGGCCTTCAAAATCGGATGTCAGCAGGTGAAACTGATCGGCCGGCTTGTGGGCTGCAAGGATTTCCAGTGTTTTTCGTTTAGCTTCATCCAGCAAACTCCCCTGCCGTCCTTTGGATTCCATGCTGAACGAATTATCGATGTAGACCGACACGGAATTCAGGGCATGCTGCTGTACAAGGCGCCGGTTCAAAGGACGAAAAGGCTGGGCAAAAGCAAGCACAAGCATGATGATGGTCAGTATTCTGGCCAGCAGGATCAGCAGGTGTTTCAGTTTCGACTGCTTCTGGGTCTGGAGTTTCAGTTCTTCAATGAACCTGACATTGGTGAAATACACCTTCCTGAATCTTCTGAAATTGAACAGATGGATCAGGACCGGGATGGCAATGGCAGATAAAGCGATCAGAAACCAGGGGTTTGCGAATTGCATCATGCACTATCTTTCTCAGGTGCGCAAAAGTAAGAATTTTAAGGATACTAAGGGCTCAGGCAACCATAAACGTCGGATCGGGGACTATATTATTGGTGATAAAATTTGATATTATCAGCAGAATGAATTACTTTTGTTCTGGATTGTCTGTTAAGACGATCTGAAATTGTATTTAAATACCCAGAATAATCCTCGGCCAATGAAGCGAAACATTACCATCAGCGGTTTATTGTTAATTGCTGCAATCCTGTCTGCAGGCGTGGTTCACAGTCAGTTGCTTGTCAGCAATGCCATGACCCCGCAGCAGTGGGTTCAGGATGTACTGATCGGTCAGGGCATCCAGGTAACCAATGTAACGTACAACGGAGCCACCATGGCTGCGGGTACTTTTACGGGGAGCACCAATATCGGGATTGCAAGCGGTGTGATCATGACCTCGGGCGACATTAATGTGGCACCCGGTCCGAATAATGCGGGCGGTGCAGGTCTTAACAACAACTGGGGCGGCGATCCCGATCTCGCAGCCCTTGCAGGCGGCTCCATCTACAATGCCTGTGTTCTGGAATTTGATTTCATCCCCCAGTCTGATACGGTCAAATTCCGTTACGCTTTTGGTTCTGACGAGTATCACGAATTCGCCAACTCATCATATAACGACGTTTTCGGTTTCTTTCTTTCAGGCCCGGGAATCACAGGTCCCTTTACCAACGGTGCCATTAACATCGCCCGGCTTCCCGGCACCAATATCCCTGTATCCATCAACAACATCAATAACGGAACTGCAAATGCAGGTCCATGCATTAACTGTGCCTATCTTATCAATAATCCCCAGGGAGCCAACACTACGATTCAGTATGATGCCTTTACCGTGGTGCTTGAGGCAAAAAACTGGGTTACACCCTGTGTAACCTATCATATCAAACTGGCTATCAGTGATGTCGGTGACGGGATTCTCGACAGCGGGGTGTTTCTTGAAGAGAACAGCTTCACATCCAATTCCGTAAGCGTTAACCTGAATTATGTCAGTCCCAGTAATCCTAACCTGGCTGCTCCGGTGGCCATCGAAGGCTGCCGCCGGGCAGAACTTACCTTCACCCTGCCTTATGCCAGACCAGATTCCACCATGATTGAGATTGACAGCATTTACGGCAGTGCCACCAACGGTGTTGATTACAATTTTGTCGACACCATCGTTTGGGTGAAGCCCTACCATATCAGCAGCAAAATTACGGTCGATCCCGTTTATGACGGAATCAGCGAAGGTACCGAAGAGATCCGGTTCAGGATTAAAACCTCCATCTGCGAAGGGGATACCATACTGATCATTCCAATACTCGATTATTTCAATATCCAATTGGATGTTGCCAATGATACCATTGTCTGTGAGGGAGAGGTTCCACTGTGGGTCAACCCCAACGGAGGATTTCCTCCTTACCTGTATCAATGGTCCCCGATCGGCAGCCTGAGCAACCCATACATATCAAATCCCCTTGCCAGTCCGGAGCAGACCACCATGTACAGGGTGGAAGTGAGGGACAGTACCCGCTGCAGCCTTGCCAGGGACTCGATCCTGGTTACATATCACCTGAATCCGCTGATATCGTTCAAACCTTCCGTTTATGAAGGATGTGATCCGCTGGAGGTACAGTTTACCAATAATACAACACCCGATGCCGCTACCACTTATCTGTGGGAATTCACCGACGGCACGTCCGCAACCGACAGGGACCCGGTGCACGTCTTTACCTACGATCCGAATATCCCGACCTACGGGGTAAGGCTGACAGCCACCACAGCGGCAGGCTGTTCAAAGCAATACGCCATTTATAATCTGATCACTGTCCATCCGATGCCGGTGGCGGGTTTTGTTGCCCTGCCCGACAGCACCACGGTGGATGAACCCCTGATCACCTTCTCCAATCAAAGCCAACTGGCTACTTATTACTTATGGACATTTGGAGACAGCCTGGGAGGCACCTCGAATGAAATGAATCCTACGTATGTTTACCAGGGCGACGGCTTGTTTACCGTGTGGCTTTACACCTGGACTGAGCATGGCTGCCGCGATTCCATTTCATCGAAAGTACTGGTGATCAAGGAAGTTGACTACGACCTTACCATTCCCAATATCATCACACCCAACGGGGACGGGAAAAACGACAAGTTTGTAATCGAAAACCTTGAGAACTACATGGTGAATGTGTTAAGTGTTTACAACCGTTGGGGTAAGAAGGTATTCGAACAGTCGCCCTACCTGAGTGAATGGGACGGCGCCAATCTGCCGGATGGCACATATTACGTGGTATTGAGGTATAAGAAGAAGAGAGATGAATTCAAGTATGATGGTACTCTTACCATTTTAAGATAAAACAAAGGCGGCCACGGCCGCCTTTGTTTTTAATTCTCCTTCAGGACAATTTCGTCGTACTCAAGTTCAAATCGTAATTTATGTTTGGATTCCTCCTGGGCGAGTGAAAGAAACAGTTGTTTCATTTCCGGGGCATCGACCTTATCCGATAGGTTCAAATACAGTTTAAACGCGGCCTTTTCCCTTTTCATCGCCACCACCAGGGCTTCCCTGTAACTCATACCGGGATGGGGTTGTACATCTGCCACATAATCACTGATCCTGAGATCACTGACATGTGTGCGTTCCAATCTGATCAATCCCTCTTCCCTGATTCTCATCAGGCGGGATTTATGCCCCATTTCCTCTCTGGCAAACTGGTGAAACACGGCGGCCATATCAGCATTGGCCGCCTGCTTCGACAGTTCGGTATAGAAATCCACTGCATCCTGTTCGGCTTTAATCGCAAAGTCGAGGATATCATTGATATTACTGAAGTGTTCCATCTGACCGGTTAAAAGTTATCAGGCTGCAAACCTAAAAGAATTCCACGATTTTTGCAAAGCCTAAACTGAAGTAATAAGAAATTCCGGGAGGTCACTATACGACACCCTGGTCGAGCATGGCATTGGCCACTTTCAGAAATCCGGCCACATTGGCACCCTTCACGTAGTTAATATAGCCGTCTGGTTCGGATCCGTGCTTCACACATTGGGAATGAATGTCTTTCATAATCTGGTGAAGGCGGGAATCAACTTCTTCCCTGGGCCATCCCATTTTCATTGAATTCTGCGACATTTCAAGCCCTGATGTAGCAACACCTCCGGCATTCACAGCTTTTCCCGGTGCAAACATGACCTTTTTCTCATGGAAAACCTGGATGGCTTCCGGGGTTGAAGGCATGTTGGCTCCCTCGGCCACGCAGATACAACCATTGGCAACCAGTTTTTCGGCATCGGCCTTGTCAAGTTCGTTCTGGGTTGCACAAGGAATGGCAATGTCACATTTCACTTCCCAGGGGCGTTTTCCCTGGAAGAAGCGGGCGTTGGGAAATTCATAGGAATAGGGCTTAACGATATCCTGGTTGGACGCCCTGAGTTCGAGCAGATACGTAATCTTCTCCCCTGTAATTCCATCCGGATCATGAATATAACCATCAGGTCCGGAAATGGTTACAACTTTAGCACCGAGTTCGGTTGCTTTCAGCGCAGCACCCCAGGCCACATTGCCGAAACCGGAGAGGCAGACCGTTTTGCCGTTAAAGTCCATGCCTTTGGTATTGAGCATTTCCTGTGCGAAATACACTGCGCCGAATCCGGTAGCTTCCGGACGGATGAGGCTTCCTCCCCAATTCAGCCCTTTTCCGGTGAGCACGCCGGTGTTTTCGCTTGCCAGTTTTTTGTACATCCCATACATATAACCGATTTCACGGCCGCCTACGCCAATATCACCAGCCGGAACATCGGTTTCAGGACCGATCAGCTTCCAGAGTTCGAGCATAAACGACTGGCAGAAACGCATGATTTCCGTGTTGGATTTGCCTTTGGGGTCGAAATCAGATCCTCCCTTGGCTCCACCCATAGGCAGGGTAGTGAGTGAATTTTTAAAGATTTGTTCGAATCCGAGAAACTTCAGAATACTGAGATTCACACTCGGGTGAAAACGCAAACCGCCCTTGTAAGGACCGATTGCATTGTTGAACTGAACACGGTAGCCGAGATTTACATGTACTTTACCACCATCATCGGTCCAGGGCACCTTAAACATCAATACCCGGTCGGGTTCCACAATGCGCTCAATAATCCCTGCGGATTCGAACTGAGGGTTTTCATTGTAAACCTCTTCGATTGATTCAAGTACTTCTCTAACGGCCTGAAGATACTCCAATTCGCCTGGATGCTTTTTCTCCAGTTCCAGCATTAATTTTTCTAAGTCCATGATTCTGTTAAAATTAGGTTAGTTTTATTCCGTATTGTTAAAACAGTAACAATGTTAATAATTTCACAATGCAAAATTATGAGAAATACAAGCATAAAACAAAATAAACTGTAAGAAATTTTAGAATGGCCAGAACTGATTATCGTTCCAAACTTTTTCCATCAATTCCTGGTTCATATGGAACAGTACTTTATGATGCCCCCGCTCCCACTCGGCCAGCCACAGGAACATTTCCTTCTCATTGCTGTCCGTCGCCAATTCAGCCATCCTGGCATAATAATCGATAGCCCTGGTTTCGAAATCGATGGCAGCGGAAATGGCGGCTGCCTCAAAACCCGCAGCCGCTATCCTGCTGGTCATCTCTCCATTCAATACTGCCTGTACTACCCTTTCATCAGCACCGCTCGATATTGGCTCATTCACATCAAACTTGTGATTCTTTTCATAAAATGCAAACTGTCTGGCCAGGAACTCAACATGCATCTGTTCTTCCTGGGCCATATAATCAAATACCCGTTTTGCATCCTCATCGTTTGTTTGCTGGGCAACCTGGGTATAAAATGCCCTGCCGCGCTTCTCCATCAGGATGGCCATCTTTAAAATGTCAGTGGGAGTTTTTGCTTCCATATGCGGTTTTTTTATTTTCCGGCAAAATTAATAAATTATTTGAACGGTAGGGAATTATACCACTTCCCGGAAGAGAAAGGAGCCGCATGACAAGCTGCAAATTCGGTAAAATAGGTTTATTTTGCAGATAATAAAGCCATGCTTACATGAAACCACCCTGCCCATGGATAACATAAGCGGAATGATCGGCAGCATGTTCCGGAACTGGTCAGGTACACCAGCCCTTACGGTCACTCCCCTGGCCGCTTCCGGCTCACCCAGAAAGTATTTCCGGATTCAAAGCTCCGCAATCAGTGTGATCGGTGCATATCATGCAGACCAGCGGGAGAACCAGGCCTTCTTTTACCTGACAGAACACTTCCGCAGAACCGGTCTCGCAGTGCCGGAACTGTTGGCAAGGGAAGAAGAAAAAGGATGCTATCTGCTTGAAGATCTGGGCGACACAAGCCTGTTTTCACTCCTTTCCCAGGAAGAAACCAGCCAGGAACCAGACCACCTGGTTACAGAGCTTTACAAGCAAGCGGTTGCCACCCTTCCGGTATTTCAGGTGAAAGGACACCGGGAACTCGATTACAGCCAATGTTATCCCAGGGCTGCATTCGACATACAGAGCATGCTATGGGACCTGAATTATTTCAAGTATTACTACCTGAAGCTATCTGGTATCCCTTTTGACGAACAACTGCTCGAAAATGATTTCCAGGATTTCGCGGCAATGTTGCTTACCCGGCCGTCGGATTTTTTTATGTACCGGGATTTTCAATCAAGGAACATGATGGTCCGGCAGAATAAATTGTATTTTATTGATTATCAGGGAGGTAGAAAAGGGAATCCGGCCTATGACCTGTGTTCCCTTCTTTACGATGCCAAAGCCAACCTGAGTGTGGCCTTCCGTCAGACCCTGCTCGACCATTATCTGCCCTTACTGGAAAAGATGAGTGGGATCACCCCTGATGCGTTTACCGGAGATTTTTACCTGTTTGTTTACATCAGGTTGATGCAGGCACTCGGTGCATACGGATACAGAGGGATACACCAGAAAAAAGAACATTTTCTGCTCAGCATTCCATATGCCCTGCGAAACCTCAGCTGGTTGCTGAACGCGCATCCCCTTCCTGACCGACTTCTTCACCTGAGGCAGGTACTGGAAAGCCTTCCCGGCACATCCCTGTATAAGCTCCCCGATGGCAGTCCATTGACCATAACCATCAGGAGTTTCAGTTATAAGAACGGGATTCCGCCCGACACCAGTGAACACGGAGGTGGGTTTGTGTTTGACTGCCGCGCCCTGCCGAATCCCGGAAGGCAAGACGAATTCCGGCATCTGACCGGGCTCGACCGGGGGGTAATTGATTTTCTTGCAGCAGAACAGGAAGTGGATGATTTTTTATTCGGTGTTTTTCATGTGGTGGATCAATCCGTCAGGAATTATCTCAAAAGGGGATTTACTGGTTTAACGGTCAATTTCGGTTGCACCGGAGGGCAGCACCGGTCGGTCTATTGTTGTGAAAGGCTTGGCGAGCATTTGAAACGATTGTTTCAGGTGAATGTGAAACTGGAGCACCGGGAAATTGGGATGTCATCCCGGCGTTGATTTAAATCAATGCCGGGATGACATCCCAATTCACTACTTTCGCCCTGGAAACCTTATCAGTGTAGTAATATGAACCGTCACGCCATGATACTGTCTGCCGGTCTGGGTACCAGGCTACGGCCCCTGACCGAGCACTGTCCGAAAGCACTGGTCACTGCAGGCGGAATAAGCTTGCTTGAACGGGTGATCATCAGGCTGAAACATGCAGGTTTCAAATCGGTGACTATCAATGTGCATCACCTGCCTGACCAGATCATCCGCTTTCTGAAAGCACATCACTATTTTGGCATGGAGATCAGCATTTCTGATGAAAGTGAATTGCTGCTGGATTCCGGAGGAGGAATCAAGAAAGCCTCCGCCCTTTTTCCGGCCGGCTGCCACATCCTTGTTCATAACGTGGATGTGGTCTCGGATACAGACCTTCGACAACTGATGCAGCACCACCAGGCAAGGCATGCCGAAGCTACACTGGCGGTGCGCGACAGACAAAGCGACCGCAAGTTTCTGTTTAACGAGAGGATGCAGCTTTGTGGCTGGGAAAACAGTAAACTGGGACAAAGCATCAGGCTGGAAGGCAGCAATGATGCGACCCTTTGCCGCCTGGCCTTCAGTGGTATTTATGTCCTTTCGCCTGATTTCATCGCAAAGATGCCAGATGGAGGACCCTATTCCGTGATTGACATCCTGCTGAAACAAGCCACAGCAGGCCGCATCCTCGGGTACGAACACAGCGCGGATTACTGGGCCGACCTTGGCAGTACGGAGCGCCTTCAACTGTTTAACAAACAATTTCCAAATCAATAAATTACGGAAAAAAGTCTGTTTCCGGAGATCATAGCGTGCGAATCATACCATCATGGAAAAACAAAAAGAGGCTCAACCATTTCTAAAACAGGTTTCGGATTACCTTCTGCAATCCGGATCCGGAGATTTTTCAGAGACTGCGGTCGTATTCCCGAACAGACGGGCTGGTTTGTACTTCCGCAGGCATCTTGCCGCAAGCATCAGCAAACCTGTATGGGCTCCCACAGTCTTTTCAATCGAAGATTTCATCCTTGCCCTCACGGGAAAAACAACTGCAGGTGAGGAGCAACTGTTGTTGTCGCTATATCATGTTTATTCAGAAGCAGAAGGCAAGCATGCAAGGGATCTGAATGATTTCCTCAGCTGGGGGCCGGTACTGCTCAGAGATTTTAACGATATCGATTCTTACCTGGCAGATCCAGCCGAAGTTTTTTCCTATCTTTCCGAAGCCAGGGCCCTGTCGCTCTGGAGTCCTGACAGGAAGAAACTGACAGAATTCCAGCAGTCGTACCTTCATTTTTATCAAAGCCTGATCCATTACTATGAAGGGCTGAAAAGAAAGATGGAAACCCTGGACTGCTATTCCACGGGTTATCTTTACAGGAATGCAGCCACAATGATATCCGGCCTGATACCCGACCTGCCCTGGAAAAAAATCCTCTTTGCTGGTTTCAACGCCATTACAAAAGCAGAAGATAAGATCATCACCACATTAAAGTCAGCCGGCATGGCCGAGATACTTTGGGATGCCGATGTGTATTACCTTGATAATCCCATGCAGGAGGCGGGACAATTTCTGCGGGAAATCAGAAACAGACCCGGGTCAGGAGATTTCAAATGGACCGGAGATTATTATCATGAAATTCCAAAAGACATCCGGGTGATCGGTGTCCCCTTGCATATCGGTCAGGCCAAGCTTGCCGGGCAAATCCTGGAGCAATTGGATCCCTCCTTTATCGAAGAAACTGCCCTGGTGCTGGGAGACGAAAACATGCTCATTCCCGTACTGCATTCGATCCCTGAATCATACAGTGAATTCAATGTCACCATGGGACTTCCCCTGCAGCACACCTCCCTTTACAGTTTACTCGACAGTTACCTGCTTGCCTACAACAGAGCCGGCAGGCACACGCGGCAAGGCGAAACCAGCGTAACAAGCAGGTTTTATTACAAAGATCTGCTGATGTTTTTCCGGCACCCATGGCTGATAAAACTTCTGAATGAAAATCACCGTCTGGCCGGTAAAAGCGAAACCCTGCTCAAGGACGGGCTGTTGGAAAGAGAAGGCATGCTGCTGTCACAGCGTTTTTGTACCAGGGATGAACTGCTTTTAAGGATCATTCAACCCGGACCTCATGATGTTTTCCCGCTGGATGTGCTTTTTCCTGAACTTTACCCATCCGTTAGCGAAATCATCCTCCTTAGTGAACGCCTGCTTCAGTACCTGAAGCAATTATTTACAGGGGAAGATCAGGAGCTAACATTGTCCTCAAGACAAAACATTGACCTTGAATATATCTATACCTTTTCGCAAATCTTCAGCCAGCTAAGGGAAAGCTGGCTTGACACACCGCTTGTGGTCGATATTCCCGGATTCCACAATTTATTCAGGCAAGCCAGCGCCCGGTCAAAGCTTTCATTCTACGGAGAGCCTCTGAAAGGGCTTCAGATCATGGGTATGCTGGAAACCCGCAACCTGGACTTCCGGAATATCATCATGCTTCATGTAAATGACGACATTCTGCCTGCCGCAAAGCAACACGCCTCCTTCATTCCCCTTGACATCCGCATGCATTTCAGGCTGCCGGCTTACCGTGAAAACCAGGCCGTTTATGCTTATCATTTTTATCGTTTACTGCAAAGGGCGGAGAAGGTTTTTCTGATCTACAACACAGAACCCGGAGAACTCGCAGGCGGCGGAAAAAGCAGGTATATTCTGCAGATGCAGCATGAACTACCGGGGAGCGGATACCCCGTGACGATACAGGAAAGTGTGCTGACATTCCCCGTATCCGCAGGTCAGGCGATCCAGCCGATTAGCCTTCCTAAAACGGAAGCGGTGATGAAAAAACTCCATGAGAAAAATGAAAAGGGATGGAGTGCTTCAAGCCTGAATAAATACAGAAGTTGCGCCCTGAAATTCTACTTTTCTGATATTGCAGGAATTGAAGAACTGACAGAAGCCGAAGAAAGCATGGATGCCGCGCTGCTGGGTATCGCGTTCCACAGCACACTGGAGCAACTGTTCCGCAAACATTGCGGTAAAACACTCACAGCGGGGGTCTATGACGAAATGCTCAGCCGTCTTCCCGGCCTGCTTCCGGGGGTATTTGCCGATACCGCAGCGGGAGGTGATATCAGTTCAGGAAAAAACTATCTTCTTGTTGAAATTGCAAGTGCAATCATTACGAAATACCTCGAAGCGGAGAAAAAAGAAATCGAAAGCAAGCCTGAAATGATTCAAAAGCGCCTCAACCTTTTCCTGGAAAAGTGGATGTCGGTGGATATGAAGCCTTACCGGCTGGGGGGTAAAGCAGATCGCATCGACAGATTCGGGAACATATACATTATTATTGACTATAAAACGGGGAAGGTTGAGTCAGGTGAACTGAATATTACTGACTTCGATCATTTCGAGAATCCCGGAAAATCAGAAAAAAGCTTCCAGATGATGCATTATGCCTATTTGCTGTATCATTTCCTTGAACACAAACCGGATCAGATCATCCCCGGCATCATTTCCATGCGTACCCCTGAACAGGGTCATTTCAGTGTAAAGCTGCCGGAAGGCATGGACATGTTCACTGACGGACTGAGAAGATTCGAAGCACTGTTGTTCGGCCTGCTGGATGAACTTTTCAATCCGGACATACCTTTTACACAGACCGACGACTTAAAAATCTGCGGTAAATGCCCCTATGCGCCCATCTGTATCCGTTGAGAAAATAATCCGGCGGGCCGGCATGAGGGTAAAAAACACATATCTTTGTTTACCATTTCAAACCCTATCAAAATGAAAAAGTGGCATCGTATGGCAGTCGGGCTGTTGTCCTGCACATTCATCATCATTCTAATTACTAAAACTACTCATTCTCAAGCTCTTGTATCAAACGACACCGCAGACTACCCTTACTGGATCGGGATGATGCAGGATGAAAAGGTGAATTTCTTCGAGGTGCAACGGGCTTTTGAAGCTTACTGGAAAGACCGTCCGGTGACCCGCAGCTCCGGCTGGAAACCATTTAAGCGCTGGGAATATATGATGGGACTCAGGGTTTCTGAGACAGGGGAAAGACCTGCTGCAGAAAGGAATAAGAAAGCCTATGAAACGCATATCGCGCAAAAGGGACCCAAAGAAAATGCCGGTACATGGACAGAGCTGGGGCCTCGCTTTCTTCCGGTGGATGCACCTGGTCTTGGCCGTTTGAATGCGATCGCTTTTCATCCGGTTAATCCCGATATATTATGGGTGGGTGCCCCGTCTGGAGGGCTTTGGAAAAGCACCAATGGCGGGCAGTTCTGGACGAGCAATACAGATGAGTTGCCGACCCTTGGTGTGAGTGCCATCATTGTTGACTATACCAATCCTGACATCATCTATATCGGCACAGGCGACCGGGATGCAGGGGATGCGCCCGGCTTTGGCGTGATGAAAAGCGTTGACGGCGGCCAGAGCTGGTTTTCTTCGAATAACGGCATGGGGAATGTCACAGTGGGGAAGATGCTGATCCATCCCCAAAATCCACAGATTCTTTATGCCGCCACCAGCAACGGAGTTTACAAGAGCAACGATGCCGGCAATACGTGGTTCTACAGTTCACCGAACAACGGCCATTTCAAAGACATGGTATTTAAGCCGGGCGATCCGTCCACACTGTATGCAACGAGAAACGGACTGCTATATAAATCTGAGAATGATGCAGTAAGCTGGGTACCACTTACCAACGGCCTGCCCGGTGCAGCCAGGGGCGTCATCGGTGTCAGCCCGGCCAATCCTGAAGTCGTATATTTCCTTGCCGGCAACTCCGATTCCTACAGAGGCATATATTATTCCGAAGACGGAGGCGCCAGTTTTACAGAGCAGTCAGATAGTCCGAACATCCTGAGCTGGGGTTGCAACGGGGGTAATGGAGGCCAGGCATGGTACGACCTCTGCGTTGCCGTGGATCCGTTGAATCCGGATGTGGTGTACGCGGGCGGAGTCAATATCTTTAAATCAACCGACAGGGGACAAAGCTGGTTTATCGTGGCACATTGGTGGGGTGATTGTGATGTGGCCTTCGCTCATGCCGACCAGCATGTCTTCGAATGGCATCCCCTGAACAACAGGCTTTACGCGGGTAATGACGGCGGCTGCTACTATACCGAAGACGGCGGAAATGAATGGGTGCAGATCAGCCAGGGTCTGGCCATCGCCCAGGTATATAAGATCGGACAAAGCGCCACCGAACCGGACCTGGTGATCAACGGATACCAGGACAATGGCAGTGCCGTATTGTCGGATACCACCTGGTACAATGTGCTGGGAGCCGACGGCATGGAATGTGCCATCGACCCGGTGTTGCCGCTATATAAATATGGTACGTACTATTACGGCAGCCTGCACCGCCTGTATGGTTTTACGCACCAGGGGGTGATCGCTGCCAATGGAGAAAACGGGATCAATGAAAGCGGCGCCTGGGTGAGTCCTTTTATTATCCATGAAAGCGATCCCAACACCATTTTCCTGGGGATGAAAAGCGTATGGCGAAGCAATAATGTAAGAAACCTCAGCACCTCCTCGGTCACCTGGACGAAAATTTCGGGGAATTTCGGTGCCGGTGACTGCAGGGCACTCGAACAATCGCCGGCCAACCCGGATATTCTATATCTGATCAAAGACAACGGAAAAATATACCGCACAGATCAGGCCAACGCAGCCACGCCCGCCTGGACCGACCTCAGCCCAGGCCTGCCTGTCAGTTTGAACAATCCCAGCGATATCGAAGCGCATCCTCTGAACGAAAACTGGGCTTATCTGACCAGCAACGGCAAGGTTTACAAAACCACCGACAAGGGAATGAGCTGGACAGATTTCAGCGGTAGTCTGCCCGATGTGTTTTACTCAAGCATCGCTTACAGCATCGGAAGCCTGGAAGGTTTGTACCTGGGGTCTGATATCGGAGTCTTTTACAGGGATGCTTCCATGAACGACTGGATGGTCTTCAGTAACGGTCTGCCTGCAAACGGAAGAGTTACCGAGGTTGAAATATACAGTGATCCGCTGCAACCTGCCAACAACAGAGTAAGGGCTTGTACCTATGGCAGGGGACTTTGGGAATCACCGCTCTATCAATCGCAGCCCCTGGCCCAGTTCACGGCAGATGCCACCGCCATGCCCAGCGGCTGCCCCATCAACTTCACCGACCTGTCGGTCGGTTTTCCGACCTCCTGGCAATGGACTTTCTATGGAGGGAATCCGGGTAACTCAAGTGTCCAGAACCCCTCAGGCATCACCTATCCCACCGCCGGAGCCTACGATGTCAGGCTCGTGGTTACCAACAGCATCGGAAGCGATACCCTCCTGCTGCCGGCTTACATTGTCATCAGCGACACCATCCTGCCAAAACCAGGCTTTTACGTGAACGATTCCATCTTCTGTTCCGGGATACAAACCGTCACTTTCTTTGATTCAAGCCAATACTGCCCGGTCAGTTGGTTGTGGAGCTTCAACCCGCCTGATGTGGTGTTTCTGAACGGAACCTCTGCTACCTCACAGAATCCGGTGGTTCAGTTCACCCAGGACGGTCAGTATACCGTAAGCCTGACCGTTGGCAACGTCAACGGCTCCATCGGCCTCACCAAGACCGGCTTTATCCGTATCGGGGGCTTGCCCCTGCCCTTCCAGGATGATTTCGAAAGCGCAGGTCTCAAACACAAAGCCTGGACCATTGAGAATCCGAACAATGACCTTACCTGGGATGTGACCACCACCGGGGGCAATCCGCCTGGCAGCTTCTCGGCCAGAATGCGGATATTCGGCACAAACTCCATGGGTCGCCGCGACAGGCTTATCACACCGCCGCTCGACCTGAACGGAATGGATCATGCCGCCCTGTTCTTTAAACACGCCTATTGCCAGTACCAGACAGAATATTCCGACAGCCTGGTCATCTGGATCAGTGAAGATTGCGGTAATTCGTGGACACGCTTGTATACCGCTTACGAAGACGGTAACGGCAGCTTTGCCACCCATGCACCGCAAACCTTCAGTTTTACGCCGGCATCGGCAGCAGACTGGTGCGACGGCGGTTTCGGCAGCCCCTGCTTTGTATTCGACCTGACAGCTTACACCGGAAAGAAAAACATCCGCATCGCCTTTGAAAGTGTCAGCTTCATGAGCAATAACATTTTCCTGGACGACATCAACATCGCTGCATCCAACAGCATCAGGGAAATATCGGGTAATTCGCAACTCAGGGTCTATCCAAACCCTGCCTTGCACCAGATGATGGTAGAATCCTCCAAGCCCATACACAAATTACTGATATACAATGCTATGGGCAATGTTGTCCTCACAAGGGAATCTCATGAAAAAACAATCAGGCTGGATGTTTCTTCCCTCGAATCAGGGGTTTACGGACTGACCATCTTCAATGACGACGGAGTGTTCTCGCGCCTGGTGGTGGTAGGGCGATAGGTGTCGGAGGCATCATTCTTCGAAAACGAGTGCCTCATAAACAAAAATATCCGCATCCTTCCAGCCGTCCCACCCGATCCCTGCCTTGTCGCGGGAACAATGACCAAGGTATTCCTCCACTGACCAGCCTGTTTCGGTTGCCACCTGCGGAAGGAAAGTACCGGAACGGTATCCCTTTCTGATATATATCCCATGCCGGCCCAGCACAATTTCCTCCGGATTCGTGATTTTCCGCATCGGGGTGAGCACCGAAATCTCAATATGAATCTTTTTTAACTCCTCGAAAGTAACCTTAGGGAAGCGGGTGTCCTCAACCGCGGCTGCAATAGCCATCCGCTGCACAACCATATACAAAGGATCATCCGGATCGAAACGTCCGATACAACCCCTGAGGTTGTTGTTTTTCTTCAGGGTTACGAATGCCCCCGCGTGTGTTTTAAGTTGTTCGGAAAATACGGTGCCTTCAATGGCAGGAATGTCGCCTGTTTTCAGGTAGCTTTCGAGCGTATGCCTGGCCAGTTTCAAGAGTTGATCCTTGTCTGCCGCCGTAAGCCTGAATTCATCCTGTTGACGCGCAGGTTTTTCATCCGGGGCAGTGACAGCCAGCGCAAAGTAACCGACCACCCGGTCTTTTTCCCCGTAGGGACTGTCGCCTGAATTTTTATACTGAATTTCATGTACCGCAGTACCGGGCAATTCCGATGACAGATACAGGAGGGTCAATACGGAGCTGTGGCCGCAAAGGCTGGTTGCGAGTCCTTTGGTCCCCGAACGTTCATTTTCGCGCAGGGTTTTCAGCAGGGTTTCCGGGTTGTTGGACAGGATGGCACGGGCTGTTTTATGATCTACGGTCACCGCATCTGCATACGCAGGATAATGGGAAAAATCCGTACTGATCACGAACAGGTTTTCATGGTTGAAATATGGTTTCAGCGCGGCGGCGATGTGACGGCAACTTTCCGCTTTATCGGTTCCGATGATGATGGGGACAAGATTTATTTCGTTACCAAGCAGGTATTGAAGGAAGGGAAGCTGCACTTCGAGGCTGTGTTCCTGGTCGTGGAAATCGGGACTGTAACGAAAAACCCCGTGTTCAGCGGCGAGGGAGGCAGCCAGTTTCTGATCCACCTGCACCCTTCCGAGGGGTGTCATATAATCGCCGGGGTAATAAATGCTGGCTCCGTCGAAATATTCCCGGTGACTGGAAGCGATCACAAAGACATTGCGATAGTGTCGGTTGCGGTCGATCTGGCTGAAGGCCGATGCGGCAACCTCACCGGAATACACATAGCCCGCATGCGGGGAAACGACGGCCAGTACATTTTTCACCTTGCAGGGTTCGGCTTCACGGAACAGGCGGTCGAGCTCTGTGCGGAGCTTTGCCGAATCGCCTGTGTAAAAACGGCCGGCAGCGTATGGCAGCCTGTTTTTCTTGTTCCGGTCATCGCCGGAATGATCACCATTACCTGAAGAGCAAAAAATCATCATGACAGAAAAGCATAAAAAAAGCAGAAACCAAACACATCTGTTGACCATAATCAGTGTATATTCGGATGTTCGTTGCGTTCACACAAAGTTAATAAAAAATGTCTCATCCTCAAAACGGCCGCTGGCCCCTGTTTTCGCTGGGACTGATCAGCATCAGTGTCCAGGTGGTTTTTCTCAGGAAGTTCCTGGATGTTTTTTACGGCAATGAGATGATCATCGGGCTGCTCCTGGCCAACTGGATGCTGCTCACCGGGGCGGGAGCCGTTCTGTCGAAACTTTGCGGCGGTAAGATTCCGCTGAAACTCAATCTTTCCGGCGCCTTTATGCTGCTCGGGATACTCCCGGTACTGACCGTAGTAATGATTGTAGCCGGGAAAATCTGGTTTTTCCCTTCCGGCTCGGCCAACAGCCTTTTGTCCATTTTCCTTTTCACCCTGCTGGTGCAGGCTCCCTTCTGCCTGGTTTCCGGCTGGCTTTTTCCCGTACTGGCCGAAAAAGCCGGCTTCCGGCCTGTGGATGCCCTGTCTTTATCCTACCTGACAGAATCCCTCGGCAGCTTTGCCGGAGCCCTGGTTTTCAACACAGTGCTGGTATTTTTCCTGCCGGTACAGTGGATACTGTTCCTGCTGCTCCTGTTCAGCCTCGTGCAGGCCATCCTGTTGAAACAAAACAGGAAAGCCGCGACCCTGCTCCCCTACACCCTGCCGGCAGTACTGGTTCTGATCCTGCTTCCGCTGATCAATCCCATGAAAATGCTCAGCACCTGGTATTATGGGGGGCAGGAAGTGCTGTACGAAAAGGAAAGCCCTTACGGCAACCTCGTCCTGACACTGTCGGCCGGACAAAAAAACCTTTACGAGAACGGCCTTCCCGTCTTCTCTTCCGATGATCCCATCAGCCGTGAAGAAAGCGTGCATTTCGCCATGCTGCAACATGCGGATCCGAAGCGGGTGCTGCTGATCGCAGGAGGAATCTCAGGCCAGGCCGGAGAAATTCTGAAGTACGATATTGAGTTTATTGATTACCTGGAACTTAACCCATGGATCATCCAGACAGGCCTTGCCCATGGCATGATCCCTTCCGATCCAGGGCTCAGGCCGCTTGCAGCGGATGCAAGGGCATTCCTGAAGAAAAA
Source organism: Bacteroidota bacterium (assembly GCA_022709385.1). Classification (GTDB taxonomy): domain Bacteria; phylum Bacteroidota; class Bacteroidia; order Bacteroidales; family CAIXZF01; genus JAKLIX01. Next base: position 17,344 of record JAKLIX010000004.1, on the reverse strand, counting down.
CAGGGAGGAGTATGATGTGGTGCTGATTCAACTTTCTGATCCCGTGACTGCCCAACTGAACCGTTATTTCACTTTCGATTTTTTCAGGGAACTGCAGCAGCACGTGAAGCCCGGGGGCATTGTTTCCCTGAGCCTCCGCAGTACGGCTGATTACATCAACCCCACATCACTGAAAATCAACTCATTGATTTACAATTCACTGCTTTACAATTTCAAATACGTAAAAATACTGGCGGGTAACCGGAATTACTTTCTCGCATCGAATGTGAAGCCCAGGAGAGACATCGGAAGACTGTCGGAAGAAAGGGGCATCAGCGCTGAATATGTGAATCCATTTTATCTTGAGGATGATCTGCTGGAGAAAAGGAGTGAAGGCATCGAGAAACGCATGGACAAGGGGGCCGGCCTGAACAGGGATCTTCATCCGCGCGCTTATCTGCTGGAAACGCGTTTATGGATGTTTGCCTTTCCTTCGAAATGGTGGATTCCTGCGATCATCACAGCCGGATTGCTGGCTTGGTTCTTTGTCAGGGCGCGCAGGGCTCAGATACAGCTGTTTGTGACCGGTTTCACGGCCTCCTCGGCAGGTTTTCTGCTGATGATGGCTTTTCAGGCCCTGTACGGTTACATTTACCTGATGTCGGGAGTTATGATCAGCATTTTCATGCTCGGGCTTGCGCTCGGCTGCCTGTTGCACACGTTTTTACTGAAGCGGGAAACAGTACCCGGCCCGGCCTGGATCCAGGTTTTCATCGGAGCATATATAATCCTGGTTTTGATGTTTTTACTTGGCTATAAAAGCATCACGGGATCAGGCGAGATGCTGGCTGCGATGTTTTTGTTGCTGAGCATGATGAGCGGTTTTTTCACCGGCTTCCAGTTCGCCGCCCTGGCTTCCGATACCGAAGGGGAAATCAGGCCCGTAGCTGCAGGGATTTACAGTGCCGAGCTGGCAGGTTCGGCCCTGGGCATGCTGCTGACGGCAAGCCTGTTGCTTCCCCTGGGCGGACCGGTTTGGCTTTGCCTGGGACTGGCGGTCATGAATTTCGTGACGGGATTTGTAGGGTTTGACTGAGCCCGGGGAGCAGGCAAAAAATGCCGTTCAGGTTTTCCTGACAACACAGATGTTCAGTAATGCATGATTTTCAGCGCTCCCCGCCCGGAAGCCGAAGATACCTTTAATATGTACACGCCTGAAGGCAGTTTGTCAAGCGGAAGCCTGAACGGCATAGCCTCCATCCGGCCTTTGAAACTGTATACTTCCCTGCCGAGGAGATTGTATAAACGGAAGTCTGTTTCTCCTCCCGCGCTTTGAGACAGGGGTATATAAATATCACAGCTTTCAGCAGCGGGATTCGGAACGGCAGTAATTTCCAGACTGTATGCTGTCAGCGGTTCAATATTGGCATATCCCCCCGTGACTGTTTTGAACAGCATATTATAAAAGCCCTGATAACCTGCAAGATACGCAAGAGTATCATTAAACATAAACACCCGCCAGGGGTAAACCTGCGGAACCGTCAGCGTATCCCATGTCTGGCCCCCATCGTTTGTTCTGAACAGTTCATGCGACGGTCCGAGCACCATGCCCTTCAGCGGTGAGCAAAACGATACGGACACCGGTTTGACCGGCTGTGGAAGAACCGATGCGATCCAGCTCTGACCCTTGTCAGTTGTTCTCATGATATAACCGGAATCAGACAGAAGGTATCCGCTTGAATCATCGGGAAAAGCATACATCAGAAAAGGCATTGAAGGATCGTGATAAACTGTGTCCCAGGAATAACCATGATCAGTGGATTGCATCAGGGTAGCGTAAGAGTGGGAACTTACATTGTAAGTTGTGGGCATATAAGCCGTTCCGTTCTGAAAAAACTGAAGTCTTCCCCCACCCGTGAATGTGGCAGGGAATGTATAAATATTCACAAGGGTATCCAGGTCATAAAGTTCCAGTTCATTGCCCCTCAGAAAATACACGCTGTTTCCGTTTAAGGCAAAAATCTGGCTGACACCGTTCATGAGCGTCATGTTATAGACCCAGCTCATTCCTGCATTTATCGTCATGTACACCAGGGTGGGCATGGCGGTCGTAATCACCAAAAACCCGGTATCCACATTGGCAAAAGAGGCATATTTGATATCCTGGCTAAAAAAATCAGAATAATAATACGATATACCCCAGGCGAGGCCTCCGTTCAGTGTTCTTTTCAAACAGGTAACAGGGGGGATATAATGAGTATACATAGGCACATCGTAAAACAGATACCCGAAATCGGGATTCAGGAATGTCAGATCATCCATCCCGACTTCCACGGGGGGGTTGGCACCTGTCTGGGTTGGCAGGATGCCGACGACGCTCCACTGCGCGAAGAGCGGTATGTCATAGACCAAATACATTGTCAAGAGCAATGAACGGGGTCCGATGAAGCAGGTTTTCCTTTTCATTTCCAGGGATTTTCACCCAAAGTTAGTTAAAAAGCGGGGGAATGATACCAGTATTTTGGATTGAGGGGGATATACAGAAAACCTGTCTGTTGAACCAGCTTCAGCCCGAAGGTCCGGTGCATGCTTTTTGGTGGCAGAACATGCAATGAATGTTGGCATTCGTAAAATGACGAAGGCCGACAATTTTTCCGCCCTTGCTGTCAAACCGGCTATGAATTCTTTAATATACTGATACGGACTGGAGTTGCCAAAAGGATATACTGAATCTTAGTGAAAATGCGAAGCAATTTTCGCTTAGATTCTTTATACCAATGACTCTGGGAACAATTTTATCGCATTCCTGTATTCTTTCGGTATACTCGGTATACATTGTAGCAGTGTATAGTAATACTCATACTTAACTGCTTTGCGTTCGAAAAATATTAACACGTATAATGCGTAGTAAATAAACCATTTTATAAAGTCCCGTACAGTTTTGATAATTATTTCCAAATCCCGGAACGAATTCCCCCTTTCATCCATTTACTTCAAGTACCTGTAAATGCTATTCTGTAAATGTTCAACTACAAATATCTGAGATAAGAATATTAATTTCTTATATAGCACATTATCTGTTACTTATAACATACTAATTGCTCTTTTTACAATATTACAACAGCTGCAGAAACAAATAACCTTGAAAGACCTCGAAGAAAGAGATCCCTGTGACCTTGGCAAATGTTTATGTTTATTTAGAATAAATATAAATTTATTTAACTAACATGTTTTTCATCATATCGCCTGGGACATTTTCAAGTTTATGTTATTAATCAGTATACCGGATTTTAATATATACCGACCCGGAATGAGTTTGCGAGAAAATTTCGATCCAGGGGTGTACATCATTACTCATACTAAACAGCTTTGCGCTCACAAACCTGTCAAGTATGAGTATAAGGATACTAAACAGTATTGCGAAATGATGATGACCAGAATCAGGCATACCTTAATCAGTTTGAACCGCTTCTTCGCAAACATGTACCGTGTCGGAATATCTAAATGCTGTTTTAAAAGACCGGTAATCAGTTGTCAAAGTGATTTCCTGAGTTAAAAAATCTGTTTTATGAAAAAGAAATTAACCACCGCCCTTTGTGCTTTCCTGTTGTTTCAGCTGGCTTATGCCCAAAACAGCTCACTGATCCAGCTACCCTTGGTTTGGTTGCAACCAGATGTGCAAAATGCTGATTCTGTTTTCTTAAGGGATCTGACGCAAAACAGTCACCATGCTTTTCCCCTGAACCAGGCGGCTCAACCCTCCGGAAGTCTGTTGAATTTCAATCCCTGCTTTTTAATGACTGATGGGGTAAGCCCGTTTTTATCGCATCCTGGAATGGGTACAACCGGCAAAATGACCATGATGGCAGTCTTCCAGGCTCTGGACACCCTGGAAGAATCCTTAATCTGGGAAATCAAAAAAGACACCACCTTTTACCAGCACCTGACCACCCAACGCATCCAGGGATCTTCCCTGAAGTTCAAATACCGTAATGACAACGATACCACATCTCTGGTAAATACTTTTATGTTTGCCGTGAAGGACAGTAATACGGATTCCATTCCTTATGACTTTTACGTTGGCGGAAACGACAGTACCGGGTTCACGGGAAAAATAGCCGAGTTTATCCTCTTCAATGATTATCTGAAGGAGAATGACCTACAAAAATATCAGAGCTATTTGTGTATTAAATATGGAACAACTCTTCGTAAGTCAAACTATGTCAGCGCTTTTGGTGATACCATTTGGAACAGGAAGCAAAACCAGGCCTATAGCATTGGAGTCTTCGGCCTTGGCCGGGATACAATTTTTGGCTTGAACCAAAAGCAATCCTTTTCCACAAGCATCCAGGATATCATCACCCTTGGGGCAGGTTCCATTGCTTCATCCAACGATCAAAACAACTTTTCCCTGAACCAGGGTGACTACCTGCTGTGTGGCAGTAATGGGGAACCCACCACAATTGCATGGCAGGATACGCTCCAGACGGCCGGAGTGCTGCAAAGACAATGGCTGATGCAGGCAAGTGGCAACACAAGCACTAGCGTATCGACAAGCCTGCAGGTAAACCTTTCGGGAATTATTACAGACTCCATGCTGTGCTTTCTGGTAGTTTCGCCAGACGCGCAGTCCATCCAGACATATTCAGACCTGTTGTATTTTCTGCCCGACAGCGTCACCCCAGACAATGTGGCTTGCTTCAGCAACCTGAATTGGGATACAGACCATAGCGGCAGGGATGTGTTTTCCTTTTACTTCATCCAAGAACCGCCTGTGTTTGCCAATCATCCCTCACCAACCTTACCCCTGGTTCAAAGGGATGACACAACTGTTTTTCCACACAGCAATCCCAATAGTACACAAACGGGCCTTCCAGCACCCCAAGCACCCGTCCACCCTTTGGTAAATTCTCCATCCGCTAACACTCCCAACACTGCCAGTACCTTTTTCTTGTTCCCTAACCCAACACAGGGCTCTTTCGACCTGGTAGTCATTCCGGCCAGAGCCTCTTCAATGAGCCTGCGCATCCTTGACAGCAATGGCGGATTGATACAGTCCTTTGATACCTACAACCAACAGCAGTACAACTACAAAGGGACGATTCAGGTTGCCGGCAGGTACTTTTTAGACATTCATCTTGAGGGAGAACAGAAGGTAATCCAGCTGATTGTAAAGTAATGGAAGGAAAAACCTCAGGAAAGATTGAGAAAACAAAAAAAATCAAAATACTATGAAAACCTTCAGAAAATACATCCCGGTTTTAGGCATTATCTCAATAGCAGCAGTTATTGTATGTTCCTCCGGTCCCTCAGAAAAGCTTCACCTGAAGCAAGGAAGGGTAGTTGAATCACCACTTCCGGAAGAAGGTAAAAAGATAGAATCAGCGTATACCCCAGCTCCGGTGGTACCTCCTTTGCCGATAGGTTCAGATCGAAACCGTTATCTGCCCGAAGAAGATTATACAGCGCTGGTTGGGTACAACCAGACAGGGTATTCTTCCAAAAACAATCTCTTTATTATCAACCTTCCGAATCTGCCTTCTGATAATGAAAAAGTATACCTGGAATATGATTTGTTTGGCATGAGGGATTTCTCCTGTATCCCGCACAGCATCAACGACAACCTGGCAACAGGCGGTTTTTTCAAGGCAGTGGACAAGCAGTGGAACAGTCAGAGAGAACAAATCCCTGCACATATTCTGAAAGAGGGGGAAAACCTGATCAGATTTACAGCACCTCAGACAGAGGACTTTCGCTATATGGTTAAAAACCTGTCCATTAAATTTGAGAAGCAGGATGAAGCCAAACGACAACTGGTTGTTAACCAGCCTTCAACAGCCTGCTATTACGAAAACTACGGTTATGTCCAGGGATTTGTTGCAGGGGATCAAAGTCTGCAGGCCATAGTCACCATTTCAGGCACCCCCGTTACAACCCGCCACGGGATGTTTGAGAAGCTGGTAAGAAAACCCGATGACCGGCAGGCAGGGTGGTCTGCGATGATTGTTGCCACTTTTCCGGATGGACAGGTGCTTCAGACAACCGTCAACTTTGATAAGCCTGTGGATTGTGAGATCATCATGGAAGCGACGCCATCATATAACTACGAGGAATGCTTTGCAGGGGATGAAGGAGGTTTTGATCTGCAGTTGAAAGCAATTTGCCTTCAGGCGGCTGATGGGGCCACAAAGCCCGGAACCAAAATCACTGCCATTGAGCTTCGAAGTATTGACTTTCCGTTGATGGATCCGGGCATGGTGAACGTAATGAAGGATAATGGGGGGTACAGATGCCTGCCACACAAATCGGTATTTTCTTCAGATATCAGAATATCATTGGAATATGAGCCCGGACTGCTCCCTTCCGGTTACACTCCCAATGACGTTTTCACTTTTTTCTTTGATGAAAGCATACGCAAATGGGTTGTTTTGCCCAGGGACTCGGTGGATCTGGCAAACAACTGCATTATCAGTCGTACTAATCACTTTACCGACTTTATCAACGGGATTATCAAAGTTCCCGAATCACCCCTGACACAGGCCTATACTCCAACATCCATTAAAGACATCAAAGCAGCCAATCCCCTTGAAGCCATGGGTGTGATTGAACCACCAAAGGCAAACAACATGGGGACGGCCAATCTCAGTTATCCCCTGGTGATACCACAGGGAAGAAAAGGGATGCAGCCGAATCTTACCCTTCAATACAGCAGCAGTAATAATAATGGTTGGATGGGATTGGGATGGAATATTGCAATACCGGCAATAAATGTTGAAACCCGATGGGGAGTCCCACGATATTCTGCAGCATGGGAAACGGAAATCTATTGCATCAATGGCGAACAGGTAATGATGAGAGATGAGAATCATGACCCTGTCCCTTTGCCTAACCGGGATGATTCAACCTGCCGTGTTGACGGAGATGTTAACTTCTACCCAAGGGTCGAGGGAAATTTTGATTCAATTATTCGGCATGGTAAAAATCCAAAGTATTACTGGTGGGAAGTGATTGACAGAAATGGAGTAAGCTATTTCTACGGAAAAGACTTTGATGAGGACACGGTTAATTTCGGGGCGGTTTTAAGGGATACCAATGGTAATATAGCTTTCTGGGGGCTTACAGAAATAAGAGACCTTCATGAGAACTGTGTAAGATACTATTACGAAACGGTCTATGATGCAGGTTTCCCAGATGGAACAGTGTTGGGTAAACAACTCTATATTAAACATATCAACTATACCGGCTTTGATACACATCTTGGTGAATATTCTGTTTTTTTTCAGCGATATGTTCAAAATGTTAACACATATAGAAGAAAGGATGTCATTATAAATGCACGTTACGGTTTTAAGGAAGTTACGGCAGAGCTGCTTCGCCAGGTTATCATCGCATACAGGTCCGATACCATAAGGCGTTATTATTTCGGCTATGAAGAAGGCCCCTTTGGAAAATCATTATTATGTGGCTTTCAGGAAATTGACGAAGAAATTGATACCTCCTTTGATAACACTGATTATTACCATATCCCGTCTAATATTTGTAATGAATTTGGAGGAAGAACGAGTTCAATAAAGGTGCATAGGTTTTCCTATTACAATGATTACCAGTCAGCACTTGCTTCGGGTGGTCTGTTTACCGACGATGTTACAATAACTACTCCTAATGATAACGTTTCAATGCTTGGTAAATCATCTGCAATCGATGCTTCGCATACTGTTCAAAGCGGATTTTCTGGTATGGTGGGAGTCGGATGTGATTTAATTCCTCATTTAAAAACCTTAAGTGTAACAGGCCAATATGCCTATACTGATTCCAGGACAAAAGGAAGCCAGGTAAGCATGGTCGATCTGAACGCGGATGGCTTGCCCGATAAAGTTTATGCTGTAAACGATCAGATATACTATCGTAAACTATTGCAAAATACAAACGGAACATACAGCTTCGGTGATGAGGTATCCCTTTCTGGTCCCGGAAGATTCCTGTATAATGAGTCCTATACGAACTCAATTTCAGTTAATGCAACAGCTACCGATATTCTAAAAGGGAATTATAACCATTCCTTGACAAAAAGTTATACAAGTGATTACTTTGCAGATGTAAATGCTGACGGATTAATTGATATTGTTACAGATCAGGGTGTGTATTTCAATACACTCAATTCAACAGGAGATCCGCAATTTGACAAAGCAACTACCGATACCATTTACACAGCGGGGCTAAGCTGTAACTATACACTTTTTGAAGGAGGAGTGGATGACTCGGTTGGTATTTACAACACCATTGATCCAACCTTATCCCTTGATACGATAATACACTATGACGCTGTCCGTATGTGGAGGGCCCCCTTTGATGGAAATATATCCGTTGATGCGACCATAGCCCTTGTTGAAGACACTACCCGGGCCAGAAGAAACGCACGGCACACAGATGGGGTACGCTTTACAATACAACACGAAGCCACTGAACTCGTTGATGATACCATTAGTGCATCGAATTATACTCCAAAGACACCCGATGGATTAAATAGTGTTGATGTCAATGCCGGAGACAGGATGTTTTTCCGGCTGCAATCAGTAAATACGCGCTCCTTTGATGTGGTTCACTGGGAACCGGTCATTACGTATTCCGCATATACAAATCAAGAGGACGCCAATGAGCTTGGTAACTATCAATTTGATTCGCGAAGGGACTTTATCCTTGATCAGGAACAACTAATCGCCTTCCCGGTGGATGGCAGCGCAAAGATCAACGGAAGACTTGTTATGCCCGAACAAAGCGATTCGATGTGGGTAAAAATATTTCAGAACTCAACCTGCTTCTACAATTATTGCTACCCGGGAAACAGTTCTGTCAATGACTCTCTGGATTTGACCCTGCAGCATGTGGATTCGGGTGATGTGTTCAGGTTCGTTCTTTACGCAAATACAAACATCGACTGGTCGGCAATCAAATTTGATTTTAATATCCACCTGAATTCTGTTGATGACACGGCCTATACTGCCATTAACTTTGATGGTACCAGAAATTTTGAATATAACCCAGTCTGGGCCCACAATCTTTTCTCTTGTCCTCTTTTTGTAACAAGACCCTATACCTTCAATGCCGGGACTATCCAGGTTATACCAGATTTAAGCTTTTCGTCCGGAACAGCCAATGGAAATATCGTTTTCTCCATTAAATCCACACGTGAGCTGCTTGCAAAGCGTAAACTCAATATCGTAAACGGTTCAATTGTCAATGGATCCGCCTTATCAGTAAGCGTTGCGGATAATCAAAAGATATATTTTGAGTTCTTTTGTGAGGATACAGTTTTATCCCCATTGGTCACCGACGCACAGGCAACAGTATCATCTACCCCTTATGATGCAGGATTTCATGCTGCATTCCCTCCTATGATAAAAAGATTTGGCCCGCTATATCGTGGTTGGGGCGCTTTCACCTATAACGATAATCCAGATACTCCGATTGACACATCAAAACTTATCTATGAACAGGGTATGTTTGATAATACAGAACTGGAATCTGAACCAGATACTATTACTTTTTCAAGCTTTGTTGATGATCTGGACAACCTTTATAACCCATTGAAAGCGCCGTTTATTAAAATGGAAGCAAACCAAAAAAGACATGCCTACACTAGTTTCAATGAAATGACGTCTGTGGGTGATACAGGTCAGAGAAATTATCCTTTTCTTGACAATATCCCCTTATTTGACGATCCAATCCCGATTGCCTCGGTTTTGAACCAGGAAATTAAAACGGTAATGCGATCATGTGTTTCTAAATCAGATTCATGGGGTTGGGGTTATAGTATTCCTGGTTCTGGTTTAATATCTAAAAGCCGGAATAAAACAAATGGTTTTACCGAAAGTATGATGGAATATTTTGATATTAATGGCGATCGTTATCCGGACTTCATTGGTCCGGAATATGCCCAGATAACAACAATGACTGGAGGAATATCTGATTTCCTTCTTCCTCATGGACAAATGGTCGGGCGATCATCAAGACAAGATATGACCTCAGTCGGAATTTCGATAGGAGCCGGTTTTAACGGACCAAAGAAAGCTGTAAGCACCAATCCGTCTAATACAGGGCAGAATCCTTCGTTACAGGGAAATTCCGGCACTACCTCAGCAGGTACAGGTTCAGGCGGAAGTACTTCGTCGGGCGGTAACAATGCATCAGGGGGGAATCAAGGCGGAACGGTCTCATCAGGCGGAGGTTCAGGTAAATATTACCAAAATGGTGTTGCCTGCTCATTTAATTATGGAGAAGGATGGGACCACTCATCCTACACCTGGCAGGATGTCAATGGTGATGGATTGCCTGATAAAATAAAGGATTCAGAAAAGGTTTATCTTAATACGGGGTATGGATTCCTGCCGGAGGAAAACTGGGAAAAAACAAGTCCGGGAGGGTATAGCAATACGAACGCGGCCACAATTGGCGGGGGTCAGGAATATGAAAGTAAGGCTAAAAACAAATGTAATTCATCCTGGTCTGGTGGATATTCATATAGCTGGTCTAATAACCGGCTGACTCAAAGCACAGTGGATATAAATGGTGACGGCCTGTTGGATATTTGCGAGTCACCTGATGACGCTGATATGTCATCAGTGTACTTTAACACCGGCAATCAGTACCTTACCGCACCAGTAGCTTTACTGGGCTCTGAACCTTTCAACAAGGGATCGACCTATTCTCATGATCTGAGTCTTAATGGTACGTATGGTGTTAGTTTCCTGATCATTGTTGTGCCTGTAAAATTAATCTTTGGTGCAGGCGGATTTATCAGTTACAATCATAATGTCGAACGTGGCAGGCTGGTGGATATGAATGCCGATGGCTATCCGGATTATGTCACCTCTTCGGATGATTCGGAAATAAAGGTGCGGTACTCAAAAATAGGACGTACAAACATGCTAAAATCATATGAAAACTTCCTCGGAGGTAAAATAGAGATTGATTATGCCTTATCCGGGGGAGGGTTCGATATGCCCCAACGGCAGTGGACCATGAGCTCCGTAAAAGTCTATGATGGCTTTGAAGAAGATGGTCCCGGATTTTCACACTATACCTTCCAATATGACAGCGGATACTACTCAAGACATGAAAGACAATCCTTCGGTTTTAGGATTGTCACGACCAACACACATGATTCAACGCAAAACAGTAACATATATCGTTCTGCCATTGCGAAATATCATAACAATAGTTATGTATTTAAGGACCTGTGCAACTATGAGCTCAGCAAAAATGCCGATGGCGACAAATACATTGAATCAAGGTACAAATATGTTTTAAAAGAAATTTCCACCGGCCTTGAAATCCCTGAAACAAACCCCGAATGTTATGATGAAGGATTCCCTGCTATCGCCCAGATTGACCGTTATTACTGGGAGGGAACATCCAGTGATACCATTCATACAAGAGAAAGGTTCGAGCACGGTACTTACGGTAATATTAAAAAATATTACCAGGATGGAGATCTGGCAATTTTGGATGACAATCTGACATCTGAGATCACCTATCACACTGACCAGCAGGGAGTCCACATCATCTCGCTTCCTTTACAGATACAGGTCAAACAAGGTGCTGCTCTCTACCGCAGGAGAGAAACCCAAATAAATTACGCTACCGGCGATATCACCCGTATCACCATGTACAATCAAAGCCTGACAAGCGAATACAACATTGACTACGATGAATTTGGAAACATCAAACGATTAGCTTATCCCGAAAACCTTAACGGGGAACGCATGGTGTACTACTATGACTATGATCCATATACCTATACATACATTACTGAGATTTCAGATACCCTTGGATATAGTTCAAGCGCAGAATATGACCTTCTGTTTGGTAAACCGATATGGACCATTGACAGATCAGGACAACCATGCTACTATGAATATGATGGCAGGGGAAGGTTGGCATCCATCACCGGGCCCAGGGAGCTGAGTGCCTCTTTACCATATACGATTAAGTTTGAATATTGGGATAAATATGGAGGCATACACTATCTTAACAGGCAAGATTCAATACCATGGGCAAGAACCTGTCATTATGACCCTGATAATCCCTCCAACGATATTATAACCATACTGTTGTCAGATGCTCATGGAAAAATTCTTCAGACCAAGAAAGATATTGCATTGTACGATTCTGCATCCGGCACTGCCACAGAAAATATGGTGGTGTCAGGCAGAATCCGGTATGATGAATATGCAAGACCCATTAAGTCCTATTATCCGGTTATCGAAGCCTTGGGCACAGACAGCATCTTCAATTTTGAGTATGATACCGTACCTCCCACTCTCACTGATTACGACATATTAGACAGGGTGGTAAGCCAGGTTCTTCCCGATGGTGCAACCTCAACAATGGAATATGGATTTGGTGATGATCCTTTCTCCGAAAAACGGTTTCTTATTACCCAAACGGATGCAATAGGTATTACAACCTATTCCTTCAAAGATCCGTTTGATCATGTTACAGCCATTCATGCCCCCTATAATACCTGGACTACCTTTGAATATGATCCTTTGGGTCAGTTGAAGCAATCAACCGATCCGGAAGACAATGTTACGGCATATTGCTACGACATGCTGGGTCGCCTGATACAAAGAAAACATCCCGATGCTGGCGCAACAACCGCTGAATATGACCCTGCAGGAAACATTATAAGTTCGAAAACCCAGGTGCACGACAGTCTGGGGGTTGAAATTACCTACTATTACACATTTAATCAGTTGGATAGCATCCGTTACCCCTTGAATCCTGAAAACAACGTCCACTTTGAGTATGGTTCGCCTTATAGTGGAAACCAGGCCGGAAGGATCATCCGGCAGGAAGATGTTAACGGTGTTCAGGAGTTTACCTATGATGAACTGGGCAACATGCTGACAAATTTAAAAACCATGATTGTTCCTTTTGACAGTATATACACCTTCCTTACAAAAACCACCTTCGACACCTGGAACCGTATTGATACGATTTTCTATCCCGATGGAGAATTCGTCAAATACCACTACGATGCAGGCGGCCGGTTTTTCAATTTGCATGGAGAAAAAGACAACGATTCATACGAGTATGTCATCCAAACCGGTTATGACAAGTTCGAAAACAGAATATTCCTGGAGTATTCCAACAATTCCAGAAGTTACTATCAGTATGACTCAAGAAGACTGCATGTGAACAGATTGATTTCCATCAGCGGAGATGACCATCTCATGATGAACAACACTTACTATTATGATGCGGTGGACAATATCACCGGCATTGTCAGCAACACGGATCCTCATAACAATAATATCGGAGGCTCCGTCAGCAAGCAATACAAATATGACAGCCTTTACCGTTTGATCAGCTCCATTGATACTTCTGTTGTATCAGCCGGCACTTACATTGCCATTGACACCCTTTCATATCATCCATCAGGGAAAATTGACAACAAAACCCAATTGGTAACACACAATGGAAATTCCGTTCAGAATCTTACCTATAATATTGATTACCTGTATCAAACCTTCCAACCCCATGCTCCGGTCTCCATCGGGGATGAGGACTGGGTCTACGATTATAACGGGAATGTGACAAAGATCAACAATCCTGTTACTCTTGAAAACAGATTTCACATGTGGGATGATGAAAACAGGATGAAGTTTGCAATCAATCAAAACCAGCTCGGGTATTATCTTTACGATGCAAAAGGGGAACGTACACTGAAAATCAAAGGAGAATATTCCGTAATGGAGATTAACCATGAGACCATCTGGAATGCTTATATTTCAAATTATCAAACCCTGTACATAAATCCTTACATTGTGGTGAACAACCGGGAATACACCAAACACTACTATATTGAATCCCAGCGCATTGTAAGCAAGATTGGAGGTGGCTTCCCGGAAGAAACAGATTTTTTCGACTGGGTCTGGGGATTTGATGTAAATTCGCAACAGGACTATGACAGCAAAATGACCTTGAATGAGCAGATGGTACTGGATGACCTTGACAGTTGCGGGCAGCCCGGCACCTTTGTGATGTCGTCTGGCTTGTTCAGCTTCCTCTCCTTACAGAATCACCGGGATGATCCGGAAACCGATGTGTATTTCTTCCACCCTGATCACCTGGGAAGCACTTCCTACATTACCGCATTTGACGGGACACCATACCAGCATGTCGATTACCTGCCCTTCGGAGAAGTACTCCTGGAGGAAAAAGCAGACACCTGGCTCAGCCCCTACAAGTTTAACTGCAAAGAACTCGATGAGGAGAGCGGGTTGTATTATTACGGCGCACGGTATTATGATCCCAGGAGCAGCGTGTTTCTTGGGGTGGATCCGATGAGTGATAAATACCCTGGCATTAGTCCTTTTGCGTACTGTGCCAATAATCCTATCAAACTAATAGATCCCACAGGGATGTCCTTTAAACCGTATTTGATTTTTGATGGCAGGTCTGGTATGTTACAAATTTTTGATGACAATGAGACCCCCGATGATTATTGTGATGATATCTTTATAAGTCAATTCCCAGCTCATAATAACGTCGACTCAAAGTCGAAAGGAAAATGGGAAGATGGAATGTATGAAATGGAGGATAAAACCGCTCGGTATACGCACGGATGTGATTCAGACTATAAAGGCATCGTAAAAGACAGTGAAGATGGTAGCTATGGAGAGGAAGGAATATATCGTGCCAAGGATTTCAAGGAAACGGAGTCCGGAAAGTCTAGGAAGGGGATGGCTGTGCATGCGGGAAGAGAAAACAAGCCATTTTTAAAACGAGTGACATATGGCTGTATTAGGACAACGAGGCAAGCAATGAAAACTATTGACTTTGCGATTCAAAAATATGGCCCTCTTCAAAAAATCGTCATTAAAAATAATAAGGAATCGGATAATACTCCTAAATCACTGGAAGCAAATCCCCCCTTCTAATGACTAAAAGATTATTTTTCTTAACAGCTATATGGATAATTATGGTGAATTATCTTAATGGGCAGACAAGTCAGTACCAGAACAAATTAATTACTGCGATGGCTCTTATTGAGAAAGCAGATACACTACCCTCTAATTTATTGATTGAATGCATTCCCAAGAACGATACTGCGTTTAGTGAGTTTTATCATCTAACCTATCACAAATATGATACACTTGTTAACCTTAATTCATTCTACAAACTAACTGACGCCTTCTTTTCTTCAGCCAAATCTGGAAGGAAGGAGGTATACAAATATTTATTAGAAATGTCAATGTATGTTGATGGCGAATATGCAGAATCCTATTATGAGGATGTAGAAAGTCTCATCAACTTTAATTCATATTTATTTTGCGAGATGTATTCAATGTTGGATAAGTCAAAAAAAAGGAAACTTATTGATTATTATAATGCTAACTGCAAATAAACTGTACTACTACGGGGCACGGTACTACGACCCGAAAACGTCTGTTTTTCTGAGGGTTGATCCGATGGCGGATAAATTTCCGCAGACTTCACCGTTTTCCTACTGTAGTAATAATCCAATTATTAAGATTGATCCAGATGGTAAAGAAGAAGAATGGGTAGAAGGTACTAATGGTAAACCCTATTGGAATCCTGAAGTAACAAAAACTGACCAATCAAAGCTTAAACCTGGTGAACGGTATATCGGGCCAACCTATACTCATATTAATGATAACGGAAGCACTGAATATGGCGCACAGGATGGGAATAAGTACAATTCAGTTTCTTTATATGGGGTTGAAGTAAAACCTGAAAGTAATAACAAATCAATTGAAGATAACAAACCCTTAATCTCTGGACCCTGTTCTAATTCATTTGAAAATATAATTGCTGCAATAGATAGATTTGATGATAAATTTAATGGTAGCAAATGGACTGAGGATCAAAGAGATTTTTTTAAGGGTTTGGTAGATATTATGTTAGAGTTAAATCCAATTACGTCAGTGCCACTTGATGCTATAAAAATAATTACCGGAACAGATATTGATACAAATGTACCTCTTTCTAATAATGAATACGCAAAAGCAATAATAGGATTAGCAACTGTTGGATTTTCACATAAAGTTGAATTTCTCTTAAAGTTCGTTTTATCGCCAACACCTGCAAAATAGGTTTTATTAAATGAATGATATAAGAAAATGTTCCTTATCACCGATGCAGTCATTTCGGATTTGGGGAAGTCGTATATTCTTTACTATTCTTTTTCTAAATGCACTTTTCCATATTTCGGAGAACATTTGGGGTATGACAATTTTAGCACTTGTAGCTGGACTAATTGCCTGTTATATTTTCGAAGATAAAATATGTCTGTTCGATGACAGAATTGAGTTTAAAAGAAAATTCATATTTGGTTTCTACAATAAACGATCTGTATTTTTCTATTGTGAAATAATAAAGGTATTTACAAATCCGGAAGAAAGGAATGAACAAGTAGTGGATTTAGTATCCGGGTATAATTTAAAAAAACAAATTTATATTGTAACAATAACAGGTAAGACAATTCTAATTAGGACGGTGATAGATAGAACTGAGTTAAGAAGATTTATGCAAGAGGTAAATAGAAATATCAACAAGGTTAAAGTATAAATATGTTAAAATTATAATTTCGTCACCAATTGAATTATAAGAATATAGTATGAAAAAAATTGAACCATTTAGTATTAAAAGGATTGCAATTTATTTATTAACATTTGGTATCGGAACTATTTTAAAATCCATCGGTTTACCTGGTAATATATTAATATTGATAGGTGTGGGACTCCTTTTTGGACATTTTATCGCCTATTTATTCTCAAATAATGGTAATTCAGGTGTTAAATTTTTGTTTATATTCTTTGGAACGACATTATTAGTCACAATGATTATAATAAAATATAATACTTTAAACTCATTAATATTAGTTTGTGTTTCAATAATTATTTCAGTAACCTTTGAGAAATATCGAATTAAACGCAAAAACAACAAAATTTGTTAATATTACAAAAGTCCACGGGATTGTATTATTTCCTGCAACAACAGAATCACCGGGATGATCCGGAAACCGATGTGTATTTCTTCCACCCTGATCACCTGGGAAGCACTTCCTATATTACCGCATTTGACGGGACACCATACCAGCATGTAGATTACCTGCCCTTCGGAGAAGTACTCCTGGAGGAAAAAGCAAGCACCTGGGGTACTTTGTACAAATACAACTCAAAAGAACTGGACGAAGAAAGCGGCTTGTACTATTACGGAGCACGGTATTATGATCCCAGAACCAGCGTCTTTCTTGGGGTTGATCCCTTGGCTGAGAAATATCCAAGTTTAAGCCCGTTTGTTTATTGCGCTGATAATCCTGTGATTTATATTGATC
>JAKLIX010000032.1 GCA_022709385.1 Bacteroidota bacterium | reverse complement strand
ACCGAAGAAGTGACGCGCAACGTCAAGCATCTCCCCCCGATGCCCGTATTCAGGCCAGTCACGTATTGTGCCGGTGGGTATTGTCCATGGTCCTGGCTGAACCGTATCAGATTCAATCTCGGGCGGTAACAGCTGCCTGATTGTCTGAATGCCGCGGAATAATCCTGCAGGCCTGGCTGCAGTCAGTGTAATCAGCTTCTCCGTAATAACAAGCTCATAGCCCTCGTCACCCGGAACCGAATCAACTTCGCCAATGGCAAGCAGAATGTCTCCCTTACCCGGTCTGCGTCCGTCAGTGATCACCTCAACCCCCAGGCCTGTTGATGGATTAAGTTTACCCGCAAGAATGCTGCCTATACCGGCTACCTCTGCAGGGCTTCCGGGCATAATAACTATGTCACTCCCGGAAGTCAGCACGAACGACCCTCCGGAAGAAGTAACTGAAACCGGTCTTGGAATAATGCTGTTTTTCGTCAGATCGGTCGGCCCTTCTGTCACGGCAGTCTGACACGATAAAACCAGTGTGGCAACTGCGGCCATGGCCAGGTAAAGCTTTTTCATCGGTTTAAGTTTTACAGATGTTTAATGTCATACGGGAAAGATGGTTCCAAATATATCGTTTTTGAAACACGAATTCCATTTCATTGCTCATCCTTCACGGGATTGCAACAATTAAGCCGGCATGGTTTGATGATTATTAATTAGTAAATTTGGATTTTACGCCATGAAGGTAATTGAGCCAAAAGATCTCGAACCGTTGTCATTCATTTTCAGAGGCGCCAGGGGACAGCGCTTTGCTGAGTGGATGATCAGATTTCTGGCAATCGACAAAGTCAACAGGGTATACGACAATTCAGGAGCATGGAGTGGGCCCGAATTCACTTCCAGGTTGCTTAAAGATGTAGGAGTCATGTACATGGTTGGCAATCCCGAAAGACTGAAAAACCTTCCCGTTGGTGCCTTTATTACCGTGTCAAACCATCCTTACGGAGGGCTCGACGGAATTATGACAATTGATATGATGGCCAGGATAAGGCCCGATTATAAATTCATTGTCAACAAACTGCTCTCACTTGTAAAAACCCTCGATTGCAACTTCATTCCCGTGGTGCCGACAGGCAATAAAAAGACCGGCATCAAAGCCGCCAGCATCAGGGGTATCAGGGAAGCCATCGCACATATTAATGCAGGGCATCCCCTGGGATTCTTCCCCTCGGGAGCTGTATCCGATTTCAGCCTGAAAGACATGAAAGTCAGGGACCGCCCCTGGCAGGATAGCATACTCCACCTGATCCACTCTGTCAAAGTTCCCGTATTGCCAATCAGGTTTTTCGACATGAACTCGGCTTTCTTTTACTTCCTCGGACTTATCAACTGGAGGGTAAGGCTGCTGAGACTGCCGTCAGAAGTGTTTAACAAAAGGGGGAGTCAGCATAGAATCGGTATCGGTGAACTGATAAGCGTCGAAGAACAGTCAAACTTACCGGATCCCTCTTCACTGGGTGAATATCTCAGGAAAAAAGTATATGAAATGCCTGTACCGGAACATTTTGTTCCTGGTAATTTAATATAACTTAGAAGCTAAATTCTACGCCATGGCAGTAAGGAAACCCAACAGGAATAACCTTAGGTCTCTTTTCAACGG
>JAKLIX010000031.1 GCA_022709385.1 Bacteroidota bacterium | reverse complement strand
CTGCAGTGAAGATTGTAGGCCTCACGATAGTTGGCTGTATGCCAGAAAGATGCGACTTTGGCCACTGCATAGGGACTGCGGGGTTTGAACGGCGTATCCTCGTTTTGAGGAGGCAGTGACGAGCCGAACATCTCTGATGAGGAAGCTTGATAAAAACGCACCTGCTTATTCGTTGCATCGCGGTAATCCCGTATCGCCTCCAGAATCCTCAAGACACCGGTCCCTGTGACGTCAAAAGTATATTCAGCCTGATCAAAGGAAATTCTGACATGCGATTGCGCGGCAAGGTTATATACCTCATCGGGCTGGACTGTCGTAAGAACATGTCGAAGTGATGAAGCATCCGCCAAGTCCCCATATTCAAGGAATAGAGGAACTTTTGTTAAGTGTGGATCACGGTAAAAATGATCAATTCTTGTTTTCTGCACGGAACTCGACCTGCGGACCATTCCGTAAACACGATAACCTTTTTCCAACAGGAGTTCCGCAAGGTATGATCCATCCTGACCGGTAATGCCTGTAATAAGCGCGCTCTTTTCACTCATTTCAACGGTTCCTCCATTCTATGCAAATTCCTGCCTTACTTTCTCGATAATATAGTCAATCTGTTCGTCCGTTATTGCCTGTCCGCTCGGCAAGTAAAGACCTTGACGGGCTATCCTTTCCGTTACCGGCAGGGATACGCCTTTAAAAAAACCCATCTTCTTGAACACCGGCTGTTCGTGGATGCCGAGAAAAAAGGGACGCGTTTCGACGCCGTGCGACCGAAGACGTGAAGCGAACTCTTTTGCATCGAGCTTTGTCTCCTCATCGATGACCATCCCGTACATCCAGTAAACGTTTTTGGCCCACGGTCTTTCTATGGGCAGCTTTATGGGAAGACCGGACAAACCCCTGCTATACCTGGCAGCCATATTCCGTTTTCTTTCAACAAATGCCTCTATCCTTTCAAGCTGAGCAAGACCAACTGCGGCCTGAATATTTGTAAACCGATAATTATGGCCGATTTCATCATGAAGGAAGCGCTGTTTTTCCTGAAAACACAGGTTTCTATAAGCTCGCAATTTCTCAGCCAGCCGGTCGTCATTTGTCAGGACCATCCCCCCTTCGCCGGTTGTGATGATCTTATTGGCAAAAAAGGAAAAGCAGGAAATGTGTCCCATGCCTCCGCATTTTTTCCCTTTGTACTCTGCTCCGTGGACCTCTGCTGCATCTTCAATGACTGTTAAATCATGTTGTGCCGCCAACTCCATGATGGGATCCATATCGACAGGGTGACCATAAATATGCACCGGCATGATGGCCCTCGTTTTCGGCGTGATAGCATCTTCAATCTGGTTCACATCCAGGCACCACGTGTCCGGATCGCAATCGACAACCACCGGTATACACCCTGCCTTCGTAATGGCCTGGGCACAGGAGATAATTGTAAAACCGGGCAAAATAACCTCGCTGCCCCTGGGAAGATCGAGGACTTCAATGGCCAATTCCAGGGCGACCGTGCCATTGCAAAGGCTGATGCCGTGCTTCATGCCGCAATACTGTGCCCATTGGTTTTCGAACTCCGTGATAAACTTGCCGGCGGAGGATATCCAGCCTGTGGTGATGCATTCGCTGACGTACTTCAGCTCATTACCGTTAAGGAGCGGTTCATTGACCGGTATCATTGATCAGCCTCCTGCACCTCAAATCTTATTTTGTCATTGTCTCCCGAATACGGTCCCTGCTTTATCTCGATCATGGAAGTCTCTTCAAGCATTCTAAAGGAATGACCTCCCCCGCACAACAGGATAAGATCGCCCGCTCCCAAGACGCGGGATGTTAGAAAGGATTTCCTGCTCGTATAAAGGCTCACCTCAACTTTCCCTTTCCTCACCCAAAGCACTTCCTGCGTATACAACACTTGTCTCGCCACAAGGTTGTGCACATGAGGAGTAATTACCTTATCTTTCGGGTGCCGCATGTAAGCAACCTGCTGAGAAAAACTGTCCGGCGTGAAGAAATGCAATCCTTCTGCGTCAAAATCCGCTCTGATAATGAGTGCAATTGGTTCCAACCCGTCAACGATGTTTTCCAAAAGCTCATCACTCATACGACCTCCTAAGAATTCAGATAAAGGGTTGAGGTAGATGCAACACCCTCAGTGGTTCCGCTATTCCATGGAATGGATAGGCGATAAACCAGGATTTATTTTTGATAACTGTGTCGCAAAACGTTTATACACCGAGAACCAGGTGATCTTCAAGCATTCCATAGCAATCAGCTCAAGGTTATGCAGGCTCCAAACCCCGCCTGGATCAATGCCGTCCCCATACCTTGTTGGTACAAATTTCATTTGCAGGGACCTGCTGTCAAAAATATGATCAGCAATGATCTTGATTCGCCGCATGTGGAAAGGAGAACTGACAAAGATGGCCGAACGGAATCGTTTCCCATC
>JAKLIX010000030.1 GCA_022709385.1 Bacteroidota bacterium | reverse complement strand
TCTTCAAAGACGACATCAGGAGGAGTCTTATGGAGTATATATTACAACTACAACGGAATAAACCGTTTCTTCACCTACAGGACGGATGGCTTTTCGGTGCGTTGTCTCAGGGATTTATAGACTATTTTACTGTTCCGGTGTTCGGGATGCCCTTAGAGGGCATCGGCGGCTCTGTAAGGACATGCCAGGGCATGTCCATGCAGACGCAACCTGGCATGACCCTTCTATGTTTAAGAACGTGATTCTGCAAGGAGCGCTGAATAATTGGTTCCATCTGTAGCTTCCTGGAAAAGCAGATGTAAGACTATCGGGATCAGGATTGGTAAGGGATAGCAGGGATAAGAGCGCATAGGGATGTCATCCTAACATTGATTTAAATCAACGTTAGGATGACATCCCTTTCGGGGGCCGGCATGATTCCGTGCTGCTCAAACCGGCAAACCCTGTATAAATGGACCAGGGATTCAATCGGGCATAATCCAAATAAAGGACAAGGAATACCTGGCTCTCTGAGAAAATGGCATTGGTGAGATCTCATTGTAAGTCAAAATTCAAAAGTGATGTCGGGATCGCAGATTTTATGAGTTGGTGGAATTATTACGATCATCATATCAAATCAATGATTATCTTTATAGACGTAGGCCTCCAAAATCATCATCTATGAAAACAATTGCCTGGCAACGCGGAATGGCTTGTTTACCGCTGGTTCTGTTTTTTCTATCAGGTTCAGGTAATGCTCAAAGCATCCAGTTGGAGTTTACCGGAAAGCTGGCGGGGCAATACGTTCCACTGGACAGCATCCGGGTCGGGAACCTGACGCAGTCCTGCGACACCACGCTGTACTGGCCGGATACCTCGCTTTTACTGTTATATGCTTCTTTAGGCGGGCAGGGACTGTCCGGGTCTGATTTCAGCCTGTGCAATGCACAACCCAATCCTTTCCGGGAGGCATGTGCTTTCAGTGTAACCCTTCCGGCAGCGGGAAAGACAGTAGTGATAGTCAGTGATATATACGGAAGAAGGGTGCATGCTTTCTCAGATCAGCTCGGGGCCGGCATGCATACTTTCCGTTTTACTTCTTCAAGTTCAGGAGTTTATTTTGTTCAGGCGGGCTTTGGTTCCAGAAACCTGGCCATGCGTTTGGTGAGTCTTGGAGGCGGAAGCGGCCGGGGGAGCAGTTTACAGCTTGAAAGTCAGAACGGCGGGGCCGTGTCTGTAAAAGCGGCTGTTTCGACACTGGCCGCCTTCCTTTTTGCACCGGGCGATACCTTGCTTTGCCTGGGCTTTGCGGCCGGGGATACGGCCGGCTTTACCGATGTCCCCTTCAGTAGTGAAAATTATACTTTCCATTTTGGTGAAGGGTATCCTTGTCCTCAGGCACCACTACTCAGTTACGGCGGACAGCTGTACCAGACCGTTCAGATCGGGACCCAGTGCTGGATGCGGCAGAACCTGAATATCGGAGTCAAGGTATTTTCGTCAATAAGTGGTTTACCTCATTCTGACTGCAGTAACAGCGGCTTCATCGAGAAATACTGTTTCAACAATGATACAGCTTTTTGCTCCATTTACGGAGGTTTATACGATTGGAATGAAATGATGGGCTATTCCGCCACACCAGGTGTACAGGGTATTTGCGCTCCGGGCTGGCATGTACCCACCGATGAAGAATGGTGTGTCCTGACGAGCTATCTTGACACTGCGGTGAATTGTACCAGCTGGGGATTTAGCGGTGCGAATGCGGGCGCTAAGTTAAAAGAAACTGGTTTCGTTCATTGGGTTTCACCAAACACCGGTGCTACCAATGAAAGTGGTTTCACAGCCCTTGCAGGCGGTAACCGCACCAGCGATGGTTACTTTGTTAATCTTGGAAACAATGCCGGTTTTTGGTCTTCTACGATAAATTCAACCATCAATTCAATCAGCCGCATCATGTTTTATAACAATGCCAGGGTAAGCCGGAGCAATTATCACAAAGCCACCGGCCTGGCGGTGCGTTGTATCAAGAATAATTGAACATTGAAAATCCTTTCCCGGGATACCGCCTTATGGCCTGGTTATGAGTTTGTTGCATAAATATAATCATCTGTATACCTTTAAATGGAATTTGGCTTCAACCTTATGAAATCCTTGAGATCAGTGACCAGGCATACGGGAATCATTTGCATATCAGTTGCTCTGTTGTTTTCCACTGCATCTGTCAATGCTCAAAGCATACAGTTGAAGTTTACCGGAAAACTCTCTGGGCAATACGTTCCACTGGACAGCATCCGGGTCGGGAACCTGACGCAGTTCTGCGACACCACGCTGTACTGGCCGGATACCTCGCTTTTACTGTTATATGCTTCTTTAGGCGGGCAGAGACTCTCCGGGTCTGATTTCAGTCTGTGCCATGCACAACCCAATCCTTTCCGGGAGGCATGTGCTTTTAGTGTGAACCTTCCGGCAGCGGGCAAGACAGTAGTGACAGTCAGTGATATATACGGAAGAAGGGTGCATACATTCTCAGACCAGCTCGGGGCCGGCATGCATGCTTTCCGTTTTACTTCTTCAACTTCAGGTGTTTATTTTGTTCAGGCGGGCTTTGGTTCCAGGAACCTGGCTATGCGTTTGGTGAGTCTTGGGGGCGGAAGCGGCCGGGGGAGCAGTTTACAGCTTGAAAGTCAGAACGGCGGGGCCGTGTCTGTAAAAGCGGCTGTTTCGACACTGGCCGCCTTCCTTTTTGCACCGGGCGATACCTTGCTTTGCCTGGGCTTTGCGGCCGGGGATACGGCCGGCTTTACCGATGTCCCCTTCAGTAGTGAAAATTATACTTTCCATTTTGGTGAAGGGTATCCTTGTCCTCAGGCACCACTACTCAGTTACGGCGGACAGCTGTACCAGACCGTTCAGATCGGGACCCAGTGCTGGATGCGGCAGAACCTGAATATAGGGAACTTGGTCATGTCGACATCAACCGGTCAATCCCACTCCGACTGCAGCAACAACGGCATCATCGAGAAATACTGTTACAACAACGACCCTGCCAATTGCACCGTTTACGGCGGTCTGTACGATTGGGACGAGATGATGGGCTATATCACCACCCCCGGAGTGCAGGGCATTTGTCCGGTTGGCTGGCATATCCCAACCGATGCGGAGTGGTGTGTATTGACCACCTACCTTGATCCCACAGTAAACTGCAATATCTTTAGTTCGTCCGGAACCAATGCAGGCGGAAAGATGAAGGAGGCGGGGTTTTACCACTGGCTTGCACCCAATGCCGGGGCTTCCAATGAAAGCGGATTTACGGCACTTGGAGCAGGTTACCGATACAGCGGCGGAACATTCGGGGATATTAAAAATTTTGCCTACTTCTGGTGTTCTTCAAAGACGACATCAGGAGGAGTCTTATGGAGTATATATTACAACTACAACGGAATAAACCGTTTCTTCACCTACAGGACGGATGGCTTTTCGGTGCGTTGTCTCAGGGATTTATAGACTATTTGACTGTTCCGTGGTTCGGGATGTATCGTGTCCCTACAGCGGCAAACCGGATAAACCTTTTGAGAATGTAAGGACATGCCATGGTATGTCCCTACAGACACAATTTGGCATGACCCGGAATAGAACCGGCATTTACCTGCCAGCGATTCCGTGCATGTCGTTTATACCGAAAGAACGCAGGAATGCGAAAAGTGTATTTCCAGAGTAATCGGTATAAAGAATCTTAACTCATACTTGACAGGTTTGCATCTGTAAAGCTGTTTAGTAAGAGTAATGCCGTACACGGCTGTAGTCTATATTTTCGGAAAACCATTCTGTGTCGGCATAACCGGAAATTGCTTCGCATTGGCACTAACATTCAGTATATTTGCAAAGAAAAGCAAAGGTCATGGAGGAGTTTCATCCGGATTCAGGGGATTACCGAAAGAGCATCACATTTTGGATTGAGAGTTCAGACAGGGATTTTCAGACGATGATGAACCTTTTCAATTCCCATGACTATACCTGGTCTCTCTTCCTTGGTCATCTTGTCATAGAGAAATTATTAAAAGCATTGGTAGCGAAAACAACAGGTGACTATCCCAAACCCATACATGACCTCACGCGTCTTGCGGTAACAGGTCAATTAAACTGCACTTCTGGACAACTCGATATGCTTGATATGATTACTACCTTTAATATCAATGCCCGCTACGAGGACTATAGACTGGAATTCTACCGCCGATGCGATAGGGAATTCACGGAATACTGGATAAATCAGATTACAATACTAAGACAATGGATAAAATCTCTGTTATCAAACTCCTGACAGCTTTTTTACATGCTGTTCCAAGAGACAGATTCCTCCTGTCAAAGGCCTATCTTTTTGGTTCTTATGCGCAGGATCATCCGCATGATTACAGTGATATCGATCTGGCCATTGTCATAAAGAACTTGAAGGACCCGCTTTCAGCCCGGATTGAGTTGATGAAACTCCGCCGGGATTTTGATTTACGAATAGAACCACATCCTTTTCGTGAATGCGATTTCAACAATCAGTATCCACTGGTGTCGGAGATTTTAAAATACGGGATTGAAATTCCGGTTTGACCGTTATTATTCTTCGGTTCCTCGAATCATGCATTAGGGAAGGATTGCAGGCTTTTTATCCCGACACGGAATGGGCTTGCGATTAAGCCCTCCAGAGTTATTGATTCTTCCTGTGTCCACCGAACCCGGCTTGCCCGGGGTTCGGAATGCTCTAAAAGCGCACCGTCGGCTCCGTAGTGACACGATATATCATGTCCCTGCAAATTGAAACCTGGGAGGTCCCAACAGATTTTAACTGCTAAGACCATATGGATTCAAAGCCGCTTGACCCTGCCCGCAGGGATTAAGCATCCATAGCCTTAAGTGACCTGAGAAGCGATATATGGCCTCTTTACGGATCGAATCGTTTGTAGTGCTTGATAAGCTTTGAAAGGCTCTTGTCTTTTTGGCGTTTCTGGGCTGAAGTGGCTTCGTAGTGTGCAGTTTCCCGCTGCATTTTAAGAAAATTATCGTATGCCTGCGGGGAAATCTCCCCCTTTTCAACGGCGCTGGTCACGGCGCAGCCTGTTTCGGAAGTATGGCTGCAGTCGGAGTACCTGCAATGGACCGAAAGCCTGATAATGTTGTCGAAGGTGGTTTCAAGCCCACTGGCTTCATCCGTCAGTCCGATTTCCCGCATGCCCGGGTTGTCGATCAGGATGGCGCCATTGCCAAGAATAATCAATTCCCTGTGAGAGGTGACATGTTTCCCTTTCTGTGTGGTCTGGCTGATATCACCGGTTTTCATGATGTTTTGACCGGCGAGTCTGTTCAGAAGGCTTGATTTGCCCACGCCTGAGGAGCCCAGCAGGCAATGGGTTTTTCCTTTTTCAATCAGGGCCAGCAAGTCATCTATGCCTTCACCGGTGGCGTTGCTGAGGGGTATGACGGGTACATCCCTGACCCTGGCGAGCAGGGCATCCCTGATTTCATTGATTCTCTGCCGGTCGCACAGGTCTGTTTTGCTAAGCACGATGAGCGGTCTGACACCCGACGAATGACAGATGGTCAGGTACCTTTCAAGCCTGTTTATGTTGAAGTCTCTTCCTGCAGCCTGCACCAACAGGGCGATGTCGATATTTGCCGCGATGATCTGGGCCTCCCCGGGACTTCCGGGAAGCTGTCGCCGGAGGACGGATGACCTGGGATATACATGATGTATCAGGGCGTTGCCTGATTCATAAGTGGTCAATGCCACCCAGTCGCCAACGGCAGGGAAATCTTCGCGGCTTGCGGCCGTAAAACGCATATTACCGGTGATCGCCGCCTCGCATTCACCGCAGGCGGTTCCAACAATATAGCGTTCCTTATGTTCGGCCATGATCCTGCCGGTTTCGAAGCCTTGTAGTTTGTGAGCGATGCCCATGGCCTCAATATCATGATGATATCCAAGATCTTCCAGTGTCATTGTGGTGCTTCCGGAGGCTTGAAAGGGTAGGTGAGGATGATGATGCAGGGCTGGCTCGAGTGTTAAAGAAGAAGAACAAACCAATCGCCGAAACTCAATACTTCTGAATACTCAAACCACCACTTACATTGTTTTGTGATCCGGGCGGGATTCGAACCCACGACCCGCAGCTTAGAAGGCTGCTGCTCTATCCAGCTGAGCTACCGGACCGGATAATTCATATGTAATCTGTAGGGACATGCTACGGCATGTCCTTCGACCGCACGCATATTTGATCTGTACGGCCATACTACAGCATGTCTCTCGTCCGCACCCATTTCCCGGCATAACCCGATATTCGTCAGGGTAGCTGGATTCGAACCAGCGATCTCCCCGATCCTTCGGGTCGGGACGCGATAACCGTGCTTTCAAAGAACTTGTCGGGGTAGCTGGATTCGAACCAGCGATCTCCCCGACCCTTCGGGTCGGGACGCGATAACCGTGCTTTCAAAGAACTTGTCGG
>JAKLIX010000003.1 GCA_022709385.1 Bacteroidota bacterium | reverse complement strand
AAGGTTTAAAGTTTAATGAACCGTCATGCGGAGCGGAGTCATGTATTATCACCACAGAGTTCATATAGAAATCAAACCTATGTGTCCTATGTGGTTCAAATAAGTCTGCTATACCGGCAAGGTATTTAAGTGAATAAAAGATTCAAACTTAAGGGTCCGGCTGGTTTAGATATTGCCATGATCATTGGGATCGCGAAATTGAATGCCAGAGTGCCAGAATGCAAGCGTGCAAGAACGCCAGAGTGCAAGATTGCAAGAATGCAAGAATGCAAGAATGATGGGGCTATACCATATTATATATCATTACAATAAAGTGTGGGCTTGGGTGAACGGGCCAGTCTGGTTTCTTTACCAAACTGTCGTCACCAGCGGGCATTTCCTGGTTGAGCGGGCTGAAAGAAGCCTTCATCACGCTGTTCAGGCAATTCCGGGAAATCATCTGCGTGGCGGATACGAAGAAAGGCAGTCAATGTTTCACCAAGCCCCTGCGAATTAACATTTTTTTTTTCGCGCTTTACCATAATTTTATTTTTTTTCGTACTTTAGCTTCCAATTCAAAAGGAATGTCCAGGCAAAATTTTGATTCAAGTTAATGAAAATCAAGATTTTGTTGCAGGGTTTTACCCTGCAACGGATATTTTTTTTATACACAGCAAAACCAAATCAAACCTTTTATTAACAATTAAATCGTGTTCTCATGGAAAGAAAAACAACAAAGTTTACAATTCTGCTGCTGATCACGGCTTTGTTTTTCGGGCTGAGCACTTATGCCCAGAAAACCGAGCCAGTGAAAGCGAATCCTGGGAAAGCCGCCACCGGGCAGGTGACGCCTTATACCGGTGCCGCCAATTGGCAGTTGGAACAGGAGCTCCAGAGCATCCTGGAGGGCAAGGCCAGTGATGCCAAGTCTGCCAAACCGAAGCCGACTCCGGAGCAAATGGAGGAATATGCTGCGCAAAAAGCAGTGTATGTGGAGAAAACCGAGGAAGAAGCACTTCGAAGCCAGCACTCCGATGGCATGGCTCCCAAACTCAAGTATCCTCCTGCTTCAACTGCACCCTCCGCTCCGAATCCCAAGTATCCCACTACGGAGGCCTATGCTTACAATGCCTATGACCCCACCTCGGTTTATCCGCTCGGACCCATCCAGTTCGTGCTGAATACGCCGGGTTCCATCCTTTCCATCGCCAACCAGGCCACCCTCGACTGGGTTGCCGGTGCCTCCTGGGCCAATGGCGAATGGTACGGTGCCACTTACAGCGCTTCCAACAACAGCCAGTTCATCAAACTGAACACCACCACAGGTGCCAGAACGGTGATCAATGCAGGCATGGGAATCGGAATCTCCGCCATGGCCTTTGACTGGACCACCTACACCATGTATGCAGTGAATTACAACTCGACTACGGCTTCATCTGCACTTTATACGGTTAATCTCACCACCGGCGTCCCCACCCTGGTGGGAACCATCGGCGCAGCCATCTACATCAACCTGGCCTGCGACCAGAACGGACAGTTGTTCTCCGTCAACATCAACCTGGATCAGCTTTACTCCATCAACAAAAACACGGGTGCTCCCACCCTGGTCGGTGCGATCGGCTGGAATGCCAACTATGCCCAGGATATGGAGTTCGACAACAGCGACAATACCTGTTACATGGCCGCATACAGCCTCGGCACTCCCTACGGCGGACAACTCCGTACCATCAACCTCAGCAATGCCACCAACACCCTGGTGGGCGGATTCCCCGGCCAGATGGAAGTCACCGGTTTTGCCATTCCCAACCTTCCCTTCATCACCTACCCGAATGATTTGGGTATCACCACCCTGGTGGGACCTCCCAACGGCATGGGCCTCGGCGCCAATGAGGTGATCGAAGTGAATGTCAGGAATTTCGGATTGAACGACCAGGTGAACTTCCCGATCCGGTATATCCTCGACGGAGGTACCCCTGTGGTGGAAATCTGCACCACCACTGTTCCTGCCGGAGCAGTTGTTCCATACGCATTCACCACACCGGCAGACCTCAGCGGCTGGGGCGACCACAGCCTGAATATCTGCACCCAGCTCCCCGGTGACCAGCAGCCCATCAACGACTGCAAGAATTTCACCGTCACCAAGATCATGCCCACCTGGACAGACACCATTTATCCCAATCCCCTGCCTTACTGGACTGGTACCACCAACGGTTCTTCATTCATTGAGAACAGCCTGATCAAGGTGAAATCCGGAAGCGGCACGCCGCTGGAAGCCGGCTGGGCCAAATTCGACATCAGCATGCTGCCGGAAAACACCCCCATCAGCGCCCTCAAACTGGGTTATTATACGCAATCACAATCCGGTGCTCCTTACTTCCAACTGACCAGGTGTGCCATCGACCCCATGGCCAACAGCCCCTCAGCCGTGCTGACAGCCATTTCATCAGGCACCCAGTACTTCCAGACCACCGCCGGTTATGCCGTCGGCTGGCATGTGTTTGACCTGCCGCAACAGGCAAGGACAGACCTCAGCGCCGCCACCGCAGTTGACTGGTATGCCGTAGGCTGGAAAGAGTACGAAAACTGCTCCGGTTGTTATTATATGACCATCGCCGGCTGGAACGAAGGCTATCAGCGTCCCTACCTGGTCGTAACCTACGGTTATATTCCCGGTCCGAACGACATGGGTATCACCGCCCTGGCCTCCCCGGTCAGCGCACCCAACATGACCAATGCCGAATTGGTGACCGTTACCGTTCAGAATTACGGTTCTGCCGACCAGACCAACGTACCTGTTTCCTACCAGGTTACCGGCAGCCCCGTTGTCAACGAGATCATCCCGGGACTTTTCGCCGCAGGCAGCTCGCAGTCTTACACCTTCACCCAGACAGCCAATATGCTCGCATACGGAACCTACGCCCTGCATGTGTGCACCGACCTGGTGGGTGACAACTTCCCCAACAACGACTGCAAGAACTATTTCATCACCAACTCAATTCCGACGGTTACAGACACCCTCTGGCCGCAGAACCTGCCCTACTGGACCGGTTCCACCAACGGCACCTCCTTCTTCGAACAGAGCCTCATCAAGATCAGGTCAGGATCCACCGCCGCTCCCCTGGAAGCCGGCTGGGCCAAATTTGACCTGAGTGATGTTCCCGAAGGAGTCACCTTCCTCTCAGCCAACCTGAACTATTACATGAGCTTCCAGTCTGGTGCTCCCTACTTCAGGATGAATGCCCTGCTCAACGACCCGATGATCGGTACACCGGCCACGGTGATGAGCCAGATCGTAGGCGGTACCACCTATATCTCCACTACCGCAGGTTACAGTGTCGGCTGGCATGCTTTCGCCCTCCCCGCACTGGCCCTGACCCACCTGTCCACACAAACTCAGTATGACTGGTTTGCCATCGGCTTCCATGAGTATGAAAACTGTAACAACTGTTACTATGGCACCATGCACGGCTGGGCTGAAACCAATACGCCCTACATCATCGTCAATTACCAGGTACCCCTGGCTCACGACGTGGAGGTATTATCCATCGACACCGATCCGTTCATCGTAACCGGACCTTACGACCTCAAGGCCACTGTAAGGAACAAGGGTCTCAATACCGAAACCTTCGACGTACAGTGTACCGCTTCCGGCGGCTTCACCAACACCCAGACCGTAACCCTGGCAGTCGGACAGTCTGCACAGGTTACTTTCCCTGGCTGGATCGCTCCGGTAGGAGTTGCCGCCATCCAGGTCTGCACCCAGCTTGGCAACGACATGAACATCAACAACAACTGCAAGTCCAAGAACCTTTCAGTGGAAGCCAAGCTGACCACAACCTACGCTTACAACGCCTATGACCCCTCCGCTCAGTTAGGTGAAGGTCCGGTGAGGTTCTACCTCGAACATCCGGAAACCATCCTTCCGCTGGCTCCGAGCGTATCCACCGAGTTTATCTCCGCCGGATGCTGGGCCAACGGCGTATGGTACGGAACCGAATACAGCTATGCCAACAACTCCAACCTCTGGACCCTCAACCCGACCACAGGCGCCATGACCCTGATCGGCCCCATGGGAGCCAACTTCTCGGGTATGTCCTATGACCACACCACCGGTATCATGTATGGCGTGGCCGCTTACCAGGATGCCCTCGGCGTCTGGAATACCGACCTGTACACCATTAATATGACAACCGGTGCAGCCACCCCGCTGAACCCGATCGGTCCCATCGGCCTGGCCATCAACCTGGCCTGCAGCCAAACCGGTATGCTCTTCTTTGCCGAAATCACCAACGACAGGATCTGGAACTACGACCCGACCACCGATGTATTCGAACTGATGGGTCCCGTGGGTCAGGCCCTCAACTATGCACAGGATGCCGAATTCGACAAGGAAATAAACCAGCTTTACTTCGCCGGTTATACCTCTACGGGTACACTCTTCCGTTGCGATATCTCCACCGGACAACTCACACCCATCGCCACCTTCCAGGGCGGTGCCGAAATTACCGGTATGGCTATCCCCTACACCTGGACCCCCGAGGAAGTGGACCTGGGTATCATGTGGATCACCAACCCCACCATCGGTAACCTCACCACGGAAGAACCCGTCGTGATCAGGCTCAGGAACTATGGCACCACCACTGTCACCGACCTCGACATGCACTTCGTCTATAACGGAGACACCACCACCGAGTTCTGGAGCACATGGAGCCTGCCTCCCATCGATCCGGGTGTTTACTTCGATTACGGCTTTATCCCCGTCCTCGACCTGAGCGCTTCCGGACAGCACTGCATCAAGGCATGGATCGACAATGTGGAACCCGCCACCGATGAAAACCAATACAATGACACGGTAAGAAAATGCGTGACCAACGTGGCCTGCGGTCAGATCACCTGCTTCACCAACAGCATCCAGGAGCCCGAGCCCTGCGGTGACGATGTCAACGGCGGATGCTTCTCCACCAATCCCGCTTATACCAATCTCTTCAACGGAGACACCTATTGCGGCAGCCTGTGGAAAGTGGATACCCTGCTGGATTACGACTGGTATCTCTTTAACCTGGCCAGCGTAAAAGCCATCAACGTTCACGCCAAGGCCGAGTACAATCTGGACATCACCCTCGTAAAACTCCCCTGTACCAACCTGCAGGTGATTGCCACAAAAACAATCAACAAATGTACACTCGACAGCTTCTTTGTGAATGCCTTGCAGCCCGGTCAGTATGCATTGATCTTTAATCATAATCCGCTGGATTTCAATACCTTCTGCAACAACTTCAACAAATACACCTTTGACTTCCTGATTGTTCCGGCCAAGTATTGTGCCGCAGGCGCCAGCATTTGTGATGAGTACATCTCCAATGTCCAGGTGGGCACCATCAACAACCCGACCGGATGTACCTCAGGCGGTTATGCCAATTACACCGCGCTCAGTACCACGATGAATGTGGGAACCGGCTATCCCATCACCGTCTCCAACGGATACGGCTGGTCAGGCGACCAGTGCGGTATCTGGGTTGACTGGAACCAGGATCTGGATTTCAACGACATCAATGAGAAGATCCTGCCTGTGGGCGGATCACCCGGCTACGGACCTTACACTGCCACCATCACACCACCTGCCGATGCGCTTCCCGGTCCAACCGTCATGAGGGTCAGGATTACCTATGTAGGTAATGTGGAGCCCTGTGGAACCACTACCTGGGGAGAAGTGGAAGATTACAGCGTCTTCGTGAACGCTCCCGTTCCGCCTATCGTCACCACCATCGGTTCACTGAACGAAGCCTGCCCGGGTACCAAGGTTATTCCTATTGATGTTGAGCTCTTTAACAATGTCAACAGCATGAACCTCGTGCTTGGCGTTGGTGCCGGACTTACCTACCTGGGCTATCAGAATGTGAATTCTGCCCTGGCCACAGGAGCCGTTACGGTTACTCCGACAGGCAACAACCTGCAGGTGAACTGGTTCTCACTGACCCCGGCCACCATTGGTGAAGGGCTGTTGATGGAACTGGTATTTGCCACCACGGCAGGTACGCACAATCTTGTGTGGGATCTTGGTCCCGACGGCTGCCAGTACACCAACCTGACGACCGGTGTCATTCCGTCCACCTGGGTGGATGGCCAGCTGGTATTCGGCAACTGTTCCGACCTGGAAGGTTTTGTGAAGTACAAAAACCCGCAGCTCTCCATCTTTACCCAGAATGTTGAGGTTTACCTGTACAACGGACCCACCGTTGCCTACACCACAACGCTGGATCCTGTTGACCACAAGTACAAATTCACTGCCCTGGCCAACGGTACCTATACCCTGACGGCCAACACCACTACCCCCTGGGGTGGATGTAATGCCAACGACGCCCTCGCCATCCTGAGGCACTTCGTGAACATTCCCCCGCTGCTGAGCGGACTGAATGTACGTGCTGCCGATGTGAACGGTTCAGGCGGTATTCCGAATGCTGCCGATGCATTGGCCGTATCCCGCCGTTTCGTCGGTCAGATCACCAACTTCATGCCACCCAACGTCAATCCTCCGGGAGGACCCGACTGGTATTTTGAGAACCTGACCATCATTGTTGACGGAACCGCCAACCAGGCTCAGAATATCATGGGCCTCTGTGCCGGTGACGTTGCCACCACCTTCTACATTCCGCCCAACAGCATCCCGAGCGCTCCGGCCATGGTATCACCCGGCGTGTACCTGAAGACCGAAGGCCTGCAATATGTGGACAACAGCATTGCAGAAGTGCCGGTATATGTTGAGAACGCCATGAAGGTAGGCGCCGTTTCTCTGGTGCTGAACTTCGATCCCAGCCTCGACATCGTGGACGTGATCGTACCCAATACCGCAGATAACCTCGCCTTCACCGCCAACAGCGGACAACTCAGACTCAGCTGGTTCACCCTGGATGCCGTTGAACTCAATGCCGGTGATGTGCTGCTCACCCTCAAGGTGAAAGCCCATAACCTCAGCAGAGATATCACCTTCAGCACTACCAGCGAAAGTATCCTGGGTACCGAAGATGCCGACGTGATCGAAAATGCTTCCCTGCTCATGCCGAAGCTTTCATCACTGAGCAATGCCGCTGAATACAGCCTCAGCAACTTCCCCAACCCCTTCAACACCACGACCGAAATCCGTTACAGCATTCCGCAGAGCGGCCAGGTCAGCCTGAAGGTGTACAATGTACTTGGTGAAGTGGTTGCCGAAGTGGTCAATGCCGAACAGAAAGCAGGCAATTACACTGTCAGCTTCGATGGTTCCAAACTGCCCAAGGGTGTGTACGTTTACAAACTCCAGGTAAACGATGTCACCAGGGCAAACTCAATGGTCATTACTGAGTAGTGATTCTTTGAGTACTGAAAAAAGAGAGCGTCCTCCGGGGCGCTCTCTTTTTTTTTACCCTATCTTTGTGGCTCATTAAAAGGGTATGAATATTCTGAAACCACTGTTGCTTCTTTTCCTTGCATCTCTTTTTCCCTTCACTATCTCCGCACAGATCATTGCCTCACTCGACCAGGTGAGCACCTGTCCCGGACCTTTTCATACCAATATCAGCGTGGAACAGTTTTCCGGTATCGCTTCGGTTTCCCTCAAACTGAATTATGACACCAATGTGCTTGTCTTCGACAGCAGTTCCAATCTACACCCCAGCCTGACTTCAGGTGTGTTTCTGATCAATGCGGTCAATAGCCAGGTCATCCTGAGCTGGTTCAGCCTGCAACCGGCAACGATCGGGACCGGAACGCTGATCACCCTGCATTTTAAACACCGGATCAATGAAAACAGCCTGCTCACCTGGCAGGATGACAGCCTCGGGAATTGTGTCTTTACCGACCTGAACGGCCTGGAACTGCCGGCAGTATTCCTGGACGGAAGCGTCAGTACGAAACTCCTCCAACCCCAACCGCTGGATCCGCCTGACTTTGCAGTCAATATTTCCGAAAATCCCAACCTTCATTGGAATGGAAGCAATTGTGCACCATTGTATGAACTGGCATATGACAGCCTGGCTTCCCTGGCCACAGCCATCCATATTCCCGGGATCTTCGGCACCAGTCATGCGCTCAGCAACCTGGCCCTCCACACGACCTATTACTGGAAAGTGCGGGCTGTGATGCCGCAAACTAACTTTTACAGTCCCTGGTCAGCATTGTTCCAATTTACCACCCGGCTTCCAAACAGTGTTGAAAGTGAGGAAGATAATCCTCTCACAAACGTCAGCCTCAGGCCAAATCCGGCAAAAGACATGACAACGCTCGGGTTCGAACTGGCATCGAGGGTCATGGCAAATATCCTGCTTACCGATCAACAGGGCAAACAACTGCTTATCATTCAGAAAGATACACTTGAACCCGGCAAACACAGCCTGGATATCGACCTCAGTCATACAGCGCCCGGGATCTACCTGATAAAGGCAGGTCTTGAACAAGCCGGACAAGTGAAAACAAGGACTTTTCAATTGGTTGTAAGCAAATAACTTATGCCGACAAGCTGCATACCAAATGTTTTTTTTGATTTTTTTAACAGACAAAAATTGATTAGCCGTTGTGAAATCAGAAAAAAAACTTTAGGTTTGTGCTGGATTATATAATATGGTATGATCTGAAAAAAAGAAAGTGTTTAACCAAAATTTAATAGTAAAAAGTATTTACAAGCAGCTTATTATTTACTAATTTGGTCATGGTTTTAGAAAGTGACATATGCCCGGGGCCGAGACTCTGAGCATGTGTTGTTTTCCTTGTATTTGTAGGGACAGCAAACAATGGTTGCTTAAAAGTGTTTATCAACAGGAACGAAAAACGAAAAAAAAGAACAAGCATACGAAAGCCAAAACATAGTTTTACAGGATAAGGCAGGTCCTTTCAATCTGTTTCGAACAGAATGAAAGTGATGTGGGCTTTTATCCTTTATATATAAGTCAACCGCATTTAAGAAAAAGAAATAATAACATCAAATATTTCAAATTATGAAAACAAACACAACGCTTATGAGAAGAGTATCTGACATCCAATCTGCTCTGAGGAAAGTGTATTTTCGCAAGGCGCTGGTATTGCTGCTGAGCATCTTAGCATTTTCCTGGTATTCTCAGGCACAGATCGTTACAACACTTAGCACGGTGAACACCTGTCCGAACACCGACATTCTCGTATCGATCAATGTCCAGAATTTTACCGGAGTAGCTGCAGGTTCGCTGCAATTCAGCTATGACACGAATGTAATGAGTCCGATCCTTTGTAATTACGGAGGCAATTGGACCGTTTGTTATCAGAATTTAAATCCCGCGGTCAACGGGATTTTTCTGGCCAATGACGATGACGGGATTGTAACCGTAGGGTTTTTCGTCATTACCGGGTCCATCAACATCGGCACCGGATTACTGGTAAATTTGCGCTATCACGTGAAGAGCCAGAACGGATACACCGACCTTACCTGGAATCCCGACCCGCAGGTGAACAATTACAGCGATCCGAACTTTAACCTGCTTGCAGCCACCTTCACAGGCGGTAGTGTTTTTACAAGTCCATCCATATCGCAACAGCCAAACAACCTCAACCTGGTTCCCGGCGGTTCGGGCTCATTCACCCTTACGGGTGTTCAAACCAACTCCTATCAATGGCAGGTAAGCACCAACGGCGGCATCAACTATAGTGATCTTACCGAAACAGCACCATACAGCGGTGTGACGACGAACACCCTTACCATTACCGGCGCCACTTCACCGATGAGCGGTTACAAATTCCGCTGCCTGCTCACAGGTAACTGTCCTGCTCCTTACAACACAACCTATTCCATACCTGCAACCCTGCTGGTATCCATTCCCCTTCCACAGGCATTCAATATGACGGGCGGGGGTAATTTTTGCCCCGGCAGTTCCGGCATCCCGGTCGGGCTCGACGGATCTGAACTCGGAGTCGGTTACCAGTTAAAACGAAATGGCAGCAATATCGGCAGCCCCGTTGCCGGTACAGGAAACCCCATCAGCTTTGGCAACCAGAACCAGGTTGGGACTTACACGGCTGAAGGGACCAACATTACCGGAACCACCCCGATGAACGGACAGGCAGTGCTCGGACAATTTGCCCAGTCCACGGCCACCATGTATGGCAGCGCAACGATATGCGCCGGACAGCAGTTCCAGATTTCCATCACCTTCCAGGGTTCAAAGCCCTACACCGTTGTATATACCAATGGCACGGAGAACTTCACCATCAACAATGTTTCTCCTCCCTTAAACACCTATACTTTCAACGTATTTCCCACTACCAACACCACGTACAGTCTCGTATCCGTGACTGATGCAAACGGTTGCAGCGCAACGCTTTCGGGCAGTGCAACCGCTACAGTACTGCCGGCACCCACGGCAATCGCAGGGAGCAACAGTCCTGTTTGTACGGGTGATAACCTGGAACTGACAGCCAGCGGGGGAGTGTCCTATTTCTGGTCAGGACCCAATGCATACTTTTCCTTATTGCAGAACCCCATCATCCCGAATGTGACGGAGGTGAATGCAGGAACCTACACTGTTGTGGTGACCGGAGCCAACCTTTGTACAGCTTCCGCCAGCACCCTGGTGGTGGTTTACCCTCCCATTCCTGAACCCGCCGGGGAAATCACCGGGCCGGTTTCATTGTGCCAGGGAACCAACAATGTGGTTTACAGCACACCTGTGATCCTCAACGCCACATCCTATGCCTGGACAGTGCCTGCAGGATTTGACATCATCAGCGGACAAGGCACCACCTCCATTACCGTAAATATCAATAACTCCGCCGTCAGCGGTAATGTGAGCGTCTATGGCACAAATGGTTGCGGAAACGGTGATGCCTCCAACCTCGCTGTCACAGTCAATCCCATTCCGGCTGTTTCCATCGGCAGCAACAGTCCAGTTTGTGAAGGTACAACCCTGAACCTGAACGCTTCGGGAGGTGCAACCTATAGCTGGACAGGACCGAACGGTTTTACATCGGGCCAGCAAAACCCCGTCATTCCCAATGTGACCGCCCTTGCTGCCGGCGTTTACACAGTGACCGTCACCAGTGCACAAAACTGTGTCAACACAGGTAATACCCAGGTTGTGGTACTGGCTGCTCCTCCTGCCACGGCAGGGAGTAACAGTCCGATTTGCGCCGGTTCCACCCTGACCCTAACATCCGGCGGCGGAACCTCCTACTCCTGGAGTGGTCCGAACGGATTCCTGTCCAACCTGCAGAATCCTTTCATCTTTAACGCTACCGTCGCAGCCAGTGGTGTGTATACAGTCACTGTGACCAATGCACAGAATTGTTCCAAAACCGCCACGGCAACTGTCGTTGTAAATCCCAGCCCCAATGCCACAGCCGGCAGCAACAGCCCGGTATGCGAAGGGAACCCGCTGAACCTGACTGCAGATGGCGGAGTAAGTTATTCATGGACAGGCCCCAACGGTTTCACCTCCAACATTCGCATTCCGACCATCCCGCTTACCACCATGCTCAATGCTGGTCTTTATACCGTTGTGGTAACGGCTGCAAACCAGTGTTCTGCAATAGCCAATACCAATGTGGCCATTCTTCCGAAACCCACCGTGGAGGTATCCAACAACGGACCTGTATGCGAGGGCATGGACCTTGAATTATTTGCAAGTGGCGGTGTTTCCTACAGCTGGACCGGTCCCGCCGGATTCACCACTAATGTCCAGAATCCAGTCATTACGGGCGCAACAACGGCTAATTCAGGCACTTACAATGTGTCTGTCACCGGTGCCAATGGCTGCGTGAACACCGGATCCACCCTTGCCACCGTATACACCCAGCCAACTGCCAATGCCGGCGGCGACCAGAATATTCCCATCGGAACATCGACCACGCTGCAGGGACTGGCCAGTGGCGGCTCAGGAAGCTTTACCTACAGCTGGGAACCTGCCGCACTGGTGGGAGATCCCACGGCTGCCTTTACAGCCACTACCATTCTGACCACCAGCACCGAATTTACTTTTGCAATCACCGATCAGCTTACAGGTTGTACCGACCAGGATCAGGTGATGGTCAACATTGACTATACCCCGGTAAGTGTTAATATCACCGTGGACGGGAACACCACCATTTGTGAAGGAGCCACTGCCTGGATGACTGCCAATGCACAGGGTGGCACGGGTGTCTATACCTATGAGTGGACATCCGATCCTCCGGGATTCACTTCGAACCTGATGGATCCCATTGATATTCCGCTTCAGACGACCACGTATTATGTTACTGTCAGCGATGGTTTCAGTTCAGCCACTGACCAGGTCACCATTACCGTATGGGACTTCCCCATTGCCAATGCAGGTGATGACCAGACCATCCTTCCAGGCACAACGGCCCAGCTGAACGGCAGTGCCACCGGCGGAAGCGGTGATTACA
This sequence comes from Bacteroidota bacterium, assembly GCA_022709385.1. Taxonomy (GTDB): domain Bacteria; phylum Bacteroidota; class Bacteroidia; order Bacteroidales; family CAIXZF01; genus JAKLIX01. Next base: position 292,312 of record JAKLIX010000003.1, on the reverse strand, counting down.
GTTACTTCTGGATGCAGGATGCGCTTGTAAGCAATCCAGTAATCCCCAATCCGGTGACTGTTGCCCTGTTTACACAGACAGACCTCACCCTGAGGGTGACTGACAATGTTTCCGGCTGTATTGATTATGATTTCCTGACGATTTTCGTCGAAGGACAACCCCTGGGTGTCGAAGCAGGTGCCAACCCCGGTGAGACCTGTGCAGGAGAAGAAGTTGAGCTGGCAGCTTATGTAACCGGCGGAACAGGGAACAATACTTTCGCATGGACATCCGATCCTCCGGGATTCACTTCCAGCGAACAATACCCTGTGGCTTACCCCCTCGAAACAACCACTTATTATGTTGAAGTATCCGACGGTGTAGATTTGGCCAGTGCCTTCGTTACAGTTACCGTGAACCCGACGCCGTCCGTCTTCAATGTGAGCGGCGGTGGTACCATCTGTGCCGGAGATTCACCCGGTGCCCTGATTGAACTGGATGGTTCAGAAACAGGCTTCTTCTACCAGTTATGGAAAATGATTGATCCGACAACTCCGGATTATCCGGTAACAGAATCGATTGAAGGGAATGGCGGCTCACTGAGTTGGTATTGGGATGAAGCAGGTTTATATTCCATTTTTGCCTATTATGGATCCGAAGGTTGTGATGAATGGATGGACGGCGTTGCTGAAATCGTCGTAAATCCGGTACCGATGGTATATTACGGGTTTGCAGGAAATGCGGTGTGCGATCTGAATGGAGCCGTACCACTGTACCTGGAAAGCTCAGAAGAAGTCGGTGTCACATATTATCTGTACCTTGACGGAACTCCCACCGGAATGGCCGTCAGCGGGAATGGCAGCCAGCTCCTGCTTGACAATGTCACTGCCAGCGGAACCTATACCTGTCTTGCAGTCAATGGATTCGGCTGCGAGAGTTGGATGGATATGACAGTTGATGTCGTCTATTACCCAAACCCCCTGGCATTTGCCGTTACGGGCGGCGGTTCCTTCTGTGCAGGAGGCAACGGTGTTCCCGTCGGACTCGACGGTTCAGAAACCGGCGTTGATTATTATTTGTACAGGGATGGCCAACCCACCGGATTGGTACTTGTCGGAAACGGCCTGCCACTGAATTTTGGCATTCAAACCACCGCTGGAGTATATACTGTTGAGGGAATGAACATTGTTCCCTGCTCGGTATGGATGACAGGTGCTGCTGCAGTTGTTGTCAATCCGCTGCCAGTGGCTGATGCCGGCGCTGACCAAAGCATTCCTTACGGCACTTCAACCACCCTTTTCGGAAACCCGATTGAAGCACCCGAAGATTATACCTATGCATGGGAACCCTCAGCATATCTGGTGGACGCCGGTGTCCAGAATCCACAGACTGTGGCATTGACAGAGCCGGTAACCTTCAGCCTGGTCATCACCAATATTGAGACCGGATGCGTCAGTGATGCCGATCAGGTATTTGTGGATGTGTACGGAGGACCCCTGAGCATCACAGCATGGTACGAGCCTCTCAACCCCTGTGCCGGAGCTACTATCCAGCTCGGCGTTGACATTACTGATGGAAGTGGTACCTATGATATTTCCTGGACGTCTGATCCTGTCGGATTTACATCAACCGATCAGTATCCTTTTGACACTCCCCTGCAAACCACTACCTATACCGTTGTGGTTAACGACGGTATCAATACCGAAACTACAAGTGTTACGGTCAATGTTTCAGCCAACCCGCTTGTTTTCAACCTTGTCGGCGGCGGAGCTTACTGCGCCGGTGGTAACGGTGTGGAAGTCACTCTCGACGGATCTGAAATCGGTGTCGACTATTATCTTTACCTGGATGGACAACCTACAGGCCTGATGTTTGCCGGAACCGGCCTTTCGCTCAGTTTCGGACTGCAGACCGCAGCAGGCAGTTATACCGTACAGGCCATGAGCATGGGCGGATGTACTGCCTGGATGGCATCAAGCGCCACAGTGACTGTCAATCCTCTGCCCATCGCCAATGCAGGGCCTGACCAGAGCATCCTTTACGGAACCTCAACCACCCTCGCAGGGAGTCCTATTGAGGCACCGGAAGATTATACCTACGCATGGGAACCCATTGCTTACCTCGTAGATGCCAATGTTCAAAATCCCCAAACGCTTGCGTTGACTGCACCCGTTAACTTCAGTCTGGTGATCACCAACATTGAAACCGGCTGTGTCAGTGAAGCAGATTACGTATATGTGGATGTGTACGGAGGTCCGCTGAGTATCTCCGCATGGGCTGATCCCACGAATTCCTGCGCAGGAACCACTGTTCAGCTGGGAGTTGACATTACCGACGGAAGCGGTGTGAATGATATCACCTGGACTTCCGATCCTGCCGGATTCAGTTCAAGCGAACAATATCCCACAGACGCTCCTCTTCAGACCACCACCTATACAGTAGTGGTGAACGACGGTATTAATACGGAAACCGCCAGTGTTACGGTGACTGTGACCCCCTACCCGCTTGCCTTCAATGTAGGCGGCGGCGGCGGCCTCTGTCCGGAAGAAGACGCCCTGATCACGCTCGACGGCTCCGAGGATGGCATGCTTTATGAACTTTATGTTGACGGAAACCCCACAGGAACTTCCCTCTTAGGCACCGGCAGCCCGCTCAGCTTCGGACCCTTCGCCACTGCGGGAGTATACAGCATCATTGCAGCCAACAACTCCTGTATGACCAACATGACCGGATCAGCAGAGATATTCTTCTACGATATCCCTGTAGTCATTACCCAGCCCGCCGATCTGAACCTGATGGAAGGAACCGGCGGTACCTTCAGCATTAATGCAGGCAATGTAACCGCATATCAGTGGCAAATGAGCACTGACGGCCTGACCTGGACAAATGTGGTGGATGATGCCATTTACAGCGGCAGCCAGACAGCCATGCTGCAACTCACCGGCGTCACACTTGGCATGAACAATACTTACTTCCAGTGTGTGCTTTCAAGTGAATTCTGTGGTGACTATGTCAGCAGTACCGCTCTTCTGAATGTCTATCCCTATTTCTCTGAAATTCTCACCAGTCTCCCGGAAATCACCGCCTGCCCCGGCCAGTTGATCATTCCGGTGCATGTTGTGAATATGGTGGACGTAGCCGCCATCTCCCTTGCTTTTAATTATGATCCCTCGCTGCTGACCTACGTTGGATATCAAAACCTGAATCCGGCCATCAACGATCCTTATCTCTTCCAGGCCAACGGAATCAACGGTCTGATGCTGCTTTCCCACTTCACCCTGAATCCAAGCACGATCCTTAACGGGGATCTCGTTGAACTGATCTTTGATTATACCGGTGGTTATTCTGCCCTCACATGGAACTTCACCAACCCGGAAAACAACCAGTACAGCGACATCAATGCCAACCTTTACGCAGCAAGCTTTACCGACGGATCTGTGGACGCAGTTGCCGCACCGCCGGTTGTAATTACCCAACCTTTGGATGCCACCACCATGGAAGGCGGCAATGCTTACTTCCATGCATTTGCAGGGAATGATGTGGCTTACCAGTGGCAGGTATATAATGGTGTGGAATGGACAGACCTGGTTGACGATGCCATGTACACAGGTGCCAATGCTTCAGATCTGTATATCGTGAATATCCCGATCAGCATGGACGGCTATTTGTACCGCTGCATTTTCACCGAACCCGCTTGTGAATTAAGTACCACCAGCGAAGAAGCCCTCCTCACCGTGACACCGGTGATTACTGATATTATCACCACCGTGGGTACCGGATATGCATGTCCGGGCGGTACTGTTACCATCCCGGTGGATCTAGCCAATCTCGAAGACGTTGCAGCCATTTCGCTGACCCTCGGCTATAATCCCGCTGCCCTTGTGTACCTCGGTTACCAGAATCTGAACCCCTTATTCAATGAAGCCAATGTACTGGTCAATGCCTATCCGGGATACTGGGGATTCTCCTGGTACGACCTGACACCGGTGAGCCTTGCCGGTGGTACCCTGCTGGAACTTAACTTCAACTACCTCGGAGGTTATACCGACCTGGCATGGGATCTCACTACTTCAGGCAATTGCGAATACAATGACTTTAACGGTGATGTGCTGCCGGCTGTTTACAACAATGGCTGGGTGGACGGATATACCGTTCCCGCCATCGTCGGCCAGCCTGCCGCCACCTCTGTGACAGAAGGCGGAAATGCCCTCTTCTCAGTAGTGGCCACCGATGCGCTTTATTATGCATGGATGCTTAGCACCGACGGCGGTTTAACCTACCTGCCTCTCTCCGACAATGCCATGTATGCAGGCACAGCCACAGCCGATCTGCAGGTCAACGGCGTTGACCTGACGATGAACGGATACCTTTATGCCTGCCAGGTCAGCAATGACAATTGCCAGATCATGTCTGCAGGTGCAGCACTGACCGTTATTCCGGTGATTGAAGAAATTGTCACCACAGTCGGTACAGCATTTGCCTGCCCGGGTGCCGAAGTCGTTATTCCGGTAACTGTAACCAATCTCGAAGAGGTTGCCGCCATTTCACTGACACTGGGTTACAATCCCGCTTCACTGGTGTATACCGGCTACCAGAATCTGAATCCGCAGTTCGACGCAAGTGATGTCCTGATCAATGCTTACCCGGGTTACTGGGGCTTCTCATGGTACAGCCTGACCCCTGTCAACCTCCTCTACGGAACCCTTCTTGATCTTGTCTTTACCTACACCGGAGGTTACACCGACCTCGCATGGGATCTTACGACATCCGGCAACTGTGAGTACAATGATTTCAACGGCGATGTCCTGCCCGCAGTTTATAACGACGGATGGGTTGATGGTTATATGGTTCCCAATATCCTTGGACAACCGGCCGACATCTCTGTAACCGACGGTGATAATGCCAGTTTCAGCGTTACTGCCACCGACGCATTAACCTATGCCTGGATGCTCAGTACCGATGGCGGATTGACCTATATGCCGCTCAGCGACAACGCCATGTACAGTGGAACAGGCACGCCGATGCTGCAAATCACCGGAGTGAATATTGGCATGAACGGTTATCTTTATGCATGCCAGATCAGCAATGAAAATTGCACCATAATGACCGATCCGGCGCTTCTGACCGTGAATCCCTTTATCCAGGATATCCTGACTACAGCCGGCAGCGGCGTGGGATGCCCCTCCGACCAGGTGATCATTCCGGTTGAAGGTCAATATCTGTATAATGTTGCTGCCATTTCCCTTGTGCTGAATTATGACCCGGCAGTGGCAGTTTACACCGGTTACCAGAACCTTAACCCGGCCTTCAATGTCAATGATATCATCATTAACAATGTTCCCGGAAGCTGGTTCTTCTCATGGTACAGCATCATTCCCGTAAACATTTCAGGGGGTAACCTGATTGAACTCGTCTTTGATTACTCAGGAGGCTATACCGACCTGACCTGGGATGTTGCCACACCCGGTAATTGTGAGTATAATGATTTCAATGGTGACATTCTTCCCGCCCAGTATTTCAACGGCTCCATCGGCCCCAACGGAGCATTCCCCTCCATTACAGGCCAGCCTGCCGATGTGACCATCACCGACCTCGACAATGCAAGCTTCAGTGTTACTGCCGTCAACGGATTCAGCTACCAATGGCAGGGAAGCACTGACGGTGGAATGAGCTGGGCCGGCCTCAGCGACGGCGGCGTATATTCAGGTGTAAACACCAGTGAGCTGTTGCTTACCGCTGTACCCATCGCCATGGATGATTACCAGTACCGTTGTATCGTAAGCGGAGACTTTTGCTCTGTAACTTCCGATGCCGCAGTGCTCAATGTTCTCCCGCTTGGCGGAATCATTGAGACCAGCCTGCCGGAAATGGTAGCATGTCCCGGCGACCAGGTGATCATTCCCATTGCAGCACAATATGTATATAATATTGCAGCCATCTCCCTGACCATGGATTACGATCCGGCAGTCCTTACCTATGAAGGCTATCAGAACGAAAATCCGCAACTCGAACCCGGAGAACTTAATATCTTCTCTATTCCCGGAGAATGGAAACTCTCCTGGTTCAGCCTGATACCTGTCAATGTCGGAATCGGCAATCTGCTGGAACTGGTCTTCACTTACCACGGAGGTTACACCGATCTCACCTGGGATCTGAGCACACCCGGCAATTGTGAATACAACGATTTCGACGGGAATATCCTGCCTGCTGTTTATTTCAACGGATCCATCGGACCGAACGGCTACATCCCGACATATTCAAGTGTGCCTGCCGATATGACCGTGACCCACGGAGACAATGCCCAATTCAGCGTAACTTCACCCGATGCCCTCTACTATCAGTGGCAGGTGAGTCCGGACGGAGGCAACACCTGGATCAATCTGATGAATGATATCCATTATTCAGGCGTTACCACGCCCGACCTGATGATAACCGATGCCCTTTACCTGTTCAATGCTTATCAGTATCGTTGTCTCCTTACGACCGAGATCTGCAGCATTCCGACACCCTATGCCACCCTGACCGTGCTACCGGTACCCTTTACCATTATTACTACAGCCCAGTCAGTATCGGCCTGCCCCGGTACAGAAATCATCGTACCTGTTACAGTGGAAGACCTTTACAATGTCGCTTCCATCTCTTTGACGATGAACTATGATCCGTCGGTAATCGAATATGTGAATTTCCAGAACCTGCATCCTGCCCTTTCAAGCGGACTGATCAGCCCGACTTCCGGCCAGTTCATTTTCTCCTGGTATTCACTGCTGCCGGCCAGTGTCGGAGACGGCACCATTGTCGAACTGATATTTAACTACTTCGGCGGCACCACGGATATGACCTGGGATCTGCTTACCCAGGGCTACTGCGAATACACTGATTTCAATGGTGATCCGCTGGCTGCCACCTTCGTAAACGGAACGGTATCCTCTGCCGAACTGCTTCCCACCATCCTTACCCAGCCGATGGCAACCGGAGGCTTTGCAGGTGATCCTGCCGGTTTCAGTGTTGTCGCCCAGGATGCCACCGCATACCAGTGGCAGGTGAGCGCAGACGGCGGAGTTAGCTGGACTGATCTGACCGATGACGGCAATTATTCCGGAACTCAAAGCGACATGCTCAGTATTGCACAGATGGATTATCTGTGGGACGGTAACCTTTACAGGGTGATCGTTTACGGTACCTGCGGCTGGTTTGTGAATTCCGATCCTGCTTCACTGACTGTGGTGTTACAGCCTACCATTGTAACCACCGCCGGTAATGCAGAGGAATGCTCCGGACAGCTGGTGATTCCCGTCACTGCACAGAACTTTACCAATGTTGCCGCCATGTCACTGACCCTGAATTTCGACAACAACCTCTTTGATTATGTCGGTTACCAGAATGTACATCCCGCATTTGATCCCGGTCTGCTGAGTATCAATGCATTAAACGGACAGGTACTGGCCGGATATTTCACCATCAATCCGCTCTTCATTGGAGATGACATGCTCTTCGAACTTGTATTCACCTCCACCGGTGGTTATACCGGTCTCAGCTGGGATGTCGTTACCCCCGGAGCCTGTGAATATCAAACGATACAAGGATACATCATCCCTGTCAGCTTTGTTGACGGCAGCCTGTTGTCACATCCGCTTCCTGTGGTTAGCCTTGATCCGGTAGATCCCATGTGTGTGGATGCCGAAGCTGTTAGCCTCTATGGAAGTCCGGCCGGCGGTGTTTACACAGGTGCCGGTGTGATGAACGACATGTTCTATCCTGCTGATGCAGGTGTGGGTACCTGGACACTTACCTATACCTATACCGATGAATTCGGATGTGTCAATTTTGCAACGACGGATGTTACAGTAAATCCGCTGCCTGTTGTGACCATGGAACCCGTAGCCCCGGTCTGTGTGGACGCTGACCCGATCCAACTGGTTGGAGACCCGCAGGGTGGAGTATTCAGCGGCACTGGTGTGATCAACGACATGTTCTACCCTGCCGATGCCGGTGCTGGTACATGGACTGTATTCTATACCTATACCGATGGCAATGGTTGTGTAAACATGACCACACAGGATATCACAGTTTACCCGCTTCCTGTTGTGACACTCGAGCCCCTGGCTCCTGTCTGCGTGGATGCTGACCCGCTTACCCTGACCGGTGATCCCGTCGGCGGTGTATACACAGGTGCCGGTGTGATGAACGACATGTTCTATCCTGCCGATGCCGGCGTGGGCACATGGACCATCACCTATACCTATACCGATGGTAACGGCTGTGTGAACTTCGCTACACAGGATATTACCGTGAATGACCTTCCTGTTGTCACGCTCGAGCCCCTGGCTCCGGTCTGCGTGGATGCTGACCCGGTCACCCTGACCGGTGACCCCGTCGGTGGTGTGTACTCAGGAACAGGCGTGATGAACGACATGTTCTATCCTGCCGATGCCGGCGTGGGCACATGGACCATCACCTATACCTATACCGATGGCAATGGCTGTGTGAACTTCGCTACACAGGATATTACAGTGAATGACCTTCCTGTTGTTACGCTCGAGCCCCTGGCTCCGGTCTGCGTGGATGCTGACCCGGTCACTCTGACCGGTAATCCCGCCGGCGGTGTGTACTCAGGTGCAGGCGTGATGAACGACATGTTCTATCCTGCCGATGCCGGCGTGGGCACATGGACCATCACCTATACCTATACCGATGGCAATGGCTGTGTGAACTTCGCCACACAGGATATCACCGTGAACGCGCTGCCCCTGGTAACACTTGATCCGCTGGCTCCGGTCTGTCTGAACGGAGATCCTGTGGCTCTCAACGGTAGCCCGGCCGGCGGTATTTACAGCGGTACCGGCGTCATGAACGACATGTTCTATCCTGCCGATGCAGGTGTGGGCACATGGACCATCACCTATACCTATACCGATGGTAACGGCTGTACAAGCTTTGCCACACAGGATATCACGGTGAATGACCTGCCGACTTACAGCTACGAACTCTCGGCAACCGAAGTCTGCCTGGGAGAAGCCGTGACCTGGACGAATCACTTCACTGGTCAGGCACCATGGACCGTTTCATTTGCCTTCAACGGTGTACCGTCATCCTTCACAACCTCAGACAATCCCGAGATCTATTCGGAGGTGCTGCCTGAAACCACCCTGTATGAAACCTTTACCGTAACCGATGGCAATGGCTGTACCAATGATGCTGTTTCCGCAACACTTATCACTGTGTATCCGCTTACTTCCATCGAAACCTCACCCGTTGGTGTGGCAATGGATGAAGGCGGAAATGCATTCTTCAGCGTCGTAGCCCTGAATGCCACCAACTATCAATGGCAGATTTCCATGGATGGCGGTATTAGCTGGTCCGACCTGGTTGATGATGCAGTCTATAGTGGCGTAAATACTGCCGATCTGACAATCACCGGCGTTGACTATTTCATGAACGGTGACCAGTTCCGCTGTATCGTCAGCGGTATCTGTCCTCCGCCGGTAACTTCCGAAGCTGCCACCCTCACAGTGTACCCGGTAATCATCACGATTGCCGGTGATGTCGAACAATGCGCCGGACAAGTGATCGTTCCGGTCAATGTCATTCACCTGTATGAAGTGGCCGCTCTTTCCTTATCTCTGGATTATGATGATGATGTACTGGAATTTGCCGGATATCAGAATATGAACCCCGCATTCGACGGCGGTTTCTACCTGATTGACGCCTTTAACAGCCAGGTGAAGATCGGATACTTCGGTATCACACCGGTTGACCTCGGCGATGCCCTGATGGTTGAAATCATCTTCAACACCACCGGTGGTTATACTGATCTGAACTGGGACTACCTGACCGTGGGTAATTGTGAGTACCATAATATTAATGGTGTACCCATCACCTCACAATATATCAACGGCAGTGTGCTGGCCCATCCCATCCCCGAACTGACCCAGCAGGCTGAGCCCGCAGTGATTTGCTTCGGTGATGAAACCACAGTTACTTATCAGTTCACCGGCACCGGCCCCTGGACCATCGTTTACACAGTCCAGTCCGGTAACAATCCTCCGGAAGAGTTTACGGTTGCTCAGAATGATAGTCCCTGGACATTCACCATTGCACCCCAGGAAACCACGACCTATACCATTCTCTCTATCACGGATGTTTACGGATGTACAGGAACGGGATTTGATCCCCTCACCATCACGGTCAATGAACTGCCTACGCATCTGTTCACTGTCAGTGATACTGAAGTCTGTTACGGTGACGAGGTTACTTTCGTTGATTACTACACCGGCACCGCACCCTGGACTGTCGAATACCTTGACAACGGTGTACCTGCAACCTGGACCACTTACGACAATCCTGATACCTGGACCGGGCCTTTCTTTGAAACAACGGTTTATGAATATCTCACCCTCACCGATGGTAATGGTTGTTCTGTGGTGTTGAATGAAACCATCACCATCACTGTTAATCCGCTGCCCATTGTGAGCCTCGAGCCTTTGGCACCGGTTTGTATCGATGCTGATCCGGTTCTTCTGACTGGCACTCCTGCCGGCGGAATCTACTCCGGAACAGGCGTCACCAACGACATGTTCTATCCTGCCGATGCAGGCGTGGGTACATGGACGATCACCTACACCTACACAGATGAGAATGGTTGCGTCAACTTCGCTACCCAGGATATCACCGTGAACCCGCTGCCCGTGGTAAGCCTCGAGCCCCTGGCTCCGGTCTGCGTGGATGCTGACCCGGTCACTCTCGTCGGCGATCCGATCGGCGGTGTCTATAGCGGCAATGGCGTGATGAACGATATGTTCTACCCGGCTGTGGCTGGTGCAGGAACCTGGACCATCACCTATACCTATACCGATGGCAATGGCTGCGTAAGCTTTGCCACACAGGATATCACCGTGAACCCGCTGCCCGTCGTGACCCTCGAGCCCCTGGCTCCGGTCTGCGTGGATGCTGACCCGGTCACCCTCGTTGGAGATCCGATCGGCGGTGTCTACAGCGGCAATGGCGTGATGAATGACATGTTCTACCCGGCTGTGGCCGGCGTGGGTACCTGGACCATCACCTATACCTATACCGATGGCAATGGCTGCGTAAGCTTTGCCACACAGGATATCACCGTGAACCCGCTGCCCGTCGTGACCCTCGAGCCCCTGGCTCCGGTCTGCGTGGATGCTGACCCGGTTGCCCTCGTTGGCGATCCGATTGGCGGTGTCTATAGCGGCAATGGCGTGATGAACGACATGTTCTACCCGGCTGTGGCCGGCGTGGGTACCTGGACCATCACCTATACCTATACCGATGGCAATGGCTGTGTAAGCTTCGCTACCCAGGATATCATCGTGAACCCGCTGCCCGTCGTAAGCCTCGAGCCCCTGGCTCCGGTCTGCGTGGATGCTGACCCGGTTGCCCTCGTTGGCGACCCGATCGGCGGTGTCTATAGCGGCAATGGCGTGATGAACGACATGTTCTACCCGGCTGTGGCCGGCGTGGGTACCTGGACCATCACGTATACCTTTACCGATGGCAATGGCTGCGTAAGCTTTGCCACACAGGATATCACCGTGAACCCGCTGCCCGTCGTGACCCTCGAGCCCCTGGCTCCGGTCTGCGTGGATGCTGACCCGGTCACCCTGACCGGTAGCCCTGTTGGCGGTGTCTATAGCGGCAATGGTGTGATGAATGATATGTTCTACCCGGCCGATGCAGGCGTGGGAACCTGGACCATCACCTATACCTATACCGATGGCAATGGCTGCGTAAGCTTTGCCACACAGGACATCACCGTGAATCCGCTGCCCGTCGTGACCCTCGAGCCCCTGGCTCCGGTCTGCGTGGATGCTGCCCCGGTCGCCCTGCTTGGTAGCCCTGTTGGCGGTGTGTACACCGGTGCTGGCGTGATGAACGATATGTTCTACCCGGCCGATGCAGGCGTGGGAACCTGGACCATCACCTATACCTATACCGATGGCAATGGCTGCGTAAGCTTTGCCACACAGGACATCACCGTGAATCCGCTGCCCATTGTGACCCTCGAGCCCCTGGCTCCGGTCTGCGTGGATGCTGACCCGGTCACCCTGGTCGGTAGCCCTGTTGGCGGTGTGTACACCGGTGCAGGCGTGATGAATGACATGTTCTACCCGGCCGATGCTGGCGTGGGAACCTGGACCATCACCTATACCTTTACCGATGGCAATGGCTGCGTGAACTTCGCTACCCAGGATATCACCGTGAACCCGCTGCCCGTCGTGACCCTCGAGCCCCTGGCTCCGGTCTGCGTGGATGCTGACCCGGTTACCCTGGTCGGTAGCCCCGTTGGCGGTGTCTATAGCGGCAATGGCGTGATGAATGACATGTTCTACCCGGCCGATGCAGGCGTGGGAACCTGGACCATCACCTATACCTATACCGATGGCAATGGATGCGTAAACTTCGCTACCCAGGATATCACCGTGAACCCGCTGCCCGTTGTGACCCTCGAGCCCCTGGCTCCGGTCTGCGTGGATGCTGACCCGGTCACCCTGACCGGTAGCCCCGTTGGCGGTGTTTACACCGGTGCAGGCGTGATGAACGATATGTTCTACCCGGCCGATGCAGGCGTGGGAACCTGGACCATCACCTATACCTATACCGATGGCAATGGCTGCGTGAACTTCGCTACCCAGGACATCACCGTGAATCCGCTGCCCATTGTGACCCTCGAGCCCCTGGCTCCGGTCTGCGTGGATGCTGACCCGGTCACTCTGGTTGGTAGCCCCGTTGGCGGTGTGTACACCGGTGCAGGCGTGATGAACGACATGTTCTACCCGGCCGATGCTGGCGTGGGAACCTGGACCATCACCTATACCTATACCGATGGCAATGGCTGCGTGAACTTCGCTACCCAGAATATCACCGTGAATCCGCTGCCCGTCGTGACCCTCGAGCCCCTGGCTCCGGTCTGCGTGGATGCTGACCCGGTCACCCTGGTTGGTAGCCCCGTTGGCGGTGTGTACACCGGTGCTGGCGTGATGAACGACATGTTCTACCCGGCCGATGCAGGCGTGGGAACCTGGACCATCACCTATACCTATACCGATGGCAATGGCTGCGTAAACTTCGCTACCCAGGATATCACCGTGAACCCGCTGCCCGTCGTGACCCTCGAGCCCCTGGCTCCGGTCTGCGTGGATGCTGACCCGGTCACCCTGACCGGTAGCCCCGTTGGCGGTGTGTACACCGGTGCAGGCGTGATGAACGACATGTTCTACCCGGCCGATGCAGGCGTGGGAACCTGGACCATCACCTATACCTATACCGATGGCAATGGCTGTGTAAGCTTTGCCACACAGGACATCACCGTGAATCCGCTGCCCATTGTGACCCTCGAGCCCCTGGCTCCGGTCTGCGTGGATGCTGACCCGGTCACCCTGGTTGGTAGCCCTGTTGGCGGTGTTTACACCGGTGCAGGCGTGATGAACGACATGTTCTACCCGGCCGATGCAGGCGTGGGAACCTGGACCATCACCTATACCTATACCGATGGCAATGGATGCGTGAACTTCGCTACCCAGGATATCACCGTGAATCCTTTGCCCATAGTGACCCTCGAGCCCCTGGCTCCTGTCTGCCTCGATGCTGATCCTGTGATGCTTACCGGCAATCCTTCAGGTGGCACCTACAGTGGTACCGGTGTGTTGAACAATATGTTCTATCCCTATAATGCAGGTGTGGGTACATGGACCATTACCTATACTTATACTGACGGTAACGGCTGTACCAGCTTCGCTACCCAGGATATCACGGTTTACCCGATTGCTACGGTTACGCTTGATCCCCTGCCCGAAGTCTGTATCGATGCTGATCCGGTAGTGCTGAACGGTTTACCGGCCGGTGGCGTTTATTCCGGCATCGGTGTTGTGGGTAATATGTTCTATCCCGCCCAGGCCGGTGCAGGCAACTGGACCATCACCTATACCTATACCAATGAATTTGGATGCACCAATTTTGCCACTCAGGATATCCTTGTACATGCATTACCTGTGGTGACGCTTGATCCGCTGGCCGATGTATGTGTGGATGCTGATCCTGTCGCCCTCAGCGGACTGCCTCTCGGCGGTGTTTACAGCGGTACCGGTGTGATCAACAATATGTTCTATCCTGCCGATGCCGGTGTGGGGACATGGACCATTACCTATACCTATACTGATATGTATGGCTGTGTGAACAGTGATTCAAGAACCATCACCGTCAATGTATTACCGGAAATCTACACGGTATTTGGCGACGGTGCCTATTGCGCCGGTGGCAATGGTCTGCCTGTCGGACTGGCTATGTCTCAGATTGGATTTGATTATCAGCTCTATCTCGACGGAATTTACACCGGACAGACTGTAGCAGGTACCGGATCGGTTATTTCCTTCGGCAACCAGATTAGCGGTGGTGTTTATACGGTGTATGCCGTGAATCCGATTACCGGTTGCGACAACTGGATGGACGGCAGTGCCACGATCGTGGTGAATCCCGTTCCCAGTGTTTTTGCCGGCGGTATGACCGTGATCTGCAGCGGACAATCCACCACCCTGAATGCAACCGTTGTTGGTGGAACGGCACCGTTCAATTACACCTGGACACCGGCAACCGGATTGTCCAACCCGGCTATCCTGAACCCGGTTGCAACACCGCTCAACACCACCTTCTATACGCTGGTGGTTACCGATATCAACGGCTGTGTTGACGCTGATAATGCACTGATCGTCGTGAATCCGACCCCGAATGTCAATGCAGGTCTCGACAAGACCATCCTGCTTGGAACTTCCACTCCGATGACTGCAAGCGTCATTGGCGGATTACCTCCTTATACCTATCTCTGGACACCTGCTACCGGGCTCAGCAATCCCAACGTTCTGAACCCCGTCGCATCACCCCTGCTTACCACAACGTATATGCTGCAGGTTACTGATTCTAGGGGCTGTACCGGAGTAGACTATGTCACCATTACTGTAACCAACATTCCTCTGGGATATGACATTTCAGGATTGGTTACTTACGACAACATTGTTTCCACACCGCTCAGCAATGTAACTGTGAACCTCGCCTCTGGCGCTCCTGTCGGCACCACAGTAACCAACCTCAGCGGTCAGTACGCGTTCAGCACATTACCCAACGGCAATTACACCACAACAGCCTCCTCCACCAAACCCTGGGGCGGCGGTAATGCCATCGATGCACTCCTTATTTCACGTCACTTCCAGAACCTGCAACCCCTTGCAGGGCTAAGGCTGCTGGCCGGTGATGTTGACGGCAATGGCGTGGTGAATGCCAATGATGCCCTCATCGTCATGAGAAGGTCGGTATTGCTGATTACATCCTTCCCCTCAGTACCGGATTGGATCTTCGAAACCAAGAACGTTACCCTCAATAATGCCCATGTGTTCAACAACTTCCTTGGCCTTTGCTATGGTGACGTGAACGGTTCTTATATCCCGCCCGCCAAAACCGGTCCGAGTGTGGCACTGGACAATGCCGGCAGCCTTGCCGTCAACAGCTTCAGTGAATTTGACCTGCCAGTCTATGCAGCCAAAGCCATGGATGTGGCAGCCGCATCACTGACACTCACCATACCCACTGGTCTTGAGGTTGTCGATCTGAAACTCAATGCAAACCCGGGTCGTTCCTACCTGGTTTATAACATCGCTGGCAATAAGCTCATGATCGAATGGTTCTCTGATGCATCATCCGTTGCCCTGGCAGCCGGTGACGCACTCTTCACCATGACGGTCAGGAGTACTGCCACACAGTCTGACGAGTTCTTCTTCGGAATTGAAGGAGAAAGTGTACTCGGAGACCAGGATGCACGCATCATTGAGAATGCCCATATCCGCATTCCCAAGGTGAAGATTCTTGAAACCGGATACACCCTCGGAAATAATTATCCGAATCCTTTCAGCCACACCAGCCAGATCAGCTATTCACTGCCTGAGTCTGCCGATGTGGTGCTGACCGTATACAACGCACTCGGCGCAGTAGCTGTCGAGGTGTTGCGTGCCACCCAGCAGGAAGGAACCTACACGGTAGACTTTGACGGCAGCCAGCTGCCTCAGGGTGTTTACATGTACAGACTGACTGCCACGGGTACTAACGGAAAATTCGAGGCAGTAAGACGGATGGTCATCAGCAGGTAATTCCTTCTGAACCAATACGTTTTAACCCAGAACAGGAACCAAACCTGAAAGCAATGACACCGCCCGCTGCCTCTCAAGGACCAAGCCGGGCGGTGTCTTTGTTTAATCATCACATCAGAAATAATGTCAAACCAAATAAATCAAACATGAAAACAACCTTGACCAAAATGATGGCCCTGTTTACTGCCATCTTCATGCTATCTTCGGTTGCCTTCTCCCAGGAGATCATCACTACTGCAACCACCGTCGGGGTCTGTCCGGGTGTAACAACCGTTCAGGTCCCGATCACCGTGCAAAATTTCGCCGGTGTTGCGTCCATCTCATTGTCGATGATCATCAACACCTCCCAGATCACATACGCTTCCTATGTTGCGCATCCGATCCTGGCAGGAGCTGGCGGTTTTTTGATTGTAAACAATCCCGGCAATAAGGTAAAATTTGCCTATTTCGGGATCAATCCAATCTCGATCCCCGACAATGCGGCCCTCTTCACAGTCACATTCAATGTTGTCGGATCGAGTCCCATGACATGGGACCTTGCCACCCAGGGAGAGTGTCAGTACAGTGACTTTATGGGTATGCCATTGCCCGCACTTTTCATTAGCGGCGCAGTGAATGTTACACTTCCCGATGCAGACTTTACAAGCACACCTACAGTATGTGAGAATGATCCTGCTACTGTTACGGTTGATTTTACTGCCGGAACAGCTCCTTTCACCATTGTTTACAACGACGGTGTTAACCCTGACGTTACCGTCGTCACTTCGGACGATCCCTATGAATTCACACAGACGATCAATACCACTACCACATGGACCCTGGTCAGTATTGCTGATGCCAGTTGTTCCAATCCAACCGTAAATAAAACCACCACCACCCAGGTTATACCCGATCCTTCGGCCTTTAATGTCGGGGGAGGAGGATCAGCCTGCGAAGGTGAAGCAGGATTAACAGTCACACTAGACGGGAGCCAGGCCGGAATGACCTATCAACTTCTGCTTGATGGTAATCCCACCGCTTATAGCCTCTCGGGAACCGGTGATCCGCTTTCTTTCATGAATCTGACGGACGGAGGTCTTTATACCATCCTTGTGCAGAGTGAATGTGGTGATCTGCTTATGACAGGCTCAGCCACAGTGGAAATCTTTCCTTTACCTGCGGTTACCCTGGCACCCTTTTCCCCTGTTTGTGAGCAGACACCTGCTTTTCTGCTGACCGGCGGTTTACCCGAAGGAGGTGCATACTCCGGAATCGGCGTGGATAACGGAATGTTTTACAGTGAAGTAACCGGTACCGGTGATTTCCTTATCACCTATACCTATACCGATGGAAACGGCTGCACCAACGCCGCATCAGAGTACCTCACAGTAGTAGCCATTCCCACCGTTGCCTTCAACCCGGTTGACCCGATGTGTGCCGATGCTGCTCCGGTGGCACTTTATGCCGCTCCTGAAGGAGGGATGTTCTCCGGGACAGGTGTGGTCGGGAACACATTCGATCCATCGGTTTCAGGAGCAGGTAGCTTCATGATCACCTATGATTACACCGATGCCTTTGGTTGCAGCAATTCCGCTTCGATTGAGATTGTTGTATATGCCGTGCCGGTTGTTTCTATTGAGCCTCTGACTTCGGTCTGTGCCGATGCCGGTCCGGTATTCCTGACCGGTATTCCTGCAGGAGGCTTCTTTGACGGTCCGGGCGTTCAGGGTGAATATTTCTATCCTTCCTGGGTAGGTGCAGGTACCTGGACAATAACCTACCATTATTATGACCAGAACAACTGCTATGCTTCCGCAAGCACTGATATCACCGTATTTCCCCTTCCCGAACCCATGATAGATCCCATCGGACCATACTGTATTGATGCACCGGCTGTTACGCTGATGGCAAGTCCTCCGGGAGGTCTGTTTTCAGGCATTGGCGTGATGAACGACATGTTCATTCCGGCGCTTGCCGGCGCAGGCTGGTCAACAGTTACCTATACCATCACCGACCTGAACGGATGTACCAACTTCGCCCAGACGGATGTCCTTGTCAACGATCTTCCCCAGGTGTACCTTGCTCCGCTTGGCCCGCTTTGTATCAATGACAACCTCCAGGAGCTCTACGGATACCCTGAAGGCGGCATGTTCGACGGTCCCGGAATCAGCGGTAACTATTTTGATCCCGCAGTTGCAGGTGTCGGTACTTTTGTGATCACATACAGTTATACCGATCCTCAGGGTTGTTCAAATTCTTCCACCCAAGAAGTGATCGTGAACGACATCCCCAGCCTGTCGTTTACGCTTCCCGCATCAGTCTGCGAAAACACCGATCCCTTCGACATGATGCCTGAACCCCAGGGTGGGTACTTCGACGGGCCCGGTGCTTACGGTTCCTATTTCTATCCGTCAGATGCAGGTGCCGGAACCTGGGATATCACCTACCATTTCACTGATGGCAACAATTGCCATGCAATGCTCACTCAGACTATTACCGTAAACCCCATCCCGGTGGTCACACTTGAACCCGTCGGCCCCCTGTGTATTGATGCAGCCCCTGTCACGCTCGCAGGTTCGCCCGAAGGCGGAAACTACAGCGGACAAGGCGTGATGGATAATGTCTTTTATCCTGCGATCGCCGGTGAAGGTGCCCACTATGTAACCTATACCTATACCGACCCCGCAGGCTGTTCAAACGCCGCTTTCATCGAAGTAATCGTTAACGGATTACCGAATGTATATTTCGATCTCTATCCTGTATTCTGTATTGATGCTGCTCCCGTTCAAGCCGTAGGCTATCCCGATGGCGGTGTGTTCTCGGGCAACGGGATGGATAACGGATTCTTCAACCCCATGCTGGCAGGAGCCGGTGAACATACCATCACCTATACCTATACCGA
Source organism: Bacteroidota bacterium (assembly GCA_022709385.1). Taxonomy (GTDB): domain Bacteria; phylum Bacteroidota; class Bacteroidia; order Bacteroidales; family CAIXZF01; genus JAKLIX01. The sequence continues at coordinate 273,295 of JAKLIX010000003.1, read as the reverse complement.
TGGCAACGGATGTACCAACAGTACAAGTTCCATTGTTACCGTGTATGACCTCCCTGTAGTGAGTTTCAACCTTCCTGAATATACCTGTATCAATGCAGATCCGGTATTTCTCGAAGGATCGCCTTCCGGAGGATATTTTGTTGGAACAGGTGTGATGGGTGATTGGTTCTACCCGGCAGATGCCGGCCTCGGAATGTGGGACATCTATTATGTTTACATCGATCCCAACGGCTGCAGCAACAACATCGGACACAGCATCACCGTGAATGCCCTGCCCCAGATTGATTTTCCGGCCATCGCTTCACTCTGTGAAAACAGCGCTCCGGTGAACCTGATGGCAAACCCGGCCGGTGGTGTATTTTCAGGTGACGGGGTTGTTGGCGAGATGTTTGATCCCGCCCTTGTCGGACCTGGTTACTGGACCATCACCTATACCTACACGGATGCATTCGGATGTACAAACGCTGCTTCTATAGAAGTGGCTGTATATTCGCTGCCTTCTGTGAGTGTTTACACTCAGCAAACCATTTGTTACGGTCCTGAGACTGCCGTATTGGTCGGTTATCCTGAAGGAGGTGTTTTCAGCGGCGACGGTGTGATAGGGAATATGTTCCATCCGCTTGACGTTGAACCGGGTGATTTCGTCATTACCTATACTTATACAGACGAGCATGGCTGTACCAACTCAGCCCAGACAATCATCACTGTGCTGGATATTCCTGACATCATCTTCCCGCCTCTGCCGGATATCTGCCTGAACAATGGCCCGCTTGCTCTCTATGCCGAGCCTGAAGGTGGTACTTTTGTTGGTGACGGCGTAGTAGGGAATACCTTCGACCCCTCCATCACCGGTCCCGGCATCTTCCAGATCTTCTATGAATACACCGGCCCCAACGGTTGTTCTAACTTCTATTTCAGGGATCTGCAGGTGTTTCCGCTCCCTGAGGTATCATTCGACCTAGTCAGCGGCACCTGCCTTGATGCTGATCCCATCGCACTTACCGGTTTGCCCGAAGGTGGAACATTCAGCGGTACAGGCGTTGACAACAACGTCTTTTACCCGGCCCTCGCAGGTATCGGTATCTTTGACATCACCTATACCTACACTGACCTCCTTGGTTGTACAAACTCCGTGACCCACACCATCACTGTGGATGACGCCATACAGGTGATTTTCAATCCTATCCCCGATCTTTGTATCGATGCTGATCCTGTAAGCTTGTATGCAATGCCCGAAGGAGGCGTGTTCTCCGGCCCCGGTGTTGTGGGGAATATGTTCTACCCTGCCCAGGCAGGAGTCGGAAGCTGGGATATTGTTTACACCTACGTCTCTTCATACAACTGCCAGGGAAACGGTATCCAGACAGTCAATGTGTACCCCCTGCCTGAAGTCAGTCTTGATCCAATTGCACCACTTTGTATTGATGCAGCACCCGTAACCCTCAATGGCATGCCGGAAGGTGGTGTATTTGCAGGACCGGGTGTTGATGGTAATATGTTCCACCCCGATTGGGCCGGTGCCGGTACCTGGACTGTCAGCTACACTTATGTGAATGCGTTCGAATGTTCAGCCACCGCCATGATTGATATCACGGTGTATGACCTTCCCCTCATCATCGACCAGCCTGCCGACATCACTGTTGACAACAACGATCCGGCATGGTTCTTTGTGAATGCAAGCAATGTCACAGCCTACCAGTGGCAGCTTTCCACAGACGGAGGCATGACATGGGATGATCTCAGCGAAGGCGGAATTTATGCAGGAACCACCGGTGGTCAACTTGCCATCAATCCAGCCACCCTTCCCATGGACGGATATATGTACCGTTGCGTGCTCTGGAGCGAATGCAATAATCCCGTGATCTCCGATGCTGCCGTCTTGCATGTGTTGCTCACCGAGATTACCATTATTGCAGGGAATGCAGAAGCATGTGAAGGCCAGGTGATTATCCCGGTCAATGCCGAGAATTTCTATGATGTGGCTGCCATGTCACTGGCACTGGAATTTGATGCTGCTGTACTCAACTACAACACCTATCAGAATGTCAATCCGGCTTTCGATAACGGCCTGATGTCTGTCAATGTAGTCGGCAACCTGGTGAAGATCGGTTTCTTCACTGTCGTTCCCGCAAGCTTTGGAAACGGAACCATCATGGAACTGGTGTTCGACGGCGTTGCTGGTGCAACGGCACTCACCTGGGATCTGCTAACACCCGGCAATTGCGAACTGCTGAATATCGATGAGGACTTGCTTGTCACCAATTATATCAACGGAAATGCCACCATCAATGCATTGCCTGCAGTGTTCGACATGACCGGAGGCGGTGTTTACTGTTACGGCACCAACGGTGTTGAAATCGGGCTCAACGGCTCCGAAACAGGTGTAACCTATTACCTGAACCACGGCGGTCTTTACATCGCAAGCGTTGAAGGAAACGGCCAGGCCATTTCATTTGGTTTCTTTGCCGGACCCGGTACTTATAACGTTTACGCTTTCAATTCCGTGACCACTTGCATGTCTGATATGAACGGCACTGTGGAAGTGACCATGAATGATGAACTGATCGTGGATGCCGGCGCAGATGTCAATATCTTTATCGGAGGCAGCACACAGCTGCAGGCTGTTATCACCGGCGGTACAGGACCCTACACCTATGAGTGGACTCCTGTCGCTTTCCTGGATGATCCTTACAGTCTTACACCAAATGCCAACCCTGTCAGCACCCAGGTGTACACATTCACAGCCACCGATTTCTACGGATGTACTGCAAGCGATGAGGTGACTGTTTTTGTGGAAATCCCGCAGGACAATATCGTGGGTACGCTCACATACATGAATGCATCGAACACTCCCATGAACGATGCCAGCGTGATGCTGAAAGACCCGCTGGGTAACGTGGTTGCCACTACCACTGCCAATGCTGACGGCAGCTTCCTGTTTACCGGCATCGGCCTGGGAACCTACACCCTTGATGCCGCTACCACCAAACCATGGGGAGGCGGAAATGCTGCCGACGGCCTGCTGATGCTGAAACATTTCGTCGGACAGCAAATGCTCACCGGCCTGCCCCTTGTCGCCGGTGATGTGACCGGTAACGGTGTGGTCAATGCCCATGATGCACTCAATACGCTCAGAAGGTTTGTAAACCTGCTGCCGGATTATGCACCCCAGCCCGACTGGGTCTTTGAAAATCCTGTGGTCAATGTGGATTACGTGCTTGCACCTGTTGTAGACTTCCATGCACTGTGTATGTCGGATGTCAATATGGACTATATCCCAGGCTTTAAAATGGCTCCGGGGGTTGAGCAGCTGACCTACGGCAGTGTTTCACCTCTCAACGGAATGATCACACTCCCCATTTACGCTGCCCAGTCCCTGAACCTGGGGGCCGTTTCAATGGTGATCAACCTCCCCGAAGGCTACCTTACCCAATCGGTGAATATGGCAGCCACAGGCGGTGAGTTACTCTTTAACCAGACCGGCAACGAACTCAGGATCGGCTGGTTTAATCTTGAACCACTTGCTGTCAATCCAGACGATCTGCTGCTGCAAATCACACTGAAGACACCTGCCGTGGTTGAAGAAACCACGATTCAGTTCAACAGTGGCAGTGTACTCAGCAATGAGTCTGCCCAAACCATCCCCGCTGCCGGTCTTATTGTACCCAAGATCAGCCCGGCTGATATGCAAAACAGCCTGAACAGCTATCCCAACCCGGTTCTGACCACTGCCCGGATCCAATATACCCTGGCAGAAGACGGCCATGTTAAAATCCGTTTATTCAACATCCTGGGCGAAAAAATCGCATTGCTTGTTAATGCTGACGAAACGGCCGGTGAGCATGTAATCAACCTTGACGTAAGCACACTTTCACAAGGTAATTACCTGTTGAAAATGGAAACCGGCAAGCAGGTGATGAATAAAATGATCACGATCAACAAATAATCCCTGTGACCCAATGAAGAGAAGCCGCCTTATGTCAGGCGGCTTCTTTTTTTTACCCGCTACCAATGAAAGACCTGACACAGGGCAATGAAGGAAAACTGATCCTGCACTTTGCCCTACCCATGCTGATCGGCAATGTTTTTCAGCAATTGTACAACATCATCAATGCGGTGGTTGTGGGTCAATTCATTGGCAAAGAAGCCCTTGCTGCGGTCGGAGCTTCCTTTCCCCTGATCTTTATGCTGGTTTCCTTTGTTATTGGCATTACCATCGGAGCCACCATCATCATTTCCCAATACTACGGTGCAAAGAATTTTGAAAAGATCAGACTGGCCATCGACACCGTATACGTGTTTTTATTTGTCGCCAGTCTGATAATAACTTTGCTGAGTATCGCCTTCAGCAACACCATCTTCGGATGGACCGGCCTGCCTGACAATATCCGTCCCCTTGCAGTCAGGTATATGAATATCTATATGGCGGGATCAGTTTTTATGTTCGGATTCAACGGGACAAGCGCCATCCTGCGGGGACTGGGCGACTCGAGGACCCCCCTGGTCTTCCTGGTCATTTCTACCGTGGTCAATATCGGACTTGACCTGCTCCTGGTACTGGTGTTCCGGATGGGAATCGAAGGTGTGGCCATGGCAACCGTGATTGCACAGGCCGGAGCATTCATCACTGCGGTGCTTTACCTGAACAAGAGGCACGCCATTGTCAAACTCAGCCTGAAGAAGCTGATGTTCGACCGGGAAATTTTCCGGCATACCATCCGGATTGGTTTACCCACGGGTTTTCAGCAAACCTTTGTTGCATTAGGGATGCTGGCATTATACAGTATCGTAAACACCTTCGGTACCGACACCATTGCCGCTTATTCGGTTGCAGGCCGCATTGACACCTTTGCTTCCATTCCTGCCATGACCTTTGCCATGGCCCTGTCCACTTTTGTCGGACAGAACATCGGGGCTCAAAAACCCGAAAGGATCAGGAGAGGACTCCGGGCAACCCTGCTGATGACAACTGTGTTTTCCCTGTTCATCACCGCCCTGAGCATCCTCTGGGGAAGAGGCCTGATGGGCCTGTTCACACCGGATCAGAAGGTTATTGAGATCGGATACTCCTACCTGGTCATCGTCAGCTCCTGTTACATCGCTTTTTCTGCGATGTTCGTCGTAGGAGGTATCATGCGTGGAGCAGGTGATACGCTGATCCCCATGTTTATCACCCTTTTTTCACTCTGGGTGATCAGAATCCCGGTCTCCTGGTACCTGTCGCAGAAAATCGGAGTTACCGGAATCTGGTGGGGAATACCCATTGCCTGGATCATCGGCGTGCTGCTGTCATATATTTACTATAAGACAGGCAGGTGGAAGAACAAAGGAGTGGTTAAACTATCGAATGGTATGATCAACGGAACAAGGTGATCTGCCCGTGTTTCTTCCCTTCCTTTTCAAGCAGGACATTACACTGGCCAAGGTATTCAACCACATAGTGGTAAACACCAACCGGACAACGGTTACCTTCATATGACCCGTCCCACCCTTCATATGGGTTGGTGGAATAGTAGACCTGCTCACCCCAGCGATTATAGATGGTCAGTTCAAATTCAACCAAGTCTTCGGTATGTCCAATCAGGAAGATATCATTTACCCCGTCATTGTTGGGGGAAAACGCATTCGGCACCCATAACTCGGAACAAGCCCTGATCCAGGTGGTATCTGTAACAATGCAGCCGTTCCGGTCAACAGTCACATAATACCAGCCGGGTTCACTCGCATAATAATAGGAATTGGTGGTAGCATCCTGCCAGAGATAGGTGCAGGAATCAATATGGCCGTTGCCGTCGAGCAAATAGCTCTCTCCCTGATAGATATAAACACTGCCAGGCAGGTCGACAACAGGAACAGGCAATACGTTGATAACGACCGGAACCGTCGTCTTACAATTATGAATGTCGGTTCCGGTAACCTGGTAGACTGTCGTTTTTTTCGGGCTGGCCATGACAACCGGCAGATTATTGGCCGACAGCCCTGTAGGCGGCGTCCAGAAATAAGTACTTGCACCATATGCCGTGAGTGTCAGCGTATCGCCCAAACAGAGATTGTAAAAAGGCGGTTGTACCTCCACCATCGGATTCTGATAAACAGTGATATTGACCTTGCTGGAAGCGGTACAACCCATATTATCCGTGGCAACAACTTCGTATGTGGAGGTAATGGCAGGGCTGGCGATCACCACAGGACCGACGACTGAAGAAAGGCCTTCCGGGGGTGACCAGGAAAAAGTACAGGTTTGATTTGCAGAAGCTGTCAGTGTGACACTTCCTCCGTTACAGAAAGCAGGACCAGGCGGAACCACACTGCAGGTGAGATCAGCATTGACGGTAACCAGGACAGAATCGACCCGCTGACAACCATTCAAACCGGTAATGGTAACACTGTACCAGGTATCCACAACAGGCGACACATCAACGGTACTGGTAATGTGTCCGCTCGACCAGGCATACGTCAGTCCGCCCGTTGCAACCAGGGTAACGGACTGTCCGAAGCAGATCATGGTATCTTCTGAGAGGGTGATGTCGGGTAATGGTAAAACAATAACCTTCACACTATCGACAGCAAAACACTGCAGGTTACTTACTGTTACATAAAACACAGTGGTAGAAGCAGGGCTTATCGTGATAGAGGCAGTATTTGCCGGTGGCAGGGTACTCCAGATGAAGCTGGTTCCTCCGGTAGCGGTAAGGGTAAGCGAATCCCCGAAGCAGATGGTTTCATCACTGCCGGCATTGGCAAGAGGCAGGGGGATCAGGGTCAGTTCGAGGGTATCCCTTGCCACATCGGCACAAGGGTTAACAGGAACACCGCTGAGTACGAGGAAGACAGAGCCATTGTTGATATCACCGGGACCAGGTGTGTAAATTGTGGACAACTGGTTGGAATTAAGGAAACTGCCATCTCCTGAAACAGTGCTCCATTGAATACTGGAGGTAAAGCTTGCTGTTCCGTTCAATGTGAGAGTTTCGTTTGCACAGATAGCGGCATCCTGACCTGCACTGACAACGGGGCCCATCTGGACAAAGACTTTTACCGAATCATAGCTTTCGCATCCGAAATTGCTCACCGTAAGATGATAGGTTGTGTTGACAGAGGGAGATACATTCACCACCTGGTTGCTTGAAGGGGGTATTGTACTCCAGAGGTAATCGTTGCCTCCGGATCCCGTCAGCGTGGCCACACCACCTTCGCAGATGGTGGTATCATTTCCCGCGCTGGCAATGGGCAGGGCATGAATGGTCAGTTGCATGCTGTCTGTAACCGCTCCGCATGGTGACAGTCCTTCGAGCATCAGCCGGATGGTAACCATTCCGGCAGTAACATCTGCTGCACTGGGCAGGTAGGAAGGATTTACCGTGGTGGCATTCAGAAATGTGCCGGTACCGGAACTAAGCCACAAAATGCTTCCAAAAAACTGGGCACTGCCATTGATGACTGCAGTATCCCCCTGGCAAACTGACTGGTCGGGCCCGGCATCAGCAACAGGAGCCGCCTGCACAGTCAGGGTGGCAGCTCCGGATACCGGATTGGGCGGGCATGCTCCGTAAACAGTACACCGGTATAGATAATTATTGAACAACAGAGGAACATTCGTGATCAGGAGCGTATCATTATCTGCCCCGCTGTATGGTGGTGCATTGGGAACCGGCAGCCAGCTAAGACCGTTGTCTGCACTGTATTCCCAACTAAATGACTGCCCGTACAAATGATCTACTGCGAAATAGCAATCGTAACCTTCACACACACCGTAATCGTCAGGATCGGATACAATCTCGGCAGAATAGGTTTCAGAGCTGACATAACCATTCACATATACGGCTGGAAGGATATCTCCGGGCAGGTTACTGTACTGGCAAATCACCGTGTCCCAGACAAAGGCACTCACACCGCCTGCGTAATAAAACCGGAATGACAACAGGGTGTCGTTGAGGATGGAAAAAGGAGTCACCGAATACCAGGAAATCGTAATAGTGTTGAGCGGAACGTTACCGACCAGCAAAAAACCCGAAAAAAGTCCGGGATGCGTATTGCCATAATAACCCGCATAGGTTACCACTGAAGGATCGAAGGTGAATCGCAGGGAAATGGAGGCAATTCCCACCAGGTTCTGCACCCTTACAGGAACCCAGATACTGTCGGGACACATGTAAAGGGAGTCAAGCATTGTATAAATCATATCTTCCCTTGGTCCGGGATCTTTTACATCCTGTGCCTGTAAAACCAAAGATTCGGAAAATGAAAAGAAAATGAGGAAAGCAATGAAGCGAAAAAAAGACATACAAAAGGTTTTGTAAATATATATTAACCCGGCATACACCTTCTCAGACCCAATCTGGGTGGAAAAGTTGTCTGCCACGGGTTTTGGTTAATAAAACTCATATTCATATTTCAACAGGTAATGCTGGTTTGCACGAAAGTTCCTTCCATCAATGTAAACAGCCGTTTCCAGGGCTCTTCCTTCGTCATCAAATTTCCTTTCGATCGTGGAGATTACATCCCCTTTTTCATTGAACTCTTCCTGTGTAACGGCATTTCCCTGATCGTCATACGTGAATTTGATGAAAGACTTTCCGTGCTGGTTTTCCTCTTCAATTTCCTCCAGACGCCCCTGCCCGTTGGTACGGAAACGGCTGATCTCGATCAGTTGTTCCTGATAATTATACCTCAGGTTCTTTTTTCTGTTGCCGTTTTCATCAAAATAGCTCACCATACGTTCACTCCTGCCGTCTTCTATCCTGACCTGTTCGCTTTTCTCAATTTTTCCATGCTCATCATAACTATACGTAGCCTGGCTGATCAGGTTACCATCCTGATCCGTCACCGCCTCGCTTAACAGCAAATCACCGTCATATTCAAGCACTTCCTTTCTTTCTGTTTCCCCGTCGCTGTCATAATACACCTTTCCTGTCAGCCTGTTCTTCTCATCATAGTGATATTCAACCACATCTTCAGATTCATCCATAAAACGGTGATGTTCAGAAATGATCAAACCCAATTCGTTCCTGGTATAAACCCTGGATTCCATAGGCTCTTCCCCTTCGTCGTAGAATAATTCTTCCGCCAGATTCCTTTGCTCATCATAGTTATACACAACCAATTGCTCCTGAACGCCCCAGGCATTATAGGTTATTTCCCTGCTTACAAGGCCGTCTTCATGATACGTTGTCATACTCTGAATAAAAGGAGCCCAGTCTTCAATATCAGATAATCCATTCTCCAAAATATCATAACGATAAAGGCGAACGCTTTTCAGTGTCTTCGTCGTTGTCATAAGGTGTTTAGAATGAAAAGTGATAAACTGCATACAAAGGTAAAAGAGAAATGTTAACCCCCATTTTTCATGGGGAGAAAATTAGTAATTTTGCCGTTTGCCACAAAAAAAATCTACCATGATCCGATTAAATCTGATTGTAAGCCTTATTATCTTTTCATTATCAATGAATCTACCTGCCCAGATTAAACCGCCTGTTTACCCGGGTACCCAAAAAGTTGACCAGGTTGATGATTATTTCGGGACTAAAGTCGCAGATCCCTACAGATGGCTGGAAGATGACAATTCACCGGAAACTGAAGCCTGGGTGAATGCCCAGAATATGATTACCCAGGAGTATCTCTCCAAGATCACCTTCCGCAACAAGATCAGAGACCGCCTGACCGAGCTCTGGGACTTTCCTAAAATGGAAGTTCCCGAAAAAGGTGGTGTACGACTCTTCTTCCTTTACAATACCGGCATGCAGAACCAGCATGCGCTGTATATGCAGGAAGCGTTTGAACAACCGAAAGAACTCCTTTATGACCCGAATAAGGTGGCTCCCGACGGGTCGATCTCAATCAACCAATTCAAAGCTTCTGACGACGGGAAATACATTGCCATTTCCATTTCAAGAAGCGGCAGCGACTGGCAGGAGATCATCGTGATGGATCTGAAAAAGAAGAAACTACTGAAAGATAAGATCGAATGGGTGAAATTCTCCGGCATCAGCTGGAAGGACAATGGTTTTTATTACAGCCGTTACGATGCGCCGAAAGAGGGAACAGCCCTGACCAAAAAGAATGAGTTCCATAAAATTTATTATCATAAAGCAGGGACTTCACAGGAGAAGGATGAACTGGTTTACCAGAATCCTGATTTCCCCCTGAGGAATTACACGGCAACTGTGTCAGACGACAAGCGTTTTTTATTTATTTATGAGACAGAATCCACCAGTGGGAATGCGCTGTATTACAAAGACCTGCTAAAGGGGCATGCAGGATTTCAGCCCCTTTTTACCGGTTTCAGCAATGATTACGCAGTAGTCGGAAATTACGGGGATTCCATCCTGATCCACACCAACGCGGGTGCCTCCAATTACCGGCTCATTTCGATTAATCCAGAAATTCCGGGTAAAGAGGGCTGGACGATACTGATCGATGAGGATGAAAAAATGGTGATGGAATCCGTCCGCCTGAGCTATGATAAAATCGTGGTCAAATACATGAAAAATGCCTGCAACGAGCTTTATCTTTTCGATAAGCAGGGAAAGAAAACAGGCACCATCGAACTTCCAATGATCGGAACGGTGGGTGATATCTCCTCCAGGCCGGGTGATCCCCAATTATTCTATGCGTTCACATCATTTGTATATCCTTTGGGTATCTTTCTGCAGGATTTTGAGAAGGATTACAATAAGACGATATTCTTTGCGCCTGTATTGTTCCAGCCTGATGATTTTGAGACGAAACAGGTATTTTACAAGAGCAATGACGGCACTGAAATTCCGATGTTCATCATACACAAGAAGGGCATGGTAATGAATGGCCTGAATCCGGCTTACCTATATGGTTACGGCGGATTCAACATCAGCCTGACGCCATCTTTCAGCGTGAGCAGAATGATATTTGCCGAGAACGGCGGTATCCTTGCCATACCTAACATCAGGGGCGGCGGCGAGTTTGGGGAAGCCTGGCACAAAGCCGGTACCAAAGAAAAAAAACAACAGGTTTTCGACGATTTCATCGCTGCTGCCAATTACCTTTTCGAGAACAAGTATACCAAGCCTGAAAAGCTGGCCATTGCAGGAGGTTCCAACGGCGGATTGCTCGTGGGTGCCTGCATGACCCAGAAACCGGAATTATTTAAAGTTGCCCTTCCGGCAGTGGGCGTTCTGGATATGTTGAGATTCCACAAATTCACCATCGGCTGGGCATGGACGGTAGATTATGGCAGCAGCGAAGACAAGGAGGGATTCACATACCTGTATAAGTACTCACCGCTGCATAACATCAAGGACGGTGTGAACTATCCTGCAACCCTTGTTACCACTGCTGATCATGATGACAGGGTTGTACCGGCGCACTCCTTCAAGTTTATTGCCACCCTGCAGGAAAAACACAAAGGAAACAATCCCGTACTCATCAGGATACAGACAAAAGCCGGTCATGGTGCCGGAAAACCCACCTCGGTCCGGATTGAAGAGGCCGCCGATATGTGGGCCTTTACTTTTTATAACCTTGGCATGGTTCCCGGTGTGGATCCACAAAGAGGAGATCCAATGGAAATCAAGAAACAAAGGAAACCTGCCTATATCGATGACCCGGTCTACAAGAAAAACCTGCCCAAACAGCAAAAAACCAATCAGGCACAGCCTGAATAGGACACAGGACGGTCAGGATTTCGAATCAGCAGTTGTAAGGAATACCCTATTTCCCCGTCCAACCGTCAGGGAAAACTGCCGGCCGGCTGAAAGCCGGGTTACTAAGAAAGACAGTATCGGTGAGACACAATATAAAGGCCTTCAGATCAGCCTTTTCCGTTGGAGTCAACTTGGCTCCGTTCGTGGCAATATGATGCATCAGCGGATTGATGTAAGGTGAGTTAACCAATTCATCGGAATAAAAATCAATCACCTCATCCAGGGTTTTAAATCTTCCGTCGTGCATATATGGCCCCATATAGATGATATTTCTGAGCGTGGTTGCCTTGTATGCCCCAAGATCCGCAGGATTGCCGGTTACATGATAGCGGTCGCGCGGGTCTTCAAAGGGACCGGTAAACAGGGAATCCTTACCATTATTATAAAAGAGATTGGTGGTGAACAGAGGATTGCCCGACCCGCCGTGACAATGAAAGCAATCTGCCCCGCTTTCGGTTGAAAACAGCACAAATCCGTTTAATTCCTGGGGTGTAAGCTGCAACTCACCCCTGAGGTATTGATCGAAACGGGAATCCGAAGAGATGAAAGTCCTGATGAATTGTGCAATGGCCTTGGCCATACGCTCAACCGTAACCACATCTGACCCGAAGGCCTTCCTGAATAGTTCCGGATAGCCGGGAATACTCTGAATCAATGCTTTGGCACGGTTGGTATCGCTGTTCATCTCGTGCGGTGCAACAATTCCCATCCAGACCAGGTCTTCCAGTCTCCTTTTGGATGTATTGGGATTGCTGGGATGTATGACTCCATTCCACAGGTAACCCTCATGATTCCAAACAAGGTTGATCAGGGGCAACATCACATGCGGAGTCGGAATACCCGTGATGCCAAAAGGGTATCCACCGGTATACTTCGGATGATCAATCCCGCATTCGAACGACCTGGACTGCAGGTGACATGTGGCACATGTCATCAGGGAATCAGGATGGTCACGGCCCGAAATCCGGCCGTCGTAAAACAAATACCTGCCCAGTGCAATCCCCTCCACCGTCATCGGATTGTCGGCCGGTATGTTCAACAGGGTTGGAAAAAACCTGGGAACATCAATGAAATACGGTGTCGGTTCAGGAGTATCCTCATCTGTTTCTTTATCATTCCGGCAAGAGCTTAATAAAAGGGGCAGGGCTATCAGGACCATTGCCAATGCTTGCAACATAAGCCTGAAATACAATATCTTAACCAACAGTCTCCTGCTTTCCATTTTATGGTTCCTCCGTCTTTTCTCCTATGGTAAACACATCAAATCCATTCTCTCTGGCCCAAAGCATCGCCGACTGATTCTCCATGATGGCACCGCCAATGCTGTCCCAGTCCCATACATGAGGCGTATGAAACCAGCTTTCGATGTTCATCACAATTTCAATGACAGTATTTCTTCCTTTATTTACGGTAAACGATGAGTTCTTTAGATTGACATTGAAATAATTATGAACAAACACCACCTGACCGGGCCCAATCGTATCTGCCCCTATTCCCGTATGAAAATTAAAAGGTAACAGTGTGGCAGCCTGGGTTTTCCATCTACCGTTCAGCTTCAGGTAATGGAATCCGCCCCCGAGAAAGTCAGGCCAGAACATATTTACCTCCGGTGGATTGACAAACAGACCGTTCTTGTTTTTTTCCTTATTGATCCCGAAAGTAAAGGAAATGCTGTCATAATGCCCCGGTGGAATCGCATCGTATACCTGCCACTCGAAGGTTGAAGGGATATAGGTGTCCACATAATAGATGTCCTGCCATTCATTGATCATTTTTTTACTGCCATCGGAGGCATGAAGCACCACATCCGAGATGAAATACTGCATGTCGGTGATCATGTAATGATTACCGGCGGTGTTGGTGTATTTCATGGTGTCATAAACCACGGCCTGACCATCCACCAGATGTACAAAGCGAAAGACAATCTTCCCTTTCTCCTCTTCCTCTGAAGGCTTGTCCTTCCTGCATGCGTAACACAAGGCAGACAATAACATGATGATCATCAATACTTTGTTCATTCTTTGAGCACTTAAGTTACAGACAATATGTTATTTACCGGAATCCAACATGGCTGTGTCCGTCTATTCCCTCAATGTTTCCGGGCAATTAACTCTCTATATATTATACATTTCAACATTCCTCTATAAATTCGCTATCAGTGTCAAATGATACACCCTACCCGGTTCATAGAGCCTGGCAGTCGACCCCACGATACGCCGGTTCAGATGCTCATAATACTGGCGGTTGAACATGTTATTCACACCACCGGCAAGGCTTAACCACTTCATGGGTTTATAATGAAGTGACGCCTGAAAAACTGCAAAACCCGCAGTCTCAGCTTCGTAGAATGCACCGGATACATAATCCTGCTTCGCTACCAGCCTGACGGCTATGGAAGGGAACAACCTGTCTTTCATTAAATTAGCAGATAAACTAAGGGTCGATTCAAGGGGAGGTATTTCCGGAAGCGGATCATTTTCAAGGGAAGTCTGGGAGACAACCTGTCCGTTTTCCACTTTGTATTGCAATGCTTCCCTGATACTGGCCCGGGTATAGGCAGCCTGGATCCCGGCATAAATCCTCCTCAGGATCGCAGGCGACTGGTAGCTGATCTCGAATCCACGCAGGAAGGCAGAACCTGAATTGGTAAACTGTTTAACACCCACTGCCCCGTTTGTCTTTGGTGTAGCCACTGCCGGCGGGACAAGGATACCGCTGATATAATCCTGAATATAAGAGGCAAAAATATTGGCATAGAAACGTCCGTACATTTCATGCCGGTACCTCAGGGTAAGGTCTGCCTGGTTATTAACTTCGGGCTTCAGTGCCGGATTCCCCAGGTAGTCATAGTTATCATATCCCACCGTCAGGAATTTAATATAGCGTTCTGTCATGGACGGGCTTCTGACACCCCTTCCAAGGGCTAAACTGAGAGAAAAGTATTTTGCAAATGAACGACTCAGGCCGGCGCTGAAACTCAGGTTGGTGAAACGGGAATCAGTTTCATCGAACCATGAGGGGATTCGTAAGGTGTCTTCTGAACCCGCTGTATTGTAATCTGCTCTTACCGAGCACTCTGCATGATACTTTCCGAATGGCCTGCGTAATTCGGCGAAAACACCACTATTCAGGATAGATGCCTCATACCAGAGGTTGGTTCTAACAGTCATGGTTCCGGGTGGCATACCCGGCATACTCATGTTCATTACCATCACCCTGTCACCGTCTTTGTTAACATTTTCTATGTCCAAGCCCGCAATCACGAAAGTTTCTCCCAGTGTCCATTTGGTCTGCAGCCTCCCGCCGAAATTGTTGGCATTGACCATGGCAACCGCCTGCATAAAGCTGTAATTCGGTCTGAAAGCATTGTCCATTTCATGGAAGACCTTGGAATAAAACACCTTAGCCTCCACCGTCTGCAATGCATCCGAGATATGATTCATGGAATAATCGAGTGACATAATGCGGGTATTGTCTACCTTTTCATCCATCGGCAGGGCAGGATAAAAAACATCTCTTCCGTGCGACTCCCTGTAATTGAAAAGGAGACTTTCCTTTGGAGAAGGCTTGTATCCCAATCCGCCCGCAAAACTGTATTTAAGAAAGCCCGACTGCACCCTGTTCTCCTCGCCATCCATATAACTGCCGTAATTTTTCAGTCCGCCTGAGACATAAAAAGCCCATTGCTTATTTCCTCCGTTCACCCGCAAATGCTGACGGTTCCCGTTCCAGTTCGACTCGAAACCAGTCATCGCAACTGCATGTATTTCAGAATTCTCGTAAAAGGCCGGTTGGTATGTGGAGATGTTGATAATTCCTCCGAATGACGGACCGTACCTTAATACGAAAGGTCCTTTGATTACTTCCATGGCCTCCACATCCTCAATCTCCACATGAGCCGTGGTCGGGTCCATCCGGTTGGGGCATCCCCCCTCGATACGGATTCCCTGATCGACCTGAACATTCAACTGGTTGAACCGAAGCCCCCTGACCACAGGGTCGAGCCCCGTGCCTCCCTTCCTGACAGCAGAAAGGTTGGGAATCTCACGCAGAAAATCACCCACATCCCTGTTGCTGCTTTGCCTGATCTTCAATTCCGGAATTTCCGTCACATTAGCGATGGGTGTCACTTTCCCCTCCACCACAAACTCACCCAATTGGAAAACCATGGGAAAAAGCTCGACCACAACATTCAAGGGTGCAGGATGAGCGATCTCAATTGTTTTGGATTCATAGCCTACATGCTTTATAAGCAACACATTACCCTCATTTTGGGTCGCCTGGAAACGAAATTTGCCTTTCGCATCCGATAACACCACCTGTTTCGTTCCCTTCACACTGATCTGCACATCAATGACAGGCTTTCTGCTAAGGGTGTCAATCACCGTGCCCTGTATCCAGATAACCTGCTGAGCCTCAGAGAAGAAAGGCACAAGAAACATTAGCATCACAAGGAAAAAATTTTTCATGAGTTTAAACCTCTAAGATTATTGTTAAATGTAATATTCATATTTGATCATGGACAGTTGATATAAACATTATTTGCATGGATATTTCATGTAAGGCAGGGATTTCATCTGTTCATATTTATTACATTATGGTCAGATGATTGTCCCGCTTCATGCGGGAGAATATCCATATATGATTATCTTCGGTTTGTATGAATGATAGTCCTAATGGAAATTTCATCTGTGATACACAATGACGAAGGTACTACAATCAATGACGCCTTTTTCCGTTCCAGGCATCTTTTTCGCGCGTGTGCCATAATATATATGACTAATTGATAGGTCGTGAAGTTGTCCAAAGCCCTTTATTTGGACGCTATTTAGAACGAAAGAGGCGAATTGGGATGTCATCCCGGCGTTGATTTAAATCAATGCCGGGATGACATCCCAATTAATTTGCAATTTTTTAACACCGTATTTCTAATTTATATAATTTTGTGCTTGCGAAAGAAACAAACCAAATTATTATCAAAACCCAACATCAATGAAAAAATTGTTACTATTTGGACTTATCATCGGCATCAGCCTGGGGGCAGTCGCACAACCAAAAAGCAAACCCGTGGTCTTTCATCCCAAAATGGATGTCAGTGTGAAAAAGCCCATGCCCAGGGCCATCGATGAGCCTGTAAACATGCTCAGGTCAACAGCCAACAAGTATGTGAAATCAAGCCTTGCCATCAATGAGGAACAGGTGGGTATCACCCGTTACGATCTGCAATCCAATTCTTCTATGCAGAACCGTATCTATCTTCATGAAGACAGAACCATAGGAGCAGTCTGGACATGGGGAATGGATGATGTGAATACTTTCCCTGAAAGAGGTACCGGATACAATTATTACAATGGTTCAAACTGGGATGCATACCCGACTGCCAGAGTTGAAGATGCAAGAGTCGGCTGGCCTTCCTATATGCCTTCTGGTGCCTCCGGCGAAATGATCGTTACGCATACCGGTACCAACGCCGGTCTGAAAATTGCCTCAAGGCCCGTAAAAGGAACCGGAACCTGGAGTATGAGCACCATGGCCGGTCCGACCGGGTCATCCGGACTTCTCTGGCCGCGCGCTGTGGCCGGCGGAGCAACCAACCAGTACATCCATGTTGCCTCTATCACCACTCCGGTCGCCAACAGCGGAACTTTATACAATGGTCAGGATGGTTCCCTGATGTACAGCCGCTCCTCTGACGGCGGTGCCACCTGGGATATCCTCAACTACCAGTTCCCCATGACCGATACCAATTATTATGTCGGCTTCGGCGGTGACTGCTATTCATGGGCACAACCCAAAGGCAATACCCTTGCCTTCGTTTACGGAAACGACTGGGAAGATGTTTTCCTGATGAAATCCACCGACAATGGCCAAACCTGGAACAAAACCGTCATCTTCCAGCACCCCTACCCGAAATTTAAAGAAAATACCACCCTGGTACTCGATACTCCCTGGGTTTGCGACGGTACCACCGCCTGTGCCATCGACAACAGCGGCAATGTGCACGTGTTCTTCAGCTTGATGCGCGTGCTGAATGACGATCTGACCGATGAACAGACTTCATACTTCCCATACTCTGACGGTATTGCCTATTGGAAAGAAGGCATGCCCATGTATATCAACCTCAACAGTGATACGCTCTACAACCAGGGACATCTGGTGGGTTGGGTGCAGGATGTGAACGGAAACGATACCATCTTCGATTTCGTAGACCTTGCCACCTATTATCTCTCCGTAACAAGTATGCCCACAGTAACCATCGACGAAGACAACCTGATCCACTTGTTCTTCACCTCGGTGATGGACAACAAAGACAATGGTTCCCAGAATTACAGGCATATCTGGTACAGAAAATCCACAGACGTGGGAGTAACCTGGACAGATTTCCAGGATGTTACCGGAGGACTGACCCACAACTTCCACGAATGTGTCTTCCCAAGCCTCTCCTATACCGCCGATGACTACCTGCACCTGCTCTACCAGCAGGACGACGAACCCGGCCTTGCCGTCAGGGGAGACTCGGATCCTTATCAGGATAATGCCATGGTCTACCTGAAAATGAACAGAACCAATGTGGGTCTGGATGAGTTCAACAACCTGGTGTTCGTCAACCAGAATTATCCGAATCCTTTTACTACCAATACCCAGATCGTGGTCAGCCTCAGGAATGCCAGCAAACTCAGCATGGAAATCACCAACTTCATCGGTCAGAAAGTGTATGAAGTACCTGCCGAAACCGTCAATGCCGGTTATCATACCTTCTCATTCGACCGGAGCAATTTCGAGGCCGGTATTTACTTTTATACAGTAAAAGCAGGAAACCAGACGATTACCAAAAAAATGATCATCGAATAAGCATCCCGCTTAACCTAAAAAAGGGTGTCCGTTGCACGGGCACCCTTTTTTTTTAACTTTGTCCATGACATTTTAAAAAAACGTGTATGAAGAAACTTCTACTGATCACAGGATTAATGGCGTGCACCTATGTGGTTTACTCCCAACAGGGAACTGCCAGGTTTAAAACCAGTAAGCAACATCTCGTTGCAAAAAAACCGGTGCGTGCCGCCGTAAAAAACCAGACCAATATGTTGCTCGGCAAACCCGGCTCAGGACAGATCGTTCCGCTTGCGCCCGTTGAAAACAACATCGGTGAAACACGATACGATCTGCAGACAAATCAAAGCACGCAGAACAGGATCTATATGTACCCCGACCGAACGATGGGCGGAGTTTGGACCCGGGGACTCGTCGAAGCCTCCTTCACCGAAAGAGGAACAGGATACAACTACTATGACGGAAGTGTATGGGGACCTTCCCCAGCCCAGAGAATAGAACCTCTCAGAACCGGATGGCCGTCATATTTCCCTTTCGGCCCTGAAGGCGAAATGGTGATCTCGCATACCGATGTGGCCGGTCTATCCATCGACTGGAGAACAAACCGGGGAAGCGGTAACTGGGACCATGCCATCCTGGCCGGCCCTCCGGGTGCCGTTGACATCAGCTGGCCAAGAGCCGTAACCACCGGTGCCACACATAACACCATCCATATCATCGCCTGTACCTATGTTCCTTACCAGGGACAAGACCAGGCTTTGCTCTATTACCGCTCGCCGGATGGTGGAACAAGCTGGGATAAGCAACATGTAATCCTGCCAGGCATGACTGCATCCGATTATCTGAGCATTGGAGGCGATGCCTATGCGTTTGCAGACCCCAGGGGAGATACCCTCGCTTTCGTTGTGGGCGATAACTGGATCGACCTCTTCCTGATGAAATCAACTGACGGTGGCAATAACTGGACAAAAACCGTGATCTTTCAGCATCCCTATCCCCTTTTCGATGAACCAAGCACCCTTGTGCTGGATACACCCACCGTCAGCGACGGTTCACTTGCAATCTTCCTCGACCATCAGGGAAAAGCGCATGTTTTCTTCGGATTGATGCGCGTGCTGAACACGGATTTAACCGATCAGCAAACTTCCTATTTCCCTTATACCGACGGACTTGCATACTGGAAAGAAGGCATGCCAACCATGACCAACATCAGCTATGATACCCTGGACGCCAACAACCAGATCGTCGGCTATACCCAGGATATCAACGGTAATGACACCATCCTGGAATTCGACGACCTCGGTACCTATTACCTTTCGGTGACCAGCATGCCCAATGCCACCATTGATGAGGAGGGAAAGATTTTCCTGTTCATGACCTCGGTGGTCGAGGGGAAATCAAACGGCAGCCAGAATTACAGGCATATATATACAAGATTGTCGGAGGATAATGGTGAAACCTGGGGACCCTTCATCGACATTAACAGCAGCCTGACCCATAATTTTCACGAATGTGTCTTCCCCTCGGTTTCTCCACGAACCGACCAAAACGTCCACGTTCTATACCAGCTTGATGAGGAACCCGGGTTGTCGGTCAGAGGCGACAGCGATCCATACGGGGACAATACGATCCTGCACGTCGCCCTGCCAAAATCGGATTATGGACTTGGAACGCATGAACTGTCACCTTCCGGTTTCACTGTTTCAAATCCGATTCCCAATCCGGTCAGGCATGCGGCATCAATCCTTGTCGAACTTGACAGGCCTGCCAGCCTTACCGCTACTCTCACCGATGTTACGGGAAGGATCATACAGGAACACTCCTACGGAACACAGACCCCCGGAAAACACAGCATTGACATTGACTGCAGCCGGCTCTCAAGGGGACTGTACCTGCTTACATTTACCGTGGAGGGAGAAAAACAAAGCACACGTCTTTTAGTCCAATAAACTTGTTTAAAATAAGCAAAAAATGAAAAAGATATTCCTGCTCAGCCTCATCCTGGCTGTCTCCTTTTTGGTGACAGCCCAGCAAAACCGGGTTGCCGTCCCTGCACTGAAAAACATCAGCAAAAGCCGGCCGGCCCCCGATGCATCCGTTCCCGGAGCGCATTTTCTGTACCGGGCACCCAACCCGCTGGTGAAATCCTCACTGGCAAGCGTGGAAACCCTGATCGGCGAAACCCGCTACGATCTCCAGACCAACCAGGCCTGCCAGAATCGCCTCGTCCGTTTCCCGGATGGAAGCATGAGCGCTGTCTGGACTTTTGGAATGACAGATCCGAATTTCGCAGACAGGGGAACCGGATATAACTATTTCGACGGTACGGCCTGGGGAACAGTTCCCAGCGTCAGAATTGAAAGCCTCAGGACAGGCTGGCCCAGTGTTTTTGCACTTGGTCAGAACGGCGAAGGTGTTATCTCACATGATTTCGCAACTCCGGGTAAACTGATGCTGATGAAAAGAGTCACCAAAGGGAGCGGAACCTGGAATGAAACCGCCATTCCGCATTCCGGAGGGACGGTCAGCCTTTCCTGGCCACGTGCCACTTCCAACGGAACCGGTAATAACAGCATCCACCTGATCGCACTGAGCAGGCCCGTAGTCAGCGGGGGAAGTCTTTTCCAGGGCATGGATGGTGCCTTGCTTTACAGCCGTTCGCAAGACGGAGGCAACACCTGGGATATTGCCAACCAGATTCTTCCCGGCATGTCGTCTGCTGCCTATGTCGGTTTTGGCGGTGACTGCTATGCCTGGGCCGAGCCCAAAGGCAATACCATCGCCTTCGTGGTCGGTGATAACTGGACTGACCTTTTCCTGATGAAATCCACCGACAATGGCCAGAACTGGACTAAAACCATGATCTTCCAGCACCCTTATCCCTTCTTTCAGGAGGAACACACCCTGGTACTCGATACACCTTATGTAAGTGACGGTTCTTTGGCCATTTTACTGGATGACGCCGGTAAAGCCCATGTGTTTTCCGGTATCATGCGGGTTGGAAACAGTGATACTACCGACCAGCAAACATCCTACTGGCCCTATACCGATGGATTGCTTTACTGGAATGAGGATATGCCGGCTTTTAGCACACTGCATTTCGACAGCCTCTGGAACCAGGGCCATATCGTTGGTTACGTGCAGGATATCAATGGAAATGATACCATTATGGAATTCGATGGTATCGGAACATACTTTCTGTCACTTTCTACCTTCCCTACAGCCTGCATGGACGATCATGGTACAATTTTCCTTGCATACACTTCGGTCATGGAGAACCTGTCCAACGGATCCCAGAATTACAGGCACATCTGGGCCCGTACCAGCCTCGACGGCGGACTGACCTGGCAGGATGCCAAAGACATCACAGGATCCCTCCAGCACAATTTTCATGAATGCGTTTTCCCATTTTTTGCCGCCCGGGTCGACAATAACCTTCACATGGTTTACCAGTATGATGAAGAACCCGGACTGGCAGTCCGTGGCGATGCCGACCCCTATGGCGACAACAGCATTTCCTATCTGACACTGCCTAAAACGGACCTGAGCGGACTGAGCGTCCCTGAAAACACAGACCTCCCTGCCATCGTTTCGCAGAACTATCCGAATCCATGTAAAGATAACACCTTTATCAACCTCTCCCTTCCAAAGGCTTCCAATATCAAGGTCTCTGTGTTAAACCTTCCCGGACAATCCCTCCTGCCCGAACAAAATGGATTTTATGCCGCAGGCAACCATCAGTTGAAAATCCGTGTTTCTGATTTGCAGTCAGGCCTGTATTTTTACAGGATCACCATCGGCAATCATGTGATTACAAAACCTATGATTGTTGAATGATGTAAACAGCTGATTAATAAAATAATGAAGATAGGCAGCAGGCCTTTTAACCAATGCTTCAGAGACTTAGATACCATGACCCTTCTCTGAGGCAATGGTGAAGGCAGCTTTTGCCGGTGTAAAATATTAATTATTTGATTAACAAAACATTACTAGTTTATTAACAGACAAGGCCAACTTGTGAACAGCTTATCAACAAGTTTACTAACAATTCTGGTAATCAGATCAGCATACTACTAGTTATTTTATTAATAATCAACTAAATGTATTTACCTCCCCGCATTCCTGGTGAAAGAAGGCCCTGTTGAAAAATGATTGAACACCCTGATGAAATCCCGGTGTTATTAAGGTAAATTTGAAACCGCTTTTCTGACAATATTGGAAACAAAGCGAAAGAAAAACCGTTTAACTGCTGATAGAGTAAAATAAAGACATTGGTTTGAAGCAATGGTTTAAATACGGATTTGCCGGGCTGTTGGTGGCACTGTCTTTCCAGCTAAGCGCCCAATGCTGGGTTAGCATGCTGGTCAATGGTATACACACGGATACCGTGGAGATTTGCCCTGGTGATAGCGTAGATCTCTCGTTTATCGGGGAATGCGTGCTGATCAACAACAACTTCAACAACGGACAACTCGGAGGAGACTGGCATTATGTGACACCGGGCTTTGTTTTCCAGGGTCCCTGTGACACCGCTTCTGAAGTGGTCTGTGTTTGGTTTGGAGAGGAAAGCCCCGTTCAACGAAGCCTGGAAACGGAAGATCTCGACCTCACCTCAGGCGCGACGCTGTCCTTCTCACTTAAATACGGACTTCAAAACGACCCCCCTTCCTGTGAAGGTCCTGACGAAATGCTCGAAGGGGTTTCGCTTCAATACTCAACAGATCAGGGAATTACCTGGACCGACATTGTCTATTTCTGCCCTGACGGCAGTTTCCTTCCCACCAACCCCATGGTTCAGTCGCCCCTGACCTATACACCAACGCAGTTTACTGACTGGGCGAATTACAGCTTTCTGCTGCCGCCCCCGGCGCTGACTCCAACCACCAGACTCCGCTGGATGCAGGGTTATTGCAGTTATTTTAACAACCACTTCGATGATAACTGGGGCATCGACAATGTGAAAATTACCCGTGAGTTCAGTCAGGATATCAACTGGTCGACCGGTGAAACAGTTGTAAGTTCAGTTGTCGTCAACCCCGTTCAAACCACCACCTATTATGTGTATATCCTGGGCGGAGGCAACATACCGGATACCCTGGCCATCGATTCCGTGATGATACTGGTGCATGACATTCCACAACCACAGCTGTCCGGAAACATGGCCTTCTGTACGGGAGAAACCACCACCATTTCGGCAGGAGGAAATTTCACTTACCTCTGGTCAACGGGTGATACCGGTAATACGGTCACATTCTCACCGGAAACTACCACCAACTATAACCTGATCGCAACAGATGACATCGGGTGTACAGGTACTGTTCCGTTTACCCTCACCGTTTACCCCCTTCCCACCATTGACATCACCAATGATACTGTTTGTGTTGGAGAAACTGCCACCTTATCTGCTTCCGGCGGATTAAGCTATCTGTGGAGCAATGCACAGTCGGGCCCTGTTATTCAGGTTGACCCGGCGGATACCACCCTGTATACGGTGACGGTTACGGACCTGCACGGATGCAGCAATACCGCGGTGGCTTCCGTCATGATCATACAGCCACCCTCAACCGCCCTCCCGGCCGATACGGCAGTATGTTACGGAGATATGATCGAAATCACCGCACAGGGTGGAGAGCAATATGCGTGGAATACCGGGGCCCAGTCAGACCGGATCGTGGTAAGCCCGCTTGTCCAAACTACTTACATCGTTACGGTGACAGACCATCACGGATGCCAGAATACCAGCGCCATCACGGTTTTCGTATCCCCCGAAATGACCGTCAGGATTTACGCATCCCTCGATACCATCTGCCGCGGTTCCGAAATGGTTCTCAATGCCGATGGTGCCGCCTTGTTCCAGTGGAGTACAGGGGACCTTACACCCTCCATAAACGTACAACCAGGTTATACCACTGCGTATTACGTGACCGCCACCTCTCCTTTCATGGACATCCTCTGCTCCAATACCCAGGAGTTCACCCTCAATGTCAGGGAATGCAGCACCCTCTTCTTCCCAAATGCCATCGTGCCAAAAGGTTATAACAACCTTTTCAAACCCGTGGGTGATTTCTCAACCATCTATGGGTATTCCCTCAGGATATTCGACCGCTGGGGAAAAATGGTATTCGAAACAAAGCAGGCGGATTCAGGCTGGGATGGAACCTTCGATGGAGATTTCCTCCCTGCCGGGGTCTATCTTTACCAGGTTCATTATGTGAAGTCGGTAACCCACGAATCCTTCGATAAACTGGGTACTGTCACCATCGTCGAATAAATCCGGTTTTTCTTACCTTTATCCCTCCCTTTGGCATTTGCCCAAATGAAGGATGTGTTATGAGCTATTTCAGACATCTGCCGGTCCTGCTGATCTGCCTGCTTGCTTTTCAGTCACCTGAACAGGCCTGTGCCCAGCCATACGGCAATGAATGGATACAGTATCAGCAACAATATTTCAGGTTCAGGATCGCCGAAGACGGCATGTACCGTATCCCCTACCAGACCCTTGCGAATGCCCTGATGCCATTTGGCGTCCAGCCCGAAAATATCCCTCCCCAAAACATGCAAATATGGGGTCAGGGACAACAACAGGCCATCTGGATTGAAACCGGCTCCGACGGCGTTTTCAATGCCGGAGACTACCTTGAATTCTTTGCCCGGAAAAACGACGGCTGGTTCGATCACTCCCTCTATCAGGATACTTTCGGGCAGGTGAATAAGAAATACAGCCTCTTCACTGATACAGCCACATATTATTTTTCCTGGAACGCCACGGCGAATAATGCCCGCCTCATCAGAGAAACGAATACTGCTTACCAGTTATATACTGCTATCCCTTGGTTATGGTGCGAAACAAATGCCATTTACAGCGAAACCTACCTGGAAGGCGAAAGATTTAACACCTCCAGTCCCTCCATTACCATCGGAGATGCTGCCTATACCAGCGGCGAAGGATTTGCCGGCAACAAAATATGGGTCAACCAGACCCAGGTCAGGACCGTCAGTCTGCCGGAATTGTATGCCCAGGGGCCACAGGCTCAGGCAGAATTTACCATCGTGGCCGGCTCCAACCGCCAGCTTACTGCCCAGCAACATTACTTTAAGGCACAATGCGGCAGCCAGGTGCTTGTCGATACTTCCTGGCGATATTACCACCCTGTCACTTTCTCAAAAGCACTGCAAATGAACACGATATCAAGCGGCTCCGCTTCATTTGCCTTCAGTAATCCGAATTATCCGGGCCAGATTTTGCAGGAATGGACGTCTGTGTCGGATATCAGTGTCAGGTATCCGCGTTACCCCGCCTTCCCGCAAAGCGTGAAAAGCCTGTTTAAGATTCCGGCCCAGTATGGAACCGATTTTGCACACATTCGCCTGACAGGAATCCAAGTGCCGGCAAACGACTCCGTCAGGATGCTTGATCTTACCAACGGCCGTTTATATTCAACGGCACAGGAAGGTCAATACCTTCATGCCCTCATCAGGAATTTCCCCGGAGAAGAAGCCATTTTCTTCAGCTTGTGCAGTAATATCACGCAGATTGAAAAACTGACTGCGGTCAGCGATGCCGATGCCCGCTTTATCCGCTATGAACCGGCGGTTTTTCCGGAAATTGATTACTTAATCATTACCGACAATGATCTGCTGGATGCAGCCGCACAGTATGCCACTTACCGGAAAACAGAAGGATATCCGCAACTTTTCAGTCCGGTGGTTGTGGATATCGAACAGCTCTACGACCAGTTCGCCTTCGGAATTTGCAAAACACCACTGTCTATCAGGAATTTCCTTCGCCATGTGTCACATCAATATACCAAGCTTCCCTCCCACTTGTTCCTGATCGGCAAAGCAATCCAGAGTAAGGATATCAGGAAGGACCATGCTAAATGGAAGATGACCAGGGTGCCTTCCTATGGGCATCCTCCTTCGGACTGGATGTATACGCTCGGCCTGAGAAACCAGGACAAGGCTGATATTCCCACCGGGCGGCTTAGTGCCTATTCGCCTGGCGATGTGTTTAACTACCTTGAAAAAATGACCGCTCATGAATTGTCCCTGAAAAATGTCAGGCAAAGCGGTAAAAACATCCTGCAGTTCGGCGGTGGATCCAATTTCCTGGAGCAAAGCATCTTCCGTTCCTACCTCAGCTTTTACGATTCCCTGCTATCCTCACCTTTTACAGGATATTTCTCCCATCGTTTCTTTAAAACCAGTCTTGATCCGGTCGTGATCGCACAATCCTCGCAGTTGAACGACTTGATCGTGGAACAGGGAGTAGGCTTGATCCAATACTTCGGACATGCCAGTGGCATTAACTTCGATATCAGCATCGGCGATCCGGCCGGTTTCAACAACAAGGATAAATATTACTTTGTCATCGCAAATTCATGCTGGGCAGGTGATATCTTTGATTACCATGGCGGAATCTCAAGCGAACACTATGTTTTACTCCCTCTGAAAGGCGCCATCGGATACCTTGCTTCGGTTACTGAAGGTGAAGCCCCTTACCTGCACACCTTTAGCAGCGCATTCCTGAAAGCCTTTGCCACCACACATTATGGTTTACCCATCGGTACGATCGCTGCCGGGAATATCGGAAGTATCCTGGGAAATCCGTCTTATACGGCTTTCTCCTTCCGTGAGGTTTGTCTTGAAATGGCCCTTCATGCCGACCCTGCCATGGTTCTGTACGCCCCGCCCCAACCCGATTACCACCTGAACCCCGGTCCGGACTGCCCCCAAACCTTGTCCACCATTCCTGAAGAGATCAATACTGCCAGTTCCCGCTTCACCCTCCGCATCATCCCGGCCAATGCCGGGAAAGCACTCGATACCATGCTTTTTGTGAGGATAGAAAGGTGGATCGGGGAAACACCGGCCGGCGATACCCTGCTCCGCGTCTGCGCACCCTTATTCCGGGATACCATCCTTGTAGACATGGAAACCGGAGGCGAATCAGCAGGCGGACTGAACCGTTTCAGGGTGAACCTGGATGCCCTGAATGAAATCGATGAAGGCACCATGGAAACAAACAATACAGCCGAGCTGACTGTCAACATCCGTTCCACCGGCCTCATCCCTGTGCTGCCTGACGACAACGCGATCGTCCCTTCTCCTTCAGTCAGCCTGACCACCAGTACAGTGTATCCCTTTCTTTCCCAATCATCATTCGCTTTTCAGCTCGACACCTCTTACCGCTTCGACAGCCCCATAAGAAAAGACACCGTCATTACCGCGGGTGGAGGAGTGATATCCTGGCATCTGGACCTGCCGGTTCAGACCGACAGTACCGTATATTACTGGAGGACCGGACCGGATCAAACACCCGCGGATTCCATCCGGTGGCAGCAAAGGTCTTTTCAGTATATCCCGGGTATTACAGGCTGGTCACAGGCACGCACCCCGCAAATGGAACGGAACCAATACCTGTATATCAGATATCTGCCGGAGTCTGACAGCTTCTGCTTTGTGGAGGAAATGAACGAATTGCATGCCCAAACCTATATCATCAACCATCCCTGGCAGGAAGAATACTTCAGGGTCGGTTTTGACATCAAAGATGTGTGGAGCTGTGCCCAGAACCGTTGCCCCGGAAGCAGCGGAATCAAATTCGCCGTGTTTAACCCGGTCTCTTTCGAACCCTGGATCAGCTACAATAACGGCAACGGTATCGGCCAATACGGGAACAAGCATTGCCGTGATTATCCCGTTGCCGCTTTCGACTTTTGCAACTATGATTCGGCAGACCGGCAGATCATCACCAAATTCATCGATACCATCCCAGAGGGGTATTACGTGCTGGCATTCAGCCATAAAAACCACAAGGCCCAGGAAAGTGAAACTTCCCTTTACCAGGCATTCGAATCCCTGGGCGCACAGCACTTCAGGTTTATGCAGGACACCTCGCCTTACATGATCTTCGGAATCAAGGGCTCCCTGCCCGGAACAGCCATAGAGACAGGACCCGGCTGTGCCAGGGACTCGCTTGCAAATATCACAACCACAGTGGTAACCAACTGGAAACAGGGAAGCATCACCACGCCCCCCATCGGTCCCTCCTCTGCCTGGCATTCCCTGCACTGGAGGGCAGAAACCGACGACAACGACAGCATCCGACTGGTACTGATAGGGATCAAAGAAAACAGCGCCTCCGATACCCTCATTGGAGTGATCAGCAGGGATTCCTCAGACATCTACCATCTCGACTCTTCCTTTGCTGCCGCGGATTATCCCTACATGCAGATGATCCTGGTGATGGAGGATAACTCTGCCACTCAACCCTCACCCCGTGATCCTGCAAGACTCAAAAGATGGCAGATCATTTTCGAGACGCTGCCCGAAACCGCCATCGATCCCTCCAGCGGTTTCAGCTTTTACAATGACAGCCTGGTTGAAGGCGACAGCGCCCGCTTGAAAATAGCTTACCGGAATATCGGGGGCATCGACATGGACAGCCTGCTGGTAACATACTGGCTGAACAATGGTTCAAAAAAAGACACCTTGGATATCAGACGTCTACGACCACATCCGGCTGGTGACATCCTCCTCGATTCGCTGATCATTCCCACCCTTGGCCGATCCGGCAGGAACCAGCTCTGGATAGAGATCAATCCCCAGCACGACCAGCCGGAACTCACCCATGTGAATAACCTCGCCGGGCTTAGTTTTTTTGTGTTAACGGACCGGGAAAATCCCATTCTGGATGTCACTTTCGATGGGAAGCATATCAGGGATCTCGATTATGTTTCACCTTCCCCTGAGATCATTATGCGCCTGACGGATGATAAATACGCCCTGCGTCTTGCTGATACCAGCCTGATCACCGCCTGGCTTGCAAAGCCCGGACAGGATTCTGCACGGCTCACCTATTCCGGTGCAGAAGAAACGGCATTACAGTTTTTTCCGGCCGAATCCGCATCCAATTACTGTATCACCCGCTTCTGCCCTCATCTCCCGGAAGGTATCTACACGCTTACAGTCAGCGCTGCCGACGCCAGCGGGAATCCTTCCGGGACAGGAGATTACAGAATACGTTTCAGAATCGTGACAGGCAGCACCCGCAGCGAACTCTTCGCATGGCCCAATCCATTCTCTGATTTCACCCGTTTTACCTTCATCCTCACCGGTGATGCCCTGCCCGTTTCATTCGGAATTCATCTATATGACCTCACGGGAAGGCATCTCAGAACGATTTCCGCTGATGAATTCGGCCCGGTCCATACCGGCACCAATGTTTCCAGGACGGTCTGGGACGGTCGCGACCGCAATGGCAATCTGCTGCCCAACGGAATGTACCTTTACCGCCTGGACATGGACATGCAGGGCGAACAAGCTGCTGTCCGGAACGATCTCGACAGCAAATACGGTAATTACCAGGCAAGGGTCAACGGCAAGATTATAATCATGCGCTGATATGGAATTCAATTACCTGCATTTTTCCGACCTCCTGTCTGAATCCCTGGAAAAAAGGGCAGAAGGCATTCTGAACCCCAGTCATAGTATAGACGAAATAGATGCTTACAGATTAATATTCAGCTGTATAGATCACACCAGCCTGGAAGCGACCGATCATCAGGCCCGGATCGTTGATTTCTGTAAAACAGCGGTGGAATTTGGCTCCATGGCCGGTGGCGGGCTGCATGTGGCTGCAGTATGTGTGTACCCGGTATTCGCCGCTGCCGCTGCCGGTGAACTGAAAGGATCCGGTATCCTGACCGCCTGTGTTGCCGGCGCTTTTCCCTCTGGCCAGGCTCCGCTGCATACCCGTCTCGAAGAAGCCCGTTTTGCTATCGGGCAGGGTGCTGAAGAGATTGATATGGTGATCTCGCGTGGCCGGCTGATGGCTGGTGAATACGACTTTGTCTTTGATGAGATTGCCGCTTTCAGAGAGGTTTGCGGTCATCGGACAAAATTGAAGGTCATCCTCGAAACGGGTGAACTGAAAGAAGCCCTGCTGATTTGTAAAGCTTCTGAAATTGCCCTGAAAGCAGGGGCGGACTTCCTGAAAACATCAACCGGAAAGATCAGTACCGGCGCCACGGCCCCCGCCCTGCTCCTGATGATGGACTGTATCCGGGCATGGCATGCAGACAGCGGAAAAAAATGCGGTATTAAAGCTTCCGGCGGCATCGTTGAACCACAACAGGCATTGGATTGTTACTTGCTGGTAAAAGCATGCCTGGGTCACGACTGGCTCGATCCCATGGTTTTCAGGATAGGTGCCAGCAGGTTGACCCCAAGGGTACTGGCCATGTGTAGTGATAATAACGGATAATACCATCAGAATGAAAAAACTAAGCCTGATAATCGCCTTTTTCCTCCTTTTCAAAGGGATCAATGCCCAGACTACACTCGACACGGCAGTAAACTTCTCTGGTAAAGACATTAACGGAGTGATACACGATCTCTTCGACCTGCTCGACGCAGGCAAATATGTGCTGCTCGATTTCTTCACCACCTCCTGCGGACCATGTGTCACATACGCCCCGGAGATTCAGCAGGCCTATGTCCAATATGGATCTAACCAACAAAATGTATTCTTTCTGGGAATCAACTATGGCGACGATAACATAGGAGTGTCGGCATTTGATTCCCTTTACGGTATCACTTTCCCTACCATCAGCGGGCTCGACGGCCACGGCAATACCATCGCCCTCCAGATCTTTGATGTACAGAGCTTCCCCACCCTGGTGCTGGTGGCACCCAACCGCCTGATCCTCAGTCAGCAGATTTATCCCCCTTCCTTTAACAACATCGATTCAACCATCAGTGCGGCACTCGCGACGACCACTGTAAGCGAACTGCCTTCAAATAGCACACACGGCCTCAGGATTGCGGGACTGCAGCCCAATCCCGTTACAGATCATGCCCTGATCGAAATTGAAACCCTGGCAGGCACGATTGTTTCAATAAACGTTTTATCTGTCACCGGAAGCAGGGTTTTTGAACAAGAAGCTCTCCGGCTGAGTGAGGGCAGGCACAGCATCCGTATACCTGCAGCGCATCTTGAGCGTGGCATATATTTTGTGCAAGTGATCACGCCGGATGAACCGGCCGCCTTGATAAAGTTCATCAGGAACTAAACTCAGGGCGGGTAAAATTCCGCATCATGAGAAACTTCAGAATCATCACCATCAGCATCCTTGCAAGCCTGACCATGGTTATTTCAGCCTGCGATCCCGACGAAGACGATCCCTTCGGAGACGAGGTCCGCGATAAATACATCGGTACGTGGCGGGTGCAGGAAAACAACAAAAAGAAAATCACCTATAACGTCCAGATTGCCGCCGATCCCGGCAACAGCAGCCAGGTGCTGATCAGCAACTTCTATAATTACGGCATCGAACCCTATGCCATTGTAACTACGGGAACCATTACACTTCCCACCCAGAGTTTCGCCAAAGGGATTGTCATCTATGGCACGGGCAGCTATACCACCGGCAAGATCAACTGGACCTATTATGTGAATGACGGTGCCGACCTGGACACCATCCAGAGCGTTTACACCAAACTTTAATCCTCCCTGAACCCAGCCCTGGATTGTAATCCGCTCAAACTGTCAATCAGGTCGGAATAAAGAGAATCCATGGCTGCCATGTGATCCTGGTACCACTGAATACTTCTGCGGAATTGTTCCCTGCTGATCTGGTGCTTCTCCAGAACCATGTCATAATAATACCTCGCAGTCTGCCCTGCCTCACCCTGGCTTTTTGCCGATTGCACTGCTGCTTCCACCATCTGGAAATCAACCATTACTGCCAGCAGTTTCTCTCTTGGCAAAACATCCGGCGGCGGTTCCTGTTTGGAAGAACAAGCAAGCAGGATGGTCAGGAAAAGAAAAAAAACGCCTGCGAATCTCATTTGCTGTCTTTTTTGGATTGCGGATTCACCTGAAAATATTCCCGGTTAAGGGCTTCAACCACATAAGGCGTTATATCAAGGGTGTCTTTTGCGAAAAGTATCCCGCTCCCTTTTGAATAACCAAGGATATAATCAAAGTGGTACTTCAGGTTGAACCGCTTTAAAAAGGAATGAATACTGTCGATATAAATCTGATTGAGCCGCAATTCCTCTTCCTCCATCTGGTCGCTGTATTCCTGGTTCAGCTGATAGAGTTGCTGGCTTTCTGCCTTCAGTTGATCATCCATCTTCTGGGCCTGCTCCAGGCTGATCAGTTTCGACTCATACTTGCTTTGCAGTTCATTGGCTTTGCTTTCCAGGGAGGTTTGACGCTTGCTGATATCCTGATTCAGATGATTGAATCTGGCCTCAAGCCTTTCGTGCAAATCTTTGACCAACTGATAGTTGGCTTTCAGACTGTCCGAGTTGATGAGGGCGATCTTCATGCCATCCCCTTGCTGAAAACTGACAGTCGGGACTGTTTCTTTCTCTGTCTTCCACGGCATGAAGAGGAAGAACAGAAGGTAGATGCCTGCCAGTGCGACCATTACCAGTACCTGAAACCAGGGAATTTTTGCTTTCCCTGGCTTTTTTCCCATATGCTCATCAATGAAGGAAGTGTCCGCTTCTTCACCGGGCGGAACAATAAAATCCTGGTCTGTCATATAAAAAATGATGTTAATTCCCCAGCTCCGACATAAACTTGATTCTCATGATCCGTATTTCCTCCTCCGAGAACTCATCTTCCCCGAGTGTTTTCAGTGCTTCGATAATGGAATCCGACTCTGCTGAACGGAAATATTCGAAAATTTCTTCCTGATGGTAGGGGTCTATGTATTCTTCCACATAATAATTCAAATCGATCTTGGTGCCCGATGATACGATACTTTCCACTTCGCCCAGCAATTCATCAATGCTGAGATTCTTGGCATAGGCGATGTCTTCAAGGGCAATTTTCCGGTCGATATTCTGGATGATGTAAACTTTAAGTACACTCTTGTTGATGGGCGATTTAACCACCAGATCCATTGGTCTTGTAATTTCATTTTCATCCACATACTGGCGGATCAGTTCGATGAATGGTTTGCCGTATTTCTGGGCTTTTCCGGTTCCGACCCCGGTTATCTGCTTGAGTTCGTCGACGGTGACCGGGTATTGTATGGCCATATCCTCCAGCGAAGGATCCTGAAAGATCACGAAAGGAGGCAACTTTTCCTTGCGCGAAATCTCCTTTCGCAGGTCTTTCAAAAGAGAAAACAAGGTTTTGTCTGTGGTGCTGGTTCGGCTTCCTGCCCCTGCAAAGAAGTCTTCTTCCTCCTCCTTTTCAAAATCATGATCCTGGGTAAGCATGACCGAATAGGGTGCTTTGAGGAAACTGTGCCCTTCAGGGCTCACCTTGAGAATGCCGTAATTGTCAATATCCTTTACCAGCAGCCTTTCGATAAGGGTTTGCCTGATCACGGCATTCCAGAACCGCTCATCCTTATCGGCTCCTTTGCCGTAGGTACTTAGCTTGTGATGCTTGTAGGCCTTGATGGAAGTGGAAGGTTTGCCCAGCAGAATATTGACGATATGTTTCTCCTTAAACTGTTGCTTCACCTCGAGGATGCACTCCAGCACGCTTTGTACGAAGTGCCTGCCTTCAAACTTGGCTTTGGGATGGATGCAATTGTCACAATTCTGGCAGTGGACTTCATCGAAGATTTCCCCGAAATAGTGAAGCAGTTGTTTCCTGCGGCAGACAGAGCTTTCGGCATAGGATACCGTTTCAAGCAGAAGCTGACGGGCAATCTCCTGCTCGGCAACAGGCTTCCCCTTCATGAATTTCTCAAGCTTCTGGATATCATCAAAACTATAAAAGGCAATGCAGTTCCCTTCGCCGTCGTCGCGTCCGGCCCTGCCGGTCTCCTGATAATAGCCCTCGAGGCTCTTGGGAATGTCGAAATGGATCACGAACCTGACATCAGGCTTGTCAATCCCCATTCCGAAGGCAATGGTGGCAACAATCACATCCACCTCCTCCATCAGGAATTTATCCTGGTTGGCAGCCCTGGTCACGGAATCCATGCCGGCATGGTAGGGTAAAGCCTTGATACCGTTCACCTGGAGGGTTTCTGCCATTTCTTCAACCTTTTTCCGGCTGAGACAGTAAACAATTCCTGATTTTCCCGAATGTTGCCTGATGTACTTGATGACCTCCTTCACCACGTTTTTGTTCTTCGGCCTGACCTCATAATACAGGTTGGGCCTGTTGAAGGAAGATTTAAATACCGCGGCATTGCTCATCTGCAGGTTCTTCAGGATATCCTGCTGTACTTTGGGCGTTGCCGTAGCCGTAAGCGCCATGACAGGCACAGTCTGCCCGATGGCGTCAATGATGGGCCTGAGCCTCCTGTACTCGGGACGGAAATCATGGCCCCATTCCGAAATACAATGCGCTTCATCAATGGCGTAAAAGGAAACCTTGATATCCTTCAGAAATTCAATATTCTCTTCCTTGGTCAAAGATTCCGGGGCAACATACAGCAATTTGGTTCTTCCTACCAGAATATCCTGTCTGACCTCCTGTATCTCAACTTTGGAAAGCGATGAATTGAGGAAATGGGCCACCCCTTTTTCGTTGCCGAAGGTGCGGATCGCATCCACCTGATTCTTCATCAGGGATATCAGGGGCGAAATGATAATGGCCGTACCCTCACTGATCATGGCAGGCAATTGAAAGCACATGCTTTTTCCGCCTCCCGTGGGCATGATCACGAAAGTGTCTTTCCCGTCCAACAGGTTCTGAATGATGAGTTCCTGGTTCCCCTTGAAACTCTCGAATCCAAAAATCTTCTTTAGAATCAGGTGTAGCTGATAGTCCTTCTTCACAGTCATGGCGTGCTTCAAGAAAAATAATGACTACCTTTGTTCGTTAGTTCTTGTTCAGTGAATCTTAGCTAAACTGCAGGGGGAAATAATTATTGTCATAAGTTGCTCATTATTTCGCCCTTAATACAAATATAATATCAAAACTGCCCTTTGTCGCATTTTTATAAAAAAAAACTTTGAAAACCACAGACGAAATCATTCAGATTGCGAAAGAAACCATCGCAGCGGAAGCCGATGCCGTCAGCCGGCTGGGCTCAGGTCTCGGGGATGATTTTGTCAGCACTGTCATGGCGATCCTGCAATCCAAAGGCAAAGTCGTCGTCACCGGTATCGGAAAAAGTGCAAATATAGCAGTTAAAATTGTTGCCACCCTGAACTCAACCGGCACCCAGGCAGTATTTATGCATGCTGCCGATGCCATCCACGGCGATCTTGGCACCATCAGGCAGGAAGACATCATCCTTTGTCTCTCCAAATCAGGAAATACACCGGAAATTAAAGTGCTGGTACCCTGGCTGAAATCCCTCGGAAACAAACTGGTGGGCATGGTCGGGAATACTCAGTCCTTTCTGGCCCGGCATGCAGATTATGTGCTGGATACCACGGTCGAGAGAGAAGCCTGCCCCAACAACCTCGCCCCTACCTCAAGCGCCACCGCCCAGCTGGTAATGGGAGATGCGCTGGCAGTCGCCCTGCTCGAATGCCGCGGTTTCACCACCCGCGATTTCGCACGCTTCCATCCCGGAGGTTCCCTCGGCAAACAACTCTACCTGAAAGTGGAAGACCTTTACCGGAATAATGCCGTCCCGTCAGTCCAGGTAGATGAAAGCATCCGCAATACCATCATCGAAATTTCATCCAAACGGCTGGGCTGTACTGCCGTGCTTGACGGGGAAAAACTCACAGGCATTATCACCGACGGAGACCTGAGAAGAATGTTGCAACATAACCAGGATATTGATACGGGATGCGCCAGGGACATCATGACAGCCACTCCCAGGCTCGTCGAACCGGATACCCTTGTAATAGATGCACTTCAAAGCATGCGGATCAACAATATCACACAACTGCTGGTGGCGGAAGCAGGACACTACCTCGGTGTGATCCACCTGCATGACATCCTCAGGGAGGGAATTCTTTGAACCCTTTGCCGGAAAAAAGGTTTATCAAGCCAGACGATGATGAATAGCCAGCAAGCCGGCCACCTCCCGCAAAACCTGCCCCTCATGCGCCGGCTGATGCTGATCGTTGCCCTGATGATACCCCTGGCGCTCAGCGGGCAGATTACCAAAATCATGGGAAAAGTCATCGATGCGGAAACCAAAGATCCCATCCCCTTCGTAAATATCCTGCTGAAAAACACTACCGTCGGAACACAAACCAATTTCGAGGGAGAATTTTCAATGGAAACCAGAACCCACTCGGATTCCCTGCTGGCTTCCTTTATCGGTTATCACCGGCAGGCAAAAGCCGTCCAGAAAGGGAAATTCCAAACCATCAACTTTGAGCTCGTTCCCGCCAATGTGTTGCTTAAGGAAGTCGTCATTCTGCCCGGAGAAAACCCGGCAGAAATCATGCTGAAGAAAATCATCCAGAACAAAATCAACAATGACAGGGAAAAAC
This sequence comes from Bacteroidota bacterium, assembly GCA_022709385.1. GTDB lineage: Bacteria > Bacteroidota > Bacteroidia > Bacteroidales > CAIXZF01 > JAKLIX01. The sequence goes on along the minus strand of JAKLIX010000003.1, from coordinate 236,399 downwards.
TGGAGTTTTACCAGTATGAAGCCTATACCAAAATCCAGTTCGATGCCAACAATATCTCGGAGAAATTCAAAAACCGAAGGATATTCAAACCCTTCCAGTTCATCTTCGACAACCTCGATACCTCCACCATCAACGGCAAAGCATACCTGCCCATTTTCCTTTCCGAAACCCTGTCGGATGTGTACTTCCGTAAATCCCCGAAATCTGAGATCGAGGTGATCCGGGCTTCCCAGGTGAGCGGTATTAAAAACCAGAGTATCAGCCAGTTTCTGGGTGATGTGATACAGAATGTGAACATCTATAATAACTTTATTCAGATCTTCCAGAAAAATTTCGTCAGTCCGGTCGCTAACTTCGGGCTTACCTATTACAAATATTACCTGGTCGACAGCACCTTTATCGACAAGCAGTGGTGTTACAAAATCATGTACAAACCCCGCAGGCCGCAGGAACTCACCTTTACCGGCAGCTTCTGGGTGCATGACACCACCTGGGGCATCCGCAAAGTGGACATGAAAATCGCGGCCGACGCCAACATCAACTTCATCAACGACCTAGTGGTCAACCAGGAATATGTGCTCGTAAACAACAATCAGTGGATGCTGGCAAAAGACGTGCTGGTGGCCGACTTCAATGTGGTGGAGGAAGCCGAAACCACCATGGGCTTCTATGGCAGGAAAACCACCTCGTACCGCAATTTCCTGATAAACAGTCCTATGTCTGATGCATTCTATGCCAGTCCTGTGAATATTATCGTGCAGGAAGGCAGCCTCGACCGGGAAGCTGAATTCTGGAAGACTGCCAGGCACGACAGCCTCACCAGGGATGAAAAGACGATCTATCACATGATCGATACCCTGAAGACCCTGCCGGCATTCAGGACTTACGTGGATGTTGTGAAGATGATCACCACTGGCTACTACATCAAAGGCAATTTCGAATGGGGGCCTTATATGTCGTACCTCAGCTTTAACAGGCTCGAGGGCGGGCGGTTCAGGGTCGGAGGCCGTACCAGCAACGACTTCAGTACCCGTATCATGCTCAGTGGTCATGTGGCTTACGGAACCCTTGACAAAACATATAAATATGGTGCAGGCGCACTGTATATGCTCAATAAGAATCCGCGCCGGACCCTGAGTGCCAATTTTAAATATGACATTGAACAACTGGGACAGAGCCAGTTCGCCTTCAGGGAAGATTTCCTGCTGGCCGCCGTATTCAGAAGACAACCCTCCGACAAACTGTCCATGGTGGAAGAGTACAAAGGACAATACGAGCACGAATGGTTCAACGGCCTGATGAATACGGTCTCCTTCAATAAAAGATCCATCCTCTCGGTGGGGAATACACGTTTCAGGGTCTATGACCCCGAACAAGGCCTTTACCGTTCACAGGCCTCCATTACCACCACGGAGGTAGGGCTCGAAACCCGCCTGGCCTATAAGGAAAAATTCGTGATGGGGGAATTCGAACGGACCAGCCTCGGCGCGAAATATCCCGTACTGCAGGTGAAATACACTTACGGCATCCCGCACTTCCTTGAAAGCGACTATGAATTCCACCGCCTGCAGCTCACCCTGGAACACTGGTTCAACATCGGTGCCTACGGCTGGTCGAAGTATATCATTGAAACCGGCAGGATCTTCGGGGATATCCCCTTCCCGCTGCTTAAACTCCATGAAGGCAATGAAACCTACTCCTTCGATGAATACGCCTTTAACTCGATGAATTATTACGAGTTTGTGTCGGATCGTTACCTGAGCGCGTATTACACCCATCATTTCGAAGGACTTTTCCTCAACCGCATCCCGCTGCTGCGGAAACTGAAATGGCGGGAGGTGGGCTACGTGAAAGGGCTCGTCGGCAATCTGGGGCATTATGACAGGACGCTTGCTGAACTGCCTTCAGACCTGTATACGCTGAATAAACCCTATTTCGAAGCAGGTGCAGGGATAGAGAACATCTTCCGCATTCTCAGGGTGGATGCGGTATGGCGCCTGTCCTATCTCGACCACCCGGAGATCAGCAAATTCGGCATCCGTTTCACCCTGTGGTTCTCCTTCTGATTTATTACCTTTACGCCCTGCAAAATCCACTGCATCATGCTGCTGAGAACCGACAAGATCGTTAAAAAATACAGGAACCGGGTGGTGGTGAAGGAGGTCAGCATTGAAGTCAACCAGGGTGAGATCGTGGGGTTGCTCGGTCCGAACGGCGCCGGCAAAACCACTTCCTTCTACATTATCACCGGGCTGATCAAACCCTTGTCGGGCCACGTATTTCTCGATGATACCGAAATCACCCACGAACCCATGTACCGCAGGGCGCAAAGGGGTATCGGTTACCTGGCACAGGAAGCATCCGTATTCCGCAGGCTGACAGTTGAAGACAATATCAAAGCCGTCCTTGAGTTCTCAAAATTCTCCAAATCGCAGCAAAAAGAAAGGCTGGAAATGCTGCTGGACGAGTTCGGACTAAAACATGTGAGAAAAAGCCACGGCATCCTTCTCTCTGGGGGCGAACGAAGAAGAACCGAGATTGCCCGCGCCCTGGCCGTCGATCCCAGATTCATCCTGCTCGACGAACCCTTTGCCGGGGTGGATCCCATCGCCGTGGAGGATATCCAGACCATCGTGGCCAAACTGAAAGATAAAAACATCGGCGTGCTCATCACCGACCATAACGTCCATGAAACCCTGTCCATCACCGACAGGGCCTACCTGCTGTTTGAAGGCAGCGTGCTGAAGTCCGGATCGGCTGAAGATCTGGCAAACGACGAACAGGTGAGGAGGGTTTACCTCGGTACTAATTTTGAACTGCGCCGGTAAAAAAACAAGCCCGCCCCGCCAGGGAATCCATACTTTTTCTCTATCTTTCGGTAATTTTCAAGCTGCCCGGATTGCCCCAGTCCGGATTCATTTCTCCCGGTCCGGTTGCCAGGACGTGGCAGGTGTATTTTTTTACTGATAATCAAATACATATTGCTGTGACAAAATTATTTTTCACATCCGACAACAGGGCTGCAGTTAACAGCTTCGCAAGGGTGGTCACCCTTTCCGCCTGCATGTTGTTTTTCGCCCCTGCGATTCTTGCACAGCCTCTGGCCGGCAATTATACGATCAACAGTGCACAGCCGACCGGAGGTAATAACTTTCAAAGTTTCGGTGCTTTCGCCGGCAGCCTGGCTGCCAACGGCATCTCCGGACATGTGACGGCCAGCGTGGTTCCCGGATCAGGACCCTATACGGAACAGGTCATCTTTTCAGCCGTCACCGGCGCAGGACCTGCAGCCATCGTTTCCATCGAAGGAAACGGGGAAAGCATCACGGCAGTTACCACGAGTTCAAACCGTTATGTAATCCGGCTTTCCAATATTCAATACTTCAATATCAATAATCTGAAAATCAATTGGAATACCGCTTCCACCAGCGGATTCTTCGGGATCCATCTGTATCAGTCGGCCAACCGGGTGACGATCAGCAACTGCACGGTAAACATGAGCGGTACCACCAGTGCTTCCTATGGAGGCCTCGTGGCAAGTGGTTCCACTACCAGCATCCTGTCGGCAGGAACATACGACAACCTCATGTTCCAGGGAAACACGGTCACGGGAGGCGGCTACGGCATATCCGTGTATGGTCTGGCGGCAAACCAGGCCAGTCATGTCACAATCACCAGCAATACCGTCCTGAGTTGTCAGACTTCAGGCATTTATGTCCGGGAATCGACCGGAGCCGTAATAAGCGATAATTATCTCGACAAACTGACCACAAATGCCGCCACATGCAATATGATCTACCTTGCCACCAACAACCATTATTCAAGAGTTTTCGGGAATATCCTGCAACTCACCACGACTGCCAATGGAACCTCCACCATCAGGGGAATATATGTTTACAGCGGCAACGGTAACCAGGTTTATAACAATGTGATCCACAACATTAACCTGGTAACGGGCAATTTCACGGCCATTGAGTTCAGGGCTTCCACCGTGCCGAATGAAATCACCTTCAACACCATAGCCATCGACAATACCGCAACAACCACGGGTAACCGCTATGGCATCGTGGAAGCTCAGGCAAATTCCAATGCCTATCTTCGGAACAATATTCTGAATCTTCTGCAGCCAAGCACAGGATTGAAGGCGGGACTGGTTATTTATACTTCCTCGACCATCACCTCGGCGGTAAACAGCAACTACAACAACTTTTTCGTTGGCCCCGACGGAAACCCGGTACAGAAAGGAACCAGTTCGCCCACGGTGTATCCTGCCCTGGTCGACTGGCAACTGGCCAGTGGTCAGGATCTGAACAGCCTTGCAGCCAATCCCTTGTTTTTTTCCGCCTTGCTTTCGGTACCAACCAATCCCTTCCTTGACAACAAAGGGATTACCATTTCATATGTAACGGTTGATATTACCGGCATCCCGAGGGCTAATCCGCCGGATCCAGGCGCTTATGAAATGAATACCAGCCCGCCTGCCCCTCCCGATACCATCTTAGGGCCGCATACTTTTTGTCTGGGCAGCTTTACTTCGGTGCAATACTCAGTAAACCAGGTGCCGGGTGCCCTCTCCTACGACTGGACGGTATCGGGAGGAGCCGCCATCACCGCAGGACAGGGAACAACAACGATCACCGTCGATCCGGGAACGACTTCCTTCACCGTAAACGTCAGTGCGGTCAATACGGCCGGAAACAGTCCGCCTGCACAGCTCGCCGTAAACATTCACCCTTTGCCGGTCGTGGTTCTTGACCTGAACCCCGACAGCATCTGCCTCAATGCCGTACCCATTGCGCTCAGTGGAGGGATGCCACCCAATGGTACGTATTCAGGCAATAATGTCACCAACGGCATGTTCGATCCCAATGCGGCCGGTCCGGGATTTCACCTTATCTCCTATGCGTTTGCGGACTCCAATAACTGCATCTCATCAGTATTCGACAGCATCTATGTGGATATCTGTACTGCCATACCTCAGGTACAGGCAGCACCCTCCGCCAGGTTGATCCCGAATCCGGCAAACCAACAGTTTCAAATCCTGATGAGGGGAAATGAAACCGGACTGGTCCTCATTACCGGAATGGATGGAAAAACAATCCTGGAAGAAAAAATCGAGGGGCCGGCAACCCTGATATCCTGCCGGTCATGGTCGCCAGGGCTGTATTATATCAGGATTTTCAACAAGAACGGGGAAGTATCAGGGACGAAACTAATGATATTCAGGGGAGAATAAAGCTTCTGCGATCAGACGTGTCTCTCTGCTCCCGCCGGATGAAAGGACGCACGGAACACCACTGACAGGATCACATAGAGCGGAATGATCAACAGGCCCGCACCCAGTCTGAATACCAGCAAGCAAGGGATCAGCAGCAGGAAAAATATCCAGTGGTAATGGTTTTCCTTCCAGGAGAAGCTTTGGAATTTCAGGGAGAAGATAGGAATCTCCGATATCATCAGCAGTGATATCAGCAGGCAGATACAGGCCAGCAGAAAGGGATCGAAGAGGAAGCTGAGGAAATGAATGGGTGGTGTGAAGATTCCGTGGCCGTGGTAAAAGAGGATAAAGGGGAAGGAAGTGAAGAACAGCGCCGAGGCCGGAGTCGGCAGACCGAGGAAATGATGATGTTGCCTGCTGTCGATATTGAATTTGGCCAGCCTCAGGGCCGAAGCAAGGGGGATGACCACCGCGATAAAGGGGATAAAACTGATCCACTCCGTGCCGGGATATTGCAGCCTGACAGACTGCAGCATGATACGGTACATGATCATGCCCGGTAAGACGCCGAAAGAAACCACATCGGCCAGGCTGTCGAGTTGTTTTCCAAGCTCCGAGCCGGCCTTCAGCAGGCGGGCTGCCATGCCGTCGAGATAGTCGAACACGGCCGCCAGCAAAATAAACAGGGCACCGGCCGGCAGGTTGTTGAGCATCAATGATGCAATGCCCAGACAGCCACAGGCCAGGTTCGACAAGGTGAGCAGGTTTGGGATCTGTTTGCTTGCTGCCATCGGATGATTTTCGGGTAAAATTACGCATTTTGGGTATCTTTGGAGCCCTTCGGTAAAATATTGGAATTGCATGGCGCTCTCATCCGACAGTCCCGCCGGCCTGGAAATAAAAAACTACCATTACGACCTGCCCACTGACAGGATCGCGCTCTTCCCGGCAGCTGTCAGGGATGAATCCGCCCTGCTGGTTTACCGTAAAAACTCGGAACCTTTCAGGGAAACATTCAGGAATGTCGCATCCCTGCTGCCGGCCGACAGCCTGCTGCTGCTCAACGACACCCGCGTCATTCACGCCAGGCTGCTGTTCAAAAAACCCGGCGGCGCCACCATTGAGATTTTCTGCCTCAATCCCCTGGCTCCCGAAAGAGAATACGCCCGGGCTTTCGCACAAGCATCGCCCGTGGTATGGGAATGCCTTACCGGCAATGCCAGACGATGGAAAGCAGGCCCCCTGCAGTTCCCTTTCCCTTCTGATGGCGGGGTACACATGCTCACAGCCACGCGGGCCCTGCCCGGCAGCTTTGATGCTCCCCTGCCGCAAGCCCCGAATCATGCCATCCGCTTTTCATGGGAAGCAGATCTGACATTCGGTGAAGTGCTGGATAAAGCCGGGATCATCCCTTTGCCGCCCTATATTCACCGCGATAACGTGGCTTCGGACAACGACCGTTACCAGACACGCTATGCTCGTACCGACGGGTCGGTGGCAGCCCCGACCGCCGGACTGCACTTCACTCCGGAAGTGTTCAACTCTCTGGACAATAAAGGAATCCCGCGGGTAAGCCTCACCCTGCACGTGGGAGCCGGAACCTTCCGGCCTGTCAGCAGCCGGCATGTCGGAGATCACCATATGCACGCCGAAAGCTTTGAAGTAAGCCTGGCAAGCCTCAAACAAATGGCGGCATTCGGAGAAAAAACCTTCGTCGCCGTCGGTACCACCACCGTCAGAACCCTCGAAAGCCTCTTCTGGGGAGCAGTCAAACTCGCACGGGGAAGCATCAGCGAACATAAATTCACCATCGGTCAGTGGGATCCCTATACCGGCCATGGCGACCCGCCCTTCACACGCACACAGGCATTGGAATTCCTGGTCGAAAGGATGGAAAAAAAGGGCATGGCCCGGATAGGCGGACAAACCAGTCTGCTGATCGCACCACCCTACCATTACCGGATGACGGATGCCATGATCACGAATTTTCACCAGCCCGGCAGCACCCTGCTCCTGCTGGTGGCGGCCTTTCTGGGCGATGACTGGCGACGGGTCTACGATTTCGCCCTGAAAGAAAACTTCCGTTTCCTCAGTTACGGCGACACCTGCCTTTTCATGCCATGAACAAGCCTGAAATGTCCGTTACCGGCATCATTCTCAGCGGAGGAAAAAGCAGCCGTTTCCGGCAGGACAAGGGACTTTTCCGGCTGATGGGAAAAAGCCTGGCGGAAAGAGCAGCGGAGACCCTCAGGCCGCTCTGCAGCCACATCCTGGTCAGTACCGGCAACCCGGCCTACCAGGCCCTGGGATTTCAGACCGTCAGCGACCTGGTACCCGCCTGCGGACCCATGATGGGAATATACTCCTGCCTGAAACAGAGCCATCACATGCATCACCTGGTGCTGTCGGTCGACACCCCCCTGGTCGGCACAGCCTTTCTCGCGTACCTGCTGTCATGCTCTTCCGATGCCCAGATTGTAGCAGCCGGCTTCGCAAATGAACACTACGAACCCCTGATCGGATACTACCACAGGGACGTGATTCCCGCAATGGAGAAACAGTTCAGCAAAGGCAACTACAAGCTGCCCGACCTCTTCCGCCATGTCGCATTCAGGGAGGTCAGACCCGGCAATGAACAATTTCCTTTTCATCCGGACATGTTCCGGAACATCAACAGCGAAGAAGACATTGCAGCTGTCATCGAGCTGCTGAGGAAGGCCTGAAGTCTAAAGCATAAACAGTTCCCGGAGGGAGGTCGGTTTAGGAGTTTATTGGTTTAGTAGTTATGCAGTAGGGACACGATAAATCGTGTCCTGAAGAAGCGTAGTCGAAGCATTGTTTCGTACTGGGATCAGTGTTCCAGCTGGAGACCGGTTTAGTAGTTTATTTGTTTAGCAGTTTAGTTATTCGTTTATGGTCTAAAGTCTAAAGTTTAACGAGTTACAGGCCGTCATGCTGTGCGTTCTAATTCTCTTTATTTTTAACACATAGGCACACAGATCACATAGATATTTACCCTATGTGTCCTATGTGGTTCAATTAATTCTAGTATGCAGTTTAGGTGTGTAGTGGTGTAGACGTTGAGTATTTGAAAGAAGTGAGAAATATGAAGGTAAAAAATTGGAGTGAAGTTAAAAGGTTGAAAATCATTTATTTAATTTTTACTTCACTTCTCAAATAATTTTCTACCCTTTCACTTTAAAAGCCGGGTCTTTGGGTCTTTGGTGTTGATTTAAAAGTTTAGGGTTAGTGTCTAAAGTATAATGAGCAGTCATGCGGAGTCGAAGCATCAATTATCGATAGATCAAGAATCAATATCCAAGGCCCGGGAAATAATATGTTAAGAAGCAAGTGACAAATTCCAGGTTTATACCGACACGGAATGGAATAGCGAAAAAAATACATTCCAGCGGTGTACGGCATTACTCATACTAAACAGCTTTGCATTCGCAAATCCGTCAAGTATGAGTATAAAAGATAAAGTACCAAATTACAAAGCCAGGATTCAAGTGAATAAAATATTCAAAATCAAAGGTCCGGTAATCATCCACTCTCCCTGGCCACTCCGTGCATAACTCCGTGGTTTTAAAGGCCGGGCGTGGAGAAGCATCGTTTCGTACCGGAAACAGTTCCCGGATGGAGGCCGGTTTAGGTGTTTATTGGTTTAGTAGTTTTTTAAAAAAGCGAGAAAGCTGAACGTAAAAAATTGAAGTGAAGTTAAAAGTTTGACTTTCAATCCTTTACCTTAATTTTCATTTCACTTCTCTCTTCAATTTTCTTCCCTCCTACTTGAACAGTCGTGTCTCTGGTGTTGAGTTAAAAGCTTAAGGTTTAGGGTTGAAAGTTTACAATGAACATCATCCCACACTGAAAGGATATATTCCAAGACTCTTTGTAACTTTATCCCTTCAAACCCGTCTTATCCGAAACCCAAAAAAAATGGAACCAAGAAAACTCTACCGCAGCCAGACCGACCAGGTGATTGCGGGTGTATGTGGCGGCCTCGCCGAGCATTTCGACATTGATCCTGTGATTATCAGGGTCGTCTTTATCCTGCTGGCCTTTTTCGGCGGAGGAGGCGTACTGATCTACTTTATCCTGTGGATCGCCCTGCCAAAAAAACCTTACGACTTCACTTTCAATGCCCGGACAGGCCCGGAAACCGGCGACAGCAATGAACCCTCCCGGACAGAAAGCATCAGCCCGGAACCTGAGACGGAACAGAAAAAAAGCATGGCTTCAAAAGGCAGCCTGATCGGCGGCATCATCCTGCTGACCCTCGGAACCCTATTCCTGATTGATGAATTCATCCCGCACTGGGACTTCGGCCGCCTGTGGCCCGTCATCCTCATCGTGATCGGCTTCGCACTGATAGCCGGAGCCGTAAACCGGTCCAAACAATAATGCCATGAACTACAAACGCGTCTTTTGGGGAGTGATCCTGGTGGCACTGGGTGTGGCACTGGTCCTGAAAAACCTCGACATCATCTGCTTCTCATGGCATACCCTCTGGCAACTCTGGCCGGTACTGCTCATCCTCTGGGGGATCTCCGTCCTCCCTGTGAGGGATCTGTGGAAGTTGTTGCTCTCGCTGCTTGCAATCGGCGTCACCGTGCTCATCCTCTATCATGCCCCCGACAGGCAGCGTGACTACTGGGACTGGAACTTCGAATGGAACGATGATGAGGATGAAGGGCAAACGACCCGGCAGGATCTGGCCGAACCCTACGATTCCGCTGTCCGCTTTGCCATGTTGGATATCGATGCTGCAGCAGGCTCATTTATCCTGAACAGCATATCAGACCAACTGATCGATGTCAGTACCAAAGGCAAGGACGGGACCTATTCGATGGAAATCCAGCACAATGGAGATACGGCGGAGATCGGACTCGATATGCATCCATTCAAAAAAGAAGGGAAGAAACATATCAAGGCAGGCCATAAAGTGATCGTGAAACTCCACCCGGCCCCGGTCTGGGAATTCAGTCTCGACGCCGGAGCCGCTGAAATCGATATGGATCTCAAAGACTTTAAGGTTCAGAAAATCGACCTCGAAGGAGGAGCTTCCTCCGTGGATATCACCCTCGGCAACCTGCTGGAAACAGCCCAAGTGGATATCGAAGCCGGCGCCTCTTCCGTGAAAATCAGGATACCCGCCGCAAGCGGATGCCAGGTGATCAGCAATACCGTCCTTTCAAGCCGGCATCTGAAAGGCTTCGACAAAATACGGGATCACACCCACCAGACTCCCGGCTTCCACAGCAGTGCCAACAAAATCTACATCGAACTCGATGCCGCCGTCTCAAGCCTGGAGGTTGAGAGGTACTGATTACCCCGTGACTCCGTCACTCCACCACCACCGCCTTATCCTTCGGAAACTTCACACTATACTTCAGATTCAACTTCTTGCTCTCCTTAGGCTCAAGCTGCATCTCCCAGCGAATGAAACCGGTATCCTTGTTCCATTCACCACCAGATACTTCCTCCACCTCCACACTGATCTCCTGTTGATTCGATACGGGAACCTGGTCGCTGATCTGCAGCCTCACCGCCCTGCTTTTATTGTTTCTGACGGCAATTTCCCAATGCCTGCTCTCTATCCTGTTGCCGCCCAGAAACTGCTTCTGGCTGTATCCTTTAACCCTGTTGCGGCTTAATACCACCGACCTGTCGCGGCCCAGGGACAGTTCCAGGGTATCGCTGATCTGCCCCGGATCAAGCACCGACTTGCCGATAAAAGTGTTTTCAAAATACAGGTTGGATTCGCCGGGCAGCAGGTTATGCTTCTCCCAATCCGTGACCCGCGCCACAAGAAAGGCTTCCCTTTCCTTTTTGGGAACAGCCTTGTACAAATATTCTGCGGGTAGTTCAATACGCTGAATATCAATAGTCTGCGCCTTTCCGTCCCCCGTAACGGTATAAGCCGCATCGATCTCAAACTCCACATTGGTCTGATTTTCATGCGTATACACCTGAAGGGGCATGGCTGATTCAACAAAATCATCGTCTTTCACCATAGCCTTCTTCTCCCTGGCAGCGGCCACCTCCATCATGGCAGGTGCCGCACCGGCGTTCTGGGCACGGCTCGTCCGGTATTGCGGTTTATAGTACAGGTAATAGGGCGAAAGAACAGGAACTACGCCCGACTGATACGGAGTGGCGTTGGAGAGGGTGAGTTTCACCTGCTTCCAGTCCATCCGCGTGTTTTGAACTACATTGGCCTTGTACACCAGCATCACCGGTTCACCCACCTGGTCCACACGCAGGTCGTAGGATGGGTACCAGCGGGCATCATTCACCATGAATGACAGACGGAATTTTGCCTGGCACGGACTTTTAGCGCTCACTGTAATGAGCACTTCCCCTGCCGTTTTGGATTGCCGGCCAGCCGTCCGCTCGTTCAGCTGCTGCTGCAGTTTCTGGCTTTCTTTTTCCAGGGCAGCGATCTTCTTCATCAGGTCGAACCACTCATTTTTCTCGGCTTCCACAAAACGGGAGTAAAGCTCATACAACTGACGGTAAGCCTCCGGGCTCAAGGGACTGTCCTTTCCTCCGACTACCCGGTTCTCGCGGAGGAAAACATCCTTTGCCACAATGATGTCACTCTGGTTTTTATGATCCTGGATTTTACGGTTTACCTCGTCAAGCCTGCGGCCAAGGTCTTCCCTTTCCCTGGATTCTTCCAGTGAATCCAGGTAGTTCACCCGGAAATTGACCGATTGTATCGTAAAATTTCCGTCTCCTTTAACCTGAACACTGTTTGGGTCAAGGTTGGGAGGCAGTTTCGAAATTTTCAGGATGCCGGAGCCTTCCTGCAACTGGGCATCGGCACGAAGCTGCAGTTGTGCACCCTGCAGGAATACCGTTACCGCGGAAAGGGCAGCCTGCATGCTTTGTTCCTGGGTTTGTGCTGCCGCAGGCTTCAACAAAGCCAGCAGGCAGATCATGAACAGTAATCTCATAGTTTTTGGTTTTTAAATAAAGATGTATCTGGCAAGCCGATTCCATAAACCCTGAGGATTTTTTGGAAAGGATCCGGCAAGGCCGATTCAAAGTGCTTTAAATCACCGTTTTCCAATACAAACTCCAGGCTGGTGGCATGCAGCATCAAACGATCATAGCCTGCCTGCCGCTCCCGCGACCCGTATTTCAGATCCCCGGCGATGGGAAAACCCAGGGTATACAGATGCACCCTGAGCTGGTGCCTGCGGCCCGTTAGTGGATTCAGCAATACCAGGCTGTGTCCGTGCTTCGCTTCGATAAGCTTGTAGCGGGTGATGGCGGGTTTACCACCAAACTGACTGACGCCCATGCGTCCGCTGCCGAATTCACGCAGCGGCAGGTCGACAACACCCTGCTGATCCTGCATCTCGCCCGCAAGCAGCGCGAGATACGACTTGTTCACCTGCCTTGTCTCAAACAAAGCATTCAGGTAGCGATGCATCGCCGCATGGCGTGCAAACAACACCAGACCGCTTACCTCTTTGTCGAGGCGGTGCACTACCCAAAGCCGGCCGTAACCGGATGCCTCAAGCCGGACGTGCAGGCATTCCGTATCGTCCTTACCCGTACGGATGGTGTTCATACCCGCCGGTTTACAGACAACAAGCAGATCCTGATCCTCGTATTCAATCAACATGCTCACTCATGGCAAAGTTAGCCAAAAACCTCAGCCTTATACCAGGCTCACCGGCACCCAATCAATGCAGCAGTATCATTTCTCTCGTACAATGCACATCACCGGCTTTCAGCCTGCACATATAAACACCGCATGCCAAACCTGACGGATTAAAATCAATGCTGTGCGAGCCCGGTGGAAGCACCTGCTCCAATAAGGTTCCGACTTTCTGCCCAAGCATATCAAACAGCTCGATGTGAACCAATGCGGATTCCTGAAGGAGGAAGCCTATCGTTGTTGTATGCCTGAAAGGATTGGGATAATTCTGAATGAGTATGGCCGGGGATGTACTGAAATTGTCTGTGATCCCCGAAGCGTTCTGATCACTGTGAAAAATGGCGCCGGCATAGCCCGCAACCCATATCCCGTAAGGTAATGCACCGATAAAAGACACATCAGCCAATCTGTAAAGTGTGATGGATGAAAGCTGCCAGGAATCGCCGTTGTCGTTACTGAAACTTAGTCCGGTTCCGGCATCGGCTGCCCAGAGGATTCCATCGTGATACCTGATAAAGTCAAGGGAAGCATATCCGGGCTTCGGAATCACCTGCCAGCTTGCGCCATCATCAACAGACCTGGCCAGCAATTCGTCCCCGGCAATCAACAGCATGCCCGATCCTGAATGTGCAAGATGCTGCACATGCACAATGCCGGTGGTCTGATTTATCACAGTCCAGGTTTCACCTCCATCTGCAGTATGATAAATCCTGGATTCGCTGCTGCCAAACCATCCTTTCAGACTGTCCTCCCAACACACACTGCCCGGATATCCCGTTTCACTGCCTGATTGTAAGGGAGCGCCCGGCATCTGAACCCAGCCGGCTCCCCCGTCTTCTGTTTTAAGAATCGTCCATTCCCCATTGAGCGGATCACCCACAGCGATTCCCCTGAAAGCATCAAACATGGTGATATTGTGAATTTTCCCGCCGGGACTGCTGTATACATTGCTCCAGTTTTGCCCTCCGTTGGCGGTTTTGAAAATTTTCACCGCGGGATTAGCCCCTGCAGGTGCATACCCGGCAACAAGCACCGTAGAAGCATCTATGGCTTCAAGCACCGGATAATGCAGTGAATCAAGTCCTTCAGACATCACATCCCATGTATTCCCACCATCGTTTGTACGGATTACCGTTGCATTCAGCCCAGACGCCCAGACAACATCCCCGCTGATGGCATGGATGGCACAGAGATCGCTCAGGATTCCCGTTTCCATGAATTCCCAGGGGTCGTCATCGGCCAATGCGTAATTTAAAAAACGGCAGGCTTTGGGGCCGGCTGCCTGAAAAGCCGCTTGTATTTCGCTTTCCACCGCGGCCAGGCTTTTGCCGGATTCAGGAATGACGGGAGATGCGACCTGGATTCCGATGCTTTTTGTCTCGCCATCGACCGTAATGCTTTCAAGATTGTTCAGAAATGGAAACTGTGCCATCAGGGAAAAGTTGCCAAGCATCGGCCTGCCGTTCACAATGCTGAGCGCGATATCTTTGGCTTCAGCCTTCATCAGTGATTCATACGGATCAGCATCCAGCAGGGGGATGACCGTCAGGTCAGCCTGATACCCGACAGCGATGGTCCCGCAACGTTTCTCCAGTCCGAGCGCCAGGGCCGCATTCCGGGTCACAAAAGAAGCAAACTGTTGCGGCGTGATGAGACCTGCCCATGCAGCCTGGTTGATCCGGTCGGCAAATTTCATTTCTCTCAGGATATCCCGCTCGCCTGACAGGGTCCAGTCGGGGGCAAGTGACACATTCACACCGGCAGCCAGGGCAGCTGGAATATCAGCCGTGGCTCCGTATAAGAGCCAGTTGCTTTTGGGAGACCAGACAAGCTTGGCATTCGCTGCGGCCATCTCTGCAAACGCCTGCTGCGTCAACGCAGTCCCGTGAATAATGGTAGTGCGCTCATCCAGCATACCAAGGTCTTTCCAGGTCTCAAACTCATTGAATGACAACTGGTCGGTACCCTCGCAAAGATGGATCACAAAACGCTTCCAGTTCTGATTGCTCAGATATTGCCAGGCGGCAAGCGGATAATCCAGGGGATTGACTTCCGATACGATCCTTGCCGGAAACCTCTCTGCATTATTGATAAGGATACCCTGGTGATTCGCATCACTGTCGCCGCTGCCCTGAATCGTAGTGGTACCGGCGCAAAGCCCCCTTAGTTCGGCAAGCTTGCTTGCATTCGTATATTGCTGGTTATTACCGCCATAATTAATGATATTGTTGTGCTGATCCTTTACATCCGAATACAACAGGCTGTTTCGCCATTCGTACCTGTTCTGGAAGAGCCGGTCGAACGGCATGATGTCCTGGACATTCCAGTGGGGATGATTGTGTGCATCAATGAAGCCGGGGAAAATAAAGCCCTGTACATTGACGGAGGGTATCCCTGCCGGTGCGGTACCTGAAATGCCAATAATCTGGTCACCAAGTATTTCGAGGTAGGTATCCGCAAGCACATCAAATCCTTCATTCATGGTAACAACATCTCCCCTGAGCGAATAATGCGGGATAGCGGCACAGGAGAAATCATTGGTAAAACGGGGCTCGATTTTGAAATTACCCGAGGCATAAAACACGATCCCCTTCAATGAATCCAGGGAATCTCCGGGCTGTGGAAAGTAAACGTAATCATTCAGGTCATCAAAAAGGACCGTTCCGCTGCTGTCTTCGATCATCCATTCACCGTTCCCCTCATAGCTGATAACTTTAGAGGGGCCGGTAGCGATCAGGACTGATTCGTACTGCTCTGAAGCAAGCCCGGCGGCATTCACCCAGGTGGCTTCAAGCGGAGTGGTTCCGGCTAAAAGGGTGTATGCACTCAGGCTGGTGATGGTGGTCATGCCCTGATTTTCAAACACCGTTCCGCTTAACTCCACACACTGGTATAGCTCGGGAGATTTCCATCCTGTGACAACATAAACCGAATTCCAGGCACCGGCACTGTCACTGATGACAAAACCGGCCTCAAACACGGCTGTCACGGTGCCACTGACGCTTACAGTCTGACCGAGCAGCGGTGAATTTCCGCCGGGATCGGCGGTGTATTGGATATCACGGATGGCCGTGATCTGGCCCTGAAGCGGATGAAGCAGGCATAGCAGGCATATCACGCTTATAATCAATGTCTTAATTAATCTTTTCATACCATTTGGATGAAGGGTTACAACCGGCAATCCCGTTTTGTCTATTTTTGGATCATCAATGTGTATCCCCGGCCCGGAAACCGGCAGCATGGGTAAAGATAGCATTTTTTAACGATCCTGCAAACAGTAAATGAGTTAAGCCTTTCGTACCCGGGTCTTTTTCTCCCAAACCCGGCCAGTGCCGGCAAACAACAACAAACCATTGACCATGAGCAACATACTGTTAAGAATCGGAGAGGTCATCAATGACCCGCGCGCTTCGGCCCTCTGTATTGTAGCAGGTACCAGAGGGTCTTCACCAGGCAGGGCCGGAGCCAAAATGATTGTGTTCAGCGATGGCAGCACCGTTGGAAGCGTAGGAGGCGGTGGTATAGAACAGCAGGTGATCGCTGATGCACTCAGCCTGATCAGTTCACATACACCACACCTGAAGGAGTACCGCTTGCAGGAAGACCTGGATATGGCCTGCGGCGGTGCCATGAGCATTTACATCGAACCTTTGTCGAAACCATCGCGGCTGTATATTTTCGGGGCAGGCCATATCGGTAAAAGCCTGGCCAAATATGCCCCGGACATGGGCTTCGAGACATGGCTCATGGACCGGAGATCAGAACTACTTGAAAAAGAAGAGAATCCCCATATCCGCAAGATCTGCAAACCCTACCTTGATGCGGCCGCTGAACTTCCCTTCGACAGAGACAGTTACATCGTGATCGTCACCCCGGATCATGATACGGACGAAGCCATCCTTGCGGCAGTGGGAAAAAAAGAGGTCGCTTACCTCGGTATGATCGGCAGCAAAAGAAAAATCGCATCGCTTACGAACCGCTTCCTTGAGGAAAAGATACTGACCAGGGAAGAACTGGACAGGGTGGATATGCCAATAGGGATCAGATTCAACGCGGTCGCTCCGGCAGAAATCGCCATCAGCATCCTTGCCCGGCTTATCGACGTTAAAAACAACAGGACGAAGGGTTTATGATACCCCGAACGGCTTCGCTTATCTTTGGAATTTTCAGGTTTCGTCAATCTCGCCTGACGGCATGATACCGCTGTCCGAAATCACTCCTGCCCGGTCTGCACCTCATGGACTATCCGGCCGATGATCATTTCAGAATCGGTTTCAGGCAATTCGAATACAACATAGTTTCTTAGATGCCAATGCCTGATCACGGCTTCCACATTGACATCCCTGACTGAAAGGATGAGGGTTTGGGAGGCAGCATGCAGCAATGCGGTCAACTGCCCGGCCCAGCCCCTGTTCTCCATTTCCATCTTCCCGACTTCATCGATCACCACGATACCGGAATTTTCCGCTTCAGCCCCTTTCAGGGCATTGATGCCCAGGCTGAGTCCCCCTGGTAAAATGCTGTACCTTCCGATCTTTTCCTGATCAGGATCATCCGAAATACGCAAAAACCGCTCCCTGTTGCCAGTACTGATATCGATGAGGTCGTAACCAGTGGTCAGCCCGTTCTCCATCAACCTCGGCGACAGGATGCCTGACACCGGCATATTCTCCGCCCTGAGTTTATCCACAAGTCGCAGCAGCAGCCTGGTTTTGCCAGTCCCGACACCCCCTGCGACAATGAAGATTTTCCGTGCAAGCCTTTGCTTCAATGCTGCCAGGCGAAACTCTATCTGTGAGATGAGCCGGTAAAAAACGGAAACGGGATCCCTGACCAGCACCTTATACTCAGGGATGGAAGCAATCATGACAGGCAGGCTTTCAAAGGACAGCTCAAGGGCCAGCGGCAACTGCCTGAAGGGTGTTTTCAGGAAAAAGTTTCGAATCCGCGGATTATACAATTCAGTGCCTAAAACGGAAAATCCGAGAATGATCACCACTGCCCTGAAATTCATCTGCATGCCGACCAGTAATCCGTGCACATAGTCGCGCGACTGCATTTTGTTCAGCACAAAGGCAGTCAGCATGGTGATCAGCACAAAAGAGAGCCAGAAACGGGGTCTGGACAATTGCCGCAAAGCCCTTTTATAACGGCTGATCCAGACCAGTACAAGCACGATGGTTGCGACACTCCAAACAAGCACGGGTGTGTGTGTAATTGAAAGCAGGACAGCGGTGATCAGCAAAAAGTCGGCCACAAGCCAGGACACCGAATAATTAAAAGGCTTCCCGAAACGCTTGCTGCCGGGTAGCATTGCGGATTGCCCCGACTGAATCATTTCAGGCGGGTGAGACAGCAGTTTCCTCCCGACCCTGATCCCGACAAGGGCGGAAACAAAGCCCATGAGACCATAAACCAACAATAAAAACAGGACAGGAAGCCAGACAATGTTGAAATGAATGTTCAGTTGCTTCTGGGTATATAACAGCAAATCAGTATAGATATCTACGATATTGAATCCGTAGAAGACAATGAAGTTGATGATCTTCTGAAACAGGTTCCAGCTCGTGGCAAGCATGCTGCCGATGATAAAGCCGGGAATCGCTCTCCTGAAGGTTCTTACACTGATATCGAGCAACAAAGCCTGCATGAAGATGGCGATCATCGGTCCGAAGATGACCGCGCTGGGCGACATGGTCTTCATTACGGCACAAATCAGTCCGGCACGCCAGAATAAACCGTTTTCAGTCCATCTGTAAGCTGCCGAAATCATGATAATGATCCCGATCCCGGTTAAGATATTTGAACTGAAAGGTATCCTGAGGTTATGAAAGAAGCTGCCAAGAACAATCTCCGAAGCAGCCCAGATCGTACCTATGACGGATGCCTTTATCCACCGCTCACTGATTCCCGGTGCCGGCCTCATTGACGATGCAGATCTTCTGAGCACAATATCTGTATAAATGATAGCCTGCACCTGATTCGCCGACTACTTCAAACAATTTTCCGGGATCAAGGATGCGGGTCGCACCCACCATGCTGACACGGTGACGGAATAAAACATCGGGGACCAGGCTGCTTGACGGACCTGTAACAATCACCTGCGTACCGGGTGAAATGGCGGATAACAAACCGTCTATCGTATTGTTTACCAAGGCAGAACCGGTAATGATCACCACATCTGAACCCGGCAGTACCGTTTGATAAGCTTCAGCCGGAACAAAATGCTGCCGGTGCTCCCGGCTCAGATGCCGGTCATTGAACTCCAACACAAAAAGCCGGCTGCCGGACTCAGCAATCTTCTGTATATACGACTGAAACGCCCCCACCAGGGTGATGGTCTTCCCGGAATCCAGATCGACCATGTCAATGGGATCTGCGTCCTCAATCACGTTGTAATGGCCTTCTGCAATTATTCCTGATGAAATGGCATTCAAAACCGCGACCTTCAATGTCTCGGTTATGAAAGACCTCCCTGCATATGCAAACAAATCCGCGATCTTCCTCCCCCTGATCCGGGTCGGAGTGAACTCCCCGTAATCCCGGTTCTTCTTCAGGCAGTGAAGCTGTTCATCTTCAAGCGTGCCGGCAACACCCAGACTGCCGTCAGACAGCCTGACTGCCGTCAGATGGACCCCGATGCGGACATCGGAAATAATAAGATCATCGTAGCGGTCTGAAAACCGCTCTTTTAAAAACTGAAGCGTTTCTGCAATGATCATCAGGTTGGATCTTTTTCACATTTGAATTGATGCGGCCTCCCAGGCTGCATGATCAGCAAAAGTATAAAATTGCTGTTGCTGTTCCACGACGGTTCGATCCATGATGCAAATCCCTTCCCTTGACCGGAACGCAGCTTATTTGTTTTTCCTCTGATAAAATATCCCTCTTTCCAGTTGCACTGCTTCTATCTTCTCCTCTGCTTCCAGGACATCCAGATATTTATTGATCTCATTGATATGAAGTCCCAGGAACCTGCTCAGATCGTGCAGGGTACAGGGTCTTCTTGCGAGGGTCTCCATGATGGCTGTCTCCAGGTCATTCCTGTATGCCTGTATGTCTTTTCGTTCGGGTGAAGCAGCAATAATTTCCACCCTGTCCATGTCCCAGAAGTCAATGATTTTTTGGAGTTCTTCCCTGGTGGCGGCGCGCAGCCCGGGAATAGCCCCGGGTCTGTCGAGGGTATTCAACTGGACTGCATCAGGCTTGATTTTCAATATTGCCTCTTTTAGTGCAGACCATTCGCTTTCGGTATCATTATATCCAGGCAGAATAAATACCTCCAGCCATATTTTTCCCGTGAAGGCCTTCCTGAAATCTATCAAACCCCGGATAACCTGATCAATGCTGCAATTTCCGACCGGACGGTTGACCCGCCTGAAAACGTCCTCAGTGGCGGCATCCAGGGAGGGAAGTACTACATCGGCCCCTTTCAATGAATCCCGGACGTTTTTATCAAGAAGCAGAGTACCGTTGGTCAGTACGGCGACCGGGACAGCCGGCCTGATCTGCCTGATGAACTGCATGATTTCTCCAATCCCGCTGTTCAGTGTCGGCTCACCGGAACCGGAAAAGGTAATATACTCCGGGTCCGGTTGATGCTGGAAATAATGAAGGAGTTCTGCCTTTATCTTTGCTACAGGAATATATTCCATTCCATCCAATGTGAGCTTGCTTGTTTTACCAACCTCACAATAGACACAATCCAGCGAACACACCTTTGCGGGCACAAGATCAACGCCCAATGACATTCCCAACCGCCGTGAAGGAACCGGGCCAAATAAGTATTTATACACTTAAAATCTGATAATTAACCTATAACCTTAAAACACCTGTACACATGACGGAACGGCTGCATAAATATAGCATGAATGTTGTAAACTTTTCCCGGGACTGCATGCTGCATATATCAATCATGCCTGACGCCGGGGCTTCGGTCCATTTCAGGGTGCAGGTACCGAGGGATGACATCCCCGCATAAATACCTGTTAAACAGCGCATTGAACATGCCGTTTTGCGCAAGGCGAAGGGATGAGCACATTTTTAAATATCTTTGCCACTGCGTGATGACCGAAAAAACGAGCAACAAACAACACAAAGCGCGGAATCCGGAGGCGGAGATGTCGTTCTGGGAGCACCTTGAAGAATTACGGTGGCACCTGGTCCGCTCGGCTCTGGCCATTCTGATCATGGCTGTGGCCGCTTTTCTTAACCGTCACCTGATCTTCGACGGTATCATCCTGGCACCCAACCAACCGGAGTTCTTTACCAACCGGGTATTCTGCAAAATAGGGGAAATGCTGGGACTGCCGGGGATGTGCTTCGAAGCCGTGAAGCTGAAGATCATCAACTACAGCATGTCGGGGCAGTTCATGACCCACATGAAGATCTCCTTTATCGCCGGTCTGGTGCTTGCCACGCCTTATGTTGTCTGGGAAATCTGGCGTTTCCTGGCTCCGGCCCTGAAGGAAACTGAAAAAAAATACAGCCGCGGAGCCGTCCTGGTCATTTCTGCCCTGTTCCTGCTCGGAGTGCTTTTCGGATATTACGTGATCGTGCCTCTTACCATACAGTTTTTCGGCTCATACCAGGTGAGCGAGGCCGTCAACAACCAGATCGCCCTGTCGAGTTTCATCTCAACCGTCGTGTCGGGCACCCTTGCCACCGGGCTGATCTTCGAGCTGCCGGTCTTTACCTTCTTCCTGACGAGAACAGGTATCTTATCCACCCGTTTTCTGAAAAAAAGCCGCAAATACACCCTGGTGATCATCCTGGTGCTGTCGGCTATTATCACCCCGCCCGATATCTTCAGCCAGATTCTGGTTGGAATTCCCCTCTACGGTCTTTTTGAGTTCAGCATCTGGATATCATCCAAAGCGGAACGGAAAATTTCCCCGGCAGGCTGATTACTCACTTTTCGGTGTACCTTTAGTCTCCAAATAGCAATCATGCTGTTAGGACTGATTTCCGATATCCACGAAGACTTCAGGAAGCTTGAACAGGCGCTGCGCCTGTGCGAAAGGCATCACTGCGACGAGATCGCATGCCTGGGCGACATCGTTGGCTACAATCCGGCATATTATGCGAATATCAAAGAACGAAGCGCAAGCCGTTGCCTGCATCTGATCCAGAGCTACTGCCGCTGGGTTGTGGCCGGCAACCATGACCTGTATGCCTGTGGCGGATCGCGTGAAGCAAGGCTGGTGGACGAACTTCAGACCGACACACAGACCATTGACGTTCAGTTGAATGACAACAATATCCCGGACTGGTCCTACGAAGGAGAGCTGCCCGGCGACATGACAGGCGCGGATGTCGAATACCTGCGGAATCTTCCTCACGGCATCATTCCGGACATAGGCGGAATCCGCTGTTTGTTAAGTCATTATGTTTACCCGGATCTGAGCGGGTCCAAGGCACTGTATATTAAAAAACGCAAGGATCTGATGCCGCTGCGTGATTTCATGGTAAGACATGCGGTCAGCCTTGTTGTTACGGGTCATACACATACGGCAGGTGCCGGATTCGCCTTTCCTTTCAGGATCAACGGAGCCAAAAAATTCTTGCGAGCCATTCACCGCATGCCTTTTCACACCTACCCCACCGGAAATATCCCCGTACTTTGCCTGCTGCCGGCCGTCACAGGCGAAACCGGTGTCGGCGGGATGGCAATCCTCGACACGACCCTGTCACAGATCAATGTGTTTCCAATTCATCAATACAAGCAAACCACAGAAGGATGAGCAATGAATCCAGAAAAAACAGGACAATCTTCTTCCTGAGGGTGATCCTTCCGGCCATCCTGGCTTTCAGTCTGTTTGCCGGACTGATATTCGGGTATATGATTCCCGGTTTTGAAAAGGCGATGATGGATAAAAAGCGGGAAATGATCCTGGAACTGACCCGCTCGGCATGGTCGGTATGCGACCATTACTACAGACTGCAAAGCGAAGGCAGGCTCAACGGGGAGGAGGCAAGGCAGGAAGCGATCCAGGCCATACGGGAAATTCGTTACGGAGAGGACCTGAAGGATTATTTCTGGATCACGGACCTGGGTCCGTCCATGATCATGCACCCCTACCGGCCGGGGATGGAATCCAAAGACCTGAGCCAGTACCGTGATCCGCATGGCAAGGCAATTTTTGTTGAGTTCGCAGAAAAGGCCACTGCTTCGGGTGGCGGTTATGTGGATTATATGTGGCAGTGGAAAGATGATTCGAGCCGGATCGTTCCCAAGTTGTCGCACGTCATCCTGTTCAAGCCGTGGCAATGGGTGATCGGTACCGGCATCTATGTAGAGGATGTCAGGCAGAGTATCCGCCGTATGGAAGCACAGGCCATGCTTATTTCGGGCGCCATCGGTCTGATCATGGTCGTATTGCTTGTTTTCATGGCCAGACAGAGTCACAAGATCGAGCTCAGACGAAGGGAAGCCGAACAGGATCTCAGGGAGTCCAGGGAACGCTACCGCGCCCTTGCCGAAGCTGCATCCGAAGGCGTACTGATCTGGTCGGAGGGAGGCCTGCATGTGAACCGGACCCTGCTCGCCTGGCTGGGGTACCGGGAAGACGAACTGCGGAACAAACACCTGGCAGAGGTGCTGCTTTTTGCCCCCATTTCTACTGACACCCGGCCGGCAACGCTGTATGAAGAATTGTCGGCCAGCCAGTCTGCAGAATGTGAACTGATAAAGGAAGACAACAGCCTGATCCGCATCCATGCCGATCTTTCTGCCATCCTTTTGGACGATCAGCCGGCCGTGATGCTTGTGGCAAGGCCCGTGGATGCCGGTCCAAAAGCCGAACCTGCTGTCAACAGCCTTTTTGATGCCGTAGGTTGCGGCTTTTTTAAAACAACCTTCGCCCGGAGAAACCGTTTTATCTCCGCTACCCTTCCCACCCTGAACATCCTTGGATTCCGAGACCCCGAAGAACTGATGTCATTTTCCATCGAATCTTTTTATGCCGATCCCTCCGAGAGAATAGCTTTCCTGAGGGAACTTTCAGAGAAAAAACAAGTGCGCTCCAGGGTGATCAGGGTAAAGAGAAAAGACAAACGTGAGATTTACGCTATCGTCAGTGTGATTGTTGCCGAAGATCTGGCCGGGAATACCTGGTGCGAAGGCTGTATCGAATCATTGGGCAGCTCTACCAACGACCCTGTGTTTCTGGATGCCGGCATGACGGCAGACGGACTCCCCTTCCTGGAGGGAATGGCAGCCGGACAGGTATCCGCTCCTGTAAGCCACTGCAGCATGTACGACAGCATCTCTGCCGCACTTGCCAATGCAGGAAAGCACCATCCCGCATACATCCTCGTTAAAACACCGGAAGATCTGCCACTGGGTATCCTGAAAGTCAGGGAAGCGGCGTACCTGCTTGCCGGCGGAGCCGACCCGGGCCTGCCCGCTTTTCGACTGATGGTTTCACCGCCTGCCGTGATCAGCGACAGGCTGTCCCTGGCCGATGCCATCCCGCTTCTGAACGAAAGCGCCACGGAATGCCTGCTCGTTAGCGATGCAGACGGAAAAACGACCGGAATGCTCACCCGAACCAACATCCTCCAGGCCATGGAAGCCTGGCCAGTCCTCTTTGTCAACAACATCCGGCAGGCAGGGACAATCCATGAACTGAAATCCCTGTTCGACTCCGTACGGAAGCTGATGATCCAACTTCTTGAAAGCCGGCAGGATATCCGGCTGCTTACAGCATGGTATTCGATGATGTCGGATCATATCACCAGACGGGTCATCGCCCTTTGCCTGGAAACATGCGGTCCTGCCCCGCTGCCTTTCGCCTTTATCCAGCTCGGCAGCGCCGGAAGAAGAGAACAAAGCCTGCTGACCGACCAGGACAATGCCCTTATCACCGGCAGGGATGAAAAGAACCTCAGCGAAGAAGCCCGCCGCTATTTCCTCCGCCTTGGCGGCATGCTGAACCAACAACTCGACCAGGTCGGCTTTTCGCTCTGTAAAGGAGGAATCATGGCCGGAAATGAAAAATGGTGCCAGCCACTGGACAGATGGAAAAACCATTTTACAAGGTGGGCTAAAAACCCGGGGCCGGAAGAACTGCTGGAAATCAGCATCTTTTACGATCTGTCGCTGCTTTACGGAGAAGCAAGCCTTGTTGACGAATTACAAAGGCACATCTTCGAAGGAATAAGAACCAACGACATCTTTTGCCGGCTGATGACTGCCACCTGGATGCCTTATGCACCCGACAAACATTATAATCCGGAAGGCCCCACCAACCTGAAAACCCTGCTGATGCCCCTCACAGGCATTGTAAGGCTGTATGCACTCGCCAATAACGTGCGATCATCAGGAACTACGGACAGGATTATAGCACTGTTCAAGTCCGGCGTTTTCAACCGCAACATGACAGAAACCCTGCTGCAGGCATGGGAATTTCTTTCCTTCACCCGCCTGCAACATCAGGCCCGCCAATTGAGGGAAGGACAAGTGCCCGACAATCTACCCGATATGAAAATGCTGAGCCCTTATGCAAAGCTGGACATGGAACAGGCAATGAACGGAATTGAAAGCCTGCAGCAACAGGCTGAGCTGGCTTTTCAGGCCAGAACCCTCTAAAACTTGTATATCGCCGACAGCAGCAATCTGTAGTTCGTGATGTCTTTGGTGTTTTCAACGCTACCATTTGCTTTGGCAGTGCCATAAGCTGCCGTTGTCATTTCAAGCTCGGCTCCAAGGGTCAGGTGCTGGTTCTGCAAGGTAAAACGCGGCGACAGCCTCATCAGATGGTCGATATTGGCTCCCCTTGCATAGACCGCACCCCCGATGTTGTCGTCAGCTCCCAGGTTCCTGCTGTAACCCGCAAACAACCCGCCCCTGAACACAGTACCGTTGGTAGCGATATCCACAAATGCCGATAAGGTATTCAGGTTGGTGTATGTACAGGTCTTTCTGGCCGAGTCCGTCACTTCCTTTACCGCATACCCGCCAAGCATGACTAAATCCGTGGCATTCTGAGCATATACACCTATCATGGAAACTGTCACCGCTTTGGATTTAACCTTGAATTTGAGATATGCTGCATAAGCGGCTATGGTTTCACTTGTTGCAAAATTGGCAGGTGTTTTTAATGCAGGCCTGAGTGTCTTGTAATCTGCACCGGCCGCAATGAAAGCATTGCTGCCAAGTCCCTGTTTAATTTGCAGATCGAGACCAGGTATTCCGCTGTTTCTCAAATACTTATTACTACCTCCGTCGGGACCTGTACTGGTGAAATCACGCTGGGAATACGCAGAAATAATGACGTTGGTGTTTCCCATGATACGGGTCAGCCTGAGCTGGGGATTGCGGCTGAAGGGAGTGAAAGGGGCTCCGGTATTGAAACTCAGGGTGCCGGGGAAACTTTCGGCAGGGAACATGGGATGCCAGTTTTGCCCGGCCATCAACACCCATTTGGGCCAGGCAAGCTGAATGAATGCATGCCTGAGTCTGAACCCGTTCAGATCGCTTTCGCTCGTTCCAAAAAACTCACCCTCTATGGCAGCCGTGGATTTGGCTCCCAGCACATCCGGCCCGGAAATATCAGCCCGTAACCTCGTCTGAATGTTCAGGATGTGAAAAGCCGGGTTGTCGTTCACATCATTGGAGTCCGCATCATAAAGGGCGCTGTCGGGGAAAAGATAAAAATGCCCTTCCCTGATGCCGTTGGCAGCACTTACCTGCCGGCTGTCGTAGATCACATCTGTTTTCACAAAACCGGACAGCTTCACCTTCGGGGTATTTTCGCTCTGCTGGGCAGTCACCACGGAAAATGCTGCCAACATCATCAAGCCTGTTAAAAATAAGCGTTTCATAATGTAAAATTTTGTATTACAATTGATTAAAATATATTATTGCATTTAGGTTCCTGAATTCCACAACAAAATTATCAAACTCCTCATTCGGTTTTATATTTATCAGGGGGAAAGAGGGATTCGATCACACCCGGTTTGACGGGTTTGCCACCTTTCAGCACTTCCAGGTTACTGGCTGCGGTTCTGTTGTGTTTCCACAATTCGAGGGCTTTCTGAAAAAAGTAAAGGGCAGAATCAGGCTCTTCGCTGTGCCGGCAGATCGTACCCAGGTTGGTATAAGCCACAGACATTCTGCGGGGTGTTTCCATCTTTGCCATTTCGATCTGATCAGTGCGGTTTTGCAGCATTGCATCAAGCCTTCGGGACGAGTAATCCCCTTTCAGGTCTTCAAATCCAGGACTGAGCCGTTGCAAGATTTCAGCCTTACCCAGTCCTTCCCATGTTTCCATCCACCGGTCATAGATATGGAGGCTGGTATCGGCATATGCACGGGCGAGCCTCAACAGGCGTTCCTTCTCGACGGCAAGGAGGGAACTGTCGTAAAGGGCCGTCATTAACAGCGCCGAGCAACGGTTGTTATGGATGATTCCATGTTCATAGGATCCATCATAGGCAGGCAGGGCATTGAATATGTGGCTTGCAGAATCGAGGATGCGCATGGCCTCCATGGTCTTTCCCGAGGAAATGAGTTCATCGCTCCTGTCAAGCCATCTGACGGCTTCCCTGACCCTTGGATCTGCCGAACGGTTCTTGTGACGGTAGTAAAAGAAGGCGACCAGGAAGGCCAGAAAGGAAACAAGACCGCAGATCAGCAACACACGGGCTGTATCTTTCCCCAGTTTCACAGGCACATCAGCTATGGACCTGCTCCACCAGGAATTTCTTTATCTCCGTGGGGGTAGGTTTGGTCAGTTTAGAAACAATGATGTTGGTGATGACAGCCAGGGGAGCGCCAAGCCATGCGAAGTACCAGACATTGAGCCAGTAGGAGATGAACTCCTGACCTGGGAGGCGGTTTCCGCTGAGACCGACGATGAAATAGGTGAGCGCGACGGCCGTCACCAGGATTCCGGCAAACAAACCGGCCTTGGCACCGGCACGGTTAGAACCGCTCCACCAGATACCCAGCAGGAAGAGGGGGAAAATCGTACAGGCAGCCATGGAAAAGGCGACGGAGACAAGCTGGGCGATCAGTCCGAGTTTCATCAGCGCAACAATAGTGACCATCAATGCCATGAAAATCGTTCCCAGCCTTGCAATCTGCAACTGGGTTTTCGGACTGCTGCCAGGCCTGATCACTTTCACGTAGAGGTCATGAGAAAATGCAGAAGCTCCCGCCACAAGCAATCCTGAGACCGTCGAGAAAGCAGCGGCTACGGCACCTGCGGCAAGCAAGCCGACAATCAGAAAGTTCACATCGCCCAACTGTGCTGTATATACAACGATCGCATCCTTTGCCAGGGTACCGACATCGGGATGGGATGACAGCAGCTTTCCGAAAGCACTGTAAACAGGCGCTGTCCAATACACCAGACAAATGAAAAACAAACCCCAGACGACCGACCAGCGGGCATCGCTCACCTTGGGTACCACATAAAAACGCTGGATCACATGGGGAAGACCTGCGGTGCCCACCATCAGGGAAAAACAAATGGCCACCCACTGGAAGAAAGTGGTTCCGGAACTGGGATCCCAGGGCATGGCGAACTCGGGACTCGGTACTATGGAAAAGTCCTGTCCATAAGCATTCACCAGCCTGACCCCATCTGCGATGTTTGGTGCAGGGATACCATGGATAATATCGGTGACCACAGCGCCGTAACCGATCTGCGGAAGCAACCAGAAGTAATCGAATTTATATGTCAGGACAAAGGTGGGGATCAGGAAAGAAACGACGATGATGACATACTGGATCTGCATGTTTTTGGTGGCCCCGATCATTCCTGATATCAGGGTGTAAATAAGAACAACAGAGGACCCGATGATCACCGACCAGGTATAGTTAATCCCCAATATCCATTTGAACATCAGACCAATACCTCCGAATTGTCCGACACAGTATGCAAACGAAATCAGGATGGTGAAAATGGCGCTGAGGATGCGAAGGTCTCTGGAATAAAAGCGGTCGCCGATAAAATCGGGGGCCGTAAACTTCCCGTACTTCCTGATCTGTCCGGCCATCAGGATCAGCAGCAGCACATAACCTCCCGTCCAGCCGACCACATAGGCCAGGCCATTATATCCGAATCCGTACATCATGCCGGCCATCCCCAGCACGGATGCGGCACTCATCCAGTTTGAGGCGATAGCCATACCAGAGCCAACCCGGGATATTTTACGGCCGGCCGCATAATAATCGGCAGGATCTTTGGCCCGGAAAAAAATGCCCACAAGAACAAAAGAAACCAGGGTCGCGATCAGGATAATGGCGGGCCCTGTTTTAAAACTGCCCTCCAGCTGAGTCAGACTACCGGCCTGAAGTAAACAGGGAAGAAGGACGGCAGCAAGGGTGAGTATGCTTGTTTTCTTCATGGTTTTCATTTTTTAATGGTTATTCTTCGATTCCTTCAAGGCGTTGCCGGCGGCCAAGTAGAATATTGTAGGCAAGGCAGAGTCCGACAAATAAGACCAGTAAAAAGACGGCAGTATAGAAATAGTGAAAAGGAAAGCCCAGAAACTTTTTATCCGTCAGCACTGACTGATTGTGCGTGAGATAATGTTTCATCACGGCAGCCAGGGCCTGTCCGTCAGGCGAAATGGCAGGCAATTCCGGCTGCAGGCTGCTGATAAGGATTTGTGACTCAAGACTGCCGGGCGACAATCCCGATATCCTGCTGCTTTCGTTGATCATTTGCTGCTGTATGGCCAGAATGTTATCCTTTATCTGTAAATAGGCTTCATCTTTCGAGTTACCCAGCGAGGTTTTCAGTTCCTTCATCTCCTCCAACGATTGCATCATCAGCGTGCGGCTGCTGTCATCCGTCATTCCGTAAAAATAAAACGTGATCGCCTGGTTGAGCAAATTCCTGTCAGCCGGCTTTAACACGTTTTTCCCGGCAACAAGAAGCAGGCTTTGCACCAATTGCCTGTTCACCGCAGGATCGGGATCGCCCTGACGTGCCCATGCTTCCTGAAACCGCTCCAATGTCGGCTCCGCCACCGGTTTCTGCATCACCCGCAGCAGGATCTGAAATCCGAATACAGCCACCACCCAGATACACAGCAGGGTAATGATCATATTCCTGTTCTTCCGCCCGTATTTGGTCAGCGGACGAAACAGGTTGAAATTGTAGTCTGTGTTTGATTCCATATGCTATTTATTTATTCACCTGAGAAAAAGAATCGCTAAAAATAGCCCAATATCCTTCATCAGGCTTGTTAAAAAACTTGCATGATGTCATTGACCCTGATCAACCTATTTTATCAATATATTT
Source organism: Bacteroidota bacterium (assembly GCA_022709385.1). GTDB lineage: Bacteria > Bacteroidota > Bacteroidia > Bacteroidales > CAIXZF01 > JAKLIX01. The sequence goes on along the minus strand of JAKLIX010000003.1, from coordinate 206,245 downwards.
GTGAAAATTTTTCATGAAACTCAGACGCCACATACAATGTACTGATTGTCCGGTCAAATGTGATGTTCACCGGACACTTACCACTTGTAACACCTTTCCCGACAGTCCGATGTCGTTTCACGCAAGCTTCCGGAAACATGAAAGGATCTGCCGTCAGAGCTGCGGTGTGAGCCATGCCATCTATCTGGTGGAAGGCATCGCAAAGCTCTATATTGAAGGCATCAACGATCACAACATCATCCTGTACCTGATGAAGCCCCCGGCCTATATCGGACTTCTGTCCTTTTTCCAGGCACCGGTTTACTCATATTCGGTTACGGCACTGGAAGATTCCAGGGTTTGCATGATCGAACTGGATTTTCTCAGGCAGCTTTACCTTGAGAACCATGCACTGCTGCTCAGCCTGAATGAGGCTTTCGGCAAGTCCGTGGCCCTGATCATGAACAAGCTGATCTCGCTGAACCAGAAAAACACCAGGGGAAGGGTGGCTGAAAGCCTTTTGTACCTGGCCGATTTTTATTCAAGCGACCGCTACCGTATGCCGGTGACCAGGAAAGAGCTCGGGGAGATGTCTGCGATTTCGGAAGAAACCACCGTGCGGCTGCTGACGGAATTCAGGAAAGAACATATCATTGAAATTGAAGGGCGGGATGTCCAGATCATGGATAAGAAACTGCTGAGAAAAATTTCCGATCTCGGTTAACTGCAGGTTCAACCCTCAAATTCACATTCCTTACCGGGAAAATCCCTGATCTGGCGGCAGAGGGCAAGGGGTGCATTGGCCTGCAGCCAGTGCCCGGCGCTTTCCAGGATTTGCATGTCAGCGGCTGACCATTTTACTCATTCTGTTTATCATACAACTACATGATTAATCCCGGGTATTCCCATTTCTTCGCTGAATGGGGAGGGTTGAGGATTGCTATTCAAGTAAAACCATTTTACCGGTATACCCTTTCGCCGGAGTCGAAATCCGGTAATAGTAAATCCCGGACGAAAGGCCGGCGGGATTCCATTTCACAGAATGAATGCCTTCTATCTGGAATTCATTTACCGGCACAGCTAACTGCTGGCCAATGCAGTTGTAAATTTTCAGGGAGACCCATGCAGATTCATCGAGCGAATAGCAAAATGTGGCAGATGAGGAAAACGGATTGGGATAAACAGTGATAGTGCGGACTTCAGGACCATATTCATCCGTTCCCTCGCCGTAATCGACTTTAACATTGTCAATATATAGATTATTATTAAAACCGGAAATTAACCGGAACCTGATGATTACATTCCCATAATATCCGGAGAGCGAGATGAATTCCTGTTTCCAATGGCTGGGAGAGGGCACAAATGCACGTTGAACCGGAAATGCTGTTTGAAGCAACAATCCTCCTTTATAAAATAAGGTTTGCCAGGTGGCAGCACTATCCTGTGAAATCATTATCCTCAAGGAATCGAAAACATTACAGCCCAGCGTACGGGCGTAAGCATACCAGAAGGAGAGTCTGGGGTCGCTGATACTTGAAAGATCCATCCTGGGTAAATCAAGATCATATTCAATCCCTATATGATAACAATCAAGATAGTTACCTTTTACCAGGCAAGCAGATCCATCATATGAAACAAGGCTTGAAATTCCCCATTGTGTCGATACCAGGGGATCTTCAATCCATCCGGAAGGCGGAAATCCGGTCTGTTCAAAATTCTCCTCCCAGGGAACTGCAAGCGAAGATAATCCATGCACCATGAAATTTTTAGTGATCGTGTCATTGATTGTATATTCCTCTGATCCTCCGTTAGGTAATGAAGTGTAACAGTGTAACAAATGATATCCGGCCTCTGGTGAAATTGAATCAAGCGTAACATCTTCTGTGCTGCCGGAAGTCAAGAAACCGGTCCAGGTATACTGAACTGTATCTCCTGAATCAATGAAACAATGAATAATTACAGAAGTCAACGGATCGAGGCCAAAATTCTTCAGGACAACAATTGGCGCTAAAGTTGTGTCGCAAATATGGATGCCGGGACAGATTATTTCTGTAATTCCTGCATCCCTTTGCTTTTTGGGATATCCGTCATACAATACCTTCATCATCGGGTAAATCGGAGCAACACAATTTTCTTCAGACAGGTCATTTGCCAGGATACAGAAGACAGATTGTGTTTTTAAATCATAGATAATTTGAGAATTATAACTAAACAAATTGCCACCATGTAAATACCACGGGTAATATTCAGATTCTCCCCAACCGCATACCACTCCAAGTCCATAAAATGAAGAAGATTCAAAATCCAGCATCTGCAGCAGTGAAGAATCGGATATAATTTCTGCGTTAAACAATGCACGATACCATTGGCACATTTCCCGGGGAGTTGAAAATATGGATCCTGTGGCTGCACCAGTGCTGAACAATGATGTGATCGGGTAATTATTAATCCATGTACCACTGCACCAGGGTGCAACGGGACCATTGGGAGATTCGAAGGCGCCGACAAATGTGCTGTCCATGTCAAGGGGATCAAAAATAAACTGATGCAGTGCCTGGACTAATGTATTTCCGGTAACTGCCTCGATGACCATACCGGCGAGTAAATAGTTGGCATTGGAATAACTCATACCTCCACCTGCCGGAAAGGTTGGGTTATGAAGGTAAGCCAGCACTTCCTGGGGCGTCCAGAAATGTGAAGTATCAGCCCAGATTGCACTCCAGAAGTTATTATTCATCGCGTGATCGTAGATACCACTCTGGTGCGAAAGAAGCTGACGCAGGGTCACGGTCGAATCAACCTTGGAAAAGGAAGGCAACCACTGGTACAAATGATCTTCCAGCGAAAGTATGCCCATCTCCTGCAATTTCAACATAAGGGCACTTGTAAAGGTCTTTGTATTGCTGCCAATGTTTAACCGCATTTCTGTGGTCATCGGCACACCGGAAGAGGTTACCCCGCTTGCACCTTCCCATATTCCTTCTGAAGGAACATAAACTGCAACGGATACCCCGAGTGATGGATGCAGAGCGACAACACTGTCGAGTACCGTTTGAAAACGATTTGCCCATGCCGGATCAAATCCCTGTGCGAAAAGGTATTGTTGCATTAGCAACCATACGAATATGAAGATTATTTTCTTTTTCATAGTGTTTAATTTATTGATTATTAACCACAGAATGCTAAGCCAAATAGCTATCGATGAATCTTTGAATGCCCCGGGTACCCCCCTTGGTATTGCTGTTCACTTCCCTGAAGGTTAAGCTTGAACTGCCTGACAGCTGATGTTCTGCCGGGTGGACTGAGCCAGAACCGCTGTGATGACCAGAAAATTTGCCAGGAGGATGATTGCTTTCTTCGTCTCTAATCATGTTGTAAACGGTTAATCCTCTTTAATACCGACACGCAATGGGTTTGCGAAAAATTTTCGTTCCAGAGGTATACGGCATTAAACCTTCTCAGCAGCTTTGCATTCGCAAACCTGCCAAGTATGAGCACAGATCGTATCCCAATGAAATGATGAAGCGGCGAAAGTGTTTTTCTTCAAATATACACCTTAAATTAATAAAAATCAAGTATAATCTGATTCTGTTTGCATAACTTCCGTTTCCGGGTGATTGGCAGGAAAATCATTGCACCAGGTGGCCGGGAAGTGCAGATCATGGATAAGAAACTGCTGAGAAAAATTTCCGATCTCAGGTAATTGCAGGCTCAACCCTCAAATTCACATTCCTTACCGGTAAATTCCCTGATATGGCGGCAGAGGGCAAGGGGTGCATCGGCGTGCAGCCAGTGCCCGGCACCGGATATGGTTTGAAATTGTGCTGCAGGGAATGATTTCCGAATAACAGGAATATCTTCATCCGGCAGGTAATCTGAATCTGAACCCCTGATGAACAATGACGGCGCGGGATATGTATCCTGGAGCCCGATACCGGCAGCCATCAGATCAAGGTTTGCCTCCAACGCAGTCAGGTTTGGCCGCCAGGAGAAGACCTGGCCGTTGCGGAACAGGTTCTTCAAGACGAACTGCTGCAACCTCCGTTCATGTATGCGTGCCGCCACATGTTCCTCCGCCTCACGCCGGTTTTTTACCGCCGTCAGATCAAGGGATGTCATGGCCTCAAGCATGTGAAGGTGCTGTTGTCGCAAATTGTATTCGCGGTAACTGATATCCAGTACGATCAGCCTTGAAATCAGCTCCGGATTGGAAAGCGCCAGTTGCATGGCCACCTTGCCGCCCATGGAATGACCCATGACCACAGGCTGCCGGATAACGCGGGAAGTGATGAATGCTTCAATATCAGCCACCATGGCCGGGTATGAGTGTACGGGATGATGGGGTGACTGACCATGGTTGCGCATATCGGGGACAAACACACGGAACTGCTCCCCTATCCTCCGGGCAATGGTGACCCAGTTGTCGCTCAGGCCGAAAAGCCCGTGCAGGATGATGAAATCCTGTCCCTGCCCGTATTCTCTGAAAAAAAGTTCCATGCTGCTACGAAGATAATGCCTTTTTTCACAAGCTGGAGGCCGGTTTAGGAGTTTATTGGTTTAGAAGTTTAGCCGTCATGCTGACCGTGTTCATTCTCTTTATTTTCAACACATAGGCACATAGATCACATAGGTAATTATCCTATGTGTCCTATGTGGTTCAATTAATTCAAGTTTACAGTATAGGTGTTTACTGGTTTAGACGTTGAGTATTTGAAAGAAGTGAGAAAAATGAAGGTAAAAAATTGAAGTGGAGTTAAAAGACTGAAATTCAATTCTTTCTACTTCACTTCTCACTTCAATTTTCTTCCCTCCAACTTTAAAAATTCACTCCGTGCATAACTCCGTGTAACTCCGTGGTTTAAAAGGCCGGCGTGGAGAAGCATTGTTTCGTACCGGAAACTTTCCCGGCTGGAAGCCGGTTTAGTAGTTTATTGGTTTAGAAGTTTAGCCGTCATGCTGACCGTGTTCATTCTCTTTATTTTCAACACATAGGCACATAGATCACATAGGTAATTATCCTATGTGTCCTATGTGGTTCAATTAATTCTGGTTTACAGTATAGGTGTTTACTGGTTTAGACGTTGAGTATTTGAAAGAAGTGAGAAAAATGAAGGTAAAAAATTGAAGTTTCGCTTATTCCTATTCGTTTAACGGGCTGCGCTTTGCACTTGCTGCTCAAATATATGTTTTAATGCTTCAAGTTCGGACCGTAACTGATCGATGTCCGTACGCTGAGCGTCTATGATCTCCTGCTGTTCCTGTATGGCTTTGACCAGCACGGGGGTCAGCTTGTCGTAGCTCAGGCCCCACAGTGCTGAATTTTCATCTTCCGGAACAGACACGATTTCAGGTATGATCGGGTATACCTCCTGGGCTGCAAAACCCACACCGGGAGCTCCGCTTTCCAGGATTTGAAGCACGCCGGCTTCCGTCCTGGAATCATGGTGGAAATAGCGGACGGGCTTTAAGCGCATGATCTCCTTCAGTCCGTAGGCAATGGGTTGCATACCGGATTTAACCCGTGCATCCGAATAGGTGGTCCATGCATTGGCTCTGCCCTTGCCCACGCCATCGGTGCTGCTGTTGGGAAGCTCCAGGGCAAAGGTCGGCGTGGTGACGGTCTGAAGCCCGACCCTTCCGTTTTTCAGTACCGTCATGGCATTGCTTTGTGCAGTTGAGGATGTTCCGTTGCCGATCACAAACAGGCGGTCACTACTGTTCCATCCGGTTGATGAACCCGGAGTATAAGCCATATTATGTCTTCCTATCACCACTTCAACATATGAAGGAGCAACGGTATATGACCCCATTGCTTTTGAACAGTGTCCCGAAGCAGTAGTGTAATACCCGAATGCTGCGGAGTAGTATCCCGAAGCGGTCGTATGATATCCCATTGTAGTGGAATAATCTCCCGAAGCAACCGTACCACCTCCTAATGCCGTGGAAGTGTATGCAGAAGCAGTTGTGTAACTTCCCATCGCGGTGGAGTACATCTCCTCAGCAGCTGTCCCATACCCCATTGCGGTGGACACGTTGCCAATTGCGTATGAATTAATTCCCATTGCAGTGGCCCCGTATCCCGAAGCTGTTGTACCTTCTCCCAGTGCAGTAGACGAATTTCCCGAAGCTTTAGTTCCATTTCCCATAGCAGTGGAATAGCCTGCCCTGGCCTTTGTATTATAGCCCATCGCTACCGAGCAAAGACCAATGCTGTCTTTATTCCAATGTGTACCATTAACATATCCGACCCTGAAAGCCCCCTTATTCGGATACCACATCATGCGGGTGCCGGCTCCCGTGGCAGGCGGGTTGCCTGGATTGGATGATAAATACTCTCCCACAAACAGCACATTGCCACCTCCTATTCCATTGCCAACAGCATGAAGCATAGCGTCCGGGGGGCCGAGGATGCCAATCCCCACATCGCCCTGTCTCCAAATGGGTGCAGTTGCATTAGCATTGCCATTCCATGTGGGGTCAGCTTCGGTGCTGAGGTATTGGGAATGGGTGTGGTTGCCCAGGGATACCGTGGCACTGGTGGTACCGGTGGGTATTCGGGCAATGTCTAAAATCCCGCTGCTAACGTCGGCTGCGGCATGCGTGTGCACTGCAGGCGCATATCCTGCCGCGGCATGGTTGCCCCAGCCGAAGGCGGTGTTCCAGTTTGCCAGGTCGGTGCCGCTGATGCCGGATGATGGACTGGCCAGCCAGAGCGGATCCGTTTCGATGACACCGCCGGCAAGGGAATCGGCAGTAATGGCATACAAAGCATAGGGAACGCTCAGCAACTGGCTGGTGCCCGTGATGCTGTAGTTTGCCCCTCCGTTGGGGTCGGTTTCGGTCTTCAGGAAATAGGGACCGCCAGCCCAGTCAATGCCGGCATAATTGCCGCTGACCATGATTCCGCTTCCGATCTCCACACTCACCAGCCCGTTGGCATTGGTGTTCGGAAAATGGCGTTCGACATAAACCGCCGTTCCGCCCGGAGCACCCTGCAGGATGCTCAGCTGCATGCCGATGCCCTGATTGGTCACAAGGGCATTGCCTGCATTGCGGATTACGGCCTGATAGCTGATGTACTGCTGTGCGGACTGAGCCCAGACGGCTGTGACGATCAGCAGATTTGCCAGGGTAATGATTGCCTTCTTCATTCTATTATGTTGTTATTGGTTAGTAATCATTTATTTATAATATGGATCCCGGAATTCATGCCGGTTCCTGCCACGGATGATCATGATATCTCCTGCCTTTTCAAAGGCGATATCATTCCATCAGAAAGGCGGCTATTTTTTTACAATGACAAATGTTTTCACTTGCGTACTTCCCCGCATGACCTTCAGGAAATACGCTGCCCCGGCAAGCAAGCCTGTGGCAATGTTTGTTTTGTTTTCGCTTATCATTCCGCTACTGACGAGTTTTCCGCTCATTTCCAGCAGGCGGAAATGTAAACCTGACAGATCGAAGTCATGTACCTCAAGCGTAAGGTGATCATCAGCGGGATTCGGATAAGCCGAAACTGAAAGTTTTATTCCCGCGCTTCCTTCCAGTGCTGTGACCACCGATATCTCCCAGGGCTGTTGCACGCCCTCTGCCGCTGAAGCAGTTGCTCCCTGGAAGGTATGATAAACAAGCTGTCCGGCGGAATACGCCGCTGTGCCTCCGCTGCCGGCGGCATCCCCTCCCGTGGCATTCAGGCTTTCCTGCGCCGCGACGGGTAAAAGCGGAAGGATGAAAACCAGCCACGCCGCCAGTGCGGCACAGCTTGATTTCATCCTTCTGTCTGCGTCGATTTGGTTTTTGTGTCGCATCTGACCTCCTGTGTTATAGGGTGAATACTGATGTTGTTTTCGGACTGCGGATAAGTTTTCGTTGCCGACGCCCTGCGCTCAGCCCAGGACTTGCCTCCACAGTTTGTATCTATGCCGAATCCCAGGTAAATTAAATTGCGGCAAATGTGTTTTTTCTTCAAATATACACGATAAAACAATTAAAATCAAGTACAATCTGATGTTGCTTGACTGAAGGGAGATAAATGAAGGTAAAAAATTGAAGTGAAAAGGCTGAAATGTCATCGTTTCGTACCGGAAGCATTTCCCGGCTGGAGGCCGGTTTAGGAGTTTATTGGTTTAGAAGTTTAGCCGTCATGCTGACTGTGTTCATTCTCTTTATTTTCAACATATAGGCACATAGATCACATAGGTAATTACCCTATGTGTCCTATGTGGTTCAATTAATTCAAGTTTACAGTATAAGTGTTTATTGGTTTAGAAGTTGAGTTAATAGTTTAAGGTCCAAGTTCTAAAGTTTAATGAGGTCAGCTGCTTGACTGAAGCCGGTTTAGGAGTTTATGATCTGGGGTCTAAAGTTTAATGAACCATGGGTCGTGAAAAGTAATCATTTTTGGCTACTCCGTGCATAACTCCGTGTAACTCCGTGGTAATAAGGGCCGGGCGTGGAGAAGCATTGTTTCGTACCGGAAGCATTTCCCGGATGGAGACCGGTTTAGGAGTTTATTGGTTTAGAAGTTTAGTCGTCATGCTGACCGTGCTTATTCTCTTTATTTTCAACACATAGGCACATAGATCACATAGGTAATTACCCTATGTGTCCTATGTGGTTCAATTAATTCTGGTTTACACTATAGGTGTTTATTGGTTTAGAAGTTGAGTTAATAGTTTAAGGTCCAAGGTCTAAAGTTTAATGAGGTCAGCTGCTTGACTGAAGCCGGTTTAGTAGTTTATGATCTGGGGTCTAAAGTTTCATGAACCATGGGTCGTGAAAAGTAATCATTTTTGGCTACTCCGTGCATAACTCCGTGTAACTCCGTGGTAATAAGGGCCGGGCGTGGAGAAGCATTGCTTCGTACTGGGATCAGTTTCCCGGCTGGAGGCCGGTTTAGGAGTTTATTGGTTTAGAAGTTTAGCCGTCATGCTTACCGTGCTTATTCTCTTTATTTTCAACACATAGGCACATAGATCACATAGGTAATTACCCTATGTGTCCTATGTGGTTCAATTAATTCTGGTTTACACTATAGGTGTTTATTGGTTTAGACGTTGAGTATTTGAAAGAAGTGAGAAAAATGAAGGTAACAAATTGAAGTGAAAAGGCTGAAATTCAGCTAAAAGACTAAGGTTTAATAAGTTTAGAATTCGGAATGCTTGAAGCAAGGCCCGAAATCTGTCAGGTTTCCTACCTTTGCAAAAAAACCGGATGACACGGCTGAGTGTTAATATCAACAAGATCGCCACCCTGCGCAATGCCAGGGGAGGGAATCTGCCGGATGTGCTTCAGGTGGCAAGGGATTGTCAGCGCTACGGAGCCCGGGGAATCACCGTTCATCCCAGGCCCGACGAAAGACATATCCGCTACCGGGATGTCATCGATCTTAAACCATTCATCAGCACTGAGTTCAATATTGAGGGTTATCCCTCCGAAACCTTTGTGGACCTGGTGATCAAAGTGAAACCGGACCAGGTTACGCTAGTCCCTGATCCGCCAGGGGTGCTGACTTCCAATGCGGGATGGAATACTGTGAAGCATGCCGGTTTTCTGAGGGAAGTCATCGCCGAATTCAGGCGGCATCAGATCCGCACTTCCGTCTTCATTGAAACCGACCCGCTGATGATAGAAAAGGCTGCGCAAACAGGTACAGACCGGGTGGAACTGTATACAGAAAGCTATGCGAAGCAGTTTCCCGCCAACCCGGAACTGGCCGTCAGGCCTTTCGTACAGGCTGCCCTGGTGGCAGAAAAGAACGGCCTTGGCCTCAATGCGGGGCACGACCTGAACCTCGAGAATCTGGCATTCTTCGCACGGCACGTCGCAGGATTGCTGGAAGTCTCCATCGGACATGCCCTGATCTGCGACGCCCTGTATTACGGCCTTGAGAATACCATTCAACTCTACCTGAGACAATTACATCAATAATACCGAACGTGAACCTGCCTTGATAGCCAAGAACCTCATCACCGACAAGATCCCTGCCCTGAAGACCTCCGACACCGGGCTCGAAGCCCTCGGCCTGATGGATGAATACCGGGTTTCACATCTGCCCATCATCAACAATGAAGAACTGCTGGGCGTGATATCCGATGAAGACATCCTGCAGATGAACCATTTCGAGGAACCCATCGGCAACCACCGCCTGTCCCTGTCAAGAGCCTGTGTCCAGGAAGACCAGCATATCTATGAGGTGATCCGGGTCGTTGCAGAAACCAAACTGTCGCTGGTGCCCGTCCTCGACAAACACAATATCTATCTCGGTGTCATCACCCAGCGTAAACTGGTGGAATGGTTTGCCGACTTCACCGCTGTCACCAACCCCGGCGGCGTCCTGATCCTGGAAGTCAATGAAAAAGATTACAGCCTCAGCCAGATTGCCCAGATCGTCGAATCCAACGATGCCAGTATCCTCAGTGTCTTTATTCATTCGCACACTGATTCTACCAAACTTAACATCATATTGAAAATCAATAAGATGGATTTAACGGCGGTGATCAGTACCTTCAACCGCTACGACTATATCATTAAAGCTTCTTTTTCCGAAAGCCATTACGATGATTTTCTGCGCGACAGGTTTGATTCATTCATGAATTATCTGAATGTATAGACGGCTGTTGTCCCTTCTTTTCGTCCTTGTTCTGCCGGGCATGCATGCTGCCGGAATGGCTGTTCAGGCAGATTCCGTCACCATCGGCAACATCAGTTTCAGCGGGAACCGCTCCACCAAAACGTCCATACTGCGGCGCGAGCTGCTTTTCAGCGAAGGCGACAGGCTTGGAATGGATCAGTTTGCAGCGCTGCTGGAAGAAACCAGGCAAAACATGCTCAACCTTTCGCTGTTCAACTTTGTGGATGCGGAAAGCAGCTTCCGCAGTTCCGGTGATACCGTGGATATTCATTTCCGGTGCACCGAACGATGGTATCTCTGGCCTTTTCCCGTCATCGAGATGGCCGACAGGAATTTCAACGCATGGTGGCAGAAAGGTGACATGAGCCGTGTGACCTACGGCTTCTACCTGCAGAAAGACAACTTCCGCGGAAGGAGGGAAAAGATCATCCTGAACCTGAAGACCGGTTACGACCGTTCTTACGGACTCACATACGAAATCCCTTACCTGACAAGGCAGCAAAACCTCGGTCTGAGCCTGAGTTCCTTCTACATAAAAAACCATTCCGTTCCATACGACAGTTACCGTAATAAATCACTCGAAATCAAGGACAGGGACTTTTTTCTTCGTACCCGTTTTGTCAATACCCTCAGGCTCTCCTTCAGAAAAGGAATCCACCATTATCACTACCTCAGCCTTTCGCACAGCCGTTACGAGCTTTCCGACACACTCTTTAAACTGAACCCGGACTATTCCTGGTCGGATGACAAAAAGCCTGGTTTCTTTACACTTACATACCGGTACAAGGCCGATTTTCGTGACTATCAGCCCTATCCGCTGACGGGATATTATCTCGAACTCCAGCTGAACAAAGACGGGCTCGACCTGACCGGGCAATCCGGGCCCAATACCTTGGGAGCCAGGTGCTCCGTGAAGAAATACTGGAAACTGTTCCATGATGCTTATTTTGCATCAGGATTTACGGCCAAGGTCAGCAGGCAGGAAAAAGAAGCATGGTTCCTGATGAAGGGACTTGGTTATGACAATGATTATGTCAGGGGGTACGAATACTATGTAATTGACGGACAGGACTTTTTCCTGATCCGGCATGATTTCCGCTATGCCCTGATCAAAACCAAAGTACATCAATTCACCTTTCTTCCGGAAGCAATCGGAAAGATTCATTACACCGTCTACCTCAGCCTTTACACGGATTGGGCCTATGTACATGCGGCGAGGAAAGACAAGCTGAATTTCCTGGCAGACCGTTGGCTGATGGGGCATGGTGCGGGCCTGAACATCGTAACCTATTACGATAAAGTTTTCCGCCTGGAGTTTTCGCGCAACCACATGGGAGAGACCGGGTTTTTCGTCTCCATGGTTGCCGCACTGTAAGCGCATGGTGCACATTGTCTTCTGATTTGTTTAAATTTGCCTGATCAATCCTGGCCATATGCATTTTGCAATTTATGGAAAAAGTGCCTCTGAAGCATCCATTCCTTACCTGGAAAGCCTGCTGGACAAGCTGGCCGAAAGCCGGTCGGGAATTTTCATTTACGAACCTTACCTGCAGGTAATCAGGGATAAGGTGAAGCTGCCTGCCGAATATCAGTTGTTTTATCACAACCAGGATATCCGGGACAGGGTGGATGTCCTGCTTTCCATCGGCGGCGACGGCACCCTGCTCGATACCATCACCCTGGTCAGGAACAGCGGCATCCCTATCCTGGGTATCAACCTGGGCAAACTGGGATTTCTCACGAGTATCTCCAGGGAAGACCTTTCTGACGGCATCGACCAGATCCTTTCAGGGGAGTACAACATTGACGAACGAACCCTCCTGCGGCTGGAGGACGGGCAGAAGCTTTTCGGTGAACTGGCCTATGCACTCAATGAACTGACAGTCTATAAAAAAGGCAGCCTGTCGATGATCACCGTGCACACTTACGTTAATGACAGGTTCTTAAACTCATACTGGGGGGACGGGCTGATTGTCAGCACCCCCACGGGTTCCACCGCCTATTCGCTCAGTTGCGGAGGGCCCATCATCATCCCCGAAGCCGAAAACTTTGTCATCACACCCATTGCCACCCACAATCTGACGGTCAGGCCCGTGATCATCCCCGACAACAGCCTGATCCGCATCAGGGTCGAAGGACGGCAGAAACACTTCAACCTGAGCCTCGATTCCCGTTCCCTCTGCGTGGAAGCTCCCTTCGAATTCTCGATCCGCAAAGAAAACTTCAAGATTAAACTGCTTAAACTCAAAGACTGGGACTTTTTCCGCACCATCCGTTCGAAACTGAACTGGGGAATGGATATCAGGAATTAATTCCCCAGCTTGTGTTTACAGGGATATTGTAGTATTTTTACCCTGAAATTATCCATGCCTTAATACCGGTAATCATTGACTATCAGGTATTTTTTATTATGTCTCTGCCTTTCTGTCCTGGTATTTGAAGATGCCGGCGCCCAGATAAAATCAAAATACCTCCGCCGTTTCAGGTCGAGGGAATTCGGCTTTTCGATCGGAGCCACCAATCTTATCGGAGAACTGGGCGGAGCCAACAGGATAGGATCGGAATCCTTCAGCCTGCGGGATTTCGATTTCCCGGCCGTCAGGCCCACCCTTGGATTCAGCATGGGATTCCAGGTTATGGATGAAGGCAACGTGAAAACCAACCTGGTCATCGGATACCTGCGCGGAAACGATAAATTCACCGATTACATCTCGCGCAAACAAAGGAATATCAACTACAGATCCGTGCTGATCGAGTTGTCGGAGCAGTTTGAGTATTTCCTGATCCAGGGGAAAAAAACGCGGACATCATACAACCTCCAAACCCGCAACGAGAAATTCTCCTTTAAAAACCTGCCTTTTACCCTCTATGTGTTCACGGGGATCGCCGGCTTTTATTTCAATCCCCAGAACCAGGACAAGGAAGGGACCTGGCGGAACGTTAAGCCATATCACACTGAAGGACAAGGGGATGTGGAGACCCGGAAAAAGTACAACCTCGTACAGATCAGCATACCACTCGGTATTGGAGTAAAGTACCCGCTTGGCAAGGGTTATTCCCTGGGATTCGAATACGGTTTCCGTAAGACTTTCACGGATTACCTCGATGATGCCAGCATGACCTATTTTGATGAAGCCTACCTGCTGCGGAATTACGGACCGAAGTCGGTGGAATTGTCCAATCCTTCGGGAAAGCCTTGGCTGGTGGCCGGTCAGCAGCGGGGTGATCCCAGGGACAAGGATGTGTATCTTTTCGCCCTGATCACCCTTTACAGAGACATGTCGCGCATCAGTCGCATCAGAAATTTCAGATTTTAGCATGAGAAGCGGGAAGTGGCTGATATGCTGTTTATTCCTTTTACCTGTTCCTGCCATACGGGCACAGCTGCCGGTCAGCGTGGGCATGGCCGGCGGGTTCGCCTTTTATCACGGCGACCTGGCCAGGTTCTACCAGTCGGGCGTGGGACCCGCAGCAGGCACCTTTGCCAGATACAGTTTCGAATTTCCGTTTTCCGTCAGGGTCAATGTATTAAGAGGTACAGTGACTTCGAATGATAAAATCCGGCCTGAGCGGAAACTGAATTTCCGTTCTCCTGTCACTGAGGTCTCTCTTCAGCTTGAGTTTTATGTCACACGACCGAAATCCGGTTTCCGGAACTACAGCATCAAATACGGACGGAGGAAGTACCATGTATATACTTTTCCGGTGCTTACCTACGTTTACACGGGTATTGGAAGGTTCAGCTTCAATCCGAAAGGCAGGTATCCCGACGGGACATGGAAACCACTGCAGCCCTTATGTACCGAAGGCCAGGGTGTTTTTCCCACCAGGGATGCCCCCTATAAGTTGTCCTCACTGGTAATTCCGGTCGGTGTGGGGATGATCTTTCCGATGCGGGATGCCTTCCAGTTTGGTTTCGAGATCAGTGTCCGGAAAACCTTTACAGATTATCTTGATGACGTAAGTTTAACCTATGTGAACACCGCTGTACTGGAATCAGCCAAAGGACCTCTGGCAGCCTATTTCGCCGATCCTTCGCGCAACCTCGAATTAACCACCACGAGTCCTGCCACAGCCAGGGGCAACCCAAAAAATAAAGACACCTATATCTTCGCTTTTGTAACTTTGCAGTATGATTTCGGGAAAACAAAAAAGAAAAAAACCTTCAGAATATAACAACCGCCCCACATGAAGAAGCTGCTGATCACATACATTCTGACCTGCCTGCTGGCCCTGACTGCTTTTGCCCAGCGTACTGAGGTGGGAGTCTTTGCCGGCGGGTCCTATTACCTGGGAGATCTCAATCCCGACAAACAATTCGGCAATACCAGCCCTGCTTTCGGCCTGGTTTACCGCTATAACCTCAGCACACGCTGGGCACTGAAAATGAACGGGATATACGGAACCCTCCGGGGTGATGACGCTTCCAGCTCCGGATGGAACAAACAAAGGAATCTCAGCTTCCGTTCCCATATCCTGGATTTCTCAGGTCAGATCGAATTAAACTTTTTCCCCTATTTCACGGGAAGCTCCAAATACAATTTCAGTCCTTACATTTTCACAGGTTTCAGCATTTTCAGCTTCAATCCCAAAGCCAAATACAAAGGGGAATGGGTTGAACTGCAGCCCCTGGGCACCGAAGGGCAGGGCACCACGGCTTACCCGGGCAGAAAAACCTACGGACTCACACAATTAGCCTTTCCTTTTGGCGTTGGCTTCAAGATCAGCGTGAGCAAACATGTTTGCCTTGGTCTGGAATGGAGTTACAGGAAAACCTTCACTGATTATATTGATGATGTCAGTACCACCTACCCTGACCCGGTACAACTGGCTGCGGAAAAAGGTGAGCTCACAGCGGCCCTGTCGAACAGGTCCATCGATATTCCGGGAGAACCACCCATTGAGGCAGGCATGCAGCGAGGCAATGCAAACACCAAAGACTGGTATTCGTTTGCCGGTGTTACGCTGACCATTAAAATCAACAGCAGTAAAGAAAAGGGCTGCAGGGATTATCAGAAGAAGCGTCAGTACGATGAGTTTTTCATGGGTATTTAAAGACAATTAATCTTATTTTTGCCGCCTTATTCAGCGCCCCCTCGATGAGTTTTAAAGAAAGCATAGACCTGAACCGCCTTCCCGTTCATATTGCCATTATTATGGACGGTAACGGAAGATGGGCCAAACGCAGGGGAAAATTGAGAATATTCGGTCACCAGCACGGGGTGGATGCCGTGAAAGAAGTTACGGAAGCCTGTGCCGAACTGGGTGTCCCCTACCTTACCCTCTATGCTTTTTCCACTGAAAACTGGAACCGCCCGCCCCTTGAAGTCAATGCACTGATGGGACTGCTGGTGAAAACGCTGCACGGCGAACTGAAAACTTTACAGGACAACAACATCAGGCTGCAAGCCATCGGCGACCTGAAAAGCCTTGCCAGGGGATGTTACCCTGAACTGATGCATGCGATCAGGGAAACCGCTTCCAACGACAGGATGACATTGATCCTGGCCCTCAGTTACAGTGCAAGATGGGAACTGGCCATGGCAGCCAGAAATATCGCCACCCAGGTTGCCCTGGGAAATCTTCGGCCGGAAGACATTAACCAGGAACGCTTTGCTTCCTACCTGACTACCAACAACATCCCCGATCCTGAATTGCTGATCCGTACCAGCGGAGAAGCCAGAATCTCCAATTTCATGCTCTGGCAGATCGCCTATACTGAGTTATATTTTACGCCGGTCCTGTGGCCGGATTTTACCAAAGAAGACCTTTACAAAGCTATCGTCGACTTTCAATCAAGGGAAAGAAGGTTTGGCATGACCAGTGAACAAATCAAAGTACTTTGAGAATGAGAATCGCATTGCTTGCAGCCTGCCTGGCCCTTCTACTGCTTTCCGGTCACCTGCTCCAGGCCCAGAACCTGCTTGAGGAAGAATTAGAACTGGATTACACCAATCCCCGTACCTATGAAATCGGGGGAATTACCGTCAGCGGCATCCAGTATCTTGACCACGACATCCTGATCTCCATTACAGGACTGGCTGTGGGTGATGCCATCAGGATTCCGGGAGACAATATCACCAAAGCCATTAAAAAACTGTGGGACCAGGGACTTTTTGAAAATATCGCCATTTCAGCCACCAGGGTCGTAGCCGGCAAAATCTTCCTCAACATCCACCTCACCGAAAGACCCAGGTTGTCTAAATTCACCTTTAACGGGATCAGAAAAGGTGAAGCCGACAACCTGAGGGAAGACATCAAACTGACCAGTGGCGACGTGATCACAGACAATATCCTGATCCGGTCCAAAAACACGATCCAGAAATATTTCGTAAAAAAAGGCTTCCTGAATACCGAAGTGGAAATCATACAGAAACGGGACTCCACGCGCGCCAACAATGTGATCCTTTTCATCAACATTCAAAAACACAGCAGGGTCAGGATCAACAAGATCTACACCTACGGAAATGAACAGCTGAGCAGTCATAAGATCCGGAAGGTTTTCAAGGAAACCAAGGAAAAATGGGTGTTCCAGCCTTTCGATATCGCCGACAGCCTGCTGGTATTCCTGCCGAAGTACGTCATCAAAGGGAAACTGATGGAGTTCAGGGACCATATGCAACCCATCATACAAGATAAGTTTAAACTGCGCATTTTTAAGGCTTCACGGTATATCGCAGAAGACTTTAACGGCGATAAGCTGAAACTGATAGAGAAATACAATGAGCTGGGATACAGGGATTTTGTCATATTACGCGACAGCATTTCAACTTTCAGCCGGAAATCAGTGGATCTTCATCTCTGGGTTGAAGAAGGACGAAAATTCTATTTCAGGAATATCAGCTGGGTGGGCAACACCAAATACACAAGCGAAACCCTGAACGGAATCCTGAAGATTAAAAAAGGCATGGTTTATAATATGAAGCTGCTGGAAACCAACCTTTCATTCAATCCCGAAGGTTTCGATGTAAGTTCCCTTTACCTCGACGACGGGTATCTGTTTTTCAATGTGGAGCCGGTCGAGATCCGCGTGGAGAACGATTCCATCGATATCGAGATCCGCATCAGGGAAGGCAAACAGGCCAGGATCAACAAAGTGACCATTAAAGGGAACAACCGTACCAACGACCATGTGATCATGCGGGAGATCAGGACACGGCCCGGCCAGCTTTTCAGCCGTTCCGACATTATCCGTACCACCAGGGAACTGGCGCAGCTCCGCTACTTCAACGCTGAAAAAATCAATCCCGTCCCCAAACCAAATCCGGCCGACGGCACCGTTGACATTGAATACGAAGTCGAAGAAACCTCTTCCGACCAGATTGAAATGTCGGGTGGCTGGGGTTATGGCAGGATCGTGGGAAACCTCGGCCTTTCCTTCAATAACTTTTCGCTCAGGAATATATTCAACTGGAAGACATATTCACCCATCCCTTCAGGAGACGGGCAAAAACTCAGCCTGCGCTTTCAATCCTACGGCAAAGGATACTCCAGTTATAACATTTCCTTTACGGAACCCTGGCTGGGCGGAAAAAAACCCAACGCCCTCAGCCTCGCTTATTTTCACAGCCTTTACAGCAACGGCTATCCGAAATCAGACACCAACCGCCAATCCTTTGTTATTAATGGCGTCGTGATCAGTCTGGGAAAAAGGCTGACCTGGCCTGATGACTATTTCTCTCTTTACCACAGCATTACCCTGCAACGTTATGATCTGGACAATTACGCCCAGATATTCACTTATTCGGATGGATATTCGAATAATTTCAGTTACGGCATCAGCTTGTCGAGAAATTCGGTGGATGCGCCCATCTTTCCGCGGCAGGGTTCAGAAATATCCCTGAACCTTGAAGTGACCCCACCCTATTCCCTCTTCAGCGAAAAGAACTATAAGAACCTCAGCGACCAGGAGAAATACCGTTTCATCGAATATCACAAATGGAACTTCCTTGGCGCCTGGCATACCAGGTTGTTCAGCAATTTCGTGCTCTTCTCAAGGGTCAAGTACGGATTTCTCGGTGCCTGGAACAGCGATATCGGGGTGACTCCCTTTGAACGTTTTTATCTTGGAGGAGACGGTCTGTCGGGCTATAATTCGCTCGATGGCAGGGATATCATTGGAATGAGAGGATACTCGAACGAATCGCTCACCCCTGAATACAGTACCAATTCAAACAAAGGCGGCACCATTTACTCTAAATACTCACTCGAACTCAGGTATCCCATTTCCCTCAACCCCAATGCCACCATTTACGGCATGGCTTTCCTGGAAGGGGGGAACGCCTGGTTGAACTTCAAGGAGTTCAATCCTTTTTCTCTGAAGCGTGCGGCCGGTGTGGGTGTCAGAGTGTTTCTGCCGATGTTCGGCATACTCGGACTCGACTGGGGCTACGGCTTTGACAAGATACCGGGACTGCCCGGTGCAAACGGAGGACAATTCCATTTCTCCATCAACCAATCCATTGATTAAGGACAATGGGACTTTTGGCAGGTTTTTTGTTATTGACAGCAACATATGTTTAATTTATACCGGAGGATTTTAATTATGAAACGTATTATCCTGACTTCCATTATTCTGGCCCTTTTTTCCGGCTTTGTAGCCGCCCAGAAATACGCTTATGTGGATTCGCAATACATCCTGGATCAGATCCAGGAGTATAAAAACGCACAAGACCAGCTGAACGACTTTTCAGTCCAGTGGCAAAAGGAGATTGAAGCCAAATTCACCGAGATCGACCAACTTTATAAGGCATTTCAGGCTGAATCCGTCCTGCTGCCGGAAGAAATGAAGAAGCAGAAAGAAGATGAAATCGTGAAGAAAGAGAAAGAAGCCAAAGAGCTGCAAAAGAAGCGTTTCGGCAAAGACGGTGATCTGTTCAAGAAAAGGCAGGAACTGGTCAAACCCATACAGGATAAGGTCTATAATGCCATTGAAGAGTTGGCCCAGCGGAAGAACTACTCCTTTGTGTTTGACAAGGCCGGCAGTATCAGTATTTTATATGCAGACCCCAAGCTTGACATCAGTGATGATGTGCTGAATAACATCAGCGGTGTCACAAAAATGAAATAGCCGTTTTGACATAAGGCGCTATTTTTTATACATTTGCCGCGATATATTTAAACCCTTTACATGAAGAAACTGTCAATCATGCTGCTGGCGCTGATGCTGCTCGCAGGCAGCAGTACACTGAAGGCGCAGAAAGCCCAGAAAATCGGTCACATTGATTTTGCCGAACTTTACAGCCTTATGCCGGGAATGGATTCCGCCCAGCAGAAATACCAGGATTATGCCAAGACCCTGAAATCGCAGCTGGATGCCATGCAAGGCGAATACGACACCAAGGTTGCTGATTACCAGGCAAATGTGGCAACAATGCCAGACCTGATCAAAAAGAATAAAGAAAAAGAGATCCTTGACCTTCAGGACCGTATCCAGTCTTTCCAGCAATCGGCCCAGGAAAGCCTGCAGAAGAAAGAACAGGAACTGACAGAACCTATCATCGAGAAAGCCCGGCAGGCAGTGAAAGACGTAGCAAAGGAAAATAGCTTCACCTATGTTTTAAATACTGCGGATGCACTCGGGGTAGTACTGTTTTTCGACAACGGTGAGGACATCATGGCCCTGGTGAAGAAAAAGCTGAACCTGAAGTAATTTATTTATTTTTCAGACCTTGACGCTTTACCCGGGGTCAGAAGCTTACACGACTACCTGGTAAAATAAAGATCTGCCCGCCGAAAAGGAGCAAACCTTGATTCAGGGATATAATAGTTATTATAAAAACCTGCGACGATTGGCTTAAGGTGCGTCTTCTCCTGCAACAAGGCAGCCAGTGCGCTCATCTCCTCCATACTTCCCTGGCCTGTGTAATAGTAAATCCCGTTTTTACCGCGAAACGATTTCACCTCCGCCACAGCCGCTTTTCTCCGGAAATAATCATGTTCGTTGTCTTTTTTCACATATCCGAGCTGTACATGATAGCGGATCTGTTTCATCACGGGGCTGCCGGTCTCACCGGAAGGATATTTGAGCATGCGGGTTGAATCGATGCCTCTCGTTATGAACCAGTTGGAAATAGTGAAGATGCGTTTCATACACAGATTCATGTTTTTTACGCCGGAACCGCGGGTATCGGCCCAGGTGACAATATTCAGTTTCCATTCCGGGTTCCCTCGCAGCAGTTGTAAAATATGATCCAGGCTTCCCCCGAACGAGGAATCTATTTCCGCAGAGGCCGTCCTGTAAAACACATGGATCGTATCCGAAGGCAGGGAAGGCAGTTTTACCTCTTCAACAATTTCGGGTAAAATCACAGGTCTGGTCTCCCCCAGTTGACAATAAAAAATATCATATCCTCCCTTTGAGTCGCGGTGGCGGTTGGAAGCAAAACAAGCCTTTCCATAGTCCCCAGCGAAAATGAAGCCGAAGTCGTTAGCCTCAGAGTTCACGGGTGAACCCTGGTTGATGGGCACACCCCAGTCGAAACCCTTGCGTGTTGAACGGAAAATATCCAGGTTGCCATAACCCGGATGACCGTCGGAGGAGAAATAAAGGGTGTCCCCTTCCGCGGAAATCACCGGGAACATCTCATTTCCCGGTGTGTTTATGACACTGCCAAGATTGATGGCTTTGGTCCAATATTCGCCATTGAAGTCAGCATAATACAGATCAGTACCTCCAAGTCCCCCCGGGATATCCCCTGCAAAATAGATACGGTTTCCGGAGCGGGCAATGCAGGGATGGTTAATGACAGAGGTTTCAGGCGTTTCGGCAGGTACAAAGCGGGACCATTTGTGGTTCTTCCCACGGATAAAAATCCCGGGTAATCCGAATTGCAGGCCGCCGGCAGCTATGCTTACCGGTTTTCCGCCGATGGCAAACATCCCGTCGCGTATTGACAGGGACTGATAACTGACACTGTCTCCGAATGATCTGTCAGCTTCAACACCATCAGCACCGGCAATGAAAACGGAATAAAGACCGGTATCAGCGATGACACTGCCCGCCATGTTTTTGAGCAACACCGCATGCTTGTTGGACAGGTAGTACAACTTTTCCCCAACGGCTACGGGACATATTTCATCAAAGGGTGTATTGATTTCAGCGGCATTCCTGCAAGAAACCTCAGTATTGATTTGATCCCATCGCTTCAGAGAATCGCAGGAAATCAGGCAGTTCTTTGCGTAATGGTCGTCGGGGTGATGTTCGAGGTAGTATGCGTACTGCATCCTGGCTTCATCGTATTTCTTTAGGTACCTCAGTACTTCTCCATAATAGAAATACTGCAGGCTGTGGGGTTTTTCCCGCGGGATGAGCTTTTGATAAACAACCTCCGCCCTGGCATGATCATGCATCTTTATATAGCAAAAAGCCAAGTCAATCAGAGCAGGCTGGCCGGCCATTCCCTTTGAAATGAATCCCTCCAGAAGGGATGCCGCTTCCGGATAGTTTCCTGCTTTTATGTACTCATCAGCCTTATTTAACTGGGCTGAGGCTGTTACGGGACAGATTGCCAGCGGAAGCAGCACTAATACAAATAGGGTTCTTGTCACACTCATAATCAACTGAAAAGCGGGTGTGGTTTGTTTGTATTAAGCCTGTTGAATGCATTTTTTCTAAAGATGCGATAGATAAAATTAACTTCATGAGATCCCTGGGAATGTTTTCTGATCTCACTCATGGTGAGGTCATATGAGTAGCCAATGGCAAAATCTTTCATATCAAGAGCGAACATCAGCACAAAGGCATCCTGCATCCGGTACGACCCTCCAAACCAGAACATCTTGTTGTAGGTGAACCTTAAATTCAAATCAACCTGGATCGGGGTATTCTCCTGGCGTTGCAGGAGGAAAGAAGGCTCAAGACCGTACAAACGTCCCAGATCAAAATAGTAAGCGCCATGAAGGTAATACGCCCGGCTGACGGGATTCTTGATTTCATCGGATACATTATACAGGTCTTTCTTAGACTCAAGCAGGTTCAGGACAGAAAAACCGACATGGTATTTTCCATAATCGGAATAAAGCATCCCGAAATTTGCATCCTGTCCCAGCTGGTTATTGAAACCGTTCAGTATGGACATATCCTCGGGTTCAGCTGTCGTAAGTTTATCGATATCCACATATCGCTGAAAGAACACCCCTCCCAGGCCGAAACTCAACATTCGCGTAAAATCTTTATTAAGCCGCAGGTGATATGCCAGTGACATGCTCATTCCCGTTCTTCTGGTCGGGCCGGTGACATCATTAAAAAAACAACCTCCTATGCCAATATTTTTACCGAGCCAGGCATGGCTTGAGAGTGTCTGTGTTACCGGAGCTCCCTCAAGATTAAGCCACTGGTTCCGGATATTCAGATTGATGGGGATAAAGGATTCCGTACCGGCGACTGCAGGGTTCAGTATATACTGGTTCATCATATACTGACTTGTCAGCGGCACCTGCTGGGCAGGGACTACAAAGGCAATAAGCTGCAGTACGATTATTAAAGTAATTGTTTTCATATCCTTGGTGATTAATTATCTGATAATAGTGACATTACCTGTTAAAACCTGACTCTGAGGGTGGATTCTCAAAAAATAGTAATAGGTTTCAGCGGGAAGGGGTTTGTTGTTGAAGTAACTGTCCCAGGGTTCATAACTGCCTTCCTGCCGGTGAACCACCTGCCCCCAACGGTTAAATACCTCCAGGTGAAAGGCAGGATACAATACCGCATTTTTAATGACCCAGGTATCATTGAACCCGTCCCCATTGGGTGTGAAGCAGCTTGGGATACTAATACAGTCGACGTCAATTTTTGGAACGGTGAAAGTATTCTCTGCAGTACAGCCCATCAGGTCGGTAAGGGTAACATGATAGACGCCGGCTTCAAGGTTTGAAAGGTCGGTACCGGTGGCATTATTGCTCCATAACCAGGAATATCCGCCATTCCCTCCTGCTGCGGTGACACTGATCTTCCCGTCGTGCTGATCGTTGCAACTCACAGGCGTGATCTCCACCTCTACGGTAAGCGGCTCCGCTTCATTGATTTGAACACTGTCGGTGACAATGCAGTGGCGCTGATCTGTTACCGTGACAGCATAATATCCTTGATAAAGGTTGAAAATACCGGAAGTTTGCTGTCCTCCCGACCACTGGTACTCATAAGCCGGAGTTCCGCCGGCTACGCTGCAGACAGCCGTTCCGGTGGCGCTGCCGGCACAATACGCATCCGTGTGCTCAATCTGCATGATCAGTTTATCCGGCTGGGTAATCCAGATACTGAAACTTCCGGTACACCCGAAAGTATCTGTCACCATCAGGTAATACTGACCGGCAGGAATTCCGTCCACATCCTCCGTAATTGCGGCAAGAACAAAACTTGAATTCATCCAGGTATAGCTGTACGGAGCGGTTCCTCCACTAACAGTGACATTGATGGCACCATTCGACAGACCAAAGCAACTCACATCCGACACAGAGAAAGATAAACTGATGGCATCCGGCTGTTTAATCTCCGTAGTGTCGGCAACAATATTACCGAAGAAATCGGTAACGGTCAGCATATAAACGCCGGCAGTGAGTCCGAAGATCTCAGGAAGAATGCTTCCATTCGACCACAAATAAGTATATGGGGGAGTACCTCCGGTGGCGATAGATGAAATAAGGCCCGTACTGCCGCCAAAACAGAGGTTATCCTCAGTGACCAGATCAACAGCCAGCGGATCAGAGGGCTGGGTAACCTCCACCCCATCCACCCTGGTACACAGATTGGCATCAGTGACGGTCACGGTGTAATAGCCGGCCGGGATCCCGCTGAGATTCTGATTCGTGCCTCCATTCGACCAAAGGAAGGCGTAGGGTGATACACCTCCGCTCACTGTCAGGCTGACAGAACCGTTAATGCCTCCGTATGAAGTGACATTGGTGGAGGTGATTCCCGTGACTATTTCATTAGGGGAAGAGATTATTGCAGACCCCGAAAATGAACAGGCATGTGCATCTGTCACAGTAACATACCACTGGTCGTTCGGCAAACCGGTGGCATCCTCGCCGGTCCAGGCCAACTGGAAAGTTGAATTGGCCCAGGTAAAAGCATAGGGAGGGGTTCCTCCCGCAGGGCTCACATCGATGCTTCCAAGTGAATCACCATAACACAGATTATCTGTGGTATTCAGCGTTACTGTCAGTGGAGGCGGGCTTGTCAGGCTAACTGAAGTGTTGATGGTGCAATTATTCACATCTTTGACTGTGACGAAATAACTGCCCTGCCCGATGTTGAATAAATCCTGTGATAAAACACCGTTATTCCAGGTATAGACATAAGGAGGCGTACCTCCCCAGACCGTAAGATCAGCCCATCCGTTTGTATCTCCGTAACAGGCAGGATTATCACTTAAAACTGACTGGCCCAGGGGCTGGGCAGGCTGGGTAACAGTAGCACTGTCCTTGGCTGTGCAATTCTTATTGTCGGTTACGGTTACGTAATATTTGCCGGCCACGATATTAACCAGATTCTGAGTGTGTTGGCCCCCCGACCAGGAATATTGGAACCCGGTATTTCCTCCCGTCACATTCAGATTCACTAATCCGCTCGCCTGGCCATAACATCTGACATGCTGAATGACTGTGATGTCTGTTGCAAGCACCATGGGCTGGGTTATATTGATGATATCATAGGCCGAACACCCGCTCACGAGATCAATCACCTGGACATCGTAATACCCGGCAGTCAGGTTATGAAAAGTATGTGATTGCGTCGTTGTGGAAGCATATACCACCTCTCCCTGCCAGAGTACCTGGTATGTTCCGGGCTTGCTGATAACATAAGTCGCACTGCCGTTTGCCATACCATGACATGTGACACTTACCCCGCTCAAGTTCACCGTATGGCAGGGAGGTGGTGTATCAGCAGGAGAAATACAGCCACAATCGGCAATGCCCGCCCGGACGGCCGGCATGATGGCTGTACACCAGATTAAAATGAGTATTCTTGTCATAATCATTACCTTATGATAGTTACTGTACCTGAACGCGCTGCGGTGCCATTATTCAGATTAAGAATATAGTAATATGTTCCCGAGGGCAGGCGGATCCCGTTTCGGGTACCATCCCAGGGTGAAGTGTAGGGCGATGCTTCAAACAAGCATTGTCCCTGACGATTGAATATCTTCACTATGTTTCGAGGATACAGGAAAATATTCATAATGACCCAGGTATCATTCCGGCCATCATTGTTCGGAGTGAACATCGACGGGATGGAGATGCACTCCAGGGGACTTGAAGGCACATTGAATTCAAAATACTTTGCACAGCCAAGTCCGTCGCTTACGACAAGGCTGTATGCTCCGGCCGGCAATCCGCTGATCACCTCATCCATTCCCCCGCTTGACCAGAGAAAGTTGTAATTGCCATCACCACCGGTCATGGTCACGGCAATGCTTCCGTCGCTGTTATCGCTGCAACTGATGGGTTCAATGACCGGATATGCTTTTATTTCCGGCATGGTGCCCACATTTACCATAACTAGGGCAATACAATTCTTTGAATCGGTAACCGTAACAGTGTATGCTCCGGAGATCAGTCCTGAGACATCCTCCGTAACAGCGCTATTAGACCAAACATAATAATACGGTGTGGTACCCCCTTGCACACTCAGGTCAATGCTGCCGTCTGAACCGTTGAAACAGCTGACGGGGGTGGAAGATGTTTCCGTGCTTAACAGATCCGGCGCTGTAAGTGTAACGGGACTGACCGACTGGCATTGGTTTGCATCTGATACAACCACTGCATAAGCACCGGCAGGCAGGTGGTTTAACACATGGCCTTTGTTACTGAGAAGGTACTGGGTATCATCCCACCTCAGGTAATAGGGAGAAGTCCCTCCGCCTGCAAAGACAGCGATGCTGCCATCACTGAATCCGGAACAGGAAGGATCTGTAATATTCAGGGTGACACTCAGGGGCCCTGCCGGCTGATCGATCACAGTACCGCTCAAGGCAGGGCAGCCGTTATTGTCGGTTATCGTCACGACATACTGACCGGCAGGAACAAATTGAAGGTCTTCATTCACAGAAGCATTCGACCATTGATAGGTATAAGGCGGGACACCGCCAGCCGGACTCAGATCGGCTTTTCCGCTGCTGTCCCCGAAACACAGCACAGGAACAGGCTGAACACTCCCTGTAACAGGCGAGGCTGGTTGCAATATCGTTGCCGATGAATGATGGATACAATCATTGCTGTCACGAATCATGACGGTATAGGTTCCAGCAGGGAGATTGTTCAGGCTGGTGCCGCTCATTCCGTTCGACCACAGGCATTCATAGGGGGGGAGTCCACCGCTGATTGAAATAGTGACAGCTCCCTGGGAATAACCAAAGCACAGGTTATCAACCACCTGGATATTCCAGCTCACAGGCTCAGGCTGATCGACAGTGATAAGCGTATCCAGTGAGCATCCTTTGATATCTGTAATGATGACATTGTAAACGCCTGCGAAAACAGAATCAAGACTGGTGGCATTTTGAACCAGTATTTGTCCGGAAGAATTGAACCACTTGCACAGATAAGGGATGCTTCCACCTGAGGGGTTAATCTGTATGTGGCCGTCAGGTTCACCAAAACAGGAAACATGTTGCGTTGTTACACCAGCAGCAAGAGGAGCTGACGGCTGGGTCAGCAGTACACTTTGTTCATGCCGGCAAGCGTTGAAATCTGTGACGGTAACTGTGTAAAGGCCTGCAGCAAGTGCAAAGATCTCAGGCTGATCGCTGCCTGTCGACCATTCATATAAGTAAGGGCCAGTCCCTCCGCTTACAAGCGCAGCAGCCGACCCGCTATGGTCACCAAAACAGTGGATATCGGCAGATGACAGTTGAATCGTGAGCGGATAAGGCTGCTGAACAGTGAAGGTCCGCAAGGCTGTACATCCTTTGCTGTCGGTGACGGTTACATGGTAAGTACCGGCCATAACAGACGTCAGATCCTCAGTGGTCTGATTTCCGTTCCAGTGGTAGGTATAGGGCGGTGAACCTCCTGCAGTTGTCAGGTTGATCGAGCCGGAGGCACTTCCGTAACAATCCACCTGGGTAATACCGGCACTGACATCAAGGGGAAAGAGCGGCTGACTGATTGTAAAACCGGTGAAAGTGGTGCATCCGTTTGCATCTGTGACAATGACATAATGCGTACCGGGGCCGAGATTATTCACCTCACGGGTCCGTAGATAGCTTGTCTGTGTAACACCATTGGACCACTCATAGCTGAGAGGCAGCGCGCCATTCTGGACGCTTGCAAAAGCATGACCGTTGCTGCTTCCGAAGCAAGTGACATCATCGGTTGTCACGCTTACGGAATAATCTCTTGGTATCAGGCGGAATGAGGTAGCCTGGACAGTGTTGAAGCCTTTCAACGACCAGCTTTTTTCCTTCCAGGTGTATTTGAAATCGGCCAGGGGGAGCTGATAAGAAAACACGGGACCGAATCCGGTCGAGAATCCGTTGAAAACAACGGCAGGGGTGCAAACCTCTTTATCACACCATTTCCCGGGATTGGACCAGGTAGGGCATGGATAGGGTATATCAACACATATCCTTGGAATCACGGTTATATCATTCATGCTGATATGAAGTCCAAGGGCAGAAACAGCAAAGACAAGGGCAATACTGTCATACACATGAAGGTTGAAATTATTTTCATCTTTGATGGAATAAGTGGATTCAATATCCATAAATTCCTGGTTACACGGAAATCTGAACACAAGTTTGTTTCCCACCTCAAAATCCACAATAGATTCATAGCCTGAAGCAAGCAGGCTTCCGTCCTGATTCATTACCTTATAATCCACCGGCACGGGAAATTTCATCTTCGTCATCATGGCGGGATTAAACGCATACCTGCGATTATGATATGTCGCCGCACTGATCCCTGCCTGAAAGATGGTGTACGAAAACCTGACTCCCGCTTTTTCCTTGTAAGCAGACAGGCCTCCAAAGAAATAACTCATTTTTTGATACCTTGCCTTCTTTACCGGATCGGTGGTCTTTTTTGATTTTTTCTCCAACAGGAATGAGATCGCTTTGGGAATCTCAAGCTGCAGGGAATCATAGATAAATGGCAGACATCTGCCAAGCAGTGTTTTACCCGACATTTGATTCACGATGGAATCTGCACCGGGAATCCGCATCATCAGGCTTAGTGCACTGCTTTTATCCTTTCCGATAAATTTCCCGTAAGAATGTGTCACTGAATCGTCTTTGTCGAAAATGTAAAGTTTGTCCTCTGTCAGTGAGAAAATATTAAAGTCTTCCGCATCCATTTCAAAATCAACAAAATTCTCATCGAGGCAACCAAAGGCACAGGCTTTGACATCCAGTTTGGCACTAAAACCGGCATCCAGGTTCAGATTAAGCGATATCTCGCTGCTGTGTGGTACAATCTTACATTTATTTGCATCAGGGGCAAAGGAAGTTTGAATGGCTACTTCCTGACCCCTGCCGAAACTTGATGGCATTGAAAGAGTAACCATGGTCTCGTAATTCACATTCATTCTGCCGTTTTCATCCCTGATGTTCAAGGTAAGTCCGAGTTCAGCCCATGTACTGGCAGTGAACGCTGCGCCGAAGCTTTGAGATGCAATGACAGCAATGCCGTTCCAGCTCAGGGGCGCCGGATGGAAACCCATATGAGGAATAAGCGGAAAAACCAGGTCCAGGCCCACAGCGTTCGTATCCACACCCCACAGACTCTGATTTTTCGTTGAAAACCTGGCCGGGTGCTGAATGTTCAATGTCTGGGCAGTAACAGAGACACAAAGAACAATCTGGACAGCAATAAATATCAGTGTATGCTTTTTCATATGCCCGGAGATTAGTATTCAAGGGTCCGGAAACTCATCAGGATGACATTCCTGACCATGGTCGAAACGACTTCAGGTGTGCTGGCAACCAGGTAGTACATATTCTGAAGATCGCCGGTGAAATACATAAAACGAATACCGCTGCCCAGTTCCGTCTGGTATCTGAGGACATAAGCAATCGCTGATTTCCCGTCATATTGGGTGAGGTACAACTTTTCAAGCAATACGGATTCCTGCTCACTGAATGTGGATGCGTTCAGCATGGCAGTATAGGCAGTGTAAACAATCCCCGGATATTTAAAAGCAAGGATGCTTGTTCCCGAACCTTCGTGGATAAAGCCGGCATTCCCCTCAAGGGCAAAGGGTTCAAAATACCTCGGTAACCTGATCCTGGCCTGCAGCCCTCCAATCTCGGTCAGCGTATCATTCAGGTCTTTAACAAAGTCGGCAGGGATGCCCGTACTGTCATATACCGCTTCAGGCATCTGGGAGTAGGTATCGGGCAACATCCATAATAAACTGACAGTCAAGATGATCAATCGAAATGTTCTCATAAAATTATGCAGGATTGAAGGGAATCGACATTTCAAATATATATCTTAATTAATAAAAATAAAAGAAATATTTTATTAAACTTCTCTGTATATTGCCTATTTTTTAGGATCTCTCATGAGATTACGATTTACAGGATTGTTTTCCATAATATCAACAACAGTACCTATGAAAAGCCTGCCTTTCATGATCCTGGGTCTCATCGTCACCCTGTCCGCGCCTGCAAAAGCCGGCAAGTATTACTGGGTTGGCAATGGCGGTACCTGGACGGAACTGTCACACTGGGCCACTTCTTCAAACGGAGATGTCTTTCATACAAGCGTACCCGGGCTTAATGACACTGTGTATTTTGATTCGTTTTCATTTGACCAGAACGGTCAAACAGTGTTCCTTGACCTCATCCAGGCTGAATGTGCCATGATGGACTGGCAAGGCATTGATGAATACGTTGCATTCGCCGGATGGGACTATTCGACGATGTATGTTCACGGAAGCTGCATCCTGTCTGAAAAACTGAGCTTCAATTTTCCCGGGAATCTTCAGATCCAAGTTCCCGGACCCGGGATCACGGATCTGAATTTCAGTGGTCAGGTATTGGATTGTGACCTCACGCTGAATATCGATTCAGCCTTCCTGTCAGGTGATCTGAAGCTGCCATTCAACAAGCTGGTTTTACAGAACGGCATCTTATTTACGAATGGCCATAGTGTAGACTGCGGTTACTTCAATACCGACTCAAGTCTTAAACACTCAGTGACAGTTACCGATGCCCGGTGGATTGGTAATGACAGCCTGACTGTCAGGGGTTCTATTGCACTGGCAGACAGTTTATCATTCAGACAATCGGGACCCCTGATCTTCACTTTCAACGCTGCAGATTCAAACTACATTACTGCCAACTCCGATACATTGCATTGCAATGTCGTTTTCAGGGGAGGGAAAAAAGTATTCCTGAACAGTGCGCTCACTGTAGGGGGTTCCATCGCTTTTAAAGGCGGCGGCATGTTCTTTTCAGAAGGCCATTCCATTTCAACAACAAGGATCAGCAGTGTCAGCTCCCTGAACAGAAGCATCCATCTTGGCAGCTCGGCGATTACCCTGTCGGGCCCGGGTCTGCCCCTTGATCTTTATCCCCAGGGCTTGAACCTGGTTTCCGCTAATTCATCCCTTCATTTCACTTACACTGGTCCGGACACGATCAGTATCAACACGGAGCATGATTATCCCTATGCTTTCAGGGAGGTTCACTTCCCTTCCTCTAACATCATGGTTTTCAATTCTATCACTACTTCCTGGCTGACCATGGACACTTCAGCCAATCTTGCGCTTGCGCGGGGTATCACCATTACTGTCGACAGTTTGCGGAATAAAGGAAACTGCGGAAAATTCAGCCATATCCGCGCTTTTTGCAGGGATTGCCCATTATGTACAGCATTCAATGATTGTCCGACACCACGCCCGCTTATCCATTGCAATGCTTCGCCGATTGTTGTTGAATACCTGAAAATCAAAAACATGGAAACAAGCGGCGCTGGTTTTACCGCAAATCAATCCTATGATGAGGGTAACAACAGCGGCTTTGTCATCCATGAGCCAAATACTGCAGGGACATATTACTGGATCAACGGAAGCGGGGACTGGAATGACCCGGAACACTGGTCGGAGACCTCCGGGGGAACAGCCGGCAGCTGTCTACCGACGCGCCGGACAAATGTGGTTTTCGATGTTGCATCAGGTATTGGCGGCGATACCATAAGCATCAGGGATTTTGCCTATTGTAAAGATATCACCTGGAATGTTTCCACCGGCAACGGCTATCTTGCAGGAAGCGGAGTGCTTGATGTATCAGGCAACATCCGGTTCACCGGCAAAACGCATGTATCTGTCGCAGGAGGCCTGACCCTCCATACAGCTGATTCGGACACATGCAACATCAGTGCAAAAGCTTCAGACTTCACTTGCGACATCCGGTTTGACGGCAGCGGCCACTGGGTTCTTTCCGATACACTGATGCTGGCCGGTAAGCTGGCTTTACAACAGGGACATCTTTACCTGAAGAGTTTTCCGCTTACCTGCCATGCCCTGCTGGCCGGGGGGCAACAGGAAAGAACCCTGAATTATTCAGGGAGCGCCATCGTGCTGACAGGCGCAGATACCGTCTGGAATTCATCGGGCAACAGTATCACTTTACACCATGACACCGCCTCTATCAGACTTACAGGCCAGAACACCGGTTATCAAGTGTTCGTTACCGGAGGAAAGTCATTTGATACACTCGACATTCAATCTCCAAAAGTCAGGTTTGTCAACGGAGCGGATTTCGAACTTCTTCGGATTGAAGGAGGCGCAGTGCTCGAGTGTGAACCATTGAGCACCATCCGTTTCGATTCACTTTACCTGTCAGGGACTTGTGCGAATCCGGTAACAATCAGCAGTTATCACTACGCTTCCGACTCAGTGATATTTTCCTGGAACAAAGCCAATGACAGCCTTCATGTCAGCAATGTCATCATCAGGAATGTTTGCGCAGACACCAGCGGTGGTCGAAAATACAATGCCCTGAATTCGTTTGGATTAAACAGGTATTCAGGGTGGAACATCGTGGATACAGTTACAGGGCAAACTTTTTACTGGACAGGACTCAGCTCTGTTTCCTGGAATGATTTGAACAACTGGGAAGTGACGGGTAATCCGTTCAACGACTGTTTACCAGGTATATCGGACAGGGTGATTTTCGATTCTGCCTATCTTTCTGCAGCCGGCAGCCATGATACCATTGTTATTGAAAAGTTTGCCTGCTGCAAAAGCCTGATTTGGGATCAGCCTATTCCGGGTAAAGCTGCATTCATTCTCGGAGCCGACCTGATCATCAGCGATACGCTGATCTTATCCGATTCATTGCATTTCAGTTATCCCCAGGGCTTGCATCCGGTTGAGCCCGATGTTCCTTTACTCATCCTGGCGCCTCAATCAGCAGATATGACCTTTAATCCCCGCAGTTCGACAACACATGTCAATCTTTCTGTTCAGGGCAAAGAATACTCCAACAGCGTTCAACTTGCCGCTGATTTCAGCGCAGGTCCCTTATGTTCAATCCGTTTTACAAGCGGCGGCTTCAAGGCGAATGCTTATCAGGTCAGCGCAGATTTTATCAGTTCCGACGGCAGTTGCCAGAAGCAGGTCGACTTCGAAAACAGTCAGATTACCGCAGGCTATTCGTTCGTCATGCAGGACACTGCTGTACTGAACCTGAATATGACATCCTCAAGGCTGATCATGAAGGAGAACATCTATTATTCAAACTGGTTTTCAGGAGGCAGCCAGCAGTATCACACGGTCGAGTTCAGGGGAGCAGACACCTCTTCCTATCTCGCTGATTACACTTCCTTTATCGAAGGTTCCAATACTTTCGGGCTGCTGACGATAGATACGGGTCTTTATATGGTACTGGAATCCGGTACGACACAGACCCTGGACAGTATTGTTTTGAACGGCACCTGCCGTGATTCTGTTTTCCTGAGATCATCGGCACCTTCAATTCCAGCCATCCTGAATAAAACAACAGGTGACAGCATCCGTGGTACATGTTTGAATATCACTGACATCATTGTTGAAGGGAAGGGCGCATCTGCCCTGTTCAGCAAAAAGTACGGAACAAGTACCGGCTGGTATGTAAATTCATCCAAACGTACCATTGCCGGTTTTCTTCCCCCGCCGACAAGCTGCCTGAAAGACAGCCTCCAATTTATCAACACATCTACCTGTTTCCAGGGAAATCCCACGAACCTGACTTATTTGTGGAATTTTGGCGACGGAACGAAATCCGCACTCTTCGAGCCTGCTCACCAGTTTGCAATTGAAAGTAAATATAAGGTAAGCCTGCTTGCAAGCGATACTGTTACCGGCTGCACTGACATGTTCATTGACAGCATTACTACATATAATCCCCTTGTCTATCTGAGTTCGACCCGTCCCGACACGAATATCTGTCAGGGCGACCTTGTTGAATTCACTGCCACCTTTAACAATCCTGATCCTTCATTCCAGTTCATGGTGGCCGGCAATCCGGTCATTCCTCCGCCTGACTCCAGCCACTTCAGCACTGCATCCCTGGTAAACGGTGACCTTGTGTATGTCATCCTCAATGATCACGGCTGTATAGATACCAGCAACGCATTCGCCTTTAACGTCAACCAAACTCCTGAAGTTCATCTGCTTACAAATATTCCGGGCAACACAATCTGTTCGGGTGACACCATTACCATAACAGGACTGGGTACTGACATTTATCAATTGTATCTCAACGGTTCCGGTATCGATTCCTTAAGTACGGTGAACCAGTGGGTTCTCACGGAACTGATCACAGGAGATGTACTGACCCTGTATGGCCAGGATGCCTCCACCGGCTGCGGCAGTCTGAGCATTGACTCCCTGATTCTGACGGTCAATCCCCTTCCCGCCCTGAGCCTTGCGTGCATCCCTGCAGATTTGACCATCTGTTCAGGAACGCCGGTGTTTTTTCAGGCCGGCGGTGCTGAGCTGTATCGCTTTTTCCTGAACGGCAACCCGGTCGGACCGGTTTCAGCCACTGATACGCTCACTTTGACAACCCTCGGCAATGGTGATATCGTTTCGGTACAGGGCATTTCTGCCGAAGGATGTATGGCTTTCGATCATTCGAATCTGGTATTCTCGGTGCTGGCCACTCCGCTTGTGACCCTCAGCTGCTCGGATCCGGACCTTAGGATATGCAAAGGCGAGATGGTGAGCTTCCAGGCCTTCGGGGCGGACGAGTACCAGTTTTCATTAAACGGGGACAGCCTGGGCCCATTCAGTTTACTCAGCAGTTATACCACCGATTCACTGTCGACCGGACAGACAGTGGCGGTCAGCGGCAAACTGGGCTCCTGCCTGGGTCATGTTATATCACCGCTTACCATGGATGTAAGGCCTGTAATCACCTGGTCCTATTCTTCACAGGAAATATGTGCCAACGACAGTATCACTTTCATCGCAAGGGGCGACTCTGTTTATCATTTTTCCGTTGACGGTGTACTGCAGCAGTCCGGGTATGACTCGGTGTTTGTTGCCTCAGGACTGACAGACGGGCAACAACTCAGTGTAAACGGAACGGAGTATGCCTGTGTTCCGGATCCATTGACCGTATTGGTCCACCCTGTTCCGACAGCCACGATGCTCTGTTCTGAACCTGACACGGCACTGTGTGAAGGAAATGCCATCACCTTTACAGGCAACGGCGGCTTTTTGTACTCATTTTACGTTGACAATGTTCAGATACTTCCTTTTTCTCCGGTGAACACCTTTACATCAACAACACTGACGGACGGACAAGTTGTCACCATGGAGGCACTTTCATCCTATCAGTGTCGCGGGATGTCTGCAGATACTTTCATTGTCACAATCTGGCCAAATCCGGTGGTGAGTCTTATCCAAAATGAACCCGGTTTAACCATCTGTGCCGGCGATACGCTTAGCTTTACTGCCGGCGGTGCAAGCCTGTATCAGTTTTTCGTGAATGGAACAGCCCAGGGCCAGCCCGCACCTGACAGTACTTTTTCGACATTCAGCCTGACAAACGGCGCAATAGTTTCAGTTACCGGAACAAGCGGTAACTGTTCTGTTACCTCTGACGATACTTATACATTTACCGTCAATCCACTGCCGGTTGTCACCCTCACAGCATTGACACCCTTAAGTTATTGCACCGGAGATACCCTGATCCTGCTGGCGACAGGGGCTAGCGGATATGAATTTTTTATTGATGGCATCTCCACCGGCCCTCCTTCCGGCAACAGCATTTTTTCATCATCCTCATTATCAGACGGACAAACAGTTTCGGTTACCGGATTCCAGAACAATTGTGCTTCTGCCGGTAATATAGCCTACACTGTGACAATACATGATTATCCGTCACTCAGCGTGACATCGAACCTGGCTGCGCCTGAAATCTGCTATGGTGATACTGTCGTTTTCCAGGCCGGTGGGGCACAAAACTACATTTTTTACCTCGACAATGTGGCTGTATCATGGGATTCTGTCTACGTGGCGATCGGACTGGAACAAGGGCAGACCATCACGATTCAGGGTGGAAACGGAAACTGCTGGCTGGATGCAGACACCTCCTACACCATCAATGTGAACTATCTGTACCTGACCCTGGTCAGCTCACAGCCATCCAATGTCTTTTGTGAAGGAAGCCAGGTGAACTTCATTGCGTCAGGCGCAGATCTTTATGAGTTTTTCGTCGACGGGATTTCTCAGGGCCCTCCTTCTTCAAACAGTTCATTCACTGCCACTTCACCTTCCCTGGGACAGTTCATCAGCGTTGCAGGCACATCCCTGGCAAGCGGCTGCACCCAAAAGGCCACAGGAGATATCATGGCCCACCCGCTTCCGCTGCCCCAGATTACGGTCAGCCCTTCACCGGTTTTTTGTGAAGGCGATTCTGCATTATTGCAATGCAGTGTCAGTGAAGGCTTGCAATGGTACCGTGATGGTATTTCCATCACAGGAGCAAATTCGCCGGAACTTTTTGTTTTTTCCGACGGTTCGTATTCGGTAGCATCAGCATCCGGCGGCGATGGCGTCGTCTTTTCGGTTGGCGCCAATAATTCCGGTCAGCTGGGTAATGGAACATTTGTTAATTCATTGATTTTTAACAATACAACGAACACCAGTGATATTAGCATGCTGGCTTGCGGCCAGGCATTCACCCTCGCCCTGGTGAATGGCGGGCAGGTTTGGTCCTGGGGCAGAAACGAATTCGGAGCCCTGGGCAACGGCACTTACACCGATTCACCAACCCCTGTTCAGGCGGGTAATATTCAGACCGCAACGAAAATCGATGCAGGCGCCCGTTTTGGAGCAGCCCTGCTTGCTGACAGCACTTTGCTCGCTTGGGGTGAAAACACTTACGGTCAACTGGGTTATGGTAATTTCTCCACGAGTAATTTTCCGTTTCCCGTTAGCGGAATAAGCCGCCTGGTTGATGTTGCCGCCGGAGAGGATCATTGTCTTGCACTGGATGCGGACGGAAAAGTTTGGGCATGGGGTCGAAACCAATACGGGCAACTGGGTGACAGTAGCCTTATCACAAGGAATGAGCCGGTGGAAGTCAAGGGTATCGGCAGTGTCATTGCAGTGCGGGCAGGAGGAAATCACAGCCTCGCCCTGAAAAACGACGGTTCCCTGTGGATCTGGGGAGCAAACCAATCCGGGCAACTGGGCAATGGAACCTATGATGGAAGCCTGGTTCCCATTCGCGTAAACCTTCCGCTTCCAATTGCATCTTTCGACGGAGGCTTTGTACATACAGTTGCGGCAGATACGGCAGGTCACGTTTACACCTGGGGAAATAATGATTTCGGACAGATCGGAAATCAATCGTTTACACCGGAACTGTATCCTGTAAGAATACCCAAAGCGGGTAAAGCAAGAAAAGTTAAGGCCGGCAGTTATGCAACCTACGTCATTCGCAGCGATGATCATGTTTTTTCGTGGGGATCAAACAATCATGGCCAGCTTGGACTGCTTAACACAGATACGGTTAGCGCACCGGAGGCCGTGACTTCTCTTTTCGGCATTCTGGATATTGATGGCGGCCAGGAACACTGTGCGGCCCTGAGCGGACAGGAATTCTCCTGTTCCTCTTCCAATATGCTGATACAGGTTGACACCACTCCTCCGGTTCCACTGTACCTTGACGGCACCACCCTTTATACCACTGCCCTGGGAGTTAGTTATCAATGGTATTACCAGGGAAGTGTGATTCCCGGAGCCAACAGCAATACGCTGAATGTCGGTGCGGAAGGTATTTACAAACTTGAGGTCGTGTTTTCAAACGATTGCCCGGGTTTTTCTGATGAATTTGGTTTCTATGTCGGGTTAAATGAAGCAGTGAACGAAAGCAGTGTTATGGTTTATCCAAATCCCAGTGAAGGGAGTTTTGTCATCGGCCTGACAGCTGCTTCACACAATGCCTTGAAATTGCGTGAGATAAAGGTACTGGATATGCTTGGACAGTGCCTGTTCAGACAGGAAAATGATGGCAGTTCAGATAAAATAATGATAAACCTGAGCAGTTTTCCCTGCGCTGTGTATACAATGGAACTGCGCTTTGGTGATGCAGTGCTGGTACACAAGCCAGTTGTAATCGCTTATTGATGGTTCTTCAATTAGAACAGCTTGCAGCAGGATATCAGGCAGGATGATACCAGCCGTCCCTTTCCACCGGCATTTTTCCTGCAGCCGTGATCAGGGCTTCCATCTCCTCCGCCGTCATAGCAGGATGCTGCTCCTCCGACCCGGCTAAGGAATAGATTTT
This sequence comes from Bacteroidota bacterium, assembly GCA_022709385.1. Lineage (GTDB taxonomy): Bacteria > Bacteroidota > Bacteroidia > Bacteroidales > CAIXZF01 > JAKLIX01. The sequence goes on along the minus strand of JAKLIX010000003.1, from coordinate 167,902 downwards.
CGTGGAATCCTGTATCGTACCGTCCAGGTCATCCACGCCAAAAGACAGGGACAGGGCCGCCATCTCCTTGCCGAGCATGGGCCAGTATGCCTTGATATGGGGAAAATTGTCAAGAAAGATCCTGCTGACGGCATAGTTCTTCATGTCCTCAGTTACACCCACTTCGCCGATTTCGCCCATTGGATTGTTCATCTTCCTGTATTTCAACGGAATAAATGTACTGAATCCATGGGTTTCATCCTGAAGTTCCCGCAGCCTGTTGAGATGATCAACACGATGTGCATATGTTTCCAAATGACCATAAAGGATGGTGGCATTGGTGGGTATGCCGAGCTGATGGGCGGTCCTGTGTATCAGCAGCCAGTCTGCACTGCTTGTTTTATCCGGACATATCTGTTTACGCAGGGATTCATCGAATATTTCGGCTCCGCCTCCCGGAATTCCGTCCAAACCCGACGACCGGAGCAATTCAAGTCCCCGGCGGTAATCCATGCCGGCGGTTTTGATCATGTAATCCAGTTCGATGGCAGAAAAGGCCTTGAGATACAAATCCGGCCGCAATTGTTTGATTTCCCGCAGCAGACCGGCATAATGTGTCACATCGCGCCCCGGATGAACCCCTCCGACAATATGCAACTCCCTGATATTGGGTGCCAGTTCCCTGACCTGCCCGAGCATCTCCTGCACGCTGTAATCCCAGGCATGCCCCGTATGCCTGGAAGAATAGCTGCAAAAAGCACAGTGGTGAATGCAGATATTGGTGGGTTCAATATGGAAATTTCTGATATAAAATACCTTGTCATCGTTTTTCTTCTGGCAGACCAGCGAAGCAAGCACCCCCAGCAAGCCGGGATCGGCCTCCCGGTATAGCAGCAGGGCATCGTCCGTGCTGATCCTGTGGTGGTTCACCACCTTCCCGACGACGTGACTGAGGGAATCACTGAGTTCCAGGGCGTCGATCCATCCGCTGATCATGGGGTTCATCTCTGCAGCAGTAATTTTAAGGTGACGGAGGAGGATCCACTGCGTACACTCAGGAAATAAAGCCCATCATTCAGATGTGACACATCCAGTGCCTGATGTGTCACATTGGTTGCCTGCCCGAGCAGGCAGGTCCTGCCGGTCATATCTGAAACAATAAAAACAGCCTTGTTCAAAGGTTTGCTGAATGTCAGATGTATGTAATCCGAAGCAGGGTTCGGGTAAAGTGTCACATGGTTGTCCTTCTCCAGTTCCTGCATCCCGATATAATCATCGCATCCGTCGCTGCTGAGCAGGGATGTACGTACGGTAAAAATGGCTGCGCGCATCCGCTGGGCCTGACCGGCAGTGTAAATATTGAAGCAATGATCATCACAGTAATCCATGTAGTTCATGAACATTTCACCGGTGGCATTGCAGTTGGTGATGCGGGGGTGGGTGGGACAATAATAATTGGCATCGGCGGCATTGGGCGTATCATCCACATAATCACTGCCGTCGCATGAGCCGAAATCGTCGCCCCAGATATGGTAAAGATCAAGCCAGTGCCCGATCTCATGGGTGGCAGTCCTGCCCTTGTTGTAATGCGGGTTCAGGGTACCCACCCGGCCGAAACAACGGTAATCGATCACTACCCCGTCCGTGCTGTCCGGCCCTCCGGGATACTGGCTGTATCCCAAATAGTTAGCTGTCAGCTTACATACCCAGATATTCAGGTAGCGGTCTCTGTCCCATGCCGCGCTGCCCCCGTGATAAGCGCTTTTCACTTTGTTGTCGAGGCCGAATTCCGCCTTATCGGTCCAAATCCTTAAGATGCCGTTTGAAGGGCCCGAATTGTCGGGCAATCTGCGGGCCAGACAAAACTCAATCCTGGAATCTGCAGCCACGGGTTTAAACATGACAGGCGTATTGACGGTATCGGCATTTAGCCTCCGGAAATCCTCGTTCAATGCGAAAATCTGTGACCAGACCTGCTCATCCGGAATATTCTGCTCGGCGGTGTTCCACAAAATATGCACAATCACCGGTATCTGGATCACCTGGTTGCTGTCCTCCTTCTGAACATTCATCCGCCTCAGGTAATCGCGGATTTTCTCCTGCACGCTTTTCCGGCTGGAAGCATAGCCGGGATCCTGCTTTTCGAGCCATTGGTTATAGGCCACAGTCCCGCATTGTCCGGGCGGATCAGTTTCCTGGGCAGAAAGTAACTGCACAGATAATCCGAACAGAACAAGGAACAGGAGTTCACGGGATAAAATCATGTCACGGGGTTTTGATAAACATCACTTTTTTACTCAGGTCGAGCCCGGAGGTTTTAATTCTCAGGTGGTACATCCCGGATGTTTCATTTTGAATGAAGACACCATAAACTGTTCCGGGGTTTATTTCCTGCACCAGGATTTTCACCCTTCGTCCGAGAATATCATGAACCTCCGCAGTGAAATCTTCCACAGGATAATCTCCGAGATCGATGATGATCCGGTCGTGGTGGGGATTCGGATAGATATTGGGAATCACGGTGATAAGCCTTTGCCTGAGGAGGGTGTCTGTAGTGTTGCTGTTAGCCACAGCCAGGCTTACGTCGAACACGCCGGTTTTATTGTATTGAACCGATGCAGGATGCTGTGCTGATGAAAAGGCCGGAGAACCTCCGCTGAAATTCCAGGCCCAGGACAAGGGATTACCGGAAGAAAGGTCGGTAAAGCTCAGGCTGCTGCCCACCGTAACCGTATCCCGATCGACGGAGAAATCAGCGATCACAAAGGTGATATTGGGTCCGTTACCCGGCAGGCTGATTGGATTGCTCTGGTCGGGGTCGAGCCAGTGGTGGAGGCTGGTGGTTGAATCTGACTGCGCGGGAGCCCAGGAATAGGAAAACTTGCCGTAAAGGTCTGTTCCGTTCAGATTGGTACAGGAAGCCTCTCCTCCGCTCAGTTGCCCCATCACCAATCCCTGCTGGTTAAAGAGCGGGGAGCCTGATGAGCCCGGCTCGGTGACGCCATGCCCGCTCTGGGTTGCCGCCCATTTGACAGCCCAGTGGCTATGCGGTGTGCTTCCCCAGGAAGATGACAGGGTGGGTGTCACATAAGTCGAAATCTTTTTAATATCTCCTTCAGGATGATGGATGCAGGTACCGGACTGACTTGCTGTATTCTGTCTGCTCCAGCCGTTGAAAAAAGGATTGTATTGATCCGGCACCATATTATTCAGCAGAACAAGGTAAAAGTCCGATTCCCTGATGGCTGATCCGTTACCGCCGCTTGAGGCTTTCTTCACTGCACCCGTAAGGGTTTTATGGACAGGTTCGGTGGAAGGGTCAGGACAATCGGCACTTTCGTAATTGAAATAAAACACCCACTGGCTCAGGTCCTGGGCCGTGGAAGCGGCTCCGCAATGATCTGCCGTGAGAAGCCAGGGTTTGAAATCCTGCCTGCTGTTGTTCAGCAGGCTTCCCGTACACCATGCTGACCAGCTTCCGGTCTTTACGCTGATCCTCACAACACCGCGCTTCTGGTTCTGCCAGTTCTGTCCCTCGGGACAATTGACATTGACTTCGCAGGGTCCTGATCCTCCAAAGCCTTTGGTACCGCGGTGATCAAGAAACGAAACGCCCCGGTAGGCATGACTGATCTCTGAAAGCCTGATGACAGCCTTCCCGTTGCAAGCGGCAGTCTCATTGTATTCCAGTACGATCCTGTCGGACAATACCAGGGCGGTGGCAAAAAGGCTGTCAGGCTGGTTGTTAAGGGAGGTGAATGCCCCGTAAAGGCTTTCATTCGATTGATCGTAAATGAAGAATGACGCACCCTCCGGAAGATAAAACGCATCAAAATAACATGCCAGCGCCAGGGCACCGGGAGACACCACCATCAGCCGGCAAACTTTACTCCCGTCCACCAGGCTTGTCCAGCTTCCCTCTTTCAGCAAATCCACGGGAAGCGGAAGATTTGCCGCATAGTGGTAGGGCAGGCCGTTGCGGTCGTTTTCCACATCTTCCTCCAGTAAGCGGCTGAAATCCGGGATCTCAGGCCGGAATACCTTCAATTCATTGTAATCACCGCTAATTCGAAAGGAAAAGGGAACTCCGCCAATGCTGAGCTGTGCGGATACCCTGATACAGAGCAGAAAAAACAGGAGCGCGACGAAGAAGAACCGGCAGGCAATGCTGATCCGCAATGGTGAAATCATGGGCCAAAGGTACAAAATTCCCCTGAAAGGCCGGTGAGGGACATTGGACAGGCCTTCCGGTGATTTTTTTAAATACACCTGTAACTTATCCCCTGCTGCGGCGTCTTATGTTTGAAATAACCCAAAAAACACAACGTCATGAAAAAGTCAACCCTCACTCAAAGCATAAAAGGCCTCGTCCTGACCAGTTTTGCACTTGCCACCCTGACCCTTGGATGCAGCCGCAGTTTTGCAAGCTCAGACGTCACAGCCGGGAATGATATCACCGGCAGCACGGCAGGAACAAAGGCACCGCAGTCGGGCATTCTCGACCAGATGTCGCAGAATCCGTCCTACTGGATGAATTACCTGAATGATTGCCTCAAAGAGGAAACATCACCAAAAAACAATGAGGTGGTTGAAAGTGTGGTGGACCATATGCAGTCTGACCCCGTCTTCTGGCCCAACTATCTGAGAATGAACATTAACCCGGTTTACCAGGCAGGAGTTCTGAATGAAATGGAGCAGGATTCCCAATACTGGCCTCACTACATACAACTGAGCCAGCTGCAATAGGCACGGCAATCCAATAAATCTCTCTATATCTTCCAGGGTGGCCAGATGGTCACCCTTTATTTTTTCCCCGGGATTTCACTTGTCAGATTTTTTGCATATGTTTGCTCCTGAATATTCTAATCTAAAGCAAATCATATGTTAAAAAATCATCCCAAGGGACTTATCGTAGCCTTCTTCGCCAATATGGGTGAGCGTTTCGGCTTTTACACCATGATGGCGATCCTGGTGCTCTTTCTTCAGGCCAAGTATGGCCTGACGGCAGCAGACGCCGGAGGATACTACAGCTGGTTTTATTTTGCCATTTACGCCCTCGCACTGGTGGGAGGGATGCTGGCAGACGCGACCAACCGGTATAAAACCGTGATCCTGATCGGTCAGGTGATCATGTTTGCCGGTTACGCGATCATCGCCATGCCGGGAATGTCGCTGACAGTCACCCTGATCGCCCTCTTCACCATCGCTTTCGGCAATGGCTTGTTCAAGGGGAATCTTCAGGCGGTTGTCGGACAGATGTACGACGATCCCAAGTATTCCAATGTCCGTGACACGGCCTTCATGATTTTCTACATGGGGATCAATGTGGGTGCGTTTTTCGCTCCCTTTGTTGCCACGGGAATCAGGAACTGGTTTCTGAAGACACAGGGCTTTCTACATGACGGCAGTTTGCCGGCCATGTGCCATGCCTTTATCGATGGCAGGATGACTGATCCGCAAGCCATGACCAATTTTGAGATGCTGGCGTCCAAAGCTTCGGGAAATGCCGTGGCCGGTGCCATGCAACTCACCGATTTCGCCAATCAGTACCTTGCCGCCTTCTCCAAAGGCTATAATTACGCTTTCGGTATTGCCGCAGCTGCCATGATCGTTTCCCTGCTGGTGTACGTGATCTTTAACAAACATCTGCCCAATAAGCAGAAAGCCGTTGTTGCCAAAACCGACAACACCCCGTCCTTCTTCAATTCGAATAACATTAAGAGCATCATCGTCTCGCTGGCCCTGCTGGCTGTGACCTCCCTGATCTTCTACCTCCTGCTCGACGATTTTGCCCTCGGACTGGCGGTAGGTGTCTTTGTCGGGTTTGTGGCCATGATGTTTCAGATTTCAACCAAAGACGAACGACCGAGGGTCATTTCCCTGATCCTGGTGTTTGTCGTGGTTATTTTCTTCTGGATGTCGTTCCACCAGAACGGTCTGACACTCACCCTCTTTGCAAGAGACTATACGGTGAAAGAGGTGGGTCCCTTCAACTTCATTTTCTTTAACCTGGAGTCTATCCTGGCCTTTATCGGTGCCCTTGCCGGCCTGGTCATCATTTTTGCCAGAAAGAAGATATCCGAAAAGCTGATCGGCCTGGTCATGCTGCTCGGCCTGGGTTACCTGACGTATTACTTCATCGGCGGATACAATGCCATGAACCCCATCGCCCCGGAAATCTTCCAGTCCTTCAATCCCTTGTTTATCGTGGCACTCACCTTCCCGGTCATGGGTGTCTTCGCATGGCTCAGAAAACGGAAGAGTGAACCGTCAACCCCAAAGAAAATCGGCATCGGGATGATCATTGCATCTCTTGGATTTGTCATTGTGCTGCTGGCATCCCTGAACCTGGTTTCACCCCATATGGTTGCTTCGCAGGGACTTACCGAGTGGGACAGGGTATCTCCCTACTGGTTGATCAGCAGTTACCTGGTACTTACCATTGCAGAGCTTTTCCTCAGTCCGATGGGACTTTCCTTTGTCGCCAAGGTTGCCCCATCCCGTTTCCAGGGGGTAATGCAGGGTGGCTGGCTGCTTGCCACGGCCATTGGAAATAAGTTCCTGTTTGTGGGAAGCTTTTTCTGGGACAGAATCCCGCTGTGGGAACTATGGGCCATCTTTATCATCTGCTGTATCCTGTCGGCTGCCTTCATCTTCAGCATTCTGAAACGACTCGAGAGGGCAACTAAATAAAGGTTTAACTGCTTATGTACCCTTGGGGGCATAACCGCAGGTTTAACAGCTATTCCGGGTATTTTCAAAAAAAATTCGGCACGAGGGTGCAAAAACTCACCCTCGATGCCGGATTTACTTGTCCGAACAGGGACGGGACCCTCGGTACCGGCGGCTGCACTTTCTGCAACAACGAAGCTTTCAATCCTTCTTATTGCAGTCCCTCGAAGACCATTACACAGCAACTGGCCGAAGGCGTATCGTTTCACCAAAAACGTTACCGGAGGGCAACGAAATACCTGGCCTACTTCCAGGCTTACAGCAATACCTATGCAAGTCTTGATGTATTGAAAACCCGATATGAAGAAGCGCTTGCATATCCGGATGTGATCGGGCTGGTGATCGGAACCAGGCCCGACTGCATTTCCGATCCCCTGCTCGACTACCTGGAGGCGCTCAGTAAAAAATGTTATATCGTTGTTGAATATGGGATCGAAAGCTGCAGGGATGATGTTTTACAGGCGGTGAACCGCGGGCACAGCTTCAGCCAGTCGGCGGAAGCGGTAAATTTAACCGCCGCAAGGGGCATCCTGACCGGTGCCCATATCATCCTCGGTTTGCCCGGAGAATCCAGGGAAGACATGCTGCAGGGGGCCTCACTGCTCAGCGGCCTCCCCCTGCACAGCATCAAACTGCATCAACTGCAAATCATTAAAAACACCCTAATGGCAGAGGAGTACAGAGATCATCCCGGCCGTTTCAGTTTTTTATCCCTGGACGCTTACCTGGACCTGGTGGCGGATTACCTCGAACTGTTGCGGCCCACCCTGCTGGTAGAAAGGATTGCAGGGGAAGTCCCGCCCCGCTTTCTTGCAGGACCCGGCTTCGGACTGATACGGAACGACCAGATCCTGCAGAAGCTTGAAGACCGTCTGGCTGAACGGAACACCTGGCAGGGCCGGCTATGGCGTGCCTGATTCTTTTTCCCTGTATTTCCCGGCCTTCTTCAGCGCATTCCTGATAATCCATTCAATCTGGCCATTTGTGCTGCGAAACTCATCGGCAGCCCATTTTTCGACCTTTGCAAGCAAGGCAGGGTCTATCCTAAGCACAAATGCCTTTTTTTCAGCCATTTTTAAGGATTGAGTGTCCCGGCATTCACGATCGGAGTGGCTGCCTTTTCCGCACATAATACCACCATCAGGTTGCTTACCATCGATGCTTTGTGTTCTTCATCGAGTTCGATGATCTGCTTCTTCGACAGATGATCCAATGCCATCTCCACCATGGACACGGCCCCCTCCACGATTTTAAACCTGGCTGCAACCACGGCCGTGGCCTGCTGGCGCTGCAGCATGGCGTGGGCGATCTCCGAAGCATACGCCAGGTAAGCAATCCTTGCTTCCATGACCTCGATGCCCGCAATCATAAGCCGCTCGGTGAGCTCCTTCTCCAGCACATGGTTCACTTCTTCCCCTCCTGATCGCAGGGTCATTTCAGCCTGGGCATCATCGAAATTGTCGTAAGGATAGTGCCCGGCCAGCTTGCGGATGGCAGCCTCACTCTGGATCTGCACAAACTTCACATAATCGTCTACCTCGAAGGCAGCCTTGTAGGTTTCCTCCACCCGCCAGACCAGCACGATGCCAATCATGATCGGGTTGCCGATCTTGTCGTTAACTTTCAGCGGTTCGCTGTTGAGGTTCCTTGCCCTCAGCGAGATCTTCTTCTTCAGGTAAAAAGGATTCACAAAGAAGAAGCCATTGGTCTTCACCGTTCCCTTGTATGCGCCGAACAGGGTGAGCACACAGGATTCATTCGGATTGACCACCGTCATTCCGCTTGCCATAAAGGCCGGAATGATCTCGAAGACAATCACCCACCATGCTTCGGTGGGGAGTGCAATCAGCACGGGGATGGCTGCCAGAATAAGGATTAATATCAATCCCAGATAGCCTGACATGGGTTTTACCGTTTTTTCCATTTGATATTGTTTTGATATCGCAAAGATAGTATAATAATTTCAAATGTCAAGATTCATGCTGCTTTTTTTGCCTGGAAGGTTAAGATGAAACTTTTTTTCCGGAAAGGCGGGGAAGGACAGGCTGGGTTGAATCTGCTGGGCCATGCGTTGCATTTGGCTCATCCAAGTTCGAAACCATAGTGACATGCCATGGCATGTCCCTACAGAGCCAACATATACGGTTAAATGTTGAATACCGGAGGTTCTGATGAAGTTTTCACATTAAACCCCTCCGGGGTTTTAAACGCCTGCCCGCACCTTTAACCCCGGAAAACCGGGGCTATTCACTTTCAATCCCTGCGGGATTGTTCCATGAAACCCGCCATAAAACCCCGGAGGGGTTCAATCCGAATAGCCCCGGACATCCGGGGTCTGGAAGGCACGCAAAAAAACCGCAACCCTGGAAGGGTTGAATGTGAAACGGCAGCCGGTATGGAAGAAAGATTTTTCCAAACACAGGGGACATGCCATGGCATGTCCCTGCAGATTCAAGAGGGTGATGCCGGCATGTTGTTCCAGCAAAAGTTCCATTGTTTTGCTTACTTTTGCAATCATGTTTCCGTTAAGCCAAAACATCGATCAAATCAGACAAATCTGCTCAGAACACCAGGTTGAGCAATTGTATATTTTTGGTTCTCTTACTACAGGAGCATTTCATGAGCAAAGTGATGTAGATTTATTGATACAGTTCAGCGATCAGGTCAATCCAGTGGATTATTTTGATAATTATATGGATTTCAAAGACAAGCTGGAAACTGTTTTATGCAGAACTGTTGACATTGTCGAAAACCAGGCTGTCCGTAATCCAATATTCAGGAACATACTTGACAGAGATAAAATCTTGATTTATGAACGAAAAAGTGCTTAAGTCACTCTTCGACATCAAGATCGCCATGGAGGAAATCGATTCATTTTTTCCTTCCGGCAAGCTATCATTAGCGGATTATAAAAGCAAGCTGTTATTAAAGAGAGCGGTCGAAAGAAACCTGGAAATCATCGGAGAAGCAATGAACCGCATTTTAAAAGAAAATCCTCATTTTCCCATTGGTTCAGCTGTCCGTATTATCGGTCTCAGAAATCAAATCATTCATGGATATGATTCTGTCTCGGATGAGAACATTTGGGCAATTCTTGTGAAACATCTTCCTACACTCCGCAGAGAGGTTGAGGAGATCATCGAAAATTCGGGACACGGTATTAACACAGCAAACATTTAATCAGCCAGATAGAGATTACCATTGTGTTATTATACCGAAAGAACACAGGAATGCGATGTGTGTTTCCAGAGTCGCCGGTTTGCCTCTGTAGGGCCACGATATATCGTGACCCTACAGAAAGCGTGTCAATTATTCCTGACGCAACGGACAGATAACCCGTTCACCTTGTTGTTGTAGGTCCGGCCTGCGCGAGCGGCGGTGTAGCCGAGGTACACGTGGAAACCGGTTATTGCCGATTGCTCGGAAGAAGACCAGACGTTAGTTCTTTGGCTGAGATCGTAGAATTGTCCCTCCGGGTATCGGCTACCGGTCCCAAGAGCAGTAAAGCCGCTTTCGTTGGTGGCGCCGATATTGGGTGAAAGCCAGTGATCAAAGCCCGCTTTTTTCATCTTGCCGCCGGCATTGGTGCCGCTATATCCTAAAGTAGCGCAATTAATGGTCGGGTCAAGAAAGCTTGTCAGGGTACACCACTCGGCATCGCTGGGGATATGCCAGCCGTCAGGACAAATGCCCTGTACACCAGGGGTGGTGGTGTACCCCATCATCTCGTCCCAGTCGTATAAACCACCGTAAATGGCACAATAGGCCGGGTCATTATTATAGCAGTATTTCTCTATGATGCCGTTGTTGCTGCAGTCGGAATGAAATCCACCATAGTTCACAGAAACGACCATCGTCCCGATGTTCAGGTTTTCCCGCATCCAGCACTGGGTGCCAATCTGAACTGTATTGTACACCTGACCGTCGCGGGTATCGGTAAATGGCAGGCCGCAGTTGAAGGAAGGAGTATTTAAGATGATGGTCACGGTGTCGGAAAAAGCGGTACAAATGGTGGTAATGGTCCATGCCAGAGTATAAGTATTGCCTGCCACACCGCTGAAAGCCGAGAGCGGGTTACCCGGCTCTGCGATGCTGCCGCCCGTACCGGCAACAATGCTCCAGCTTCCTGTCCCGTCCACGGGTGTATTGGCGGCCAGGGTGGTGGATGTACCGGTAACAGTCTGGTCCGGGCCGGCATCGGCCGGTGTCGGCATGGGGAAGCAGCCAGCTGGTGTAACTGAGCCGTCGAGGTCGCCGTAACACAAAGCCTTAAAATCTACCACAAGCACGGAAGCGTTTGTAATATTTACCGCATTGCTTTCAAATACCCAGTCCCCCGCCGGGAAGGTGGTGATCTGCTCCACATACCTGCGCAGGATCATCAGCGCATCGGTGGAGTTCACATAGCCGTTGTCGTTGATGTCGGCCGCCTTGAATTTCAAGCCGGTAAGGGTGATGTCACCCACATAATGCCGCAGGGCTATCAGGGCATCGGCGGCGTTGATTCCCCCGGCCGGAAGGGATGATACGGCGCTGATAATATAATCGCCCGGCGTAAGCTGGCAGAAGGAATACTGCCCCAGATAATCCGTGGCAATGGTCTGCAGCACCTGGCCTGCGGTTGTTTTCAACTGCACCTGCGCATCATAGAGCGGCGTGGCTGCATTGTTGAAATAGGTAAGCCGGCCTGTGATGTTCGGGCAGGGAACTGGATTATTCTGAATGAACTGAGCTATCAGACCTTGGACAACTGTAAGTAACAAGCATGCCGTCAGTACCATGAACTTATAACAATGTTTCATATGTTCAGAAATTAATGATGATATTTTATTCGATATTTATAAATGATGTGATATTAAACAAGACCATAATGATCATCTATGTTATGAAAAGAATTATACCATATAAACCACAACGCTGCAGGGACATGCCATGGCATGTCTTTACAGTTTCAGGAGGGTCACAATGGGTTGAATCCAGGATATGGCACATTGAATTTGGCTCATCCCGGTTTGATTATAAAAAGAGGCTGCCTCACTGATGAGACAGCCTCTTTTTGTGATATAAAGCTGTTATTACTTCAGATCTTTGTCAGAAGTTGCGCATTTGGCGTCTTTCTTGTCCTTGCTGCAGCACTTACCGTCTTTTTTGGTGGTGCAGGGTGTAGCGCAGGGTTTTGCACATTTTGCATCTTTGGCATGGTTGCAAGCGGCCTTGGGAGCTTCTTCGCTGGTAGAAGCGGCCTGGGGAGCATCAGCGGTTGTTTTTTCAACCTTGGCGACCTTGGTGGTCTTGGGATTCTGAGCACTGCTGTCTGAAATTCCTACGAAACAGACGAAAGCAATCAGGGAAAAGAGGATGGCTAACTTTTTCATGGTTTGGTTTTGTTATTTGGTTAATATTGAAATCTTGCACAAAAATAACGCAATCCGGCAATGAAAGTTACTGCGGATTTGTTAAAGTATTGTTAAAAGGCTTGCTTTAAGCGGAAAAGCGTCCGACGGGGGTAAGTTTTCCCCTGACTTTCTGATTCAGCTCCACCAATATCTGTGTATCTTTTGGCAGGATAAGATCAACACGGGAACCAAATTTAATGAATCCCAGTTCGTCGCCCTGGCTCACCTGTTTATCCACATCTGCATAGCATACAATTCTCCGGGCAACGGCTCCGGCGATCTGGCGGATAAGGACATGGTGTTTGTTTTCGTGTCTGATGATGATGCTGGTCCGTTCGTTGCTTTGTGATGACTTCGGATGCCATGCCACCAGGTAGCGGCCGGGGTGGTAGATGTAGCGTGTAACGGTGCCGCTTACCGGGTACCAGTTTGCATGGACATTAAACGGTGACATAAAAATGGATACCTGGATTCTTTCCTCATTGAAGAACTGCGATTCAAATATTTTCTCGACCACCACCACCCTTCCATCGGCAGGAGCAAGGATCAGGTCTTTTTCACGGCTGATCTGTCTGAGGGGACTTCTGAAAAAAGCGACAAGGAAGATCATTCCGACGAGGCAGGCCGCATAGAAGAGGTAATTCAGCCAGGTTCTGTGTTCTGACAATACCTCCACCACCACCACCAGTCCGAGGAAGATGCAGAAAAAGACCAGGATCAGGAAATACCCTTCTTTGTGTATTTTCATAAGTAACATATTATCATCACCATCACAAAGACGACTGGTGCAACCATCAGGACGGCATCGAAACGGTCGAGGATTCCGCCGTGACCCGGTATCCGGTTCCCGGAATCCTTGAGTCCGGCCTTTCTTTTGAGCATCGATTCGCTGAGGTCGCCCAGGCTGCCAAAAACGATGACAATGACAGCAAAAAGTATCCACTGCGGTAAAGTTAGCACGCCAAGCCAGGAAGCGGCAGCCCAGGCGGCGAGCAGGCAAAAGACTGCCCCGCCGGCACTGCCCTCCCATGTTTTCTTCGGGGAGATTCTTTCGAAAAGCAGGTGTTTTCCGAAAAGCTTACCACTCAGGTAGGCAAAAGTGTCATGAATCCAGATAAGTCCGAACATGGCAGCCGGCAGCACCGGATCGGCAGGCCCGCTGATGGCACAGGGATAATACAGAAACTGCAGCAAACCCAGGGGGAGAACCACATAAAGCACGCCGATCAGGCCGGTCCCTGCCCTCAGGAAGTTTTTTTCTTTTCCGGTGAGCAGTTCCACCAACAAAGGCAGAAAGAAAAGGGGCACATTCACCAGCACGATAAAAAAAGACCAGGAAGGCAGCAGGTCGTGGGCAATCAAACCCAGGCTCAGGTAGAGCCAGCATGCCAGGAAAAGGGGAGGCCAGGTTTGCACCGGATATCCTGTTTTTCTTACGACAGCAAGGAACTCATCGAGCCCGGCAAGGCTGACCAGCAGGAAAAGTGCAGAAAACGCCAGGGGATGCCAGAATAAGGCACCGAGGACGATGAGGACGAAAGCCAGACCACTGATGGTACGGGTAATAAAATTATTCACTATCGCTGTCACTGATGATTTGTCGTGCGCTGAAGGCATCCCCGCTCTTGACATAGAGTTCGATGTCTCCGATGAGGTAAAAGGAGTCCTTTTTATTGATGATGATGCTTTCGATATCTTCGCTCCGGAGCAGCCCGTGCCTGATTTCCACTTCAACCAGGGAAGGTGAGCTGTAGATCATCACCCAGTTATGTTCAGCGCTGTCTGTCATTGCTGGATAAGGTCGATCAGAAAGAGGTAAAGCTCCCTGGGCCCGTGGGCACCCATGACCAGGGTTTTTTCAATATCTGCCGTCCGGCTCGGACCTGTCACCAGGGTGATCAGCGAAGGCAGTTTCTTACCATATTTATTGCTGATATGGGCAAAAGCCTGTTTGATATCGGGCACAAGCTGGTTCGTATAGGCGACCACCACATGGATATCGGGAAACACATTCATTCTGCGTCCCCCGGCATTTTTAGAAGAAACCATGATGCTCCCGGGTCTGGCCACCAGATACTCGCAGGAGGTCAGGCTGATCCTGGTCTTGAGGATCTGTTCATCGCCCTTGTTCATTTTGACGGCCGAACCAACGAGCAATTCATTCAGGTAGTCATCCGCACAAAAGACATCATCCCAGGCATTCTGATTTGCAAGCAATTCAAAGTTTCTGACAAACTCCTTTTCATCCTCACAAAAGATAAACTGACCTCCTGCCCTGGTAAACTCCTGTGCAAAGGTGATATCCAGGGCTTCCTCCATCGGCTGGTAAACAGGGGCATTGAAATCCACCCTGGGGAAAGGATTGTCGGCCACATTGATCAAAGCATTGCGGATATTTTTCAGAACTTTTTCCCGGGAAGTGCTTTCCTCCATGACAGCATGCTTTAGAATGGTAATTCAGGTTCCTGTTTAAGGGCGGGTTTATTTTCAGTTTCGGTCCGGGGCTCCTGGTCATCGCCTGTATTCCCGTTGTTTTGTCCGTTCTCTGCGAAAGTTTTCTGTTCTTCAAAGGGTCTCGGACCAAAAATATGTTCGAGGTCTTCCCTGAAGATCACTTCTTTTTTCAGCAGGATATCCGCCAGGGCTTCCACCTTTTCCCGGTTGGATGTCAGCAGTTCAATCGCCCGGCGATAGGCGGTTTCAACAAGCTCACGAACCTCATTGTCAATTGTTTCCGCTGTCTTCTCGCTATATGGTTTGCCAAAACTGAATTCTGCCTGTCCGGTGGAATCATAGAAGCTGATATTGCCTATCTTCTCATTCAGTCCAAAATAGGCGATCATGGCATAGGCCGATTTGGTTACCTTTTCCAGGTCGTTCAGTGCACCTGTCGACACTTTTCCAAAAACCACATCTTCGGCCGCTCTGCCTCCGAGTGCTGCGGTAATCTCGTCGAACATCTGGTCGAAGGTGGTGATTTGTCTTTCTTCCGGGAGGTACCAGGCGGCTCCCAGGGCCTTACCCCTCGGGACGATGGTTACTTTCACCAGCGGATGGGCATGCTCGAGCAACCAGCTCACCGAGGCGTGTCCTGCCTCATGGAAAGCGATGACCTTTTTCTCGTGCGGGGAAATGATCTTGTTTCTCTTTTCAAGTCCGCCCACAATGCGGTCGATGGCATCGAGAAAATCCTGTTTTTCGATGTGTTCCTTGCCGTTCCTGGCGGCAATCAAAGCCGATTCATTACATACGTTTGCGATATCAGCGCCGGAGAAACCGGGAGTTTGTTTGGCAAGGAAAGTAATATCCACATGATTGTCCATTTTCAGCGGCCGGATATGAACCTGGAATATGGCTTTCCGTTCTTCGAGGTCGGGCAGCTCCACGTGAATGGTACGATCAAAACGGCCGGCCCGGAGCAGGGCACGGTCGAGCACATCGGCCCGGTTGGTGGCAGCCAGGATGATCACTCCCGCATTGCTTGCAAATCCGTCCATCTCCGTGAGCAACTGGTTCAGGGTATTCTCCCGCTCATCATTTCCGCCTGTGACGAAATTTCTTCCCCTGGCCCTGCCGATGGCATCAATCTCATCAATAAAGATGATACAAGGTGCTTTTTCCTTGGCCTGTTTAAACAAGTCCCTGACCCTGGATGCACCCACACCTACAAACATCTCGACGAAATCAGAACCCGAAATGGAAAAGAAAGGAACCTTTGCTTCTCCTGCGACGGCCTTGGCAAGCAAGGTCTTACCTGTTCCGGGAGGGCCTACCAGGAGGGCCCCTTTGGGGATTTTTCCGCCGAGCGTGGTATATTTCTTTGGATTCTTCAGGAAATCAACGATTTCCATTACCTCTATCTTGGCTTCTTCCAGGCCGGCAACATCCTTAAACGTCACTGTGACATGGGTGTTTTTATCAAAAAGCTGGGCTTTTGATTTGCCAAAGCTGAAAATCTGGCCGGCTCCTCCGCTGCCGCGGTTCATCATCCGCATGATCAGGATCCAGGCTCCGACCAGAATGAGGATGGGAAGCAGGTAGCCGAGAATGTCACCCGTCCAGTTACGCCTTTCATCAGCCGTCACAATGATCTTGTCCTTCTGCTTGAGCTTGCTGATCTCCTCTTCCGTTTTGCCTTCGCTTTCCTTTAAAAGGACTTGTTCCTGGGCATCCCTGAGATCCTCCCTGAAACCGTCAACCGTGAGAAATTTGTAAACAAAATGCGGCCCCGGATTGGGTGCATTGCCGAATCCCTTGGTATTTACATCCTTATACAAGGTATCTCCGGAGGTGAGTTTGTCCTTTTTGATAAAGATCTCCGCAAATTTGTTATTGATCACGACGATCTTCTGAATGTCATGCTTTTCGATCAGCTTTTCAACCGTATTCCAGTCAACCTCCTTCACTTCACCATTGAAGCTGAAATACTGCATGGCGATCAGGCCGATGATCAGGATACCGTAAATCCAGTAAAAACTGAACCTGGGTTTTCCGGGTTTCTTTTTATTATTCGGACCGGAACCGGTTTCCTTATTTTCAAACGGGTCCCAGGACGGGCCGGATTGTTCCTCTTTCCGGTCTTTTTCTTCGGAGAAAAAATATATATGTTTATCTGTCATTTTGTCCGGTAAATAATCAATTAAGCGATGGTGGTCTGTCTGGCATCAGCCCATAAACCTTCCAGGTTAAAGAAGCGGCGTTTGGATTCCTGGAAGATATGGACGACGACGTCGGCATAGTCCAGCAAAATCCATTCCGAATTTTCAAATCCTTCGGCATGCCAGGGATTGGTTCCGATGGCAGTTTTGACCTCCTTTTCCACAGATTCGGCCAGGGCTTCGACGTGCGTACGGGACGTACCGTGGCAGATCACGAAATATTCGCTGATTGCATTCTTCAATTCCCTCAGGTCGATGCTGACAATTTCGAGGCCCTTCTTCTCCTGTATCCCCCGGATGATAATCTCTGCCAGCATGCCGGATGCTGACGGAGCTTTGCTTTTTGCCATAGTGCGAGTTTAGGTTACCGCTGCCTGCAAAAATACAGAAAATTATGACATTTCGGCCATTTGTATGCAAAGAGCCGGGCGATTTTCCGGCTGCTATCCGGATTCGGTTTATATTTGCATCAATTAAGACACATCCCGATGAAGCATCTGCATGTATCCTATAAGGGCGCATTGAAGACCAGGATTACCCATATCCTCAGCGGAACTGAAATTATGACAGATGCTCCGCCCGACAACGAAGGTGAAGGAGCCTATCTGAGTCCGACCGATATGCTTGCCAGTGCATTTGCCTCCTGTATGCTGACCATCATGGGGATTTATGCACGAAGGAACAACATCCCCATTGACGGGACGAGTGCTTCAGTCATTAAGATCATGGCTTCTGAACCGAGACGCATCGGGGAGATCATCCTTGATATCCATTTCCCTCCATATCCATACACCGACAAGGACAAAAAGATATTCGACCAGATCACCAGGACCTGTCCTGTTTCCCAAAGTCTTCATCCCGACATATCAAGAAAAGTGACATTACATTACGCCCCTTTACAATAAAAAAACAAATATCATGAAACTTTTCATCCGATTCTTATTTTCCGGACTAATGCTAAGCATGGTTCTCAGCCTGGTTGCCCATGCCCAGATCAGGGACCGTTTCAGGAACAATACAATAACCATGTTTGATCCTACCATCATCTCCACCTGGATACAACAGCCCATTGCTGTTTCCGATGCCGAAAGGGCCATGAACGCAAAAGGGAGTATGTATTTATTTGATGACTGGCGGGAGGGTACCCTGATCCTGAAAAATGACACCATGGTGGAAGGGCTGAAACTCAGATACAACATCTACGCCAGGCAAATGCATTTTATCTATCTGCAGGACACCCTGGCGCTGATCGTTCCGGACAAAGTGAAATATGTCGTTCTGGAGAATCTGGCCTTTGTCTGGACCGACTATCTGGAAGACAATCTGTTGAAGAAAGACTATTTCCAGATACTGGTGGAAGGACAAAACCGGCTCTTATTTCACAGAAAGGTCAAGTTCGACCCTAAAAGCCCCCCTGCCACCCCCTATTCCACCGGAACAGTGGACGACCGCTTCCTGCGTTTCGAGAACACATACCTTCAAAAAGGGAATGAACCTGCCGTGCAACTGAAACGAAGCCGCAGGGGACTGATGGCCTCTTTTCCCGACAAATCACAGGAAATCAAGCAGTTTATGCGAAAAGAAAGGATCAGACCAAAAAAGACCCAGGACCTGATAAAAGTGGTTCAATTTTACAACAAACTGGTCTCCGGCTAATCCATAGACAACATGTTAACTATCTGACATACAAAATACTATCGACCAACTCCCCTGTTAAGACCACCAATGCCCTGTCGGTTGATTCCGGGTCTGTGACCGACGGCTTTTTTCCCTTCATCGATTAGATTTGCGCCGGGCCGCTCCACCCTCCTATTTTTGTTTCATCAATTTTTAATTAAAATAAGGAGGAACCAAAAATGAAAAAGCTCATTGTTTTCGTCACGATGATTTTTATTTCCGCAGGCATCATGGCAACGAATACCGAGAACTCGAACTATGTTGTGGCCAAGGGACAGACCCATTTCGGAAAAGACATCAAGTTCGGACTGCGTTATACCAAAGTGATCAAGACGACCGGAGAGGTTGTAAAGATCAGGAATGCAGAAGTGGATGCCATTTGCAATAATGGGAAGGTATATGAAAAGATGCCGGTGGTCCGTTGCGATACCAAAGCAAAAGAAATGGTAATGCTGGAATACGTCACAGCACGTAATGGACTGAAATTATATCGTTTATGTCAGTTTGTGGAAAAATGCGACCCTGGTTCACAGACCTTCCGCACGGCTCAGCCGGAATACTGCTACTATGTATTCAAAGATGGGGAATTTTACCTGCAGATCGACAAGAAAAATGCAGCCACAGCCCTGCCTTTTTTCGGGATTGGCATAGAATCCTGAGGTTAACCCTGCTTTTGAAAAAAGACCGTCCGGACAGGGCGGTCTTTTTTTTGTACTTTTAAGCCGGTATTCTGCGGATCAGGAAGATGATGATCCTGAACGCAGTTGTGTTATTCAATCAGTACGGCGATTCGACCTGACCACAGAGGGTTGAAAGAACTGCCGGCATTTAAACCATGGCTGCAGGATGAAATGGCTGAAGACATCTGACAATGAAAGCTTTTCCATGATCGCTAAGACCATGAGCGGGCTGGAAGAAGTATTGGGTGAAGAACTCAGGGAGCTGGGTGCTGCCGAAATTGAGATCATCAAGCGTGCCGTTGCCTTTCAGGGTGACAAAGCCTTGTTGTACAAAGCCAATTACCTGCTGCGCACAGCACTGCGCATTTTGGTGCCGGCATGGCATTTTGAGGCAGGCTCAGAGAAGGCTTTGTACAAACATGTCAGGGACATCGACTGGACGGAAATATTCGATCACCGGCAAAGCTTTGCCATTGATGCCGTGGCGGTTGACTCTTATTTCACCCATACACAGTATGTTTCACAGCTTGTTAAAGATGCCGTGGTGGATTGTTTCAGGGATAAGAAAGGCAGACGTCCGAGCGTAAACCTGGATCAGCCGGATATCAGGCTCAATGTCCATATTAACAGACAACAGGTCGACCTTTCGCTGGACAGTTCGGGGACTTCTTTACATAAGAGAGGGTACCGGGTTCAGACGCATGATGCTCCATTGAGTGAAGTATTGGCTGCCGGACTGGTCAGGCTCAGCGGCTGGGACATGCAGTCGGCCTTTGTGGATCCCATGTGTGGTTCCGGTACTTTGCTTACAGAAGCTGCGATGGCGGCCATGCGGATTCCGGCAGGCCGTTATATCAGGAGGTTTGCATTCCAGAACTGGCAGGACTATGACGAATCGTTGTGGAAGCGGGTTCAGCAGGAAGCCGGCACACAGATCCTGAGCAGCCTGCCCTTCATGATTTCAGGGTGCGACATTTCCCGCAAAAGCATCTACCAGGCACGGGAGAACATCGCGGCAGCAGGACTTGAAAAGATGATCAGTTTGCAGCATACCGATTTCAGGAGGTTTGACCCGCCGCCGGCGCCCGCCTGCGTAATCACCAACCCGCCCTATGGTGAAAGGATCAGCGTGGAAGACATCACCCGGCTTTACCAGGAATTGGGGAATGCGCTGAAGAACAAATACAGCGGGTATAAAGCCTGGGTGATCAGTGCAGATGAGTTTGCACTTAAAATGATTGGACTCAGACCTTTCAGAAGACTCAGGGTGTTTAACGGTCCCATCGAATGCCGGGTATTCGGCTTCGATCTCTATCAGGGGAAAAAGCATGCATCCGGATGAAAAGTTACGCCGGGACTTACGTTGACGTATTATTACCCCTTCCCCTGCCTGGCACTTTTTGTTATGCTGTCCCGGAGGAACTTACAGACCAGGTTGAGGCGGGAAAGCGGGTGGAAGTCCAGTTCGGCAGAAACAGGGTACTTTCCGGCCTTGTGAAGCACATTCATCACCAGGAACCCCAGGGGATGATCGTGAAAAGCATCCTCAGTGTCATTGATGAACGTCCTGTCGTTACAGAGATACAGCTCCGCTTCTGGGACTGGATGGCCACCTATTACATGTGTCATCCCGGGGAGGTCATGAATGTGGCTTTTCCGTCAGGGATGAAGCTTTCGAGTGAAAGCCGCATCACGCTGAATCCGGCATACAGGGGTGACAGCTCCGGTCTGTCGGACAGGGAATACCTTATCTATGAGGCACTTCAGCTCAGGGAAGAGATCAGCATGAAGGACGCGGCTGCCATTCTTCAGTTAAAAAAGGTGATGCCTGTGATCCGGAGTCTTGTGGAAAAAGGCATGGCTTTCGTTTATGAGGATTTACAGGATAAGTATATTCCCAGGAGGGAGCATTTTGTGATGCTGCACAGTGCATACCAGGATGAAGAAATGCTGCACCAATTGTTTGATCAGCTCGAGAAGAAATCGGAGAAACAACTCAACCTGCTGATGCATTTTCTTCAGATGAGCCGTTCGAACCAACAGGCAAAACTCCGGCAAAGCGCCCTGCTGAAGGAATCCGGTATGACACACGCGGTAGTCAGGGCTATGGAGAAGAAGGGCATTTTCCTTGTGACAGAGGAGATTGTCAGTCGCCTGGGCGATTTCCCTGAAACCGATACACCCGGATCCATCCTGCTGAATCCTTACCAGGAGGTGGCGCTTAAACACACTGAAAGTCTGTTCACTGAGAAGGAGGTGGTATTATTGCACGGTGTAACCTCATCAGGTAAGACAGAAATTTACATCAAGCTGATCGCGGAGGTGCTTCAGCAGGGGAAACAGGTGTTATACCTGTTGCCGGAGATTGCGTTGACCACGCACATCATCAACAGGCTGAGGAAGTACTTCGGCAATGTCACGGGTGTTTATCATTCGAGGTATAATTCCCACGAGCGGGTGGAAATCTGGAGGCAGGTACTAATGCAATCGGAAAGAGAACAAAAGTACGCGGTGATATTGGGAGCCCGTTCGGCCCTTTTTCTGCCTTTCTCCAGGCTTGGTTTGATCATAGTGGATGAGGAGCATGATTCCTCATATAAACAGCAGGATCCGGCTCCGAGGTATCTGGCGCGTGATGCCGCGATCATGCTGGGCAGGTTACACGGGGCGAAGGTGTTGCTGGGTTCAGCATCCCCTTCGGTGGAGAGCTGTTACAATGCATTACAGGGCAGATACGGGATGGTTCGGCTCAACGAGCGATATGGCGGGCTTCAGATGCCTGAAGTACAGGTGATTGATATGAATGAGGCGCGCAAACAGAAAAATTTGCACTCACATTATTCCCAGGTATTGCTCGATCAGATCGGACAGGCTTTGGCTAGGCAGGAGCAGGTGATTCTTTTCCAGAATCGCCGCGGTTTTTCGCTCAGGCTGGTATGCGAACAATGTCAGTGGAGCCCGGAATGTATTCATTGCGATGTGACACTGACTTACCATAAGTTCCGCAATGAATTGCGTTGTCATTATTGCGGTTACAGCACCAGGCTTGTCAGTCAATGCCCTTCCTGCGGGGGGAGCAGTATCCGGATGAGCGGTTTTGGGACAGAAAAGGTGGAAGAAGAACTTCCCCTGTTTTTCCCTTCGGTGAAGATCGCAAGAATGGATCAGGACTCCACGCGGAGCCGTTTTTCCCACCAGAAACTCCTGCATGCCTTTGAAAGCGGGGAGATTGACATGCTGGTCGGAACGCAGATGGTAACGAAAGGGCTTGATTTTGAGAATGTCAGCTTAGTGGGCATTCTGAATGCGGACAATCAGTTTACTTATCCTGATTTCCGTTCATTCGAGCGGGCCTACCAATTGATGACCCAGGTAGGCGGCCGGTCGGGAAGAAGGTCGGGCAGGGGCAAGGTGTTGATACAGACCTGGTCGCCTGCACATCCGGTCATCGGCTGGATATTAAGGAATGATTACGCCGGAATGTACCAGCACCAAACGAATGAGCGGGCGCAATTCCGTTATCCTCCTTTTTACAGGCTTATCCAGTTGACGCTAAAACACAAGGACCAGAAAACCCTTCTGAAGGCAGCCAGGCAACTGGGAGATACGCTGAGGAAGCCATTGGGAATGCGCGTAATTGGTCCTGAATATCCTTTGGTATCGCGAATCAATCAGTATTATATTCAGCAACTGCTGGTAAAGATAGAGAGGGACGGCGCCCTTACACAGATCAAGTCGCTGATTGCCGGTGAAATGATGAAACTGGAGCAGGAGAAAAGCTTCGGATCGCTGAAGATCCAGGTGGATGTGGACCCTTACTAGGCAGTTACTTTTTGCTTTCCTCCGGGAGTACGATGTACAAATCCTCCCCTTCTTTTTTCATCAGGTATTTTTCCCTGGCAAATTTTTCAAGATTCTTAAGGTCTGATTTCAGTTCCAGGGCCGTCTGCCTGTCGTTGCGGATTTCTTCGGTATAGTATTTCTTTTGTTTTTCCAGTTGGCTGAGTGTCTGAGTGAGGCGGAACTGGTAGATCAGGTTATTCCTGTCGAATACCGACAGCCAGATCAGGAAAGCTAAGAAAGTGATGAAATATTTATTTTTCAGCAGTTTAAGTAAGAAGGATCCCATGATGTAAGGTAATAACAGAATTCAGTACACAAAGATATGAAAAAAAAGGGGGTTGACCACGAAGGTCAACCCCCTTTTTCAACAATTGATTATCAATAACTTTACTGAGCCCACCACACATTGATATCCTGAGTGTCGCCACCCATCTGGGCAACGGCAGCTGCATAGGAATTGGCATTTACGCCCTGTTCTTCGATCGGATAGAGCAGGCGGCGGGGGATCTGATTCCCTTCAAGGGGGGTAAAGATGATATTTCCGCTGGTACCGACATGGGTAATTTCGCCCGGATGCACCAGGGTATGGGGGAAGCCGGTTCTGCGGTATTCGAACCAGCCCTGTTCACCCTGGGGATACAGTGCGATGTATTTCTGAGTCAGCACCCTTTCCTGGTTCGCAGCGGGGAGGGCAGCCATATAGGTGGCGATGTCGCCGGCGGCAACCCCCCACCATTCGAGTGAAGCTTCCACACCATTAGCGTACCAGGTCTGATCCCAACCATTGGCTTCTGAGAGGATGAAGCAAACTTCGGCATAATCCATCAGGACATAAGAGAAGTCGGATGCCTGTACAACAGAAGGATCATTCTTAAAGTTGGGGCAGTTGGCGGCATAGGCCTTGGTGTCAGAGTCAGTCATCCCGTAAGGCATTCCAAGGTATTCCCCGTTCACGGGAGTACAGAAGATGGGGAGCCTGGGGTCAAAGATGCCGGTAAAGGGATTTGTTTTACTGTTCAGGGTATCGTTTACTCCCTTAAGCAGATCGACAAAAGGTTTGGACATGGTGAAGTCGTTACGGTTTTCGGTGAACCATGCATCATAGAGGGGGCCGTTGTTGGGGGCCACACCCACGTATTTGAAGGCAGCGATTTCATCATTGGAAGCGATGAGGGCATCGGGGCCGAGGGCCACCACTTCGTTGAAGGGGGCGGGATCCTTAGCTTTCATCCTTAAGGCGATCCTCAGGCGGAGGGAGTTGGCGAACTTTTTCCAGAGTGCCATATCACCATTATAAATAATATCACCCGATTTAATGCCGTCCTTGTTCAGGTCGATCATAGCGGCTGCATCTTTCAACATGGTGATCAGTGCGGGATAGATCGAAGACTGCTTATCGTAGACCGGTGTCTGGTTTTCGTTGCCGAGCAAGGCCTGGGTAAAGGGTACGTCTCCCCAGGTATCGGTCACGATCTGCATGATATAAGCCGTAAGGATATTTGCCACGGCGATCTGGTTTTCGTTTGCACCATTGGCAAGGGCATCGTTTTTGGTTTCCTCATCCGTATTCAGCCGGACGATATCTCTGAGATTCATCAGTCCCAGGTAAAAATAACGCCACTGGGCATCGGTAACGGTGGTTCTGAAGAGGTACCTGTCCTCGTCCGTGTAGTTGTTCTGAGCCCAGTACTGTGAAAGCAGGAAGGTGCAGCGTCCGCCGAACCATTCATCCCTCATATTGTCCATCAGATATTTCTGGGCATAAGTGAGGATAAAACCCGTAGAGACCTGCTGAGGGTCATTGGGGTTTTCGCTGAATTTGTCAAAGTCCTTGGTACATCCCAGCATAAGCGTCAGGCTGACAAGGAATATGAGAAATATGCTTATTCTTTTCATTATCTTAATTTTTTAGGGTTATTAAAACGACAGAACGAGGTTGATGCCGAAGCTGCGGAGCGGCGGCAGCTGACCACCTTCAATACCCTGGATGTTACCGGCGCTGGTAACGGATTCCGGGTCAACGTGCTGATTCTTCAGGCCCCAGGTAGCCAGGTTACGGGCGTACACTCCGACAGAAGCTTTCTGAATTGGTCCGAGATATTTGGAAGGCAGGTTATATCCGAGACGGATTTCCCTGAGCTTGATATAATCGGCACCGAAGGTATTCTTGGAAGCCCTGGCACGGGAGTAATGGTCGGCAGCCCAGGTCAGTGCACTGACGTAGGTTGAATTGGCAACAGGAACCTCTGAGGTGGATCCGTCAGGATTCAGATAGACCACATTTCCGTCAGCATCGAGTTTGCCGTAAACTCCTTGATTCAGCACCCCACCGCCATCGGCAACGGCATCACGCATTTCATTTCCCTTGTCGTTCAGCGCAGCGGTTTCTTCCAGGATTCCGCTGTACATGCCCCACATATGGGTAAGGGAGAAGAGGCTTCCACCCTTCTGGATATCGAAGAAGAATCCGAAATCCCAGTTTTTATATTTCAGGGTGTTGCTGATACCCATGTTCCAGTCGGGAAGCACACTGCCGACAGACTTGATGGTTGTGGACTGGATATAGCGTCCGTTGGTACCCACAATCTTGTTGCCTTTGTCGTCAGTAACATAGGTATAACCGCGGATAGAGCCGTAGGGTTTTCCTTCTTCGGCGTGTACCTCGATACCGAAGAGGGATCCGAGGAGATAGGTATTGACTCCTTCGGCGAGTTCCACCACCATATTTTCATTCTTTGCCCAGTTAAAGTTCAGATCCCACTGGAAGCCGTTGTTGAGTTTCACGGGAGTGGTATTCAGGGCGATTTCGATACCCTTGTTGGTGATCTCTCCGGCATTGACGATCTGGTAGCGGTATCCGGTGGCGCTGGAGGTGGGTACAGGGATGATCTGGTTCTTGGATGATTTGTCGTAGTATGTAATATCGAGTCCAAGGCGGTTATTGAGGAAGATCAGTTCTGCACCGAACTCGAGGGAGGTGGTGATTTCGGGTTTGAGCTTGTCATTGTTCAGGGTGGTAGGCAGCCTGTAGCTTGAATACTCTCCGAAATTATCATTGGCGAGATAGTAGTTCAATAACCTGTAGGGGTCGGTATCGTTACCCACCTGGGCCCAGCCGACACGCACCTTAGCAAAGGAAAGCGGCTTGAAATTCTTCAGGTAATTGAGTTCCGAGAGCAGGAAGCTGACGGTTGCGGAGGGATAGAAATAGGAGTTCTTGTCTTCCGGCAGGGTTGAAGCCCAGTCGTTACGGCCGGTAAGGTCGAGGTAGAGGCGGTTATTGTATCCGAACGAAGCACTTCCCAGGATGCTGTTGATCCTTTTCTGGTTGCTGTAATCATCTACTGATGCAGGAACTGCGGAATTGGCAAGTGTGTAAAGCCCTGCAAGCACCAGTCCTCCCTGGGTAGCTCCGCCATTCCGGAAATACTTACGGGTCATTTGGTTGAGACCTGCAGTAGCATTGAGGGAGATCTTTTCAGAGAGGTTCCTGTTAAAGAAAGCCATCAACTCGGAATTGATTTCCGTATTTTCACGCAGGTATTCAGAATAGGAGGAAAGGAAGGCGGATCCTATGGCAATGCGCTCACGCACCCTGAAATTATAGTAGTCGGCATTCACTTTTCCCTGCAGTCTGATAGACGGGCAAATCTGGTAGGACAGGCCGACATTACCGAAGTAACGGTTCCTTTCATCATCCTGATAATCTTTGTACCTTGACCAGTAAGGGTTGTTGGAGTAAACCGGTGTGGGGTCGTCCCAGGCGGTTCTGTTCCAGGTACGCTGGCTGCCATCGGGATTCAGATAGGCTTTCATTTCTTCCATGTCGAGCTGGCGCTGGCCCCATTGGTTAAACCTGACCATGGGGTTATTGTCGCCATAACCGGTTTCGGGTCTTCCGACATACACGGTTTTCACATAGTTAAAAGTAGTGAATGCTTTTAACCTGTCGCTCAGGTCGGTTGATCCGTTGAAGGAGATGGTATTCTTGTTCTGTTTGCTGTTGGGCATATAGCCGTCGGCATCGAGGTTTGAATAGGAAAGGCGGAAATTTGAAACAGCGGTGGCACCCGTAAAGGATACGGTATTGTTAAATCCAACGCCGGTTTTGAAGAAGTCGATCACATCATTTTCCGGAGCCACCCAGGGTTTGGGTTTGAGGTAGTTTTCAGTATCCCATTCATCGAATGAGTTCCATGCCAGTACCATGATATTGGGGTCATATTTGGGGCCCCAGCTTTCATCGGTATAGAAATCAGGCACATACATCTGAACATCGTTTACCACGGGTCCGGGTGCAAAGCCGTCTTTGCCGTCCTCGCCGGTGTAAATGGTACCGCCGCCATATTTATTCTGGTATGTCGGGAGCATGGCCACGCGGTCGAAAGTAACACTGCTGTTCCATGTTACTCCGATACCACCGCCTTTGGCCTGTTTGCCTTTTTTGGTGGTGATGAGGATAACGCCGTTGGCGGCACGTGATCCGTAAAGGGCTGCGGCATTGGGGCCTTTCAGTACGGACACTGATTCGATATCATCGGCATTGACGTCCTGCGCCATGTTGCCATAGTCAAATCCACCACCGCCACGGGCTGTGTTGGTAGAGTTAAAGTCGCTGTTGTCGATGGGAATTCCGTCGATGACGAACAAAGGCTGGTTGTTCCCGCTGACGGAATTTACACCGCGGATCAGGATGCGGGAGGAACCGCCCATGGTTCCGCTTGCCCCGGTAACCTGCACCCCGGCGATACGACCGGAAAGGGTATTGATGAAGTTGGCTTCACCCCTGGTTTTAATCAGGTCCTCCCCTGAGACGTTTTGGACCGAATACCCGAGAGATTTCTTCTCACGGGAAATACCAAGGGCTGTGATCACCACCCCTTCCAGCGCCTGGGCCTCGGGGCTCAGTTCCACATTCACTACATTGGATTCACCCAGGGTGAGCTGAACGGTTTTCATCCCGACGAAGGAAATCAGCAGGATGTTTTTGTCTTTAGGTACCTGTAGCGTGAAATTACCATTGGCATCGCTGATCACCCCAACGGTCGTACCCTTTACCAGGACAGTGGCACCTGGTATTCCCAGCTTGTCTTCGGAGCTGGTGATCTTACCCGTGATGGTACGCTGGGCAAACGCAGCCTGCAAACCCAGCAAACACATCAGGGCCAGAAACAGTGTAAGTTTTCTCATAACATTGGATTTTGGTTAATGAATTGGGTTAATATTTGGTTAAACATAAGATAACAATTCACGAACACCAACATGGATACGATTGATAATAAACACATTATAACAAGCGCACCAGGTTGGAGTGAAGCAGCCCTTTTCAAGAGCCAATATAGGACAAATTGCGGTTATGCACAAAACTTTTAGAAAAAAAATGCACACCGCCGGCAGGAAAATGATTTTTTTGTTAAGAATCAAACACTTCCGAAAAGAAATGTTGAAGAAATCAGCTTACTCCAGGCTTCCCAGGCTTTCTTCCACTGCATGCAGGATCTCACATGACTTCACCAGGGCTTTCATTTTGTTGTGGTCATCGTAGAGCGGCCTGTCCACGTCAAGATAATCCACATGCTTTCTGATGACCCGGTGGGCGATCTGTGTCCCTTTTCCGAAAACATACTTCTGGGGATCGAATTTTTCTCTCAGGTCGAGTGCCTGGGCGGCTGCCATGAACTCAATCCCAAGAATACCGTATGCATTGTCGAGGATCATCCTGTTTTTCAGTGCTCCGTTCATCCCCATCGATACAAAATCCTCCTGGTCGGCGGCTGCCGGGATGCTTTGAATGCAGGAAGGTACGGAAAGGATGCGTTGCTCCACGATCTGCATATCGGCCGTGTACTGGCTGAGCATCAATCCGGAGAACATCCCTGCGCCCCTGGTAAGGAAAGGCGGCAAACCCACACTGAGGGCAGGATTGTTGAGGCGGTTCATACGTCTTTCCGACAGCACGCTTACCATAGTTACACAATAACCGACCATATCCATGGGAACGGCCACGGGTGAACCCTGGAAGTTGGCTCCCGATAACTGCAGGTTTTCCTCTGCGAAAAAGATGGGATTGTCTCCCACCCCGTTCAGCTCGATCTCCACCTGGCTTCTGGCCCAGGCCAGGGCATCATGGGCGGCTCCGATCACCTGGGGTGTGGACCGCATGGAGTAAGCATCCTGCACCTTCACTTTCATCCTTCCCTCTGCAAGATCGCCCCCGGCGGTTACCTTCCTGATCGCGGCGGCGCTCCGCACGCCGCCAGGGAAACCTCTCACTTCCAGTATCTTATGATTGTATGGTTTAAGGTTGGCCTTCAATGCTTCCAGCGACAAGGCACAGGCGATTTCTGCCTGTTTGAGCCAGTTATTGGTATCGTAAATCATCAGGGCGGCCATACCGGTAAGTACGTTGCTGCCATTGATGGTAGCCAGGCCATCCCTGGCTTCGAGGCCAGGAACCGGAATTCCAGCTTTTTCAAGTGCAAGCCGGCCTTCGAGCAATTCTCCCCGGAAATAGGCACGGCCTTCACCCATCATTAAAAGTGCAATTTGAGACATCGGACTGAGGTCGCCGCAGGCTCCGACCGATCCTTTTTCACAAACCCATGGTGTAACGCCTTCATTAAGCATAGCCACCAATGTCAGGGTGATTTCAGGCCGGCAACCGGAATTTCCGTGGGCATGGACATTGACCCTGCTGAGCATGGCTGCCCGAACGATTTCTTCCGGGAAAGGCTCCCCTATTCCTGCAGCATGATTGTAAATCAGGTACTTCTGAAAATCCTTCACCTGGTCATCGTTCAGGACAATCTCTGAAAACTCACCGATCCCGGTATTGATTCCGTACATGATCTCACCTGCAAGTATCTTCTTTTCAAGCATTTGCCGGCAGGCTTTGATCCTGTTCAAAGCATCCGGATGCAGTTCGACTTTTTCATGACCGCGTGCCACGCGGACGATATCTTCTATGGTCAGACCCGACCCTTTAATGATAATAGACATAATTGGTAAAATGAAATTGATTAATGCATGATATGTTAATGAAGACTCCGGAAGGCAGAAAGATGCCTATACCACAGCAGGACAAAGCCCGGCACGGTTAATCTGAATCTTAAAATGCAATAACCAGTCGAATAACATGAGAATCCTTTGCGTTTGCGAAAATAGGAACTTTCATTCTATTTTTTGCAGTATCGCAATCAAATCTTTGTTGTGCATATGGATTTGCTCCCCGCTTTTCATGTTTTTCAGGGTCAGGTGATCCCTGGAGATTTCATCAGGTCCGGCAATCAGCACGAGGGGGATCTTCCTGTGGTCGGCATAGGAGAATTGTTTCTTGAGGTTGCCGGCTTCGGGGTAGATCTCGGCTGCGATGCCCGCCTCCCTGATCCTGCTTACAGTCTTCAGTGCGAATGCTTCTTCCTGTTTTCCGAAATTCACCACGAGTACCCTGGCAGAAGTCTCGATGGCGGGAGGAAACAGTTTCATTTCGTTCAGCACATCATAGATTCTGTCTGCACCGAAGGAGATACCGGTCCCGGAAACACCCGGCATACCGAATACACCGGTCAGATCATCATAGCGTCCTCCGCCGCAGATACTCCCGATTCCCACGCCATTTGCCTTTACTTCAATGATGGTTCCCGTATAATAACTTAAGCCGCGGGCGAGGGCAGGGTCAAAGGCAAAGGTTTTAAGCGCGTCAGCAGGAAGCTGGCACTCAAGATATCCAAAAACAGTCTTCAATTCCTGCAATCCCGACAAACCGGTTTCAGAACCTGATAGCACCTCAGCCTCCAGCCAATGCATCATCTCCGTCGCATGTTCCGCATTTACATTCAAGACTGCCAGCAGCTTCTGGATTGCTTCATCACCAAAACCGGATTGCTTTAATTCCCGGTTAACTCCGTCGGCTCCGATCTTTTCGAATTTGTCGATGGCGGTGGTCATCTCCCTGAATTTTTCAGGACTGCCCAGATATTCGGCAATACCGGCCAGGATGCGGCGGTGGTTGACCCTGATGGTGACCGGGATACTCAGTTTACTGAACACTTCAGAAGCGATCTGTAACAATTCGGCATCATACAGGAGCGAATTGCTGCCGATCACATCCACATCGCACTGATAAAACTCCCGGTATCTTCCTTTCTGAGGCCTGTCGGCCCTCCAAACCGGTTGGATCTGGTAGCGTTTGAAGGGGAAAACAATGTCGCCCCTGTGCTGGACAACATAACGGGCAAAAGGAACCGTAAGGTCATAACGCAGTCCTTTGTCGCAGATCAGGTTTGTAAAGCCGGCCGTGTTCAGGGGCCCAAGGCTGTTTCCCTGCTCGTCGAATTTTCCGCTGGCTGCCAGGTAATCTCCTGAATTCAGTATTCTGAACAGCAGTTTATCTCCCTCCTCGCCGTATTTTCCGGTCAGGGTGGTAAGGTTTTCCATGGCGGGAGTCTCGATGGGCAGATACGCATAACGGGCAAACACATCGCGGATGGTTTCAAAAATATAATTTCTCCCGGCCATTTCGGAGGGGGAAAAATCCCTGGTCCCTTTCGGGGTCGATGCTTTCTGGCTCACGTTGTAAGGATTAGTGTTATCATACTGTCAAGTACCTGGCATAAACCTGATCACCCTGAAACTATCCCAGCTTTTTATAACGGATCCTGGCCGGGCCGGTATCTCCGAGTCTTTTCTTACGGCTTTCCTCATAATCAGAGTAACCTCCTTCGAAAAAGCATACCTGGGAGTTCCCCTCGAAAGCGAGGATATGGGTAGCGATCCTGTCGAGGAACCAACGGTCGTGAGAGATTACGACGGCGCAACCGGCGAAGTTCTCCAGTCCTTCCTCAAGGGCGCGCAGGGTATTCACATCGATGTCGTTGGTAGGTTCATCCAGCAGCAGCACATTGGCTTCTTCTTTCAGGGTAAGCGCCAGGTGCAGCCTGTTTCTTTCCCCGCCTGAAAGGACGCCGCATTTTTTTTCCTGATCGGCGCCCGAGAAATTGAACCTGGCCACATAAGCCCTGGCATTGATGGCTCTTCCTCCGACCATGATCGTATCCTGCCCGCCAGAGATGACCTGGTAGACCGTTTTTTCCGGATCAATGGCAGTATGCGACTGATCGACATAACCGATCTTAACCGTATCGCCCGTTTGAAAAGAACCACTGCCGGCCGTTTCCGATCCGATGATCATCCTGAACAGGGTAGTTTTACCTGCTCCGTTCGGACCGATAACTCCGACTATCCCGGCCGGCGGCAGGGAGAATTCAAGGTTTTCAAACAAGAGGCGGTCGCCGAAAGCCTTGCTTACGGCCTGGGCTTCGATCACCACATTCCCAAGCCTTGGACCGTTCGGGATAAAGATCTCGAGTCGTTCTTCCTTTTCCCTGCTGTCTTCATTCATCATTTTTTCGTAGGCGTTCAGCCTTGCCTTACCCTTGGCCTGCCTGGCCCTTGGGCTCATCCTGACCCATTCGAGTTCACGCTCAAGGGTTTTCCTGCGCCGGGATTCTGTCTTTTCCTCCATGGCCATCCGTTTGGTTTTCTGGTCGAGCCAGGAAGAATAATTTCCCTGCCAGGGGATGCCTTCTCCACGGTCCAGTTCCAGGATCCAGCCTGCCACATTGTCGAGAAAATAGCGGTCGTGGGTAACGGCGATGACGGTACCCTTGTATTGCTGCAAATGTTGTTCAAGCCATTGTACAGATTCGGCATCCAGATGATTGGTTGGCTCATCCAGCAGAAGGATGTCCGGTTCCTGCAGCAGCAGACGGCATAATGCCACCCTTCTCTTCTCGCCACCGCTCAGGGTTCCGATGATGCTGTCTTCATCAGGACAGCGCAGGGCGTCCATGGCACGGGCAAGCCGGCTGTCGAGTTCCCAGGCATTGTGATGTTCGAGCAACTCGGTAAGCTCGCCCTGCCGCTGTATCAGCTTATCCATCTCATCATCGGTCAGTGGCTCCGAAAAGCGGTTGTTCACGCGTTCGTATTCACCCAGCAATTCAACCACCTCTCTCACGCCTTCCTCCACAATCTCCCTTACTGTCCGGGATTCATCCATCTTTGGTTCCTGCTCCAGAAATCCGACGGAATAGCCGGGAGAAAAAACCACCTGGCCCTGGTATGACTTTTCAACACCTGCGATAATCTTCAGCAGGGTTGACTTTCCGCTTCCGTTCAATCCGATGATCCCGATCTTGGCACCGTAATAAAACGAAAGGTATATATCCTTCAACACCTGTTTATGGGGAGGAAAGGTCTTATTGACCCCTATCATCGAGAAGATGATCTTTTTGTCGTCTGCCATGCTTATTGATCTGATGTAATTAAGTTCTCAAGTTTACGGGTACACACTTCCCAGTCGAAGTGATCCCTGACGTAACGACTGCCCGAACGTCCGGTTTTCATTGCAAAATCATGATCCCTGAGGAGTTGCATTGTCAAAGCGGCATAGGAGGCAGTATCCGTTCCTACGAGGATCTCTTCACCAGGCGCGGCCATCAGCGCAGCATTGGCAAGTTCGCTCGTAATGCAGGGTAATTCCATGGCCATGGCTTCAAGCAATTTATTCTGAAGCCCTGTTCCTATCCGCATCGGAGCAATAAACACCCTGGACTGGGCATAGCAATCCCTCATATCGGGCACCCAACCGGCTATAGTGACCATTTCCCCTGCCAGTGCCTTCACGCGTTTGTGCGGATTGGCCCCGGCAATCAGCAAGGTGACAGCGGGATCGATTCTATGAATGAGAGGTAATATCTCTTTCACCAGATATTCAGCACTGTCAATGTTGGGCGGATACCCCATATTGCCTGTGAACAGCAGGTCGTACACCGGAGCACGGGTCTGGGGTGAGAAGTACTCAAAATTCACCCCATTGGGAACAATAACCATCCGGGCCCTGTCAGGATGAGGGATCAGATCCCTGTCCGGTTCTGAAATGATTGTACAGTGGTCGAAACGGTCGAACATGGCCCGCTCATACCGGAGCATTCTTTTGTACTCCATTCTGAACACCCAGCGGATCAAGGGGGAAACCCGCTTCATCCTCCGGGCGAGCCCAATGCTGAAGACATCCTGATAATCAATTGTTTTTTTGATATTTACATCAACGAGATAGGCGGCAGAACGTAACAGTTGGCAATAAAGATGATCCGGCCGGAAGCGTGAGATCAGCTCCAGCAGTTGCCTGTGAGCGCTTGCCGAGTAGAAATACCCTGCCTGCAAGGGTTTCCCCGAAATACAGGCTTTCAGCATATTGAACACTTTTCCGGCAGCAGTCAGCTGATGGATGTGAATTTCAGTACAGTATGCCTTCAGATGCTCAAGGGCATCCGGATGTAACCGGCTGTCGCTAAGACAGAAAAGTGCAATCTGATGTCGTTTCGACAAGATACGCAACTGGTGATAGGCGCGCAACTTATCGCCTTTTTCCAGTGGATAGGGTACCCGGGGAAGAACAATCAGAATTTTCACGGCCCTAAATTAATCAGCTTCCGCTTCACTAAGCAACAGTCGGTAAAAATTGCCCATGCGGGCACTCACCACATCGAGGCGGTATTCCTTTTCGATCAGCGCTTTGGCTGCCTGACCCACCCGTTTTCTTTCCAGGGGATGATCCAGACAATATAATATGGTATCAGCAAAACCTTCTACAGTATCGGCGATGAAAAGATGCGCTCCGCTGGTGCAGGCGATCCCTTCAGCACCGACGGAAGTCGAAATGACAGTCCGGCCTGCATACATGGCTTCGATGATTTTGATGCGGACCCCGCTGCCGGAAAACAGGGGTACCAGCATTACCGCATGCCTGTTCATGAAATTCCAGGCCTGATCCACCTCTCCCTCGATGATAACACCTTGTTGCTTTCGCAACTGCAACCATTCAGGCATGTTTTTCCCGGCAAGGTGCAGCTTTGCATCAGGCTGTTTTTCAATAACCAACGGCCAAACCTTATCCAGCAGCCACCGCACTCCTTCCTGGTTCGGAAGCCAGTCCATCGATCCGATATGAAACAGGCTGTTGCTTGTTTCGTATTGATTATCTGTATTATATAGGTCAGGTTTGATCCCGAACGGGATTGTTTCTATCCTGGGCCGGCAGGCTGTCAGGCTGATCATTGCTGCATCCTGCGGTGTGATGGCGGCGATTCCGTCCACTTTCCCGAACAAATCGAGTTCGAATGCTTTCAGGCTTTTCGTCATCCGCAACAATACTTTTCTGATGAGGGGATTTCTTTTCCCGGCTGCAAGACGCTGCCAGATCAGATGTTCCAGGTTATGAGCCCTTAGGACTACCACGGCAGAGGTACATTCCCGGATCAGAGGCAGATAAACTCCCGGGTAAGCCGTTTCGAACTGAACAATGTCGAAAGGTTCTTTCAACAGTTCCCGCAGGCGTGACGACATGCTTGCCGAGAGAAACCTGCTGACATGGTATGATTTTCCGGTCAGCAGGTGAGAAAGGGCTTGGAGGTAATTGATACGCAGATCCACTGCTATCAGTTCCAGTCCTGTTTTCCGCCTGAAATCCTCAGGAAGCCCGGCGAGATTCGCATGATATTTAGTATCATTGACTGCCAGTACTTTTAGTTGATGGCCCTGGATTAACAATCCTTCTATCATGCTCAGGATGGCAAGGGCACCGCCGTCTTTCGGAGGGTAAGGAGGCTTATTGCAGATCATCAGGATGTTCATGACTTCCTTTTAACGTAGCCAATAAAGCCTAATATCCTGTTTATCAGTTTTTTCCAATTATCACGATCGAGAAGTGGCGAGTCTGTTGTTGCTTTCAGCGTGAGGAAAATACCGACGGGCAGGAAAATAGCAGAAGCGATCCACATTCCCTTATAAGCGGGGAGTACGCCTTCCCTGCAAAATTTCTCCCCGGTCATGGAAATCACGTGGTAGATGATAAAAAAGACCACAGAGAAGACCACAGGAAGTCCGAAGCCGCCCTTTCGCACGATGGCGCCGAGGGGAGCCCCGATAAAAAACAGGATAAAGCAGGCAAGGGAGAGGGTGAACTTTCGTTGTATCTCAATTTCGTAGCGGTGAAGGATTTTTTTCCTGGCGTCGAGGTCGTTGATATGGACCCTGAGGTTTTCGCGGATGGAGGAGGCAGACTGAATGGCCGCATCGAGGATTTCGCGCTGGCGATGCACCGGGAAATTGGAAAGAAACTCCGTTTTGAGGGTGGCGGCAGTATCTGCATGACTTTTCACAAGGCTGTCCATCATATTAAACTGGTAAAAGGAACCGTACACTGTTTTCACAAACTCCGTCTTTCTCAGATTGATCCTGCCGTTGATGGAATCTTCAAAATGCCTGAGCTGCTTCAGGTTCAGCATCTGGTAGTGTTTCTTGAAGAAATCTTCGTTGGTACGGTTCATGGCAAAAGCGGAGAGGTCGAAACGGCGCACGTTCTCCGCAAAGCGGGTTCTCTGGAACTGCCTCTGCCGGTGATAATTTCGCTGATCAACCCTTTCCTGGTAGTTTGTCCCGTTGTAAAGTTTGAAGATCAGTACCTTTTTATCGGGGGTCAGCTCCATGGTGCCCCACTCGGCCAGGGTAAGGTTTGCATTCCCCTGGCGTTGGGAATGGTCATATATCTTGATATTCCTGATGGTTTTCCCGTCTCTTTCCTTTTTCCCGACACGGATCACATACCCATCGATGCCATCGTAAAAGATGCCTTCCTTGATATTGAGGGCCAGTTTTTGTTCCCTGACATCGTAAAGTATGGCATGAAACTTCAGGTTAGCGATAGGAAGAATGTTGTTGGAGAAATAGAACGCAACGAAGGCGATCATGACAGACAGCAGTACGAGTGGTTTCATCACCTTCCGAAGGGATATCCCGGCTGCTTTCATGGCCACCAGTTCATAATGTTCCCCGAGGTTTCCGAAGGTCATCAGGGAAGAGAGCAGGATGGCAAGGGGAAGGGCAAGGGGGACGAAGGTTGAGGAAGCGTAAAAGAGCAATTCAGCTATGATGTACCATTCGAGTCCTTTACCCACAAGGTCGTCCACATACTTCCACAGGAACTGCATGAGCAGGATAAAGAGGGCTATGAAGAAAGTCATAACCAACGGCCCGAGATAGGCCTTCAGTACAAGAAGATAGATCCTTTTCACGCCGGGTTCAGTACTTGGAAGGACAAAGATAGGGCATTCCTGAATAAGCTTCCGGCAATCTGCTTGGTACAATGGAGAAAAAGCCATAGCTTTGACGGGAAATAATGGCTTTATGCGTTTAATTGAAGTCAATGACCGGCAATTGGCAAGGGATTTTCTGGAAGTGCCCCGGATCCTTTACCGGGATGATCCTTACTGGGTTTGTATCCCTGATCCTGAAATAAATGCAATTTTCGATGCAGGAACCAACCCGTTTTTCGGGCATGGTGAAGCCGTGCGCTGGGTATTGCAGGATGATCATGGCAGGCTTTGCGGCAGGGTCGCTGCCTTTGTCAACCGTAACAAGGCGTTTACTTTTCAGCAACCGACAGGAGGAATGGGCTTTTTCGAGTGTATTGACAATCGTGAAGCTGCATTTGCCCTGTTTGATGCCTGTAAGGAATGGCTGGAACAGCGGAAGATTGAAGCCATGGACGGCCCCGTGAACTTCGGGGAAAACGACAATTACTGGGGTCTGCTGGTGGAAGGTTTTATGCATCCGGGAATCGGGATGAACTATCATTTCCCTTATTACAAACAACTCTTTGAAGAATACGGCTTTCAGCCTTATTATGAACAAATTACCAATCACCTGGACATGACCAAACCCTTTCCTGATCGTTTCTGGAAGATTGCAGAATGGGTGATGAGGAAGCCCGGACTGAGGTTTGAACATTTCAGGCTGAAAGAGGCAGACAGGTATATCAGGGATTTGAAAACCGTGTATGACCAGGCCTGGGTTTTCCATGAGAATTTCACCCCCATTGAGCCGGAGTTTCTCAAGCAAAGTCTGAAAAAGGCGAAAGTGTTTCTTGAGGAGAAATTCATATGGTTTGTATATGTCAATGATGAGCCCGCAGCCTTTTTTATCATGCTTCCCGACATTAACCAGATTTTCAGGAAATTGCATGGCAGACTCGATGCCTGGGGTAAATTGAAGTTTTTCTATTATTTTAAAACCAGAACCATTACCCGGGCAAGGATCACCATCATGGGGGTTGCACCTCAGTTTCAGCGCATGGGACTGGAGTCGGGTATATTCTGGCATCTCGATAAGATCATGAAGCAAAGGCCATGGTATACGGAGCTGGAATTGTCGTGGGTCGGGGATTTCAATCTGAAAATGAGGAGCCTGCACGAAAGCGTGGGCGGAGTGTTTGCAAAGAAACATATTACTTACCGCAAACTTTTCAGGCAAGGGGATGGTAGCCAGCGGTCATCCTTTATCCCGCTTGACACCAAGGAAAAAATTACCGGAAACAGAAGTGAGTAGCAGGTATTAATAGCATTGAATCACCTTAATTTTGTATTAACCAATAAAACCAACCATGAAAAAATCATTACTCTTCCTGATGCTGGCGTTATGGACACTTGTTTCATTCAGCCAGGCAGTCAGGGTAAAGGAAAAGTACCAGAAACAGCTGGTCCGGCATGCTTTCAGCCAGGTTCAGCATGAACCTGTGGGTCTGAAAGAGAACCTCTTTCCCCTCACGAAACACAGCAAGGTGGCCGGCGGGGGGCCTAATGCGGTTACCATCATAGACCTGGGCCAGGCAGGCAATGCCTATGGTGCGATCGGAGGTGCCAGAACCTTTCTCTGGGCAGAACCGGACATCAGTTCCGTTTCACTGGTGCACCGGATGGCTGTTGATCCGGTGTACGGCAATTCAAGGATCGCCTTCGACGTATCCACCGACCGCGGAGCCACCTGGTACACCAACGTACAGTGTTACGAGCCCCTCGGACCCGGATCTCCCTATCCGCAGGCTGCAGGCCGCTACCCTCAGGGAGGAATTTTCAACCCGCAGGGAAATACCACACCCGGCAATGCGGTTTTTCATTACTTCATTCCGACCCTTGACCAGTCAAATGGTGATTCCTGGGGCGGATACGCCCATGGTGTCAGAAAGCTTGATACCCTTACCCCATATACCCAGCACAATCTGACTTCGCACGGCGGATTCAGGCAGAATGTCCCGGATGCCATGACCATCACCAGAGGCGGCAAGTCATGGATAGCCGATCCCGTTGTGATCGGAGGTATCCCGATTAATTATGTGGATACCATGCTGCTCTCCAAGGGAGTATTTAATCCCGCTACCCAGGATTTTGATTACACACAGGAGTTAATGTACCTTCCGAGCGATAAATATATCTCCGACACCAAAATCGCCTTTGGTCCAGATGGATTGACAGGCTTTATCAGCGTGATCAGCCACCACGATTTCAACTTCGAACCCGACAGTGCGTTTTATCCCATTCTTTATAAGACAACTGACGGGGGAAGTACCTGGAACGGACCTATCCCTGTAAAAGTTTGGGGACCGGATGGTTTGCCCGGAGTCAAGAATTACCTGACCGATTCCATGATCAATGCCTTCTTTCTGCCACCCATTCCTCCGCGTGACTCCATTATCTATACGACTGCCTGGGAGCATGATATCGTAGTGGATATGGACGGGAACCCGCATATCGCTGTTGCCGTGGGGATTAGCGGAAGCGAATGGAATATTTACACCACCAGGAATTACATCGGCATGTTCGACATCTATTCCGATAACGGCGGTATCGATTGGGATGCACGCTGGCAGGACTCGCTGAGGACATTCAGTGTGGAGTATCCGGGCAGTACACCTCCCTCCACGGAGTACAACAGACCACAGGCAGCCACGAGTGCCGACGGGAAGATCGTCTTCATCTCCTGGACAGATACGGAAGATCCGGGTGTTACCAATAACATTTCACCAAATATATATTGTAAAGCATATAATACTTCCAACGGCGTGCAAACTGCCACCAGGAATGTCACCAAGTTCACCCTTGCATACTCCCAGGCTTACCTGGCAGCCATGTCAAATTATGTCCTCGAGGATGGCACAGACTATTCTATACCCTTCGTCTACCAGGACATGAATGTGCTTAACACCGGTGACCCCGTCCAGTTTAAGTATATACACGGCTTTAAGATATCGAAGACCGACCTGATGGGGATAGCTGAAAGCCAGGCTTCCCGTCATCGTGTCAGCAGCAGTTTCCCGAATCCTTTCAGCGGAATGACACAAATTGAGATAAACCTTGAAAACAGCGAACAAGTCGGACTTGTAGTGTATGATCTGACCGGCAGACCGGTATATGAGCAGGGCAGCAGAATCTATGGCCCGGGAAGCAGCCTGTTATCGATTGACATGACTTCCTACCCTGCAGGTATCTACCTGGCAAACGTATTGATTTCTAATAACTTATACCCAGTAAAATTGGTCGTGCAATAAAAGGGATGTCATCCTGGCGTTGATTTAAATCAACGCCAGGATGACATCCCAAATCCGGTACCTATGCTTCAACCCGGCGACAGAGTAAAGTTCCTGAACGAAAAAGGCGGCGGAATCGTGACAAAAGTCATCAGCCCCAGCCTGGTCAGTGTGATGGTGGAGGAAGGATTTGAAATCCCCACTGCCACCGGTGATCTGATAAAGATTGACAATCTGGATGCTGCCGGCAGACTTTTCCAGGATAAACTGAGCGTTCCCATGCCGTCTGAAGGCGGAGGTGAAAATATACCCATCGCCGAAACACTGATACCACTGCAACGAATCAGCAACCGCAAGGATTTACCGGCAGGGGTGTATCTTTCCTTTATCCCGCATGATCAGAAGTGGCTAATCACAGGTTCCCTGGATATTTTCATCATTAACCACACTCCCTTTGAAGTACTTTACACTTACTTCCTTTACGAGACCGATGGAACATACACCCTGATGGACAGTGACAGTATCCCTGCCCTGACCAGGCTGTATCTGCAAACTGTTGATCGTGAGGAAATTCCTGACTGGAACAGAGGAGTCGCGCAAATGCTTTTCAGCAAAGAGAGCATGAATCAGATGCTGCCTCCCGCGAGTTGCCAGTTTCATATCAAGGAAAAGCGCTTTCTTGACAAAGCCCATTACGTGGAAACACCTTTTGCAGGCCCCAGGATGCTCATCAGTCCGCTTGTCGAACTGTCGCGTCTGAAAGCAACCCTCAGCAAAGACAAGGACAGCGGAGGTGACAGGCTCGGGAAACACATTGAAAGCAACGACATTTACCGGGAAAGCCCCCTGATTGAAAAGTACCGGACCGGTGACAAGGAAGCCGAAGTGGACCTTCATATCGAGGAACTTGTAGAAGACGAATCAGTCCTGGATGCCGGACAGACGCTCGGGATACAGCTTGATTTTTTC
The DNA here is from genome assembly GCA_022709385.1 of Bacteroidota bacterium. Taxonomy (GTDB): domain Bacteria; phylum Bacteroidota; class Bacteroidia; order Bacteroidales; family CAIXZF01; genus JAKLIX01. Next base: position 126,546 of record JAKLIX010000003.1, on the reverse strand, counting down.
AAACGCTGTCTGGAAAGCGCCATTGAAAATGCTTACCGGAAAGTCATTTTTATTCATGGTGTGGGCAATGGCACCCTGAAATCCGAAATCAGGCAACTGTTGGATGGAAGAGAGGGTCTGCACCATCAGATAGCTCCGATGGCCAGGTTTGGTGTGGGAGCCATTGAAGTTACAATACGTTCTTAATCAATGATATGCGGTCTGTTCTGTCGCTGTCTGCCCAGGCAGGCAGAGGAAAGTCCGGGCAACACAGAGCACCATACTTCCTAACGGGAAGGTACGTTTGATGAAAGCGTAACAGAGAGTACCACAGAAAATTACCGTCCCGGAGGTTCGCTTCCGGGATAAGGGTGAAAACGTGAGGTAAGAGCTCACGCTGCCGGGTGGTGACACCGGGCAGGGGTAAACCTTATGGGTTGAAAGGCCAAATATACCGGGGCATGTAGGGTTGCTCGCCCGATCCCGGGGGGTAGGCCGTACGAACGGCAGGGTGACCTTCCGTCCAGATAAATGACAGAATCACCCGTGAAAACGGGCCAGACAGAACCCGGCTTACAGGATCGCATTTCATCTCCCCTGGCCTCCCCCTCGCGGGGAGACAGGCCGGGGGATATACTAATACGGACTTCCGGACGTTTTCCAGTCACATTAGACTACTAACTTATGCCTGCCTCAGATTTCGTATCGGGTAATGAGAAGCGGATTGGCCTCAGCAGTTTCGCGAAGCAAGGGAGCATACGCCACGGGTCCAGGCAGGTTCCAGACCAGGGCAGAAGACACCCGGCTGTATCAGAAATGTGGCAAGACTTTCAAACATCTTCCTGTTGATAAAAAAGACCCTTACTGACAGACAAGCGGCACCATAATCTGTACTTTTGACGTAATTTCATCATTTTCAATATGCAACGCCATTTGAAACGCCTGCTTCCGGTATGGTTCATGTGGGTATTCGCTTTCAATGCCTGGTCACAGCTCAGCATGGTGTACCAGGATCCCGAAGCAAGCCTCAGGACAGCTTTGGAGCTTTTCAACAAAGAGAAATACGCCATGGCCAGGGAAATATTTCTGGAAGTGGCAGATCAGTACCCCGAAGCATCCTCCCCGATAAGGGCCAGAGCCGAATACCTGGCAGCAGTTTGCGGATTCGAGCTCTTTAACAACAATGCAGACCAGGTTCTGGAATCCTTTCTTGCCAAACAGGATGCTTCCACCTTGACACCCTATGCCTGTTTGCAGCTTGGCATGATGGAATACCGGAAAGGCAGCTTTCACAAGGCCGTGAGGTATCTTACCCGCGTAGACAAGGCGGAGATCAGTGAACATTACCGCGACGAATACCTGTTTAAACTGGGATACAGCTATCTGCGCACCAATGATCTTACATCAGCCGATAAAAGCCTCGCCCTGATCAGGGACAGCAATTCGCTTTACCATCCTCCCGCCACCTATTTCCGTTCGCATATCGCTTACACCAGAGGCGATTACCAGAAAGCACTCAAAGGGTTCAAAATACTGCGCGACGATCCGACTTTTAAAAGCATCGTCCCTTTTTATATGGCACAGATTTATTACCTGGAGGGAGAAGATGACAAGCTCATGGAGATGGCACCCGGTCTTCTCGGTACGGCAAATGTTAAACGAGGTCCTGAGATTGCCCGTATGATAGGCGAAACATACTTTAAATCAAAGCAATACAAGGATGCCGTTTCCTACCTGCAGCATTATGTTGATAAAACCAAAACAAGTGTAAGCCGCCATGACTACTACCAGCTTGCCTATGCGAGTTACAAAACAAATGACTACAGCACCGCCATCGACTATTTCAACCGTTGCATAGGCCCGTCAGATACCCTGTCGCAAAACGCTTTTTATCATCTGGGCGACTGTTATATCCAGACCGGTCAGAAGAAATTCGCCCTGAACGCCTTTCATTCGGCTTACAAGGAAGGATACGACTTTCCAATGAAAGAGGACGCGCTTTTCAATTACGCCAAATTATCCTATGAGTTGTCCTATAATCCTTACAATGAAGCCGTAAGGGCATTGAAACAGTACATTGCGGAATATCCGTCGTCGAACAGGCTCGACGAGGCGAACACCTACCTTGTCAACCTCTACATGTCGACGAAAAACTACAAAGAAGCGCTGAACTCCCTGGCAACCATCAGGAACAAAGATCCCCGGCTGTTGCCTTACGCACAGCGGCTGAATTTCTACCGTGGCATAGAGGAATTCAATGACGGACAGTACCAGGATGCCGCACCCTATTTCTCCAGGGCGGCACAGGACAATTTTGACAAAAGCATTCAGGCTTCGGCAGTTTTCTGGGAAGGAGAATGTGCATACCGAAGCGGAAAATATGAAAAGGCGATAGAACTGCTCAAACAATTCCAGCTGACTCCCGGATCCTTTGGTTTGGATTTTTACCCGCAGGCCGATTACGTGATCGCTTACAGTTACTTCAAACTGAAAGATTATGAGAAAGCCATCGTATCATTCCGGAAGCTTTTCACCAACCGGGACAGGACAGACGAGAAAACCCTCAACGATGCCTACCTGCGGACCGGTGACTGTTATTATGTTTCCAGGAATTATAGCGAGGCCGTGGACTATTACGGCAGGGCCGCACGGCTGAACCGGTCCGACCGTGACTACGCCCTTTACCAGACGGCTCTGGCATACGGAGCTTCAGGCAAATTGCGTGAAAAGGCGAACGCACTGGAATCACTGATTTCGGATCATCCTGCCTCTGCCATGCAGCCACAGGCACGCTATGAACTCGGACTGACCTGGCTGGCCCTCAGAAATGACGCACAGGCCATTAAAAGCTTCGGGGATCTGATTGAAAAATACCCTTCCAGCAGATATGTAAAAGACGCCCTGCTTCGAAGCGGTCTGATTCACTATAATCAGGACCAGAACGATCTGGCACTTGCCACTTTTCAGAAAGTCGTCAGCGATTATCCCGGCACTCCGGAATCAAAAGAAGCCCTGATGAGTATCCGGAATATCTATGTGGATATGAACAAAGTGGACGATTTCTTCGTGTATGCCAAGAACCTTCCATTTGCCAATGTGACGGATGCCGCGCAGGATTCGATCACTTACCTTGCCGCCGAAAACCAGTACATGGCCAGGGACTGCCAGTCGGCAAGCCGCGGCTTTAAAAACTACCTGGAGAAGTTTAAAACGGGAATCTTCAGACTCAATGCCCATTTTTACCTTGCAGAATGCCTTTATAAAGGAAACCAGGCAGATGAAGCCCTTGAATCCTACCTCTATGTAATTCAACAACCAAAATCAGGTTTCAGCGAATCAGCCCTGCTGAACATTTCCGCCATTTACTTCAGCAGGCAGGATTACGGCAATGCCCTGAACCATTATACCACATTGAAGCAGGTAGCCGAAGTACCTTCCAACCTGTTGATTGCCCAAACCGGTATCATGCGGTGCACTTTTCTCACCAAAAACTATCCGGATTGCCTGAAGGCTTGTGAGGCCGTGATCATGAACGAGAAAACCTCACCTGAACTGATGGCGGAGGCCTGGTTGACAAAGGCAAAAGCTGCCCTGAATACGGGAGATACCGCCCTGGCCATCCATTCGTTTGAACAAACCTACAAACTGGCTAAAAATGTGATGGGAGCCGAAGCCAGTTACCATCTTGCCGAAATAAAACACCTGGAAGGCAGTGATAAAGAAGCAGAAAAGATGATCTTCGATTTCATCAATGAATTTCCTTCTTATGATTACTGGCTGGCCAGAAGTTTTATCCTGCTGGCAGATGTTTATGTAAAACTTGAAAACCGGCTTCAGGCAAAGCAAACGCTTCAAAGCATCATCGACAATTATGAAGGGCCCGACCTGGTTGCCCTGGCAAAGGAGAAGCTGAACCAGATCGAAGCTGCCGAATTACAGGAAGCGAAGCAAAAAGCCCTTGAAAACCAGAAAGCCCTGGAGAAAGAAGGAGAACAGAATACGATAAAGATTGAGCAGGAAGGCCTCATTGAACAAAAATAACAGTCAATGAAAGTTCATAAAAAAATTAAGCTGATTTACACCTTAATCCTCCCCGCCTGGCTGATCCCTGCCGTGTGCCCTGCCCAGCAGCAGCCGTACTCAGAGGAAGTCACCGTTATCGCAGCCTTTAAACCCGTGATACCGGATGCGAACAAAATCAGTTTCAACCCCCGGATCGAAGACACCATCCTGCCTAAACCACAGTTCAGGTATACCATTGCCTCCACACCCTATCCAACCACTTACAAACCGGAACCTATCGAGGCTGCAAAAATGGCAGGAGAACCCATCAGGAAGCTTCATGAAAACCTGCTGAAACTTGGCTTCGGCACCTATATGACCCCTTACGCAGATTACTTTTTCAACAGCACACGCTCCCGAAGCCTGGCATACGGAGTGAATGCGAAACATCTTTCAAGCAGCGGAAAAATCAGCGGATACGGCTTTCCGGGGTACAGCGAAAACAAACTCAGTTTTTTTGCAAAAAAGTTCAGCGAGAAAAAACACAATCTTTTCGCCGACGGAGGCTTAGCGCGTAAGGTAGTGCACTATTACGGATACCATCCGGAAGACTACAACCCGGCGCCGGACAAGGATGACATCAGGCAGCGCTTTATACTTGCAAACCTGAACACAGGCATCAGCTCCGCCAGTCCGGATTCCTCCAGGCTGGCTTATTCGGCCAGGCTGAACACTGCTTTGTTAACCGACAAATACAAAAGCAGGGAGACCCATGTGGCCCTGAACGGTGGTATCGAACGCAGCGATCAACTGCTTAAATTCTCCAAAACACAAAGGTGGGGAATTCAAACTGCCATCGATTATTTTAACGACAAGGCTGAAAACCGCCACGCATCCGGCCGGGCCGTCATCGCCATCAAACCCTTCCTTTCCGCAAAACGAAATGCACTGCAACTCAGGGCCGGATTCAATACTTCCATCGAGGCAGATTCGACGGCTCACCTTCATTTGTACCCGGATATCGAAGCCAGGGCAAATCTTCTGCCGGAAAGGCTGACATTGTATTTCGGCCTGAACGGAAAGTTGGAAAGGAACAGTTACCGGATGTTCACCGAAGAAAACCCCTTTGTCGACCCGGGCATACCCCTGAGTTTTAAAAACACAAGGATCAATGTATACGGAGGATTCAACGCAAACCTCTTCGACCTGTTTGACCTGTTCTTTGAATTATCCCGCTCACAGGTCGAGAACCAGTACTTCTATGTCAATGACTTCTCAGACTCCCTGAATAATAAATTCACGCTGCTTTACGACGACAATTGTGATGTTTTCAAACTGACATCAGAGCTGGCCTGGCATTACAGCGATCGCTTCCGTATGGCCTACCGCATTCACATGCACCAGTATTTCACCTCGGATGTGCTGCCCTGGCATATCTCAGACTACAACATGAGCCTTACCCTGGCATACAATATCAGGGACAAACTGCTGTTCGATGCAGCCCTGCTATATTATGACCGCATGTACGCCATACAATACGGGCCGGGCGGAGCCATTGAATCAAAATATCTCCGCGACCGCCTTGACCTGAACCTGGGAATTGAATACCGTTACTCAGAACTGATCGGTGCATTCATCCGGCTCAATAACCTGGCCAATATCCAGTACTATTACTGGAATGAGTATCCCGCCCAGAAAATGAACGCGATGGCAGGATTGAGCTTTTCGTTTTAAGGCACTGATATCCATACGTTTAATAAAGTTGCAACAGGCTGATACGCATTGTTGAAAAAATGCGTTATTTTCTGCCTGCCGCACGTAATCCGAATGAAAAAAAACCTTACTTTTGTATAGGAAATGATAATATGTAAATGATTGATTATGAGTGAATTAACGAATGGGTTACATGGCAATGGAAACGGGAACGGAAATGGAAACGGGAACGGCAATTACACGGCCGAGAACATCCAGGTGCTGGAAGGGCTTGAAGCTGTCAGGAAGAGGCCTGCCATGTATATTGGAGATATCAGTGAGAGAGGATTACACCACCTTGTATATGAAGTAATTGACAACTCAATTGATGAGGCCCTTGCAGGGTATTGCAGTGAAATAGAAGTACGGATACACCCGGATAATTCCATCACGGTTGTGGATAACGGCAGGGGGATTCCCACAGATTTTCATGAAAAGGAACAAAAATCAGCCCTTGAGGTGGTGATGACCGTGCTTCATGCCGGCGGAAAATTTGATAAAGGTTCCTACAAAGTGTCGGGTGGTTTGCACGGTGTGGGGGTTTCCTGTGTCAACGCACTTTCTTCCTACCTGAAAGCCGAAGTATACCGCGACGGAAAAGTCTTTATGCAGGAGTATGCCTTTGGAAAACCAAAGGCAGACGTACTGGAAATCGGGACTACTCAGTCTACCGGAACCAAAATCCACTTTATTCCGGACAACAGCATTTTCACCGTAACGCATTTCAGTATTGATATCCTGAGTTCCCGCCTGCGTGAGCTCGCTTACCTGAACAAAGGCATCCGCCTTACGATTTTTGACGAGAGAGAGACCGATGAGCAGGGACATTCCGTGAATGAGACATTTTTCTCTGAGAACGGGCTGAAGGATTTTATCAATTACCTGGACGCCAACCGCGAAAAGCTGATTCCCGACCCCATTTACATGGAAGGAGAGAAGAACAACATTCCGGTGGAAATCTCCATGCAATACAACACTTCCTTTTCCGAGAACATCCATTCCTACGTCAACAATATCAACACTCACGAGGGGGGAACCCACCTGGCCGGGTTCAGGCGTGGTCTGACCAGGACACTGAAGAGTTATGCTGAGAAGTCGGGCATGTTGGCCAAACTCAAATTCGAGATCAACGGCGATGATTTCCGTGAAGGACTGACTGCCATTATTTCGGTAAAAGTGCAGGAGCCCCAGTTTGAAGGACAGACCAAAACCAAGCTTGGGAATTCGGAGGTAATGGGTGCCGTTGACCAGCAGGTGAGCGAGATGTTGTTTAATTATCTCGAAGAAAATCCCAGGGAAGCCAGGACGATCGTGAACAAGGTTATTTTGGCCGCCACCGCCCGGCATGCCGCGCGCAAAGCCAGGGAACTGGTCCAAAGGAAAGGAGCCCTCAACGGCTCAGGGCTTCCGGGCAAACTGGCCGACTGTTCCGAACGCGATCCGGCCCGTTGCGAAATCTACCTGGTGGAGGGAGACTCCGCAGGAGGAACGGCCAAACAGGGCCGCGACCGCAAGTTCCAGGCCATCCTTCCCCTCAGGGGTAAGATCCTGAATGTGGAAAAGGCCATGCAGCATAAGATCTTCGACTCCGAAGAGATCAAAAACATCTTCCAGGCACTGGGTGTGAGTATCGGCACGGAAGAAGATTCCAAAGCCCTCAACCTGGAGAAACTGCGTTACCACAAGATCATCATCATGACAGATGCCGACGTGGACGGAAGCCACATCGCAACCCTGATCCTGACCTTCTTTTTCCGTTACATGAAAGAACTCATCGAGAACGGATACGTTTACATTGCCACCCCCCCCCTTTACCTGATTAAAAAAGGGCAGGAAGAAAGATACTGCTGGTCGGATGAGGAAAGGGTACTCCTTGTAAAAGAACTCGCTCCCAACGGCAATGAATCAAGCGTACACATCCAGCGTTACAAAGGCCTTGGTGAAATGAACGCCGAACAACTCTGGAGCACCACCATGAATCCCGAATTCCGCACCCTGAGGCAGGTTACCATCGAAAACGGAACCGAAGCCGACAGGATCTTTTCCATGCTGATGGGTGATGAAGTCCCTCCCCGCAGGGAATTCATTGAAAAGAATGCAAAATATGCCAATATCGACGTCTGATCCGGGATCTGGCACTGAATTTGTTCTTTCCGCAAACCGGATCATTACCGTCTTTATCCACTTTTTCAACCGATTATGAAATCCATCCTCTTGAAAACCTCCGCCCTGATCATACCCCTGCTCGTCCTTTGCTCTTTTATCCCGGGAGACAACTCCCTGGTGAAGGACGAAACCCTGATCAAAGTGATCATCGAAAACCTGAATGCCGGGCATTACCAACCCCTGCCCATCGACGACCAGTTTTCGAAAAAAGCTTATTCACTTTACATCAAAAGACTCGACATTAACAAACGCTTCCTCCTGAAGGAAGATGAAAAACTGCTGAAAAAATACGAAACCCTGATCGATGACGAAGTGAAGGGCAGCAGCTTCGCTTTCTTCGACCTTTCCATCGCGCTGCTGGATAAGAGAATCAACGAAGCCGAACAATACTACAAAGAAATCCTGGACCAGCCCTTTGATTTCAGCCTTAATGAAACCCTGGAAACAGACCCTGACAAAAAGGACTTCGCCAAAGATGAAAAAGCGCTGAAGGAAGAATGGCGGAAAATCCTCAAGTTTGAAGTCCTGACCAGGATAGACGAACAACTGAGTTCCCAGGAAAGAATGGAAAAAGAAAAAGACACGGTGGTGGAGGTTAAAAGTCTGGAAACGATTGAGAAAGAATCCAGGGAGAAGGTGAAGAAACGCTATGATGATTATTTCAGACGGATCAGGCAGGACAGGCGGGAAGACCGGCTTGCCTTTTACCTTAACTGCATCGTGAATGTATACGATCCCCATACCGGCTATTTCCCGCCAAAGGACAAGGAAAATTTTGACATTCAGATGTCGGGGCAGCTGGAAGGGATCGGAGCCACCCTTCAGGAAAAAGACGGATATATCCGGGTTGCGGGGATCGTGCCGGGCAGTCCGTCGTGGAAGCAGGGCCAGCTGAAAGAAGGCGACCTGATCCTGAAGGTAGCCCAGGGAGATGAAGAAGCCGTCGATATTGTGGACATGCGGCTTGACGACGCGGTGAAACTGGTGAGAGGGAAAAAAGGAACCAAAGTAATCCTGACGGTTAAGAAGCCGGATGCAAGCATCATCCAGATACCCATTATCCGTGACATTGTCATTCTCGAAGAAACCTTTGCCAAATCGGCCATTCTGACCGTACCGGGAAGCAACAGCAGGATCGGTTACATTTACCTGCCGTCATTCTATGCCGATTTCACCAATGGTACAGGAAAACGGGCATTCACAGATGTGAAGAAGGAAATTGAAAAGTTGCAGGCAGAAAACGTGGAATCCCTGATTTTTGACCTGAGAAACGACGGGGGTGGTTCGTTGCAGGATGCCGTGGACATAGCCGGGCTTTTTATCGAAGAAGGCCCGGTGGTTCAGGTCAAGGCAAGGTTTGGCCCCCCTTATGTCTATGAAGACAAAGACCCCAAAGTGCAGTTTGACGGACCCTTGCTGATCATGGTAAATACCTACAGCGCTTCCGCATCAGAAATTTTCACTGCAGCCATGCAGGATTATGGCCGGGCTGTGGTGGTAGGAACCCCTTCGACTTTTGGTAAAGGAACCGTGCAGCGCTTCGTGGAACTCGACAGGACGCTTGCAAGGCCTGATCCGTCGCTGTTGCCGCTGGGCAGCCTGAAAGTCACCATACAGAAGTTTTACCGGGTGAACGGAGGTTCGACCCAGCTGAAAGGAGTCGCACCGGATATCGATCTGCCGGATGCTTATTCCTTTATCGACCGGGGAGAAAGAGAGGCAGACTACCCGATGGCATGGTCAAGTATTGAAGCGGTGCAGTATCAAAAATGGCAACAACCCCCGCCTTTGAACATCCTCAAGCAAATGGAAAAGCAAAACCTGGACAAGGACAGCGTTTTTCAGCTGATTACGCAAAATGCGAAAAGGCTGAAGACCATGCGGGACGAAAGCATCTATCCCCTCAACCTGGAAAAATACAGGAAAATGCAGCATGAACGTCAGGCCGAGGCCAAACGTTTTGAGCGCATCGGCAAAGACACCACCGGCCTGGGAATCAGGTATACTGACACCGACCTTCCCAAGCTGCATGCCGATTCTGCAGCGACAGCCAGAGCAGATGCCTGGATCAACAACCTGAAAAAAGATGTTTACCTGCACAAGGCTGCAGGAATCATGAAAAACTACATCAGTCTGACATCAGGCCGTTAGTGATTTTTCCGCACTTCATACCGGCCTGAAGAGATCTGCCGGCAATTCCGGAATCAATCCCGACTTCACACCGTACTGCAACATGGTAAGCACCGCTTTGCGGCCTGTTTCACCGAGGTCTTCCGTGTATTGGTTTACGTAAAGCCCGATATGACTTTGAATCACATCTTCCGTGCTTTCCCGGGCATGGTACTGAATATATGGCCAGAGCGCTTCCCTATTTTTCACTGCAAAAGACAGACTTGAGCGGATCAGACCTTCCACGGCGGCAATCACACTGAGGGGGAGTGTCCGCTTTGCTACGATACCACCAAGGGGGACAGGACCTCCGGTACCTTCTTCCCACAATTCCCCCAGGTCGGCCAGTTTCAACAATCCTTTCCGCTCATAAGTGAAACGGCTCTCATGGATGATGACACCCGCATCCACACTACCGGCCAGAACGGCATCTTCAATCATGGAAAACAATACCGGCTGGCGGTTTTTAATCTGAGGGAATGCATATCCGAGCAAGAGATTGGCGGTTGTATACAAACCCGGAACAGCCACTGTCATGTTAGAAAAATCACCCGCAGGGATGGGCTCCCGTGCTACGAGCAACGGACCTACACCTAACCCAAGAGCCGCGCCAGCATTCAGTAAAACATAATCCCTGCATAGATGCAGATACGCACCAAAACTAACCTTGGTGACGTCGATCTTTTTTGCAAGCGCCAGTTGGTTCAGCTCCTCCACGTCAGCAATGGTGAAATCGAAGGACAGGCCGCCTGTGGCTATCATCCCCCCGGCCAGGGCCCCAAAAATGTATGTGTCGTTCGGACAAGGTGAAAAGCCAAGGCTCAGGGGCTGAGGAAAAGCGGAATCATTCATATCAGGAAGGATTTTATTCCTTATTGCAAAAACTTACACCAGGCAGCGGGTTCACAGTCAAATAAGATCCGCACATAACGGCTGATCTGTCCGAGGGCAGGCCCCACCTGCCATGCGTTCCTGTTCCTCTTTTCCACCCGGTTTGAAATGGCACGGATTTGCAGGAATGGGATATCAGACAGCAGACAGGCATAAAAGAAGGCAGCCCCTTCCATGCTTTCGATATCAGGCCGGAAGCGGTCATTCATCCGTTGAATGCTTTGTTCATTACCCAAAACCTTATTCACTGTCAATGCGTTAACCAGGGGGAGGGTTTCCGGAAGCGAAAAAGCACCGAGCCAGGGATTCCACAGCTGCCCCTGTTTAAAGGGGATTTCGTCGGGCCGGACTATCCCAGCTTCGAAGGCCGTGAGGAAACCGTCCCCGTCTTCTGCGCCGAAATCCGCAAGGGTCTCCTTTTCCACATTGACGAGGCAGCCGGCAGGAAAGCTGTCGGAATAACTGCCGGCAATACCGAACTGTATGGCAATTGCCGGGCGTTGCAGGCTGAGATGTTTGCCGAGGCTGAAGGCAGTGGCCATCATCCCCGGTCCGCTTATCAGATACTGCACATCCAATCCGGCTTTCTCAGGACTTCCGGATTTCACGGCATCCATCTCCAGCCGGGTGGCCGTCACCAGTAAAAACCGCATGAGAGATAATTTTGAGCTGGCGATAAAATTAATCCAAACTGTGTTAGCTTTGCGCTTGCAATTTTAAATCCCTAAAATTTTTCATCATGACAGAGAGCATTACCCGGGTCTTAAGCGACTCAAAATCAATGCGCTGGACGGCGCTTGTCCTGGTATCACTCACGATGCTGGCGGCCTATTACTTTGTGGATATGATCGCTCCTCTCCAATCGCTGCTCGAAAAGGATTACATGTGGACGCCCAGCAATTACGGCTTTTTCTCGGGTTCGGAGTATATGTTGAATGTGCTTGGCTTTCTGATCGTATCCGGGATTATCCTGGATAAGATGGGAATCCGCTTTACCGGTCTGACAGCCGCCGGTGTCATGTTTGCCGGCGGGCTGATCAAGTGTTACGCCCTGACCCCCTATTTCAGCAACGGAGGATTTGGCTATGATTTCTTCAATTCTTTCTGGACTTCCATGCCGGCGACCGCGAAACTGGCTTCCATCGGTTACGGAATGTTTGGCATCGGGGTAGAGATGGCTGGAATCACCACATCCAGAACCGTGGTGAAGTGGTTTAAGGGAAGAGAACTGGCGCTGGCCATGGGTATGCAGCTGGCTACGGCCCGTTTGGGAGCCTCCGTAGCTTTCTTTTTCTCTGCACCACTTGCAGGAGTAAGAAAGGTTGACGGTGTTCTGCAAGGGAATGTACTGAATCCCGTTTATTTCGGACTGGCGCTTTTGTGTATCGGGTTTCTCACTTTCCTGATTTACACCATTTTCGACAGGAAGCTGGATAAACAAACCGGTGAGATCAATGCAGGGGCCGATCCCACAGAAGAGTTTCATGTCAGGGATCTGGCCAAGATCATCACCAACCGTGGTTTTCTGATCATTTCACTATTGTGCGTACTTTTTTATTCCGGTGTTTTTCCTTTTCTGAAATATGCGGTAAACATGATGCAGCACAAACTGGGGGTTTCTCCTGACACCGGAGGTATCATCTCTGGACTTTTACCTGTCGGGACGATTATCCTTACGCCGATATTCGGGAATTATCTCGACAACAAAGGCAAAGGGGCATCCATCATGATACTGGGGGCAGTGCTGCTTACCCTTGCGCATCTTACCTTTGCCCTGGTTCCGATCAATATGGCAGTGGCTGTGATAGCCGTCATGGTGCTGGGGGTGGCATTTTCTCTTGTACCGGCTTCCATGTGGCCATCGGTACCTAAAATCGTGGAAGAGCGATATCTTGGTTCGGCCTATGCCATGGTATTCTGGATCCAGAATATCGGGCTGATGTTTTTCCCGTGGCTGATCGGTAAAATCCTGGAAGCCGTCAACCCCGGTGTATCTGAGCGAATCAGGGCCGGAGATACTACCGCTGTTTATGATTACACCTACCCGATGCTTGTATTTGCAGGATTAGGGATTTGTGCCATCTTTCTGGGCTATCTGCTGAAACGTGAAGACCGTTTGAAAAATTACGGACTCGAAGCTCCCAACAAGAAAAAGTAACAGCGATAAGACTTCAGGTCGAAGTTACCGACTTAACAGATTTCTTCCTACCTTTGCAGGCGTTTAACCCAAATCACCTGCGATATATGAAGAAATATGCCATGTTGGCATCCCTGCTGGCCGTTGCATTTATGAGCTCAGCCGGCATCGTGCCGCTTACCACTGCGAAGAAAGCAGCACTTAATTTTTATTCCGAAAGAATTCTTTCTTTTAATAAAACTGAAAATACATCATTCAGCATCACCTCACAGGAGGTGATCGGAGAGCCCGGCCTGCCGTTGCTTTATGTATTCAATATCAATGAAGGCAAAGGATTTGTCCTGGTAGCAGCAGAGGAAGGGAGTGTTCCGGTAGTGGGCTATTCATTTGAGGGGAGTTTCAGGACTGATGCCATGCCGGCCGTGATTGAGGACTGGATCAGCAATTACGCCGGACAGGTAAAGGAGATCCGGGATCTCGGCCTGCTACCGGATGCGGAAAGCCAGGTCCAGTGGGAACGTTATGCATCCGCTGACTTCTCTCCTGCCAAAGACCTGATGGCGGTCAATCCCCTGCTTACCACCAACTGGGACCAGGGCTGTTACTACAATGCACTTTGCCCGATAGCTGCCGGGGGAGACTGTAACCGTGCCTGGGCGGGTTGCGTAGCCACGGCCATGGGAATGGTCATGAAATATCATAATTATCCTGCTCAGGGCTCCGGATCCCACACTTATGTGCACCCGACCTATGGCACCCTGTCGGCAAATTTCGGCAACACTGCCTATCAGTGGTCATCGATGCCCAATACGCTGTGGAGCAATAACAATGCCGTGGCCACCCTGCTCTATCATTGCGGGATAAGCGTCGACATGAATTACGGACCCAGTGGTTCGGGTGCATATACCCAGGATGTCCGCAACGCCCTGATCAACTATTTCAATTATTCCTCCAATGCCCAATACGTTCAGAAACTGTGGTATTCGGTAAGTGATTGGGAAAACCTGCTCAGGACCAACCTTGACAGTCACAGGCCGGTCATATACAGCGGCCAGGATCCCTCTTACGGACATGCTTTTGTATGTGACGGATACCAGGGAACGAACTACTTCCATTTCAACTGGGGCTGGAGCGGCTGGAACAACGGTTACTTTTATGTGAGCAACCTGAACTCAGGCAACGGAACATTCAACAACAACCAGGCTGCAGTAGTGAATGTTGCCCCTGCAAACGCACCCACAGCGGAATTCATGGCCAGTGTAACGGCCTATTGCAATAGCGCCAATGTGCAATTCTGGGACCTGAGCATGGGAAGCCTGACCAGCTGGAACTGGCAGTTCCCGGGTGGTAACCCTTCATCTTCAAATCAGCAGAATCCGACTGTTTACTATCCCAATCCGGGATTGTACAATGTGACCCTTACCGTGTCAAACGGCAGTTCAAGTCACACCATAACCAAATCCGGATACATCCGGGTACTTGCCCCTCCTCAGGGTATTTTCCCCACGGACACCACTATCTGCTGTAACCACACCATTACCCTTGATGCCGGAAATCCGGGCTCAAGCTACACCTGGAGTACCGGAGGCAACTCCCAGTTTCTGACGGTAGATTCAAGCGGAACCGGTATCGGGGAGAAGAAGATCTTTGTTGACATCCTGACGCCTGAAGGTTGCTGGAACCTGGACTCCATACGCATTGTCTTCGCCTCCTGTTTTTCTGTTGAAGAAAAGGCGGAAAACAGGCTGATGGTGTATCCAAACCCTGCCAGCGGCCATATTATGCTCGACCTGCCCGGGCAGGCATCAGAGCATGTCCTCCGGGTTTACAATCCGCAGGGAATGCTGGTGCATGAAGACCGCAACAACGACGGATCATCCGCATGGCAGGTCGACCTGTCATTCCTGCCAAAAGGCCCCTACCTGCTCCAGCTAATCTCGGGAAGCCAATCCTCGAGATCATGGCTGATGTTACAGTAGCCGGTTCTTGAGTCTCAGTGCCGTGAAGAGCCCTCCGGCGAGGGCTCTTCCGTTTATGTCGAAAAAAAAGAGCCACTCACGGATGAAAACAAACATTCTGCCGATTATATTCACAGTTGCCTGCTTTGCAATTATCTTTGCATTGACTTCGAAAACGGCGCTAAAAGAAAACAATAATACTGCATCATGGCCATTATCCGCAGTGTAAAAGGAGTCAGTCCCAGCTGGGGCAAAGCCTGTTTCCTGGCCGACAATGCCGTGCTAACCGGTGATGTGGTGATGGGTGACGGGTGTTCGGTATGGTTCTCGGCAGTGGTTAGGGGCGATGTGCACTACATCCGGATCGGAAACAATGTGAACATACAGGATGGTGCCGTCATTCACTGTACCTATCAGAAAGCACCTGTGAATATAGGAAACAATGTTTCGATCGCGCACCGGGCCATCATTCACGGCTGTACCATCCACGACAATGTCCTGATCGGGATGGGTGCCATTATCATGGACCATGCCGTGATTGAAAGCAATACCGTGATTGCAGCAGGGGCATTGGTACTTGAAAATACCATCGTGAAGTCGGGCAGCGTTTATGCCGGTGTACCTGCCAGATTCGTCAAAGCCATTGATACAGCCCTTCTGGAAGGACAAGTCAACCGAATTGCAAAATCATACCAGATGTACGCAGGCTGGTACTCTGAAGCCGGACAAACCGAAGCTGAATAACACACCGATCCATGCTGAACCTGAAAAACACCCTACTTCCTTTCAGTCTTTTGCTGATGCTAAGCCTGGTATTTACCGCTGAACTTTCTGCACAGAATGGCAGCATCAGGGGGTTCGTATATGAAAAGAAGACAGGTGAACCAGTAATATACACCAATGTATATTTGTTTAAAACCACTTACGGTGCAGTAACTGATGTCAACGGCTACTTCCTGATCGCAGGCATTCCTCCCGGCCAGTATACCCTGATGGTCACCTACCTGGGATATGACACCCTTCGTGAGGAAATTGCCATCAAAGCAGGAGACATGCTGACCAGGAAGCTTTTTCTTGAGCCCTTGAACATCGTGTTGAAAGGAGCCCAGATATCGGCTGAACGTCAGGAAGCAAAAACCGAGACCAAGACTTCCGTAGTGAAGATCACACCGAAGCAGATCAAGCAATTGCCCACTGTTGGCGGGCAGGCCGACCTGGCTCAGTATCTTCAGGTTCTTCCGGGTGTCATTTTCACAGGAGATCAGGGCGGGCAGCTCTATATCAGGGGAGGTTCGCCCGTTCAGAACAAAGTGTTGCTCGACGGGATGATCGTTTACAATCCTTTTCATTCCATCGGCCTGTTTTCCGTATTTGAAACCGATATTATCCGCAATGCAGATATCTACACCGGCGGCTTCGGGTCGGAATACGGCGGAAGGATCTCGTCCGTGATGGATATTACCACCCGCGACGGCAATAAAAGGAATTACAGCGGCAAGGTCGGCGCCAGTGTGTTTGGCTCCCGCCTGCTTCTGGAAGGACCGCTTAAAAAACAGCAAAGCACCCAGTCCGGCAGTTCATCTTTCATCCTGTCCTTTAAAAATTCCTATCTGAAGGAAAGTTCTAAACTGTTTTACCGCTATGTGGATGACAAGGGGCTGCCTTTCAATTTCACGGATATATACGGAAAGATGTCTTTTCATGCGGCCAACGGCAGTAAAATCAACTTTTTCGGTTTCAATTTTAATGACCTGGTGGATTATGAAGGAATCAGCGATTTTCAGTGGACCAGTTCGGGAGGCGGCACCAATTTCGTAGTTATTCCTGAACGCTCTCCGGTTCTGATACAGGGCAATTTTTCCTATTCCAAATACAGGATGACACTCGAAGAAGGTGACGGATTACCGCGGACCAGCGAAATCAACGGCTTTAACAGCGGGCTCAACTTCACCTATTACCTTCAAAAAGATGAAATAAAATACGGCATTGAGTTGCTGGGCTTTAAAACCATTTTCAATTTCTACAATCCCGTGGAACGCCTGATCGATCAGACGGAGAATACCACAGAACTGGCAGGTTTCGTCAAATACAAGGCTACCAGGGGAAAATTCCTCCTTGAACCGGGATTTCGCGTTCAATACTATGCTTCGCTCTCGAATCTTTCTCTTGAACCAAGACTTGCGCTGAAGTTTAATGCCAGCAGCAGGTTACGGTTCAAATTTGCCGGGGGATTGTATTCGCAAAATCTGATCAGCGCCAGTTCCGACAGGGATGTGGTGAACCTGTTCTACGGATTTGTCTCCGGCCCGGACAACCTGCCCGAAAAGTTTGACGGCAAAGATGTGAAACATAAACTCCAGAAGTCGAGGCACCTGGTGTTTGGTATCGAGTTCGATCCTATCAGTCATCTGAATATCAATGTTGAAACTTATTACAAACACTTCCCGCAACTGACCAACCTGAACCGGAACAAAGTCTTCGACGACATTGGAGAATATTACGACAAACCCGATTATCTGAAAAAAGATTTCGTGATTGAGTCGGGGGACGCAAAGGGAGTTGATTTTTCTGTGAAATACGACCTTAACCGATTGTATATCTGGGCTGTATATTCACTGACCTATGTCAGCAGGTATGATGGGGTGATCCATTATTCACCGCATTTCGACCGAAGGCACAACCTGAATCTGACCGCTTCCTATATGCTTGGATTGGATAACCAGTGGGAACTGAATGCAAGATGGAATTTCGGATCGGGCTTTCCATTCACCAAAACCGCCGGGTATTACGGGAGTATTCCCTTTTCCGGAGGCATCATGACGGATTACTGGCTGGCAAATGAAGAACTGGGTATTGTTTATGGCAGGCTAAATGACGGAAGACTTCCGACCTATCACCGGCTGGACCTGAATGTGAAACGCATCTGGAAGCTTTCACCGGATACCAGACTCGAGCTCGACTTTTCAGTGACCAATGTTTACGACCGTAAAAATATCTTTTACTATAACAGAATCACCAATACCAAGGTTTATCAGTTACCTGTGCTGCCAAGCCTCGGACTGAACCTGAGTTTCTGAAGCGGTATCCAGCGCAGGAAATTATCCTGTTACGGTATTTTCCTGGTGGTTTGACATAAAAAAAGCAAAAGGAAGTGCTCCGCGATCAGAGGGTTTCAAGTTTGAACCCGGTCCCGTGTACATTGGAGATGTTGATGGAAGGATCTTCTTTGAGATATTTTCTCAACTTGGTGATAAACACATCCATGCTTCTGCCGATGAAATAATCATCATCGCCCCACACAGTCTTCAGGGCGACTTCTCTTTTCAGCAGCTGGTTTTTATTAATCACCAGCAGGCGCAGAAGATCTGCTTCCTTACGGGTGAGTGGCTGGACATGTTCTCCACGCCTAAGCACCATATTGGAATAATCAAAAGTAAACTGTCCGAGCTCAAACACATCCTGCCGCGGCTGCCGGATCATTTCCTGTTTCTGTAAACAGCGTTTAAGTACGGCCTGAATCCTGAGACTGAGTTCTTCGGTAGAGAAAGGTTTCGGGATATAGTCATCGCAACCGACCTTGAATCCCTGGATGCGGTCTTCATTATATGACCTGGCGGTAATGAAAATGATAGGGATTTCCTGGTTTATTTTCCTGATTTCTTCTGCCAGGCTGAAGCCGTCTTTTTTCGGCATCATCACATCCAGCAGGCAGAGATCAAACTGATGACGGTAAAAGCGGGCCAGACCATCCTCCCCGTCGAAGCTGCGTACGATTTCGTAGCCCTGCATTTCAAGATAATCCTTCAATACCTCGCTCAGGTTAGGATCATCTTCAATCAGTAATATTTTCGCCAGTTTGTTCTTCATCTGTAAGTATTTGATCTTCCTTGCCGGTAAAAGGGAAAAACACATCGAAACGGCTTCCCCTGCCCGGTTCACTCAACATTGAAACGCTACCATTGTGAGCCTCAACCATGGTTCTGACATAATATAATCCCAGGCCAAAGCCCTTTACATTATGAATATTGCCAGTTGGAACCCTGTAGAGTTTCTTGAAAATGTGCTTCTGCGCGTCCGGACTTATCCCGATGCCGCGGTCTTCAACCGAAATCCGGATCCCTCCGTTCACATTCTCCGTACTGATGGTGATAACAGGAGCACCCGGAGAGTACTTTTCTGCATTGTCAAGCAAATTGTGCATCACATTGATAAAGTGATCCCGGTCGGCAACGATCACGGACCTGCCGGCATGCAGCCTGCTGATCACATAGCCGTCGCGCTTCTTTACAACCACAGAGAAACTTTTCAGTATTCCTTCAAGAACGCGGTGAACATCCATCTTCCTTTTACGGATGGTAAACTCACCTTTATCTAAAACAGCTACCTGCAATACTTGTTCAACCTGATTTTTCAGCCTGTTGATCTCATTGTGGATAATACTCCCGTATCTTTCGATTCTTTCAGGCGATCCGATCACACCTTCCCTTGTCAGCATCTCGGAAGCAAGAAAGATAGTGGAAATGGGCGTCTTGAACTCATGTGTCATGTTATTCACAAAGTCTGTTTTCATATCCGATAACTTCTTTTGCCGGATTAGTGCATATACCGAATAAGCGAATCCGGAAAGCAGGAAAATAACGAAAACGACGGACAGCACCAGCCATGAAATCATGCTCTGCACGGCCAGGCTTCTCTCTTCGGGGAAATATATACCCAACACATAGCATTCGGGCTGATAAAGACAGGATAAAGAGACAAACAATTTCGTATTTGTCAGCTCCTTGTGAAAAGATGAAGCTGAGGCAAAAATCAGTTGTTTATCCTTACGTGTAAATATCCCGTAAACATAGTCCTTGTTCCTGACATGAGGTTCAAACTCTTCCCTGACCAGGGAATCAAGCAGCCGGGGACTGAAGTTCCCAAGCAGTGTTGTATCAGCCAGGCCACACACCATGCCACATCCGGGTAGTTCGCTGTTTTCATGATCGGTATGCACCAAAAGCCTTTGCACTACTGACCTCAGTCCCAGTTCAACCCTGTGTCCGAACTGTTCATCCTTCAGCTCAACCGATTTCATCACCCAGAACAACTGGGTGATGATGATCCCGATCAGAGAAAGGCTGGTCATCAAAACGATCCAGGGTATCCATTTCTTTTTCATAGTGTAAAGGTAAAATTTCTGCTGATTCCAGGTACATTTGCCTTGATTAACAACAAGGCATGCAGCTTGTTTCATTCACGATACGGCATTACGAACGGCTGGCATCCACGCAGGATTTTCTGCTGGAGGCACTTGCAGGGGAAGCATTGCCCGAAGGCACCACGATCGTTGCAGATGATCAGTTCCGTGGTAAGGGCCAGGAAGGCACAAATTGGGAGAGTACAGCGGGTATGAACCTTACTTTCAGCTTGCTGCTTTATCCTGGTTTTCTTCATGCCGGACAGCAGTTTCTGATCAACAAGGTCATCTCCCTGGCCTGTCATGATTCCTTGAGCAGCATTCCCGGCATTTCAGCTCCCCTGCGAATCAAATGGCCCAACGACCTGTACATCGGACACAGGAAAACAGGCGGCATCCTGATCAACCATGCTATCATGGGCAACAAACTCCTCCATACCGTGATCGGTACCGGCATCAACGTGAATCAGACCAGTTTCAGCAGCGCTTGTCCCAACCCGACCTCGGTACGCCTTGAAAGCGGGGCAGCATGGGACACAGCGTCACTGCTCAGGCAGATCCTTGACAGGACCGCCTTTTATTATCACAAGCTGAGGAAGCATCCATCTGGACTGGATGAAGCATATACCGAACGATTATACCTCAAAGACATCATGAAACCCTATCTCGTAAGAGGGCAACCATTGGAAGCCATGATATGCGGGGTTAACGAATACGGTATGTTGCTGTTGCAAACCAGGGACGGCTTGAACCTGGAATGCGGGCTGAAAGAAGTGGTTTTTCCGGTGACCTGATCAGCCGATACGCCCGCTTTCTGCCAGTTCATTCAGCTTGTCGACCAGCAGGTTCACAAAATTTGTCAGGGGAGTCTTTACCATCATCGACAGCATCGGATTCAATGTGGCATCGATGATGAGGGAAGTATCCGTATAAGACTCCTGCTGTGAGAACTGCCAGGTCATCCACAGGGGAATGGGTGTGGCGGCGGTGGCTGCGATCCGGATGCTGCTGAAGGGCAGTTTCTCTTCGATGACCAGCCCGATATCGGCCATCCCCTGTATGTTGAAACTGCACTGATCCTCGGTGGATTGCCAATTGCTTACCTGCGGAGGCATGATTTCCCTGAAATTATTGAAGTTGCCCAGGAAGGTGAACAACTGCTCCGCCGGCAGGTGAATCGGCCGGGTTTTACTTTCTATCCTCGTCATGTTTATTTGCCCCAGGCAGAGGGATTCTCTCTCCAGTCCATCAGGGACTTCAGATCCGAATCTGAAATGTATTTGATCGACAAAGCCTTCTTTATCAATATATTGTAATCTGTCAGGGTGATCAGGGGTACATTTGCCTTTTTAAAAGCGGCGATCGCTTCCGGAAGGAGGTAGCTGAAAACGGCTACCATTCCTTTCACCACACAGCC
Source organism: Bacteroidota bacterium (assembly GCA_022709385.1). Taxonomy (GTDB): domain Bacteria; phylum Bacteroidota; class Bacteroidia; order Bacteroidales; family CAIXZF01; genus JAKLIX01. Next base: position 104,896 of record JAKLIX010000003.1, on the reverse strand, counting down.
GGCATTTCTGAGTGCCTCCACAGCCAGAAGGCTTGATTTCCCGGTTGATACAAGATCTTCCACCACCACAACCGATTGACCGGATTCTACCACACCTTCAATTTTGTTTTCCATTCCGTGCCCTTTCTTCTCTGACCTGACATAGACGAAAGGCAAGCCCAGCTCCTGTGCAACGAGCACACCATGCGCAATAGCGCCGGTGGCCACTCCCGCAATCACCTCCACGGCAGGAAATTCATCGCTGATGATACGGGAAAACTCCTGACGGACATAGGTTCTGACCTTAGGATAAGATAAGATCCTCCGGTTATCGCAGTATATGGGTGACTTAATCCCTGAAGTCCAGGTAAAAGGTTGATTGGGTTCGAGTTTTATTGCTTTAATTTGCAGGAGAAACTCAGCAGTGGTAAGGGAAGTATTTTCTTGTTGATTCATGCGGCAAAATTACAAAATATATTTCAAGGAAAAACTGTTACTGCCTGAACAGCCCGGAGGCAATATTGAACGTGAGGGTGCTGTGGTTATTACGGAATCGGCTGACTTTATTTCCCTTCTTCAGGAATTAAGCCGGAAAGAGGGGGCTGAGGATATCCGTCTGCTTTTTTCGCGGCCGGCTGAAGAAGTTATAAACACAAGCTGCCGTGTGGTATTAGCGGGCGGAGGCCTGGTATTTTCACCTGAGGGTCACCTGTTGCTGATTGAGCGTAATGGATTGTGGGATCTGCCAAAGGGTAAACTTAAAAAGGGCGAATCCCCTTCCAGCGGTGCACTGCGCGAAGTATGCGAAGAGACCGGGCTGCACAAGCTCAGGCTGATCCGTGAGAGCGGCTGCACCTACCATATTTATTATCACAAGAACGCCTTTAACCTGAAAAAAACGCATTGGTTCACGATGCATCATGAAGGGGATGAAACCCCTGTCCCCCAGGCTGAGGAGCACATAACGAAAGTGGCATGGTTTGAACCCGCTGCGCTTCAGGTGATCATGAAAGACAGTTACCGCTCGCTGCGTGAATTTCTCCGGGAGAAGATGGCAGCACCGGACTGCCTTTAGCCTTCTTTTTCAACCATAGCGGCAATCCAACGGTAGGTTATTTCCATCCCATGACGCAAGGGAAGGGATGGTTCCCACTGCAATACCTTCCTGATCAGCTTATTATCCGAATTTCTTCCCCTGACGCCTTCCGGGCCGGGAATATTGTGGATTTCAATGTTCTTACCTGAAATGTCGATGACCATTTCAGCCAGGCGGTTAATGCTGATCATCTCCTCCGAACCGATGTTAAGCGGTCCGGGAAAGTCAGAATCCATCAGCCGCCTGATCCCATCAAGGCATTCGTCGATATAGAGGAATGAACGGGTTTGCAGGCCATCGCCCCACACCTCTATGGAAGATCCATTGCGGGCCCTGGCCACCTTCCTGCAGAGGGCTGCGGGAGCCTTTTCCCTGCCCCCGTCGTATGTCCCTTCGGGTCCAAAAATGTTGTGAAACCGTGCGATCCTTACATTCAGGCCGTAATTCCTTGAAAATGCCCTGTACAGGTGTTCACTGAAGAGTTTCTCCCAGCCGTATTCGCTGTCGGGCATGGCAGGGTAAGCGGATTCCTCGGCACATTTGGGATTGTCGGGATCTGTCTGGTTGTATTCCGGATAAACACAGGCTGATGAAGAATAGAATATCTTGCCCGCTTTGACCAGGGCTGCCTGATAAGAAATGTTGATATTGATCAGGGCTGAATTATGCATGACATCCGCATCATGTTCACCCGTAAAGATATAGGCAGCGCCTCCCATATCGGCGGCAAGCTGGTAAACTTCATCGAAGGGAATATCAAGCACCTGGCTGCACAGGAGGGGGTCGCGAAGGTCGCCGATCACAAACTCATGGGCCATGGTGTCGCTGAACTCAGGGTATTTCAGATCGACACCCCTCACGAAATATCCGCGCTGCCTGAGGAAGCGGGCGAGGTGACTGCCGATGAAACCACCTGCACCAAGAATAAGCGCCTTTTTCATTCGAAGCTTGTTTGGGCAAAGGTAGGGAATTCTCTTTTACCGTACCTTTGCTGAAAATCACTGCCATGGACCGCCGTATCAGTGCGTTTGCCCGTTTGCTGGAAATCATGGACGACCTCAGAAGTCAGTGTCCGTGGGACCGGGCCCAGACGCTTGAAAGCCTTCGTTATCTTACCATAGAGGAAACCTATGAATTATCGGATGCCATCCTCGAAAATAAATTGCAGGAGCTGAAAGGGGAACTGGGAGACCTGATGCTTCACATTGTTTTTTATGCAAAAATTGCCCAGGAGAAAGGGGAATTTGAAATTGCAGATGTGCTTGAAGGGATCTGCGACAAACTGGTGACCCGTCACCCCCATATATACGGTGATGTCGTGGCAAGGGACGCCCAGACGGTGAAGGAAAACTGGGAAAAGATCAAGCTAAGTCAGGGGAAACGGTCTGTATTACAGGGGGTTCCCCTTTCACTTCCGGCCATGGTAAAAGCCTACCGTATACAGGAAAAAGCCAGGGGCGTGGGATTCGACTGGGAACAGCCTCACCAGGTGTTCGACAAAGTGAGAGAGGAATTGGAAGAACTGAACCATGAAGTGACGGCCAGCCATGACCTGCGGAAGATAGAGAATGAATTTGGAGACCTGCTCTTTGCACTGGTCAATTATTCCAGGTTTATAGGGGTAAACCCCGAAGATGCGCTTGAAAGGACCAACCGAAAGTTTATCAGAAGGTTTCAATACCTTGAGAACAAGGCAAGAGATGCTGGACGAAGCCTTCACGACATGAGCCTGGAGGAGATGGATGTCTACTGGGAAGAAGCAAAAAAGTCGGAATAGAATGAATCCCGCTTATCGACCTGCCTGACGTTTTGATATGGAATTGTCGATGCTTTGTCTATTAGTCATGGTACTTCCCGGCATTTTTCTTATTTTTACCCTACTTTCGCAAAAAATTCAGGATCAATGCATCGCCTGATCAGAAACAACCACCGCCTTCTCCTCCACATCCTATTCTGGATCTTTGTAATCGGAGCTTTTACCTTCACCTTCGGTTTATACAACAAGGGAGCATATTTCAAAACCTTTCTCTCGCTGCTGTTCACCCTGCCGGTGGATATGGGCTGGACTTACTTTGTACTGTATTTCCTGATTCCGCGCTTCCTGTTCAGGGGCAGGTATTTTTCCTTCTTTTTGGTGTTTATCCTGACCTGCGCCCTGGTGTTGATCGCCGAACGGGCACTTAACATGTACCTTGCAGACCGGGTGGTGGACTGGGGATTACCAATGAAGGAGATCCCCTTCTGGCATCCATCGATGTTCATGCTGGCCATCAACATCAACATCATCGTATTTCTGGCTGCATCCATCAAATTGCTGAAGCAGTGGTATTTCACTCAAAAGCAGAAAAATGAGCTCGAGCGCCAGAACCAGGCGAGCGAGTTGGCCCTGTTGCGCAGCCAGGTGAGCCCTCATTTCCTTTTCAACACCCTCAACAACATCCATACCCTTGTCAGCCGAGAATCCGAAGTTGCTTCCGACGCCATCGTCAAATTGTCGGAGATCATGCGGTACATGCTCTACGAGGCCAATTCAGACACTGTGCCCCTGCAGAAGGAGATCGATTACCTGAGAAGCTACATCGACCTGCAACGGCTCAGGATCAAAGACCCGGGAATTTGCACCTTCCGCATCACGGGTGATCCCGGCGGCAGGGCTGTCGCACCCATGCTTTTCATCCCGTTTATCGAGAATGCCTTCAAGCATGGAGAGAAAAAAAGCCGGGAAAAGGGAATAGAAGTTGACCTGGTGGTGGGAGAAACCTCCATCAGACTGAAGGTGATCAATTATATGCAGGCAGATCCGGCAGGCATGAAAGATATTACGGGCGGCATCGGGTTAAGAAATGTAACCCGCAGGCTGGAACTGCTGTATCCGGGAAAACATGACCTGACCCTCCGCAGCGATGAAGGCCGTTTTATCGTTGAACTCATCCTCTTTGACCAATGATCATCCGTTGTATTGCCATCGATGACGAACCGCTGGCCCTCGAAAAAATGGAAGATTATATTTCGAGGGTCCCTTTTCTGAAACTGGAAGCCAAGTTCGACAATGCCATCAGTGCCGTTGAATACCTGAAAGAGCATGATACCGACCTGATGTTCCTCGATATTCAGATGGAAGGGCTAAGCGGCATCCAGATGCTGGAGTCCCTGAAGATCCACCCCAGGGTGATCTTCACCACGGCCTACCATCAGTTTGCCCTCAGGGGTTACGACCTGGATGTATGCGATTACCTGCTGAAACCCATCGCTTTTGACCGGTTTCTGAAGTCCGTCGATAAAGTGTATGAAATGCTGCAGACACGGCAGAAACAACAGCTGAAGCCGCCAGAAACCGTGGTTCATGATAAGCGGGACGAGTTCATTTTTGTCAAGACCGAATACCGGCTCGAAAAGATCAATTTCAGAGATATCCTTTTCATCGAAGGGATGAAGGATTATTTGAGGATACACACCACAGAGAAACGGGTGATGACCCTGATGAGCTTCGTAAAAATGGAACAACTGCTTCCGGCTGAACTCTTTGTGAGGGTTCACAAATCATATATCGTGGCGCTCGAAAAAGTTCAGGCCATCGAGCGTAACCACATCCGCATCAACGAACACCAAATTCCCATCGGGGAATCCTACCGCAAGATGTTCTGGACCCTCCTTCAAAGCAAGGGCCTGAAGGCGGATGATTGATCCTTAACAGACAGCAGCAAGATTACTTCTTACCCAGAAATTCAGCGACACCTTCATGGGTAGCCTTCATGGCTTCCTCACCCTTGTGCCAGTCGGCCGGGCAAACCTCGCCGTTCTCTTCAAAATGCTGCAGTGCATCCACCATTCTCAAGGCTTCGGTGACACTTCTGCCCAAAGGAAGATCGTTGACAACCTGATGCCTGACAATACCATTTTTGTCAATCAGGAATAAACCGCGGTAAGCAACAGGTGCACCGTCGAACTTCATCTCACCGTTGTCGTTGTAATCATAATCGCCTGCAAGGACATCGTAATTGGTGGAAATGGTTTTCGAGAGGTCAGAAACAATGGGGAATTTCACACCCTTGATCCCACCATCCTTTAATTCGGTGTTCAGCCAGGCCCAGTGAGAGAATTTGGAATCGATGGAACAGCCGACAACGGCCACATTCCTTTTCTCAAACTCGTTGTGTTTTTCCTGGAAGGCCAGAATTTCGGTGGGACAAACAAAAGTGAAATCCAAAGGATAAAAGAAGAAAATGACATGTTTTTTCCCGAGGTACTGGTCGAGGCTGAAATTCTCGACGAAGTCTCCTCCGTTTACAACGGCATCCGCACTGAAATGAGGCGCTTTTTTTCCTACAAGTACTGACATAATAATCTGTAATTTAATTAGTTAATAAATTCAATGTAAGCTCTTTATGATAGGATGAAGGGGCCGGGTTCAGCCAAACCGCTTCAAATCCCCCTACATAAACAAGGAAGATTTCCGATTGTTTAAGCCGGAGAATGGGAAAAAAGAATTGTTTAATCTCAACGGTAAATGCTTTTGAAATCCACCTCTATTTCCCTGTTTAGAAGAAAGTCGAAGAGAGTCAGTTTTCTCAGCTCAAAGTAAGTTTTCCAGAAATTTCTCAGGGCGGTGATGTACCCCAGCTGGGCATTGTCGGTTTCTGTTTGGGCGATGTTGAGTTCCGTGATATCGATTTTGCCGATAAGATAGCGCTGTTTGGTAACATAGTAGCGTTTCTGCGCCACGGTATCAGCCTTTGCGGCGAGCATGAGCTGGTTCTGCTGCATATTGAACTGCATCACCTTCAGATACACTTCCTGTTCAAAAGCGATACGTTCCTGTTCGATGGTGGTGCGAACAAGCTCCCGGTTCGATTCAGCCATCTTTATTTTTCCTCTAGCGAGGCCCCAGTCGAGGATGGGAATCTGGATCCCAAAAGCCAGCACCTGCCCGTCCTGTGGATTTTGATACACCTCATTCAATTCTCTTGCACTCTGTGTCAGTCCGTACTCAGCGTATAGATTGGCATTAAAGCGGTTCTGCAGCCTTGCCTTGTGCACCTCGCTTTCCGCTTCGAGTTCTCTTCTTTCATATCCCGCAATATCAGAGCGGTTGGCCCTGGCAACCTGCACTGCCTGCTGCAGATCCACCACCAGCGTATTCGCCGGTCCGGGCAACACAAGACTCACTTCCTGCTGTTCAGGCAAACGCAGGAAAGCTTTTAACTTTGATACATTCATTCCAAGCCCGAGACGGGCATTCTCCACCTCCGCCCTGGCTTTGAGGAAACTCAGTTCGAGCTGCAACAGGTCATTCTCGGCGATCCGGCCCAGGTTGTAGCGTCCCTGTGCAATCTTGAAAAGCGTATCGTAATTGGCTTCATTGGTCAGGGCAATCTTCAGGGAAAGCTGGGCCTGCAACAGATCGAAAAAATTATTAATGGCCGAGATGCTCACCTGTTCTGCATCTTCCAGGTATCGCTGCCTCGCTTCCCTGTACCTGATGGGTTCTATTTTATTGTCCCAACGGTATGGATTGTATGCCAGCACGGGCTGAGAGATACCGAGTGTGACAGGGTTGGAAAGGTAGGTTGAAAAAGTGGAATCCGAGAGATTATCGATACGGTCGAGGCCCGAACGCAGGAAGACACTGCCTCCGGTAAAACCCAGGGTTTTACTGAGCGTCATTTCGAGGCTGTAATTGGCTACGCTTTGTTCCACAAAGATATCATTCCCCTGAAGGGTCGTATACTTGATAATGCTGCGCCTCAGGGAAGGAAGGGTCGTATTCAGATTGAGCATGGGAAGATACTGGGTACGGAAAGTCCGGTATTCCCAGTAACTCGACCTGAAGCGGTGTTTGGCCGACAATGCTTCCCTGCTCTGGGAATGCGCCATGCTCATCACCTCATCCAGGTTCAATCTGACGGATTCCTGTCCTGACAAATGCCCGGAAATACAAAGAAGTCCACAGAGGAGTCCTAAACCGGCCATTGCCCTGAATAATCTTATTAATCCGGCTTTATTCATAGCGGAGAGATTCTACGGGATCCTGTGAGGCTGCCCTTCGGGCAGGCATATAACCAAACAGTATGCCGACAAAAGCTGATACACCGAACGATAAAAAGATGGAAATGCCGGAAATGATTGTCAGAATACCCGTTAATTGCATAATGAGTTTCGCCAGGATCACACCTACCAGGATTCCGATCACCCCACCGGTCAGACTGATCAGGGTGGCCTCCAGCAGGAATTGCACGGTAATGTCTTTCCGGGTTCCCCCCATGGCCATCCTCACCCCGATTTCCTTAATCCTTTCCATCACACTTGCCAGCATGATGTTCATGATGCCGATTCCGCCAACCAGCAGGGAAATACCCGCAATCACACCCAGCACGATATTGAAGATGTCCTTGGTCCGCTGCTCCTGCTTAAGCAGTAATTCCGGTATCTTGATCTCAAAGTCCTCCACCTGCTGATGCCGCCGCAACAGCATCCTGTTGAGCAAGGCGGTGGTAGGTCCGATCTGTTCACTCTCCTTCACCTGAACCACTATCTTGTCGAGTTCATTCTGATGGTCTCCGGCTTCACCGGAAGATGAAAAGCTGACAGCAAAATCTCCACCGTAATAAGTATCCTCACCTCCTTCGCTGTCGGGATTGACTACACTCCGGTTCTGGAATCTGAGCAACAGGGTTTGAATCGGTGCATAGATGGTATTGTTATAATCGCTGATATCCAGGTTTTCGGTGGCGTTTTTGGTCACATTCCTGTTTTCAAGCACCCCGATTACCTGCAACCACACATGACCGCATTTAATATACTGCCCCATGGGATCCTGTTGTTTGAACAACCTGGATTTCACCATCGGGCCAATGATGCAGACCGGCTTTCCCATTGTCAGTTGTTCATGGTTGAACATCATTCCCTGGTGGACGGTTAATCCGAACATGCTGAAAAAATCCGGCGTAACCCCGCTGAGCCTGGCCGGGCTGCGGACACCGTCCTTGATGATAAAGGTTTCGTAATTGACCTCGGGACTAACCTTTTGAATTGTAGGTATATACATCCGGAAAGATTCGGCATCTTTCAGTGTCAGGCCGGGGCTGAATTTATCCTTGCTTTCCTTTCCCTGTTGTTCCGCATCCTGGTTTTCCTGATCCTGTTTCCCTTTGATTTTGGGTTTAACAATGATGTTGTTGACCCCGACGAGTTTGATCTGGTCTAGGATTTCCTGCTTTGCCCCGGCACCGATGGCCATCATTGAAATCACCGCGGCAACCCCGAAGATGATCCCGAGCGCGGTCAGCAACGACCTTGATTTGTTGATAAAGACCGCTTCAAGCGAGATGTTAAATGTATAAAGATAGCGTTTCACTTTTTGCCGGATTTCTGTAAACGGCTGATTCTGATCTTATCCGCTTCCTCAGGCATGTTCAGCAGCACTTCATCGTTCTCTTTCAGTCCTTCGGTGATCACAATCTCGTTGTCGTTGCTTTGTCCCACTTTCACTTCCTGCCGGCTGACCCTTTTCCCGTCCAGCCTGAACACATAGGTCAGGCTGTCATTGTTGTGGATAGCTTCTATCGGGACAAAAAGGACTTTGGGGATCACAGAGGTAATGATGGTGTTTTTGGTTGTCATGGCCGGTCTCAGGATAGAGTCATATTCATTGACCTTGATTTTCACTTCAAAGACCTTGGCGTTTGTATTGCGCATCTGTTCTCCGATATTGGCAACCTCCATCACTTTACCAGAATATTTTTTATCCGGGAATGCATCCACACCGATCTGCACTTCCTGGTTTACCTTCACTTTACTGATATCTATTTCATTAACATAGGTTTTCGATATCATTTCCTTCAGGTCCGGGAGCGTGGCCACCGTGTTGTCCCATGCGCTGAGGGTAGAACCGATACCCTGTTTCCCTCCATCCCAGTTTCTGCGGTAAATGACCATTCCCGGGCTGGGCGCTTTAACGGTAAACTGTTCGACCACTTCCAGCAGATCGTCATAATTCCTCTGAACCTGCTGGAGTGAAGCGGACACTTCGGCCATATTGGCTTTAGCCTTTTCGAGCTTCAGCTGGTAATTCTTTTTGGCCTGTTCATAATTTCTTTCCTGTTTTTCCAGATCAATGGTCACCTGGCGGATCGTAGCAGGCGGTTCAAACCTGGATTGTTCCAGGGTGATCCTGGCTTCTTCCATTGCGTATTTGAGATTGATAAGTTCATCCCTGGCATTCCGGAGTTCCAGGGAAGTATCGAGCCGGGTTTTGGTATATTGCGACTGAAGTTTCTCGAGCTCAGTCTGTTTGTCTTTCAGTCTGTTGGAGATTTCGGTCCGGTCGAGATCGGCGACAAAGGCTCCTGAATCGACCACGGTTCCTTCGGGAATGATATTTTCAATTTTCACCTGCCAGATTCCCACACGTCTCAGGCCGGCAGGACCATAAATCTTTTCCGAGCTTTTCGCTTCCAGTTCCCCGGTAGTAGTGACGTAAATCTGAAAATCACCTGCTTTAACCTTCGCGGTGATGGATTTTTCCTCCTTGCCGAGGGTGCTGCCCAGCCACCAGATCAGGAGCAGGATGATGATCGCAGGCAGGACAAAACGCAGGAAAGTCTTTTTCGTCATATTGCCTATACTTTAAGAATTTCAGGGAATCCGCCCCTGCCGGTCAGTTTTATTTCAACAATTCGCTGATGATGAGTTTTTCTGTGATTCCTTCTGCTTCAGCCTTATAATTTCTGACGATACGGTGGCGGAGGATGGCCTCGGAAACAACCTTCACATCTTCAATATCTGGTGAATACTTTCCATTGATGGCTGCGTGGCATTTTGCCCCGATGATCAGGTATTGCGAAGCCCTGGGACCGGCACCCCAGGTCAGGTAGGAATTGGCCCAGGGATGTGCATGGGGAGTTCCCGGCCTGGTGATGGTGGCCAGGTTCACGGCATACTGGTATACATTGTCGGGTACGGGTATTTTCCGGATCAGCGACTGAAAGAACCGGATTTCCTCCTTTTCAAGGATCACCCTGATATCGGCAATCTGATCGGAAGTGGTTGTTTTCACAACCATGATCTCCTCTTCAAACGAAGGATAATCGAGCCAGATATTGAACATGAAGCGGTCCAGCTGTGCTTCCGGCAGCGGATAAGTCCCCTCCTGTTCGATAGGATTCTGGGTTGCGAGTACAAAAAAAGGTTCATCCAGCTTGTAAGACACCCCGGCGACGGTCACTGCTTTTTCCTGCATCGCTTCGAGCAGGGCCGACTGCGTCTTCGGAGGCGTGCGGTTGATCTCATCGGCAAGGATGATATTGGCAAAAACAGGTCCTTTCACAAAGCGGAATTTTCTGCTCTCATCAAGGATTTCGGTTCCGATGATATCGGATGGCATCAGGTCAGGTGTAAACTGAATGCGGTTATAGGACAGGTCAAGGGCTTTTGAGATCGTATTGATCATTAATGTTTTGGCCAGGCCCGGCACACCAACAAGCAAGCCATGTCCGCGGCTGAAGATATTGATCAGGATCATTTTCAGGACCTCATCCTGCCCGACGATCAGTTTTCCGATTTCATTTTTAAGTTCGTTGTATTTCTGCCCCAGGGCATCCAGGGCTTCTACTTCTGATGAATACTGCATACGAGTGTTGTTGTTAAACTTGGGTTAATTCATCCATTGGTGCGTAAACGGACATTGAAGGTAATCTTCAATGATATTGATATAGGTTTTCGCAACTTTTTCACTGATCCACTGATCAATTTTCTTCATATTTTTATCTTCGAGCGCCCAGATCTGAATCCTGTCGTAGTCGTCCTTCAGATTAGCATAATGAGGAACGGTCCTGGATTTCAGATAGATCAGCCTGTATGCTTGTTTCCCTTCGGCGGTTCTCATCAGGAGGGGCTGTGAAATGTCGCCCACATTCATTTTATCGAGGGCAAAAGAAATGGCAGGTTCCACCTCATCCATTTCAAATTTGGTGGTTCCGGTTTCAGGATTGATCATTAATCCGCCATTGTTTTTCGAAGGGTCGTCACTGAAATCCAGGGCAGCTTTTTCGAAGCTCATGGAATCGGATTTCACCAGCCGGGCCGCCTTTTCAAGGATAAGTCTGGCATTCACAAGGTCCTGATCCGAAACTTTTGGCTGTAACAGGATATGCCTGACATTGATATAATCTCCCCTGCGTTCGATCAGTTGGATGATATGGAAGCCGGCTTTGGTTTCAAGAATTTCACTGACTTCATCCTTTTTCAGGTTGAAGGCGATGGATTCGAATTCGGGATAGAGTTCTCCGCGTCCCACAAAACCCAGTTCCCCTCCTTTGCCGGCCGAACCAGGATCTTCAGAATACAAAACGGCAAGCGTGGTAAAATCCTCGCCTTTCAGGATACGGTCGCGCAGTACCTGGAGTTTATCCTTCACCCTGATTTTCTCTTCCACGCTTACCGGAGGATTTTTGATAATCTGGCCGATCTCCACTTCACTGTTCATCATCGGTACACTATCTCCGGGAATCTGATTGAAGAACCGTTTCACCTCGGACGGGGTTACCTTCACATCCCTGGTAATGGCGTACTGCACCTGCTCAATTAATTTCTGGTCCCTGATCACATCCCTGAATTCCTCCTTGAATTCAATAATGGTTTTTTTATAAAACTCCACGAATTTTTCTTCAGAACCAAACTGGGCAATGTAATAACGCAATTTGCGGTTCAGTTCCTCTTCCACCTGTTCGTCGGTAACGGTAACACTGTCGATCTCGGCCTGGTTAAGCATCAGTTTCTGGAAAAGCAGGTTCTCGAGAATGCGGCAACGGATATTGCTTACATCGGCGATATTCCCCTGAAGTTTATATTGCAGGTACTGATTTTCGATGTCGGATTCGAGGATAGACCATGAAGCCACCACAGCCACGACCTGGTCAATCACTTTCCCCTGTGAAAAAGCCGAAGGCAGCCAGAGCAAATGAATGAAAAGAAAAGCGAATAGTTTGAAATTCGGCATATGTTTACAAAGGCAAATGAATATCCCAATAACTGAATTTTATCGTTTTAATTGTCTTGCGGGCTTTCAGAAAATTTCAAATTCCTTGTTTGCCAGGGCTTTGTCATAGACCTCCTTTTCCATTTCACTGATCAGCCTGAGTTTCCTCTTATTCACGATGATGTTTCTGATATTGTCCCTTTCGAGGCTAAGCGGCGAGAGCCCTTCCTTAATCCTGAAATCGATAAAATTCACCAGGTACACAACCTCCTTATCAGAGAATTCAACAAAACGGTGGTTTCGCAAATATTCCTCCTGGTTGTATGTATTGATCGGTATTTCCTTCAGGAGGTCGTTAAAAATCAGCCATACCTGGTCATCGAGGAAGGAATTCACGGCAATGCTGGCGCTGAGTCTGAGGAGTTCATCCTTATCGTCTTCCCTGTTACTGCGCACAAGGTTTCTGACCCGGTTCAGGTTGGGATCAGATTTTCTGAGTTTGATATACACCACCCTGACGATATTATCCCTGAGTTCAAAATCTCCGGGATTATCCCTGTAATAGGTTTCAATCTCCTGTTCACTCACCACGGTATCAAGTTTTTCCCTTACAAGGCGGCTTTCATACTTATATACCACAAGGGAATTGCGGTATTTTTCCAGTTCAAGGCTGAAATCCTTCTCTGCTGACTGAAGGTTGTTCTCTGCCTGGACAACGATCAGTTGCTGTTTAACCCATTGCTGGATATAATTGGTGATCATATCGGCACTGTCGGCCGAAGATGTTCCTTCCGGCACCACCCCTGCAAGTTCACCTGCATAGAGGTAACGATCGTAAACCCTGGCGAGCGGACGTTCTCCGGGACCATTGTCCTTTTTGCTGCATCCGGCAAGATAAATCAGGGTCGCACACAGCAACAATATGCCAGGGATTCTCATCACCTGATACTTGACAACACTTCTTTATTGACTGTAACAGGATATTTGTTTCTGAGCGTTTCGATCCATTCCTTCTCAAGGAAAGCCTGATAGTCGGCGGTAACCAGCCCCCTTGCTTCATTCAGGGATTTGGGCTCGGGATCCAGTTTTCTCATCACGTTCACGAAATACCACTGTCCTTCATCCTGCAGCACGGGATAAACCCCTGAAATCCAGGGGGTGTTGTCTATCCATTTCTGGTCTCCTTTAGCATACTTAGCCTGCTCGAATTTCACCGCCTGTCCGGGATCCTTGTTCAGTTTACTGCTAATGGCAAGGGTATCGAGGCTTCCTTTCCTCAGTTGTTTCTGCGCCATTTTGAAAGCTTTCTCAACCTGAGCCTGGTTTTTCCCCTTAATAATGACCGCTTCCAGTCTTTCGCCCCACTGATAATCATTTTTATGGGTGTTGTAGAACTGCTCAAGCCCGCTTGTATCCTTCACTGCCTTGGTCCACACCTTTTTATCGGTCAGGTCGAAGAGGAGGATTCCGTCCCGGTATTCCTTCATCAGGTTCCTGAATTCCGGGAATTCTGATTCCAGTTTGCTGTCTTTGTAGTTCAGGCAGCTTTCATCCACAAATTTATCATAGGTGTTTGCAAGCAGGATGCCCAAATCTTCAGATGGTTTGCTTTTGGCCTCAGTGGAGAGGAAAGCAGCCAGTTCGGCCTGGGTAAATGCTTTGTTTCCAAGAGCAGCCACAGGGCTGTTCATTCCCTGGGTTTTGGTCAGATCCCAGCTTCCCTGGAAGAGGGTGGAATCCATCAGAGGCAGCAATGCCTGCCTGGCTGCGGGGTATTCAACAAAACCGTATTGTTTTTTAATTTTTTCGACGACCGATTTTTTGCTGAGTTGTGAGCGGGTATCACGTGTCACTTTTTGTTTGATGTCAGCCCTGGTATCTTCAAGGCTGCCGGGTTCTTTCCTTTCAAGCAGCTTAATGATGTGCCAGCCGAAAGGGGTTGTGATAGGTTCTGAGACGTCACCGATTTGTTTCATGTCGGATACCTTGAGGATGAAATCGGGAACCATCCTGTTCACTCCGAACCAGGGAAGGATCCCTCCTTTGGGTGCTGTTCCCTTGTCATCGGAGTAAACTTTTGCCAGTGAATCCCAATCAGCGCCTCCCTTGAGTTTCTGATATATATCAAAGATCTTTTCCCGGGCGGCTGCGGAATCCTCTGCATTGGCAGCCTGTTGCATCGAAATGAAGATATGGGCAGCCCGTGCTTTTCCCATGGCTTTTTTCACATCTGTCACCTTCAGGATATGATAGCCATATTCTGTCCTGATGATCTGGCTGATCTGTCCTTTTGGGGTATTAAAGGCTGCTGTTTCAAAGGGATAGACCATATCAAAAGCGGTAAAATATCCCAGATCTCCGCCATTGCCCTTGATCATCGGCCTGTTGGGAGCAGGTTCCCGGTCGCGGGCCGAGAGGTCATCGGAATATTGTCTTGCGATGGCTTCAAAGCTTTCACCTTTTAGAATCCGCTCGCGGAAGTCCTTGATTTTATTGTAGGCCTCAAGGCTGTCTTTGGGTGAAGCCCCCTGGTCGCATTTGATTAAAATATGACTGGCCCTGACATCCTTCTGCATCCGGTCATAGGCTTCCAGAATCAGCTTTTCGGTAACCTCCTCGTCCACCATGTATTTCTGGGCAAGTTGTTTACGGTATCCGCCGAGTTCGGTAATAAAACTGCCGACGGTATCCATTCCAAGCTCTTCCGCCTCCCTGACCTTGAGTTTAAAATTGATGAACAATTCCACATATTCATCCAGCGATTTCTTGTCTATCACCTCACCTTTGACATTGTTTTTCTGGTAGATATTAAGAAATTCTGATTTTGTTACGGGTGAACCTGCTATGGTCATCAGCACCGGATCATCGCCGTTCTGGGCTTGCAGCGCAAGGGAAAACAACAGCATGAGCAAGCCTGTTGTCCGTAAAAAAAGCGTTTTCATAATAATATGACATTGATTTGACATGCAACAGAACAATTTTTAACGAGAATAGTTGGGAGCCTCCCGGGTAATTGTGATGTCATGGGGATGACTTTCAACCACACCGGCCTGGGTGATTTTGATAAAACGGGCCTGTTGTAGCTGGGCAATGCTGGCTGAGCCTGTATACCCCATGCCGGCCCTCAGTCCGCCCTGTAACTGATGAATAACCTCCGAAAGGCTGCCTTTATAGGGGACCCGCCCGACAATGCCTTCAGGCACCAGCTTTTGCACTTCATAAACATCATCCTGGAAATAGCGGTCGCGGGAACCTTTTTGCATGGCTTCGATAGATCCCATACCCCGGTAAGCTTTAAATTTTCTTCCTTCAAAGATGATGGTTTCGCCCGGACTTTCATCCACACCTGCAAAGAGAGAGCCGGCCATGATGGTGCTTGCACCGGCGGCAAGGGCTTTCACGATATCGCCCGTATACCTGATCCCGCCATCGGCTATGATGGGAATATTCTTACCCTTGAGCGCACTTGCCACCTCGAAGATGGCGCTGAGCTGGGGTATGCCGATACCGGCCACGACACGCGTGGTACAAATGGAACCGGGACCAATGCCCACTTTCACTCCGTCGGCGCCCACTCCGGCCAGCATGGCCGCCGCATCCGCAGTGGCAATATTCCCGAGTATAAGGTCTATCTCCGGATAACGTTTCTTGATCTTTTTCGCAGTTTCCACCACATTTCTTGAGTGGCCATGAGCCGTATCCACCACAATGGCATCCACCTCCATGCGCACCAGTTCAGCAACCCTCTCCAGGGTATCCGGAGAAGTACCCACGGCTGCCGCAACCCGGAGGCGGCCACGGCTGTCCTTACAGGCATTCGGCCTTGCCTTGATTTTGATGATATCCTTGTAGGTAATCAACCCGATCAGCTTGTTTTTGGAATCGACCACCGGTAACTTTTCAATCTTGTATTGCTGAAGGATGTCTTCAGCCCGCTCAAAATCAGTAAACTCCGTTGTCGTAACCACTTCCTTCGTCATGACCTCGCTGATCGGTCTTTCAAGGTCACGTTCAAAACGCAGATCCCTGTTGGTGACAATGCCAACCAGCTGCTTCCTGCTGTTGACCACCGGGATCCCTCCGATTTTGTATTCCCGCATGATGAAAAGCGCATCTTCCACGGTGGCTTCAACCTTCAGGGTAACCGGATCGATGATCATCCCGTTCTCAGCCCTTTTCACTTTCCTGACCTCATTGGCCTGTTCATCCACCGGCATATTCTTGTGCAGCACCCCGATGCCCCCCTCCTGCGCCATTGCTATGGCCATGGTGGATTCTGTAACCGTATCCATGGCTGCAGACACGATGGGAATATTCAATCTGATGTTCCGGGAAAATGGTGTGGAAATATCCACATCTTTTGGTAACACCTCTGAGAATGAAGGAATTAACAAAACATCGTCATAGGTTAATCCCTCTCCGGTGAATTTCTCATGATAGGTGGTAACTTGTTTAGCCATTTTTTGCCAAAAGTTTCGCAAATTAACAGAAAATTATTGAATGATGGGTTATATTGGATGAGACGGATCGTTAAAAAAAGCCCCGGAAGAGGGGGCAGCTCATTCCGGGGCGGGGGACTTACAGTCGTGGTTTATTTAACCACCGTCACTGTACCGCGTTTTTCAAAGGTTTCACCCCTTGATGTATGGAATTTAACATAATACATATATACTCCGACCGGAACATACTTATCTTCATAAGTTCCGTCCCAACCCTCGTTTGGATTGTTGGTCTCAAACAGCAGTTCACCCCATCGGTTGTAAATCATGAAGATATAATGGGATTTGTCGGCATAGATGCTGATAGGTTTGAAAATGGGATTGTAACCCTTGGGGGAAAAGGCATTTGGAATATATATCTTTGAATCCTGGATATCGCTTGCCCTGTTCGAATAGCTGGTATCCACAAAAGGAAAGATGCTTGGTGCCGGGATGGCTTCGACATAATACCTGAATTTGCCCTGGGTTTCGAAATAGGGCGAAACTTCATCAACGAAAGTATTGGTCCCATAGGGTACCGTTGCCAGCGGGATCGGGTCCACCAGGCCGTCAATGCCCCTGAAGAGATTGTAACCCCTCACATAGGTCCAGCTCCATCCTTCAAAGTCGTTCCAGCTTAGATAATTGGTGAAGTCTTCCATGGCTACGGCCATCAGGTGAATGCTTCTCACCGTATCGGAATGCATCACCTCCACCCCGCAACTGTCGATCACCGAGGCGAAGTAGTAATAGGCCTGATCCACGGGGAGAGCAGTTTCATCCAGATATTCGATATAGGGTTCAGGAAATCCCGGAATCGTGGTAATCAGTTCATAGGGTCCCGCTTTTTCGGTGGCTCTCAGTATCCTGTATTCGGTGACGTAGGCAGAAGTATCGACAAACAGTTTCACCTTGACTTTATTGGTGGTTTCGACACTGACATTGCGGAATACAAGGAATTGCGGCTGTTTGGGTTTCGTAGCCAGAATGCAGTCGTAGCAGGATGAAGATGTTTTTGTCCCATCCTGGTTAAAGGCCTGAACGTAATAGCAATAATAGGAATCCTTGGTGAAATTCTCGTGTACAAAACTGGTGGCGGCAGGCAGACCAGGACCTGCCGGCAGGTTGGTACCAAGCAGAAAAGGCGGTCCTCCGTTTTCAGTGGCATAGATCCTGTATCCCCCCAGGAAATCATGCATGTTGATATAGGGATTCCAGTGCATGGTAATTTTATCTGCACAGGGATCGATGGCGGAAATTTCCAGGTGAAGGGTATTATGAGGCATATTGAGCGACATGCCACTGGGATTCCAGCAACTGTCAAACGCAAGGATCACGTATGTTTTCGGCGCATCACAAGCATTCCCCGGAGAGCTTCTGTCGATATAGCTGTTGCTGTTGTTTCCGAAAACAGTATCCAGCAGCATCCAGCTGCCATTATTATCGTAAAAAATGATAAATCCCTGTGTTTCTGCATCATTGTAAAACCAACTGATGTGGGTATATCCGGTAAGTGAATCAATGGATACTGTATCAATCACCGGAATGGCAGGAGGATCATCATCCCAGTATTTGACACCATTGATATTCGATACCGAAACACATCCACTTTGGTCGCCAACTTCCACCCGGTAAGGAATTGTATCTCCGCAGATTGTCAGGCTGTCGATGGCTGTCAGCAGGGCAGTCTGGGTGAGTGGATTCCAGCTACCCACCGGATAACTGCGGTAAATATCGTACAGTCCTGATGTGGTGGGGAGGGCCGGGGTATGGATCTCGTTCCAGAACAGGTTGGCATGTTCCTGATCGATGGAGGACAGTGACAGGTACATCGTCCTGAGGGTATCGCTGGCGTCGGAAAAGAAAAAGCCGTCGCAGTCAATACGGTTGATGATGTATAAGTATTGTGACGCTCCGTTGGCATTAATGGCAGTGACATTCTTGCTGAACTGGTTCATGGATTTCACACTGTCAACCAGGTTGTATGGCCCGAGGGGATTGGATGCCGCATAGATAAGATAGCCGCTGAAATAAAAACTGTTGGTGTCGGGCGGAGGGACAAAGGATATGGTGACGCTTCCGTTGGGTTGGACTGCAACACAGCGGGCATCGGGAGGGGTCGCCGCCTGGAAGAGCGCACTGTCAATATTGGATAGGGATTCACAACCGCTCGAATCGGCCAGCCCGACCCTGAATTTAATATATCCGCATCCGGTAACCGCATCATTGCTTGAGAAGCCCTGGGTACTGTTCAGGGTAACCCAGTTATTGCCCGTCAGCCGGTAAACATTGTACCATCCTGTAGAAGTCGGGGGTAACGGATCGGAGATGCCATTCCACTGGGTATTGGCAATCCCGTTGCCGACATTCTCCACATTCAGCCGGATGGTATTCAGGGTATCGGAATTCCCCGAATAGTAATTACCATAGCAACCTGATCTGGTTTGCATGTAATAATAATACATTGTGTCGTTTCCGTATGCCGTAAGGTCAGTCCAGCTGGTGGAATAGAACGTATACTGGTTGATTGTCTTGAGGCTGTCGATCAGGGTGAATGGTCCGGTGGGACTCTTTGATCTGAATATTAAATAAGCATTCCAGGTATTCGGAATTTCGGAGGTATCGGGCAGCACCCATTCCAGTTTGACATGCCCGTTAGGCTGGACGGAGATACATCGGGGTGAAGGTGGCAGCATGATAGCGTTACGCACGATGATGGTGATGGTAGTCCACCGGATAGCCGGGGCAGGACAATAATCGTCTGCGGTCCGGATCACGAAATTATACTGGTTGGTGACCCCGCCGCATGCCAGCTCTGTGGCAAGGTGCGTACATTCGGTCTGCCACCGGAACTGTGTGTTCAATGCCCAAACCCCCATGGCAGGGAGCGGAAGCGGATTGATGGTGTCACCCCAGAAAAGCATGGCGCAGGGAGGATTCAGGCAGCCTGTCGTGGTGCTGATCCCATTCAGTCCAAGCTGGATACCATTGCCCGTAACTTTAATGTTCTGCGGAGTAAACGTGTCGTTCAGCATCTGCCCGTCATAGGCCCACATGCTGTATTTGACCAGGGCCCCGGCAAAAACCGTATCTACATAGTTGTTCAGGGTATCACCGTTGGGATACTGGATAATGACCGTTGGGGGATCATTGCCCGGACAGGGCAGCAATACCACCTGCATTTCACGGAAGATTTCTGCGATCTTGATGCCGCATCTGTATGCCGAAACTTTGTTTACCGTAACAAAAGCACCCTGGGTGTAGGAGGTAAATGAGATTTCTCCCGTATACTGATTAACAGAGGCCGGAATATTGTTTGGGTTTTGGGTAGGTCCGGGCAGCGGCGAATTCCAGGTATATCCGCCGACATAGGAAGCGGCCGGGATTGGCTGGTTGTTTCCTGTCCAGGGCTGGTCCCATTCATAGGAAAGCGAATCCAGTTCCGGGTCATAGGCGTTGGGATTGTAGCTGAAGGGATAACCGGTACAGATCACCGTGGAAGGTCTTTCCACGAAACGGGGTGAATTATCCCAGCAGGTGTTTACCGGTGTGTTTTCATAAGGATACATGATGGCTCTCAGATACCAGTTCATGTTAGTAGTGCCGGTGATATTGGTACAGGGGTTCCTGCAACAACCCGTAAAAGAAAATACCCAACCTGTGGGTGGAGGAGGTCCGGCAGGGAGTGACACCGGATTCGACTGGTATATCCATTCCCTCACTCCTCCGGTATTACTGATGGAAGTAGTTTCGCAGTTGATATGCTGGAACAAAGGCGGCAGTCCCGGGAAACAAGTGGGAGAGATGTCGATGGAATCAATAAAATACATCGTAATGGAAGGCAACCCCGGCACAGTTGTGTTCAGTGTTTCGGTCACCGTACTGTATAAAATACCCGCACATTCCTGGTAAACCCTCATATGAAAACGGTATTGCCCGTTGGGCATGCATTCCCAGTAGATTTCCCCGCCCATGTAATGGGAAGCGGAAAGCTGGCTGCTGATGGTCAGGAAAAACAAAATGGAAGCGAAAATCCTTTTCATTATATTATATGATTAAATTACCTGAAATGTTTATTTAAGTAAAGTGAGCTGCCCGGTCCGGGTATGTTCTTTTCCGTTGCTGTCGGTATAGGTAATACGGTACACATACACTCCCATCTCGGCGGGTGAACCTTTGATGGTGCCATCCCATCCTTGCTGAATATCCCTTGTTTCAAAAATGATCTGACCGGTACGGCTGAGGATGATCATGTTGAAATCTGTAACCTGGTTCCCATAGACCAGGAATTTGTCATTTTTACTGTCATTATTCGGGGTAAAGGCATTGGGAATATGCAATTCCTCGCAATCGACCACGGTAACCAGGATACTTTCCTGGGTGGGTGTACCGCTATGGTCGGTGACTGTCACATAATAGGTAGTTGTCAGGGCGGGTTGCACGGTAATGGAAGGGGTTTCTTCGCCTGTATTCCAGTAATAGGTTGTGCCTCCGCTTGCCCAGATGGTAAGGGATTCACCTTTGCAAACAACCTGGTCTTCAATGACATCTACCTGGTTTTTGGGTTCCGGGAAGGAAACAGAGGGTTGGGCAGGCGAAGGATTGACGGCAGGCTGGTTTGTTCCGGCCGTTGTGTTTTTCACTGCAGCCTGCAACATGGTTTTGGGAGCAGTACTGGCCACAGGCAGGTCATGAATCTGTTTGAGTACCGGTTTCAATGCCTTCCCGGTATTGGTAAGGATCTGGTTGCCTGGATTCACTTCCCCGGCTGACGGATTTTTCTGAACCTGAGGGCTTTCAGATCCGGTCTTTTTCAAAACCTGCCCGGTCTGCCCGGCTGCAGCTGGCTCAACAAGTCCGGGACTGGTTGAAAGATTGCCGGTCTGTGGATTGACCGGTTGTTCCTGCTGAACCGAGGGTGTTTCCGGGCGGGGCTTCACATCATCCTGCCTGAAAAGGTAGGCGATGAGAAATATGCCACCCACCACCGCCGTCAGCGTGATCCCCTGTATCCACGGATTACCCCTGAACGGGTTCTTGGGCGGCTTCACCGGTGTGAGGGCCGGGTTCTGAGCGATCTTCTCCCAGACAGCGGGTGAAGGTTGCTCCCGGTAACCTTCAAAAGCCCGTTTATAGAGCTCCCCTATCTTGCTGTGTTCTTTATCCATTGTTAAAATCCAAATGTTGCTTTTCCCTGTTCAACAAATATAATCTTTTTTGTAACCACTTCCTGGCCTTCAGCAGCTGCGTTTTGGAGGTACTCACCGAGATCCCCATCATATCGGCGATCTCTTTATGGCTGTATCCCTCGATTTCGTATAGGTTGAACACCAGTTTATAACCGGGAGGCAACTCCTGCAGGAGCCGGAGCATTTCTTCCCGGTTGATTTCACCCACGATGTCTTCATCCTCGCTGATCACATTCACCGCATCGTCGATGTCTGTATGGAACTTATACTTCAGATGATTCCGGATCATATTCAGGGAAGTGTTGATAATGATGCGGCGCACCCATCCTTCGAGAGATCCTTCGTTGCGGAACGACCTGAGGTTTGCGAATACTTTGATAAATCCTTCCTGTAAAGCATCCTCAGCTTCTTCCCGGCTGTTAAAATACCTGAAGCACACACCGAGCATGGCAGGTGCATACCTCTGGTAGAATTGTTTCTGGATCTCTTTTTTGCCTTCAAGACAACCCTGTATTAATTCGGCTTCTGAGACCATTAGTTCCTGATACGGTTTTTAGACACATGCATATGAATGAAAGTTGTCTGCAAAGATGGAGTTTTTCTTATGAGTTATACCGAAAGAACACAGGAATGCGAAAAATGTGCCTCCAGAGTCATCGGTATAACTGAAACTAAGCGAAAACTGCTTCGCATTTTCACTAAGATTCATGATATTTTCTACCTTTGCACATCTGAAGAAAAACACTTTAAAAAATGACAAGAGACGTACAGGTGTTCGACCTGATTGCAGAGGAAAAGGCCCGTCAAATGCATGGGATAGAATTGATTGCTTCCGAAAATTTCGTCAGTGAGCAGGTGTTGGAAGCCATGGGATCGGTCATGACCAACAAATATGCCGAAGGCTACCCGGGAAGGCGTTACTATGGCGGATGCCAGATTGTGGATCAGACCGAACAGCTTGCCATCGACCGTGCCAAAAGTCTTTTCGGAGCAGCCTGGGCGAATGTCCAGCCGCATTCCGGCGCACAGGCCAATATGGCTGTTCTGATGACGGTGCTGAAACCGGGAGATACCTTTATGGGTCTGGACCTTTCACACGGAGGACACCTTTCTCACGGTTCACCGGTCAATTCGTCCGGTATCCTCTACAGGCCTGTTGCATACGCGGTTGAACCCGAGACGGGCACCATCAACTACGAAAAGATGGAGGAAGTCGCCCTCAGGGAGAAACCCAAACTGATCATTGCCGGGGCTTCGGCATATTCCCGCGACTGGGACTACGCCAGAATGAGGGTGATCGCCGACAAGGTTGGCGCCATCCTGATGGCCGACATTGCTCATCCTGCAGGGCTCATCGCCAAAGGGCTGCTCAACGATCCCCTGCCTCATTGCCACGTGGTAACCACCACAACCCATAAGACCCTCAGGGGTCCGAGGGGTGGTCTGATCCTGATGGGTAAGGATTTCGAGAATCCATGGGGACTTAAGACACCGAAAGGAGAGATCAAGATGATGTCTGCCATGTTCGATTCCGCAGTCTTCCCCGGCGTCCAGGGCGGCCCGCTCGAACATGTCATCGCTTCCAAGGCCGTTGCCTTTGGTGAAGCCCTGAACCCTGACTTCCTCGGCTATGTTACCCAGGTCAGAAAAAATGCCATCGTCATGGCTGAAGCTTTTATGAACAAAGGGTACCATGTGATCAGCGGCGGAACCGACAACCACCTCATGCTGATAGATCTCCGGTCCAAATTCCCCGATATCACCGGCAAAATGGTTGAAAACACCCTGGTGAAAGCCGATATCACGGTCAATAAAAATATGGTTCCCTTCGACAGCCGCTCTCCCTTCCTGACCAGCGGCATGCGTGTCGGTACGCCCGCCATCACCACCCGCGGCCTGAAAGAGGATCATATGCCCGGAATCGTGGCACTGATCGATGAGGTCATCTCCAATATCGATAACGAAACTGTGATCGGCAACGTCCGGCATAAGGTCAACGACATGATGTCGGCCTTCCCACTGTTTGCATACTGAACCGAAAGCACCTCCCCATGTCCGGGCTAACTGTAAGGTTCAGGATCAGCGCGCGCCAGATAGCCGCCTTCCTTGCATTTCTTCTTGCTTTACCTGCCGCTGCCCAACCCTATCTCGCATCCTTCGAAACCGACCTTCCGGAGAAAAAACTGTTCCTTTGCGCGTTCTACGGTGAAAAAATCAGCCTGCTTGATTCAGCAGTCACAGATACGAAGGGAAAAACCACCTTCACCTTTTCTGCCTCCCGTCAACCAGGCCTTTACAGACTGATGGTAAACAGAAATCAATTCCTTGATTTCATCTATAACAGGGAAAACATCAGCATCCGGATGGACCTGGGCAAGGGCCAGGAGGCACCTCAGGTCTTGCAGTCGGAGGAAAACAGGGTGTTTTACAAATTCCTCTCTGAAGACCATATCTACAGGAGAAAAATTGAAGTCCTGGTACAAATCAGCCAGCAATACCCTGAAAAAGATCCCTTCTACCATCATGCCAGAAAGGAATATGAAACACTCACCAGAGAAAGGGATAAAAAACTTGAAACATTGATCTCAGGGAACGAGGGAAGCTTCGTTTCCCGCATCCTGCGCCTGTATCGTGAGCCTTCCATGCCCTGGGAATTGAATGAGCAGGAAAGGGTGGAACAATTCAGGGAAAAATACCTGCAGGTGGTTTCACTGAAAGATCCAGCTTTAATCCGAACAAACCTGCTCACTTCCAAAGTGATAGACTTTCTTTCCCTTTTCCCAAATCCCCAGATGCGGCAACAGGAAGCCGAACAGGCCTTTATCAAAGGAGTGGACATCGTGATGGCCAATGTAAAGGACGACAGTGCTGTTTTTCAATTCCTGTTGTCATACCTGGTAGGTGGTTTTGAAAAATACAAGATGGAAGTGGTGCTGACCCACCTGTACGAAAAGTATCTTTCGGAAAGCATGTGCGAAGGGGACGTCAGGGAAGACGAACTGGCCAGGAGGCTGCGCGCCTATGAACAACTGGCAGTCGGTCGGACAGGACCCGAAGTGAATATTGCAGACAGCAGTGGAAAGATACTGTCTATCAGTACTTTAAATTATGATTACACCCTGCTGGTATTCTATGCAAGCTGGTGCCCCCATTGTCACGATCTGCTGAAGAAACTTCCCCAGCTCAGGACACAGTTCGACAGCCTGAAACTGGGAGTGATCAGCATCACGCTTGACACCAGCAGAACGGATTGGATCAACTATCTGAAGCAGAACAGGCTTCCCTGGCACAATGGTTTCGAGGGGAAAGGCTGGAGCGGGCCGAGTGTGAAAGCATATAATATTTATGCCACTCCCACGATGTTCCTGCTCGACCGCAAGCGGAAGATCATCTCCAAACCCATCACCTGGATGGATTTGACCGAATCGCTCGGCATGCTGAAAGAAGTAAAGTAATCAGGTTTCCTTCAGCAGCATGTCCACAATACCGGGCACGCTGCTACCGGCTTTTTCCGGGATTACCGTGAGGTTGGGGATCCAGGGCATGGGTCTTGCGTTAGGATCGATCAGGTATTTGGGCGAGGAATGCGGAACGTAATCGATCAGTCCGGCAGCAGGATAAACCGCCAGCGAGGTGCCGATCACCAGCAGAATATCGGCCTGTGAACAAAGGTTTGCAGCAGGCATGATGTTCGGAACCGCCTCACCGAACCATACAATATGAGGTCTGAGTTGTGAACCCTTTTCACAGGTATCTCCCAGGTTCAGTTCCCATCCCTGGATTTCGTAAACCAGATCCGGATCGGCGGTACTCCTCGATTTCTTCAGTTCACCGTGAAGGTGCAGGACTTTTTTGGATCCTCCCCGTTCATGGAGGTCATCCACATTCTGGGTGATGACAGTAAGGTCGAAATGATCGTCAAGGCGGGCCAGGGCGTAATGGGCGGGATTGGGTTCAACTTCCAGCAGTTTTTTTCTGCGTTGGTTATAGAATTCCAGCACCAGGGCAGGATCCTTATCCCAGGCCTGCGGAGTGGCAACATCCTCAATCCGATGTGTTTCCCACAGGCCGCCACTGTCGCGAAAAGTACTGATGCCGCTCTCGGCACTGATACCCGCCCCGGTCAGGACAACGATTTTTCTCATTGATCTTCGAACAGCTTCATATCATCCAGGACTTTCATCATGGACTTCACGGAGTCGGCCGAATCCTTGAGCATTTTCATTTCATCCTTGTTCAGCTTGAGTTCGATGATCTCCTCAATGCCATGAGCCCCGAGTTTCACGGGAACCCCGAGGTACACATTTTTCAATCCGTACTCACCGGTAAGCAGCGTAGCCACCGGGAATATCCTTTGCTGGTCATCGACGATGGCTTCCACCATCTGTGCGGCTGCCGCACCGGGTGCATACCAGGCTGAGGTTCCCATCAGGCTGACAAGTTCACCGCCACCCTTACGGGTACGCTCCACGATTTTATCGATCTCATCCTTGTTGAGCAATTCGGTGATGGGAATGCCGGCAACCGAAGTGTACCTGGGCAGGGGTACCATGGTATCCCCGTGACTTCCGAGTAACATGGCATGAATATCTTTGGGGCTGACCTTCAATGCATCCGCCACGAATGCACGGTAACGGCCCGTATCCAGGATGCCGGCCATTCCGAAAACTTTCCTGGAATCTTTACGGGCGGCCAGATACGCACAGTATGTCATTACGTCGAGGGGATTGGATACCACAATAATGATGGCCTCCGGAGAATACTTGATCACCTTCTCGGTGACTTCTTTCACAATGGCCGCATTGGTGCTGATCAAATCATCGCGCGACATGCCCGGTTTGCGGGGCAATCCCGAGGTGATGACAACCACGCCCGACCCTTTGGTCCGGAGGTAATCGTTGGTTACTCCAATAACCTTGCTGTTAAAGTGATTGATGGAAGAAGTCTGCCAGATGTCAAGGGCTTTGCCTTCAGCAACACCTTCTTTGATGTCGACCAGTACGACTTCCCTGGCCAGGTCTTTGTGCGCTATTACATTAGCTACAGTGGCGCCGACATTTCCGGCACCGATCACGGTGATACGTTTCATTTTTAAGGAATAAATGATTGATTTGAAAAACTGCCGTAAATATATCAAATTAACAATATATCCGGACTAAAGTTTTTCAAAAAACCACCATCATCTGCATTTTTCTCCTGTCTTGGTACGTTTTTCCACACATTGTGCGTCAAGGACAGCAATGGTGACCATATTCACGATTTCCGATACGCTGCTGCCCAGCTGGAGCACATGTACCGATTTATCGAGTCCGTTGAGAACCGGTCCGATCACTTCAAACCTGGCCATTTCCTGCATCAGTTTATAGGCGATGTTACCTGCGGAAAGGAAAGGAAAGATCAGGGTATTGGCCGGACCGTCGACGAGTTTGCTGAAAGGAAATTCATTTTTCATCAGCTCGGCGTTCAACGCGACATTGGCCTGTAATTCACCGTCGACGACCAGATCGGGATATTCTTTGTGAAGAATGGAAACGGCATCCCGGACTTTCATAGGGACCTCCCCCGTATTCGAACCGAAATTTGAATAGGCAAGCAGGGCAATTCTCGGGACAATATTGAACTGTTGCACGGCAAAGGCAGTCTGCAGGGTAATTTCCACCAGTTGATCCGTACTCGGATTTTTATTGACCGTACAATCAGCAAAGAAGAACGGTCCTTGTTTGGTGTTGATGATATACATTCCCGAAACCACATTGCCACCCGGTTTTTTTCCGATCACCTGGAGGGCCGGTCTGATTGAATCGGGATAATTGCGGGTAAGTCCGGAGATCATGGCATCGGCATATCCTGTCTCCACCAGCATGGGCGCATAATAGTTCCTGTGGGTAAGAATGTCTTTGGCTGAAACCAGGGTAACACCCCTGCGCTGCCTTTTCTGAAAGAAGATTTCAGCAAAGCGGTGGCGGGTGGCTTTCACCTCGTCCGATTTGGGATCGATGATCTCCACATCGTCGAGTTCGAGTTCCATTTCCCTGATCATGCTGCTGATCTTCTGCATATTTCCCAGGAGGATGGGAATGGCGATTCCTTCGTTCAGGCAGATTTCAGCAGCCTTCAGCATTTTAAAGTTCTCAGAATCAGCAAACACGACCCGTTTGGGATTCTTTTTAGCCCGGCTTTTTATCTGACGTACCAAAGGATTGGTCGTACCAAGCCGTTTACCCAGTTCCTCTTTGTAGTTATCCCAGTCGGTGATCGGCTTGCGCGCCACACCGGTTTCCATGGCAGCCTGGGCAACGGCGGGAGCTACATGCGTGATCAGACGCGGATCGAAAGGCTTGGGTATGATGTAATCCTTGCTGAAATGAAGATTCATGGTATTATAAGCCATATTTACCTCATCGGGAACCGGCATTTTGGCCAGGGATGCCAGGGCCCGGCTGGCGGCAAGTTTCATTTCGTCATTGATCTCGGTGGCCATCACATCCATGGCTCCCCTGAAGATGAATGGAAACCCGAGTACGTTGTTGATCTGGTTGGGATAGTCGGAACGCCCGGTAGCCATGATGATGTCTTCCCTTGTGGATATGGCGTCATTGTACATGATCTCGGGTACGGGATTGGCCAGGGCAAAAATGATGGGCTGAACATTCATGGTATGCAGCCATTCTTTCTTGAATACACCTGCCACTGACAATCCGAGAAACATATCGGCACCCTTCACTGCTTCTTCCAGGCTACCATAGTCTTTTTCGTTGGCGAACTGTGCCTTTACAGGATTCAGGTCGGTCCGGCCCTTGTGCAGGCAGCCCTTTGAATCGAACATCACGATGTTTTCGGGATTCACACCCAGTTTGATATAGAGCCTGCTGCATGAAATAGCCGAAGCACCTGCCCCGTTGACCACAATCTTTACCTTACTGATGTCTTTCCCCGTAATTTCCAGCGCATTGAGTAAACCTGCCGAAGTGATGATGGCAGTCCCGTGCTGATCATCATGCATGACGGGAATCTTCAGGGCAGCTTTCACCCTGTCCTCCACTTCAAAACATTCCGGTGCCTTGATGTCCTCCAGGTTGATCCCTCCGAATGTCGGCGCAATCTGTATGATGGTTTCCACCAGTTTGTCCACATCCTTGGTCTCTATCTCAATATCAAACACATCGATATCCGCAAAAATCTTGAAAAGCAGCCCCTTACCCTCCATCACGGGTTTTCCGGCTTCCGTCCCGATATCACCCAGTCCCAGCACTGCAGTACCATTGGAGATCACCGCCACCAGGTTGCCCTTGGCTGTGTATTTGTATACATCATCGGGATTGTCTTTGATTTTCAGACAGGGATCAGCGACTCCCGGTGTATAGGCAAGGGAAAGATCCCGCTGGGTGGCATACGGTTTGGTCGGAATCACTTCAATCTTACCCGGCCTCCCTTCGGCATGGTACGACAGGGCGTCTTTTCTGAATAAGGTGTCCATCTTGCAAATTTTTTATGGTGAAACTCCGGTTTACTCATGCAAACCTATAAATTTTTGCGCATTGTTAAGAAATTAACAACTTAGATTCAGTATAAATTGCAGGGGCGAACGGCCATTCGCCCCTGCAATTCAGACGCACACAGGAAGGTATCCGGTTCCGGCTTACTGATGCTGGCGCTTGTGGAATTCGGCCTTTCCGGCCTCGAGAAAACTGACAAAGGCGTCGACATCGAGATCATAAGCCCTTGCCGGAACCAGCAACTGGCCTGCCGTATCCAGTAACACATAATAGGGTTGTGCATTCACATTGAAACGGGAGATCTGAAGATCGGCATATTTCTTTCCCACGGAGTTCTTCACCTTGCCATCATAGGTTGAGGTAATCCATTCCTGCTCAGGCAGTTTTGTCTTATCATCAACATAAAGGGCAATGATGATATAATCTTCCTTGAGGCGTTTCAGGACGGGAGGGGCAGACCATACATTGGCTTCCATCTCGCGGCAATTGACGCATCCGTGACCGGTAAAATCAATAAAGACCGGTTTGTTCAGTTTCCGGGCACAAGCCATTCCCTGGTCATAGTCGAAGTATCCTTCGAGACCGTGAGGCAAATGCAGGAATTCTCCGTACCTGGGTTTGTCACAGATCGTGCTTGCCTGTTTTATACCCGATTCCGAAGACATACAAAGGCTAACATTTTCCCTGACAATCTGGTTCAGATCAAAATCATGGGAGGACTGTGGCGGGATATAGCCGGAAAGGGCTTTGAGCGGTGCTCCCCACATACCCGGTATCATGTAAACGACAAAGGAAAACGTAATGATGGCGAGCGCCAGCCGAGGTACGCTCACATGCTTCACCTCGCTGTCGTGAGAAAATGTAAGTTTACCAAGCAGGTAAAAACCCATGAGGGTGAAAATAACAATCCAGAAGGCAAGATAGATTTCGCGGTCGAGGATGCCCCAGTGATAGGTTTGGTCGGCAATGCTCAGGAACTTCAGTCCGAGTGCAAGTTCGAGGAAGCCGAGTACAACCTTGACCGAATTGAGCCATCCGCCCGACTTGGGCAAACCTTTAAGCCAGTTGGGGAAAAAGGCGAAAAGTGAAAAAGGCAGGGCGAATGCAAGCGAAAAACCGAACATCCCGATAATGGGTTCCAGCACCTTACCTCCGGCGGAGGCAACAAGGATGGCGCCAACGATGGGGCCTGTACAGGAAAATGATACCAGCACCAGGGTAAAAGCCATGAAGAAGGCACCGGTGTAACCGCCTTTATCAACCTGCTTATCGGATCTGTTGATCATCCAGCTTGGAAGTGTCAGCTCGAACATCCCGAAGAAGGAAGCGGCAAAAAACACGAATATGAGGAAGAACAGCACATTGGGGATCCAGTGGGTGCTGAGGAAATTGGCAAAATTGGCTCCCAGGGTAACAGCCACCACGGTACCGATGATGGTATAGATCAGGATAATGGAGATGCCGAAAACTCCTGCTTCCCTCTTGGCCTTCCCTTTTTTCTTATCCTTCATGAAATAGGACACTGTCATCGGGATCATCGGAAACACACAGGGTGTAAGAATCGCGGCCAGGCCGGCCAGAAATGAGAAAAAGAACAAGGTCCACAGGGATTTGGTGATGCGTTCGTAATCCGTGGAATTTTCGGCTTTCAACTCCCCCTGCGAAGCTGTTGCCGTTGCCGGGATGCTGTCGGGTTGCAATGCAGCCTGCGTATCAGGATTCACTGCAATAGCGGTAGCCGGGCTTTGTTTTCCGGCGGTGCTTTCCGGACTTGCCGCCTTATAACCGGCGAGGGAAAAAGAAAAATCCACCTCCTTGGGGGTCAGGCACTTCTCATCATCACATGCCATAAATTCCAGGCTTCCCTGCACCGTGGGATTATCCGCACTGGTAATCCTCACTTTCTGTCTGAATACGGCCTGGTTGTCGAAGTATTTGATATTGGCCTGAAAAACCTGGTCATAGTGCGGCTGCACATTGGGTTCCGAAGTCTTGCCCACAAGTTCGACACCCCGGAGGCTGGTAAAACTGAAAGTCGTCGGTATCGGACCGTCTTCAGGAACCTGCTGTGAATACAGGTGCCACCCTTTGTCAATTTTGGCAGTCAGTACCAGTTCAGCCTCCGAATCAGAGATTTTATTCACGGAGAAACTCCATTTCACGGGATCCAGAACCTGTGATTTCAGGCTCATTGATAGCAACAGTAAGGAAACTGCCAGGAGCCGGGAGGAAAAAATCAGGAAACGCTTCATAAGATGCAGGATATGAAGGATGGTAAAAAAATTAACAGATTAATAACAAAATTCAGGCGCTTTTAGTTTCAGCAGCAGGATCAACTTTTTTGACCAGTCCCTGAAGCACAGTACCCGGGCCTACCTCGATAAAGCTCAGCGCCCCGTCTTTGAGCATGTTTTTGACGGTCTGGGTCCATCGTACCGGGGCAGTAAGCTGTTTAATGAGGTTTTCCCTGACGGTTTCCGGGTCTGTCACAGGCAATGCCGTGACATTCTGATACACCGGGCAGCACGGTTTCTGAAAGGAGGCAGCCCTGATGGCAGATTCGAGTTCAGCACGGGCAGGTTCCATCAGGGGTGAGTGGAAGGCCCCTCCGACCTTCAGGGGCAGGGCTCTTTTGGCACCGGCCGCCTTCAGCAGCTCACAGGCCTTGGCAATGCCGCTCAGGGAACCGGAAATGACCAGTTGGCCGGGACTGTTATAATTGGCGGCCACCACCACCTCATCAGTGATGTCAGCCAGTATTTTCTCCGCAAGTTCATCATCAAGCCCGAGGATGGCAGCCATGGTTGAGGGTTCCTGCTCGCAGGCCTTCTGCATGGCCATGGCCCGGGCATACACCAGGCGGAGTCCCTCTTCAAAAGGAAGGGCCCGGCAGGCTACCAGGGCGGAGAATTCTCCAAGTGAATGGCCAGCCGCCATGTCGGGACTGAAATCGGAAAGGGTGGCGGCTAAAATCACCGAATGCAGGAAGATGGCCGGCTGGGTAACCCGGGTCTGCCTGAGATCTTCTTCCGTTCCGGCAAACATGATCCCGGTAATATCAAAACCAAGGATATCGTTTGCCTTGTGGAACATCTCCCTGGCACCGGCATGATGCTCATACAACTCCTTGCCCATACCCGGGAACTGGGCACCCTGTCCGGGAAAAATATATGCCTTCATCGATTATATAATATTGATTATCAGATTGTCATCTAATGGTAAGTCTGCATGTCAGTGCAACTTTGCACTAATCAGGTGCATGAACTCCGCCCTTGTTTTATCGACAAGAAATGCACCGGTAAAATCCGAGGTTGTCGTAACAGAATTTTGTTTCTGGATACCCCGCATCGACATGCACATATGGACTGCCTCAATCACCACGGCGACACCAAGGGGTTTGAGGGTATTCTGAATGGAATCCTTGATCTGGGTGGTCAGTCTTTCCTGCACCTGCAGGCGGCGTGCGAACGCATCCACAACCCTGGGGATTTTGCTCAGGCCGACAATAAAATGGTTTGGAATATAGGCCACATGGGCCTTGCCAAAAAACGGCAGCATGTGGTGTTCACACATGCTGTACAATTCAATATCCTTCACGATGACCATTTCCTGGTAATCCTCCCTGAACTTGGCCGATTCCAGGATTTTTTCCGGATTGATATGGTAGCCGTGCGTCAGGTAATGCATGGCCTTCGCAACCCGGGTGGGTGTATCGAGCAATCCTTCCCGGGAAGGATCTTCGCCAAGCAACTGCAAAACCTCCTTGTAATGATACTTCAGTTTATCGATGGATTCGGTGTTGTACAACTCAAGCTTTTCATAGCCATCCATCATGTTTTCCTCAAGCATTTCCTGCAAAATAGACCTGTCCATAGGATTTATTATTTTTCTAACCTGAATTCAACCATGTTATTTTCAGTTTCTTCGATCCTCACCGCGTAAAGTTCGGCACCGAGCGCTGCCACCGCTTCCCTGAGCTCGTCGAAAATCGCGGAGGCAAGGTTCTCGGTAGAGGCCAGCCTGCCCTGCATGAATGGGACTTCCAGGTTGATATTGCGGTGGTCCAGCTTGTCGACCACCCTTTCCCTGATCACCCTGCTGAGCGTAGAAAGGTTCACCACAAAACCGGTTTGCGGATCGACATTCCCGCGAACGGTGACGTACAGGATGTAATTATGCCCGTGCCAGTTGGGATTGGAACATTTACCAAAGACCTCAAGGTTCTGCTCATCAGTAAAGTCCGGCCTGAACAGGCGGTGGGCAGCATTGAATCTCTCCCTTCGCGTAAGATAAACCATGGAACAAAATTAAAAAAAAACCCGGAGCTTGTCCGGGTTTTGTCATTGCATCTGTTCTGTTAATTGAGATTTTGCTGGTAGCCTTTGAGGTTCTCCATCAATTTCTTCCTTCCGAAGAAGATGCGGCTCTTCACCGTACCGATGGAAATCTGCAGTTTCTCAGCAATCTCCTTGTATTTATAACCCTGGGTGTGCATCTCAAAGGGAATACGCTGGTCGTCGTCAAGCCTGTCGACCCGTTTGCGGATATCCTTCAGCGATATCTGGGATTCCGGCGAAGGAATGCCCGACTCTTTCGTAAGGTTTAAAAAATACAGGTCATCGGTGGTGTCAATAATGGCATTGGTTCTGATGCTGCGCCGGTAGTTGTTGATGAAAGTATTTTTCATAATGGTAAAGGTCCAGGCTTTCAGATTGGTGTTGTCTTCAAACTTGTCCCTGTTGGTCAGCGCTTTCACAAAGGTATCCTGCACCAGATCCTTGGCTTCTTCGGAATTGGAGGTAAGGGTCATGGCGAAATAGTGAAGATTATCCTTCAGACTCGTTAACTTATGGTTGAATTCTATGGCTGTCATGGCTCAGAATTTTTAATGTTTAAGATTTCACTGCAAATATAGTACACAAACTGAAAGATTCAACAAATTATTTTAAATTATTTTAAATAAAAATTAAATAATTTGTAAACTAATTGTATATCAACTATTTAAAATGGGGTTAAGAGATAAATTTTGTTGATCATACATCACCATTTATTAAACGTCATTTCAATTCAAGCAATGTACTACCTAATTACATGCCGCCAATAACAAGGCGCTCAGGGCAGTCTTTACCCTGCAGGACTTGAAAAGAAAGGCATTGACAAAGAAGGGCTACAGAGAAAGCAGGAATTGTCTGAATTCGGCCAGGGAATGAACCGGCCTGATATTGGAAGGCAAGGGATCTTCAATGTCTCTTACCTGATAACCCGCAATGAATATGGTTTTCGAGGAAAAATGACCGGCGAGCTTGTGGATATAGGAGAGCACATCCTCATTCTGCAGGCTGCAGGTCAGGATTGTCATCAGGAAATCGGGCTCAAGCCTGGCTGAAGTCTCCGTTAATCCGGAAAACGGCAGGGACTGACCGAAATAGAGGACTTTGTGCCCTGCCTTTTTGATGAAATATGAGAAGATGAGCAGGCCAAGCTCATGCCATTCGTCCTCACGCAGGAAAAGAAAGAAAGTTTTTGGGGAAGCATTGCTGACGGTCATGACACCATCGATGGCCACCAGTACTTTCTGCCTGATGAGGTTGGAGATGAAATGCTCCTGGGCGGGGTTGATGGCACCTGTCTGCCAGAGCATCCCGATCCTTTCGAAGAGGGGATAGATGATCCTGTTCAGGGTTTCCTCGAAGCCGTAATTGATAATGGCTTTATTGATGATCTTGTCAAACCTGATCTCATCCAGGTCGATCATGGAAGCGAGCAGGGTGTCAAGCTGTATGTCGGTAAGTGATTCATTTTGAGACAGGGAGAGCACCTTTTCATTCAGTGCCTCATCGCTCAGGCCCGCAAGGTGGGAAATCTTATATCCCTGTCTGTTGAGAAGTGCCACATTGAGGATCTTCCTCAGGTCGTCATCGGTGTAATACCTGATGTTGGTGGTTGTCCGCTCAGGCGAGAGCAACTCATACCTTTTTTCCCAGATGCGGAGGGTATGTGCCTTGATCCCCGACAATTTCTCCAGGTCTTTGATAGAATACTTTGCTTCTTTCATGAAATGTGGTTCACTTCATGTCATGTCCAAGTTTGGCAATCACCAGCCGAAGATGATATAAAACCCGGACATTCCATGTGACCATTAAAGTCTAAATTGTTATCACATGAAACAAACAAAGGATGATAAAAAAAGTTCTGCCTTTTCCCTATAATCCTAAACAAGCTTATGCATGAGGATTTGCCTCGCTTTCAGCAGGGCCTGGTCAAGTCCGGACGGATTTTTTCCGCCGGCAGTTGCAAAGAAAGGCTGCCCGCCTCCCCCGCCGTCGATTTCCCTTGCCAGTTCCCTGACGATGTTTCCTGCATGCAGGCCGTGGCCGGCTACCAGATCGTCGGAAATCATCACAGCCAGCCCGGCTTTTCCTTCGGCGGTATACCCGAGAACCAGGAACATCCTTTCTGTTTTCTCTCTGAGTTGAAACGCAATGTCTTTAACGGAAGCGGCATCGAGGTCCAGTTTCCCGGCAAGAAAGCGAATGCCTTTCACATCTTCAAACTGTTTCTCCAGGTCTGCAGCCCTCCGGCTGTTTTTTTCATTTTCAGCTTCCTGCAGTTGCTTTCTGAGTTCGTTGTTATCGGAAATCAGATGGTTCAATGCTTTCAATGGATCTGCAGGTGATTTCAGCAACTCACGGAAGGAGGTCACAAGCCTGGCCTGTTCCTGCAGATACCTGAGAGCCGCATCACCCGTAATGGCCTCCATACGCCTGATCCCTGCAGCGATGGCTGATTCGGATATGATCCTGAAAAAGCCGATTTCGCCCGTGGCCTGTACATGTGTGCCGCCGCAAAGCTCCAGAGAATCGCCGAAACGGATCACCCTCACGCTGTCTCCGTATTTCTCTCCAAACAATGCCATGGCACCCAGGTTGCGGGCTTCGTCCATGCTGATGGTCCGCATCTCATCCCTCGGAAGGTTCTCCATGATCCAGTGATTGACTTTGTCTTCCACCTGAAGAATCTCCTCTTCGCTGACTTTCTGGAAATGCGAAAAATCGAAGCGCAGCCTGCTGTCGTCCACCAGTGAACCTTTCTGCTCCACATGATTCCCCAAAACCTCCCTGAGCGCCTTGTGAAGCAGATGTGTTGCGGAATGGTTCCTCATGATGCTGCGCCTGGCATTCGCGTCTACCTGGGCAAAACAGCTCATGGACGGATCAGCCGGAAGGGTTTCGGTGATGTGGATGGTCAGGTTGTTTTCTTTTACAGTCCCGAGTACCGCTATCTTCTCCTCCCCGAAAACCAGCCAGCCCTTGTCGCCGACCTGTCCGCCCGCCTCTGCATAAAAAGGCGTCACATCAAGCACAAGCTGGTATTTCACCTTGCCCTGGGTACTCATTTTCCGGTACCTGACAAGCCGGGCAGCATGTTCCAACATATCCCAGCCCACGAATTGTGTTTCAGCCTGCGGCAAGAGTTCAACCCAGTCATCAAGCTCCTTTTCGGCCGCTTTGCGCGAACGGCTTTTCTGCGCTTCCAGTCCCAGACGAAAGCCTTCCATGTCCACTGTAAGGCCTTTCTCTTTCGCGATCAGTTGGGTAAGATCCACGGGAAAACCATACGTGTCAAACAACTCAAAGGTAAACCCGCCATCAATCACTTGAATACCAGGATTCTCAGCTACCCAGACATCAAATTTCTGTATCCCCGTGGCCAGGGTACGCAGAAAAGACTGTTCCTCCTCCATCATGACGCGGGTGATCAGATCCTGTTGCTGCCTGAGTTCAGGGAAGAAGTCGCCCATCTGCTGTACCAGGACGGGAATGAGCCTGTACAGCACAGGATCTTTCATATCGAGGAAGGAAAAAGCGAAGCGGACCGCCCTGCGCAGGATACGGCGGATCACATAACCGGCTTTATTGTTGGAAGGCAACTGTCCGTCGGCAATGGCAAATGCAATAGCACGGATATGATCGGCCATGACCCGCATGGCCACATCTGTCGCTTCAGAAGCACCGTAAGCTTTCCCGGCAATGGCGGAAATCTCCCTGATGAGCGGCTGAAAGACATCTGTATCGTAATTGGACTGTTTCCCCTGCAACAGGCGGCACAGCCTTTCAAAGCCCATTCCGGTGTCTATATGCCTGGCAGGCAATGGCTTCAATTTTCCATCGGCCTGGCGGTTAAACTCGATAAACACCAGGTTCCAGATTTCAATCACCTGGGGATCGCCAGTATTCACCAATGCCCGGCCGGGCACCCCGGCTTTTTCTGCTTCCGACCGGAGGTCTGCATGGATCTCGGAACAAGGTCCGCAGGGTCCGGTATCCCCCATTTCCCAGAAATTGTCCTTCTTGTTTCCCGACAGTATCCTTTCTTCCGGCACCAATGCGCGCCAGTAGGTGCGGGCTTCTGAATCCTCAGGCAGTCCGTCCGACTCATCACCTTCAAATACAGTTACATAAAGAATTCCAGGATCAATCCCGTATGTTTTGGTCAACAATTCCCAGGCCCAGGCAATGGCTTCTTTTTTGAAATAATCTCCGAATGACCAGTTACCCAGCATCTCGAACATGGTGTGGTGGTAAGTGTCGTAACCAACCTCTTCCAGATCATTGTGCTTTCCGGAAACCCGCAAACATTTCTGTGTGTCGGCAATCCTGTGGTGCACTGCTGCCGTATTGCCCAGAAACACATCCTTGAACTGGTTCATCCCGGCATTGGTAAACATCAGGGTAGGATCATCCTTGATGACCATGGGTGCCGGGGAAACAATGCGATGGTCCCTGGATTTGAAAAAGTCGAGAAAAACCTGTCTTATCTCACTGGATGTCATATACCTGCTATTTGGGGGAAAATGTACATTAACAATTTTTAAAACTTTAAAAACTTGCAAAGGTAGTTTAATTAATTAACTTTGCAGTCAGGGGACAGTCTTTCGCCTTTCCGCTTTATGGCTAAAGCAAGGTATCATTTCAACCATAAATCGCTCACTTTTGAGAAAGTCAATCTGAAGTTAAAAGACAGGTTGATCAAACTCCTTTCTTTTCTTGCAACGGCCATGGTATTTTCAACCGTGGTGATCTTCATTGCTTATAACTTTTTCAGTTCGCCGAGGGAGAAATCTCTGGAGCGTGAAATTGCACAATACAAGCTTCAGTATAAGATCCTGAACGACCGCATGTCACATCTCACGGCCGTAATGAACGAACTGCAGGAGAAGGACGATAATATTTACCGTGTGATCTTTGAAGCCGAACCCATCCCCAGTACCGTACGGAATGCGGCTTATGGCGGAAGCAACAGATACGCCCACCTGGAAGGATTGAAAAACACCGAGGTGATTGTTGAAACGGCAAAGAAACTGGATAATCTGGCCAGGAGGATGTACGTGCAGTCGATCTCATTCGACGAAGTCTTCAACATGGCCAGGAACAAGGAGGAAATGATGGCCTGCCTGCCTGCCATCGTGCCGGTCAGGGGAGGCACTTCACGCATTGTTTCAGGTTACGGTTACCGTATCCATCCGATTTATAAAACCATGCGCATGCACTGGGGAATTGACTTCACCGCCCCCAAGGGAACCCCGGTTTTTGCCACCGCCAACGGAACCGTTACCATCCCTGACCGGGCCTCCACCACGGGTTACGGTATCACCGTGCTGATCAACCATGGTTTCGGCTACCAGACCTTTTATACCCACCTTTCCAGAACTGCTGTAAAACCGGGGCAGAAAGTCACCCGGGGACAAATCATCGGATATGTGGGAAGCACCGGATTGGCAGTGGCACCGCATCTGCATTACGAAGTCATTAAAAACGGAAAGAAAATCAATCCCATCAACTTCTTCTTTAATGACCTCTCACCTGAAGAATACAAAAAGGTGCTTGAAATAGCCAGCCGGGTGACCCAATCACTCTCCTAATTTCATTCTCCCATGATTTCAACTGACCTGCCCCCGGGAAAACTCTATTTCACCATCGGAGAAGTTGCTTCCATTTTCCAGGTGAATGCCTCCCTGATCCGTTACTGGGAAAAAGAATTCTCTTCCCTGAGCCCTGCAAAGAATAAAAAAGGGAACCGCTTGTTCACCCCTCAGGACATTGAACAACTTGCCCAGATCTTTCATCTTGTCAAGGAGAAGGGCTATACCCTTCAGGGAGCCAGGGACTTTCTGAAGGCTCAGGGGAAAAAGCCGGCAGGGAAAGATCAGGTGATGGCATCCCTGCTCAGTATCCGCAAGAAAGTCATTGATCTGAAAAACACGCTCGAAATATACTGAATCTTAGTGAAAATGCGAAGCAATTTTCGTTTAGATTCAGTTATACCGATGACTCTGGGAACACTTTTTTCGCATTCCTGTGTTCTTTCGGTATAAAACCGGGCTCCTGAAATCAATAGCACCTGTGGGTGCTCAGAAATTCAAGCACATATTCGTTCACTCCCGCTTCAAGTGAGTAAAAGGGAAGCCTGTAACCGGCAAGGGCCAGTTTGTCCATGACTGCCTGCGTATAATATTGGTAGGTATTTCTGATATCAGCAGGCGTATCTATGAACTCGATTACCGGGCTTTTCCCGCTTGCCTGAAACACCGCTTCCGCCAGATCGAGAAAGGTCCTTGCCTCCCCGGTACCCAGGTTCATGATGCCGTGGGTTTTCCTTTCCTTCATGAGAAAATAAATCACACGGGTGACATCCCTCACATAAATGAAATCCCGGAGCTGCATTCCGTCCTGGTAATCAGACCTGTGTGATCTGAACAAGCGCACTTTCCCCTCTCTTGCGACCTGCCCGTAGGCATGGAAGACCACCGATGCCATCCGGCCTTTATGATACTCATTCGGCCCGTAAACATTGAAAAACTTTAATCCCGTCCAGGCAGGCGGCTGATCTTTTTGCTGAAGCACCCAAAGGTCAAACTGCTGTTTGGACTCGCCGTAAGGATTAAGGGGTTTTAAGCCGGGAATGATGCTGTGATCGTCGGAATAGCCTTGTTCTCCCATGCCGTAAGTGGCAGCAGACGAAGCATATATCAGCGGAATGGAATAACGGCTGCAGGCCTCCCATAGCCTGCGGGAATAATTCAGGTTCAGCCGGTCGAATACCCTGTGATCGAATTCCGTGGTGTCAGTCCGTGCACCCAGATGCAGGATATGCTCCACATCATGATGATTCCGGTCGAGCCAATCAAAGAAATCATCCCGGTCGACCTTCTCCCTGAACACCTTTTTCTCAAGGTTCTGCGCTTTCGCCGGCCTTTGAAAGTCATCCACCAGGATCAGGTCTTTCAATCCCTTGTTGTTCAGCTTATTGACCATGCAGCTTCCGATAAAACCCGCAGCGCCCGTGACAATAATCATAACAGATGATTTTGATCAGCAAAATATTTCGTGCAATTTTTCCGGATTCGGATTTTCATGCAACTATACTAAGTGAGGACACAAATGTATAAAATTATGAGGCAGTCAGAAAAAAAGCCGGTACAGCGCAGGCTGGGCAATGATAAACTACTTATATGCCAGGTAGTTACATTGGCATTTCTGCTGGGCAGCCGGCTCATGGCACAGCCGGTATTGACCAGTTGCTACCGGGGAACCGGCAGTGGAGCCCTGGTCTGGGGGCCGGGTGCTGTATGGGGAAATCCGGCGGGCAGCGGAACAGAGCAGAGCCTTCAGCTGGCTTTGTACTGTGCTGATCGGTTTATGATAAAGGATCTTGCAGCAGGGGGAGTGGCTGCACTGATCCCGGCAGGAAAAGGAATGCTGAGTATCCTTGCCCAGCAGTCAGGCCGGCAGTTATTCAAACACCAGTACATCATGCTTGGTTATGCCGCAAGGATGTCCAGGGGGCTGCATGCAGGTATCCGGCTGCTTTACGACCATCTTTGCATTGGCGAAAACTATGGCCAGGCATCAGGGACTGGAGCGGTGGCAGGCTTTCAGTATGCTGCCGGGAAGGACTGGATAACAGGGGCAAGTATTTCCTTTTTGCGGATGCCTGCGCTTTACCCTGAAAAAGCTTTCGTTTTTTCCTCAGCATGGGCCTTCGGGTGGAAATTATCCGGAAATCTCTTACTATACGGGGAAGTGGAGAAATCGGAGGCGCTGCAGCCGAGGGCAAAGCTGGGTATCCAATGCCGGTTTCCATCAGGGCTTTTCTGCCAGGGCCGCATGGGACTGGGTCCGTCGAACAGCCTGCTCGGCTTTGGCTGGGAAAAAGGGAAATATATGGTCCAGATTGAGACTTCCTACCAATCCCTGCTGGGCTTTTCACCCTCGCTTGCATTGCTATTCACACCGGGAAAAAAGTGAAAACCTTATGCATCATCATGCTGACTGCCCTGGCCACCATGCTTAGCGGGCAAAACCTACCTGCCGGTCAGGAGGGTGTGGACTGGCGGAGTTATTTTGACAACAATCATGGTCAGGATCCTGATCATGATATGGATTCCGATTTCTCTTCCCTGGATGACCTGGAGCAGGATTTACAAAACCATCCCGTGAACCTGGCTGTCCGCGACCCGCTTGATCTGTTGCGGCTTAGCCTTATCAGCCGGGAGGCAGCCGATTCCATTTACCGGTATATGCTGGATTTCGGTCCGATGCTGAGCCTGTATGAACTTGCAGCCGTTGGCGGTATCAACAGGGAAATGGCAGGGAAACTGCTTCCCTTTGTTTGCCTCAGACCACAAAGCAGTTTGATTGCCAATATAAAAAACGCAATTCAAAGGCCACACGCGGAAATCCTGCTATCGTGCCGCAGGGTGTTGGAAAAAAAGGCAGGTTACTGTAATGATACCGCCGTCATCCCGGCTTCACAACAATACCAGGGCGATGCAAATCAATACAAAGCCAACCTGAAGTTTGGTTTTGGCAAAAACTTCACTGCAGCCGTTGCCCTCAGAAAAGATCCGGGAGAATCGGGTCCGGATGAAAAGCAACCGCTGAACTTCGACGACAAGGCATCATACGTGGCAATACAGGATATCGGGAGTCTGAAAAAGGCCGTGATAGGAAATTTCGGTTTCTCGGCCGGCCAGGGCCTGACCCTGGGCAGCTATTCCGGCAGCGGTAACCAGGCATCCGATTTCAGATTCCAGTCAAGAGGTCTCTACCCGCTATTGAGCCAGGGCAGCCATACGGCATTCCGAGGAGCAGGGCTGAGCCTTCTGGCGCAGGGGATCACCCTGTCAGTCTTCCTTTCTCAAAGAAAAAGGGATGCAGGAACTGACACCAATGCTGAAAACCCTGATCATTTGTTTTACACCAGCCTGGGCGAAAGCAATTACCACAGAACTGTTTCTGAGGTCATGAACAAAGGCAGGATCATTGAACGGAATGCAGGCCTGCACCTGTCGGGGGGGGGAGAATTGTGGAGGACCGGCTTCAGCGTGCTGTATCATCAGACGGAAGGATTGCTGATTCCTTCGCACAAAGCTTACAGGCTTTTCCAGGATACAAACTCCCGTATGGTTTTTTACGGTTTCGACTGGCAGTTATTCCTGCGAAAAATAAGGGTCTTCGGTGAAGTCAGCCTGAAAGAAGGCATTGGTCCTGCCATGACGGCCGGATTCAACTGCACCCCCGAACCACGGCTTTCCATCTCCTTCTCCCTTTGCATGTTCCCGGCAGGATGGTCGAATCCCCAGGCATCCGCCATCTGTAATAATATATATGGTATGCCGCTGATCCGTCCACGTGCCACGCTGAACATCATCCTGAACCGCCGGATGGACGCCGGTCTCTACGTCGATTACAACGATTACCGGTGGTTACGGTACAATGTTTCCCTGCCGCTTCCTTCCCTGAAACGAAATGTATTCCTCCATGCCCGCCTGCCCGGAGGCTGCAGGCTTGACCTCTCGGCAGGATGGTCCGATGATCATTCCGACCTGGCTGGAAACACTCCCACTGATACCCTGATTGCCAACCATCGCTTTTTTTTCAAAATCAAAACACAACTACAAATAAGTAAAATGTGTGATTATGAGATACTTTGTCATTACCAGTTACGCAGGCAGAACGGCATCGGAAGGGGTTTTCTGATCAGCCAGAAGCTGGCGATCAGTCAGATCAACAAGAACATGAAGATGATATGCAGCATCTCTTTGTTTGATACTGATACTTACGCCGACCGTATATACGCCTGGGAAGACGACCTGTACCGCAGTATCACCATCGGAATGTTTATGTACAGGGGCTGGCAGCTGCTGGGAGTAATGCAAATATCGTTGAACCCTTCACTGAAGATGCGTCTCAAACTCAGCCGTATCACTTATCCGGACAAGGTGAAACTGGGCAGCGGTGCCGAGGAAAGCAAGGGCAACAGCAGGACCACCCTTGCCGTGCAATTGCAGTACAATCTCTGACGATTGCGTCCTGCCCTGCCAGAACACCGGCCCGCCCATACGCCCATCTGCCGATTTATTGCTCAAAAAAACATGAATTTGACTGTGTCTGCTTACCTTTGCAATCAAGCACGGGCATTGCCGGCACCCGGGCTGAAAACCAGCAGCTGTACCATGACACGAAACCCTCTTTCCTGCAGATTCATTCCGCTTTTCGCTATCCCTGTTCTTCTGCTTTTTTCCTGCGAACCCCGTGAGCCAAAGATCAGGGAGGATATCCTGCTGCAGGTTAACTTATCCAATACCCTGGGCCTGAAATGGATATACCTGAGCGAACTCGAAACCGGCACTATCCGGCTGATCGATTCCTTTGATGTCAGAAAAACCGGACGGCACACCTTCCGCCTGGATCCGGGAACCTCAGGATTTTACCTGCTCAATGCCAAATCTCAACAGTATATCACACTTTTATTGAGCCCGGGTGAGCAGGTGAGTCTGTTCGCTGACGGGAAAAAGTGGCAGAAATCATGGGAAGTGAAAGGTTCACCGGGTTCTTTGCTTCTGAAGCAATATTTCGACCATACGGCTTCAAACCTGGCGAAGATAGATTCGCTGCGCAAGGATTTCCTCGCAGCCAGATACCGGGATGATTTTGCCGGTAAACGGAAGTTGCTCGACTCGACCTATTACCAAATCTACCGCGACCAGAAACATTTTGTGGAGCGCCTGGTCAGATCTGATTGCGGCTCAATTGCAGGAGTATTCCTTCTGAATCAACGTTTCGGCCCGAAGGTGATTTTTTCTGAAGAAACAGATCTTCAATTATTTGAATTCATTGACAGTTGCCTGATGCAGCAACATGCCGGCAACAAGCACGCCATCAGTCATCATGAACGTTTAAGCCGGCATAAACGGAAGATGGCGGAAAAAATGCTGGCGGAAGAAAGACTTGCGCCGGGGCAGGAAGCACCCCTTTTCAACCTTCCCGACATCAAAGGGAATATTGTGAAACTGGAATCCTTCAGGGGAAAACAGGTGTTGCTGTATTTCTGGACAATCACCAGTGCCAGGGCAAGAAAAGACCATCAGGAACTGAAAGGCCGTTACCCTTCCCTCAAAGCCGGGAATACAGAGATCC
Organism: Bacteroidota bacterium; assembly: GCA_022709385.1. Taxonomy (GTDB): domain Bacteria; phylum Bacteroidota; class Bacteroidia; order Bacteroidales; family CAIXZF01; genus JAKLIX01. Next base: position 60,201 of record JAKLIX010000003.1, on the reverse strand, counting down.
TTGCCGTTTCACTGGATGAGAACAGGGATTTATGGGAAGCAGCCGTAAAACTGGATGCCCTGCCCTGGATCAACCTGACGGACACCCAGGGAAAACAATCGCCTTTATTGCCCCTATACGCCCTTGATACAGAATTACCCGTGTATTTCCTGATCGATCCGGAAGGTAAAATACTTGGCAAATCGAAACAATGGGATGAACTCATCAGCATCTCCAATTTATGAATCCATGAACTCCCGCAACCATATCTACTTCGCCTCCGATTTTCATTTCGGGATACCTGACAGGGAAAAAAGTCTTGTCAGGGAAAAATTGCTGATCGACTGGCTTGACAGTATTGCGGAACATGCTAGTGAAATTTATCTCATGGGAGATGTTTTCGATTTCTGGTTCGAATATAAAACCGTGGTCCCTAAGGGATTTGTCCGTCTTCTCGGGAAGCTTGCAGCTCTGACCGATGCGGGAATTCCCATTCATCTTTTCAGGGGTAATCATGATGTTTGGGCATTTGACTATCTCAGGCAGGAAACTGGCCTGGTGCTTCACCGCCACCCCGAAATCTGCCGCTTCGGAGAAAAGACCTTTTACCTGAGCCATGGCGATGGCTATGGCCCCGGGGATTATGGCTACAAATTACTCAAAGCCGTATTTGCCAATCCTGTAAACCAGTGGTTGTTCCGCTGGCTGCACCCCGATCTGGGAACCCGGATGGGACTGTACTTCTCACGGAAAAGCCGCCTGGCCAACCTGGCCAGCGAAGGCCGCATGGATGCCGGTAAGCAGGCAGGCGACGAAAGACTCGTGAAATTCTGTATGGAACATATCAAAAAGAACCCAGGCATCGATTATTATATCCTCGGACACCGGCATCAGCCGGTCGATTACCCATTGAACGCGCACAGCAGGTGTATCATTCTCGGCGACTGGATCACGCATTTTTCCTTTGCCGTGTTCGATGGAAACGATGTGTCACTTCAAACGTTCCGTTAACGATAACTTAACGCAGAATTAAAACTGCCACAACTTCCCCTGGCTGTTATCTTCAGACCTTTGCAGCCGTAATTTACTGTAAATTATATGATTAAAAAACTCACTGTCAAATATTTGGCAATAAGTCTTTTTTTGCTGGGACCTATGGTATCCATCGCCCAGAAGGGGGAGGTCAAAGGTGTGGTGCGCGATAAAAAGACCAACGAAACCATTATCGGTGCAAATATTCTGATCAAGGGAACCTCCCTGGGTGTTACTTCCGACATCAACGGTGCTTTTTCCCTGAAAAACATCCCTGCAGGCAAATACGACATCAGTATATCTTTCATCTCATATAAAACAATATTGTACGAAGATGTGAAGGTGAGCGCTGATAAACCCGTGGTACTGAATCCTTTAATGGAGGAGGAAGTTACTGCCATCCAGGGAGTTACCATTACCGAAAGAAGAAAAACCGATTCGGAAATCTCTGCCATCAGCGCCATTAAGTCCAGCAACCTGGTGGTAAGTGCCATCTCGAGCCAGCAAATCGTAAAATCCCAGGATAAAGACGCCTCCGAAGTGATCCGCAGGGTTCCCGGGATTACCATTATCGATGGTCGTTTTGTGGTGGTCAGGGGCTTGATTGAACGGTACAATACCGTCTGGTTAAATGCCACGGCAGCACCCAGTTCTGAAAGTGATGTGAAAGCATTCAGTTTCGATGTGATCCCCAGTTCCATGCTGGACAGGATCCTTGTTTTTAAAACGCCTGCCCCTGAATTACAGGCCGATTTTGCCGGAGCTGCCATTCAGGTCTTCACGAAAAACCTGCCGGAAAAAAACGCGGTCAATGTGAGTTACGGTGCCGGCTTTCAGACAGGAACCACCTTGAAGGATCTTTACCGCTACCCGGGCGGGAAAACCGACTGGCTGGGTTTTGATGACGGGACAAGAAGTCTTCCCGACGGGATGCCTGGTACGGAAGAGATGTTATATACCCTGCAGGACTTTTCCGACGGAACCCCTGCCGAGGTCATTGCAGCCCGCAAGATGAGACTGGAAGAAATTGCCCGGTCTTTCAGCAACACGTCGGCTTCCTCCAAAATGACTGCCCCGCTCAATCACAGGTTCTCCTTCGACCTGGTTAGGCGTTTCCAACTGAGTAAGTGGGAGGTCGGGAATATTACCTCTCTCAACTACAGTAATTCTTACAATACGGATGAAATACACCGTGCTGCCTATGAAGTGTTTGATACCATTAAAAATGTCAGTGTGTATGTGTATGATTACCGCGACAAACAATACAACCAGAGTGCCAATATCGGCTTCATCCACAACTGGAGCTTCGTCAGGGGAAGAAACACCTTGGAATTCAGGAACCTTCTGAACCAGGCGGGAAAAACCAGAACCACCCTGAGGGAAGGAATCGATTACTACCGGACCGGAAATCTTGTGAAAAGCTATGAGCTGGGTTACCGCAGCAGAACCACCTATTCCGGACAGATCTCGGGAACCCATAAAACCGAAAATGAGAAGACCAGCATCGACTGGACCCTGGGTTATTCCTTTGCCACCAAACTCGAACCTGATATCCGCCGTATTTACACCTATTCCACCATGCTGATTGATGAGAACGGAGACACCACCTTCACTCCCTATAAACTTGACTACGCAGCCACGGTGAACACGGAATCAAACGGCAGACTGTTTATCAGCACAAGAGAAAAAATATATGTGGCCGGCGCGAACCTGTCCCGGAAATTTTATTTCGGCGACTTTGTCCCGGAATTGAAGGCAGGCATTTATCTTGAAAGAAAAGACCGGAACTTTGATATCCGGAGCTTCGGGATCGCAAGAGCCGTTCCCATGTCTCAGTTCGATCAGCGTATCTTCACCCAGTCCATCGACAGCATCTACGATGATTCGAATTTTAATTTCACCCAGGGCCTTAAACTGATCGAAGATACCCGCCCGGAATATTCTTATCATGCTGAAAATGAATTATTCGCCGCCTATATTGGAGTGAAAGTCCCGGTTCTGAGGAATTTTAACCTGTATGCAGGTATAAGAGCTGAGCAAAATAACCAACATCTCAGTGATTTCCAAGCTATCACCGATACCATCACCCCGAATATCAAAAAAGACACCCTGAATTTCTTTCCCTCGGCTAACCTGAGTTACAATCTCACTGATAAGAGCCTTTTACGCCTTGCTTACGGATTGACGGTAAACAGGCCGGAATTCAGGGAGATCGCACCTTATTCGTTTTACGACTTTGAACTTTCTGCCACCATTTACGGTAACGATTCGCTGAAAAACGCCTATGTCCACAACCTTGACCTTCGATTCGAGTGGTACCCGACTGTTTCTGAAATGCTTACTATCGGTGCTTTTTACAAGAAGTTCACCAATCCGATCGAGATGAACTTTTTCCCAGCCAGTAACGGATGGGACTTTGTTTTCGTCAACTCGAAAGAAGCCAAAGCATTAGGGGTTGAAATAGATATCAGGAAATCATTCAGCCAATGGAAGCTCCGCCCCGATTTTCTGAGGTATTTCAAGGATTTCACTCTGGTATTCAACACTTCGGTGATCAACAGTGAAGTGGTTTCCGAAGCAGCCTACGTGAGGAGTAAAAAGAGACCCATGCAGGGACAATCGCCATATATTGTCAATGCAGGCTTGTATTATCAGAACGACAGGAATAAGTGGATGTTCAGCCTGCTATACAACATCATCGGAAAGCGGATCATGATAGTGGGTACGCCGGAGAAGCCCGATATTTTCGAGATGCCGCGAAACCTGCTGGATTTCACTTTCTCGAAGCGGATTGGTGAACACTGGCAGATCAAGGGAGGGGTTAAAGACATCCTCAACGAAAAGGTCCTTTACAAGCAGATAGTCGAGTACGAAAAAGCAGGGGAAGGATCAGTCAGCCGCGACCAGGAAATCCGTTCCTGGATCCCGGGTACCGGTTATTCCCTCGGTGTTTCCTATTCATTCTGATTTCGCCCTGTTAAGGCATTGTTAAGAAGTTAACACACACTTAACCCGGGCTTCACAATTACTTCAGGCAAGCTTCACACAGGTCTAACACCCCTGCCGGGGTGACAGGCTAATTTTGCCAGCAAATTCTTATTCACAAATAATCATTCATCATGAAGAAATTTATTTTTGTTTTAATGTTGATGGCCGGATTCAGCGGCCTTTTCGCACAAAGTATCGATGATCCCTTTTTCGAGAAAGTGGATTACATCGGGGCCTTCGGTACCTACAACTGGACCCAGGGCTGGTCTAACTTCGACCCTCAGAATACGGCCTATCCTTCAACCACCATCACCATTCCCGCTGGTGACATCACCACCAACACTACGTGGTCATCAGGGATTTCCCCGGTATTAAATGCCGCTTCGTTCATGAATCCGGCACTCAGCGATCCGTTTTTCACCCCCGTGACTTATGTGGGTGCCTTCGGATCCACCGACTGGACTGCCGGCTGGGCAAACTTTGATCCCCAGAATACCGTTTATCCGCCCACAACAGTTACCATTCCTGCAGGCGACATCACCACCAATACCACCTGGACATCCGGCAATGTTTATCTTCTCAATGGCTGGGTCTATGTAAAAGATGGCGTTACGCTCACCATCGAAGCGGGTACTGTTATCCGTGGTGATAAGGTGAACAAGGGAGCGCTGATCATTGAAAGGGGAGGGAAACTGATGGCCGAAGGCACAGCCGCCCAACCCATTGTGTTTACTTCCAACCAGGCGGCAGGAAGCCGCGATTACGGCGACTGGGGAGGTATTATCATTTGCGGTCGCGCCACGATCAACCAGCCGGGTGGTGAAGCCACCATCGAAGGCGGTGTCGGAGCTATTTACGGCGGCGGACTGAGTCCGAATGATGCAGACAATTCAGGCTCCCTGAAACATGTCCGCATTGAGTTCCCGGGAATTGCCTTTGCTCCCAACAATGAAATCAACGGTCTTACCATGGGCGGTGTCGGTTCCGGAACCACCCTTGAACACATACAGGTATCATACTGTGGAGACGACTCTTACGAATGGTTCGGAGGTAAGGTGAATGCCAAATATCTCATTGCTTTCCGCGGATGGGATGATGAGTTTGATACCGACAACGGATACAGCGGAAAAGTGCAGTTCGCAGTTGCATTGAGAGACCCTGCCATCGGAGATGTTTCTGGCTCCAATGGATTCGAATCCGACAATGATGCCAGTGGCTCAGGAAACACACCCGTCACTTCTCCCGTATTTTGCAATATCAGTATTTTCGGACCCCTTGCCACCCCATCAACCGTCATTAATACCAACTACAAAAGGTCCATGCACCTGCGCAGGAACACCAGACTGAATGTCTTTAATTCAGTGTTTACCGGCTATCCGACCGGACTATTCATCGACGGAACCGCTGCTCAGAACAACGCCACCAACAACCTGCTCAAAATTGAAAATTGCATCCTTTCGGGTATGACCAACAATTTTGCCTCTGCTTTCGAACAGAACTATTTCCTGAATCCCACAAGAAACAATACGGTATTGTCTTCCAACAGCCTGCTTCATTTCCTCGATCCTTTCAATCTTACCACCCCCAATTTCCTGCCCAATGCCACTCCCGAGGTTTACCTGCTGAACGGCTGGGTATATGTGAAAGACGGCGCCACCCTCACCATTGAACCGGGTACCATTATTCGCGGCGATAAAGTCAATAAGGGAGCCCTCATCATTGAAAGGGGCGGCAAAATCAATGCACAGGGAACCCAGGCCGCACCCATCGTTTTTACCTCCAATCAGGCTGCAGGTGCCCGTGATTACGGTGACTGGGGCGGCATCATCCTTTGCGGTAAAGCCACTATTAACCAGGCCGGAGGCGAAGCCACCATTGAAGGAGGTGTGGGAGCACTTTACGGCGGCGGAGCAAGCCCTGATGACAATGACAATTCTGGTGTAATGAAATATGTACGCATTGAATTCCCCGGTATCGCCTTTGCCCCCAACAATGAAATCAATGGCCTTACCATGGGTGGTGTCGGAAATGGCACAAGCATCGAAAACATCCAGGTTTCCTTCTGCGGCGACGACTCCTACGAATGGTTCGGCGGTACCGTGAACGCAAAAAGACTGATCGCCTTCAGGGGTTGGGACGATGAATTTGATACCGACAATGGCTTCAGGGGAATGATACAGTTTGCCGTTGCTCTGCGCGATCCCGCAATTGCCGATGTGTCAGGCTCCAACGGATTTGAATCCGATAACGATGCCTCCGGAAGCGGCAATACTCCGGTTACAAACCCGGTCTTCAGTAATGTCAGCATCTATGGCCCCATGGAAACGCTCTCCACTACGATAAACACCAACTATAAGAGAAGCATGCATCTCCGCAGGAATACCAAACTAAATGTATTCAACAGTACTTTCAGCGGATATCCCGTCGGCCTGCTGATCGACGGTAATAACACCCAGGCCAATGCCAACAACAATGAACTGAAGGTTGAATACAGCATCATGACGGGAATGACCAACTTCTTCAATGTTCCCGCAGGACAAACCTGGACCCTTGCTGATGCCAGGAACTGGTATAACAACCCCGCCAGGAAGAACGATACCCTGGCCCTGACTTCCAGCCTGATGATCACCGATGCATACAACCTCACCAATCCCAACTTTTTACCTCTTGCAGGATCACCGGTGTTTAAAAGATCATACTGGGTGAGAACCCTGAGCGGTAACCTCCACTATAAAAATGCAGCCAGCACCCCGCTAACAAACTCTACGGTGATGCTGAAAAACGCCGCCAACAACCTTCTGGAACAAACCACTACCAACGCCACGGGATATTACGCCTTTAAAGTAATGGACGGTACCTACATTGTGGATGCCGCCACTACCAAGAATACCGGAGGTATCAATTCCAGCGATGCCCTCCTCGCCATGAAACATTTTGTCGGTATGCAACCCATGACTGGTCTGAACCTCGAAGCTGCCAACGTGAATGCTTCCGGACCCGTGAATGCCACCGATGCCCTGATGATACAGCAGCGTTTTGTGGGTGTTATTACCACCTTCCCCGCCGGTGCCTGGTGCTTCGACAAAGGCAGCGTGGTGATCAGCGGAAGTGACCTCAGCAGAAATATTGCCGCACTGTGTTATGGCGATTGCAACGGCAATTTCACTCCCCCGGCTAAAATGCAACCCTCCGTTACACTGCACACTGTTCCGGCTGCCACACCATATAATAAAATCCCACTGATTGCAGATGCCGACATCGAAATCGGTGCCTTGTCCCTGATCCTTCATTACCCGGCCGGAATGGAAATCCGGAATGTTGTGATGAACGAAAAGGCAGGTGGTCACTTCCTTTACCAGGCAAATGACGGCAATCTGGTCATCTCCTGGTTCGGAACAGAACCGCTCATGCTCGAAAAAGGTGAATCACTGCTCTCAATCGATGCCGACGCCAACCTTACATTCAGCGTGGATGAGAACTCCGTTGTTGCCGACGCTGCAGCCCAGTCCTATGCATCAGTCAATCTGATCATGCCAAAATTCACCCCGGCTGTGACCGAAAATACTTCATGTCTGCTCTATCCCAATCCTACCCAGGGACAAAGCACACTCACCATTTCACTGGTCCGTGACGAAACCATCAGCCTGAAAGTGGCCAATGCTTTCGGACAGATTGTGGCCGACCTCGGAAAACACAGCCTTCACAAAGGATTCCACAACATGCAGCTTAATCTTGATGCACTTGAAAGCGGACTCTACTTCCTCAACATTCAGGGAGAATCGACGCAAAGCCTTCGTTTTATCCTGAATAAATAATCCTGAAGTTCAAATTTGATTTGGTTCGGAGCGGGCAGGCAATTGCCCGCTCCTCGCTTTAAATAGAAAGTTAAAAAATGACATGCAGCCAATGAAAAAAACAATCTTTATCCTTCCTGTATTAGCAGTTCTTTGGATATCTGCAAATGCACAGCAAATCATCACCAGCATTCCGCATAAAATCGCTTATCCCGGAACAGTGGTAAGTGTTCCCGTTCAGGTCCAGAATTTCAGCGGAGTGGCATCTATTTCTCTTACAATGGATTACCTGAATGCCTCCTTGAGTTATCAGAATTACCAGAACCTACATCCCAGCCTCGCCGGATCCTTTTTTGTCAATGTACAGCCCGGAAGTACCACCGACCGCCTGGCCATCTCCTGGTTCTCGCTCACTCCTTCCAATATCGGCAACGGTACCCTGATGGAACTGGTGTTCAACTACACGGGCGGAACCACTCCCCTTACCTGGGATACCCTAACCTGGGGCAATTGTCAGTATACCGATCTCGACGGATTGGAACTGCCGGCCTCCTTCATCAGCGGAAGTGTCAGTCCCATCCAGCCAAATACCACCTCCCTGCCGGAAGTATTCGGTATTCCCGCCAATGATCTGCTGATACCGCTTACGGTCAATGATTTCAATAATGTTGGCCAACTGCATCTGACCTTCGGTTACGACCCTGCAGTACTTACCTACCAGTCGGTAAACCAGGTACACCCTGCCCTCAATAACGCGAGTTTTACGGCAGTTGCCAGCAATGGGGTGATAACACTCGATTGGACAGATATGAACCCGGCCAATATCGGCGATGATACCATGTGTGTGCTCAAATTCTCTTACACAGGAAACTGTCCGCTGACCTGGGATACCGCCACCAGCGGCGCCTGTTACTATAAGGACATCAACGGAAATAACCTCCCGGCTAACTTTATCAACGGCAGTGTCGCTTCTTCCCTCATACAACTCAATATCGCTTCGGTTTCGCTTTGCAACGGCGCTGCAATCACCCTTCCGGTCAGTGCTTCCAATATCCACCAGATGGCTTCCTTCAGCCTGGAATTGAATTATGATACTGCCGTCCTGAAAAATCCCGGCTACCAGAACCTTCATCCAGACCTGGCCGCAGGGCTTTTTACACTTAGCCTTCAGGGAAATACACTCCATATCGACTGGTCCTCCACAAACGAGCTGGATATCCCTTCTGCAGTACTCTTCGAACTTACCTTCACTTCACCGGTCACCGGCGGCGGTTACAGCAATATGATCTGGCAGGCGTCAAACTCCACTTTCCTTAACCTGAATAATGTGAACATTCCCTGTAATTATGTCGGAGGTACGGTAAACATGACTCCCTTCATTAATCTTGGCCCCGACCAGGAAGTCTGCCACTACGATACTGCTGTCCTTTTTGCCGGGGCCAACTTTGCTTCCTACCTCTGGTCAACAGGCGACACAAGCAACACCATCGTGGTTGATTCCTCCATGGGTGCAGGTTTCTACAGCGTTACGGTTACCGATGTCCTCGGCTGTACCGGTCATGATGATATCTACCTCACCTTTACTCCTTGCATCTTCGTCGAAGAATATGATGCCGGCTTCCTGAGCTTCACGGCAATGCCAAATCCTTCCGCAGGCGGGATGTTCCAACTCGATATGAATAGCCTTGCAGGAAACTATACTTTCCAGGTAATTGACCTGTACGGAAATATTTGCATGCAAAACACTGAAAAAACCCATGAAGGGAACTGGATGGTACCCATCAACCTGTCCGGAAAACCGGCAGGATTGTATGTACTGAGGATTATCTCATCTTATGGCATAAAGCAGCTGAAGCTGATCATAAACTGATGCGTTTTGCATGATGCCTGACGGCTTAATGATTTCTTAACCCATTAGTAATTTTTATCTAACAATGATTTGACAGGGTGGCAGTAATTTTGCACCCTGTTAAATTATTGTTATGAAATTCCCATGAGTTTACACTCACCTACCGGTATGGTATTAACTACATGGGTATTCTCCCGCATGAAGCGGGACAGGCATCTGACCATTGAAATCAAAATTATTCACAGATGAAAACATTAAGACTATTTTTTATTATTGTTATAGTATTGAATTTCAATACTATTTATGCACAAAATAACATCAATGATCCATTCTTCGACCAGGTGGAATACATTGGTGCTTTTGGTACAGAAGATTGGACCCAGGGATGGACAAACTTCGATCCCCAGAATACGGTTTACCCGGCTACCACGATTACTGTCAATGGCGGGGACATGACCACGAACACGACCTGGTCGGCCGGGCAGGTTTACCTGCTGAACGGCTGGGTGTATGTGAAAGACGGGGTAACCCTCACCATTGAGCCCGGCACCATCATCCGGGGCGACAAAACCAACAAGGGCTCGCTCATCATCGAAAGGGGCGCAAAACTCATTGCCCAGGGTACTGCCGGCCAGCCCATCGTTTTCACTTCAAACCAGGCTGCAGGAAGCCGGGATTACGGTGATTGGGGTGGAATTATCATTTGCGGCAGGGCTACGGTAAACCAGCCCGGAGGCGAGGCCACCATTGAAGGCGGTGTGGGAGCCATGTATGGCGGAGCCGCCAGCCCCGATGACGATGACAATTCCGGTATCCTGGAATATGTCAGGGTTGAATTTCCCGGGGTGGCGTTTGCGCCCAATAATGAAATCAACGGAATCACCTTTGGCGGAGTCGGTCGCGGTACTACCATCGACTATCTGCAGGTTTCCTATTGCGGGGATGATTCATATGAATGGTTCGGGGGTACGGTAAATTGCAAACACCTGGTCGCTTTTCGCGGTTGGGATGACGAATTCGATACCGATAACGGCTTCAGAGGCATGCTGCAGTTTGGGGTAGCCCTCAGAGATCCGGCCATCGCAGATGTTTCAGGTTCAAACGGTTTTGAGTCCGATAACGATGCCAGCGGCTCCGGGAATACGCCTTTTACGCAGCCCTTGTTCAGCAATTTCAGTTTCTTCGGGCCGCTTGCCACTCCCACCACCCCCTTCAATACTGATTACAAACGAGCCATGCACCTGAGAAGAAATTCCAAAATCAATATTTACAATTCCATCCTGCTCGGATATCCCATCGGGCTGCTTATCGACGGCACTTCTACACAGGCCAATGCCATTTCCAATGAGCTGAAAATATACAACACCATCATGAGCGGTATGAAGACTTTCTTTACCGTGCCCGATGGACAGACCTGGACGGTCCAGGATGAAAGGGCATGGTATATGAACACCAACAGAAAAAATGACACCCTTGCCACCAACGATGCCATGATGATCACCGATCCCTTCAACCTCGCTGCACCCAATTTCCTGCCCATGGCCAATTCACCGGTGCTCAACAAATCATCCTGGATGAGCATCCATGAACTGCCTTTACTCGACGTGGAACTTTCAGCCTATCCCAATCCTGCATCCGGCGAATTCAGTCTAATCGTCAGCGGTCTTAAAAAACCGGCTCTGCTTCTCATCAGCGATGCTTACGGTCAGCTTGTCATGCAGCAGGCGGTGAAGCCGAACCAGGGAACACAGCACATCCAACTGAATATGGATGGAAAAGCCTCAGGAGTGTATTTCGTGGGTCTGACTGCCGGCAACGAACGCCGTTTCACCAGAATCCTGCTTAATTAAATCCTGTCGAAAATACTGATGAGCTCAGTCAGCCTGGCTGCATAAGCCGTTTCGTTGTCGTACCAGGCTACCACTTTCACAAGTCTGTTTTTATCCCCGAGAACTGAGGTCAGTCCGGCATCGAAGATGGCAGAATGCGGATTTCCGATAACGTCCACAGACACGATCGGATCTTCCGTATATTGAAGAATTCCCTTGAATTTTCCTTCTGAAGCAGCCCTGAAGGCAGCATTGATCTCTTCGGTGGAAGCGGGTTCTGAAAGGGTACAGCTAAAGTCCGTCAGGCTGCCGTCGGGAACAGGTACGCGAATGCCACAACCTGCCAGGTTGTTTGTAAGGTGGGGGAAAATATGCGTGGCAGCCTTGGCAGCCCCGGTGGTGGTCGGGACAATCGAAACAGCTGCAGCACGCGCCCTGCGCAGATCCTTATGCGGAGCATCAATCAGGTTCTGATCCGCCGTATAGGAATGTACCGTCGTGATAAAGCCCTTCTCTATTCCCCAGTACTGATCAAGTACCTGGATCAAAGGAGCCACACAATTGGTGGTGCAGGATGCATTTGAGATGATGATGTCATGGGAAGTGATGCTTTGTTCATTGATTCCGATCACAATGAATTTAACGCCTTCACTGGTAGCGGGTGCCGAGATAATCACCTTTCGGGCACCGGCTTTAATATGCTGAAAAGCACTCTTTTTATCCTTGAAAACACCGGTAGCCTCCAGTACAATGTCAATATCGAGGGTGCCCCAGGGCAAACGGTCGGGAACCGCTTCAGCATAAACAAAAGTGCGCCTTCCGTTCACCAGCAGGCTGTCAGCCGTATGTGTGATCTCTGCCCCGAAAACCCCGTGTACCGAATCATACCTGAGCAGATGTGCAAGGGTAGTCGTATCTGTAAGATCGTTTATCGCAACAACATCAATATCAGGATTGGAAACCAGCCTCCGGAAGGTCATCCGGCCTATGCGGCCAAAACCATTAATGGCAATTCTTATTTTCTTCATCGCGCAGCAGCTAAACTGCCGCAAAAGTACGTTTTTTCCCTGTCCTTAACGAAGCATGGTCACCTTGCCGTAGTAACTGTGCCTGGAACCCTGGATGTCCCTGTAGGTGATAACCACAGTGTAAACACCCGTGGGTGCAATATCACCCTTGTAGGTACCATCCCACCCGATGTCGATATGATCGCTTGTGAAAATATTTTCCCCCCAACGGTTCAGTATGTCCATATGGAAATCTGTGATATGTGTTCCGAATGCCTGGAAAATATCGTTATGTCCATCATGATTGGGCGTGAAAGTGTTGGGAATAAAGAGGGTATGCTCAGGCATGACGACGACTTCGCCGGATGCAGAATCCACACAGCCATGAATGGTCCTCGTGGTGAGGATTACCTGGTAGAATCCGGTATCCGGATAGGTGTGGCTGATATCAGGAAGCACGCCCGTGCTGCCGTCACCGAAATCCCATGTCCACGTTTCAATCTGGCCAAAACTCATGTCGTTGAACTTGACTGTGGGATCAAGAATACTTACCCTTTTCGGATGATAAGAAAAATCGGCCAGCGGATCGGGATAAACATGGATCAAGGCATTCTTCCTGAGTGTGTCATTACAGCCATACAGGTTTGAAACCACAAGCGTCACGCTGTATGAACCACTCTGATTATAGGTATATACCGGATCCTGCTCCAGGGTCTGTTCTCCGTTGCCGAAGTACCATTCGTAAACGGTCCCCGGCATTACCTGGGTCGAATACTCATTGAAGTGTACTTCCAGTGGTTCACAGCCTTCGGTCAGGTCGGTTTCAAAGAGCGCCACCGGCCTGGGAATAACTGTCACGGTATCAGCATATACCGGACTAAGGCATCCATCCCTGTCAACATAGATGGAAATGATCTTTTCGCCTGCCTCGGTCCAGTATACCAGGTAAGGTCCCATACCGCTTCCGATGCTCAGGCCGCCATCAAAATCCCAGAAATAATGGGCAGACGGAGGTGCATTGCCATCATAAGTGAGGATAGTAGCCGCTTCCACACAGGGGTTATAGTCACTCACAGTGAAATGCGAGGAAGGAACCGGCTTTACCACCACAAGCACGGAGGCTGTATTGCTGCAGGTATTGGTATCGACACCCTGAAGATGGTATATTGTACTAACGGTCGGACTGACAACGGGATTAGGAAGCTCGTTCTGCCCGTCCAGACTCGGATCCGCCGGAAATGATGTCCATAGATAACTATCCGCTCCTCCGGCCGAGAGCATGGCCGATTCTCCGGGGCATATCGAATCCGAAGCGGTTAACGCAACCACCACCGGCAATGGGTTGACAATGACGGTGACTGTATCAACATCAGAACAAACATCAGTTACTGTAACAATATAAGCGGTAGTCACTTCCGGAGTAACAGCGATTGTTGAGGTGGTCATGCCGTTGCTCCAAAGATAGGATGTGCCGCCTGTGGCTGTAAGACTGGCCGACCCACCAGCGCATATGCTGGTGTCAGATCCTGCATCTGCCCAGGGACCGGCAATCCTGACCAGGGTGCTGTCGGTGGAAGAATATCCGCATACGTCGCTGACCGTGATATAATACTGGGAAGTGATCACGGGTGAGGCCATGATCTGATACTCCTGCGAACCCGTGCTCCAGAGGTAAGTGAAGGGTTCCAAACCAGCGCTGACCTGCCCGGTCAGCTGGATGGTATCCCCGCAGGTAACCAGCGTGTCAGCAAAAGCGGTTTGAACCTGTACCGGAAAATAATCCTCGATAATAAAAAAGATAGTATCGTAATCTGTCAGGCAAATGGTGGTGGGGACTACCAATCCCACCGTTTCCTGACCTTCAAGCAAACCATCGGCAAAAGCGTGAACGATGATCGATGCAGAATCTGATCCCGCAGGAATAATCAGAGGGCTGGGAATACTGTCATAATCAACGCCATAGATCGCTGTACTGGAAGCAAGGATGGTAAAGGGAATGACGTAACCGTCAGGTGCCGGGTTAGGTAATTTAAAAGTAACCACGGCATCGTTACAGCCTTCAATGGCTGTGAGGGCACTCAGGTTGGGATTGGTAAAGGATATGTTGGTGGTGATCCCGCCGCTGTTGAAACTGCCCGCTTCAAGGAACACCCCGCTGTCGAGGACATAGTCTCCTGCATCCGCTACGGCAAGTTTAATGTGATACGTCATGCAGGGAATTACATGGCAACGTGCTGTCAGCACTGTGGTAAACCCGTCATACTCAATGGTGGTCATGGGTCCCTGAGGATTGTCGACATAGTATGCCGGATTAGAGACGTTATTGACATTGTTGATGGAAACCGGCGTGTTGGCCGTATTGGGAATGATGGCGATGTTTTTATCGGTAAAAGGCAGGTAGGTGATTGGATCGAGTCCGCTCACAAAAAATCCAAACACATCGTTGTAACTGCTGCCCACCCATTCAAGGTATTCATCAGATCCGAATACATAGCGAAAACTGATGGTATCTCCCTGCGGAATGAAATCAAATTCCAATACACAGGCGTCATGCGTAGTATAGCCTGGGATCAGTCCGTCAAGCGTCGGATCACCCGGCTGCTGACAGTCAGTGGTTATTCCCGAAGATGAATTCGGCCCGATGGCATTGGTGGCACTCCCGCTTGTCAGCAGAAGCCCGCTGGTGATCCCGAGATTGGTCGGGTTGGCCCCGGTGCCGAAGGTACCGTACATCACCTGGGTCCCGGTCAGGGTCACATTCATGGCCATCACGCCTGTCCCCAGCAATACACTGTTAACCAACTGCTCCGGATCACCTCCCGTAGTGACCTGGAGTTGTGCCCCGGCAGGTGTTCCCGTGAAGAAACCGGCCGCCAGGAAAAATGCAATCAATCTGATGAATCCCTGCATGTACGCAATATAAAAACATCATTGCACCAAGCTGATGCAACCAACACATAGACATCCCAAACATGGATGAGGTTGTCTGCAATGGGTAATTTGCAGTAAAGCATTATCTTTGCACCTGTTTTCAAAGTGCCGGAATGCCCTATGTCAGTCCAAAGCTACGAAAAGGAAACTTAGTATTATGATTCAGGAATAAATAAAAAAACATGAAAGAACTCAAATCTTACCAGGAAACCAATAAAGACAGGTTTTTAACTGAATTGTTCGGCCTGCTGCGTATTCCCTCGATTAGTCCCGTTGCAGAACATAAACCAGACATGCTGAAAGCAGCCGAATACTGGAAGGAAGCCCTGCTTGCATCGGGTGCAGATAAGGCCGAAGTCTTTCCGACAAAAGGAAATCCGGTGGTTTATGGTGAAAAAATCATTGATCCCGCTAAACCCACCATCCTGGTGTACGCACATTACGATGTGATGCCTGCTGATCCTGTCGATCTGTGGCATACTCCACCTTTTGAACCTCAGATCAGGGATGAAAAGATCTGGGGAAGGGGCGCCGACGATGACAAAGGCCAGGGTTTCATGCACGCCAAAGCCTTTGAATCCATGGTGAAAACAGGGAATCTGCCCTGCAATGTGAAGTTTATGATCGAAGGGGAAGAAGAGATCGGTTCACCCAACCTGCCGGCCTTTCTGCTCGAACACAAAGAAATGCTGAAATCGGACATTATCCTGGTTTCCGACACCGGCATGATCGGACAGGATGTTCCTTCGGTAACCAACGGATTGCGCGGACTGGCCTATATGGAGGTCGAGGTCACCGGCCCCAACCGCGACCTGCACAGCGGCTTGTACGGAGGCGCTGTCGCCAATCCGATCAATGTGCTGGCAAAAATGATCGCCTCCCTGACCGATGAAAACAACAGGGTTACCATTCCGGGTTTCTATGATGATGTACTGGAACTCAGTCCTGAAGAAAGAGCCGATATGGCACGGGCCCCCTTCAATGTGGACGACTATAAAAAAGCACTCGATATCGGCGATATCCAGGGAGAAACCGGCTATTCGACCATGGAAAGGACCGGGATCAGGCCATCGCTCGACTGCAACGGTATCTGGGGCGGCTACATTGCCGAAGGCACCAAAACCATCATCCCTTCAAAGGCTTCCGCCAAGATTTCCATGAGGTTGGTTCCAAACCAGGACCATGAAAAAATCGCCCTGTTGTTCGAAAAACATATCATAGCAATCGCTCCCGCATCGGTCAAAGTGAAAGTGAAAGCCCTGCACGGAGGACAAGCCTACGTTTCCCCGGTAGACTCCATTGCTTTCAAAGCTGCCAGCAAGGCCGTGGAAAACACCTTCGGGAAAAAACCCATTCCTTTCCGCAGCGGCGGCAGTATTCCCATCATTTCCACCTTCGAACAGATCCTCGGAGTGAAATCGCTGCTCCTGGGATTCGGACTGGAAAGCGATGCCATCCATTCACCCAATGAAAATTATCCCCTGTTCAATTTCTTCAAAGGAATCGAAACCATCCCGTATTTCTACCATTACTTCACCGAAGCGCTTACCACCTAGACGATGGAAGCCGGGAAACTGATCAGCGGACTGGCAAAGCAATACCTGGAGGAGATCATCCGGATCAGGAGGCATCTGCACCGCTATCCCGAGTTGTCGATGCAGGAGCACAACACCGCCTCCTTTATCACCGACTTGCTCTCAGACTGGGGAATACCGTTCCGCAGCGGCATCGCCGGCACAGGCATCGTAGCGCTTATTCAGGGTGAAAAAGGACAGGGAAAGACCATCGCGCTCCGTGCCGATATGGATGCCCTGCCCATTCAGGAAGAAAATGAAGCGGAATACCGCAGCCTGAATCCGGGTGTGATGCACGCCTGCGGACATGACGCGCATATGGCATCCCTGCTCGGTTGCATGAAGATCCTGAACCAGATCAAACATAGTTTCTGTGGAGAAGTCCGCTGCATTTTCCAACCTTCAGAAGAGAAGTTTCCCGGTGGTGCATCCCTGATGATACAAGAGGGGGTTTTGGAAAATCCCCCACCATCCGCCATCTTCGGTCAACATACCCTGCCCTCCCTTGAAGCGGGTAAAATAGGGATGAAAGCAGGTAAATATATGGCATCAACAGATGAAATCTACCTGACCGTGAGGGGCGTCGGAGGTCATGCCGCCACGCCTGAACTTCTGGTGGATCCCGTACTCATCGCCGCTCATATTCTCGTGGCTCTTCAGCAGATCGTCAGCAGACATGCCAGAAGCGATATCCCTTCTGTGCTGTCTTTCGGACACCTTGAAGCTGCAGGCCGTACCAATATCATTCCTTCGGAAGTGAAGATCAGCGGAACTTTCCGTACTTTCGACGAACAATGGAGAGAAAAAGCCCATACCAGGATCACCCGTATGGCTGAGTCTATTGCAGGTGGCATGGGTGGCAGTTGTGAGGTACACATTGAGAAAGGCTATCCTTTCCTGGTCAATGACGAGGAACTGACCGGCAGGGCCATCCGCTTTGCCCGTGAATACCTGGGTGAAGATAAGGTGGTATTGCTGGATATGCGAATGACCGCCGAGGATTTCGCCTATTACGCACAACTGGTTCCGGCTTGTTTTTACCGTCTCGGTACCGCTGATGTTTCCCGGGGAATTACATCCAATCTTCATACGCCAAGCTTTGACATTGATGAGAAAGCACTGGAAACGGGCATGGGCCTGATGGCCTGGCTGGCTTATTGTGAATTATGTTCAGACTGAAAACAGCTGTCGCGAGGCTGCCAGGATAGTGTAATTAATTATTTTTCAGTATTATGGAGGTGAATGGACACCCATATCGCGCCGTCTGGATGGAAGAAGGCCTGCTCTGCATGATCGATCAGCGGGTACTGCCCTTCTCCTTTGAAGTATTCCGCTGCAGTGACTATCGTCTGAGCTGTGAAGCTATCCGCAACATGACGGTGCGCGGTGCCGGTACCATCGGTGCAACTGCAGGCTATGCCATGGCACAGGCAGCCATGGAAGCAGATATCACCCCTGAAGGATTTACCAGGGCCCGCCGTGAAATTGAAGCCTGCAGACCAACCGCAAGGGACCTTTTCTATGCCACCGAACGTGTGTATCACGCAGCAGCAGGTTTGCTGGCAGCCGGAAAACTGGAAGAAGCCGCCAGACTTGCCTCGGAAGCAGCCACTGAGATCGCCGACAACTATGTGGCACATGCATATCAGATCGGAGCGCACGGCAGCCAACTGATCAGCGATGGTTCAAATATCCTGACACACTGCAATGCCGGCTGGCTTGCCCTGGTTGATCACGGAAGTGCCCTGTCGCCGGTTTTCATGGCCCATCGGGAAGGGAAAAAAATCCATGTCTGGGTGGATGAAACCAGACCCCGCAACCAGGGCGCAAAACTCACCGCATGGGAATTGTCCCGGGCAGGAATCCCGCACACCATCATCGCCGATAATGCGGCCGCTTGGATGATGGCCAGGGGTCAGGTCGACCTGCTGATTACCGGAGCCGACCGGATCGCAGCCAACGGGGACGTGGCCAACAAGATCGGAACCCTCGAAAAAGCCATTGCCGCGAAAGCCTTTAACCTGCCCTTTTATGTTGCCGCACCCCTGTCAACCTTCGACCGGAACTGCCCCGACGGATATTCCATTCCCGTTGAGGAAAGAGACCCTGAGGAACTCACATCCATGAACGGAATAAACTTACAGGGCACATCACAGGAATTCAGGACGGCCAATCCCGGATCAGCAGCTTACAACCCGGCCTTCGATATCACACAGGCAAAATATGTTACTGCTTACATTTGCGAGTCAGGTGTGCACAATTCAATATCTGGCTTACATAAAAGGATTACAGCTGAAAAAAGTGAGGAAACAGGGATGTGACACATCATCACCAGCATGTGCCACATGGAAAAAATCTAAGATATCATTTTAATAATCAGCTATTTGTATAAGTACTCTCTTGAAAGATGGCAAATAATAACCTGAGTTTCCTTCCAACCAGCAAAGAAGAAATGGACCACCTGGGGTGGGAAGAAGCGGATATAATTATATTTACAGGAGACGCATACGTAGACCACCCGGCCTTCGGTGCTGCCATCATCGGAAGGTACCTGGAAAGCAAAGGATATCGGGTTGCCATCGTTCCGCAGCCGAACTGGAGAGATGATCTGAGGGATTTCAGAAAGCTGGGAAGACCACGCTTGTTCTTTGGTGTGACTGCCGGTAATATGGATTCCATGGTGAACCATTACACCGCCACAAAAAGACTGAGATCGGACGATGCATACAGTCCGGGAGGTAAAGCCGGATTCCGTCCCGATTATCCCAGTATCGTATATACAAGGGCCATCCGCCAGTGTTTCCCCGATGTACCGGTCATCCTCGGCGGGATAGAGGCCTCCCTGCGTCGTCTCACGCATTATGACTACTGGCAGAATAATATCAAACCCAGTATCCTTGTTGAAAGCGGGGCCGACCTGTTGGTCTACGGAATGGGCGAACAGGCCGTGGAAAGTATTGCAGACAAGCTGAAAATGAATGTCCCGCTCAAGAGTATCAGGGATATCCCCCAGACCGTTTTTCTGTCGGATACTGTCCCTCCGGATATTCCGGAAATACTAATGCTGCCGTCGTATGAGGACTGTTGTTCGGACAGGAAAAAGTTTGCAAAAGCCTTTACCCTGCTGGAACAGGAATCAAACCGGATGTTCCCGCGCCCGATGGCTGAAAAATCCGGCAATAAATATGTGGTGGTTAATCCACCCTTTCACCTTGAGACAGAAAAGGAAATCGACAGATATTATGACCTTCCTTACGTACGTCAGCCCCATCCCCGATACCATAAAAGGGGAATGATCCCGGCCTTTGAAATGATCAGACATTCCGTCACACTGCACAGGGGATGTTTTGGCGGATGCTCCTTTTGTACGATATCTGCTCACCAGGGGAAGTTTATCAGCAGCCGTTCCGAAGCATCGGTCCTGCGCGAACTCTCGCTTATCAGCAATATGCCAGGGTTCAGGGGTACCATTACCGACCTGGGAGGACCTTCCGCCAATATGTACCGGATGAGTGGATTTGATAAAACGATCTGCGTCACGTGCAAGCGTCCCAGCTGCATTTTCCCCTCAATATGTAAGAACCTGAATACAAGTCATTTGCCTCTAATCAAACTATACGACAAGGCATTGGCTGTGAAGGGGGTGAAAAAGGTCTTTATCGGAAGCGGGGTCCGTTACGATTTATTTGTACAAAGACCCGAATCCGTTTCAAAACGTGACCATCTTAACGAATACTGTCATAAACTTATCAGCCGTCACGTAAGCGGCAGACTCAAGGTGGCACCGGAACATACTTCTGAAAAAGTGCTGAAGGTGATGAGAAAACCCTCCTTCAGGCTGTTTTATGCCCTGAAAGAGAAATTCGACACCATGAACCGCCAAATCGGAAAAAAACAGCAGCTGATCCCCTACTTCATTTCCAGTCACCCCGCCTGCACCCTGGACGACATGAAACAACTGGCCGGTGAAACCAGGAAACTGGGTTTCCGACTGGAGCAGGTGCAGGATCTGACCCCTACCCCTATGACCCTGGCCTCCGTAATGTATTATACCGGCCTGGATCCCTATACAATGAAACCGCTCTACGTCGCCCGGACGAGAAAGGAAAAGGAAGCCCAACGCGATTGCTTCTTCTGGTATAAGCCGCTTCATGCGGAAGGCTCCCGAAACCGACGGAAATAACCCCAAATTTCTTCTTCAACGGCATGTGGCACATTGAAAACCCATGTGTCACATCAAACGATCAATGTGCCACATGGCTTTTTGAATTTCTCGAATCCTCAATATCAGAAAGGTATACGCATGGTCCTTCCCATTGAATCTTTTCTGAGCCCGTGCGCTGACAATCATGGAACCAGGCTTCCCGAAACGGAATTGTCTTGTAGAGAATCTCAGGTATAATACACAGTATTACTGACTATTACATCATCTCCTTGCTTTTCCTACAGGAAGGAGAGTAAAAAATGTTCATTTTTTTTTCCGGATTGCAGGGCGAATTGCATCTATACTGATAAACCGATGTGACACATCATGCTCCGATGTGACACATGCAAAACAGATACACCATGAAAAGCAGAAATGAACCAATGTACCCGACATTTACCTACCATGTTTATAACAAAGCAGTGGGCAAAGAAAACCTGTTCAGGTCAGACTCAGATTACTCCTGGTTCCTTTCCAGGGTAAAACGCAGCCTGCTTCCTTATTGCGATATCCTTGCCTATTGCCTGATCCCCAATCACTTTCATTTTCTGATCCGGGTTCGCTGCGATAAGGAAATTGCAACAAACTATATGAAGATTTGCTCAGAAAAACATATATCAGTACCCGAAAGTCAAGGTCCGGTGCTGATCATCCGCCAGTCACTGCGCGGCTTGTTCACTGCTTTTGCCAAATACTACAATGCGAAATACAACAGGAAAGGGAAACTGTTTGAGTTTTCCTACAGGAGAATTACGGTTGAGAATGAATCGTATTTCAGGAATCTGCTGCTGTATATTCATCACAATCCCATCCATCATGGCCTGAGCAATGACATCAGAGATTGGAAATATTCCTCCTTCAATGCATTCATCTCCGATAAGGCATCCCTGATAAGCAGGAAGTTTGTCCTGGACTGGTTTGAAGACCAGAATGAATTCCTGAACTTCCACCAGTGTACTGAAAATCAACATATCAGTCCTGAGCTACTTATTGAAGAATCAACCTCAAATTTAAAAATTACATGCCTGACCGCTCCATAAATTCCAGGCTGTTTTGCAAAAGAATCCACCAAAAGTGAAGCATCAATCTTCGCAAAACGATACCCTGCCGGTTGAATGACTCACCGCATCAGTTTATTCCCATGAGTATTCAAGCCGGAATTGCCGGCAACATCCCGATCCGGAGTTTTTCACCCAGCTTAATTCAGCGCTGAGGAAAGTGATCCTCTCTTATGCCAGAAAACCATCTGTCACATCGGATCACGATGTGACACATTATGATGCTATCTTTACTGTTTTTATTCAACTTTAAAAAATTACCATTCTGCTATGAGAAAACTACTTGTAAATCTGGCCGTTATGGCTGCCTTCCTATGTGCCACATGGCAACCTGCATGTGCCACATCAAAAAAAGAACCCGCAACGGTAAAACCATCTGTGGACTCTCTGAAGTCAGCCACCCTGTCAGGACTATCCTTCAGATCTATCGGACCGGCATATTGCTCAGGCAGAATCTCGGACTTTGCCGTGAATCCCGCAAATCCCTCGGAGTACTTTGTCGGGGTGGCTTCAGGAAATGTCTGGAAAACCACCAATAATGGCACAAGCTTTTCCCCGGTTTTCGATAACTATGGTTCTTATTCTATCGGTCCCGTGGTGATGGATCCTTCAAATCCCCATGTCATCTGGATCGGAACCGGAGAATATAACAGCCAGCGATCGGTGGGGTTCGGCGACGGAGTGTATAAATCCGTCGACGGTGGCCAGAGCTTTCAAAACATGGGACTCAAATCCTCCGAACACATCGGCAGGATACTGGTCGATCCGCGAAACTCCGACATTGTATACGTCGCAGCTCAGGGTCCCCTCTGGGGCCCGGGCGGAGACAGAGGCCTGTACAAAACCACCGACGGGGGTAAAACATGGAATGCCATCCTTACCGTCAGCGAGAATACAGGTATTACCGACATCGTTTGCGATCCCCGGAACCCGGATGTGCTATACGCCGCCTCTTATCAAAGACGCAGACACGTCTGGACCCTTATCGACGGTGGCCCCGAATGTGCCGTACATAAAAGCCAGGATGCAGGCAAAACCTGGAAAATGATCAACAAAGGGCTTCCCGAAAAAGAAATGGGCCGCATCGGACTGGCAATCTCCCCCGTAAATCCTGACGTGCTTTATGCCATTATCGAAGCCAGAGAAGATAAAGGCGGCATTTACAGAAGTACCAACAGGGGTGAAAGCTGGGAAAAAAGATCTCCTTATGTCTCCGCCAGCCCTCAGTACTACAACAGAATCTATTGCGACCCCAGGGATGTCGACAAGGTTTACTCCATGGATACCTATACCCAGGTGACCAAAGACGGGGGTAAAACCTGGAACAGTCTGGGAAACAGATACAGACATGTGGATGACCATGCACTCTGGATCAACCCTGCCAACACCGCAAACCTGCTGATCGGAGGCGACGGAGGTATCTATGAAACCTGGGATGAAGGAGCCACCTGGCAGTTCAAACCCAACCTTCCGGTAACCCAGTTCTACAGAGTCCATGTGGATAACGACCTGCCATTCTACAATGTATACGGAGGCACTCAGGACAACGCAAGCATGTACGGACCTTCACGAACCATCTCCTCATACGGCATCATGAATGAAGACTGGGTCGTAACCCAGGGAGGAGACGGCTTCGAAAGCCAGGTCGACCCGCTGGATCCCAATACCGTTTACGCCCAGGCCCAGTACGGCTACCTGGTCCGCTTTGATAAACAAAGCCGTGAAGCGCTCTTTATCCAACCCATTCCTCCTGCCGGTGAAGCCTACCGCTGGAACTGGGATGCCCCGCTGATCATCAGCCCCCATAAACACACACGCCTTTACTTTGCAGCCAACAAAGTATTCCGAAGCGATGACCGCGGTAATTCCTGGTCGGTAATCAGCCCCGACCTCACCCGGCAAATCGACCGCAACCAACTGCCCGTCATGGGGAACATCCAGAGTATCGATGCCGTGGCAAAAAATGCATCAACCTCGTTCTACGGAAATATCGTCGCCCTGGCAGAATCCCCGCTTGTCGAAGGACTCCTTTTTGCCGGTACCGACGACGGTCTGATTCAGCTTTCAGAAAATGACGGCGCTTCATGGAAAAAACTGGAGAATTTTCCCGGAGTGCCCGCGAACACCTACGTCAGCTGCCTGCTGGCCTCCCAACATGATGCGAATACTGTTTATGCATGCTTCAATAACCATAAAAATGCTGATTTTAAACCCTATATCCTGAAAAGTACCGACAAGGGAAAAAGCTGGAGATCGATCTCCGCAAACCTCCCTGAAAGAGGTTATGTGCATGTGATTGCGGAAGATCATCTGTCCCCGGATCTGCTGTTCACAGGAACAGAATTCGGTGTTTATGCAAGCCTGAACGGAGGCAAAACCTGGATTCAGATGAAATCCGGCCTTCCGGTGATCGCAGTGAGAGACATCGACATACAGAAAAGAGAAAATGACCTGGTGCTGGCCACTTTTGGACGCGGATTCTATATCCTGGATGATTATTCACCGCTCAGATCTCTGTCAGACAGCCTGTTGAATGCTGAAGCAGCGATCTTCCCCGTCAAAGATGCCCTGATGTTTATTCCATCAAGAATGAAATACGGACAGGGAGAAACCTTCTTCGCAGCGAAAAATCCATCCCCAGGAGCCACTTTTACCTACTATCTCAGAAATGAAATCAAATCGCTCCGCCAGCAAAGAAAAGACCTGGAAAAAAAAGAGGCATCCCCTCCTTTTCCGGCCTGGGAACAGGTGAAAAAAGAGGATCAGGAAGAAGCACCCTATCTTCTGTTCACCATTACCGATGAAACCGGCAGATTCGTCCGGAAATTAAAAGCACCTGCCAAAGAAGGAATAAACAGAATCTCATGGGACTTGCGGTATGCCTCCACCCGCCCGGTCACAAAAACAGAACCCCCTTTCAATAACAACCGCCCCGGAGCATGGGCCATGCCCGGTCAATACCAGATCAGCCTGTCGAAAGTGCTTGACGGACACGATACACTCCTGATCGGGGCAATCCCTTTCAAAACAACAATCCTGTTTGACAAGCGCATGAGTCAGATTGAACGACTGGCAATCAATGAGTTTCAGCAGAAAGTGGCCAATATTGGCACCGCTGTGTACGGTACGGCCAATGAACTGAATTCAATGAGAGAAAATATCAGCAGGGTGAGAGAAGCACTGCAGTACACACCAAATGCTTCAGCCGCCTTGATCAACAAAGCCAGAAATATCGAGCACCGGCTGATAGCCCTGAGCATGCTGATGGAAGGAGATCCCGGCCTTTCAAAGCGAAACGAAAACCAGGCCCCCTGCATTACCGAAAGACTTGATGACATCACCTGGAGCATTTACAGTGTCACCTCCTTCCCCACACAAACCATGCAGGACGGACTACAAATACTTTCCGGGATGTTCGAACCTGTCTACAAGGATATCAAGAAAATCCGGGAGTCCGATCTCCAACAGCTATATACTGAACTGGACCGGCTTGGTGTACCCTGGACGCCAGGCCGCCTGCCCGACTGGAAACAGTAATCTCCTCACAGTGGCAAAAAACCTGTCGCCTGCGCTCAGCCTCCCTATTCAAGGATGATCCGCCGGGTTTGTACGCCTTCCTTCGTTTCTGCGCGCACCAGGTACAAGCCTCTGGAATACCCGGCCAGATCTATCCGGACATTCGGCCGCGCCGGTCTTAATTCCATCACCTGCAGCCCCGACGCCGTGTAAAGAGATAGTTTCAATATGGCGGAAGACCCGGTACTGACCTCAAAATAATCAATCACCGGATTGGGTTTGATACTGATCCTCGGAACAGAAGGTTCAGACAGGCCGACAAAAATTGGTTCATTCCTGATAGCAAAACCCGTAACTTCCATATTCCCGTTAAAGGCACCTATCAGCGTGGTAGCACCGGTCGTGAGATTGACCGTACGAAGCTGTCCGCCGACACTGTCCCTGTATGCAGCATAATACATGGTAAAATCCGAATTATCAAACTCCATATCCTGCGCATAATTGGCATTGAAACCGATGGGTCCCACCACCGTGAAACCACCCGTAGTTTTATTGATCGCAACCAGGTTGTCGGTCCCCGTATTGACAGTATACAATACGCCATTGTTGTCACATCCCAGGCAAATACCAAGAAATCCCCCGACCATGGCAACAATGCTCGCCTGTCCGCTCGTAGTATCCAGCGTATATAAGCGGCATGATGTTCCGACATAGGCGAGTGCATACATGGTATTGGAAATCCAGTCGTAGGCCATTCCGGTGATACTCAAACCGATAAGCCCGATGACAGTCCTGTTTCCGGTGGCGGTGTCAATGCGAACCAATGAACTTCCATTATTCGCATTATAGGTAGCACCGTACCAGACTCCGTTGGCCCAGGATGCGGCAGCAATGAAATCCTGCGTTCCTTGATTGGCAAGCGATACCGGCGCAATGGGGTTATTCAGGTTGAAATACAAGGGTCCGACAGGCAATACAGATGTCGAACTGAATGCATTGTAGGCATAGGCCTTGTCTCCCGGAAATTTGGGCAGCGGTGTACCTGGCGTCCAGACCGCGGCATTGCCCTCCGGTGCAAGACCCTGGCTGGATTCGCCGCGTGCGGGTACCTCTTGTGACCATACTGTGAAAACACTGATGGTGAAGACCATAATCAATGTGACTGGGTAAATGAAGCGTTTCATATGATTTGCTTTTAGGATTGAATAGTCAAATATATAATATTTATACACTGTTGACGATATTCTGCGGAAAGTGAATTGAAATTTTATCAATCAAGGTGTCCCTTTCGATCAGTGACCAGCTAAACCACGCATAAAAAAAGAAACGGGGATGTCCCTGTATTTCGGCACCCCCGTTCCATTTCTTAAGGAAAGATAACCTATTCAACCATCACCTTATGACTTGCCCTTCCATCAGGAGTTTCAATCAGCAATACATACACACCGGCCGGCAGGGAACTGACGGTAATTTCAGATGTGAGCGCCGAAGGATGCGTCTCCATAACGGTTTGACCGATGGAATTCAGCATCACCAGCCTGCTGATCATCTCTGCAGAGGATTGAATATGAATCGTCCGGCTGGCAGGATTGGGGTAAATGCTGAACTGATTTTCCTGTGCAGGATTCCCTTCCATACCCACGATAATGGATCCATACAACTTGAAAGGCAATCCCTGCTGCGTCATGCTGCCTTCATCCAGCACATTCTGCCAGGTGCTGCTTGAATTCACATACTGTAAGGCATTTCCCGTGGTGGTTTGTCCGTTGATCGTGATACAGGGAGTCCACGGACCCGAAGCGAGCGTTCCGCCCGTTTGCCAGTCAACCCAGTAGGTTCCCGGGCCCAGGGTCAGGGTCGGAATATTGCAGTCATTCTTCATAATGGGTCGCTGGGTATTGCCACTGGTGGTATTTGAAACACGGTAAATATTCGAGAAAGCCGTTGCCGACAAGCGGTTGGTCGTGGCATCACCAAAAACGACCGTACCTCCCGGAGGAGTACCATTCCAGATTCTGAAATTCAACTGGTTGATGGTGGAGGTGGTAGTCGAATTGGTCTGGTAACAATAAAAGGAAGCACCCGTGATATTCCAGGTCTGGTATGGAGGTACCACAAATTCGTCAGCATGGCGGTACAAGTTGGCCAAACTGTTGTTTGAACCAAGCAAAGTCATTCCGAGACCACCCTGCAGGATGCTTTCATCAGCCCCGCCAAAGCCCGTTCCAGGACTGTTAACAAGGGGCCCGTTGTCATAGATCAGGTTTCCGACAACAAAGCAGTTGACAGTAGCCATCAGCGTATCGTTGGAAGTATTGGTATCTGCGGCAAGGGTAGTATAAACGGTGAAATCATGATCGCCGGGTGCCGATACGTCGGAGGTGGCAGTAAAAGTATACTGGTAAACAGCACCCGGGGCAACGGTGGCTGCAACCGTTTCAGTTACAGGAGCGCCGCCGTCGAGTACGAAGCTGATTCCAAATCCTGTCTCAGCCATGGCGCCATAGTTTTTAATGTCGACGACCACCTGTGCATTGCTGGGCAGGTTCGGTCCGCTAACAGGTTCAACCAGGGCAATAACACCCAGATCATGATCAACAGGTGTGCCGCTGACATCGATCATATAATCCTCCACTTCCCCGAACGGATCAAATCCGCATGGAGAAGGAGTCACCTGGTAGGAAACGCGGATGCGCATCCTGGCTTCCCCTGCAAGTGCCTGGTTGGGTACATGTATCTGGGCATTGAAGATGGCAGGCCCTCCGCTTACGGTCACCGGTTCATCATCAAGGAAATTTCCGTTGTGATTCCAGTCGATCCAGATCCCGCAAACATCGCCGTTATAGGCCGGCGGTCCGTTGTAAACCATGATGGTGGCGCTCTGTCCGTAAGTCATGGCCGCAGAGATGGTGTCATAATTCGCATAGCCGTTGGTGGCCTGACTGCAGCCAGACACATTATCCACACCCAGGAGCTGCACCCTGCTGATATGCTCGTCGCAACTGTCGCTGCCGGCCGGACAATAAACCCCGTAAAGATTTTGAATCAGCGCATGGATAGTGTCATTGGTGTTGTCTTCATCGGCAGCAAGGGCATGATAGACAATCAGATTGTAATCGGTACCCGGACTCGAAAAGTCTGCAGTGGCAGTAAAAGTGAATTGTTCAGTCGCACCCGGTGCGATGGTATCGGTATATACTTCAGTGACAGGCGGATTGGCATCAATCTGGTATACCATGTTAAAGCCGGATTCGGCATTGGCTCCCATATTCTTGATGGTAACCGTAACCGGTTCTGCAGCCGTGAGGTTATAACCGCTTACCGGATTATTGAGCAGGGTCAGGGCCAGGTCATGGTCAGCTACCGGGAAAGGCAGGTTCCTGATGGCCAGACCCGTCACCTCCATGTTGCCATCAAACGCCCCGATTAGCGTGGTAGCCCCGGTCTGAAGATTAACGGTCCTGAGCTGTCCGCCCACAGAATCCCTGTAGGCCGCATAATACATGGTGCTGTCGGAGTTGTCAAACTCCATGTCCTGTGCATAATTGGCATTAAAACCGATGGGCCCGATCACGGTAAAGACCCCAGTCATCTTGTCTATGGAACAAAGATTGTCGGTACCCACATTCACCGTATACAGCGCTCCACTTTCAGTACAGCCCAGACAGATTCCAAGGAAAGCCCCGACATTGGCAACCAGGGTAGGTTGACCATTGGTGAGATTGATGGTGTAAAGCCTTGTCTGATTGCTTACATAGGCAAGCGCGTACATTACATTTGTGGTCCAGTCGTAAGCCATACCGGTGATGCTAAGTCCAATCAGGCCTAGCGTGGTCCGACCGCCTGTAGCTGTGTCAATCTTGACAAGTGAAGCCCCCGCAGTGGCATTGTAAGTTGCCCCGTACCAGATCCCGTTGGCCCATGAGGCGGCCGCGACGAAATCCAGGTTCGCCTGGTTGGCAAGAGATACAGGCGCCGCAGGATTATTCAGAATAAAATGCATCGGTCCGGCAGGCAGCGTGGACGTATTGCTGAAGGCATTGTAAGCGTATGCCTTTGACCCGGGAAGCTTCACGAATGGTGTTCCCGGTACCCATGGAGCTGCATTCCCGGCCGGGGCAGGACCGAATGAATGCCCTTCCTCTGAATGGCTTACATTCTTGTTCAGTACTGCATTCTGAGGATCTGTGGTCAACTCAGCTGCTTTTTGCTGAGCAAGGACGCTTGCAGCAGCAAACAACATCGCCACCATCGTCAAACCAACAAGTGTAAGTTTTTTCATGATAAAATTATTTTGGTGATTAATCTTGAATTTTCAAATGTAAGAAAAAATCGGATAATGGCACAAAAAAAAGGCGCCCTTGCGGAACGCCTTTTTTTATTAAGCGGTGAAAGCTTACTTCACATTGATCTTCCTCGAGATCACGCCTGTTTCAGTTTCAATGGTGACAAAATACACACCGGGTTGATAATCAGCGGTGGTAATCTGAGCTTTCCTGGAATCCAGGGTGGTTTCTTCCATCACCTGACCAAGGATGTTGGCAACCCTGATCTTGTTCATGGTAACCGGAGACTCAACATAGAGGGTATTCTGCACGGGATTGGGGAAGAGCTTCAGGCTGGCTTCCTGCTGATTGTCCTGAATGCCGGAGGCTACATCCACCCTGACAAGATCCACAAAAATGGCAGCACCGTCAGCCTGGTTGTCATTTACATGCTCGTTGTAGGCAATATAAATATTCTGTCCGTTGTAGTTGGCAAGGCTGTAATTTTTGTATGCCCATCCAGAGTCGGAAGCTGACCATGTAAGGGTGGCCAGGTTGGTGGTAAAGGCAGCCATCTGATTCGTGGTAGTGGAAATTTTAATGTCCATAATATCAGAATAGGCACCGAATTTCCTGACGTAAAACTCCAGGGTATAGTTGGCACCTACTGTGATCTGCGGTGTTACCAGCCACTGGTCATTTTCGGTAGCGCCACCGGTAGTCCAGGTAGCAAAAGCCATTTTGGTTCCGCCTTGCCCGTTGGGGGTGGGGGTCACCACACCACCGGTCCAGCCGGGTATGGGAGTTGTGCCCACAGTCTGCTGGTTCCAGCCGGTACCGCCGTCAGGACTGTACAATGCCCATCCTGCAGGAGGGAAAGTCCCTTCAAAGCTCTCCATAATACTGGGAACGAGTACGTTCTCAGTGAGAGGAGTAAGGTTTTTCACTGCCTTCGTGGCATTGAGATCCCTGCTTTGTTGTGCAAAAGCCACCGATGCAGCCATCACAACCAATAAGAAAATTTGCGTAAGTTTTTTCATGCTTATAAGTTTTGGTTTAAAATTCTGGTGTCAAAAATAATACAAA
This sequence comes from Bacteroidota bacterium, assembly GCA_022709385.1. Lineage (GTDB taxonomy): Bacteria > Bacteroidota > Bacteroidia > Bacteroidales > CAIXZF01 > JAKLIX01. Next base: position 29,089 of record JAKLIX010000003.1, on the reverse strand, counting down.
AAGTACTAATTCGCTGTAAAAAATCTTAAAATTAGCAATTTTTCACCAATAATCTGGGTTCCATCATATCTAATATTGAATACTTTATACCTTCCCTGCCGAATCCGGAGTGCTTCACACCACCATATGGCATATGGTCAACCCGGAATGTCGGCACTTCATTAATCATCACACCACCAACTTCTAACTCTTTGAATGCCAGATTCATTTCTGAAATGTCATTCGTAAATACACCTGCCTGCAAACCATAGGACCCTTCGTTTACCATGTCCAAGGCTTCGGTAAAATCATGGTATGGCTCCAATACCACCACCGGACCGAAAACCTCCAGCTTACAAACCTTCATCTCCGGGCGAGTCTGTGTTATAACAGTCGGTTCCATAAAAGCACCATTACGTCCGCCACCTGTCAGTACCTGTGCACCGTCAGCCACAGCCTCCCTGATCCAGGCTTCCACCCTCAGGGCATTTTCCTCATTGATCATCGCGGAAATATCCGTAACCGGATCCATGGGATCACCTTGTTTCAATTCTTTGGTCTTTTCCACAAACATTTGGGTAAACCGCTCAAAGATACTTTCCTGGATGAAAATCCGCTGGGTGTGAATGCAAACCTGACCGGCATAGGCAAAAGCTCCACCTACCGCCTTGGAAACCGCCAGACTCAGATCAGCCGTAGCCGTGACAATAAGCCCCGCATTCCCCCCGAGTTCCAGTACCACCCGCTTCCTCCCCGATTCACGTTTCATCTTCCAGCCGACAGGCGGACTTCCTGTAAAAGTTAACAGCCTGATCCTGTCGTCGCTTACCAGCCGGTTCCCGATAACTCTGTTGAAAGGGATTACCGATACCATTCCCTTGGGCAGGGCAGTCTGATCGATCAGCCTGGCCAGTTTGAGGGTCGAAAGGGGCGTCGATCCGGAGGGCTTCAGGATAATGGGACATCCTGCGGCAATGGCAGGGGCTATTTTGTGGCAGGCAAGATTCAACGGGAAATTAAAGGGTGAAATTCCGGCTACCAGCCCTAAAGGAAAGTACTTCACCAGCCCTTCCTTGTCTTTTCCGGCAGGAGTCCAGTCAATCCTCAAGTATTCCGCCGGCAGCCGTTTCGACTCCTCCGCAGCAATCCTGAAACACGCTGATGCCCTGTCAACCTCGCCCAGGGCAAGCTTCAGCGGTTTACAGGCTTCCATGGCCAGAACAGTGGCAAAATCCTTCCTTTCCGACTGTAATTGGACCGCAATCTGCATCATTGCCTCATACTTCACATAAGACGGCAGATCCCGCGCCTGCCGTTCAAGCCCCTTCCCCCAAACCACGGCCTCCTCATATTCCCTTTCACCGCCAAGACTGGCCAGGGCAAACGCTTCTCCGCTGAATGCATTCCTGATCTCAAGGTATTCACCGGTATCCCTGAATTCCCCGGCAATATAAACTGGATATTTCTCCATATTAAATAATTATAATACGACCATGCTCCAAAAATATTCATTTGATCCTAAAAATTTCAAAGGAAAACTGATTGTGGATAAGAAAAAAGATTCTATCTTTGCACTCCCAAAAAAGAACCATAACCACAGGATCATGTTTGCAATTGTTGATATCGCAGGGCAGCAGATGAAGGTTGTAAAAGACCAGAAACTTTATGTCCACAGGCTCGAAGGCGAAGAGGGTTCCCAGGTCGAATTCAGCCAGGTGCTCCTCCTCGATGAGGATGGAAAAGTTACGGTCGGCACCCCCCTGCTCGACGGCGTCAGTGTCAGTGCCAAAATACTGGCCCACGTGAAAGGAGATAAGGTGCTCGTATTTAAAAAGAAAAGAAGAAAAGGCTACCAAACCCTGAATGGCCACCGCCAGTTCTTCTCGCAAATCCAGATAGAAAGTATTGTTACAGGAGGCAAAAAGAAAAAAACAACCCGCGCTGCCAAAGAGGAAACAATACTCCCTGAAGCAGAAACACCTGCCCCCGAAGATCCCCAAGTAACCACTGAAAATTAAAATGTACCATGGCTCATAAAAAAGGTGCCGGAAGTTCAAGCAACGGTCGCGAATCTCACAGCAAACGACTGGGTATTAAAATCTATGGCGGACAGTTCGCCAAGGCCGGCAATATCATCCTGAGGCAAAGAGGAACCTTGCATAATCCCGGTCCGAATGTCGGTATCGGCAAAGACCATACCCTCTTTGCCCTCGAAGACGGTATCGTTGAATTCAGAAAGAAAAAAGACGACAGGTCCTACGTGTCAGTAAAGCCCTTCGAGACTGAAAATAACTGACCCGGAAACCCGGCAGTCTGAACCTATACCGATGACTCTGGATGCACATTTTTCACATTCCTGTGTTCTTTCGGTATTCAAAAGAATCTCCTGGCAGATCCCGGGAGATTTTTTTATTAGATGAAGGAAGAATTGAACCGGTACCGGACAGCTTTAAAAAATGCCTTCCCTTACAGCTTATGGCAATATTCCTGCTAAGCATCATTACGTTTGCAATCCTGCCAGGAATGAGATGATACTGGTTCATGGCAGCAATGCGAACAAAGGGTGCATAGAATCAGTTATGCCGCACGCTATACAGTCGTCCTTTTTTCCCAAACCCACTCCGTATCGGTATATATGCTAATTTTGTCCTAAAACTCAGTCCATGCTGCAACTAAACTTTATCCGGGAAAATCCGGAACTTGTCTGTAAACGATTACTTGTCAAACATTTCGAGGCCGAGGAACTCGTCAGGGAGATCATGGAACTGGATACAAAAAGAAGGGAAACCCAGAAAAATCTCGATGACCTGCTGGCAGAATCCAATGCGCTGGCCAAAGAAATCGGGAAATTGTTTCAGACAGGCAGGACCGCTGAAGCCAATCAACTCAAACAAAGCACCGCCGAAAAAAAAGAACTTTCGCGCCGGCTCTCTGAAACGCTGGACATGATTCAGCAGGATATCCATGATAAGTTGGTGCTTTTACCCAACCTGCCCCATACCTCAGTTCCGGCCGGAAGGCATGCGGAAGATAATGAGATCATCGAAACCCACGGGAAACTCCCTGCTGCCGGTGAAAATCTCAGTCCTCACTGGGAACTTACCACAAAGTATAAACTGATCGATTTTGAAGCCGGCAGCAAGATCACCGGAGCAGGTTTCCCTGTCTATACCGGCCAGGGTGCCCGCCTGCAGAGAGCCCTGATCAATTTCTTCATCGATGAAGCCGTTAAAGCCGGTTACCAGGAAATACAGCCACCCTATCTCGTGAACGAAGCTTCCGCCTTCGGTACGGGACAACTGCCCGACAAAGACGGTCAGATGTATCTCGCCGGACTCGACCAGCTTTACCTCATTCCAACGGCAGAGGTTCCGGTAACCAACCTATACAGGGATGTCCTGCTGAAAATGTCAGACCTTCCCATCCGCAATGTGGCCTACTCAGCCTGCTTCCGCCGTGAAGCCGGATCCTACGGAAAAGATGTCAGGGGATTAAACCGGCTCCACCAGTTCGATAAGGTCGAAATCGTCCAGATTACCCAGCCCTCCCTTTCCTATGATTCGCTCCGGGAAATGACTGCCCATGTCACCGGACTGCTTCATAAACTGGAACTGCCCTTCAGAATCGTCAGACTCTGTGGCGGTGATATGAGTTTTGCCTCTGCCCTTACCTATGACTTTGAAGTGTTTGCCGGCGGTCAGCAACGCTGGCTCGAAGTAAGCTCGGTTTCCAATTTCGAGAATTTTCAGTCGAACCGCATGAAACTCCGGTTTAAAAACGAAGAGGGCAAAACCGGACTCGCCCATACACTAAACGGAAGTGCCCTTGCGTTACCAAGAATTGTCGCCGGCCTTCTGGAAAATCATCAGCATGCAAACGGCATCCGAATCCCCGAAGCACTGATACCATATACCGGATTTGACACAATTAAAGCTTAATACCATGATCAAAAACATCTGCAAACTGTTAGTCTTTTGCCTGCTGCCGGCAACCATGTTCCTGGCAGGGGCATGCAGCCCGAAAGGCAAAAAAGCTGAACAATTGTCGCGGCTCGATACCCTCGAGATGAGGCTGAAAGAAGCGGAATCCGCTCTGGCGGAAGCCTCTATGTCCGAAATCACGGAAACGCACCTGTGGTGTAAAGATCAACTGGATAAAATCCATGCACGCTTCAGGGAAAACGCCCTGTCAGTGGATGAAAAACTGCTGCTGGATTTCGAACACCTGACCCTCTCCCTGAACAAGCTGTCCAACGATTTCGGAAACATCGAAAATGAAATCCGCTTCGCCCGGCAAAAAATCAACGAGTGGAAAGTCAGTATCGAAAAAAGCGAGTACGAAACCGAAGAATTCATGCAGTACTACCAGAACCAGAATTCCGCACTGAATTCCCTCAACAGCATGATCGACGATAAAACCCGGGAATGGCAGTCAGGCCAGGAAAACCTGAAGGCCATGCAGGATAAAGTGAAACAAACACTTAAAAAGTGAGTTCCCGCAAATCATCCCCCCGGATGCCTTGCCTCCTCAACCAATTCGCATGATCATCGCTGATTCACGCTTCCTCTTCCTCCCCCTCACGGTGAAATTACACGCTTTTGCCGCCCTTTGCTGCTTTGCCCTGCTGTTCCTTTTTCCCGGACTGGCATTTACCCAACAGAGTACAGACGACAAACTCGCCGGTATGTTCTTCCAGGAACGGGATTACGAAAAAGCCGCCAGCATTTATGAACGCCTGTTTGAAGAAAAACCCAACTCCTATTATTACAACTACCTGATCATATGCTATCTCGAACTCAATGACCTGAAAAAAGCGGAGAAAATGGTGAGGGGCCAGATCAGGCAGAACCCCGCTTCCCTCCGGTATGCAGTCGATCTGGGCTATATCCTCGGCCGGCTCGATGAACCTTCAAAAGCCCAGCGTCAGTACGAAGATGTGCTGAAAAAACTGCCTCCCGAAAGAAACCAGATCATGGAAGTGGCCAATGCCTTCCTCTCAAGACGCGAAACCGACCTGGCCGTGAAAACCTACCTCAAAGGCAGAGAACTGCTGGGCGGTGTTTATCCTTTCAACCTGGAACTGGCTTACATCCATCAAAGCTCCGGCAATACTGCCGAAATGGTTGAAGAATACCTGAACTACACCGACTTCGACATCAGCAAACTGAGTTACGTTCAGGACCGCCTCCAGGACGCCCTGGCCAACGATCCCGAAGGGACAAAAAACGATATCTTCAGAAAAGCCGTCCTGCGCCGTATCCAGCGATTTCCAGACCTGTATCATTACAGTGAACTGATGATCTGGTACTCCGTCCAGCAACGCGATTTCGAACTCGCACTCACACAAGCCAAATCCCTCGACAAACGACTCGGGGAAGACGGCAAAAGGGTGTTCGACCTGGCAAAACTCTGTATCGGCAATAAAGCATACACCCAAGCCGAAGACGCCCTGCGCTACGTCATGGCCAAGGGTGAAGCATCTCCCCTCTATATGAACAGCCGCATAGAAATGCTGAATGTTGCCTACCTCAGAATTACCGGATATTACGGCCACAAACAGGAAGACGTGCAACGCCTCCAGCATGATTATGAACAGGCCCTCGCTGAAATGGGAACAGGTATCCTTACCATCGGAATGGCCAGAAACCTCTCCCACCTTTACGCTTTCTTCTCAGACAGTACTGCGAAAGCAATTGCCCTGCTGGAAGATGCGGTCAGGGCTCCCGGCCTCAATGCCCAGCAGGTCGCCGAATGTAAACTGGAACTTGGCGACATCTACCTCTTTACCGGTGAAGTTTGGGAAGCCACCCTGCTCTACTCTCAGGTTGATAAAGCCTTTAAAAATGAACCAACCGGTCATGAAGCCAAATTCAGAAACGCCCGCCTGTCCTATTTTATCGGTGAATTCGGATGGGCCAAAGCCCAGCTCGATGTCCTCAAGGCCGCCACTTCTAAACTGATCTCCAATAATGCCATGGAACTATCCCTGCTGATCGGAGATCACCTGGTCAGCGATACTACCGGCGCCGCACTGAAAGTGCTTGCAAGAGCAGAACTTCTTGAATATCAAAATAAAGACGAACTCTCCATCCAGACCATGGACAGCATCTCCTCCCTGACCGATGGCTCCCTGCTCCAGGACGATGTGCTGTACCGTAAAGCGAAAATTGCCGTTAAAAAAGGTAACTACTTGCTCGCCGATAGCCTCCTGACAGCCGTCGCAACCGGATACGGTACGGAAATCCTTGCCGACAATGCCCTCTACCTTTGTGCTGAACTCAATGAGATTCAGCTTGATAACAAAACCAGGGCCATGGAGCTCTACCAGGATCTGATGGTAAAATACCCCGGCAGCCTGTTTTCAACCGAAGCCCGGAAACGTTACCGCCTGCTCAGGGGTGACCCCGTGAACTGATCCCGACAGCCATGGTTAAACCCAAAAAACACCTTGGCCAGCATTTCCTTACCGAACATGCCATCGCTCAAAAAATCGTGGGACACTTGTCGTGCCGCTACCCGGTGATCGAAATCGGTCCGGGAAAAGGCATATTGTCGCACTATCTGGCAGAAAAAAAACCTCCCGGTTTCAGGCTCATTGAAGTGGACCCGGAATCAGTCGCCTACCTCCGGCAATTCCCCGACCTGGCCGCTGCCGTTATCCAGGATGATTTTCTTCGAACTGACCTGCAACAGATTTTCTCTCCGCCGCTCAGCCTGCTGGGGAATCTTCCCTACAATATCTCCGCTCCTGTCTTTTTTAAAATCCTGGAAAACAGGGATGCAGTCGCAGAAGTGGTGTGTATGGTGCAGAAAGAGGTGGCCGGAAGAATCACCGCACCCCCGGGAACAAAAGTCTACGGCATTCTGAGTGTGCTGCTTCAGACTTTCTATACCGCGGAATACCTGTTCTCTGTGAACGAAGGAGTATTCTTCCCTCCGCCCAAAGTCCGGTCAGCCGTAATGAAGCTCACAAGGAACGAAAGAACCACCCTTCCCTGCAGCTGGGAACAATACCTCGGACTGGTGAAAAGTGCCTTCAACCAGCGCCGCAAAACCCTCCGGAATGCACTGCGCAGCCTTATTCCGGATGCAGCCTCATTCCCTGAACAATTAGGGGAATTGCGGGCAGAGAAACTTTCCGTGGAAGACTTCCTCAAACTCGCCACGCTCCTTCCGAAAGAAAAAGCCGTCAGATAATTCACACTTTCCCTATCGCAGGAAACCGGCAACTCTCAGAACTTCAGAGCAGACTCCTGATCAAATCCCTGACATCGAACAATCCGAATGTCTGAAACACTACAAGCAGGATGACAAGGATGAGAACCCAACGGACGAAGTTGACCCCCCAGTTGACTGCAAAACGGGTCGCCAGCCAGGCACCGATGATATTGCCAATGGCATGAACCAGCCCGTAACGGTAATCCACCTGCCCGTAAACCATAAAGATCACCAGGTTGAAAGGAACATACAACAACACGATCCAGACCTTTACGGCATTGGCTCTGAGCAGGTCATACCCCGCTCCCAGTACGATGGCCGCCAGCAGATAATACCCAACCCCCACATAGATGAGCCCTCCGTATATCCCGATGATAAAAAACAAGAAATACAATCCGGGCGATATCTTCTTCAATGTCAGACTTTCCATGCCCTTCAGCCAGCGGTTCGGTCTGAAAACCAAAAATGACATCATGAAAACCATCGAAATTGCAAGGATCAGTTCAAAAACCCGCGGACTGATATCGATGGCAATCCAGGTTCCAAGCAAACTGCCCGCGGCAACAGGAATGCCCAGCCTGCTGGCCCTTTTCAGATCAAGAAGCCGGTGCCTCCGGAAACCAAAACTGCTGGTGGTCGTCTGGAATAAGACAGCCAGCCTGTTGGTGCCGTTGGCCATCACCGGATCCATGCCCAGAAACATAAAGAGGGAAAGAGAAATGATGGTGCCGCCTCCCGCCAGTGTATTGATGAATCCTACCATCAGACCGCTGCATATCAGCGTCAATGCAATCAACCAGCTCATCTGTGCCGTTTCAGTCCGGAATGATGATACCCATAAGTGAAATACAGCACAAGCCCTATCCCCAGCCATACCAGGAAACGCATCCAGTTGGTGACCCCCAGTTCCGACATCAGGTAAAGATTGGTGAGCAAACCTGCAACCGGAATCAAACTTAATTTCTTTATGATACCCAGTACGGTAACCACAATCGCCACCAAAACAAACAGATAGGTGGGCAAATGGTGCTTCAGTACCTCCCAGGCGGTTTCACCCGCACCTGCTGATACGGGTATCAAAGCATTTTTAACCCCCCCGGAATTGGTGTAAAACAGGATGAACAATACCAGTATCCATGCCAGAGGCAGCAAATACCGGCTACTGTAATACGGAATCAGGAAGGTCTTCCCCTCCCCGCTTGAAAATTGTGCCCTCGGGATCAGCAACACACCTGCCGATACCAGGACAAAGGCAAACAATGTCCCGATACTGGTCAGATCCGTCACTTCCGTCAGATTCATAAACAAAGAAGGGATGGCTACCATAAAGCCTGTAACGATGGTGCTGAACCAGGGTGTTTTGAACCGCCGGTGAATCCGGCTGAAAATCGGTGGCAGGAGTCCGTCGCGGCTCATACTCATCCATATCCGCGGCTGCCCGATCTGAAACACCAGCAAAACACTCGCCATGGCAATGATCGCACTGAATGCGATCAGTCCCGAAAACCGCGTCATCCCGATCCGCTCAAAAGCAAAAGCGAGCGGATCGGCAACTCCGAGCTGGCTGTAATGAACCATGCCGGTCAGTACCAGGGCAATGACCACGTAAAGAATGGTGGTGATGACCAGTGAACCTATCATGGCCCTCGGAAGATCCCTTCGCGGATTCCTGCTTTCCTCGGCAGTGGTGGAGATGGCATCGAAACCAATATACGCGAAAAATACCCCTGCCACACCCTTCAACACCCCGCCGACACCATTGGGTGCGAAAGGATTCCAGTTTCCGGGTTGTACATAAAAGGCGCCAACCCCGATAAAAGCCAGCAATATGACCAGCTTCAGCAATACCATAATATTGCCCGCAACCTTCGACTCATAAATACCGATAAAGACCAACGAACTGATAAACAGAACGATACAAAATGCGGGAAGATCAAGGATCACACGCACGCCCAGGACTACGGGCGCCGACAACCAGGCCGTATAGGCTTCCTGCTGATAAAGCATCAGGCTGTCCCAGCCGGTACCCCCGGCAAGCAATACCGAGACTTCCTTAAATCCACGGGCTGCACTCAGATAATCAATACCCAGGTAGGAAGGAATGTGGAACCCGAGTCCGGCAAGCAGGCTGGTGAAGTACTCCGACCAGGAAATGGCCACGGCTATGTTTCCGATGGCATATTCCATGATCAGATCCCAGCCGATGATCCAGGCGATCAATTCTCCGAAACTCGCGTAGGCATATGTGTAGGCGCTTCCGGCAATCGGAATGGACGAAGCAAACTGGGCATAACAAAGTGCTGAAAACCCGCAGGCTACAGCCGTAAAAACAAAGAGCAGACTGACAGCAGGTCCCCCGTGGGATGCCGCATTGCCTATCGTGCTGAAGATGCCTGCACCGATAATGGCCGCAATCCCCAGGGCGGTCAGATCCCTGACATTCAGGTTGCGCCTGAGCTGCCTGTCTGATCCGCCACCTGAAGTCGCATCTTCAAGGATGGAAGAAATAGATTTTCTTCTGAAAAGATCCATCGGGAATCTGCCAGGGTATTGATGACGCGAAGGTAGGAAAATTAGGACTGGCCCATCATGCCAAGAGCCGCATTCAGGATGCCGGCCTCATCAAAGCCGCAAACTGCATGCAGGGTCTCAAGATCGCCCTGTTCAATAAAGCTATCCGGTATACCGAGACGCCGGACTTTTACCTGATAATCATGCTCATGAATAAATTCCAGCAATGCACTCCCCATCCCGCCCTGAATGCTCCCGTCCTCAATGCTGATCACCCTGCTGTGCTTCGACAACAGCCGGTGCAGTAAGGACACATCCAGCGGTTTTAAAAAACGCAAATCAGCATGGGCACAGGAAATCCCCCTCTCTGCCAGGTTTTCGCATACCTGTGCAACCTGATTCCCCACAGGACCAATACTCACCAGCAACAGATCCTTTCCGTCCCGCAGCAAACGGCCTGTCCCGACAGCAATCTCCTCAAAAGGCACTTTCCAGGCCGAAATCACTCCCCTGCCCCGCGGATAGCGGATCGCAAAAGGACCCTTACCCGGAAGCTGGGCGGTATACATCAGATTGCGCAGTTCGATCTCATTCATCGGCGAAGCAATGGTCATGTTAGGGATGGCCCTGAGATAAGCCAGGTCAAAAGCGCCGTGATGTGTGGCCCCGTCTTCCCCGACAAGCCCGGCACGGTCAAGGCAAAACACCACCTGCAGCTTCTGCAGGGCCACGTCATGGATCACCTGGTCGTAAGCCCGCTGCATGAAAGTGCTGTATATGTTGCAGTAAGGGATCTTTCCTGAAGCAGCCAGTCCGGCGGAAAAGGTCACGGCATGCTGCTCGGCAATCCCTACATCATAAACCCTTTCAGGCATTTTCTTCATCATCAGGTTGAGAGAGCAGCCGGTGGGCATGGCAGGAGTAATCCCGACAATGTGTTGGTTCATCTCAGCCAGTTCAATGATCGTCCTGCCGAATACAGTCTGAAAACGCGGCGGCTTCCCCTGGCAGGGATCGCTCGCCAGCTCCCCTGTCTGTTTGTTAAATACACCCGGTGCATGATAAGTGGTCTGATCCCTTTCGGCACTCTCAAAACCCTTGCCCTTTACGGTGATAATATGTAAAAGCTTCGGACCCGGGATATTCTTCAGATCATTCAGCAGCTTGGTCAGTCTGATCACATCATGCCCGTCAACAGGACCGAAATACCGGAAATTGAAGGCTTCGAACATATTGCTTTTCTTCAGAATGGAGGTCTTCAGGGCATTGCCGATCTGCTTGACCACGGCCCTCGAATTGGCACCGTAACGGGTATGACCACCCATCATGATCCATACCTTATCCCGAAAACGATTGTATGCACGGGATGTGGTAATATCAGTCAGATATTTGTGAATGGCTCCCACATTCTTGTCAATGGCAATGCCGTTATCGTTGAGAATCACAAGGATATTGGCGTTGGAAACGCCGGCATTGTTCAGTGCCTCCATCGCCATTCCCCCCGTCATCGCACCATCGCCGATCACCGCAATGTGCCGGCGGTCTGTTTCACCCGCCAGGCGCGATGCTTCAGCCATCCCGAGTGCAGCCGACACAGAAGTGGACGAATGCCCCACCCCGAAAGCATCGTATTCACTCTCGCTCATCCTCGGAAAACCACTGATTCCATGGTACATCCGGTTGGTATGAAACACATCCCTCCTTCCAGTCAGGATCTTATGCGCATAAGCCTGGTGCCCGACATCCCAGATAACCTTGTCATAAGGGGTGTTGAAAGCATAATGCAGGGCAACCGTCAGCTCGATGGTTCCCAGGCTGGCTCCCAGATGCCCTGGATTGGACGAGATCACATCAATGATAAACTGCCTGACCTCCCGGCATAGTTCAGGAAGATCCTCCTCCCGCAAGCGCTTCAGATCGCCGGGTGATGCTATGTATGGCAGAAAACGTCCCTGGACGGTTGGCATGATCCCTTCATTAGGCGGCTTAAAGAAAACCAAGCTCCAGTTTGGCTTCCTCCGACATCATGTCCTTGTCCCAGGGAGGATAAAACACAACCTCCACTTCAACATCCTTTACATGCTCAATGGCCTGTATTCTTTCCCTTACCTCAACAGGCAGGCTGTCTGCCACGGGACAATTGGGTGATGTGACCGTCATTTTTATATACACATGATTATCCTCCCGGATATCCACCTCGTAAATCAGCCCGAGATCGTAAATATTCACGGGGATCTCGGGATCATAAATGCCTTTCAGGCTGTCTCTGATCCTGACTTCCATCAGTTGCCTGGGATCAATCTGTTCCATCCGCTCAGTTGCTTTGATTCCTGGTTTTGAACGCCAGGGCAAACAGCTTCATCTGTTTGACCATGGAGGTAAGTCCGTTGGACCTGGTCGGTGAAAGATGCTCTTTCAAACCGATCTGGTCTATGAATTTCAGCTCGGACTGTATGATGGTCTCTGCTGCCTGTCCGGAAAGCACCCTGATCAGCAGGGTGACAATACCCTTGGTGATCACCGCATCACTGTCGGCGGTAAACAGGACTTTATCGTCGCGGTATTCTGCATGCAGCCATACCCGCGACTGACAACCTGATATCAGGTATTGATCTGTCTTGTACTTCTCGTCTATCTTCGGCAGATCCTTCCCCATCTCGATCAGGTAATTGTATTTATCCATCCAGTCTTCGAACTGTGAGAATTCTTCAACGATCCTGTCTTCGATTTCGTGTATGGTCATTATCCTGTTCCGCTTCGAAATGCAAAAATAAGAAGCCGGGTGATACCAAGGGCACAAAATTTTAACGAAACATGATTTCTGTCCGCCTGATTGCTTCCGCCAGACGGTCGATTTCCTCGACAGTGTTGTAAAAAGCAAGGGAGGCACGGATAGTCCCCTGTATGCCGAAATGATTCATCAGGGGCTGGGCGCAATGGTTGCCTGTCCTCAGCGCAAAACCAAGTTTGTCGAGGATAGTACCCATATCATAGGGATGTATGTCCCCGGGCAGAAAGGAAACAACCCCTGACTGCCGGCGCGGATGGCCCAGTATCCTGATAAAGCTTATTTCCGACAATCGCATCAGAAGATGCATGAGTAGCTGGTGCTCGTAGGCCCTGACCTCCTCCAGCCCGGTCTGCTCCAGGTAGGCAAGCGCAGCATCCAGTCCGATGGTGTCGGAAACACTCGGCGTACCGGCCTCAAACTTGAAAGGTAATTCATTGTATGTGGTCCGTTCAAAACTCACTTCACTGATCATCTCTCCCCCTCCCTGGTAAGGAGGCATTTTTTCCAGCCAGTCCGTCTTGCCATATAAAACACCTATCCCCATGGGACCGAATATCTTATGGCCTGAAAAACAATAAAAATCTGCATCCATCGCCTGCACATCCACCGGGAAATGCGCCACGGCCTGCGCACCGTCGACAAGGACCGGACTTCCGTTAAGATGTGCCAGCCTGATGATCTCTTCCACCGGTACAACCGTCCCAAGCGCATTGGACACATGGGTCACGGCAACCAGCTTCACCCGCTCATCCAGTAATTCCCTGTAAACATCCATCAGAATCTCACCCTGGTCGTCGATCGGAATGACCCTCAACTCCGCTCCCCTGTCCTCGCAGAGCAGTTGCCACGGAACAATGTTGGAATGATGTTCCAGCTCACTCACCATGATCACGTCTCCCGGCCTGATAAAAGCCTTACCGAAGGAAGCCGCGATCAGGTTGATGGCCTCCGTGGTGCCGCGCGTAAATATAATCTCATGACTCTCACGGGCATTGAGAAACTTCCTGATCCTGGCACGGGCGTTCTCATGGGCCTGCGTCGCCTGCTGGCTCAGGTAGTGTACTCCCCTGTGAATATTGCTGTTGTACGTTTGATAGTAATCGCTGATGGCTTCGATAACCTGCCTGGGCTTCTGCGTGGTGGCAGCATTATCGAAATACACAAGCGGCCTTCCATAAACCTGTCTTTCCAGGATGGGAAAATCCCGGCGGATCTTCAAAGGATCTAACATTTGCTCAGATTTTGTTCAAGTCAATCTCAAAAACCTGGGGCCGCTGGGCATTGCAGTCGAGAATGCACTGGTCACAGACCGACAGCTCGCCGCGTAACCTGCGGTAAACCATCTCGTCGATCTGGTGCCTGACCGGATGTATCCTGATGTGATTGATCACATCGGCAGCAAATGCATACATCATCAGCATCCGCGAAGTGTCCTCCCTGATCCCCCTTGCCCTCATGTAAAACATCGCTTCCGGATCAAGCTGCCCGACGGTGGCGCCATGACTGCATTTCACATCATCCGCGTAAATCTCCAGGTGAGGCTGGGTGTGAACGGTGGCCTTGTCTGTAAGCAAAATATTGCGGTTATTCTGATAAGCATTGGTGCGCTGGGCATCCCTTGCAACATGCACATAGCCGTTAAATACCGCCATGGCCTGATCGTCAATGATACCCTTATACAACTGCCTGCTTACACAATCCGGTGCCATGTGATCTACCACAATCTTATTATCAACATGCTGCTCCCTGTCGACAAGGTAAAGACCATGCAGGCTTGCATCACAGCCGGGCCCGCTAAGCTTCACATGAAGGTTATTCCGGATGATCCCCCCGTTGAGGGTGATCACTGTAGAACTCAGCCTGCTCCCGCTTTGCTGTTCGAAAAAGGCGGAAGTGACCTGGGCCGAATCATTGTCTTTGTTTTGCAGCTTGTAATGATCCAGCACAGCCTCCTCCCCGATGAAAAGCTCTGAGACAGAATTGATGAAACTGCGCTTATGCCTCACACTGTGATCACAATGCACCAGCTGCAGCTTCGACCCCTTGCCCAGAATCACCAGGTTCCTGGGCTGGATCATGATATTCTCATCTGAATTGATGATGTTGACGATCTGAACCGTCTTGCCGGCAGTAACACCATCGGGTACATATACAAATACGCCGTCGAGGGCAAAAGCCCCGTTGATGGCGTTCAGACCTCCCGCCGCGACATCGGCCTGCCTGCCGTAATGAGCCTCAAACAAGGCCGGATAGGCAAGCCTGGCTGCAGCCAGGCTCCCGACCACCGTGCCGCAGGATAGTTGCCGGATGGCCTGCCCGTGATCTACGTACCACCCGTTCAGCAGGGTAACAAGATCGGTGTCAAGATGATGAATGTCACACTGAAAAATCTGGCCGATATCCTGGCCCGTCTCCGGAGCTTCAGTAAAAATCCGGTAATCCTGGGCAAGGGTAGCCGTAAGATCGGTGCTCCGCCATGCTTCCATGGCCTGGGTCGGAAAACCCAGACGCTTAAACGATGCCATCGCCCGCTCCCGCTCTTTCCTTATAAAACCATTGTCATCATCAGACCGGGCAAGCACCTCGGAACACGCTGCCTCCAGTTTCTCCCTGAGCCGGACAATACCGTTTGTAAAACCGTTTTTCATTTCTCAACCTCCTAAGAATTGCTTTCTTTCAGCCATTCATAACCCTTTTCTTCCAGTTCCAGCGCCAGTTCCTTGCCCCCGGTCTTCACGATGCGACCCTCATACAACACATGCACCACATCCGGTACAATGTAATCAAGCAAACGCTGGTAATGGGTGATCACGATAAAGGCATTGTCGGGCCTGCGCAGGGCATTTACCCCGTTGGCCACAACCTTCAGCGCGTCAATATCAAGCCCCGAATCGGTCTCGTCAAGAATCGCCAGCGTCGGTTCAAGCATCGCCATCTGAAAAATCTCGTTCTTCTTCTTCTCACCACCCGAAAAACCTTCGTTCACCGAACGATTGGTGAGCTTCGACTGTATGTCAACCAGTTTTTTCTTGGCCTCCATCAACGCAAGAAACTCGGAAGCAGTCAACGGATCCAGCCCTTTATACTTCCGCTGTTCATTCACCGCAGTCTTCATGAAATTGGTCATGCTCACCCCTGGTATCTCTACCGGATACTGGAATCCCAGGAATATCCCCTCGCTGGCACGCTCCTCCACGGCCATTTCAAGCAAATTCCGCGACTTGTAAATGATCTCCCCCGAAGTAACCTCAAAAACCTCCTTGCCGGCGATCACCGCCGCAAGCGTGCTCTTGCCGGTGCCGTTCGGACCCATGATGGCATGTACCTCACCCGCATTCACTTCGAGACTCAATCCTCTGATGATCTCCTTATGATGGACAGAAACATGTAAATTCTTGATCGAAAGCATCTTAAGTTATTTAGTATTCCACATCATTCTATTAATCAGACACCACACCTCAGCCGACACTGCCTTCAAGACTGACAGATAATAATTTCTGCGCTTCCACGGCAAACTCCATCGGCAATTTGTTCAGCACCTCTTTGGCATAACCGTTCACAATCAAACCTATGGCAGATTCTGTCCCTATTCCCCGCTGCATGCAGTAAAATAATTGTTCGTCCGATATCTTCGAGGTGGTGGCCTCATGCTCTACGATGCTGCTTTTATTCTCAACCTTAATATAGGGGAATGTGTGCGCACCGCATTGATCCCCCAGCAGCAGAGAATCGCACTGTGAGAAATTCCGCGACTGTTCTGCCTTCTTCCCCATTCTTACCAGCCCCCGGTACGAATTGTTGCTGAGTCCTGCAGATATCCCCTTGGAGATGATGGTGCTTTTCGTATGCTTGCCCAGGTGGATCATCTTGGTACCGGTATCCGCCTGCTGATGATGATTGGTAACCGCAACCGAATAAAACTCCCCGGTGGTATGGTCGCCCAGTAACACCACGGAAGGATATTTCCAGGTAATCGCAGATCCTGTTTCTACCTGGGTCCAGGATATTTTGGAGTTGTTCCCTTTGCATATCCCCCGCTTGGTCACAAAGTTGTAGATCCCGCCTTCTCCCTTCTTATTGCCTGGATACCAGTTCTGAACAGTCGAATACTTGACTTCGGCATCCTTCATGGCAAGGATCTCTACCACGGCCGCATGAAGCTGGTTTTCATCCCGCATGGGTGCCGTACATCCTTCCATATAACTTACATAACTGCCTTCATCCGCCACAATGAGAGTCCTCTCAAACTGCCCGGTACCGGCCGCATTGATCCTGAAATAGGTCGACAGCTCAATCGGACAACGAACCCCTTTCGGTATGTAACAAAACGAACCGTCGCTGAATACGGCCGAATTCAGGGCGGCAAAGTAATTATCCCCGTAAGGTACCGCCATGCCCATGTACTGCTTCACCAGCTCCGGATGCTTCTGCACGGCCTCGCTGAATGAACAGAAGATGATCCCAAGCCCCGCCAGGGTTTCACTGAAGGTCGTTTTCACCGAAACACTGTCGATCACCGCATCCACCGCAACCCCGCTCAGCCGCTTCTGCTCCTCAAGCGAGATGCCGAGCTTCTCAAAAGTCCGGAGTAACTCCGGATCAACCTCATCCAGGCTTTGAAGCTCCTTTTTGGGTTTTGGCGCTGCATAGTAAATAATGTCCTGATAATCAATATCATTAATTTTCAGATGCGCCCAGCCCGGGGGCGTCATCTCCAGCCATTTGCGGTAGGATTTCAGACGGTATTCAAGCATCCATGCCGGCTCGTTCTTTTTGGAGGAAATGAAGCGGATGATGTCCTCATTTAGCCCTTTGGGGGCAGTCTCCATTTCAATGTCGGTCACAAAACCGTATTTGTAATCACCGGAGGTTACTTCCGACAGGATATCGTGCTGTTCTTTTTCCACTTGATGCTCCCTGATAAGATATGACGGCACAAAGGTAATGCTTTCAACTGTCTTACCCCTGTGACCCTGTTTACCAATAATAACAATTCAGGTAACGGATAGTTTGATTTACCGCTGCGAACGTGCCCGGAAAAAGAAGCGCTCTCTTCTCCGGTTGTTTATACGCATCCGTGAAAGGTTGGCGAAAGCTGTTTTGTGCAGTATGAGCAAGCATTGCCGTACACCCTTGTAGTGCATGTATTCACAAACTCACTCCAAGTCATTGTTTGGAAATTCCCGTTTAAAAGTCAGCATCTGTGATGATTAAAATATATTCGTGTGAGGCAGTTTTTCTCTGGTCATCCACACTGGATTGCCAATTGGACAATACTTTATAGTCTTTTCGAAGCGTGTCGCCATTAGCATTAGCAATTACCATATCATTACCAAACATTGTTGCTGGTTCAAATAAGTCTGTCTGAATACCACGTTTTGACCAATTTGCAATTCTTCTTTGCTCATTTACAGCAATAATTTGGTCTAAGGATGTCGAGTGAATTATATCCGTTCCGTCTATTATTACCGGGAAAGAAGACTGGTTGTCAATGTAATAGTCAATAAATGTTTCTTTTTCACAAGAGGTAAGGAATAAAGAAACCATAACCAAAACTATTAGTTTTCTGCATGTTGCAGTCATATTTCAATGCATAATATTGTAATACTGATAAATGATATGATTGCTCATGCCAAACGGTGAGTAAAAATTATGTGGTATGCCCCTGGGAAAAAACAATTCGCAAACCCATTCCATGTCTATATATATTTATGTAACGCATATTATGGGAAATATTTATTCATTAACATGTAGTCAATATTGCCAGCCTGAGAATGACAGCTTATACAAGCGCTTCCTTTATTTGAAGCAGGTTCGGCAACACTCCCGTCCGCGTTAATATAACCCCATACCCATCCCTTCGCGTCTGCGTCTGAACTCCCGGGATTTTTATAGAGCATTGCATATCGTCCAAGTGTGGTGGCGTTGTCAAACAATTCCTTAACAATCAATGAACCTTCCGGAAATGTCGCGCCAGTCATTATTTTACCGCTTGAATCCAGCATTGTAGCCGCAACAGCGTTATAACGCGTCCTCAGAAATGCTTGAGGGTGTCCGCTTCCTGAACTTGTGTTTAATAAGGAACTTGAATGCTTGAACCAGGTAAAACCGCTTGTTGCTTTAGCCATTTCATATAATTCTTTGTCTGTCCCTGCAGCCTGCTCATCCTTTTTACACGAACTAATTGTCAAAATACCTCCCAAAAAAAACATCAGAACGATAACTGCTACTAAGTTGCTTTTCATAATGAATTGTTTTAATTTATTATATATTTATTGAACAGTATTCTGTTTTTAAGGTTGTATATACCGTATTGAACTAAATCCCGCATTCGCGGGTAAGTATACTCATACTTGACAGGTTTGCGAATGCAAAGCTGTTTAGTATGAGTAATGCCGTACACCCCTGGATAGAAATTTTCTCGCAAACTCATTCCGTGTCGGTGTATAAGCAAATATACCCGATTCTTCCGATACTTCGGAATTTATTCACCTTAAAAATTTTGATTATGAGAAAGAAAACAGGTTTTACCATTGTGGAACAGGCAATTACGCTTCAGCAAATATGTCGTATGTACGGCATTACTCAGACTTGAAGGTTTTTGACAGCAGTGTGAAACAGTGTTGTTGAGAAGCATTAATACCTTACACTGCTCTAATGACCTTTTACTACAGACCCACAATGTGTCATTATAAACAGCTTTGCTTACGCAAATGATGCGCGGTAGACTTTGAAATGCAAATTTTGCAACCTGGAATAAGGCTACTTGCAGTATAAATTTTCTAATTATACTCATACTTGACAGGTTTGCGAATGAAAAGCTGTTTAGTATGAGTAATGCCGTACACCCCTTGATCGTATTTTTTTCGCAAACTCATTCCGTGTCGGTATACCTGCCATGCATTCTGAGGCCGTGGTAAATAAAGTTGCTTTAATTCAATGCCACATTATAAAAGCCGCCTTCACCATTCATAATCCATAAAGTATCATTTATAAATTCAATCCCGTCAGTAAATCCGTTACTAAGCATGCCTAATCCGATAAGTCTGTATGTTTTAACAGCTTTTAGATTAGTTGTATCAAATTTAAACAACAGATCGTAGTACAATATCCACAAATAACCATTGTAATAAGTGATGTCTGTGACACTTTTAAAATTTTCAATGGTTGTTATAATTGAACCATTAAAGTCAGTTTCAACAAGTTGAGATGCTTGTCCATTATTGGCGACAAACCAAATATTATTTCCATCATAACAGACACCTCGGAAATAACTATAATTTGGTAGACTAATCTCATTCTCAACAACACCCGAGGATGGATTATGCAGCACAATTTTCCCGTCTATTCCTCTGAGCATATAATTATTACTAAACCCGAGAGGGCCTACCTGAAAGGCCAATATTTGAGTTATGAAACCAGAGTTGTATATGTCGATTTCAGCAAGGGCATCTCCAGCATTAAAATGCGTAAAGCTACACCATAGTGTCTGACCAGTCCAGCAGATTCCGGAATGGTTAGAGCCAGAAACTACAAAAACGACATTTCCGACATTTATTTCTTGAACCCAATCATTAGGATTTATATTACCCGATTTCTCAAATATTAAATGCGCTCCATCCTCGTCTATAAATGTTATGGTATTATTATTAATTGAAAAATTGTAAGCATCATCCCCATCGAATAATATGGAATTTTGAACAACTTGATATGAGTCATTTAATAAATCTCTAAAGCCCAGATTGTCTTCTTCTAATTGGTAAAACTGATTGTCTGATGTGAATATCCAGAATTTTGTATCATTATACCATGAGATTCCGCCATAATCTACTAATTCCCATGTTCCAACTATACTATTACTGTCAGGTTTATTGTCGTCATCATCCTTTTTGCATGATGTAATTAAAATAGCAATACCTAATAAAAAGATCATTTTTCTCATGTTTATTAATATTTATGTGTGAATAATTTTAAAACTATATCACATCCGTCCAAAATAAATTAAAAAAAAAGTGGCTGGTTGAGGTACCACGATTGGCGGTACCTTTATGTTTTCCGGAACATAAACCAACCAGCCATGGTAAAGATAACTCTTTTTAGTCAACTAGTGAGACATCTACCCAGAGAAAAATTCAACAGCCTGGTAATCAAGTATGGAAGCGACAAAGCTTTGAAAGCTCCCTCAAAAACAGAAGCGGTCATAAAGAACTTGAGGGGGAGTTGGCACAATACAAGCGGATTGTGGCAGAGCAGTCATTGAAGATCACCGTTTTAACCGATGTCATCGAAAAAAAACTCTGAGGCCTGCCGAGAAGCGAGAACTTGTCACCTATGCTCATCACCAGCACAAGATGAGCATTCGGCAGGCCTGTGTGCTGTTTTCAATCAGCCAGAGCGTGTTTTATTATGAACCTCAACCAAACAATGACGGAGAGATTGTTGACCATCTGGCAAACCTGGCTGAGCTACACAAGAGCTGGGGGTTCAGGATGATGTATTACCATTTGCGTTTAATGGACTGGCCTTTCCGGATTAATTTGTTGTGCACAGATCTGTGATACTGCAATAAGCATTAACAGACAAAAAAGTAGCAGTTTCTTCATTATCCACTTTTCTGGGTGATTGTTGCAACTTAAGAGTCCAATGGTTAAGGCTAGTATGTATATCGTCAGGCTTGTCTTCATTTTTTATACTGAATCTTAGTGAAAATGCGAAGCAATTTTCGCTTATATTCAGTTATACCGATGACTCTTGGAACACTTTTTTCGCATTCCTGCGTTCTTTCGGTATAAATGTCCTATAACGTTCCGCAGCCACGCCAAGTGTCCGTCATGCGGGCTTTATCACGATCACCCGCAACATTTTATCTGCGTGGCGCTGCTGTTTCAAGTTGCTCTTTCATACGCTATTGGGCATGGGTGCTGTTATGTGGCGTTATTTGATTCTCCTTTAATTTCTTAAATAGAAATTCATAAATACCCCAAGATATCAATCCGGCAATTAATGTTGCAATCATATCCCTCCAATCCAGAATGCTTCTTGGCGAGAAATATTGAAGAAGTTCATAAACTATCAAACCAGGAGTGATAAGAAAGATAAGAATCCTTCCCAGTCTGCGTTTTGGGTTAATAATAGATAATTCAAAGAAAATTATCGCAATCGTTCCGGTTAAGTTTCCTATTGTGTCTGCAATCCAGTAATCAAAAATGTCATTTGAATAAATGTATGGCCTGTATATTCTTCTGCCAATCTCAGTTAGGAAAAACGTAAAAACAAATATCAAAAAGAATGCTATTCTTTTGTTGTCTATAATGAATATCCTGTTTTTGTCTATCATGCTTAAATGCAGTTTGTTAACTTTTCTTTGATTCTTTCTTCCTTAATATTGAATCTTACTGAAAATGCAAAGCAATTTTCAGTAAGATTCTTTATACCGAGGAGGCTGGAAACACATTTTTCGCATTCCTGTGTTCTTTCGGTATAGAAGAAAGTCAATTTTTTGATATTGCTCCCATAAGCCCAAAAACCAGTCAACTAATCTTATTAGAATTAATCATTATTATCTTTTTTATTCAATTGTATCCATTGTTGGACATTCACTCCGGAAACAATTATCCCGCCAACCGTTGCACCATGTTTGCCGGTTATAATCCCACCAATCATAAGAACAAGTCCAAAGGCTAAAATTAGTCCATGAATCAATTGACGTGTTTTTCTGTTTTTCATCTCGGTCAGTTTGAATTTATACTCATCCTTGACAGGTTTGTGAATGCAAAGCTATTTACAGTCTTGCTTTATTTGTTGCCACATAACGCCTGGCTGAAATGCCGTGTGGGCATTTGACGTCCCTTGGCCAGCGCGTGTTTGTTCATTTTTATATTTACCGTTTATCATATGCAGAAGACCCATATAATGTTTACCGCCAAACGATACGTCAAGTTTTTCTATTTCCTGTCATAGGTTAAATTTACAACTCCTGTTTCAAATCTTTCAACACTTTTCAAAGTCCAGGTTGTTTCTTTTGAAATGTCTTGAAACAGCCGAATACCTTCTCCAATTGTGGTCGGAATTAGTGTCAAAATCATGCTATCCAATAGGTCGTTGTCAAGGAATGATGCAATGAGCTGTCCACCGCCAATGAGCCAAATATCCTTTTTATTTCTTTTCTTCAAGTCATTTACAAGATCTTTTAAGTTATTCGAAACGATAAATGTGTCAGGGGTGGTTGATTTGAAAGCTTTGTCAGTTGTCACCACGTAAGACTTCAAACCAGCGTATGGCCAATCCACTCCAAAGCCAAGTATTTCCTTGTAAGTATTCTTGCCCATTATAGTTGCGCCGATAGTGCTTAAAAATTGTTCGTAACCGTAGTCAATATGATTAGGGTTTGGTAAGGCATACAACCAGTCTAAACTGCCGTCCATTCGGGCAATTTTACCGTCAAGTGAAGTCGCTATGTAAAGTATGGTCTTGCTCATCTTTTAAACTTTAAAAGATTATATTGTCACCCAGCCTGAAGTAAAACCCGTGTAGCCAGTGGTTGTTTTTATGTTTTCAAAATAATACAATCGAATTTCACTCATATTTCAAGGAATTATTTTTTCTTAATTCTTTCATTAATTATCTTTCACACAACGCACTGAATGTCCCCGATTCAGCCCTTCGTAATTAATAGTAGTTTTTAGTAGGACTTCTTTATGGTAATAAGTGAAAGTAACCACCCAAATGTAACCTGCATAAAGCTGAGAAGATGTCCAGAACATTGTATGTCCATTTTTGAAATATGGCGGAAAACCAGCAGGTAAAACTCTGAAACCAAGGCTATCAGTTGAAACCGATATTGGGAAAGTTTCAGGATACAACCAAAAGTCAGCCGATTTTAAATTCAACGCTGCTTTTTCTGCACCACCGGCAATGGCTATTAAAGTATCCCATTCTTCCTTGCCAGATAAATGCCACCCTGGTGGGCATGCACATAAGGCAGTTTGGTGGTCGTAAAAGTGCCCATAAGTTTCGCTTTTAAAAGACGTGATCCTAAAACTATCTGGCATGAATCTTAAATTTTCAGCCATCCAAATTTGGTTGCCTATTTTTATGGTATTGTAAATTTGTCCATCTCGTGGGTCAGTAAATGGATTGTAACGAAGGGTGTTCAAACGAATGATTTCTTTAACATATTCCGTTGGCGTAATGTTGCTGTCCGCTATATCAGGCTTGTTCTTTCCTAAAGCCGTTAAAATTTCATTAGCATAAGTGATGCTTTCCCTGAAAGAGTTGAAAAAATAAACCAATGAATCCGGTTTTAGTCGCTCGTAGGTTTCTTCACTTAAGCTAAAAGCGTGGGCATATAAAGGATAACTCGAAATGATACCGAAGTCTCGTGATTTAAACTCAAAGGGATACTTAGAAATAAGTTTTTCTGCAGAATACCCGTAGCTTGCTTCGTATTCTTGTTGCTTTTCAAAAAAAACATAGAAATGTTCATTGGGCACCCGTTCATATTTCCATTGGTTATCTTTTACCGAATATGAATATTTTTCGCTTTGCTCAGGATAAGCAAAGAACTTAATTTGATAGTCTTGGCCCAATACAGGCATAACATAAAATATCAAACTAAGCAACAGAAGGTTTGTCTTAAGTATAACAGAATTTACTAAATGACATCCTCTCATGACATGTAAAGCATTAGTTTTCAATAATTTTATCAAATTTATCGAAAGTTTTATTCTTCATCTTGGGTGGGTGTGCTCTGCCAAATAAATTTGTAACCTGAATTAATTATTTTCCATTCATAGTCTCTTTTCAGATTTATAGTTGGATAAGAATTAAAAATAACTATTCCCACAGTAATAATCAAAAAGAATCCGATTGACCATAGTATACCAGAAACTAATTTTGGTATCCGTTTAATAATTGACAGACGCAATAAAGTATAAGTCAATAAAAACCAAAAAGAAAAATTGATTAATATATCAGCCAATCCTTCAAGCAAGAAGAATTGTAAAGCTCCTGATGTTTGCCAACCTTCACCAACAAAAGCAAAAGGGAAACCCCAATAAAATGTTTGTCTGGCATCAACAGGCAATATATACCACCATTTGGTAACCACCACAAATGAAATGATAGTAAGAGGCATAATGAATTTTATTGCTAGTTGCTTCATTTTGATTTTGGTCTGCTTACCATTGGCTATAACGTTTGACGCTAAACCCCGTGTGGGCATCGACGTCAATTGGCCAGCGAGTGTTAGTTTATTTATTTTTGTTTATTGTTTGTCACGTGGAGTACGCCCACATGGGGTTTAGCGTTTGTTGCACTAAATCCCGCCGGAGCCCGAAGAACGGGCCAGGCGGGATAGCTTTTTTTATGAAAACATAGTATAAGAGATTATCCCTAAAACCTTATATTATGAAAAACACAATCAAAGCTAAGAAAAAAGTCGTTCACTATTGTGGAACAGGCATGTCATCAGGTCCATGGCTTCAGCAAGCTGTGGGAAGAACTTCAGGATAAGATCACTCTTTCGGGTCATTCTTCCAGCACCCTGAACAACTACGGACGAAAGCTGGCCCAGCTGAGTCTTCATTTTGGTAAACTTCCCCAGCATATTACGGAAAAGGAAGTAAACCGTTACCTTGTTTCCCTGGCCAGAAAGTCCAGGGTTCCCTCGCTGAGTGATTTCAAGTTCTCCGTGTACGGATTGCGATATTGCTACCGGCTTCTGGGCATGAGTGACAAAGCTGTCCGCCTGCCTTCGATCAAACGGGAGAAGAAATTACCCGTGGTACTGAACCGGTCTGAATGTAAAGCCTTGTTTAAAGCCCCGGAACTTCTCAAACACCGTATCTTATTGTCATTAATGTACTCCGCAGGGCTTCGCGCCCGGGAAGTCAGCCGCCTGGAGATTAAGGACATTGACTCGGAAAGGATGATGATCCATATCCGGCAAAGCAAATACAACAAGGACCGCTACGTGCCTCTTTCCCCACTCATCCTTGAAGGACTGAGAAAGTATTATCATGCCTGCCAGCCGGTACAGTACCTGTTTAACGGTAATGAACCGGGTACACCATTGAGTGTCCGGGGGATGCAATGGGCTTTGCGCGAAGCCGTTAAAAAATGTAAACTGCAGAAAGGAATCACCCTTCATATACCGACACGGAATGGGATTGCGAAAAATAAACATTCCAGCGGTGTACGGCATTACTCATACTAAACAGCTTTGCATTCGCAAACCTGTCAAGTATGAGTATACCTTGCGGCACAGCTATGCAACCCATCTGTTGGAACAGGGTATGGATATTGTAACGATCAAAGAACTCCTGGGTCACGAACGTATAGAAACTACACTGGTATACCTGCACGTTGCCAAACCCAACCGGAGCAATGTGTTCAGTCCGTTTGACAAGCTTTACTCCTGAAAGTGAAGCCGGCCTTTGAGCTGGCTGAGGTCATTGAACGTTTCGGTAACAGTTATTCAGAGTCCTTTAAGCCCAATACGTATGTCCAGCGGGTTCTTAATGCCATAAAACTCTGTCGTACTTCAGCCCTGGGAGGCCATGTTGACTGTTGTGAAGAGTGCGGACATATCAGGATATCTTATAACAGCTGCCGGAACCGACACTGTCCCAAATGCCAGAATACCCAACGTGAAGCATGGATAGCTGACCGCAACCAGCAATTGCTCCCGGTGAACTATTTCCATGTGGTATTTACTGTCCCTGACAAGCTGAACCGCTTGTTCCTGTTGAACCCGCCGGTAAGGTACAACCTGCTTTTCCGCTCGGCATGGGATACGATGGCTCAATTTTTCCTGACCAAATTGCAGGCTGAATCAGGAATGACTGCAGTATTGCATACCTGGGGGCAAAATCTGTCGCTCCATCCGCATCTTCATTGTATTGTTCCCGGTGGTGGTATTTCTGTTACCGGGAACTGGAAACAGGTGAACATTTCAAAGAACGGCAAAGTATACTTATTCCCGGTTGAACAACTTTCAGCCGTTTTCAGAGGCAAGTTCATGGAAAGGCTGCAACTGCAGATGCCTGTTGATCCGAACCTGAAACGGGAACTATACAAAAACAACTGGGTGGTGTACACCAAAGAGCCCTTTGCCGGACCTGAAGCCATCGTGGAATACCTCGGCCGGTATTCTCACAAAGTTGCCATAAGCAATCACCGTATCCTGGGAATTGTTAACAAAGGCGTCAGCTACCGTTGGCTGGATTACCGTGATAACAAACAGAAAATCATGCATCTTGAAGGCAGGGAGTTCCTGCGCAGGTTCTCTCAGCATATCCTTCCCAAAGGCTTTGTTCGTATCCGTTACTTCGGTATTCTTTCTTCCACCCGGAAAAACAACCTGCAACAGTTGCAGCTGACTCTTGGGATGATCATCAAAGAAACAGGGTCCAGAGACTGGAAAGAGATCTGCAGAACCCGGCTCAACTATGACCCCGACCTTTGTCCTCACTGTGGCAAAGGGAAAATGATCACTTTGAAGTCCATAGACCGGACCCGGAACCGTATTACCATTATCTCAGGTGACTCGGTTTTTCACTGCTCCGAAAGTCACTTTCATGCTATCTCAATCTTCCTTTTCAGGCTTGTTCCACATCAGAATTTCAAAGAACGGGTTTATAATTTTCGTTAATCAAGCTTCTTTTTTTCCTTAATCCCCATAATCAAATCAGTACTGGCGGGCTTTTCCCGAATTCTCGGGACAGGCTGTGCAACACGGCTTCATGTTGGGTCATGAGGCATGACCACACGAAGCCTTACTTATTGTTACTCTTGTTAATCAAATTAACGATAACTTTTACTATTGTTTCTTTTTCTTCGGGCATGCTGACCGCAATCATTAAAGTTAGCGCGACTAATGCATTATCAGCAATCCGTTTTTTACCCCAATCATCATACAAGATTTCGTTCCGTTCAAGAAAAAATAAAAATAGAAACGCTGCTATACGCTTATTGCCGTCTACAAAAGAATGATTCTTAGTGATCAAGTACAAAAGATTTGCAGCCTTTTCTTCAATGCTGGGATAGAGGTCTTTCCCGTCAAACGTTTGGTAAATTGTGGATATCGAACTCCTAAATGACTTATCTTTCTCCCTTCCAAACAATTCGCTGTTCCCATATTTTTGACGTACCAATTGAATCTGGCGAATGGCCTCTTCATAATGCAATTGATAAGTTTCTTTCCCGGAAGTATCCTGGATTTGTAGACTCTGATAATCATATTGATCCAGAAGATCCAGCGCATAAGCGTAATCGGCTATTATTTGCAATAATCCAATACTCTCGCTGTCCGACAGAATCTTTTGATTTAATACCTCACCAAGTATCTTAACCGATCTCTGAAGCTCCTTAAGTTGTTCATTTTGTTGAGTCAATCGTTTTTCATTGATTGAATATCCTCTTATAAGATAATCTTTTAAAACCCCGTTGGCCCATATTCTAAAATCGGTTCCCCTTTGCGACTTAATCCGGTAACCAAGTGAAATAATAACATCAAGGTTAAAATATTCGATACTCCTTGAAATTTTTCTTCCCCCTTCAGTTTGAACTGTTGCAAAATTTGCAACAGTTGCACCCCTTTTCAGTTCGCCTTCTTTAAAAATGTTATTTATATGCCTGGATATTACCGATTTATCACGCTGAAAGAGATCTTTGAGTTGATTTAAACTCAACCAAACAGTATCACCATCCAGCATAACTGATATTTCAGTATTTCCTCCCTCAAGCTTATAAATCTCTATCGATGAATTGTTCATTTTAGGCTTTTCTCGAATGACCAATTTTTTTTGGATGCTATTTTAATGCACAGTAACGTTTGCGTGTGTGAAACGTTGGGGATTGCGGGCTTCGTTCCTATCCGCCGACACAAAAGTTTGAGCGGGCTACAACGCTTGAATACCCACTGAAACCCTTATGGCATATAGCCTTTGTTGCACTAAATCCCGCCCGCCCGGCAGAACCGGGAGGGACGGGATAGCTTTTTTCTTAAATCATAGTATAAAGGAGTATTTACCATTAAACCCTTTACTATGAAAGCACAAGCAAAATTAAGAAAAAAGTCGTTCACTATTGTGGAATAAGCTTGTCATGAGATCCATGGCTTCAGCAATCTGTGGGAAGAACTTCAGGATAAGATCACTCTTTCGGGTCATTCTTCCAGCACCCTGAACAACTACGGACGAAAGCTGGCACAGGTAAGTCTGCATTTCGGTAAACTGCCGCAACACATCTCCGAAAAGGAAATTAACCGTTACCTTGTTTCCCTGGCCAGAAAGTCCAGGGTTCCCTCGCTGAGTGATTTCAAGTTCTCCGTGTACGGATTGCGATATTGCTACAGACTCCTGGGAATGAATGATAAAGCCGTCAAGCTTCCCCCCATCAAACGGGAAAAAAAATTACCCATGGTACTGAACCGGTCTGAATGTAAAGCCTTGTTTAAAGCTCCGGAACTTCTCAAACACCGTATCTTATTGTCATTAATGTACTCCGCAGGGCTTCGCGCCCGGGAAGTCAGCCGCCTGGAGATTAAGGACATTGACTCGGAAAGGATGATGATCCATATCCGGCAAA